>NZ_BNBC01000004.1:0-164844 GCF_014654675.1 Streptomyces spiralis
GGAAGCTAAGCCTCACAGCGCCGATGGTACTGCAGGGGGGACCCTGTGGGAGAGTAGGACACCGCCGAACAACTCTTGGAGCTCTGGCTCCTGGGCTGCACAGCCCAGGAGCCAGAGCTTTTTTGCGTTGAGGTAAGGTCAGGACGCATCGTCGGTACGTTTGACCAGGAGGCCCCCGCGTGGAGGTCCAGGAGACCCGCGTCCAGACGGACCGGGTCCTCACCATTCCGAACATCCTCAGCATGGCGCGGCTCCTTGGCGTGCCTCTTTTCCTGTGGTTGATCCTCAGGCCGGAGTTCGGAGGGCCCAAGAGCGACGGGTGGGCCCTGCTGGTACTCGCGCTCAGTGGCGTCAGCGACTACCTGGACGGCAAGCTGGCGCGACGCTGGAACCAGATCAGCAGCCTGGGCCGGCTGCTCGACCCGGCGGCCGACCGCCTCTACGTCCTTTCCACGCTCGTCGGCCTCACCTGGCGCGAGATTCTGCCGGTCTGGCTGACCGCGGCTCTCCTGGCGCGCGAATTGATGCTGCTGGTGGCCGTGGGCGTTCTCCGGCGTCATGGCTACCCGCCGCCCCAGGTGAACTTCTTGGGGAAGGCCGCAACGTTCAACCTGATGTACGCGTTCCCGTTGCTTCTGCTCAGCGATGGAAGCGGATGGATCCCGTCACTCGCTGCCGTTTTCGGATGGGCGTTCGCCGGATGGGGTACAACCCTCTACTGGTGGGCAGGAGTTCTCTACGTGGTGCAAGTCCGCCGACTGGTCCGGGCGGACGCCATGGCCGACTGAGTTCGCCCATTCCGGCAGCCGCAGTGGCTCCGATGGCCCGCTTCGGAAAAGTGCGGGACAATCAGGACGGGTGAAGTCGGCTAGATCGTCGTCTCTTGGAGGAGGACGCTTCCGACATGAAGGCCGTCGTGATGGCCGGAGGCGAAGGCACACGCCTTCGCCCAATGACCTCGAGCATGCCCAAGCCGCTCCTGCCGGTGGCCAACCGGCCGATCATGGAGCACGTTCTGCGGCTGCTCAAAAGGCATGGTCTGAATGAGACCGTCGTCACAGTCCAGTTCTTGGCCTCGTTGGTCAAGAACTACTTCGGTGACGGTGAAGAGCTCGGCATGGAGCTCACCTATGCCAATGAGGAGAAGCCACTCGGTACCGCCGGAAGCGTCAAGAACGCCGAAGAGGCGTTGAAGGACGATGCCTTCCTGGTCATCTCCGGCGATGCGCTGACCGACTTCGACCTCACGGACCTGATCCGGTTCCACAAGGAAAAGGGCGCGATGGTCACCGTGTGTCTCACGCGCGTGCCCAATCCGCTGGAATTCGGCATCACCATCGTCGACGAAGAGGGCAAGGTCGAGCGTTTCCTCGAGAAGCCGACCTGGGGCCAGGTCTTCTCCGACACGGTGAACACGGGCATTTACGTCATGGAACCGGAGGTCTTCGACTACGTCGAGGCCGACGTTCCCGTCGACTGGTCCGGTGACGTCTTCCCCCAGCTGATGAAGGAAGGCAAGCCGATTTACGGCTATGTCGCCGAGGGCTACTGGGAGGACGTCGGCACCCACGAGAGCTACGTCAAGGCGCAGGCGGACGTCCTGGAAGGCAAGGTGGACGTCCAGCTCGACGGCTTCGAGATCTCACCGGGTGTCTGGGTCGCCGAGGGCGCCGAGGTGCATCCGGACGCCGAGCTGCGCGGCCCCCTCTACATCGGCGACTACGCCAAGGTGGAGGCCGGCGCCGAGATCCGTGAGCACACGGTCGTCGGCTCGAACGTCGTGGTGAAGAGCGGTGCCTTCCTGCACAAGGCCGTCGTGCACGACAACGTGTACGTCGGGCAGCACAGCAACCTGCGTGGGTGCGTCGTCGGCAAGAACACCGACATCATGCGCGCGGCGCGGATCGAGGACGGCGCGGTCATCGGTGACGAGTGCCTGATCGGCGAGGAATCGATTGTTCAGGGCAATGTGCGGGTCTATCCGTTCAAGACCATCGAGGCGGGCGCCTTCGTCAACACCTCGGTGATCTGGGAGTCCAGGGGACAGGCGCATCTGTTCGGCGCCCGCGGGGTCTCCGGCATCCTGAACGTGGAGATCACTCCGGAGCTCGCCGTGCGGCTCGCCGGCGCCTACGCGACGACGTTGAAGAAGGGCTCGACGGTCACCACGGCACGTGACCACTCCCGGGGTGCGCGTGCGCTCAAGCGGGCGGTCATCTCGGCCCTCCAGGCCAGCGCCATCGACGTACGAGACCTGGAGAACGTGCCGCTGCCCGTGGCCAGGCAGCAGACCGCCCGGGGCAGCGCCGGCGGCATCATGATCCGGACCACCCCCGGGGTGCCGGACTCGGTCGACATCATGTTCTTCGACGGGCAGGGCGCCGATCTGTCGCAGGGCGGCCAGCGCAAACTCGACCGGGTCTTCGCCCGCCAGGAGTACCGGCGTGCGTTCCCGGGCGAGATCGGTGACCTGTACTTCCCGTCCAGCGTCTTCGACTCGTACACCGGTTCGCTCCTGCGCAACGTCGACACGAACGGTATCGGCGAGGCGGGTCTCAAAGTCGTCGTGGACGCCTCGAACGGCAGCGCCGGCCTGGTCCTGCCCAGCCTGCTCGGCAAGCTCGGGGTGGACTCGCTGACCATCAACCCCGGTCTCGACGAGTCCCGGCCCACGGAGACCGAGGACATGCGCCGGAAGGGGCTGGTCCGGCTCGGAGAGATCGTGGCGTCCTCCGGGGCCGCGTTCGGCGTGCGGTTCGACCCGGTCGGTGAGCGGCTGTCGCTCGTCGACGAGAAGGGCCGCATCATCGAGGACGACCGGGCGCTACTGGTGATGCTCGACTTGGTCGCCGCCGAGCGTCGTAGCGGCCGCGTCGCACTTCCGGTGACGACCACCCGTATCGCCGAGCAGGTTGCCGCATACCACGGCACCCAGGTCGAGTGGACGACCACCTCGCCCGACGACCTGACGCGGGTCGGCGGCGAGGAGGGGACGATCTTCGGCGGTGACGGCAAGGGCGGGTTCATCGTCCCGGAGTTCAGCAGCGTCTACGACGGGACGGCGGCCTTCGTACGGCTGATCGGGCTGGTCGCGCGAACCCAGCTGACCCTCAGCCAGATCGACGCCCGGATCCCGCGCGCCCATGTCCTCAAGCGGGACCTGGCCACGCCGTGGGCGGTGAAGGGCCTGGTGATGCGCCGGGTCGTCGAGGCCGCCGGAGAGCGTTTCGTCGACACGACGGACGGTGTGCGGGTCGTGGAGACCGACGGCCGCTGGGTCATGGTGCTGCCCGACCCGGCCGAGGCGGTCACCCACCTGTGGGCCGAGGGTCCCGACGACGCCTCCGCGCAGGCCCTGCTCGACGAGTGGTCGACGGTCGTCGACAGCGCAGGGCGGTAGTGGACCGGTGAGTCCGGACCGTCCGGATGCCGAGAGTCGGACGGTGACATAAGTCAATAAAACGGGCAGGACGCGCGCGTGCCGGACAAGTGCCCCCAAGGGGGCCTGTCCGGCACGCCGGTGGGGCCATTCGGAGGACCCGGCCTCTGCATGCGACGATGTGCGGCATGCCGCAGCAACCCCCCATTCGGAGCACCCCCACGCGGCCTTCCCGTCCGGATGCGTCCATGTCGTTGATCACCAACGTCATGGACCACAGCCTCGACGACGGCTATGCCGAGGCCGCCGCACGGAAGAAGGCCGCTGGTGAGGGCGGTCTGCCCAAAACCGTCCGGGCGCGACTGGGGCTGGCGGTCGGCCTGGTGCTGGCGGCGCTCGTGGTGACGGTGGGAGCGGCGCAGGCGCGTGTGGCGGCCCCGACGGTCGCCAAGGAGCGTCAGGAGCTGATCGACCGCATCGACCGCGAGACGGCGGCGGCCGACAAGCTCGAGCGAGATGTCGACAAACTCCGTGGCGACGTGAGCGAGCGGCAGCGGCAGGCGCTCCGGGAGAGCGGCGGAAACACCCGGGCCGACCTGGTGGGGATCCTGGCGGGCGCCACCGACGTGCACGGACCCGGGGTGAAGCTCGTCGTGGACGACGCCAAGGAGGCCGCCACGGGCGGGGGCGGCAACCCGCGCGAGACCTCGGGTTTCTCCGATACGGGCCGGGTGCGCGACCGGGACATGCAGCGCGTCGTGAACGGGCTGTGGCAGTCGGGGGCCGAGGCGGTCTCCGTCAACGGGCAGCGGTTGACCGCCCTGTCCGCGATCAGGGCGGCCGGGGACGCCATACTGGTCGACAACAGGCCGCTGGTGCCGCCGTACACGGTGCTCGCGGTGGGGGACGGGCAACGGCTGAGCACCCGGTTCCAGGACAGCCCCGACGGGCTGTATCTGCACGCCCTCCAGGACAACTACGGCATCCGGACGAGTATCTCCGTGGAGAGCGACCTCCGGCTGCCCGCCGCACCGAGTGTGATCGTACGTACCGCACAGCCGAGCACTGAGAAGGGCACATCGTGATCGCCGTACTGGGCCTCATCGTGGGAGTGGTGGCCGGCCTGTTGGTCCGGCCCGAGGTTCCGGCGGTTGTCGAGCCTTATCTGCCCATCGCCGTCGTCGCGGCGCTGGACGCCGTCTTCGGCGGACTGCGGGCCATGCTCGACGGGATCTTCGACGACAAGGTGTTCGTGGTGTCGTTCCTGTCGAACGTGGTCGTCGCCGCGCTGATCGTCTTCCTGGGCGACAAATTGGGTGTGGGTGCCCAGCTGTCCACGGGTGTCGTGGTGGTCCTCGGCATCCGCATCTTCTCCAACGCCGCCGCGATCCGACGGCACGTGTTCCGGGCGTGAGACCGATGAACCACAAGGACGAACTGCCGGAGAACGAGCCCGGCGCGGAACGGGACGAACAGGGCGAGAAGCGGGAGGAGCAGCGGGAGAACCGGCTCCGCAAGGAGCTGCCCGCGGAGGTGCCCGCGCAGGCTCCCGGAGCCGCGGAGGGCACCGAGGAGGAGTCCGCCCCCGAGCTCACCGGCCGTCAGCGGCTGGGCAAGGGCCTGTGGCCGCCGCGCTTCACCCGGGCCCAACTCGTCGTAGCGCTGCTGCTGTTCGGCCTGGGTTTCGGTCTCGCGGTCCAGGTCGCCTCCAACAGCGACAGTGACAGCGCGCTGCGCGGTGCCCGGCAGGAGGATCTTGTTCGCATCCTCGATGAACTCGACGACCGTACACAGCGTCTTGAGGACGAGAAGCAGGGTCTCGACAAGCAGCGTCAGGAGCTGGAGAACAGTTCGGACCAGGCCGAGGAGGCCCGCAGGCAGACGGTCGAGAAGGAGAGGCAACTCGGCATTCTGGCGGGCACGGTGGCCGCGCAGGGGCCAGGTATCACGATGACGATCGAGGACACGAAGGGGACGGTCCGGGCGGACATGCTGCTGGACGCGATACAGGAGCTGCGCGCGGCCGGTGCGGAGGCCATCCAGGTCAACGGTGTCCGGGTGGTGGCGAGCACCTACCTGACGGACTCCGGCAAGAGCGTGGACGTCGACGGGAACAAGATCAACGCGCCCTATCGTTTCCAGGTCATCGGCAAGCCGCAGGACCTGGAGCCGGCGCTCAACATCCCTGGAGGGGTGGTGCAGACCCTCGAGAAGGAGCAGGCCACCGTGACCGTCGAGCGATCGGACAAGATCGTCGTGGACGCCTTGCGAGCGGCGAAGCAGCCTGACTACGCTCGGTCGTCCTCGCAGTGAACCGGGGGTGCATGGCGGTCGTCCGGCAGGGGCATGAGGTTGCGGGGGGTCGGCGCACCGATTGGGTGGTGCGTGGTGGAAACTGTCTGGTGGATACGGACGTTGTGAGGATGTCCGGGTCGACCGGTGTATGCAGTCAGGGTTCGTCCTGCCCCACGGGCGGGTCTGTTTCGGTCAAGGGGAATCGCCCGTGAAGTTGTTTGCGAAGTTGTTCGGCAAGAGCGCGCGAGAGGGCGGCGACAACGCGACCGCCCGCCATCGCGCACAGCCCGACGCGGAAGGTCAGCGTCCGCTGTTCCGCGACCAGGTCCCGGGGACGGGTGACATTTCCGGCGCACCGGGCGCGCCGTCGGTTGACCCTGCCCAGGCAGGCGGCATAGGTTTCGGCCAACCGTCAACCTCAGGTACGGGTGGAGGGTTTGCCGCCGGCCCGTACGCGTCCCCAGCCCCGACGGGGCAGCCGCGGCAGGAGGATCCGTCCATGTCGGCCCTGGTCTGTACGAGGTGCGGTCACCGCAACGCGGAGAACAGCCGCTTCTGCTCCAACTGTGGTGCGCCGTTGCGGCCTGGTGCGGTGCCGGAGCGCGCGTCGGAGACGACCTCCACGATCTCCATCTCCGGTCTGGAGGCCTACGACGCCGAGGCCACCGGCCAGACGCCGATGCTGTCTCCGGAGGCGCAGGCGGCCGTCGACGCGCTGCCGGTCGGCTCCGCCCTGCTGGTGGTGCGCCGCGGGCCGAACTCGGGCAGCCGCTTCCTCCTGGACGGGGAGCTGACCACGGCCGGGCGTCATCCGCAGAGCGACATCTTCCTGGACGACGTGACGGTCTCGCGCCGCCATGTGGAGTTCCGCCGCAGCCCGGCCGGGTCGTTCACGGTGGCCGACGTCGGCAGCCTGAACGGCACGTACGTCAACCGTGAGCGGATCGACCAGGTCGCGCTGTCCAACGGCGACGAGGTGCAGATCGGCAAGTACCGGCTGGTCTTCTACTCGAGCCGACAGGGCTACTGACCCTCCCCGGACTCGTCCGGGGAGATCCCAGGGAAGGTCCATGCTTCAAACACCGAGCGGTGGTGCCGGGCACGGCACCACCGCCGCGGACAGTGGGCTGATGAGCATCGGCAGCGTGCTGAACGTGCTGCGCGAGGAGTTCCCCGAGGTCACCATCTCCAAGATCCGTTTCCTGGAGTCGGAGGGCCTCGTCGAGCCGCGGCGGACCCCCTCGGGGTATCGCAAGTTCAGCCCGGACGACGTCGAGCGCCTCGCCCACGTGCTGAGATTGCAGCGTGACCACTACCTGCCGTTGAAGGTGATCCGCGAGTATCTGGACGCGGTGGAGCGCGGTGAGGCCGTTCAGCTGCCGGTGCTCGGCCGGCAGCGTGACGGCGAGGCCGTGCCGGCGCCTGTCGAGACACCCGCGGTGGCCCGGATCTGCCGGGCCGATCTCCTCGCCGCCGCGGAGATCGACGAGGAGGTCCTCGGGGAGTGGGAGTCGTACGGGCTGGTCACTCCAGTGGAGGACGGCGCCTACGACGCGGAGGCGGTCACGGTCGCCTCACTGGTCCGTGAGCTGGGACGTTTCGGGATCGAACCCCGTCACCTGCGGGTGATGAAGGCGGCCGCCGACCGGGAGGCCGGGCTCGTCGACCAGGTGGTGGCCCCGCTGCGGCGCCACCGCAATCCGCAGACCCGGGCCCATGCCGAGGCCCGCACGAAGGAGCTGGCAGCGCTCACGGTGAGACTGCACGCGGCGCTGGTGCAGACCGCGCTCGGCGTGCGGCTGCCCTGAACCGGCCACCCCGAGCCGGTACCGGCCGCGGCGGCCGGATCGACCTCCCGTTTCCGGCCCGACTACCCAAACATCCCGGGCACGGCCTAGGGTTGCTGTGTGAACGAGCTCGATGTCGTAGGTGTCCGGGTCGAAATGCCCTCCAACCAGCCGATCGTGCTCCTGCGTGAAGTGGGGGGCGACCGCTACCTCCCCATCTGGATCGGGCCGGGGGAGGCCACGGCCATCGCCTTCGCCCAGCAGGGGATGGCCCCGGCGCGGCCGCTGACCCATGACCTGTTCAAGGACGTGCTGGAGGCCGTCGGCCAGGAGCTCACGGAAGTGCGCATCACGGACCTGCGTGAAGGCGTCTTCTACGCGGAGCTGGTCTTTGCGAGCGGGGTCGAGGTCAGTGCTCGTCCGTCCGATGCCATAGCGCTGGCGCTGCGCACCGGCACGCCGATCTACGGCAGTGACACGGTGCTCGACGACGCGGGCATCGCGATCCCGGACGAGCAGGAGGACGAGGTGGAGAAGTTCCGCGAGTTCCTCGACCAGATCTCGCCGGAGGACTTCGGTACCAGCAACCAGTGAGGTTCGGGGCTTCGGTTCCGGCGGTGGTTGCGGGGGTCGGGTCCGGCAAGCGGTGAAACGCCGACATATGCCACCGGCCACCGGGAGCGCTCGGCCGTACCTCGCGTGGCATTCGGCTAGCCTTTCCCCACGACGGGGCACGGGAAACCACTCGTAGGGTGATTATCACTCGGCGTGCCGAGTGTGGCGATCGTTGACGCACCCCCGGTGACTGCCTACCGTCGAGGAGGCAGGTCAAGGACGGAGGTCGGCGTGGGCAGCAGCGGCGACGGTACGGCTGGGGGTGCCCCCGGTCGTGAGGTCGGGGGAATGGGTCCGTACCCACCTCCGGGCTCTCGGCTCCGCTCGAGCATGGGCTACGCCCATCGCGTCAGCGCGGCCGATCACGCTCCGCAGCGGCCGACGGTCGTGCCGAGCAGCAAAGGGGCGGCGTCCATGGCGTCCGAGCAGATCGGCTACCGGGGTCCGACGGCCTGCGCGGCCGCCGGCATCACCTACCGGCAACTGGACTACTGGGCGCGTACGGGCCTGGTCGAGCCCAGCGTGCGGCCCGCCTACGGGTCCGGCACGCAGCGGCTGTACAGCTTCCGTGACGTCGTCGTCCTGAAGATCGTCAAACGGTTCCTCGACACGGGTGTGTCGCTGCAGAACATTCGTACGGCTGTCCAGCACCTGCGCGAGCGCGGCTTCCGCGACCTGGAGCGGATGACGCTGATGAGCGACGGCGCCACGGTCTACGAGTGCACCTCGCCCGACGAGGTCCACGCCCTGCTCCAGGGCGGTCAGGGCATCTTCGGCATCGCCGTCGGCGTGGTCTGGCGCGACGTGGAGAGCGCGCTGTCCCAGCTGCACGGCGAACGTGTCGACACCGGCGAGACCCTGGTCGGCCACAACCCCGGCGACGAACTCGCCCGACGACGCAACCGGGCGGTCTGAGCGGCCCGGCGGGGCCGCAGGCCGCTCACCCCGGGCCACGGCGCCCACGGTCTCGTTCCGGCTGGGGCTGTGAGCCGTCGTGGGCGGGGTGCCCGTGACGGCGCGGCGGGTCCCGTTCCGGGGTGTTGTCAGTGGTGTGGTGCAGCATCGGAGGTGTGAGAAGCGCGCCGACGATCCTGCATCTCGACATGGATGCCTTCTTCGCCCAGGCGGAGCAGGCGTCCAAGCCGAGCCTGCGCGGGAAGGCCGTCATCGTGGGCGGCCTCGGGCCGCGCGGGGTGGTCGCCACCGCGTCGTACGAGGCACGGGTCTTCGGAGTCCACTCGGCGATGCCGATGGCCCAGGCGCGGCGACTGGCACCGAACGCCGCGTATCTCGTGCCGCGCTTCGGCTTCTACCGGTCCATCAGCGAGCAGGTGATGGGGCTGCTGCGGGCGCTGTCACCCCTCGTGGAGCCGCTCAGCCTGGACGAGGCGTTCGTGGACCTGGAGGCCGGGGGAGAGGCCTGGGACGCCGATTCCGCGCGACTGGTCGGGATCCGGCTGCGCACCGACATACGCGCGGTCACCGGCCTGACGGGCTCGGTGGGCCTGGCCGCCTCCAAGATGCTCGCGAAGATCGCCTCCGAGCAGGCCAAGCCCGACGGACTGGTCCTCATCGAGCCCGGCACCGAGCGGGCCCTGCTGGGCCCCATGTCGGTGCGGACGCTGCCGGGCGTGGGCCCGGCGACGGGCGACCATCTGCGGCGGGCCGGGATCCACACGGTGAACGAGCTGGCCGAGGCGGGTGAGGACGAGCTCGTACGGCTGCTGGGCAAGGCGCACGGGCAGGCGCTGTACTCCATGGCGCTGGCGCACGACGAGCGGCCTGTGGTCGCCGAGCGCGAAGCCAAGTCGGTGTCGGTCGAGGACACCTACGACGTGGACATCCACGACCGGCTGCGCGTGGGCCTGGAGGTGCAGCGGCTCGCCGACCGGTGCGTACGGCGGCTGCGCGAGGCCGGGCTGTCGGGCCGCACCATCGTGCTGAAGGTGCGGCGCTACGACTTCTCCACGCTGACCCGCTCCGAGACGCTGCGCGGGCCCACGGATGACCCGGCGGTGGTGCGGGAGGCGGCGGCCCGGCTGCTGGACTCGGTGGACACCACGGGCGGGGTGCGGCTGCTCGGTGTGGGCGTGTCCGGGCTCGCCGACTACACGCAGGAGGACCTCTTCGCGCAGGCGGCCGGCGCGCAGACGGACAGCCCTGAGGAGGACCCCGCGGACGAACCTGCCCCGGAGCAGTCCGCGCCCGCCGAGCGGCACTGGCCGGCGGGCCACGAGGTACGCCACACCGAGTACGGGCACGGCTGGGTCCAGGGCAGCGGCCTCGGCCGGGTCACCGTCCGCTTCGAGACGCCCGACTCCGCGCCGGGCCGGGTGCGGACGTTCCGCGTCGACGACCCGGACCTGGAGCCGGCGGATCCACTCCCGCTCGTGCGGCGAAGACCGGACGCCACCGCCGCAAGCCCCGGCGTCACCGACAGCACCGAAGCCACCGACAGCACCGAAGCCACCGACAGCACCGAAGCCACCGACAGGACCCGGTCCACCGGCGGCAGCGAGGCCACCGGCAGCGCGTCCTCGGTGGCCGGCGGGACCCGGCCCGCGTAGAACCCGGCTGGACGCCGCTCGCTCTCAGCCTTCCTCGGAGCCGGATCCCGCGAGCTTGCCGAAGTCGCGGTCCTGGAGGGTGGGCGGAGGCGCCACGTCGAGGCCGTAGTGGTGGTAGAGCTGCAGTTCCTGCTCGGGGGAGAGGTGGCGGCCGACGCCGAAGTCGGGGGCCTCCTTGATGAGGGCCCGGTCGAAGGGGACGTGCAGTTCACCGTCGACCAGCTCGCTGGGTTCGAGCGGCACGAAGGCGTCCCGGGAGAACAGGCCGGTGCGTATGGCGGCCCACTCCGGCACGCCGGTCGCGTCGTCGAGGTAGACCTCGTCCACCGTGCCGATCTTGGTGCCCTTCCGGTCGAACGCCTTGCGGCCGATCAGGTTGCGCGGATCGATGTCGGTCTGCACGGTCCCTCCACTAGGTCGCAACTCATTCGTAAGCACTACGAAAGAGCACAATCGGGACGGCGGCCACTCGAGCCCGCCTCGTCAAGCCCGCTGGTACGCTGGCAAACGGCTGCTGACCCCGTGCGGGAGAGTCCTCCACCACCATCGGAGGCGCCGAAGGAGCAAATCCTCCCCGGAATCTCTCAGGCCCCTGTACCGCACGGACGAGGTCACTCTGGAAAGCAGAGCGGGTGTCGACGGATGCCGCTCTCACCGACGGTGAAAACCGGGTGCCCTCGGGCGGTCCGGTGAAGCTCTCAGGTTGAGATGACAGAGGGGGAGGCCGTCGGGGCACCCGAGCCGTGGTGTCCCTCGAAGGTCGCGTCAGACCAGGAGGCCTCCGCAATGACCGCCCAGCGCATTCCGCTCTCCGAGCTCGAACAGGGCATTCCCTTCGAGCAGCGCCACATCGGGCCCGACCAGGAGGCGCGGGCCAAGATGCTCGCGCAGGTGGGTTACGGCTCGCTCGACGAGCTCACCGCCGCCGCGGTGCCGGATGTGATCAAGAACGCCGACGCGCTCGACCTGCCCGGCGCCCGCACCGAGGCCGAGGTGCTGGCGGAGCTGCGTTCCCTCGCCGACCGCAACCAGGTCCTCGGCTCGATGATCGGTCTCGGGTACTACGGGACGTTCACCCCGCCCGTCGTCCTGCGCAACGTCATGGAGAACCCTGCCTGGTACACCGCGTACACCCCGTACCAGCCGGAGATCTCGCAGGGCCGCCTCGAGGCGCTGCTGAACTTCCAGACCATGGTCGCCGACCTCACCGGCCTGCCGACCTCCGGCGCCTCCCTCCTGGACGAGGGCACCGCCGCCGCCGAGGCGATGGCGCTGTCGCGGCGCATGGGCAAGAACAAGAAGGGCCTTTTCCTGGTCGACGCGGACGCGCTGCCGCAGACCATCGCCGTCATCGAGACCCGCGCCGAGCCGACCGGCGTCGAGGTCGTCGTCGCCGACCTCAGCGACGGCATCCCCGCCGAGCTCGCCGAGCGCGAGATCAACGGTGTGCTCCTGCAGTACCCGGGCGCCTCCGGTGCCGTACGCGACCTCAAGCCGGTCATCGACCAGGCGCACGAGCTGGGCGCGCTGGTCACCGTCGCCGCCGACCTGCTCGCCCTGACCCTGCTGAAGTCCCCCGGCGAGCTGGGCGCGGACATCGCCGTCGGCACCACCCAGCGTTTCGGCGTGCCGATGGGCTTCGGCGGCCCGCACGCCGGCTACATGGCGGTGCACGAGAAGTTCGCCCGCAGCCTGCCCGGCCGCCTGGTCGGCGTCTCCGTGGACGCGGACGGCAACAGGGCCTACCGCCTCGCCCTGCAGACCCGTGAGCAGCACATCCGCCGCGAGAAGGCCACCAGCAACATCTGCACCGCCCAGGTGCTGCTCGCCGTCATGGCCGGCATGTACGCCGTCTACCACGGCCCCGAGGGCCTGAAGGGCATCGCGCAGCGCACCCACCGCTACGCCACGATCCTCGCCGAGGGCCTGAAGGCCGGCGGTGCCGAGGTCGTCCACGGCGCCTACTTCGACACGATCACGGTCAAGACCGAGGGCCGCGCCGCCGAGGTCGTCGCCGCCGCCCGCGAGGCCGGCGTGAACCTGCGCCTCGTGGACGCCGACCACGTCTCGATCGCCTGCGACGAGACCACCGACCGGGCCCAGCTGCGCAGCGTGTGGTCCGCCTTCGGCGTGGAGGCGCGCATCGAGGCTCTGGACGCCGCCGCCGCGGACGCCCTGCCCGAGGCCCTGCTGCGCACCGACGCCTACCTCACCCACCCCGTCTTCCACCAGCACCGCTCCGAGACCGCGATGCTGCGCTACCTGCGCAAGCTGGCCGACCGCGACTACGCGCTCGACCGCGGCATGATCCCGCTGGGCTCCTGCACCATGAAGCTCAACGCGACCACGGAGATGGAACCCGTCACCTGGCCCGAGTTCGGCGCGCTGCACCCCTTCGCGCCCGCCGAGCAGGCGCAGGGCTACCTGACCCTCATCCACGAGCTCGAGGACCGGCTCGCCGAGGTCACCGGCTACGACAAGGTCTCGCTCCAGCCCAACGCCGGCTCGCAGGGCGAGCTCGCGGGCCTGCTCGCCGTCCGCGGCTACCACCGCGCCAACGGCGACGACCAGCGCACCATCTGCCTCATCCCGTCCTCCGCACACGGCACGAACGCCGCCAGCGCCGTGATGGCCGGCATGAAGGTCGTCGTCGTGAAGACCGCCGAGGACGGCGAGATCGACGTCGAGGATCTGCGGGCGAAGATCGAGCAGCACCGCGACCAGCTGGCCGTGCTGATGATCACCTACCCGTCCACGCACGGCGTGTTCGAGGAGCACGTCGCCGACATCTGCGCCCAGGTGCACGACGCCGGCGGCCAGGTCTACGTCGACGGCGCCAACCTCAACGCCCTGGTCGGCCTCGCCAAGCCGGGCCACTTCGGCGGCGACGTCTCCCACCTGAACCTGCACAAGACGTTCTGCATCCCGCACGGCGGCGGCGGTCCCGGCGTCGGCCCGGTCGCCGTACGCTCCCACCTGGCGCCGTACCTGCCCAACCACCCGATGCAGCCGGAGGCCGGACCGAAGACCGGCGTCGGCCCGATCTCGGCCGCGCCGTGGGGCTCGGCGGGCATCCTGCCGATCTCCTGGGCGTACGTCCGGCTGATGGGCGGCGAGGGCCTCAAGCGCGCCACGCAGGTCGCGGTCCTCAGCGCCAACTACGTCGCCAAGCGCCTGGAGCCGCACTACCCGGTGCTCTACACCGGCCCCGGCGGCCTCGTCGCGCACGAGTGCATCATCGACCTGCGGCCGCTGACCAAGGCGACCGGTGTGACCGTGGACGACGTGGCCAAGCGGCTGATCGACTACGGCTTCCACGCGCCGACGATGTCCTTCCCGGTGGCCGGCACGCTGATGATCGAGCCGACCGAGTCGGAGGACCTGGCCGAGCTGGACCGCTTCTGCGACGCGATGATCGCGATCCGCGCCGAGATCGAGAAGGTCGGCTCCGGCGAGTGGCCCGCGGAGGACAACCCGCTGCGCGGCGCCCCGCACACCGCGGCCGCGCTCGGCGGGGAGTGGAAGCACGCCTACAGCCGTGAGGAGGCGCTCTTCCCGGCCGGTGTCTCGGCGGCGGACAAGTACTGGCCGCCGGTGCGCCGGATCGACCAGGCCTTCGGCGACCGGAACCTGGTCTGCTCCTGCCCGCCGCTGGACGCGTACGAGGACTGAGTGGCGTAGAGGCATCCGGCCGGCCGTCTGAGCCGTCAGGAGAAGCACAAGGGGCCCCGGTCCGGTTTTCGGCCGGACAGGGGCCCCTTGTGGCTCAGGCGGGCGGGTTGGGCACGGTGGGCCCGCGTCGGGCCGCCGTGGGTCCTTCAGGCCGGGTAGGCGTGGGTCTGGGCCGCCTTGACCGTCGCCCAGACGGCCGCGCCCGGGTGCAGGTCGAGTTCCGCCGCGGCGACCGTGGTCAGGTCGGCGGCGAGGGCCAGCTCGCCGGTGAGGTCCGCGCGGATCTGGTCGCCGTGCGTCTCCAGGCCCGCGACCTCGCAGCGCCACAGGTTGCGCGCGCTGGAGCCGGAGGGACGGTCCCGGTAGAGGGTGACGGCACCCGGCGGGAACGCCACGAAGGCCGGTCCGGACAGATCCTCGGTGGTGGCGAGGACCAGGCCGCCGGCCAGCCGTACGGTGTGGCCCTCGGCCTGCCCGCGATACAGGTTCAGGCCGACCAGCTGCGCGATGTAGTCCGTGCGCGGACGGCGGGCGATGTCGGACGGGGCACCCTCCTGCACCACGCGCCCGTGTTCGACGACGACGAGCCGGTCCGCCAGCACCATCGCGTCCAGCGGGTCGTGGGTGACCAGGACGGCGACGGCCTCGAACTCGGCGAGGTGCCGACGGAGCTGGGCCCGGACCTCCAGGCGCGTACGGGCGTCCAGCGCGGCGAGCGGCTCGTCCAGGAGCAGCAGCCGGGGCCGGGTGGCGCCTGGCCACCGGAGAGCCTGCGCGGCTTGACGCCGGTGTGGTCGGCCAGGCCCATGCGCGCCAGCCACCGGGAGGCCAGCGCACGGGCCTCGGCCTTGCTCGCGCCCTGGCAGCGCGGTCCGAAGGCCACGTTGTCCAGGGCGGACAGGTGCGGGAAGAGCAGGTAGTCCTGGAAGACCACCCCGACCGGACGCGCCTCCGGTGGCGTACGGTCCAGCGTGGCGCCGTCCAGGCGCAGATGGCCGCCGGTGAGGGGGACCAGGCCGGCCAGAGCGCGCAGGGCCGTGGTCTTGCCGGCGCCGTTCGGGCCCAGCAGGGCCACCACGTCGCCGGGGGCGGCGGTGAGCGCCACGTCGAGACGGAAGGCGCCGCGGTCGACGACGAGCCGGGCGTCCAGCCCGGCACCTGGCGGGTCCTCGGCGCGGACGCCGCTCGTGGTCTCGTCCATGTCGGTCATGAAGTGATCGTCCAGGATGCGGGGTGGGTTCGTGCCGGGGATCCGCGGCGGCCTCATGTGGATGCCGTCGTCCAGCGGTCCCGCAGACCCGCGAGCACCGCGATCGACACCGCGAGGAGCACCAGGCTCAGCGCGATCGCGGCGGCCGGGTCGTTCTGGAGGGCGAGATAGACCGCCAGGGGCATGGTCTGGGTACGGCCGGGGAAGTTGCCCGCGAAGGTGATCGTCGCACCGAACTCGCCGAGCGCCCGCGCCCAGGCCAGCACGGCTCCCGCCGCGATGCCCGGCGCGATCAGCGGCAGGGTGACCCGGCGGAACGCGGTGAAGCGGGACGCGCCCAGTGTGGTGGCCGCCTCCTCGTAGCGCGGGTCCGCGGCGCGCAGTGTGCCCTCGACGCTGATGACGAGGAAGGGCATGGCCACGAACGCCTCCGCGACCACCACACCGGCCGTGGTGAACGGCAGCGTGATCCCGAACCAGGAGTCCAGCCACTGCCCGACGACCCCGTTGCGCCCCAGCGCCAGCAGCAGCGCCACACCGCCAACCACCGGCGGCAGAACCAGCGGAAGCGTCACCAGGGCCCGTACGAGGCCGCGTCCGGCGAAGTCGGTCCGGGCCAGCAGCCAGGCCAGCGGGACGCCGAGGACCAGGCTGACGGCGGTGGCGGCGGTGGCACTGATCAGGGACAGCTGGAGCGCCTGCCACACCTCCGGGCTGGTCAGCTGGCCGGGCAGGCTGCGCCAGGGGGCGCGGATCAGCAGGGCCAGCAGCGGCAGCAGCAGGAACGCCAGGCCCACCAGGGCGGGCACCAGCAGGGGGAGCGGGACGCCCCGGGGGACACGCCGGCGCCGTGGCCCGTTCTCCAGGGTCACCGCGCCGGTGTCGTGGGTCGTGGTCACGGCTTGAGGAACCCGGCCTGCGTCAGGACCTTCTGGCCCTCGGCGGAGCGCACCAGCGCGATGAACGCCTTGGCCGCCGCTGAGTCGCGCGCGTTGTCCAGGAGGGCGATCGGGTAGTCGTTCACGGCCTTGGCCGCCTCGGGGAACTCCACGCCCTCCACCTTGCCACCGGCCGCCTTCACATCGGTCTTGTAGACCACCGCGGCATCGGCCTCCTTGAGCACCACCTTGTTCAGGGCGGACTTGACGTCCTGCTCGTAGGAGACCGGGGTGAGCTCGAGGCCGGCGGCGGTGAGTGCCTTCTGCGCGGCGGCGCCGCAGGGCACCGCTTTGTCGCACAGGACGACCTTCAGCCCGGACCTGGTGAGGTCCTTCAGGGAGGAGATCCTGTCGGGGTTGCCCGGCAGGGTCGCGATCTCGAGCTGGTTGCGGACGAAGGTGGCCGGGGCACCGGCCGTGTCCTTCTGGTCGGTCACGATCTTCATGGTCTTGGGGCTGGCGGCGGCGAAGACGTCGGCGGGGGCACCGCCGGTGATGCTCGCGGCGAGGGTGTCGCTGCCGCCGAAGTTGAAGGTGACCTCGGTGCCCGGGTGCTGCTGCTCGAACTCCTTGCCCAGCGCCGTGAAGCTCTCCTTCAGGGAGGCGGCGGCGAAGACGGTCACCGTGCCGGTCACCTTCTGGGAGGAGGACGCCGCCGATCCGGACCCGGACGACGACGAGCCGTCGGACGACGACGAGGAGGACGCGGAGGAGCAGCCGCTGAGGGCCAGCAGAGCTGCGGCTCCCGCACCGGCCACCTGCAGTGTCCGGGTCCCGGGCACGGAACGGGTCATCACGGTTTCCACTCCTCTGGTAGTGCACGGAAGGTGTCGCGCCCTGCCACGGCCGAACAGCGGCCGTGCCGTGATGATAATGCCGCAAGTGCGAGCCGTGAGTCTCCTGTCACATCGCATGAGCTGGCCTATCTGTATGTGACGCTCGCATGTGCGTTTGCATGGGGCGACTGCTCGGGTACGGAGACCGCGGAGGTGGTGGCCGTGGTGCTCGCGGAACTCGTCCTGAGCGGAGATCTCGCCCGGCCGGCCCGTCTGACCGTGCCGGACCTGCTGAGCCGGCCGCAGCACCGGGCGCGGGTGAGTTTCGACTGCGCCACCAGCGGTGTGCGGCGTCACCGGTTCACCGGACCGCGGTTGTACGACGTACTGGCCGCCGCGGAACCGGCCTTCGATCCGGCCCGGCGCAAGGACCGGCTGCGCTTCCTGATCGCCGTCGCGGGCGCGGACGGGCATCGCACGCTGCTGTCCTGGGCGGAGATCGACCCTGACTTCGCCGACGCCCCGGTCCTGCTCGCGGTGGCCATGGACGACGCTCCGCTGGACCGGGCGGGGCCCCAGCTGGTCCTGCCGCAGGACCGCTGCGGAGCACGGTACGTCAGCGGCATCACGGCGATTCGCGTCGACGGCGGTTACGGCTCGGGGAGTCGCGACAACCGCTCGGCCGGACCTGAAGGTGTGGGACCTGGCGAGGGCCGGGCCTGACGAGGTTTGTCACGTCCGGTCGATATGTACGTTTGTCGACTTAACGCGGGCGGTCGCCTCCATGCCGACCTCCAGCCCCAGTTCCTCGACCGCCTCCCGGGTGAGCAGCGAGACCAGGCGGTGCGGTCCCGCCTGGATCTCCACCTGTGCCGCCACGTCGCCGAGCTTGATGGCCGTCACGATCCCGGGGAAGGCGTTGCGGGCCGAGGTGTAGGAGACCTCCTCGTCACCGCCGCCGGAGCGGGCCAGTTCGACCGAGAAGGCGGCGAGGTCGCGGCCGTCGACGAGCCGCCGTCCGCTCTCGTCACGGTGGGTGGCCACCCGGCCGGCGTCCGCCCAGCGGCGCGCTGTGTCCGGACTGACGCCGAGCAGACGGGCCGCCTGGCCGATCGTGTAGGACTGCATGCCGGTCACGATAGGGCCGTCGGCGGGGCGCTGCGGACGTCGGGTCGGTGACCGGGCGGGTCAGCCCGTGTGCACGCGGGGCCGCCTGGCCCGGTCCGGCTCCGCCTCGCGCAGCACCTCACGGGTGACCGGCGCGACCTCGCCCTGGCCGAAGAGGAAGAAGCGCAGGAAGTTGCGGAACGGGTTGCCCTCGGTCCATTCGAAGTAGATGTGCGGGGTGCAGCCCGTCGCCTCGCGCACGTGCAGGAGGAGGGCGGCCAGGGCGTTGGGGATGGAGGACGACTCCAGGGTCAGCACGCGGTAGCGGTCGTGCAGGACCTCGCCGCGCACCGTGAGACCGGCCTCGAACTCGGAGGGGTCGGTGACCGTCACCTCGACGAAGACGAAGTCCTCCGCCTGCGGGATGTCGTTGTCGGCACGGATCTGCTCGATCTTGTCGCGGTACTCGGCCTTGTCCCGGCGCCCGGGCTTGTTGGCGATGAACCGGATCTTGCGGCTCGCGATGTCCCTGATGAATCGTTCCGCCATCGGATCCAGCGTCACGCTGGTCACGCGCAGCTCGAAGGCACGGGCCAGCCGGGACAGCAGCGAGACCAGAATGATTCCGACGATGAAGCAGGCACCGATCTTCACACCGTCCGGGCGTTCGATGACGTTGACGACGGTGGTGTAGAGGAAGACCGTCGAGATCACCGCGAACGCGATGGTCCATTTGCGCTGGCCGGCCCTGTGGGCGGCGATGGTCACCGCGATCGCCGCGGAGCTGATCAGGACGAGCACTCCGGTGGCGTAGGCGCCGCCCTGCTTGTCGACGTTGGCGTCGAAGATCCAGGTGACCAGGAACCCGATCAGGGTGAAGACGATGACCATGGGGCGCACCGCCCGGGCCCAGTGCGGGGCCATGCCGTAACGGGGCAGGTAGCGCGGCATCAGGTTGAGCAGTCCGGCCATCGCGGAGGCGCCCGCGAACCACAGGATCGCGATGGTGGAGACGTCGTACACCGTGCCGAAGGCGTTCCCGAGGTAGTGGTGGGCCAGGTAGGCCAGCGCACGCCCGTTGGCCTTTCCGCCGGGCTCGAACTCCGGCGCCGGGATCAGCAGCGTGGTGATGAAGCTGGTGGTGATCAGGAAGCCGCTCATGATGAGCGCGGCCGTGGTGAGGAGTTTCTTGGTGTCCCGGATCCGCCCGGTCGGGCGCTCCTCGGTGTCCTGCGGGTCGCCCTGCACGTGCGGCATCACGGCGACGCCGGTCTCGAAGCCGGACAGGCCGAGCGCGAGCTTGGGGAAGACCAGCAGGGCCACACCGACCATGGCGAAGACGCTGCCGTGCTGGGCGGTCAGGGCGCTGGACCAGTCGGTCACCACGTGAGTGGCGGTCGCGACGTGCCACAGGCCGACGAACACCACCACGACGTTGAGGGCGAGATATATGCCGACCAGCGCGACCGCGACCCCGATCGCCTCCAGGAACCCCTTGAGGAACACCGCGCCCAGCAGCGCCACCAGGAAGAGCGTGATCAGCATCTGGTGGCTGTGCAGCGCGCTGGTGAGGTGGGGGTTCTCCACCAGGTGGGTCGAGGCGTCGGCAGCCGACAAAGTGATGGTGATCAAAAAGTCGGTGGCGGCGAAGCCGAGCAGGGTCAGCACGAACAGCTTGCCCTGCCAGAACGACAGCAGTCGCTCCAGCATCGCGATCGAGCCCTGGCCGTGCGGGCTCTCCTCGGCGACCCTGCGGTACACCGGGAGGGCGCCCGCGAGGGTGACAAGGACCAGCACCAGCGTGGCGACCGGCGACAGCAGGCCGGCGGCGAGGGCCGCGATGCCCGGCTGGTAGCCCAGCGTCGAGAAGTAGTCGACACCGGTCAGGCACATCACGCGCCACCACCGCTGCCCCTTGTGCGGGGGCTCCGGGGCGGCGTGCGGTGCCTGCTGCACGCCCTTGCCCATGTCGGACAGGCCCTCCAGCATCCAGGCACGCAGACGACTGGGAGGGTGTTCGGTGGTGGCCATGGGCCCTGCTCCTGATGTGCGGCTCAGCGTGTGGATCAGGCCATCACGCGGACGGGGCACCAGCGTATGCAGAGCGTGACGCATGGGCCCACGCGTACCGGGGCGGGCGGGCGTCAATCTTCCGTTAAGAATGGCCGCGCCGGAGGCGGTGCGGGCCTCAGGAGCAGGTGAGCCGGGCGACTCGTCCGCGTTCGGCCGGCCGGGGCAACCACGGCCCGGAAGCCCGGAGGCAACCGAACCTCCGGAGACGTCATGGCCCGAGCCCGGAGATGCGGAACACCGTCAGCGCGGTCTCGCGGTCGACCTGCCCCGCGAGGTCCCGCAGCGCGCTCGCCCCGCACCGCAGCCGGCCGCTCGCCGCCGATGTCCGCGCGTCCTCCTCGAAGCGGTACCACAGGCCGGGGTTGTCCACCAGGACCCGTGGGTCGATCTCGAGACGGCCGCCGAAGGCGTCCCGCAGGACCAGCCGCCGGGAGACGCCGTCCGTGACACGCACCGACACCAGCAGGTCGGTACGGACCCCGCGGCGGCGCAGCAGCGAACGAGTGGCGAGCCAGCCCTCACCGGCGCACACCCGGGGCGGGCAGAGCACCAGGAAGAGCAGTGCCCCGAGCGTGCACCACAGAGCGCCGCGCGCCCAGGTCAGGTTGCCCGTGCCCCAGTCGAACAGGAGCAGCAGGCCGCACAGCGCCACCGAGGAGCAGACCGAGGTGTGCAGGTCCCGCGCCCAGTGACGGTCGTGCGCCACCCGGCCGGGGCGGTGCGCGGGTGTGCCGGCACCCGGTCGTACGTCGTTGCCGTACTGCCTCATGACATCGACGCTAGAGCCCGCACGCGCCGCGGCAACCGCCGTTGACACGCCCCTGACGCGACGCCGACCGTTCTTGACGCCATGGCAGCGCGGCCGGCCGCACCGCCCCCTTGATCGCTCCCTTGTCCGCCCTCCGCGCCACATCTACAGTGCGACTGCCCATAAACATTCGTCAATAGTTTCGAAATTTTCGACTCGATCGCTTCGCTTCGACCTCCTGGAAGGGGCTCGACTCCCATGCGGACGTACGACAACCCGGTGATCCCCGGCTTCCATCCCGACCCCAGCGTGTGCCGGGTGGGCGAGGACTACTACCTGGTGTGCTCCAGCTTCGAGTACTTCCCCGGTGTCCCGCTGTTCCACAGCCGCGACCTGGTCCACTGGCGCCTGACCGGCAACGTGCTCGACCGCCCCGGGCAGTTGCCGCTGCCGGACGACCTGCCGGCCTCGGCGGGGATCTACGCCCCGACGATCCGTCACCACGACGGCCGCTTCCACGTGATCACCACCAACGTCGCAGGCGGGGGGAACTTCCTGGTCACCGCCGAACGCCCCGAGGGTCCCTGGTCGGACCCGGTCTGGATCGACCTGCCCGGCATCGACCCCGACCTCGCCTGGGACGACGACGGAACCTGCTGGTGCGCCGTGGCCGGAGTGGGGCTGGCCCGGATCGACCCGCGGACGGGAAAGGTGCTGGAGGGACCGCTGAAGGTGTGGTCGGGGACGGGGATGCAGCACCCCGAGGCGCCGCACCTCTACCGCGTCGGGGACTGGTGGTACCTGATGCTCGCCGAGGGCGGCACCGCGCACGGCCACAGCGTCTCGATCGCCCGCGCCCGCTCGCCGCGCGGCCCCTACGAACCGGCGCCGCACAACCCGATCCTGTCCCACCGCAGCACCGACCAGCCGATCCAGTGCACCGGCCACGCCGACCTCGTCCAGGCCGCGGACGGCACCTGGTGGATGCTGCTCCTGGGCACCCGTCCCCGGGGCTACTTCCCCGAGTTCCACGTACTCGGCCGGGAGACGTTCCTGGCCCCGGTGCGGTGGGTGGACGGATGGCCGACGGTCGGCCCGGTGCACGAGAGCCACCCCGCCCCGGCGGCCTGGCACCCGGTTCCGCCCGAGCCCGACCGGGACGACTTCGACGCGCCGGCCCTTGCGCCGTACTGGATCTCCCCGCGCAGCAGGCCGGACGGCTCCTGGTCGCTGAGCCGGCGCCCCGGGTGGCTGACGCTGACCGCGACCGGCGACAGCCTCGACCGTCCCGGCCACACCCTCGTCGGGCGCAGGCAGCAGCACCCGGACTGCCTGGCGGCAGCCCGTGTGGACCCCGGTTCGGGACGGGCCGGCCTGTCCGTCCGCCTGGACGAGGCGCACCACTACGACCTGGAGATCGGCGGGGGAGTGGCGAGCGTCGTCGCCCGGATCGGTCCCGTGCGGCAGCGGATCGCCGAACACCCGGTGCCGCCGGGCCCGCTCACCCTGCACGTGGAGATCCGTACGTCCGAGGTGCCGCCGCCCACCGTCACGGCCGCCGGCGGACAGGCGCCCGGTCTCCGGTCGGGCGGCCCCGACGCGATCGCCTTCTCGGTCGAGACCGGCGAGCGGACCCTGCACCTGGCCGAACTCGACGGCCGCTATCTGTCCACGCAGGTCGCCACCGGTTTCACCGGGCGGGTGATCGGCATGTACGCCACCGAGGGCAGCGCGGACTTCGACTGGTTCGACTACCGCCCGCGGCCCGCCTGATGCCCCGGCGGTGCTCTCAGCAGGCCGCAGGCCGGGCGGAGTTGCCCGCGAATCCGTGCCTGACGAGGGCTTGCCGAGCGTGGGCGCGTGTCCCTATGGTGCACCGCAGCTTTCTGGACATGAGCCGAAAGTTTCGAAAGAGAACGAGGAGTCGCACCATGTCACGGACCACCGTTCGCCTCAGATTCGCCGGGGCGCTCGCCGCCACCCTCGTGGCCGCGGGCGTCGCCACCGGCCCCGCGGCCCAGGCCCAGGAGCGGACGCCCGGCCTCGCCGACCTGGCCCACCGCCACGGCCGCTACTTCGGCAGCGCCACCGACAACCCCGAGCTGACCGACAGCGCCTACACGAAGATCCTCGGCAGCGAGTTCGACATGATCACGCCGGGCAACGGCATGAAGTGGGAGAACACCGAGCCGCAGCAGGGCGTCTTCGACTGGTCCAAGGGCGACGAGATCGTGAAGCTGGCCCGCGCCAACCACCAGAAGGTGCGCGCCCACACCCTGGTCTGGCACAACCAGCTGCCCGCCTGGCTCACCTCGCGCGACTGGACCCCGGCCGAACTGCGCGCCGTACTGAAGAAGCACATCACCACCGAGGTGCGCCACTACCGGGGCAAGGTCTACTCCTGGGACGTGGTCAACGAGGCCTTCAACGAGGACGGCACCTACCGGGACACGATCTGGTACAGGACCCTCGGCCCCGGCTACATCGCCGACGCGCTGCGCTGGGCCCACGAGGCCGACCCGCACGCCAAGCTGTACCTCAACGACTACAACATCGAGGCCGTCGGGCCGAAGAGCGACGCGTACTACAACCTCGTCAAGCAGCTGAAGGCGGAGCACGTCCCGCTGGACGGTGTGGGGTTCCAGGCGCACCTCGCGCTCCAGTACGGCTATCCGACCACGATCGAGGACAACCTGCGCCGCTTCTCGCGCCTCGGCCTCGACACGGCGCTCACCGAGGTCGACGTCCGGATGCAGCTGCCGGCCACGGACGACAAGCTGGCCGAACAGGCCACCTGGTACGCGGATCTGACGAAGGCGTGCCTGGCGGTCCAGCGGTGCGTCGGCGTCACCGTCTGGGACTTCACCGACAAGTACTCATGGATCCCGGGGGTCTTCGCCGGGGAGGGCGCCGCGCTGCCGTGGGACGAGCAGCTGCGGCCCAAGCCGGCCTACCAGGCGCTGCGCGACGCGCTCGGCGGGTGACCGGGTCGCCGGGCGGCTACGGTTCGTAGTCGCCGCGGGACATGCGTCGGGGCCGGCCCTCGCACATCGTGCGAGCCGGCCCCTCGTGGTGCCGGGCGGCTTTCCGGCCCGTCTCCGGCGCACCGGGCGCACCTGGGCCGCGGCTGCCCCTCGTGCTCAGGCGGCGGTCATCACCCGGTCGGCGCCCAGCGGGCGGTGCGGGGCGATGATCTGACCGTCCGGCAGAAGCTCACCGGTGTCCTCGAAGAGAAGAACGCCGTTGCACAGCAGGCTCCAGCCCTGCTCCGGGTGGTGCGCCACGAGGCGGGCGGATTCCCGGTCGGCGGAGTCGGCTGACGGACACGGTGGCTGGTGCTGGCACATGGGTGGGATCTTTCGCTCTGTCGTCTGGTCCGGAATGGTCGGCGTGTGTGTTTCGCGGCTGGTGGCACTCTCCATGGCCGCCCCCCGTTGGATGAGTCGGACTGAAACCAGTGTTGCCCCACGAGCGTGTTTCCGCAGGCATTTCACGGCACCGCTCCTCACAGGTTGGAGACGCCTCACCCGCCTGAGCGGTTCATCCCGGACGCACGGCCTCTTCGGATGGTTCGGCGTGGCCGGATGGGGCTAGTCCGGTCGGGCCATCGGGACCTGGACGACGTCGTACCCCGCTCCCGAAAGATCCGGCAGCGGGGTACGACGAGGTGGCCGATGTGGTCCGAGGCGGCGCGAGCCGGTCGGCGCGCGGTAGGTCAGGCGGGCGAGCCCATGAGCCGTACGGGAGCAGGCGTCAGCCGATGGGTGAGGACCGGGAGCAGTTCGGCGACCGGGTGCGGCACGTGGGCCGGTATCCCGGGCGGGGCCGGCGCCAGCGGTACGAGCAGGTCGCCGGCGGCCGGGTGACCGCCGGCGCCGTCGTCGGTGAGGTCGCCGTGCAGCCACAGGGTGAGCATGTACAGGCTGGGCATGGACAGCAGGCGTGGCTGGTACGGCTGACCGAGGGTCTCCGCCTGGCGCAGCGCGCGTTCCGTCGAGGCGATGTAGGGGCCCTCGAAGAAGTGGGAGAAGGCCCAGCCGTCGGGGGTCAGCCTGGTCTCGGCGGCGGCCACCGCCTGGTCGCCGACGTGGATCAGGAAGCGCCATCCGGCCAGCCGGGTCTCGGAGATCCCCGCGGGGGTGATCCGGTCCAGTACGTGCACCGGAAGCGGGAGTTCGGGGGTGGCCGGGCCCTGGGCGGCGCGGAGTGCGGGTGTGGGTGCCTCACGGACCGCGGTGGGGGAACCGAGTGCCGTGAGGACGGAGCGAAGTGCGGGCGCGGGAGCCGGCGGGACATGCAGCGGCATGGTGGGACGCCTCTCATTCGACAGGCAGGGTGACGCGAGGGCGGGGCGGGTGGGGCGGACGACGCTGTCAGCTCTCTGGGCAGGAGGGGGCGGGGCCGGGGCCTTGCGTACGAGGGGTGTACGAGGAGTTGCGGAGCGCGGCATGCCGGACATGACCCGGACCGCGGGTCCAGGGCCGCGGGCGCCAACCTTCTGCCGTTCAGCAGAGTTTATACGACGAATGTTCAGACGATGTTTCGTCTACCTGTTTCCGGCGTGAACAACAAGTCGCTATTCAGCCGGAGATTCGCGGGATTGATCCCGCTTCCGAACGGGCCGCGCCGCGGTGACCTCGGGTTCTGTCCGAGCAGCGGTCGGCTTGTTGTCGTCGGCGTTTTTCACGAGATCCCCGGGGTACCCGTTCTTGCTCGCTGCCTCATGCCCCGTGAATGTGCCCGACGGTCATTTGGCACCAGAGTAGTCGGTGCGGGGCGGCGATGGGACGTTATCGATCGCGTTCGCGGGGCATCATCCCACCTGACCGGGACCCCGGCGGCCGGATCCTCGGCCCGCCCGAGCGAGGAGGGACGCTGCGATGGGGGAGAAGGTCGTGGCAGGAGAGTTCGACCTGTCGGATCGCAACCGCTACCGCGCCAAGCTCCGGCGGTGTCTGAAGGGGCTGGAGCGGTTGCTGGAGGAGAAGCGGTTCGACCGCCCCAAGAACCTCATGGGGCTGGAGATCGAATTGAATCTCGTCGGTTCGGACGGCATGCCGAAAATGCTGAATGCGCAAGTGCTCGAGCGCATCGCCAGCCGTGACTTCCAGACGGAACTCGCGATGTTCAACCTGGAAGTGAACATCGCCCCGCACCGGTTGGGCGGCCGGGTATTCGACCGGCTGGCAGAGGAGTTGAGGACGTCACTGGCATATGCCGACCGAAAGGCCGGAGAGGTCGACGCGTCGATAGCGATGATCGGTATTCTTCCGACGCTCGACCGGGACGACCTGGTCTCCTCCAACCTCTCCGACGTCGACCGCTACACACTGCTCAACGACCAGATCGTGGCGGCACGCGGTGAGGACTTCGCCCTGGACATCGAGGGCGTGGAGCGGCTGACCTGCACCTCGAAATCCATCGTCCCCGAGGCCGCCTGCACCTCCGTGCAGCTGCACCTTCAGGTCACCCCGGGCCGCTTCGCCGACGTGTGGAACGCGGCGCAGGCGGCGTGTGCGGCGCAGATCGCCGTGGGCGCCAACTCGCCCTTTCTCTTCGGGCGCGAGCTGTGGAGGGAGTCGCGGCCCCCGCTGTTCCAGCAGTCCACCGACACCCGCCCGCCCGAGCTCCAGGCGCAGGGCGTGCGGCCGCGCACCTGGTTCGGCGAGCGGTGGATCTCCTCCGTGTACGACCTCTTCGAGGAGAACCTGCGCTACTTCCCCGCGCTGCTGCCGATCTGCGACGACGAGGACCCTCTCGAGGTGCTCGACGCCGGCGGCGTCCCCAGGCTGGCCGAACTCGTCCTGCACAACGGCACCGTCTACCGCTGGAACCGGCCGGTCTACGACATCGCCGACGGCGTGCCGCACCTGCGGGTGGAGAACCGGGTGCTGCCCGCAGGTCCCACCGTCACCGACGTGATCGCCAACGCCGTCTTCTACTACGGCCTCGTCCGCGCGCTCGCCGAGGAGTCACGGCCCGTGTGGACCCGGCTGCCCTTCGAGGCCGCGGCCGCCAACTTCGACGCGGCCTGCCGGTACGGGATCGACGCCCGGTTCAGCTGGCCCCGGCGCGGCCGCTACTCCGGCACGGTCGAGGTCGACGCCGTCTCCCTGGTCCGCGACGAACTGCTCCCGCTCGCCGCGGCCGGCCTGGACGCATGGGGCGTGGAGGCGGTGGACCGGGACCGCTACCTCGGCGTGATCGAGGAGCGGTGCAGGCACCGGACCAACGGCGCCCAGTGGCAGGCCGCCACCTTCCACCGGGGCGTGGAGAGCGGTCTCCCCAGGGACGAGGCACTGGCCGCCACGACCCGGCGCTACTGCGAGCTGATGTGGCTGGGCGAGCCGGTCCACACCTGGCCGGTCGGCCTGCCGGCACCGGTCCCGCTGGGCTGAGCCGACGGGGGCGCCCGCGCCCCGACGGGGCGGATGGGGCAAGCTGTGACCTCTCAGAACGGTGTACGGGAGGCACAGCGTGCAGGAGGAGATGGGGCCGACCGACGAGGCCGCTCCACGGGAGCGGCTGTCGCGGCGGATGCTCCGTGACGAGACACTGCTCGTGCTCGCCCTCTCTCTCGGGGCGAGCGGGGTCTCGGCCCTGATCAGCTTCGTCGGGTCGGTCACCAAACCGGGCGGCCTCAAGGACCAGGCGGCAACGCTCAACGCCTCCGCCGCACCCGGCCGCCCCTGGCTCGACCTCGCCTGGCAGCTCTTCGGGATCGCCACCGCGCTCGTCCCCGTCGCCCTGGTCGCCCACCTGCTGCTCCGCGAGGGCCAGAGCCTGCGCACGCTCGGCTTCGACCGCACCCGCCCCTGGCCGGATCTCGGCCGGGGCGCCGCGATCGCCGCGGTGATCGGCAGCACCGGAATCGCCTTCTACCTGGCCGCCCGGGGCCTCGGCTTCAATCTGACGGTGGTGCCCGAGGCGCTGCCGTCGGTCTGGTGGAAGTACCCGGTGCTCGTCCTGTCCGCGGTGCAGAACGCGGTCCTGGAAGAGGTCATCGTGGTCGGCTACCTGCTGCGCCGGCTCGGCGGTCTCGGCTGGACGCCGGGGACCGCGCTGGTCGCCAGTTCCGTGCTGCGCGGCTCCTACCACCTCTACCAGGGCATCGGCGGCTTCGTCGGCAACATGGTGATGGGCGTGGTGTTCGTCTGGCTCTACCGGCGATGGGGGCGGGTCGGCCCGCTGGTCGTGGCGCACTCCCTGCTCGACATCGGCGCCTTCGTCGGCTACGCCCTGCTGGCCGGGAAGGTGGGCTGGCTGCCTACGGCGTGAGGCGGGCGGCCGTGGCCCGGGTGAGCGGCCCGCGACGCTCGTGGTGCGAGTGGGGGGCGTACGACGCTGTCGTACGCCCCCCGTGTGAGCGACCCCGTACGCCGGATGCGGGCGCTCAGGCGTGCAGCTCGCCCTCGATGACCGTGACCGCGTGGCCGGTGAGCAGCGTGCGGGCGCCGCGCAGCCCCGTGCGGACCCGGCCGGAGCGCGGCGAGGCCTGGAGGCCGGTGAGGTCCGTCCGGCCGAGACGCTCCGACCAGTAGGGGGCCAGCGCGGTGTGGGCGCTGCCGGTGACCGGGTCCTCGTCGATGCCGACGTTCGGGAAGAAGCAGCGGGAGACGAAGTCGTGGCCGCGGGCGGGGTCCTCGGCGCGGGCGGTGGCGATGATGCCCCGCGACGAGTAGGCGGCCAGCGCCTTGTGGTCGGGGTCGAGGCTACGGACGGTCTTCTCGTCGGCGAGTTCCAGCAGCAGGTCGCCGACGTTCGGGCCGGTGTCGAAGGCGGTGCGGGGCTCGGCGCCGAGGGCCTCGGCGACCCCGTCCGGCACCTCGACCGGTGTGAGCGGGGCGGTGGGGAAGTCCAGGGTGATCGTGCCGTCCTCGGCGGGCGTCGCGATGAGCACGCCGCTGCGCGTGGCGAAGCGCACCGGTCCGGTGTGGGCCCCGGTGGCGTCGAGGACGTGGGCGGTGGCGAGCGTGGCGTGCCCGCACATCGCCACCTCGGTGGCGGGGGTGAACCAGCGCAGCGCCCAGTCGGCCTCGCCGCCCTCGGGCAGCCGGTGCGCGAAGGCCGTCTCGGCGTGGTTGACCTCCAGGGCCACCTTCTGGAGCCAGTCGTCCTCGGGGAAGGCGTCGAGGAGGAGGACCCCCGCCGGGTTGCCGGAGAAGGGACGGGCGGTGAAGGCGTCGACGATTCGAATCCGCATGTCCCGACGGTAGGGCGTGCCGGACGGCGCGGACCAAGGCCAATTCGCGGACGGCGGCCACGAAGTGGGGGAAGCGGCAGCTCGGAAGAGGGTTGTCGGAGCTATGTTTCCGATATATCGTTGAGACATCGCGACAGATCAACGATGGAATGGAGTGGTTGCGATGCACACCCACGGTTTCGAGCATGGACACCGGCAGGACGGCCCCTGGCGCGGCCGGGGCGGCTTCGAGGGACGGCGTGCGGCGTTCGGGCCCTTCGGGCCGGGCGGTCCCGGTTTCGGACCGGGTTTCGGTCCGGGTCCCTGGGGCGGACGAGGGCGCGGCGGACCGCGCGGGAGGGCCCGGCGCGGGGACGTACGGGCATCGATCCTGGCCCTGCTGAAGGACCGTCCGATGCACGGCTACGAGATGATCCAGGAGATCGCCGAGCGCAGCGGCGGTGCGTGGAAGCCCAGCCCCGGCTCGGTCTACCCCACCCTCCAGCTGCTGGAGGACGAGGGGCTGATCACCAGTGAGTCCGAGGGCGGCAAGAAGCTGTTCTCGCTCACCGAGCCGGGCCGCAGCGCCGCCGACGAGGGGCCGGACGCGCCCTGGGAGGAGGCCTCGCGCGGCATCGACTGGGAGGCACTCGGCGAGATCCGCCAGGCCGGTTTCGGTCTGATGGAGGCCTTCGGCCAGGTCTGGAAGACCGGCAGCAAGGAACAGCGCGAGAAGGCGCTCACCGTCATCAACGAGGCCCGCAAGAAGCTGTATCTGATTCTGGCCGACGAGGACTGACCAACCGTCGGATCGCACGGGCACAGGCCTGATCTCCTCCGCAAGGAGGAGATTTCGGCCACCCGCGTCCACTTTCCGTGGGACGCGGAAATGCTTCCCGTCGGGGATGACCGCGGCGCGGGAGGCTGATGGGCTTGCAGATGTGCGACCCCGTATCCCCAGGCCGCCGGCCCACGAGCAGGGCGGCCGCCGTCCGGACGACGACGCCCGGCTCAGCGCCGAACTGGCGGCGGTGGTCGCCGCTGCCCGCAGAAGGGCCGTCCGGGACGGGGACCGGCACATCGACACCGCCCATCTGCTGCACGCGCTGCTGGAGTCCGGCCCCCAGGTGCGCGCCGCCTTCGGTGACGGTCCGCAGATCGCCCGGCTGCTCGGCTACCTCGTGCAGCGCAGCATCGGCTACGGCCTGCGCTGGCAGAGCGGCGTCGAGGACTCCGGCGCGCTGCCCGTGGTGACCGGAGCGACGGCGGCCGAGGCCGACGGCTGCTCGCCCCTGGCGGCGGCCGCCCTGAAGAGCGCCTGCGAGCGCGCCGCACGGCGCGGCGACGACCTGGCCCGCGGCCTCGACCTGCTCGCCGCCCTCGTGGCCGACCCCCAGGCGCGCGCCGTCGAGGTCCTCACCCGCGCGGGCATCGACGCCCGGGAACTGACCGCCCGGCTGGACGAAACCCACGGGCTGGACGAAGCGTTGGGGAGTTCTTCGGGCCCGGGCTGACGCGTCCAGCCGTTGAGACAGGTGTCATCGGGGGTGACGCTCCTGTCGTTGCCTGTCATCATGTGCCGGTGGTTACGTCTGGGATCAGTAAAGGCCAGTCCGGCAAGGGCGTCGGGCTCGGCCTCGCGCTCGTGTCCGCGCTCGCGTTCGGGGGCTCCGGTGTCGCGGCCAAGCCGCTGATCGAGGCGGGTCTCGACCCGCTGCACGTGGTGTGGCTGAGGGTCACCGGCGCGGCCCTCGTCATGCTGCCGCTCGCCGTGCGCCACCGCGCCCTGCTGCGCCGGCGCCCCGCGCTGCTCGCCGGCTTCGGGCTGCTGGCCGTGGCGGGCGTCCAGGCCTGCTACTTCGCCGCGCTCTCCCGCATACCCGTCGGGGTCGCCCTGCTCATCGAGTACCTGGCGCCGGCCCTGGTGCTCGGCTGGGTCCGCTTCGTGCAGCGGCGGCCGGTCACCCGGGCCGCCGCGTTCGGCGTGGTCCTCGCGGCCGGTGGGCTGGCCTGCGTCGTCGAGGTCTGGTCCGGCCTGAGCTTCGACGCCCTCGGACTGCTGCTCGCCCTCGGCGCCGCCTGCTGCCAGGTCGGCTACTTCGTCCTGGCCGACCACGGCGGCGGGGACGGCGAGGGCGACGGCGCGGCGCCCGACCCGCTCGGCGTCATCGCGTACGGACTCCTCGTCGGCGCCGCCGTGCTGACCGCCGTGGCCCGCCCGTGGAGCATGGACTGGACGGTCCTCGCGCACACCGCGCGCATGAACGGCACACCGGTCCCGGCCGCCGCCCTGCTCGTCTGGATCGTGCTGGTCGCCACCGTCCTCGCGTACATCACCGGCGTGCTCTCGGTGCGCAGGCTCTCCCCGCAGGTGGCGGGCGTGGTGGCCTGCCTGGAGGCGGTCATCGCCACCGTGCTGGCCTGGGTGCTGCTCGGCGAGCACCTCTCCGCGCCGCAGGTCGTCGGCGGCGCCGTCGTCCTGCTGGGCGCGTTCATCGCGCAGTCCTCCACACCGGCGAAGGAACCGGCGGAGCCGACGGAGTCCGCGCGGCCGGTGGCGGCCGGCGAGGCGGAAAGAGAGTTGTCGGCACGCGGTACGGCGGCCTAGGGTCCCGATCATGCACACGAGCGCACTCGTTCTTCCGCCCCCGGCCGCCTGAGGCGGGCCCTCCGGTGACCCGAGCCCGGTGCGCGTCGCCGGGCCGAACGGTGCTGCCCGCAGAAGAAGTCCGACGACCCCGCCGAACCGGGGTCCTCATCCGAACTTCTGCGTATTGGCGGAGAAAAACTCGTGTCGCACACTTCCTCCGGCCTGCCCGTCGGGCGTGGCCTCCTCTGTCTGATCGTCGCCGGTGCCGCCTGGGGCACCGCGGGCGCGGCCGCCTCCCTGGTCTACCGGGCCAGTGACATGGGGCCGGCCGCCCTGTCCTTCTGGCGCTGCGTGGCCGGTGCGCTGCTGCTGTTCGCCGTGCGGCTGCTGCGCCCGCGCGTCCGGGCGGCGGCAACCGTGCCGCTCGGCCGCAGGCTGCTGCGGGCCGGTGCCACCGGCGCCGGCCTGGCCGTGTTCCAGACCGCCTACTTCGACGCGGTGGCGGCCACCGGACTCGCGGTGGCCACCGTCGTCACGCTCGGCGCCGGACCCGTGCTCATCGCCCTCGGCGCCCGCCTCACGCTGGGCGAACGGCTCGGCCGGGCCGGCCTGATCGCCGTCGCCGGGGCACTGGCCGGGCTGGGCGTGCTGGTCCTCGGCAGCGGCGGCGCCACCGTGCGTCCGTGGGGTGTGCTGCTCGCCCTCCTCTCGGCGGCCGGCTACAGCGTCATGACGCTGCTCACCCGTCGGTGGGGGCGTGCGGGCGAGGCCGACCGGTCCGCCACGACCGTGGGGGCGTTCGCGGTGGCAGGGCTGTGCCTGCTGCCGTTCGCCCTGGCGGAGGGGCTGGTCCCGCACACCGCCGAACCCCTCCGGCTGCTGTGGCTGCTGGCCTACATCGGGACCGTTCCCACGGCCCTCGCCTACGCCCTGTACTTCGCGGGCGCGGCCGTCGTCCGGTCCGCCACCGTCTCAGTGATCATGCTGCTGGAGCCGGTCGGCGCGGCGGTGCTGGCGCTGACCCTGCTCGGCGAGCGGCTGACGGCGGCCACCCTCGTCGGCACCGCCCTGATGCTCGGGTCGGTCGGCGGCCTCGCCGTCGCGGAGGCACGCGGGGCACGGTCGGCGTCCGTGCGGGAGCCGGTCCTCGTGTGACGAGGGGGGCCGCCGGTTCAGCGGCCCCGCCTCACAGTTCCGCGAGGTAGCCCGGAAGCCCGGTGCCCGGGGCCAGGTCCGCGTCGGCGAGCGGAGTGCCGTACTCCCTGCGGACCGGGACCACACCGGCCCAGTGGGGGAGAGCGAGGTCCTCGGGCTCGTCGTTCACCCCGCCGGTGCGGAGCTTGGCGGAGACCTCCTCCAGGTCGAGACGGAGCACGGCGGTCGCGGCCAGTTCCTTGGTGTTGGCGGGGCGGGAGTCGGCCGCGCGGCCCGGCACCACGTGGTCGACCAGCGCGTCCAGCGCCGCCCGCTTCTCCTCGGGGTCGGTGACCTGGTGGGCGACGCCGTGCACCACGACGGAGCGGTAGTTGATCGAGTGGTGGAAGGCCGAGCGGGCCAGCACCAGGCCGTCGACATGCGTGACCGTGAGACAGACCGCCAGCCCCGGCTCGGCCCGGCCCTCCGGGGCGGCCTGGCCGGCCATGCGCAGCGGGCGGGAGCCCGTCGAGCCGTGCACGTAGAGCCGCTCGCCGACCCGGCCGTACAGCGTCGGCAGCACCACGGGGGCGCCGTCGCGGACGAAGCCGAGGTGGCAGACGTAGCCCTCGTCGAGTATCGCGTGCACCAGCTCCTTGTCGTACGACGCCCGGTCCGCCGAGCGGGTGGGGACGGTGCGCCCGGTGGGGGCGTAGGCGTCGGTGGTCGGCGCGGCGGGCTGCTCGGTCCCCTGCATTGCGATCTCCATTGCACTAGTGCATAATCTGCTTTGTGCTAGGAGGATATCCGATCGAAGGGCGGCGCGCAGCGGAGATCGCGGCGAGCGTCGAGCGCGCGGTGGGGTCCGGTGGCCTCGAGCCCGGTCAACTCCTGCCGCCGATGCGTGAGTTGGCGACCCGACTGGGGGTCAACGCGAACACGGTGGCGGCCGCGTACCGGGTGCTGCGCGAGCGCGGGGTCATCGAGACCGCCGGGCGCCGCGGCAGCCGGGTACGGCCCGCGCCCGCCACCACCGGGCGGGAGAACATCCGCGTGGACGTGCCCGAGGGCGTACGGGACATCTCCAGCGGCAACCCGGATCCGGCGCTGCTGCCGCCGCTGGCACCGGCGCTGGCCGCGGCCGCGGCCCAGGGCGACCGCGAGCCGGTGCTGTACGGGGATGTGGCCGTGGACCCGGAGCTGGCCCGCGACGCGCGTGCCGCACTGGACGCCGACGGCGTGCCGGACGGGCCTGTCGCCGTCCTGTCCGGGGCGCTCGACGGCACCGAAAGGGTGCTCGCCGCCCACCTCAAGCCGGGCGACACGGTCGCCGTCGAGGACCCGGGGTGGGGCAGCGTCCTCGACCTGGTTCCTGCCCTCGGGCTGCGCACACAGCCCGTCGGAGTCGACGACGAGGGCCCTCTTGTCGACGACGTACGCCGCGCGCTGTCCGGCGGCGCCCGCGCCCTGATCGTGACGGACCGGGCGCAGAACCCGACCGGTGCAGCGGTGAGCGGCACGCGCGCGCGTGCCCTGCGGGCCGTACTGAGCGAGCACCCGGAGACCCTGCTGATCGAGGACGACCACGGCCACGGCATCGTCGACCTCCCCCTGCACCCCCTGGCCGGCACGACCCGGCACTGGGCCTTCGTCCGGTCGGTCGCCAAGGCGTACGGCCCCGATCTGCGGCTCGCCGTGCTCACCGGGGACGAGACCACCGTCGACCGGGTCCGCGGGCGGCAGCGGCTCGGGCCCGGCTGGGTGAGCCTGCTGCTGCAACGCGCCGTCGTACGGCTGTGGCGGGACGGGGTGCCGGACACGCGCGCGGTGGCGGCGGAGTACGGAAGGCGGCGCGAGGCGCTGATCGGCGCGCTGGCCGAACGAGGGATCGCCGCGTACGGGCGCAGCGGGATGAACGTGTGGGTGCCCGTGCCGGACGAGACCGGCGCCGTCGCCCGGCTGCTCCACGCCGGCTGGGCGGTCGCCCCGGGCGCCCGCTTCCGGATGAGCGCGCCGCCGGGCATCCGGATCACCGTGTCGACGCTGCGGGACGACGATCTGGCGCCACTGGCGGACGCCGTGGCGGCGGCCCTCGGACCGGCGCCCGCGCGGAGCTACGTCTGACGGGACGGCGCCCCGCCGGTGGCTACGCCTTGCCCGCGGGTTCGGGCCGGGAGGACTTGGCTTCCGGCTGCTCGAGCCGTGCCGCGGGGTTCCCGGCGGGCCGGTCGCCGCTCCGGGGCCGGGCCTGGGTCAGGGCCGCGCCCGCCAGGACGATCACCGCGCCGACCGGGGTCGACCAGGCCAGCTGCTCGCCGAGGACCGCGACGCCCGCGGCGGTGGCGATGATCGGAACGAAGTAGGTGACCATCTGGGCGGTCGTCGGGCCGACCTCGGCGACCAGGCCGTACTGGACGAGCATCGCCACGCCCGTGCCCAGCGCGCCCAGCGCGGCGATGGCGAGCAGCGGCACCACGGACAGATGGCTCGGCAGGTCCGTGAACAGCGGGGTGACCACGGCCAGCTGCACCGTCGCCAGCAGCAGCTGGCCCCCCGTCAGCGACAGATGCGACTCGCTGGAACCCGCCAGGGTGCGCCGGACGTAGATCCAGCCGACCGGGTAGCTCAGCGAGGCCAGCAGCGCCATCGCCGTGCCGCGCGCGTCTAGGCCGTGGAAGCCCTGCCAGGCGCCCAGCACCGTGAGCACCCCGAGGAAGCCCAGGCCGAGACCCGCCACCCGCACCCGGGTCGGGCGGTCCTCCGAGAGGGCCACGAGGGACAGGGCCATGCCCCACAGCGGCGACGTCGCGTTGCAGATGCCCGCGAGCGTGGAGGGGATCGTCAGCTCCGAGTACGCGAACAGCGAGAACGGCAGGGCGTTGAGGAAGAACGCGGCGACCGCAAGGTGCGCCCAGGTGCGGGCGCCGTGCGGCAGCCGCTCCCGCTTCACCGCCATCGCCACCACGAGCACCGCCGTGCCGAACACCAGGCGTCCCAGAGTCACCTGGAAGGGCGCGAAGCCCTCCGTGCCCACCTTCATGAACAGGAAGCTGAATCCCCAGATCAGCGAGAGGAAGGCGAAGCGGACCCGCCAGTGCAGGGGCCGGCGGTCCCGTGCGGCCGGGGCGGAGGGGTGCGGTGACGAGGCGGTCGCGGTGCTCATGGTCGTACCATGCCTGCTCCCGACCTCGTAGCACAATCGAGAATTTTCGCGCGATACCTCGTAGCATCGCTTACATGTTGAATCTGGAGCGCCTGCGCACCCTCGACGCCCTGGCCCGGCACGGCTCGGTCAGCGGCGCGGCGGACGGACTGCACGTGACGACCTCGGCCGTCTCGCAGCAGATGGCCAAGCTGGAGCGTGAGGTCGGCCAGCAGCTCCTGGCCAGGAACGGCCGGGGGGTGCGGCTCACCGACGCCGGCCGGCTGCTCGCCGAGCACGCGGCGCGCATCCTGTCACAGGTCGCCGTGGCCCAGTCCGACCTGGAGGCGCAGCGCGGGCAGGTCGTCGGCGAGCTGCGGCTGGGTGCGTTCCCCACGGCCGCGCGCGGACTCTTCCCCACCGCGCTGTGCCATCTGCGCGCACGGCACCCGGGCCTCGGCGTCACCACCGCCGAGGTCGAACCCGCGCTCGCGGTGCGCGCCGTGCTCCGCGGTGACGTGGACCTGGCGGTCGTCCTCGACTGGTACAACAAGCCGCTGCCCGTGCCCGACGGGCTCACCCGGGCCCCGATCCTCGACGACGCCGCCGACGTGGCCCTGCCCGCCGCGCACCCGTACGCGGACCGTGCCGAGGTCGACCTGGAGGACTTCGCCGACGACGACTGGATCACCTGGCGGGACGCGGAGTTCTGCCACGAGTGGCTGCTGGACACCCTGCGCTCCAAGGGCGTCGAACCGCGCATCGCCCACCGTGCCGAGGAGCACGCCACCCAGCTCGCCCTGGTCGGCGCCGGACTCGGCGTGTGCGTGGCGCCGCGGCTCGGGCGCGGGCCGCTGCCCGCCGGGGTGCGGACCGTTCCCGTGCGGCAGGCGGTGCGGCGGCACGTCTACGCCGTCTGGCGCGCCGACGCCGACCGCCGTCCCTCGATCCGCGCGGCGGTGGACGCCCTGCGGGTGGCGGGGGAGCAGATCGACTGAGGCCCTGGGGATCCGGCCGGTTCACCCCGGGCCCAGCTTGCGGAAGTCCCAGGAGACGGTCTTCTCCGGGGTCAGCCGGACCCACGCGTGCCGCCCGTCGTGCGGCATCTCCTCCAGGCCGAAGTACTTGCGGGCGAACAGCGTCTCGGGGACGTCGAGTTCCGCGCGCAGCTCCCCGATGCGCGGTGCCTCCCCGACGAACTCGGCCCTGCCGGAGAGCTCGACGCCGCGCAGCTGGTCGTACTCCTCGCCCGTGTCGACCACGACCGCCACCCGGGGATCGCGGCGCAGGTCCGCCCAGCGCCTGCTGCGCACCACCGAGTACAGCCACAGCGAGGTGCCGTCCCAGGCGAACCACAGGGCGCTCACGTGCGGTGCGCCGCCGGGCGACACGGTGGCCACCCGGCAGGTGCGCCGGGCGGTGAGGAACGCGTCCAGCTCGCCCGGAGTCATCATGATCTTCCGGCCCCGGCGCTGTGTGACGGTCATGCGGCCGTTTCTTCTCCTCTTCGGCGTGAACAGGTGCTGCTTCGGCGTGAGCTGCCGTTGTGGGCGCGTCAGGCCAGCTTGATCTCGTCGCCCGAGACCGTGATGTTCTTCGCCGGCAGCGGCTGGGTCGCGGGACCCTTCTTCACGCTGCCGTCGGCCGCGGAGAACTGGCTGCCGTGACAGGGGCAGCTGATCACGCCCCCGGCGATCCCGCTCACCGCGCACCCCTGGTGGGTGCACTTCGACGAGAACGCCTTGAACTGCCCCTTCACCGGCTGCGTGACCACCACTCCCTCCTTGGCCAGGATCTTGCCGCCGCCCTCGGGGATGTCGCCGGTCTTCGCGAGCACGGCACCGGAGGAGCCGGCCTCGGCCCCGCCGCCCGCGCCACTGCCGTTCTGGGTGGTGGCCGAACCGGACGACGAGTCGTCCGATCCGCACGCGCTCAGCGCCACGGCGAGTCCCGCCGCGCCCACCGCCGCCACGACGGTACGGCGGGCCGGTGCCCCTTGGGACTGAAGCGATTCGCTGGTCATGCCGACGTCTTCCCTTCGCACGGACTTCATGCTTCGGGGGCGGACCTCGTGATCCGCCCGGCCTTCGTGATCTGATGTGTGATCCGTACAGGGGTACGGCCGCCGGGCGCCGGGCGTTCAGATGACGGCGAGACTTGTGCGAAGACCCCAGTAGCCTGGGGCGATGCTCAAGGAAGTCAACGCGACCCGGTTCATCACACCGCTGCGCGAGGGCGGCTCGCTGCCGGGACTCGTCGAGGCCGACGACTTCGGGACGTACGTCCTGAAGTTCACCGGCGCCGGGCAGGGGCGCAAGACGCTCGTCGCCGAGGTGGTCTGCGGCGAACTCGCCCGCCGGCTGGGGCTGAGGGTGCCCCGCCTGGTGACGATCGGCCTGGATCCCGTGCTCGGGCTCGGCGAACCCGACGAGCAGGTGCAGGAGTTGCTCAGGTCCAGCGGCGGCACCAACCTCGGGATGGACTTCCTCTCCGGTGCGCTCGGCTTCGACCCGCTCGCCTTCCCGGTCGACCCCGAGGAGGCCGGACGGATCGTCTGGTTCGACGCGCTGGTGGGCAACGTGGACCGCTCCTGGCGCAACCCCAACCTGCTCAGATGGCGCGGCGGGCTGTGGCTCATCGACCACGGCGCGACCATGATCTGGCACCACAACTGGCCCGGCGCCGAGGCCTCCGCGGCCCGTCCGTACGACGCCTCCGACCACGCTCTCGCGCCCTTCGCCCCCGACCTCGCCGCCGCGGCGGCCCGGCTCGCGCCCCTGGTCGCCGAGGACCTGCTCGCCGAGGTCACCGCCGAGATCCCCGACGTCTGGCTGGCCGGCGAACCCGGCTTCGACACCCCGGACGAGCTGCGCCGCGCCTACGCCCGACCGCTGCTGGCCCGGGCCGCCGTCATCCACGAGCGCATCACCGGCATCGAGGGGGCCAAGTGAGCGACCACCACATCATCGGCGGCCGCCAGGCGGGCGAGCGCCACATCACCCGGGCCGGCCAGGGCGGCGACCGGGACGTCTTCGAGTACGCCCTGCTGCGCGTCGTGCCGCGCGTCGAACGCGGCGAGTGCATCAACGCAGGCGTGATCGTCTACTGCCGCGCCCGGTCCTACGTCGGCGCCCGCACCCACCTCGACGAGGCCCGTCTGCTCGCCCTGGACCCGGACGCGGACGTGGCCGGGGTGCGGGCCCTGCTGCGCGCCGTGGAGGGCGTGTGCGCCGGTGGGGACGCGGCCGGGCAGGCCGCCCGCGACGACGCCGGACGGCGGTTCCGCTGGCTGATCGCGCCCCGCTCGACGGTCGTGCAGCCCGGCCCCGTGCACACCGGGCTGACCACCGACCCGGCCGTCGAGACGGAGCGGTTGCTCGACCTCCTGGTGAGGTAATGGATCACACCGGCACCCTGTGTCGTTGACACCGCGTGCCAGGGCTTCTAGCGTCACGTTCCACCGAAGGTACTAAGCGGTTGCTCACCGCACACCAGGTTCTCTCAAGGGCGAGGAGAAGCAACAATGTCCAGCACTGAGCAGCGGGTAGCCGTCGTCACCGGTGCCGCGCGCGGTATCGGCGCCGCCACCGCCGTACGACTGGCCGCCGAAGGCCGCGCGGTCGCCGTGATCGACCTCGACGAGGCCGCCTGCAAGGACACCGTGGAGAAGATCACCGCGGCGGGCGGCAGGGCCATCGCGGTCGGCGCCGACGTCTCGGACGAGGCGCAGGTCGAGGCGGCGATCGCCCGTGTCGCCGAGGAGCTCGGCGCGCCGACGATCCTCGTCAACAACGCGGGCGTGCTCCGCGACAACCTGCTGTTCAAGATGAGCGCCTCCGACTGGGACACCGTCATGAACGTGCACCTGCGCGGCTCGTTCCTGATGACCCGGGCCGTGCAGAAGCACATGGTGGACGCGGGCTTCGGCCGCATCGTCAACCTCTCCTCGTCCTCCGCGCTCGGCAACCGCGGTCAGGTCAACTACTCGGCCGCCAAGGCCGGTCTCCAGGGCTTCACCAAGACCCTCGCCAAGGAGCTCGGCAAGTTCGGCATCACCGCCAACTCCGTCGCCCCCGGCTTCATCGCCACCGAGATGACCAAGGCCACGGCCGAACGCGTCGGCATGGGCTTCGAGGACTTCAAGGCCGCCGCCGCCACCCAGATCCCGGTGCATCGCGTCGGCGAGCCCGAGGACATCGCCAACGCGATCGCCTTCTTCACGGGCGACGCGGCCGGCTTCGTCTCCGGCCAGGTGCTCTACGTCGCCGGCGGACCGCTCAACTAAGGAAACGGACACATGACTTCCGTGGAACCGACCGGCAAGGTCGCCCTCGTCACCGGCGCCAGCCGCGGCATCGGCTACGGCATCGCCGAGGCGCTCGTGGCCCGGGGCGACAGGGTGTGCATCACCGGCCGCAACGAGGACGCCCTGAAGGAGGCCGTCGAGAGGCTCGGTGCCGACCGGGCCATCGGCGTCGCGGGCAAGGCCCACGACGAGGCCCACCAGGCCGAGGCCGTCGAACGCGTCATGGAGGCGTTCGGCCGCGTGGACTTCCTGGTCAACAACGCCGGAACCAACCCGGTGTTCGGCCCGATCGCCGACCTCGACCTGAACGTGGCCCGCAAGGTCTTCGAGACCAACGTCGTCTCCGCGCTCGGCTTCGCCCAGCGCACCTGGCACGCCTGGCAGAAGGACAACGGCGGCGCGATCGTCAACATCGCCTCGATCGCGGGCCTCGCGCCCTCGCCGTTCATCGGCGCCTACGGCATCAGCAAGGCCGCGATGATCAACCTGACGCAGCAGCTGGCGCACGAGTTCGCGCCCAGGGTGCGGGTCAACGCCATCGCCCCGGCCGTGGTGAAGACCAAGTTCGCGCAGGCCCTGTACGAGGGGCGCGAGGAGGAGGCAGCCGCGTCCTACCCGCTCGGCCGGCTCGGCGTTCCCTCCGACATCGGAGGGGCGGCCGCGTTCCTCACCTCCGAGCAGTCCGACTGGATCACCGGCCAGACCCTCGTCGTCGACGGCGGCATGTTCCTCAACGCCGGAGTGGGCTGACCGGCCGGGAGAACCCGCCCGGGGCCGTTTCCGTTTCGGCCGGGGATTTCCTTGCCCGAATTCGTTCCTCTTGGTTCCTCTTCGGCAAGGAATTCCTCGTTCCTCTTGACGGAAACGGCCCCGCTGTCATGCCAGGACCGCTGGCAGGGCGGCATGACAACGTAGTCAGTCACACGCTGATCAAGACCATGTTCATTGCGGGTTCAAGGAGGGGAGAGCCGCGGTATGGTCTGCCGACCCTTGGTACGGCGGATCGAGGAGCGTGCGCGTGTTCAACCGGAAGCGATGTCTGCGGCCCGCGGTGGTGATCGCGTCCATATCTCTCGTGGCCGGGTGCAGCGTCTTTTCCGACGGCGACCCCGACAGCGCGGGACCCATCGTCGTGGGGACGACCAGTGCGCCCAGCACGCTGGACCCGGCGGCGTCGTGGGACGGTTCCTGGGAGCTGTTCCGGAACATCTACCAGACGCTGCTGGCCTACCCCAACGGTGCGACCACGCCCCAGCCCGACGCCGCGAGCAGCTGCCGGTTCACCGACGCCTCCAACCGCGTCTACCGCTGCGAACTGCGCCCCGGCATGAAGTTCGCCGACGGGCACCCCCTGGACGCCCAGGCGGTCAAGTACTCCATCGACCGCATCCGGAACATCAACGCGCCCGGCGGCCCCGCCGGGCTGCTCGGCAGTCTGGACCGGGTGCAGGTGGCCGGCGACCGGGACGTCGTCTTCCAGCTCAACAGGTCCGACGCCACCTTCCCGTTCGTGCTCGCCACCCCCGCCATGTCGATCGTCGACCCCGACGACTACTCCGCGCATGCCCTGCGCAACGACGGCAAGGTCTTCGGCTCCGGGCCGTACGCGCTGAAGTCGTACCAGGAGGGCAAGCAGGCCGAGCTGGTCAAGAACGGCAACTACCAGGGGTACGCCGAGCGCAGAAACGATGCGGTGACCATCCGCTACTTCCAGGACTCCGCCACGATGGTCAAGGCGCTGCGGGACAGCAGCATCGACGTGACCTACCGCGGTCTGGCCGCCGACGACATCGTCGCCCTGCAGGGCAAGGGCTCCAAGGACCTGCAGCTCGTCGAGGGCGCCGGCGCGGACATCAACTACCTGGTGTTCAACCCGAAGGACCCCTGGGCGGCCAAGCAGGCCGTGCGCAAGGCCGTCGCCCAGGTCGTCGACCGGCCGGCGATCGCCCACACCGTCTACAAGGACACCGTCGACCCGCTGTACTCCATGGTCCCCAAGGGCCTGACCGGACACACCACGGGCTTCTTCGACGACTTCGGCGACCCGAGCGTGACCAAGGCCCGCAAGATCCTCTCCGAGGCGGGCATCACCCAGAAGGTCCCGCTCACCCTCTGGTACACCACCGACCGCTACGGCTCCGAGACCGCCGAGGAGTTCCAGGAGCTGAAGCGGCAGCTGGACGACTCCGGCCTGTTCACGATCACTCTGAAGAGCCGGCCCTGGAAGACGTACGTCGCGGGCTACCAGAAGGGCGAGTACCCGGTGTTCGGGCGCGGCTGGTCGCCGGACTTCCCCGACGCCGACAACTTCATCGCCCCGTTCGTGGGGCAGCAGAACGCGCTCGGCACCCCGTACCCGACGCCCGAGATCACCAAGGTGCTGCTGCCCGAGTCGCGGCGCGAGAGCGACCGCGCGAACGTGGTGAAGGAGTTCGAGCAGGCCCAGCAGATACTGGTGCGCGACGCACGGCTGCTGCCGCTGTGGCAGGGCAAGCAGTACGTGGCCGCGAGCGACGACATCTCCGGCGGCGAGCGGGCGCTCGACCCGTCGTCGATCATGATGATGTGGGAGCTGTCCCGCAAGACGAGCTGGTAGGGGCGGAAGGGGCGGAACTCCGAGGGCGCGGCGCCGTTGTCAGTGGTCGCCTGTAGGTTCAGTGGCCTGGAAGTGACCGCACATCGTGAGGACGTTGACGTGACCGACATCGCCATGCTGCCCGAGTCCTGGCGCGGGGTTCTGGCCGACGAACTGCAGCAGCCGTACTTCAAGGAGCTGACCGAGTTCGTCGAGGAAGAGCGGGCGAAGGGTCCCGTGTATCCGCCGCGCGAGGAGGTCTTCGCCGCGCTGGACGCCACGCCGTACGACAAGGTCAAGGTGCTGATCCTCGGGCAGGACCCGTACCACGGCGAGGGACAGGGTCACGGCCTGTGCTTCTCGGTGCGCCCCGGGGTGCGGATCCCGCCCTCGCTGCGCAACATCTACAAGGAGATGCACGAGGAGCTGGGCACGCCGGTCCCGGACAACGGCTACCTCATGCCGTGGGCCGAGCAGGGCGTACTCCTGCTGAACGCGGTGCTGACGGTCCGCGGCGGCGAGGCCAACTCCCACAAGGGGCGCGGCTGGGAGAAGTTCACCGACGCCGTGATCCGCGCGGTGGCCGGCCGGCCCGACCCGGCGGTGTTCGTCCTGTGGGGCAACTACGCCCAGAAGAAGCTCCCCCTGATCGACGAGACCCGGCACGTGGTCGTCAAGGGCGCGCACCCCTCGCCGCTCTCGGCGAAGAAGTTCTTCGGCTCCCGCCCCTTCACCCAGATCAACGAGGCGGTGGCCCACCAGGGCCACACCCCGATCGACTGGCGCATTCCGAACCTGGGCTGAGAGCCGGGCGGGGGCCGGGGCGGGGGAGAGCCGGCCGGGCGTGGGGTCCGGGGCCCGGGAGTCCCGGGGTGCCGGAACGGGCGCGGGAGGGCCGGCCGGGCGGGGCCTGTGTCAGGGGTGGCCGCGTCGAGCTGCGGATGCGGCTCGGGCGGTGGCGCGAATCCTGCGGACGTCGGCCGCAAACGGGTCCCCGGCAAGCCCGCGGTGTCTGCCCGGATCGCCGGATGTGGGGTGCCGGGCCCGCGTCTTCGGTGGGTTTCGGCCGGTTGGGCCCTAACGTCGGGGGAGTCGGGTCGGGGACAGCGCTGGAGGCCGTGGTGACGGAACGACAGGAGCAGGCGGCGTCGGACGCCGTGCTGACGCGGATCGGGCAGTGCATCATGCTGCACCACGCCGGGGACCGTGAGGAGGCACGGTTGCGGCTCCTCGATCTGTGGCGCGAGATCGGCGAGGACGGCGATCCGCTGCACCGCTGCACGCTGGCCCACTACATGGCGGACACCCAGGACGACCCCTCCGACGAACTGGCCTGGGACCTCAGAGCGCTGTCGGCGGCGGAGGAGCTCACGGACGACCGGCTCGCCGAGCACGAGGGCGCGCCGGCGGCCCGCGCCCTCTACCCGTCCCTCCATCTGAACCTCGCCGCCGACTACGTGAAGCTGGACCGCTGCGAGGCGGCCCGCAGCCATCTCCTCCGCGCCCGTGGTGCGGCCGACGCCCTCGCCGACGACAGTTACGGTGACGGAGTCCGTGCGGCGATCCACCGGATGGAACTGCGGCTGGGCGAGGGCGATCCCTCCGGCCCCGGGGAGGAACCCGACGGGCCGCCTCGCCGGCGGTTCTAGTACGCCGTCCGGCTGTCCGGCGTTCTGAGGGTCTCAAGGTCTCAACGGCCGTATGTCTGGCCGCAGATGCGCGCCTCGGGGCTGTCCGGGCGCCAGCCGCCGTACTGCTTGCCGAGGGCGCAGACGCCGGGGTCTCTCGGTGCCGAGTGGGTGCCGGAGGGGCCTTCGGCGTGCGGTGTCCGTGGCGGATGCTGGTGCCGGGGACCCGGGTGCCGCTCGTGGAAGTGGTGGTGGGCGGGGGAGCGCGGTTTGCGGGGTTGCGGCTGTGGATCGGGCGGCTCGGGGGTCGCGGAGGAGTGCGGGGGCGCAGGGGGGTGTGTCGGGGTGTCCTGTTGTGCGGTCGGGTGCGGGGATCCGGGCGTTCCGACGCGTTCCAGGGCCTCCTGCGGGGGTGCCTGGACCTGCCGTGGTGCGGCGCTGCCGTCCGGGCGCGGGGCCAGGGGTGGGGAGGGAGTCGCCGCCGGGCCGGACACGGGCGGCCGCTGGACCGTGACACAGCCGGTGAGGGCCGCGACGGCCACGGTGACCAGGAGCGTTGCGGTGGTCGTCGTTCGATGCACCCGGGCAACTCTGCTGGGTCCGGGCCCTCGCCGGCCGGGGGACGGGTCCAGGATGCCCCTCACGGGTGATCTCCGGCCCCGTAGGGGGTGCGGGCGCCACGCGCGGGTGACGTCCCCGGTCGGCGCCGCCGGGCGCATCGGTCGGACGCCGTTCGCTCAGTCCCCGGTCGTCCCGTCCAGGCGCTCGCGGAGCAGGTCGGCGTGGCCGTTGTGGCGGGCGTACTCCTCGATCATGTGGGTGTAGATCCACCGCAGGTTGAACGGCTTGTCGGTGCGCCTGTCGTGGCGCTGGGACAACTCGTCCAGGCCGATGCCGGCGGCGCTGCGCCGGGCGGCCTCGATCTCGGCCTGCCAGGTGGCGTACGCCTCGGCCCAGGTGTCCTTCTCGGTGACGTGGAAGTCGCCGTCGGGGTCCTGCTCGCTGTAGTAGATCGGCCCCGGTTCCTCTCCCGCCAGCACGGCGCGGAACCAGTGCCGTTCCACCTCGGCCATGTGCCGCACCAGTCCCATCAAACACAGGTCGGACGGCTCGGCGGACGCGGTCCGCAGCTGTTCGTCGGTCAGGCCCTGGCACTTCCACGCCAGCGTCTGCCGGTGGTAGTCCAACCAGCCTTCCAGCATGGTGCGTTCGTCGGCGTCCAGGGCGGGCTCTCGGCGTTCCTCCGTCGTCATGCCCCGATCCTGGCGCAGCCCGGCGCCGTCACACCATGCCTTTTCCGGCGCCGGACCGTCCGGCTTCGAGTCATCGGGCGCCGAACATCCCCTCCAGCAGCTCCCGCAGGCTCGCCCGCACCTCGTCGAGCTCCGGCACGCGGGCGTGGAAGGTGCCGGCCACGCACGAGAACATCAGCCCGTCCGCCCAGGCGATCAGGGACAGCACATGCCGGTCCGGCTCGGCTGAACCCATCGCCGTGACCAGTGCGCCGAGCTGCTCGCGGAAGTAGGCGCCCGCCGCGTCGAAGTGGGAGCGCAGTTCAGGACGGCGGGTCGCCTCCAGGGCCAGCTCGTAGCGGGCGAGGGTCAGTTCGCGGTTCCGGGTCAGCGCGCGGTGCGTGGCCAGTGTCAGCCCGTCCACCAGCGAGTCGAGGCCGCCGGTCCGTGGGTCCGGCAGCTCGTGCGGCGCCAGCACCCGTGCCTCCCGCTCGGCCAGCCGTCGCACCGCCAGGTCGAGCAGGGCCTGGCGGGTGCGCGCGAGGTTCGACGTCGAGCCCTGCGGCAGGCCGGCCGCCTCGTCGACCGCCCGGTGTGTCAGGCCGCGCATCCCGCGCTCGGCGAGCAGGGCGAGAGCGGCGTCGGCCACGCGATCGGCGCGCGAGACGTTCGCTGGGGCTGGAGCTGCGGACATGAGGGTCAACCTACCCGGCGACTACGCCCGTAGTGCACCTCACCGCGCGCTTCACTACGCCCGTAGTGCGTCCGCCACTACATCCGTAGTATCTTCGAGCCGTTGCCGCACTACAGGTGTAGTCTCGTTGTGCTGGAGGAGTCATGTCCCCGTCCCGTCCCTCGCGCGTCGTCGTCATCGGCGGCGGCATCGGAGGCCTCGCCGCCGCCGCGGCCCTGCACCGGACCGGCCGGCAGGTCACCGTGCTGGAGCGGGCCCGCTCACTGGAACCCGTCGGCGCGGCCATCTCGCTCTCGCCGAACGCCCTGCGCGCCCTGGACGTCCTCGGCATCGGCGACCGGATCCGCGACCTGGCCGCCTGGCAGGGCGGTGGGGATACCGCCCGCTCGAGCGCAGCCGAGAGTCGGGGAGGGCTGCGTACGCCGGACGGCCGCTGGCTCACCCGGACCGACGCCGCCGCGGCGGCCCGGCGGTTCGGCGGCCCCCTCGTCCTGCTGCACCGCGCCACGCTGATCGACAGCCTGGCCGGACTCCTGCCGCCCGAGACCGTCCGCACGACCGCCGCCGCGAGCCTCACCGACCCCGGCGACGACCACCGCCCCGCCCGCGTGCGCACCCCCGACGGCGAGCTGGAGGCCGACCTGGTCGTGGCCGCCGACGGGATCAACTCCGCGGCCCGCCGGACGCTGTTCCCCGGCCATCCCGGGACCGTCTACTCCGGATTCACCACCTGGCGCGTCGTGATCCCCGTCCCGGGGGTCGAGTTCGCCTCCCACGAGACCTGGGGCAGGGGCTGTCTGTGGGGCACACACCCGCTCAAGGACGGCCGGGTGTACGCCTACGCCGCCGCCATGACACCCGCCGGGCAGCAGGCGGCCGACGACGAGCGGGCGGAACTCCTGCGCCGCTTCGGCCACTGGCACGAGCCGATCCCCGCCGTACTCGCCGCCGCCCGGCCCGAGGACGTGCTCCGCCACGACGTCCACCACATCGCCGAGCCGCTGCCCGCCTACCACCGCGGCCGGGTCGCCCTCCTCGGCGACGCGGCGCACGCCATGCCGCCGACCCTCGGCCAGGGCGGCAACCAGGCCGTCGAGGACGCCGTCGTCCTCGCCCACCACGCCGACGACCTCGCCGCCTACACCGCGGCCCGGCTGCCCCGCACCACCGCCATCGCCCGCCAGGCGGTGCGCGTGGCCCGCGCGAACATGATGAGCAACCGCGCCGCGATGGCCGTACGGAACACGCTGATCGCCGCGCTGTCCAAGGCCCGGCCGGAGCTGCTGCTGCGCGGTTTCGACGGCATCGCCGACTGGCGGCCTCCCCAGTCGCCGTATGCTGCCGTGCACACGGGAACCGTGGGAACAGGCGAGCGATGAGGGAGAGCACGTGAAGGTCGGCTGCATCGGACTGGGCGACATCGCGCAGAAGGCGTACCTGCCGGTGCTCGGCACCCAGCCCGGGATCGACCTGCATCTGCAGACCCGGACGCCCGCGACGCTCCAGCACGTCGCCGACACCCTGCACCTGCCCGCCGACCGCCGGCACCCGACCCTGGACGACCTTCTGGCCCAGGACCTCGACGCCGCCTTCGTGCACGCCCCCACCGCCGTCCACCCCGAGATCGTCACCCGGCTGCTGGAGGCGGGCGTGGCGACCTACGTCGACAAGCCGCTCGCCTACGATTTCACCGACTCCGCACGCCTGGTCGCGCTCGCCGAGGAGCGGAACGTCTCCCTCATGGTCGGGTTCAACCGGCGCCACGCCCCCGCCTACGCGCAGTGCGCCGACCATCCGCGCGAGCTGATCCTGATGCAGAAGAACCGCGTCGGGCTGCCCGAGGAGCCGCGCACGATGATCCTCGACGACTTCGTCCACGTCGTGGACACGCTGAGGTTCCTGGTTCCGGGCCCGGTGGACGACATCACCGTGCGCGGCCGGATGCGCGACGGACTGCTGCACCACGTCGTGCTGCAGCTCGCCGGCGACGGGTTCACCGCGCTCGGCGTGATGAACCGGCTCAGCGGCTCGACCGAGGAGATCCTGGAGGTCTCCGGGCAGGACACCAAGCGCCAGGTGGTCAACCTGGCCGAGACCATCGACCACAAGGGCCAGCCGACCGTGCGCCGGCGCGGCGACTGGGTGCCGGTCGCCCGGCAGCGCGGGATCGAACAGGCCGTGCTGTCCTTCCTCGACGCGGTGCGCGCGGGCAAGGTGCTCAGTGCCCGTGACGCGCTGGAGACGCACGAACTGTGCGAGCGGGTGGTGCGGACGGTGCTGGAGCGCTCCGGCGCGGCCTGAGCGCCCGCGCCCCCTGCGTCACGCAGAACGCGGCCAGTACCAGCAGTGCCGCGTGCACCGGCCAGTCGCCGTAGCGGACGTACGGGGTGACGCCGTGCGCGGTCGGCACGTCGTAGACCTCGGTCGTGCTCGCGTCCGTACCGAGCCAGGGGCCGACGCGCTGCCCGCTGGGGCCGTAGACGGCCGACACCCCGGTCAGCGTGGCGTGCACCATGGGCCGCCCCGTCTCGGCGGCCCGCAGCGCGCCGAGCGAGGCGTGCTGCTCGGGAGCCCAGCTGTGCTGGAACGTGGAGGTCGACGACTGGGCGAGCAGCACCCCGGCGCCGTCCCGCGCCAGGTGCCGGCTCATGTCCGGGAACGCCGTCTCGAAGCAGACCAGCGGGCCGACCCGCAGCCCGTGGCCCACGTCCATCACCACCTGCTCGCTGCCGCGCCTGCGGTCCTCGCCCGCGGCCTTGCCGACGGAGGTCGCCCAGCCGAGCACGGAGCGCGCCGGAATGTACTCGCCGAACGGCACGAGCCGCATCTTGTCGTAGCGGTCACCGGTCGGACCGTTCGGGCCGACGAGCACGGAACTCTTGTAGATGCCCGGCCGGTCGGCGCGCCGGGCGTCCACGTTGACCAGCACGTCGGCGCCCACCTCACGGGAGAGCGCGGCGATCCGCCGCGCCAGGTCCGGCCGCTGGGTCAGGTCGAAGCCGACGCTGGACTCGCCCCAGACGACCAGATCGACGTGCTGCCCCACCAGGGAGCGGGTCAGCTGCTCCTCACGGTCGAAGCGCCGCTGACCGCTCTCCGTGCCGTCGACCAGACCCGGCTGTACGACGGCTATGCGGACGTGGCCGTCGACGTCGGGGCGCGGCGCCCACACCCAGGCCGCCGAGGTCGCCGCCGCCGTGGCCACCAGCCCGGCCAGGGCCGGCACCCGGGCCGCACGGACCGCGACGAGCACGGTGACGGCGACGTTGACCGCCACCACCAGGAAGCTCAGCAGCCACACCCCGCCGACGGAGGCCAGCCGCAGCGCCGGCGCGACCTGCCACTGACTGGCACCGAGCATCCCCCAGGGGCCGCCCAGCCCCTGCCAGGACCGTACGAGCTCGACCGCCAGCCAGCCGGACGGCAGCACGACGAGCGCCGCCGCGCACCGCCCCGGCGAGGGCAGACCGGCCAGGAACCGCCGCACCAGCCACCCCCAGGGCCCCCACAGGGCACCGAGCAGCGCCGCGAGCACCAGCGTGAACACATGCAGACTGGGCAGCAGCCAGTGGTGCACGGCCAGCATGAAGCCCAGCCCGCCGAACCAGCCGTCGCAGACCGCCCGACGCCCGGTCGGAGCGCAGCGGGCGAGCAGGATCCACGGCACCAGCGCCACGTAGGCGAACCACCACAGCGACGGCGCGGGAAAGGCGAACATGGGCAGGGCCCCCGCGAGCGCGGCGAGCACCGAACGCCGCCACGGGGAGCCGAGCCAGCGGTCGAACCTCTGCATGGAACAACGCCCTCCTTCCCCCGCCTACCCCTTGGACGCCTCCACCTGTCCGGGCGGGCGGCTCCAGTGTGCGGGCTCGAACCGCTCCCGCCCAGGCCGCCTCCTCCGCCCGGCGACGGACGGCGGCGCTACTCCACCTCGACGCCGAAATCCTGAACGAGCTCCTCCAGGCCGCCCGTGTACCCCTTGCCGCCCAGGACGAAGTCCCAGTCCCCGTTCGACCTGTGGCGGAAGGAGCCGAGCACCAAGGCGGTCTCGCGTGGCCGCCCGTCGGAGACCTCCAGCCGTCCCAGCTCGGCCAGCGACGGGTCGAGCAGGCGGATGCAGGCATCCGTGAAGCCGGAGAGGTCGGCGTCCGGGTCGGCCTCCGGATCGACGGCGGCCACCAGTACGAACCGGTCGGCCTCGGCCGGCAACGCGTCGAAGGAGACGCAGATCGCGGCCTTGTCGGGTGCGGTGGCCGGGAGGGCGCGCACGGAGCCGTCAGGTGTCCGCGGGTTGTTGAAGAAGACGAAGTGATCGTCGCTGAGGACGCGGTTGCCACGGCAGACGAGAGCACACACGTCCAGCGCTACGCTCCCGGTCCACGACATGCCCAGGATGTTGTAGTCGGCGGGCAGGCGAGTGTCCGTAACGGTCGGCGTCGGCTGCGCTCCGGCCTGTGGGACACCGTCGCCCAGGCGCCCGCGCAGCCCATGACGATGCAGCAGGTCGACGAGTTCGGTTCCCGAGATCAGTTCGAGCGGCTTGCCGTTGGCGAAGGTGTGCGAGCTGGGACCGAACTTCGACGTCGTCACGAGGACACCTTTGTTGGCGCCGGCGTCCTGCACGGTCCCGTACAGGTCGCGCACCGCGGTGGGCGGCACCGTGTTGCGGTAGCGCTTCACCTGTACGACGATCTTGCCGCCTCGGATCGGTGCCGGATCCAGTGCGTCGACGTCCACCCCGCCGTCGTTCGAGCGCTGGGTTGTGACCGCCTGCATCCCCATGGCCCGGAAGAGGTCGGCAACGAGGCCTTCGAAGGCGATCGGATCCATGTCGTACAGATCGGGTTCCTCGTCGCTGCCGTGCGTGACCACACGGTTCCCGACCTCCTGCGGCCGGCGGCTCGGCCGCACAGGTGTGAGCTGGTCGGGACGAGCCGACAGCTGCCCACGCAGTGCCTCGGTCAGACAGCCGCCGGCGTCCACCCGGGCCAAGTGCAGGTCGCGGAACGTCGCGCGCGGAGCCATGACGGTCGCCAGGTGGATGTGGCCCGGCCGGCCCGTCGTGGGGTCATGCCCGTCGACGAACCCGTTCAGGACGACGGAGTCGAGCGCGCCCGGCTCATCCGCGGCGAAGAGTTCGTGCAGGACGAGCAGCATGCACTGCGCGAGAACCTCCCGGTACAGGGCTCGGCGTTGACCTACCGGGCGGGGAGTCTCCTTGTCCTGGTCTGTGCTGGGCATGTATCGAACAGACTTGGCCTCGGGTACGACGCCGTAGGACGGCAGTTCCCAGTCCAGCACCAACTGGCCGGCTGCCGGGTCATAGGCCGCCGCCACCCGACGTGGGAAATCCTCCGGCCACGCAGCCGAGGCGTAGAGGGCGGCCGAGAAGTACTCGACCACCGAGTCGGGATCGCGGCGCCTCACCCCTTCGGTCAGTTCGACGACGCCGGCGTTGTGCCGCCGCACCTCGGCCAGCCGGGCATCGGCCCACTGCTGGTACTCCCGCTGGTACGCCGCCAATTGCTGCTGTCGCTGTGCCTCCGCTGCCTGGGCCGCGTGCCAGTCCCTCTCGAAGCGCGCCCGAGCCTCCGCCTGTGCCTGAGCCCGGCGGCCGGCGGTCCACCCGCCCTGGGCCTGGTAGTGAGCGAAGTCCGGCATGGGGACGGGCTGCGCCAACGGTCCCGGGGAGAAGGGCTCGACCTCTTCGGCGCGCATCAGGGAGGACGCCCTGAAGGCCGGAGCCAGAGAACCCGAGGCGAGAAGACCTTGCAGTGCCGTGACCTGCGCGTCGAGTTCCTCGGTGCGGCGTAGTGCCTCGGCCTGCCGGTACTCTCGGTGACTCTGAGCAGCTCGCCGTTGATAGGCACGTGCCTGCTGCGCTTCTTGTCTCCGTCGTCGGGCCTCGGCCTCCATCTGGCGCTGCTGCTGCCTCTGCATCTCAGCCCAGACGCCGACCAAGCCATTAGAGCGACGACTCATGTGTTGCAGGCCCTCCCCAAGGCACGCTGGTTGTCCCCACAACCAGTTGTAATACGACGACTCTATCCAGTGATGCCGGCCTCGCACATCCGGCCGACCATGGCATCGTGCTCGTGGCGTGGATCATGGAGCGGTGATGAAGTTGACCAAGAAGGCGCCCCAGGTTGAGCGGCCCGTGGGTGAACCGGAGCTCTCCGCCTACCAGAAGGCTCTGCGGGACCGGCTTCTCGCCGCTCCTGTGGTGCCCGCGCCGGCGCCCTGGCAGCCTGTTCTCGAGCCCTGCGTCCCTGTCGGCGGACTCCTCGGCATCGGCTTCACGACGCATCCCGACAGCGGCCACGACCTGGTGATGGTCGTATCGCATGACGGCCACGGTCTCTTCGATGCCGTCACGGGGGAGAAGATCGCCCGGGACCGCGATCCCGCTCCGGAGGACAGCACCCCCGACGCGACTGTCGATCTGACATGCCCTGGATTGGGACCGGTCGCGGGGAGCCGGGTGCATATCGCCGGGCTCTTCGGCGGAGGGCTTCACACCACCACCGCGGACAGTTGGCTTCTGGAGGTCGTCACGCCGGCCTGGCCGAATGATCGGGTGCTGCTGTCCCGCGACGGCGGGTTGCCCCACTCCGGTCCGTACGGGGAGCGCTGGTGGCACATCTTCCACGCCGACCACTCCGAGCTCCGCGCCGTCGGGTTCTCTCCCTCGGGTCGGACCCTCGCCGTTGCGACGAGCAGTGATCTGTCCCTGTGGACCCGCCGGACCGGTCAGGGCCGCGATGGCGGCGGCGAGGCCTGACCGGACTGGACCGGCTCCGGCCCAGGCGTCGGAGGGGGCGTGATCGGTGAGGGCTGCGCTCGCCGCCGAGGTCCGTGCGCTGGTCCGTTCGGGTGAGATGGGGCGGGCGGGCGCGTCGTTTCCCGACGAGCGGCCGTGTCCGCTGCCCGACGAGGTGCTCGGGCATCTGCGGGCCTAGGATGATCATATGAAGCGTCTTGTCACCGTCGTCACCGGCGGCAGCCGGGGTATCGGCGCCGCGATCTGTCGTCGGCTGGCGGCCGACGGGCACGACGTGGTGGTGGGGTACGTCAACGACACGCGGGCCGCGGAGGCCGTCGCGGACGAGGTGCTGGAGTGCGGGGCGCGCAGCGTCACCGTGCGGATGGACACCTCGGTGGAGGCGGACGTCGAGCGGCTCTTCGCCACGGCGGAGGAGCGGCTCGGCCCGGTGACGGGGCTGGTGAACAACGCCGGGGTGACCGGACCGCTGGGCCGGCTTGCCGACACGGACACCGCCGACCTGCGCCGGGTCGTGGACGTCAACCTCCTCGGCACGCTGCTGTGCTCCCGCCGTGCCGCCCAGCTCATGGCGCCCCGGGGCAACGGCGTGATCGTGAACGTGTCGTCCGCGGCGGCCACGCTCGGCAGCCCCGGCGAGTACGTCCACTACGCGGCGGCCAAGGCGGCCGTGGACGCCCTGACGCTGGGGCTCGCCAAGGAACTCGGCCCGGACGGCATCCGCGTCAACGCGGTCGCGCCCGGCGTGATCGACACCGAGATCCACGCGGCGATGGGCGACCCGGACCGGGCCCGGCGCGCCGCCGGCACGATCCCCCTGCGCCGGCCGGGCCGGGCGGAGGAGATCGCCGCGGCCGTGGCCTGGCTGATGTCGCCCGACGCCTCCTACGCGTCGGGAGCCGTACTGCGGGTGTCCGGCGGGCGCTGAGGAGGACGGCCGTGAGGCCGCCGGCGGCAGCCATCGAGGGTGCCGGCGGCGGCCATCAAGGGCGCTGGGGGCGGTCCGGAGGCGGCTGTCGGGGACTTACGCCGCCTCGATCACCTTCTCTCGGATGGCGGCGGCCCACTCGACCACCAGCAGCTCGTACTCCGCGCGCTCCCGGGCCGACAGGGACCCGCCCGAACGCAGCCAGAGCGCCCGGATCTGCTCGTTCAGCTCGGCGGCGGACCGCACGGAACCACGGGCCATGGAATCGGGGAACATGGCCACAAGCCTAGGGCCATGCACTGACGCTGCGCTACCGGACGGCTACGCGAACCGCGGGAAGCCGGTCAGCGCGGCCCCGCCCGGTGACCGTCCGCTCAGCCGGCGGACTCGGCCGCGTGCGGGCTGAGCACACCGGCCGTCACCAGCGCGACGATGACGATCCCCAGCGCCACCCGGTACCACACGAACGGCATGAAGCTCCTGGTGGAGATGTACTTCATGAACCACGCGATGACCGCGTATCCGGACGCGAAGGCGATCACCGTGGCGAACAGCGTCGGTCCCCATGCCACATGGTCGCTCTCCAGCGCGTCCTTCAACTCGAAGGCGCCGGAGGCCAGTACGGCCGGGACGGCCAGCAGGAAGGAGTAACGGGCCGCCGCATCCCGCCGGTAGCCCATGAACAGCCCGCCGCTGATGGTGGCGCCGGAGCGGGAGACACCTGGTACCAGGGCCATCGCCTGGCAACAGCCGTAGATCAGGCCGTCCTTGACGCCCAGGTCCTCAAGGGCCTTGCGCCGCTTGGGCGCTCGGTGCCGGCCGCCCTTCTCGTCCCGCGCCGCCAGCCGGTCGGCGATGCCGATGACCGCGCCGACCACGACGAGCATCGTCGCGGTGACCCGCAGATCCCGGAACGGCCCCTCGATCTGGTCCTTGAGCGTCAGGCCGAGCACCCCGATCGGGATCGAGCCGACGATCACCAGCCAGCCCATGCGGGCGTCGGGATCCTTGCGCATCGTCCTGTCGGCGAGCGAGCGGGACCACGCGGCGAGGATCCGGCCGATGTCCTTGCGGAAGTAGATCAGGACGGCCGACTCGGTGCCGATCTGGGTGATCGCAGTGAAGGCCGCCCCCGGGTCCTTCCAGCCCGAGAACGCCGCGGTCAGCCGCAGATGCGCACTGGAGGAGACGGGGAGGAACTCGGTCAGCCCCTGGACGAGTCCGAGAACGAGGGATTCAAACCAAGACATGGAAGTTCGACAGTCCAAGCGCCGGTCGGGAGGTCGGAGACCGCAGCGTAGCGCCCCGACATGACCGGAACACCACCGGGGCTTTACCGTCTCTTTACGGCACTTGGCGTCCGCGCCGCCGTCGCCCCCGCGGGGTCGTGCCGCGCCGGACCGGAGCTTTCCCGCGGCGGGCCGCTACGCGGTGGGCCCGCGATGCCCGCGCAGATGGTGCCGCTTGCGCCAGGCCACCACCGCGCCGGCCAGCGCCGGTACGGCGATGCAGGCCATCGCGATCAGGAAGGCCGGGGACGTCGGTGCGGCGGCGCGGGCGCCCGCGACGACGTAGGCGGCCGTGTTCGGGACCGAGCCGAGCGCCGTCGCCAGCAGGAACGCGGGCCAGCCCATACGCGAGACGGCGGCGCAGTAGTTCGCCGCCCAGAACGGCACCCCAGGGAACAGCCGGGCCGCCAGCATCGAGCGAAAACCGTGCCGGCTGAGCTGCCCGTCCGCCGCCTTCAGCAGCCGGCCGCGCAGCAGCGGCCGCAGCGCGTCCTGACCCAGCACCCGGCCCAGTCCGAAGGCCACCCCGGCGCCCAGCACCGTACCGGCCAGCGCCGCCGCGAGTCCGAACTGCGAGCCGAACAGGGCGCCCGCGGCGAGGTTCAGCAGCGGCCGCGGCACGAACGCGACCGTGCACAGGCCGTACGCCACCGCGAACACCGCCGCCGCCGCGGCCCCGCCCAGCTGCGGCGGCCAGCCGTGCGCCAGCAGTCGCTGCGGCTGGAAGAGGAGCACGCAGGCACCGGACGCCGCGAGCAGCATCAGCAGCAGCGACAGCCGCGACCAGGGTGACAGCAGCGCTCTCGCGCAGCGGGTGGTCAGGGTGAGCGGAACCGGCGCGGACGCGGGAACGGCGAGGGCCGGCTCCGTGACGGCGGCCCGGGGAGAGACCGCGGCGGTGCCCCCAGAGCGGGTGGTGGCATCGAGCATCTGGTGACATTAACCGACCGGTGTCTCTGATCGCCGCATGGATCGTCTCATGAGTGTCCCGGGCACACATCATGAGCCCCTGAGGCCCCGTCAACCTCCCCGCGCACCGAAAAGCATTCGACCCGCGGCGCGGTCTCGGCAATGATCTACCCCATGTTCCGGCACGCCTTCCTCCTCGCAGCATCCGCCGCCGCGGATGCTCCGAAGGCTGCCGTTCTGATCCTCCTGGCCGCAGTCGACGGCGCCCGAAGCTGACCCTCCCCGGATCGTCCGGCGGACCCCGCAGGGGGAGGGTCGGAGAGTCCTCGGGGTCCCGCATTCCTTCACGGCTGAAAGGCTTCGAGGTACAGCCATGTCCAAGACCGCGTACGTACGCACCAAACCGCATCTGAACATCGGCACGATGGGCCATGTCGACCACGGCAAGACCACCCTGACCGCCGCCATCACCAAGGTCCTGGCCGAGCGCGGCACCGGCACGTTCGTGCCGTTCGACCGCATCGACCGGGCCCCGGAGGAGGCCGCCCGCGGCATCACCATCAACATCGCGCACGTCGAGTACGAGACCGACACCCGGCACTACGCGCACGTGGACATGCCGGGCCACGCCGACTACGTCAAGAACATGGTCACCGGCGCCGCGCAGCTCGACGGGGCGATCCTCGTCGTCTCCGCGCTCGACGGGATCATGCCGCAGACCGCCGAGCACGTGCTGCTCGCCCGGCAGGTGGGCGTCGACCACATCGTCGTCGCCCTCAACAAGGCGGACGCCGGCGACGAGGAGCTCATCGACCTCGTCGAGCTGGAGGTCCGCGACCTGCTCACCGAGCAGGGCTACGGCGGCGACGCGGTGCCCGTCGTACGGGTCTCCGGGCTGAAGGCGCTGGAGGGCGACCCGCGGTGGACGGCGTCCATCGAGGCGCTGCTCGACGCGGTGGACACCTACGTGCCCATGCCGGAGCGGTACCTGGACGCACCGTTCCTGCTGCCGGTGGAGAACGTGCTGACCATCACCGGCCGGGGCACCGTCGTCACCGGCGCGGTGGAGCGCGGCACGGTCCGCGTCGGCGACCGGGTGGAGGTGCTGGGCGCCGAGACGGAGACGGTGGTCACCGGCCTGGAGACCTTCGGCAAGCCCATGACGGAAGCGCAGGCCGGGGACAACGTCGCGCTCCTGCTGCGCGGTGTCCCGCGCGACGCGGTCCGCCGCGGCCACGTCGTCGCGGCCCCGGGCAGCGTCACACCCAGGCGGCGCTTCAGCGCACAGGTGTACGTCCTCTCGGCGCGCGAGGGCGGCCGTACGACACCGGTGGCCACCGGCTACCGCCCGCAGTTCTACATCCGCACCGCGGACGTGGTCGGCGACATCGACCTCGGCGAGGCGGCGGTCGCGCGGCCCGGGGACACGGTCGCGATGACGGTGGAACTGGGACGCGAGGTGCCGCTGGAGCCGGGGCTCGGCTTCGCCATCCGCGAGGGCGGCCGGACCGTCGGCGCGGGCACGGTGACCGCCGTGGAGTGAACGGGGGGTGCTGACGGAGCCGTAGGTGCGGGCCGGGCGAGTCCGGCCCGCACCCGGCGAGGTCACCGGCGGGCGCCGGGTGCGGGGGCGGCGCGCACCGGACGTACGGACCGGCACAATGGACCCGTGACCGAGTCCATACCCGTGACCCGCGCCGTCGATCACGGGACCGCCAAGCTGATGCCCGACATCGACCGCGAACGGGCCTGGCTGCTCACCGTGGACGGGGCGCCGCAGTCGTACGTCGACCTGGACGAGCCCACACACCTGGAGTTCGAGTACGCGCGCCGGCTCGGGCACGTCCTGGACACCGTCGCGGAACCGGGCCGCCCGCTGGACGTCCTGCACCTGGGCGGCGGTGCGCTCACCCTGCCCCGCTACGTGGCCGCGACCCGCCCCGGATCGCGCCAGGAGGTCGTCGAGGCCGACCGCGCCCTGCTGGAGCTGGTCGTCGGCCACCTCCCACTCCAGGAGGACGCGGGGACGGTGCTGCACACCGCCGACGCCCGCGCCTGGCTGGAAGCAGCCCCGGCCGATTCCGCGGACGTGCTGATCGCCGACGTCTTCGGCGGCTCCCGGGTCCCGGCCCACCTCACGACCCTCGCCTACGCCCGTGAGGCCGAGCGGGTGCTGCGCGGCGACGGGATCTACCTCGCGAACCTCGCCGACGCCGCGCCCTTCGCCTTCCTGCGTTCCCAACTCGCCACGTTCGCCACGCTGTTCGAGGAGCTGGCGGTGATCGCCGAGCCCGGCGTGCTGCGCGGCCGGCGCTTCGGCAACGCGGTGCTGATCGCCGCGCACCGCCCCGTGGACACGGCCGCCCTGGCCCGGCGCACCGCCGCCGACGTCTTCCCCGCCCGCGTCGAACACGGCGCCGCCCTGTGGGAGTTCATCGGCACGGCCGCCGCCGTCGGGGACGAGGACGCCGTACCCTCACCCGAGCCTCCGGGCGGGACGTTCAGCGTCGGCTGACCGCCCGTCCCGCCCGCGTGCCGGGCCCGCGCCCGGTCAGCCGGTCGGGTCCCCATGCAGCCGGACCGTGCTGAGGATCTTCAGGATGGTGGCGTCGGACAGCTCGTCCTTCACACCCTTGGCGCCGTAGAGGGTCCAGGAGGTGAAGTCGCCCTGCGAGTTCTTGAAGGCGAAGCTGGTCGCCTTGCCGTCGGTGTCGCACTTGTGCGTCTTCGGCACGCCCGCGGTGAACGAGGTCGCGACGCTGCCCGCAAGGCCGGACTTGGTGGTGTAGGGCTTCGCCTTGCCGATCTTCAGGTACTTCTTGGCGGCGTCGCTCTGGTCGGTGTAGCCGCCGAAGGCGAACGCGGCGGCGTCCCCGCGGGCGATGCTGGCGGTGTCCTTGCCGCCGTTCTCACCCTTGGTCCCGCTGGACGCCAGGGAGCTGGTCTCCTTGTTGCCGTCCTTGTCGTCGTCGGACGTGCACCAGCTCTCCTTCAGGAAGGCGGGCGCGGAGAACACGATGTAGGGAGAGCCGTCGCCCTTCTTCTTGTCCTCGAAGCCGCTGACCACGCCGGGGGAGTCGACCTTCCAGTCGGGCGGGACGTCGAAGGCCGTGCCGTGCTTGGGGTTGAGGACGACCTTCCAGCCGGGGATCACCGGCTTCTCGGTCTGAGTGCCGCGCGGGTTGTCGCCCGCCGCGGTGTCGGACGGGCTCGCGCCGGTCGACGCCGACGCCGACGCTGACTGGCTCGCCTTGCCGTCGGTCTTGCCGCCGTCCGCCTTGTCGTCCTTGCCGCCACCGAGGACCAGGAACCCGGTCACACCGGCCGCCACCACCACGGCCGTCGCGGCGATGATCGCGACGAGCTTGGTCCGGTTGGCGCCGCCGCCACCGCCGCCCGCGCCGGTCGGCGGCTGCGGCCCGCCCACGGGGGTGGGGGCGCCCCACTGCGGCTGCGGCTGCGGCGGCTGGGTATAGGGGTTGGGCTGTTGGTACCCGGGCTGCTGATAGGGATTCGGCTGCTGGTAACCCGGCTGCTGGTACGGGTTGTTCTGCGGGTTCTGCTCGCCCCCGGGCGGCTGCTGTCCTGGCCACATGAGCAGCAACCCTATGGTGCCGGGGACACGATTCGGTCACCGGGCTTTGTCAGGGACGTACCAGATCGGTGGACGCGGCGCCGGGATCGCTCTGGTCAGGCGTGCTACTCGCAAGTAACATGACGCCATGAGCGCAGATCAGATGTCGATCGGCGAGTTGCTCGCCGCCACGGTGCCGATGGTTCGGACCCTGAACCTCGAGTACCTGGAGACCACTCCGGAGCGGGCCGTGCTGTCCCTGCCGGACCAGGGCGAGTACCGCAACCACGTCGGTGGACCGCACGCCGGGGCGATGTTCACGCTCGGCGAGTCGGCCAGCGGGGCGATCGTCCTCGCCGCCTTCGGCGACCAGCTCTCGCGGGCGGTGCCGCTGCCGGTGAACGCCGAGATCGCGTTCAAGAAGATCGCCCTCGGCCCGGTCAAGGCCACCGCGACCCTCGGCCGTCCCGCCGCCGAGGTCGTCGCCGAACTCGACGAGGGGCGGCGCCCCGAGTTCCCGGTGACCGTGCGGATCCAGCGTGAGGACGGCGCCGTCACCAGCGAGATGACGGTCGTCTGGACCCTCCGGCCGAACAGCTGAGCGGCGCTGCACCGCCGCCGGCATCCGCTCCGGTCCCGCACCCGGCGAGGTGGGGGCCGGAGTTGGAGGTTTCGTGTGTCATCCGGCCCCGTCCGTCCACATGTCGGGGTCTTCTGCGTGGTGGAATTTTCGAATGCGGGTGCGGATACTCGCGGTAACTCCCCTGGCATTTCCGGGCATTGTCACTTCGGCCTTTCGAACTCCTTGTTTCCCGTGAGTAGCGTGTGCGAAAGTGAGCCTCCCCTGCGGGAAAGGCGATGACCGGCCTCCCTTTCCCGGTCAGGTGCGCATCCCTCCGGCACCCGCGTCCCTGGACGCGTTCCGTGTGCCGTCCTGCGGCCTGAAAGGAAAAGGTCCAGTGCAAGCCCCCCACCCCCCACGCCCTCCCTATCCGCCCCACTCCGGTGTGACCGCGACCGAGTCCGACCGCCATCTCGTCGCCCGGCTGCGGGACCCCGACGGCGGCCACCACGCCGTCGCGCTGCTGCTCGCCCGGCACTGGCGGGCGACCTACGACTACGCCGCCATCTGCCTTGCGGCGCCGGGCGATTCGGCGGCCATGGTCGCCACCGCCGCCTTCCGGCACGTGCTGCGCCGACTGACCGGTGGCGCGGTCGGCGGCGCCCTGCGCCCGCAACTCCTCGTCGCCGCCCGGGAAACCGTCCGGGAATGGGCCGCCGACGAGGCGGCGTGCGCCGTACTGCCGGAACTGAGCAGACCTTCGGGAGGCCGCGGTCTTCGTGCGGTGAAGTCCATGACGTCCGAAAAACGGCTGCTGGCGGAAAGGGCTTTCCAGGCCCTTCCCGGCGCTTTCCAGTGTCTGTTGTGGCACACCGAGGTCGAGGCCGAACCCATAACCATACCGTCCGGTCTGCTGGCTATGGACGCCGCCGGCGCGGAGGGCACGCTGGAGCAGGCACGGGAGCAATTCCGGGCGGGCTGCGTGCGCGCACACCGGGAACTCGCGCCGAGCGGTGAATGCCGCTACTACAACCGGCTCCTCGACGTTCCCCTGCGCCGTGGCGGGACGCTGCTGCCCGATGTCCGGCAGCACCTTCGCGCCTGCCGGCACTGCCGGCAGGCGGCCGAACAACTCGGTCACTTCGACGGCGGCCTGCACGTCCTGCTCGCCGAGGCCGTGCTCGGCTGGGGCGCCCGCCGCTATCTGGACTCCCGGCCGGCCCGCGCCGCGGCGGGCCCGGCCGCCGCGGTCCCGGGGGCCCACCGTGCGTCCGGGCCGGCCGGCCTCGCGCGCGGCGGACGTCGAGGCATCGCCGGTACCGCCGGCGCCGGCGCGTTCTCCGGACGTACGGGCCCATGGCGCGGGCATGGGCATGCTCATGGGTACGGGAACCGGCACCGCACGGCCCTGGCCGTGGCCGTCGGACTCGCCTCGCTCGTCCTGCTCGCCACTGTTCTGGCGGCCAAGGGCTGGACGGCCGACCGGGCCGCCGCCTCCGCCCCCCGGGTCACCTGGGGAGCGTCCGGCGACCCCGCCCGCCGGGCCGTGGTCGCCCCCGAGGCCCCGTCCGCGTCCGCCTCGGAGAACTCCGGGCGAACCATGGCACACCACCCTTCGGGGCCGAACCGGTAGGCTTCCCGGGGGCGCTCGTCGCGGCGCGCCCGGGAACACGCGGACGCGAAACGGGGAGGAACCGGCGGTGCACGTCCAGGAGTGGCTCGACTCGGTGCCCGCAGGCGCCGTCTACGCCGTGGTGGCCCTGGTCATCGGGCTGGAGAGCCTGGGCATCCCCCTGCCCGGCGAGATCATCCTGGTCTCGGCGGCCCTGATGTCCTCGCAGCACACCGGTGTCAACCCCGTCGTGCTGGGCGCTTGCGCGACCGCCGGCGCGGTCGTGGGCGACTCCATCGGCTACGCCATCGGCCGCAAGGGCGGCAGACCGCTGATCGCCTGGCTGGGGAGGAAGTTCCCCAAGCACTTCAGCGAGGGACATGTCGCCACGGCCGAACGCTCCTTCGAGAAGTGGGGCATGTGGGCCGTGTTCTTCGGCCGTTTCGTCGCCCTGCTGCGCATCTTCGCCGGCCCGCTCGCGGGCGTGCTGCGGATGCCGTACTGGAAGTTCCTCACCGCCAACGTGCTCGGCGGCATCTGCTGGGCGGGCGGCACGACGGCCGTCATCTACTACGTCGGTGTCGTAGCCGAGTCCTGGCTGAAGAAGTTCTCCTGGCTGGGCCTGGTGGTGGCCGTGCTCATCGGCCTGGGGTCGATGCTGGTGCTCAGGCGCAAGGCGAAGAAGGCGCAGGGCGCCGCGCAGGAGGCCGAGGTGGAGACCGTGGGCGCCGCCGAGTAGGCCTCGAGCGGCCGGTCGTGCACCGGCCGCGCGGATCCGTCCGTGCGCTATTCGTGCACGTCTCGGTGGGCGTTCGCCAGCTCCGCGTACATCGTGCCGTTGAGCGTGAGGCCCTGGCGCTCCTCCTCGGTCAGCTCCCGCCGCACCTTCGCCGGCACCCCTGCCACCAGCGAACCGGGCGGCACCACCATGCCCTGCGGCACCAGGGCCTGAGCGGCGACGAGTGATCCCGCTCCGACGACCGCGCCGTTCAGTACGGTCGCCCCCATGCCGATCAGGCAGTCGTCCTCCACCGTCGCCCCGTGGACGACCGCGTTGTGGCCGACGGACACCCGCTCGCCGATGATCACCGGGAAACCGGGGTCCGCGTGCAGGGTGCAGTTGTCCTGGATGTTGCTCCGCGCGCCGACGAGGATGCGCTCGACGTCGCCCCGGACCACCGCGCCGTACCAGATGCTCGCCCCGGCCTCCACCGTCACGTCCCCGATCACCGAGGACGTGGGCGCCACGAACGCCTCCCCGTCGATCTTCGGCTCCTTGCCACCGATGCCCGTGATCAGCGCCTTGTGCGTCATCGCCCTCTCCTCGTCGTCGACACCACGCACCGTACGTCATCCGGTGGGGTGAAGATCACAGGCGTCCGGTCCCATGGGGGCGGCACGGCCTGAGTACGGTGAGCGGGTGCCCAAGCGCAAGAACACGTTCTCATCATGGCGGCGCCGCCTCGCGCAGCGCGCCGTCCACGCGGGCTGGGCCTGGGTGCAGCGCACGGGCTCCGTCACGGCGGAACACCCCGGTCGCTTCCGCTTCGGCGCGATGGGAACAGGTACCAGACTGGCCTTCCCGCTCGGCACGGTCTTCGGTGAACCGTGGATCCATCTCGGCGCGCACTGCATCGTCGGGGAGCAGGTCACGCTGACGGCCGGTCTGATGCCCGACCTCGACCTCGGGCCGGACCCGATCCTGCACATCGGCGACGGAGTCGTCCTCGGCCGCGGCAGCCATGTCATCGCCGACACGACGGTCACCATCGGCAGCGACTGCTACTTCGGGCCGTACGTCTACGTCACCTCCACCAACCACTCCTACGACGACCCGCACCAGCCCATCGGCAAGCAGTGGCCGCGGATGGAGCCGGTGGAGATCGGGCCCGGGTGCTGGATCGGCACCGGGGTGGTGATCCTGCCCGGGGCCCGGATCGGGCGGAACGTGGTGGTCGCCGCCGGTGCAGTGGTGCGCGGCGAGGTGCCCGACCACGCCGTGGTCGCGGGGGCACCCGCCCGGGTCGTACGCCGGTGGACGCCCGCCGACGGCTGGCAGCCGCCACTGCGGACACCGGCACCCGTGCCGATACCGGAGGGTGTGACCCCGGAACAGCTGGCGGCGCTGGCGGACCTGGACCCGGAGAGCGTGGCCGGGCTCGCGCAGCTGGGCGGTGTGGAGGACTCCGGTTCCTCGGCCAGGCCCTAGGGGTCGTCTCTCACCCCGTCGCCAGCAGCAGCGTCCCCACCAGCGCCAGACCCGCTCCGGCCGCCTGGACGGCCCGCAGCCGTTCACTGAGGAAGCCGCGGGCGGCCAGCGCGGTCACCACCGGGTACAGGGAGGCGAGCACGGCGGCCACGGTGACCGGGCCGTGCTGGGCGGCGACCGAGTACGTGCCGTTGGCGGCCACGTCCGCGAGACCGACGAAGGCGAGTGCCGGCAGGGCACCCCAGGGGAATCCGGCCTCCGGCAGCACGGCCCCGCCCCGCCGTGCGGAGAGGTACAGCGCGGCCCCGCCCGTGGCCACGTTGGTCACTCGCTGCACGAACAGCGCGAGGAAGAGCCCGGTGACCGTGGTCGACGCCTCGGCGATCAGCGCGAACACCGTGCCGAAGCCGAGGGCGGCGACGAGCGTCAGCCAGATCGTGCGCCGCTGCACGGCCGCGCCTCCCATCTGCGGCCCGCCCGCGAGCATCACACCGGTGACGGCGACCGCGATGCCCGCGACCTGGAGCAGTCCCGGCCGCTCGCCGAGGACCAGGCCGACCCCGATGGGGACGGCCACGCTCAGGGTGGCGAGCGGCGAGACCACGCCCATCGGGCCGAGGGCCAGCGCCTTGTAGAACGAGAGCATCGCCACCGGCCCGACCAGGCCCGCGGCGAAGGCGAACCACAGCCGCGGCCCGGCCTCGCTCCAGCCGCCGGTGGCGACCACGATCGCGCCCAGCACCGCCGCCGCGATCGCCTGGGAGACCACGACCACGGTCAGCGCCGGGTTGCGTCGCGTGAGCAGTCCGCCGCCGAAGTCGGCCAGGCCCCACAGAAGGCTGGTGGCCAGGGCGAAGAATGCTGTCACGGGACGCCTCGCAGTACAGTTCGGTGAACGATCGGGTGCACCCCATCGTAGTTCAGTGAAGTGAACTATGTCATCAAGAATATTGGACGGAATGTGTCGGACCTCGAACTGCTGACCCAGTCCCTGGCGCGCAACGTCAAGCGCTGGCGCACCGAGCGCGGCTTCACGCTGGACACGCTCGCCGCCCGTTCGGGAGTCAGCCGCGGCATGCTCATCCAGATCGAGCAGGCCCGCACCAACCCCAGCCTCGGCACCGTCGTCAAGATCGGTGACGCGCTCGGCGTCAGCATCACCACCCTGCTCGACTACGAGCAGGGCCCGAAGGTCCGCATCGTCCCCGCCGAGCAGGCCGTCCGGCTCTGGCACACCGACGCCGGCAGCTACAACCGGCTGCTGGCGGGCGTCGAGGCGCCGGGCCCGCTGGAGATGTGGGAGTGGCGCCTGATGCCGGGGGAGCGCAGCGCCTCCGACCCCCACCCGGCCGGCACGGTCGAACTGGTCCACGTCACGGCGGGGGAACTGACGCTCACCGTGGACGGGGCGGAGTACCGCGTGCCCGAGGGCGCGAGCGCGTCCTTCGAGGCCAACACGCCGCACACGTATGCCAACGAGGGTGCCGTGCCCATGGAGATGGTGATGGCCGTGTCGGTGCCGCCCGTGCACTGAGACACCCCCGCGGTGCGCGCCGGGCGGCTGTTACCGTGCGCTCATGCGCGCACCCATCGGAGACTTCGACCGGGCCGTCCCCGCGCCCGACTGCCTCGACGAACTGGTCCGCCCGGTCGCCGACGCCCTACGCCACTGGCGCGGCAGCGTCCCCGCCGACCAGATCGTCTACGTCGAGACCGACCCGCAGTGGGCCGACACGGCGGTCTTCGTCGAGCACTACGGCCAGGACCTGCTGGAGCGGTCCGCGAACTGCGTGGTGGTGGCCGGCAAGCGCGGCGGCGAGAGCCGGCTGGCCGCGTGTGTGGCCCTGTCGACGACCCGCGTCGACGTCAACGGCGTCGTACGCCGCCATCTCGACGCCCGCAAGGCCTCCTTCGCGTCGATGGACGTGGCCACGGGGGAGACCGGCATGGAGTACGGCGGCATCACCCCGATCGGACTGCCCGAGGGCTGGCCGGTACTGATCGACTCCGCCGTCGTCGACCTCCCGTACGTCCTGGTCGGCAGCGGCCGCCGCCGCGGCAAGCTCCTCGTCCCGGGCAAGGCCTTCGCGGAACTCCCGGGCGCGGTGGTGCTGGACGGTCTCGGCGCCTGACACCTGATCAGGGGCCCGAGCCACGCATGCTCAGGGCGATGCGTGGTGGGCGAGGGTGAGGTGGGGGTCGGATTCGCCCGCGGTGGGGGCGGGGTCGGCGTGGACCAGGGCCGCGGTGAGCCTCGGGACGGTGTGCAGCAGGGCGTGTTCGGCGTCGACGGCGACCGCGTGGGCCTGGCGCAGGGTCGCCTCGCCGTCCACCACCACCGCGACCTCCGCCCGCAGCCGGTGCCCGATCCAGCGCAGCCGCAGCTCGCCCACGGCGTGCACCCCGGGCACCTGGCGCAGGGCCCGCTCGGCGCGGTCCACGAGGGCCGGGTCGACGGCGTCCATCATCCGTCGGAACACCTCGCGCGCCGCGTCGCGCAGCACCAGCGCGATCGCCGCCGTGATCGCCAGCCCCACGATCGGGTCGGCCGACTGCCACCCCAGGGCCGCGCCGCCCGCGCCCAGCAGCACGGCGAGCGAGGTGAAGCCGTCCGTTCGGGCGTGCAGTCCGTCGGCGACGAGTGCGGCCGAACCGATCGCCCGGCCCACCCGGATCCGGTAGCGGGCCACCCACTCGTTGCCCGCGAACCCGACCAGGGCCGCCACGGCCACCGCCGGGAGATGCTGCACGGGACGCGGATCGACGAGCCGTTCGACCGCCGCCCACGCCGCGAACACCGCCGACGCCGCGATCGTCAGCACGATCACCAGACCGGCCAGGTCCTCGGCGCGCCCGTAACCGTAGGTGAAGCGGCGCGTCGCGGCCCTGCGGCCCAGCACGAAGGCGATGCCCAACGGCACGGCGGTCAGGGCGTCCGCCGCGTTGTGCACCGTGTCGCCGAGCAGGGCGACCGAGCCGGAACCCACCACCACCAGCGCCTGGACGAGCGCGGTCGCACCCAGCACGGCCAGCGAGACCCACAGGGCCCGCATGCCGCGCGCCGAGGACTCCAGTGCGGAGTCGAGCTTGTCCGCGGTCTCGTGGGAGTGGGGCGTCAGGACGTGCTGCAGGCGGTGCCGGAGGGACGCCGACGCGTGGGAGTGGGGGTGAGGGTGCGCATGATCACGGCTGTGGTCGTGGTGGTGACTGTGGCCGTGGCCGTCGTGGTCGTGGGGGTGGTGCCGGTCGCTCACGTCGTTCCCCTTCCGGTGCGCGGGAGGTGGACGCCAGGCGCCCACGACGCCATTATGTGCGTATGAGCGCACGCATGCACCTATCACCTGCGCACCATGCGCACCCGCACACCCCGGGCGAGGAACAGGTCGCGCTCGCCGCCGAACTGCTCGCCCTGCTCGGCGACCGCACCCGGCTCACCCTGCTGCACGCACTGACCTCGGGCGAGGCCGATGTCACCACGCTCACCGAGGCGTGCGGCGCCGCCCGCCCCGCCGTCAGCCAGCACCTGGCGCGGCTGCGGCTGGCCGGGCTCGTGGCCACCCGCAAGGAGGGCCGCCGGGTGATCTACTCCCTGCACGACGGCCATCTGCGCCGGCTGGTCGCCGAGGCGCTGAACGTGGCCGACCACCGGCTCGGCGACCGGCCGCTCCACGACTGACCCGCGTGCCTCGCGACGGGCATGTCTCGCAACCCGCGTGCCTCGCGACCGTCAACCGGTGACCGGTGACCGGTCACCGGCCCCGGTGTCCGTCCTCAGAAGTGGCCCGCCGCGCCGAGGTACTGCTCGGCGAAGGCGGCCGCCGCGGCCGGCGAGGTGAACAGACGGCGCAGCCGGGCGAGTGTGGTGCCCGCGTGGAACGGATCACCCGACGCGGTGCCGTGATAGACGTCGGAGAGCCACTGGGAGAATTCCTGGTAGTCCCACACGCGCCGCAGGCACGCCGCCGAGTAGCCGGCCAGGCCGCCCTCGTCGCCGCCGGTCATGTATGCGGCGAGCGCGTCACCGAGCAGGAAGGCGTCGTGCAGGGCGAGGTTCATGCCCTTCGCCGCGATGGGCGCCGTCAGATGTGCCGCGTCACCGGCCAGGAACAGCCGGCCGGAGGCCATCGGCTCCACGACGTAGTCGTGCATGTCGAGCACCCGCTGCTCCAGCAGCCGGCCCTCGGTGAGCGGCGGGGCGTCCGCCGCGGCGAGCCGTTGCCGCAGCTCGGCCCAGACGCGCTCGTGCGGCCAGTTCTCCGGGTCGTCGCCGGGCGGGCACTGAAGGTAGTAGCGGGTCACGTCCGCGCTGCGGGCCATGTGCCCGGCGAAGCCGCGCGGGTGGACGCCGAAGAGCACGCAGTCGGAGGACGGCGGTGCCTCGGCGAGCAGCGCCAGCCAGCCGATGCCGTAGTCGTGCCGGGCGATCCGGGCGCGCTCCGGGACGAGCGCGGACCGGCTCACCCCGCGGGCCCCGTCGCATCCGGCGACGAAGTCGCAGTGGATCACCCGTCGTCGCCCCGTCTCGGGGCAGAGGTACGACACCGACGGCCGGTCCGTGTCGGTGTCGTGCAGCGTCACGTCCCGCACGCCGAAGCGGATCTCGCCGCCCCGGACGTCGGCGTACTCGCGCACCAGGTCCGTCACGAGCAGCGGTTGCGGGTACACGAAGTGGTGATGGCCCGTCAGGTCCGTGTAGGGGAAGCGGTGGCCGACGCCGTCGAAGCGGAACTCGCAGGTGGTGTGCCGTCCGGCCCGCTCGAGCAGGTTCGCGGCCAGGCCATGGCGTTCCAGAGCGCGTACGGCCCACTCCTCCAGGACCCCGGCACGGGGCCGCTGTTCGATGAACCGCCGGGACTCGGTCTCCAGGACCAGGCAGTCGACGGAGGCGGCCCGCAAAATGTTGGCGACGGTGAGTCCCGCCGGTCCGGCGCCGACGACGACGACCGGAAAGCGTTCGCGGGAAGGGGAGTTGGGGTGGGGGGAGGGCTGAGTCACCCGGGCATTATGACGGTGTCCCGTCAGGCACGCCCCGGTGGTGGGGGCGCGGCCGACGGGACACCGTACGGGATCGGGATCGGGAGCGGGATCGAGGTGTGACCGTGGTCAGTGCGCGGGCGCGTCGGTGACCACGACCTCCTCGATGCTGCGCTCGATCTCCTCGGACCGGGACGCGGTGGCCTTCGCCCAGTAGTAGATGCCCAACGAGAAGGCCGCGACGACGGCCATGTCCCACCACAGCCCGATGTGACCCTGGCCGCCGAAGCCGCCCTGCCACGAGATCAGGCCCATGCCGAGCAGATAGCCGGGCAGCCACTGGGCGGCCTTGAAGTCCAGCCGGGGCGCGTCGGGGAGCTGCTTGTTGGTGGCGTACCAGGCGTAGCCGCCGAGCAGCAGGTAGCCGAGGACGATCGCGATGCCGAGCCGCCACAGCGTGTCCCAGCCGGCCCAGTAGATGATGAGGTTGGCGACCACGAAGGACAGCGGCGAGATCACCTTGCCCGCGGGCAGGCGGTAGGGCCGCTCGTGGTGCGGCAGCCGGTCGGCGAACACGCCGTAGGCCAGCGGTGCGCCGGCGTACATCAGCACGCTCGCCGAGGTGATGAAGCCGACCAGCTCCTGCCAGCTGGGGAAGGGCAGGAAGCAGACCACGCCGGTCACGAAGGAGATGGCGAGGCCGAACCACGGCACACCGCGCGCGTCGATCCGCTCGAAGAGCTTGGGCGCGTAGCCGTTCTTCGCCAGGCCGTAGGAGACCCGGGAGGTGGCGGTGACGTAGATCAGGCCGGTGCCGCCGGGGGAGATGACCGCGTCGATGTAGAGCACGACGCTCAGCCAGCCGAGGCCCACCAGGGTGGCAACGCCCGCCCAGGGGCCGCTGATGCCGGGGAAGTCCAGCTTGGCCCAGCCGTGCGCGAAGGAGCCGAGCGGCAGCGCGCCGATGAACACGACCTGGAGCAGGACGTAGATGGTCGCGCCGATGGCGACCGAGCCGAGAGTGGCGCGCGGCAGGTCGCGCTTGGGGTTGCGGCTCTCGCCGGCCAGCTGGATCGCCTGCTCGAAGCCCAGCAGGGCGAAGATGATGCCGCTGGAGCTGATGGCGCCCAGCACGCCCTTGGCGCCGAACGGGGCGAAGCCCTGGGCGGTGAAGTTGTGCGGGTGGAAGTTGCCCACCGCGATGATGAAGATCGTGGCCAGCGGTACGGCGATCTTCCACCAGGTGGCGGCGCTGTTGGTGTGGGCCAGCACGCGCACACCCAGGAAGTTGACCACGACGAACACGGCCATCAGCACCACGGCGACGAGGAAACCGCTGGTCGTCAGGGTGCCGTCGGTGTGCTGCAGGCCCTGGGCGAAGTGCCAGTGACCGGCGTAACCGATCATCGCCTCGACCTCGATCGGGGCCACGGTGGCCGCCTGCAGCCAGGAGAACCAGCCGAAGGACATGCCGGCCAGGCCGCCGAAGGCGTAGTGCGGGTAGCGGGCCGTGCCGCCCGCCACCGGGAACATGCCGCCCAGCTCCGCGTGCACGAGCGCCAGCAGCACGATCGCCACGGTGCCGATCAGCCAGGAGATGATCGCGGCGGGGCCGGCCGTCACCACGGCCTTCTCGGCGCCGTAGAGCCAGCCGGAGCCGATGATGGAACCGACCGAGGCCCACATCAGACCGATCAGACCGACGTCACGCCGGAGACCGGTCTGGTCCCGGGTGACGTCGGCGGTTACATGGTCGAGTTTCGCCATGTCAAGGGGCCTTTCACTATCTGAACACCGAATTAACGCCCGACGGCGGCTCAGAGTAGGAATGCTTGCCCCCTCTGCAGAAGGTCGTCGCCCTAAATTTGACTCTTCCAAGGGTGCTTCTTTGGTGCGCCCTTTACCCAGGTCAACGGCCATCGCAGAATGTTGCTATTCAGTTTCGAAATGTCGGAAGAGCTTGTCACAAGCTAGTTCAGGCGCGGAATTTCGATCGCGGGGCAGCGATCCATGACCATCTCCAGGCCCGCGGCCCGGGTCCGCTCATAGGCGGCCTCGTCGACGACGCCGAGCTGGAACCACACCGCCTTGGCGCCCTTGGCGACCGCCTCGTCGGCGACCGGGCCGGCCAGGTCGCTGTTGACGAAGACGTCCACCACGTCCACGTCGAAGGGGATGTCCGCGAGGGAGGCGTAGCCCTGCTCGCCGTGCACGGTCTCCGCCTTGGGGTGCACCGGGACGACCTTCTTGCCGAACCGCTGCAGCACCTGCGCCACGCCGTACGCGGCACGGTCGCGGTTGTTCGACAGGCCCACGACGGCCCAGGTGTCACCGAGTTCGGTCAGGATCTTGCGGACCGTCGCCGCATCGCCGTACACCACAGGTCTCCTCGCGTCCGGGGGAAGGTTGCCGACTGCGCCAACAGTGCCCCTGGTCGGTCGATTCCCCGATCGGCCGAACGCGGCACTCTGTCCGGAATGTGGGCCGCAGGCCTGCGCGCGGCCGGTCGGGGGCCTACGCTCGGGCCGTGCTGCGCATCATCGACGCCCGAACCGGCGAGCCCATGGACGCCGCCCCCGCTCGCCGCGGCCTGACCCGCATCGAGGTGCACGCGTCCGGCTTCGACGCCTCGGGGCTGCGAGTGCTCCTCGTCGCCGACCTGCTCGTCCGCGCCCTGGAGCTGGGCGGCACACCGGTGTGGGCCCTGCTGACCGGCGAGCGCGAGCAGGCGGAGCTGCGGGCGGCCGGCGCGGCCCTCGGCATCCGGCCCTTCGAGGACAGCCGCGGTCTGGGCGCCGCCCTGGGCGAGGCACAGGTCGTGCACGTGGCCGGTGAGGCCGAGGAGACCGCACCCGAGGGCGTCCGGCTCGCCGTCGCATCCGTCGACGCGGCCGTTCCCCTCGCCCCGGCGGCCGACAGCGACCCCGCCACCTGGCGCCTCGCCCTGCTCGCCCGCCGCCGCACCCTGCCCCTGCGGCTCGATGCCGACACACTGGACGAGGCCGGCCGGACCCTCGCCCGCTGGCGTGGCGCGGTCGCCCTCTGGGCGCGGCAGCCCTCGCGGCCCGTCCCCGACGACGTGCGCGGACGGCTGCGCGGAAGTTGGGAGGACGACCTGGACATCCCCGCGACGCTCCGGGTGCTGGAGTGGGTCGAGACCCGGCCGGACCTGGCGGACGGCGCCCGCTTCGAGACGTACGCCTACGCGGACCGCCTGCTCGGCCTGGACCTCACCCGCGACGTCGGGCGGGCGCCATGAGTACGCGCGCGGGAGCCGGCCCGCTGCGCCGCCTGGTGGTCCTGCGGCACGCCAAGTCCGCCCGGCCCGAGGGCGTCACCGACCACGACCGCCCGCTCGCGCCGCGCGGCCGCCGGGATGCCCCCGCCGCGGGCCGCGCGCTCGCCGCGTCCGACTGCCTGCCGGACCTCGCGCTGTGCTCCACGGCCCTGCGGGCCCGCCGGACCTGGGAACTGGCCTCCGCCGAGTGGGGCACCCCACCGCCGGTGCGTCTCGACCCGCGGCTGTACGCCGCCGACGTCCCCACTCTGCTGGAGGCCGTGCGCGAGACGCCGCCGCAGGTGGAGACGCTGCTGCTGATCGGGCACAACCCGGGCCTGGAGGAACTGGTCCTCCATCTCGCCGGGGAGGGCCTGGACGACACACTGGAACGGCTCCGGGTGAAGTTCCCCACCTCCGCGATCGCCGTGCTCGCCTGGCACGGCACCGGCTGGCACGCGCTCGCCCCCGGCACCGCCCTGCTGACGGAGCTGACCGTGCCGCGGGGCACGAAGGGCAGGTCCTAGGGTCGCCGCTCCCGGGCCCCACCTCCCGGACCGGCCGGGACGGGGGCCGCTGGGCGCCGGAGGAGGCCCTAGGCTGGCCGGATGCAGGACGAGTACCGCACAGTCGCCCGCCCGGGCGTGCACGAGACCGAGGTCAACCGCTCCCGTTTCCTGTGCGCGCTCGCCCCGGCGGCCACCGAGCAGGAGGCCCAGGACTTCATCGCGGCCGTCCGCAAGGAGCACGCGGACGCCACGCACAACTGCTGGGCCTACGTCATCGGCGCCGACGCCGGCGTCCAGAAGGCCAGCGACGACGGGGAACCCGGCGGCACCGCCGGGGTGCCCATGCTCCAGATGCTGCTGCGCCGCGACATGCGCTACGTCGTCGCCGTCGTCACCCGCTACTACGGCGGCGTCAAGCTCGGCGCGGGCGGCCTCATCCGCGCCTACGGCGGAGCGGTCGGCGAGGCGCTGGACGTGCTCGGCACCCTGACGCGCCGGCGCTTCCGCCTCGCCACGGTGACCGTCGACCACCAGCGCGCCGGCAAGGTGCAGAACGACCTCAGATCGACCGGGCGGGAGGTGCGGGACGTGCGCTACGGCGAGGCGGTCACGATCGAGATCGGCCTGCCGGACGCCGACGTGGACGCCTTCCGGGCCTGGCTCGCCGATGTGACGGCGGGCACCGCCGGTTTCGAACTCGGCGGAGAGGCCTACAGCGATGCGTGACGAAACGGGCATTTCATCAGTAACAGTCCCGTACTTGACTGCCCATGACGGCTGATACGGGAGTAACCGCCCGTGTTGTCGGACCCTGCCGTTAGTCTCGGGGATCATGAGGCTGCTGCACACGTCCGACTGGCACCTGGGCCGGTCCTTCCACCGGGTGAGCATGCTCGAGGCCCAGGCCGCGTTCATCGGCCACCTGGTGGCGACCGTGCGTGAGCACGACGTCGAGGCGGTGGTCGTGTCGGGGGACGTGTACGACCGCGCGGTGCCCCCGCTGGCCGCCGTCGAGCTGTTCGACGACGCCCTGCACCGCCTCGCCGCCCTGGGCGTGCCCACCGTGATGATCTCCGGCAACCACGACTCCGCCCGCCGGCTCGGCGTCGGCGCGGGGCTCATCGACCGCGCAGGCATCCATCTGCGTACCGAGCCCGCGGCGTGCGCCACACCCGTGGTGCTGGCCGACGCCCACGGCGACGTCGCCTTCTACGGCCTGCCGTATCTGGAACCGGCCCTGGTCAAGGACCACTTCGGGGTCGAGAAGGCGGGGCACGAGGCCGTGCTCGCCGCCGCCATGGAACGAATCCGCGCCGACCTCGCCACGCGCGCGCCCGGCACCCGCTCCGTCGTCCTCGCGCACGCCTTCGTCACCGGCGGCGAGGCCAGCGACAGCGAGCGGGACATCACCGTCGGCGGGGTCGCCGCCGTCCCCGCGGGCGTCTTCGACGGCGTCGACTACGCCGCCCTGGGACATCTGCACGGCTGCCAGACCATCACCGAGCGCGTGCGCTACTCCGGGTCCCCGCTGCCGTACTCCTTCTCGGAGGCCGACCACCACAAGAGCATGTGGCTCGTCGACCTCGACGCCGACGGCCGGGTCACCGCCGAGCGGGTCGGCTGCCCGGTCCCGCGCCCGCTGGCCCGGATCCGGGGCACGCTGGAGGAACTGCTCGCCGACCCCGGCCTCGCCCGCCACCAGGACGCCTGGGTCGAGGCCACGCTCACCGATCCGGTCCGCCCGGCCGACCCGATGGCCCGCCTCACCGAGCGCTTCCCGCACGCCCTCAGCCTCGTGTTCGACCCCGAGCGCGCCCCCGGCGACCCGGACGTGTCCTACGCCCGCCGGCTCGCGGACCGCAGCGACCAGCAGATCGCCGAGGACTTCGTCGCCCATGTGCGCGGCGCGGGACCCGACGCACACGAACGGACCGTGCTGCGCGAGGCCTTCGACGCCGTACGCGCCGACGAGGCGGAACGAGAGGTGGCACGGTGAGGCTGCACCGGCTCGACATCACCGCCTTCGGACCGTTCGGGGGTTCCCGGAGCATCGACTTCGACGCCCTGTCGGCCGCCGGACTGTTCCTGCTGCACGGACCGACCGGGGCCGGCAAGACGTCCGTCCTGGACGCCGTGTGCTACGCCCTGTACGGCTCGGTGCCCGGCGCACGGCAGGGCAGCGGGCAGGGGATCACCCTGCGCAGCGACCACGCCGCCGAGGGCACCCGTACCGAGGTCACCCTCGACCTCACCGTTGCCGGACGCCGCCTGGAGATCACCCGGCAGCCGCCCTGGGCACGCCCGAAGCGGCGCGGCACCGGCACCACCGTCGACAAGGCGCAGACCTGGCTGCGCGAGTACGACGCGGCGACGGGCGCCTGGAAGGATCTCAGCCGCTCCCACCAGGAGATAGGCGAGGAGATCACCCAGCTGCTCGGCATGAGCCGCGAACAGTTCTGCCAGGTCGTGCTGTTGCCGCAGGGCGACTTCGCCCGCTTCCTGCGCGCCGACGCCGAGGCCCGCGGCAAGCTGCTCGGGCGCCTGTTCGACACGCACCGCTTCGCCGAGGTGGAAAAGCGCCTCGCCGAGCGCCGGCGCGCCACCGAGGCCCAGGTCCGCGAGGGCGACGCCGCGCTGCTGGCCGACGCGCACCGCATGCAGCAGGCGGCCGGCGACACCATGGAGCTGCCCGAGCTGGCCCCCGGCGAGCCGGGACTGGCCGAGGCCGTGCTGACCGCCGCCGCCGTCGCCCGCAGCACCGCGCGCGAGCAGCTGACCGTCGCCCACTGCCGGCTCACGGCCGCCGAGGCCGCCCACGCCGCCGCCGAGCGCGCCCTGCACGACGTACGCGAACTGGCCCGGCTGCAACGCCGGTTCGCCGAGGCGCGCGAGCGCGCCGAGCGCCTCGAGGAAGGGGCCGAGGAGCACCGCCGGACGCAGGAGCGGATGGAACGGGGGCGCAAGGCGCAGACCGTGGCACCGGCGCTGGAGCTGCGGGAGGCCGCCGACGCCGCACACCGGAGGGCGGCCGCCGCCGAGACACACGCGCGTGCGCTGCTGCCCGAGACCTTCGCCGACGCCGGCGCGGCCGGACTGGCCGCCGCGGCCCGCCGGGCCGCCGAGGAACTGGGCGGACTGGAGTCGGCCCGCCGCGCCGAGCGGCGCCTGGCCGACCTCGTCGCCGAGCGCGCGGACGTGGACCGCCAGGAGCGCGCCGACGAGGACGTGCTCCAGGAGGCCGAGGCCTGGCTCGCCGGATGGGAGAACACCCGCGCCGGACTCCAGGCCCGTGTCGAGGCCGCCCAGGAGGCGGCCGGCCGGGCGGACCAGCTCGCCGTGCGACGCGAGGGGGCACAGACCCGGCTCGGCGCGGCCAGGCTGCGCGACCAGCTCATCCGGGACACCGACGAGGAACAGCGGCGCGTCCTCGACTCCGCCGAACACGCGGTGCGCGCCAAGGACCACTGGCTGGACCTGAAAGAGCAGCGGCTGAACGGGATCGCCGCCGAGCTCGCCGCGAACCTCACCGACGGCGAGCCCTGCGCCGTCTGCGGTGCCACCGAGCACCCCGCACCCGCGCGCCGGGTCACCGGGCACGTCGACCGCGAGGCGGAGGAGCGCGCCCTGGCCGCCCTCCAGGACGCCGAGGAGCGGCGCACCGACCACGAGCGCCGGCTCGCCGCGCTGCGCGAGCGACTGGCCGCCGCCACCGCCGAGGCGCGTGACGCACCCACGGCGCAACTCGCCGAAGAGGCCGAGGCGTTGGAGCGGGACCTCACGCGGGCACGCCAGGAGGCCTCCGGGCTGCACGCCGCCCGGGAGGAGCTGCGCCGGGCGGAGCAGGAGCACGAGCGACGGCTCGCCGACCGCCGGCAGGCCGAGGTCAGATCGGCCGCCCGGCTGACCCGCAAGGAGAACCTCGACCGCGAACAGAGCACCCTGGAGGCCGAGCTGGCCGAGGCCAGGGGCGCCGCCGCGAGCGTCGCCGCACGGGCCGCACAACTGGAGCGACAGGTGGCGCTCCTCACCGACGCCGCGGAGGCCGCGCGGGCCGCCGAGGAGAGTGCCGAACGGCTCAAGGACGCCGACGGGCGGCTCGCCGAGGCCGCGTTCCGCGCCGGTTTCGACACCCCGCGGGCCGCGGTCGCCGCACTCCTCGACGACGCCGCCCACCGCGAACTCCAGCACCGCCTCGACGCCCGGCAGGCCGAGGAGGCCGCCGTCCGCGCCGTCCTCGCCGAGGCCGACACCGTGGCCGCCGCCGGGCGCGAGCCGGCCGACCCCACGGCGGCGGAGACCGCCGCCGCCACCGCGGGCCTGCGGCTGCGCGAGGCCGCATCCACCCGGGACGCCGCCGCCCGCCGCTGCGCCGAACTCGACCGGCTGTCCGCGCGCGCGGCCACCGGGGTACGCCGTCTGGCACCCCTGCGTCAGGAGTACGACCGCGTGGCCCGGCTCGCCGCGCTCACGGCGGGCACCTCGGCCGACAACGAGCGCAAGATGCGCCTGGAGTCCTACGTCCTCGCCGCCCGCCTGGAACAGGTGGCCGCCGCCGCGACCGCACGGCTGCAGCGCATGTCGTCCGGCCGCTACACCCTCGTCCATTCCGACGACCGGGCCGGACGCGGCCGCAGCGGCCTCGGGCTGCACGTCGTCGACGCGTGGACGGGGCGCGAGCGGGACACGGCGACCCTGTCGGGCGGGGAGACGTTCTTCGCCTCGCTCGCCCTCGCCCTCGGGCTCGCCGACGTGGTCACCGACGAGGCCGGCGGCGTCCGGCTGGACACCCTCTTCATCGACGAGGGCTTCGGCAGCCTGGACGACCAGACGCTGGACGAGGTGCTGGACGTGCTGGACTCCCTGCGCGAACGCGACCGCAGCGTCGGCATCGTCAGCCATGTCGCCGACCTGCGCCGCCGGATCCACGCCCAGCTGGAGGTCGTCAAGGGCCGGTCGGGCTCGACGGTGCGGCAGCGCGGCGTGGACTGACCCGGCCCCGCCGACCCTCTGCCGGCCCCGCGGCCCCTCCGCCGGCCCCTCAGCCCTCAGCGGCCAGAGGGCGGCGGGGCAGGGGCGAGGAGTACACGATGCTCGTGGTCACCGAGCCCAGCGCGCCGATCCTGCCGGACACCTCCTCCAGGTGGCGCATGGAGCGCGCGGCGACCTTGATGACGAAGCAGTCGTCGCCCGTCACATGGTGCGCCTCCAGGATCTCGGGGGTGGCGGCGACCAGGTCGTGGAAGGGCTTGTAGTTGCCGTTGGGGTAGCGGAGCCGGACGAAGGCCAGGATCGGCATCCCCAGCCGCTCCTGGTCGACCACGGCCGCGTACCCCTGGATGACACCCGCCTCCTCCAGGCGGCGCACCCGTTCGGTGACCGCGCTCGGGGACATCGACACCGCCCGCGCCAGCTCGGCGAAGCTGGCCCGCCCGTCCCGCTGGAGGACGTCGAGAATGCGCCAGTCGGTGGCGTCCGGGGAAAACGCGGTCATGAGCGATGGATACCAGGGGAATCCCCGGCCGATCAAGAGGTGCGCCGGGGATCGCCCCTTCATGGAGATGATCTTCGGCCGTAGATTCTCGGGTGCCGAGACCGCCCATGGAAGGGACCCCACGATGACCGCCGCGCCCACCACCGCCGACAGCACCGCGTTCGCCGCCCACCCGGTGCTGCGGGTCCCGCCCGCGCCGCCGGCCGAGGCCGCCGCCTACTTCCGGGCGAGCCTCGCTTTCCACGCCGACGTGTCCGACGTGGCCGCCGCGCTCGCGGCCGGCGGCGACCCCGGCTTCGTCCTGCTCGACTCCCGCTCCACCGAGGCCTGGGACCAGGGACACATCCCCGGCGCGGTGCATCTGCCGACCGCTCTGATCCCCGAGCAGGCGGAGGCATTGCTCGACAGGTCCGTCCCGGTGGTCACCTACTGCTGGGGCCCGGGCTGCAACGGCGGCACCCGTGCCGCCCTGGCCCTCGCCGAACTCGGCTACCACGTCAAGGAGATGCTCGGCGGCTTCGAGTACTGGGTGCGCGAGGGCTTCGCCTACGAGACATGGCAGGGCGGCGACCGCCGGGCCGCCGACCCGCTGACCGCGCCGGTGGAGGGAGAGGACTGCGGCTGCTGACGCACCGCGGACGGGGACGGGGGCGGGCGACCGAGTCGTGTCGGCCGCTCCCGTTCGGGGCGGGCGGTCGAGCTCGGGCCGCGCGCCGCGGGTCGGGGCGGGCGCCGCGGGTCGGAGGGTGGCCGCTCCTGGTCGGGGCGGGCGACCGGGGGCCGGTCACCCGCCCAGGCCGGTTCACAGCTGCGAGAGTTCGTCCACCAGGTCGTCCAGGCCCAGCGACCCCTGGGACAGGGCCGCCATGTGCCAGGCCTTCGCGTCGAACGCGTCGCCGTGCCGCTTCCTGGCGTTCTCGCGGCCGAGCAGCCAGGCCCGCTCGCCCAGCTTGTAGCCGATCGCCTGGCCGGGCATCGACAGATAGCGGATCAGCTCGCTCGCCACGAAGTCCCGCGGACGGCTGCTGTGCGCGCCGAAGAACTCCTCCGCCAGCTCCGGCGTCCAGCGCTCACCGGGGTGGAAGGGCGAGTCCGCCGGGATGTCCAGCTCCAGGTGCATGCCGATGTCGATGATGACGCGGACCGCCCGCATCATCTGCGCGTCCAGGTAGCCCAGCCGCCGCTCGGGGTCGGTGAGGAAGCCGAGTTCGTCCATCAGGCGTTCCGCGTACAGGGCCCAGCCCTCGGCGTTGGCGCTGACGATGCCCACGGTCGCCTGGTAGCGCGAGAGGTTCTCGGCGACGTGCGCCCACTGGGCGAGTTGCAGGTGGTGGCCGGGGACGCCCTCGTGGTACCAGGTCGAGACCAGGTCGTACGCCGGGAACCGGGTCTGTCCCATGGTCGGCAGCCAGGTGCGGCCCGGCCGCGAGAAGTCGGCGGACGGCGGCGTGTAGTAGGGGGCCGCGGCGCCGCCGGGCGGGGCGATGCGCGACTCCACCCGCCGCACCCGCTCGGCGAGTTCGAAGTGGGTGCCGTCGAGCGCGTCGATCGCCTCGTCCATCAGGCCCTGCAGCCAGGTGCGGACCTCGTCCACACCCTCGATGTGCGCGCCGTGGGTGTCGAGATGCGCGAGCGCCACCCACGGGGTCTCGGCGCCCGGCAGGACCTTCTCGGCCTCCTTCTTCATCTCGGCGAGCAGCCGGTGGAACTCCGACCAGCCGTACGCGTAGGCCTCGTCGAGGTCCAGGTCCGTGCCGTTGAAGTAGCGCGAGAAGCGGGCGTAGCGCTCGCGGCCGACCGTGTCCGGGGTGCCCTCGATCGTCGGCGCGTACACGTCGCGCATCCAGTCGCGCAGCTCGACGATGGCCGCGGTCGCCGCCCGGCCGGCCTCGTCGAGCTCGCCGCGCAGGGACTCGGGACCGGCGGCGGCGAAGTCCTGGAACCAGCCGCGGCCCTGACCGTTCGTGTCCGACCACTCGGTGAGCTGCTCGACGAAGGTCCGGGTCGGCCGCGGGCCCGCGTACAGCTTGCGCTCCAGGCCGAGGGCCAGGGACTCGCGGTAGCCGCGCAGCGCGGCCGGCACGGCGCGCAGCCGCTCGGCGACCGCCGCCCAGTCCTCGTCGGTCTCGGTGGGGGTGATCGTGAAGACTTCGCGTACCGAGTGCACGGGGCTGTGGATGTTGCTCACCGCGCGCAGACCCTCGTCGGCGTCGTGCACGGCGAGTTCCGCGGTGAGCCGCTCGCGCAGCAGGCGCGCGCACCGGCGCTCGATGTCACTGTCCGCGCCGGGCCGGCGCTCGGCCTCCTCCAGGCGGGCCAGCGTGGTGCGCGCCAGCTCCGCCAGCGCCTCCTGGCCCGCGGGCGAGGTGTCGGGCAGCCTGCCCGAACTCTCCTTCACGCCGAGGAAGGTGCCGGTGATCGGGTCGAGGGCGATGAGTTCGTCGACATAGGCGTCGGCGACCTGACGGGGAAGCGCGCTGTTGGTCTCTGACATGGCGACCATCCTCGTACGAGGAGGTGTCCCGCGTCAGCCCGGTTTACCTGCCTCTGGTGTCGTCGTTTCCGCGCCCGGCGGCAGCAGGGGGCCGCAGTCCCACTGCTGGAAGATCAGCCGGGTCTCCACCCGGGCCACCTCCCGCCGTGCCGTGAACTCGTCCAGCACCAGTCGCTGCAGATCCGCCATGTCCGCGACCGCGACATGGACGAGGTAGTCGTCCGGGCCGGTCAGATGGAACACGGACAGCGACTCCGGCAGGGCCCGGATCCGCTCCACGAACGGGCCCACCAGTTCCCGCCGGTGCGGTCTGACCTGCACCGACAGCAGTGCCTGAAGGCCCCGGCCCAGCTTGGCGGGGTCGAGCCGGAGGCGATGGCCGAGGATGACGCCCGAGCGGCGCAGCCGGGTCACCCGGTCCAGACAGGTCGACGGCGCCACCCCGACCTGTGCGGCGAGGTCCCGGTAGGTGGTCCGGGCGTCGTTCTGCAGCAGCCGCAGCAGATGGAGGTCCACCGCGTCCAGTTCGACGGATTCGGCCATGCGCCGAACGTAGCACGGAGTTTCCGGCCGGGTCCTCGATCGTTGTTCACCCTTCGGTCATGGACACGCCCTTCGACTCCGCGCGCACCACCGCGTACGACGACGTACGCACCACCGCACCCAGAGCACTGGCCACCGAGGCCGTGCACGCCGGCCGGGACGACCTCGCCCGCCAGGGACTGCACGCCCCGCCGATCGACCTGTCCACCACCTACCCCTCCTACGACAGCCGGGCCGAGGCCGCCCGCATCGACGCCTTCGCCGGCGACGGCGCCGAACTCGACGGCCCGCCCGTCTACGGGCGGCTCGGCAACCCGACCGTCGCCCGCTTCGAGACCGCGCTGGCCCGGCTCGAGGGCACCGAGGCGGCGGTCGCGTTCGCCAGCGGCATGGCCGCGCTCAGCGCCGTCCTCCTCGTCCGGTCGGCCATGGGCCTGCGCCACGTCGTGGCCGTACGGCCCCTGTACGGCTGCAGCGACCACCTGCTCACCGCCGGGCTGCTGGGCACCGAGGTGACCTGGACCGACCCGGCGGGCATCGCCGACGCGCTGCGCCCGGACACCGGGCTGGTGATGGTGGAGTCCCCGGCCAACCCGACGCTGGCCGAGGTGGATCTGCGGGCCGTCGCCCACGCCTGCGGCTCGGTGCCGCTGCTGGCCGACAACACCTTCGCCACGCCGGTGCTCCAGCGCCCGGCCGAGCAGGGTGCCCGGCTGGTGCTGCACAGCGCCACCAAGTACCTGGGCGGACACGGGGACGTCATGGCCGGTGTGGTGGCGTGCGACGAGGAACTCGCCGGACGGCTGCGGCAGGTGCGCTTCGCCACCGGCGGTGTCCTGCACCCGCTCGCCGGGTATCTGCTGCTGCGCGGCCTGTCCACGCTGCCGGTGCGGGTACGGGCCGCCTCCGCGACCGCCGCGGACCTGGCGGCCCGGCTGGCCGCCGACCCGCGCGTGGCCCGTGTGCACTATCCGCGCATCGGCGGCGCGATGGTCGCCTTCGAGGTGCACGGCGACCCGCACGCGGTCATCGGAGGCGTGCGTCTGATCACCCCCGCCGTCAGCCTCGGCAGCGTCGACACGCTGATCCAGCACCCGGCCTCCATCAGCCACCGCATCGTGGACGCCGAGGACCGGCGCGGCGCCGGTGTCAGCGACCGGCTGCTGCGCATGTCGGTCGGCCTGGAGGACGTCGAGGACCTGTGGGCCGACCTGGACGCGGCCCTGGGGGAGCCGCGGCCGGAGTCGCCCGAGGTGAAGAGGCTGCACGAGGCGATGAGCTGACCGCACAGCGGCGCGCGGCCCGGCCGGGACCAAGGGTGCCGGCCGGGCCGCGCGGGGTCGGTCGCTCGAGGTCAGTCGCGCAGGGCGGAGCCGTCGAACTCCTCCCGCCGGCCGGCGTACGGCAGCCGGCAGGACGCCGGGGCGGTGTCGAGGCGGGCGGTGATCACCAGGGTGCGCTCCTCGATCTGGTAGTCCAGCGGCAGGCCCAGGCCGCGCATGGCGGCGACCATCCCGGTGTTCGACGCCTGCGTCACGGCGTACACGCTCGCGCAGCCCGCCTCCACGGCCATGCCCACCAGCCGGCCCAGCAGCTCGGCGCCGATGCCGCGCCGCTGCCAGTCGTCCTCGACCAGGAGTGCGACCTCGGTCTCGTCGCCGTCCCACAGCAGATGGCCGAGGCCGATGATCCGCCCCGACGCGGTCTGCGCGGCGAGCGTGCGCCCGAAGCGCGGGCTGAGCAGGTGGTTCAGATAGCGGTCGGCGTCACGGACCGGCCCGTGGTAGCGCAGGCCGAGCGTCCGCGCCGAGCATCGCTCGTGCATCTGCAGGGCGGCCCTGAGGTCGCTCCTGTCGGCCCGGCGCACGGTGATCGCTTCGCCCTCGGGCAGCGTCAGCACGTCCTGGCTGCGCGGGATGCGCGGTCCGAGCCGGGTGTCCAGTTCCACCAGCGCGCGGGCCCGTGCGAACTCGGTCGGCGTGAAGGGCAGATACGGCCGCTCCACGGTGATCACTCCGCCTTCCGGCGCCCGCAGCCGCAGCACCGTGTCCTCCAGCACCCCCTCGGCCGGTACCTCCGCCGGACCCCGGCCGCCGCCCGCCGGCCGGGCCGGCAGCGAACGGATGGTGCACCGGCCCAGCAACTGCCGCAGGGCCAGCGGGAGTTCTGCCGCGTCCAGCGCGGTACGGGTGGCCAGGCCCAGGACCCGCGTCGGCGCGTCCACCAGGTCGTGCGCGTCGGCACGCTCGATCCAGGTGTCCGCGCCGCCCGCGGACGCGACCGCCCGGGTGATCTGCGACGCCTCGGTCCGGCCCGGGGCGCGCAGCAAAAACTCGTCGACCGTGCCCTCGGCCAGCGGATGCGTCTGCAGGCTCAGGATGTCGACCTGCCGGGCGGCCAGTGCCGCGCAGAGAGCGGCCAGCGACCCCGGCTCGTCCCGCACCGTCGTCCGCATCCGCCACAGTGCGCTCACTGTCGGGACCTCGTCCCGCTCCACCGTGGAGGCGCCGGAGGGCCCGGCCTGCCGCCCTTCGGAGGCGGGCGGCCGGGCACCGGTATCCTCCTGCGGGGGCGCGTGCCCGTGGCGCCGTGCCCACCAGGTGTGGAACGTCGCCGTCGCGAGCAGAGCCAGCGCCGAGATCAGCAACAGGGCCGGCCCGTCGGGCCCGTGACCGATCAGGTTCGCCACGCCGTCCGCCACCGCGACGGCCGTGAACAGCGCGGCCAGTTCCACCACGTCCCGCCGCCAGTGGTGCACCGGGCGGCCATGCCTTCTCCGCGTCACATCAGACATGTCTCGAGTCATGCAACCACTGTGGAGGACCGGTGTTGCGTGATCGCGAACGCTCCGTGTCGTCCGGGTAAAGCGATGATTCGCACCTTTTGTCGGTGATTCAATCGGTGGGCTGTTCCTGCCGACCGCGGCCGGGTGAGGGGACCGATCGTCGGTGCACGTCATGTCATGCGGCAACCTCCACGGGCATCAGGGCGCCGCGCAGGCGGCGGGCCTCCCTGACCAGACGCGAGGCGCCGCGCCGGTCCGCCGTGCACGCCAGATGCGGCAGCTCGCCCCGTGCCCCCGACTGCTCGGCGCACTCGGCCGCGACCGCCAGCAGATCCCCCAGCCCGCGTATCGGGCCGGTGGGGCCGTCGGTCGCGAGATCGGCCAGCAGGACGGGCAGCGCGTGACTGAGCAGACCCCAGATGGTGGCGTTCGCCCCGGTGGCCGCCGCCGTGCGCAGCGACTCCGCGAGCCGTGTCGGCTTCACGGCACCGCGCCGCACCAGCTGCCCGAGGTCCGCTCCGAGCCGGGAGGCGTCCAACTGCCCGCGCGCGGCCAGGACCGGCAGGGCGTCCACGGCGGCGAGCCGGTCCTCCGGGTGCCGGGCGCCGAGCCCGTACGCCACACCGAGGTGCGTCGCCTCGCCGGCCTCGCCGCCGGACTCGGCGAGCAGCGGCAGGACCGAGGCCGTGCCCCGGGTGTCGTCCACGGCCAGGCCGGACAGGTCCCGCAGCAGCCGCACGGCCAGAAGCTCGCGCCGCTCGGGAACCATGGCCGGCCACTGCGCCCGCAGGGCGTTGCTCCAGTGGTAGCAGTAGCGGCTCTCCCCGAAGGCGCTCACCGGCCTGCCCAGCGCCCGGAAGGAGGCCGGGAAGTCCTCCTGCAGCTCCAGGACTTCACCGGACTCCGCCAGGATGCGCGGCCCCGACGTGCGGCGCCGGACCACCGGCGGCAGGGGCTTGCCGGCGGTGAGCCATCGGGCGAGCCGCGTCCCTTCCGCCGTGCCGAGAGCCGAGGCCCGCCGCGCCGCCGCCTCGGCCACCGACCGGTCCTCGCGCCGCACCCTCAGCAGCGCCTGCGCGAAGTCGGCCGCCCCCACCCGGGCGCCCATGCGCCGGTACGTGTCGAGGCGTGTCACCAGCTCGTCCGGCTCCAGCAGGCCCGTGCTCCAGGTGGGCGTCGAGAGCAGGAGCGGCAGCGGTTCGGTGCGGATCCGGTACGCCACCTCCCACACCCGGGCCTCGAAGGCGCGGGAGAGGGCGGCGTGCACGCAGTTGCGGGTCGGCGCGCCCTGCTGGAGTCCCGAGTGCAGAGTGTCGGTACGCGTCTTCTCGCACAGCGTCGCGAGGACGAGGTCCAGGGCGTCCGCCGCCTCGAGCATGCCGTGGCGCAGATCACCGTAGCGGCGGTCCGCTCCCAGGTACCGCGGGTCGGCCCACCAGCGCCGGGCGACCACGGGTTCCAGCGCCTCCAGCAGGTCCTCGCGGTTGCCGTACGCATGGCGGACCAGGCCGTCCAGGGCGCGCTCGAACCCGGTCACGCCGGCGTCGGCGGCCATCGCGGCTCCCACCTCCTCGGCGAGCTCGGTCACCGAGGACGGCGCGGGCGCGAGACGCGCCGGCCGCGGAACCGGCGGCAGGACCTCCTCGTACACCGTGGCCGTCGCGTCCACCGGCGCCGCGCCCAGGGTGGCCACGGCCCGGGCGCGCAGCGCGGGCCCAAGCCGCTCGGCCGCGAGAGCCAGTCCCGTTCGCACCTCGGCGGACCGGACCTTCTTCACATGGCGTTCCATCAGCTTCAGCGCCCGCTCCCGCACGTCGGCGTCCTCGTGCTCGAAGGCCTGCGCGGCAGCGGGCAGCAGCTCGTCCGCCGCGGCGGGGTCCCGGGCGAGCACCTTGCCCAGCAGCACCAGCTGCGCGCGCACCAGCTTGCGCTCCGTGCGGAACAGCACCGCCTCGGACACCTCGGCCAGTTGACGGTACGTCAGCTCGCTGTCCAGGGCCAGGGAGCCCAGCACCGACTGGGCGTGCGAGGCCACCACCGAGGCCGCGTCCGAGGCGAGCGCCGACCAGTCGGCGACCCGCTCCCGTTGCTCCTCGCGCGTGAGCGCCAGGGACCGCAGCACCCGCAGGAACGCGCGCTGATCGGCGGTCGTGCCGCCCCGCAGCAGACGGGCCACGCACGCGTCGACCGTCGCCGCGCGATCGAGGGCGCCCTCGACGGTGAGCCGGGCGAGCGCGTCGGACCAGCTGTTCGGGCCGTCGCCCGCGCCCCACTCCAGCGCGTTGCCGATGTCGTGGGTCTCGAAGAGAGCCGCCACCAGGTCCGTCAGATACGCGTCCCCGCGCAGCCGGTCCAGGATCGTGTCGCCGCGCGGCCATGTGCCGCCCATGTGCTGGACCCAGCCCCGCACATAGGCGTCGGTCGTCGGCACCGGGCAGCCGGACAGCCGCACCAGACCGGCCATCAGCTCGTACGGCACCCAGGCCGAGGCGGGGCGGTCGGCGATGCGGTGCGCCACGTCGGCGAGCCACTCGGCGTCACGGTCACCGAGAACGTGCAGCAGGACCGCCGGGGAGAGTCCCGACCACCGCATGTCGGCCGCCGTGATCCAGCTCGCCGCGGCGGCCGCGCCCGTCTGGCAGGCCGCGCCGGCCGCGTGCAGCGCGGGGTAGGCGCGACGGGACGCCGCGTCCCAGCGCGCCGACCGAAGCTCCTTGCGCAGCGCCTTCAGTCCGGGCGACTGCGCCCTGCGCTCGGCGTCGGTCATCCCGTCGAGGAGCCCCACCACCTCGGCCGTCCGCCCGGCCCGTACCGCCTCGATCAGCTCACTCATCGCGCACCCCCGCCGACCCGCATCCCGCCCCGCTCCACCGCGGCGGCGCCCCGCCGCGCCATCCGCACCGCCAGCGCGTGGCTGCAGGGCCCGCGCCCGCCCCGGTACTTCGCCCACCACAGGCAACTGCAGCTGAGCGTGCCCGCCTCGTCGCGCACCCGGTGCACATGCCCGTCCTCGGCCGTCACCGTCGCCAGGGCGCCGTCCATGCCGACCGCGCCGGCGGCGACCAGCGCCCGGGCCGCCCGCAACCGGGGGTTGTGCCGCTCGGCGCGCCCGGCGTCGTAGGGCAGCTCCCGGCGGAAGTACGCCGCCTCCGCCGTGTCGTAGCCGACGCGGCCAGAGGTGCCGAGCCGGACCAGTGCCGCGCGGACCCGCTCCGGGGTGAGTCCGGAGGCGGCAGCGAGGTCGGCGACGTCGACGCGGGGCGCCCAGGCCAGCAGCACCGCGATCAGCTCGGCGTCCTCGGCCGCCTCGTCCGTGGCCAGCGCGTCCAGCACCCCGCCCTCGCCGGAGAACCCGCGCGAGGCGTCGGGCGACAGCGTCAGCGTCAGCCGCATGCCCGGCAGGACGACCTCCCAGGCACTGGCCGTGGCCTCGGTCGCCGCGCCCGTGACCGCCGGGCCGTACACCCGCAGGGCGGTCGCGTGCCGCAGTACCCGTTGCAGCGCAGCCAGCCGCTCCGGACCCGGCAGGCACACCGCGCCGGGCACCGGCCGGGTCGTCGGCCGCAGCACCCGCCCGGCCGGGACCACCCACCGGGCTCCGCTCCGGCCGCCCCGTGACCCGCTCCGGGGCAGCGAGCGCAGGAACCGCACCGCCTCGGCCGCCGGCAGCTCGGCCCGCAGATCGAAACCGGCCGCTATGACCTGGGCCTCCGCGAAACCGCGCAGCCATCGGTCCGGCAGCGGCACCTTCTTCTCCACCACCGGCCCGTCCAGGGTGGTCACCGTCAGCTCCTCGGGGCCGACACGCAGATGGAGCGGGTCGTCCGCGCCGATCCTCGACAGGGCCTCGCGCAGCGGGTTGTTGACGTCGACGTTCGTCGTGCCGTGCCCCACCTCGCCGCCGTCGAGGCCGGGACCCAGCACGTCCAGGCGCGCATGGACACCGCAGCAGCCGGAGAAGGACTCGAAGCGCAGCCGGTCGCCGTTGCCCGTCACCACCGGGTCGAGGGAGGCGCGCAGCTGCGGCTGGTAGTAGCGGGCCGCCGCCACGTCGGCCACCGCCAGCAGCCCCGCCGAAGCCACCTGAGGTGACGTCAGGAACCCTGTGAAAAAGCGCGGATGGTCCTCGACGCCCGAGGGGGTTGTCCCCCGCGAGGTCTCGAGTCCCAGGCGCTGTCCGTCCGGGGCGGACTCCAGCACGGAGGGTCGGCAATAGGCCACGGCCTGCAAGGATCGCGTCATGGGAAAAACCGTAGAGGCGACCACTGACAGTCACTTTGATCTGCGGAAACGCTGTTTTCGGGGCCAGTTCGAGGCCCGCCGGGAGACCGGGCCGCGCCCCGGGGGATGACGCCGGAGCGCGGCACGGACGAAGAGCGTACGGGACTCAGCTCTCGACGCGCCCCGGCTGGAGCACCTGAGTGAAGAGCACGCTGCCGTCCTGCTCGCGCAGCCGGACCGTCAGCTCGCCGCTGTCGCCGTCGATGTCGACCTCGCCGAAGAACTGGTAGCCCTCGGCGGGCGAGACGTTGGAGGCGGTCGGCGCCTTGACGAACACCCGGTCCGGGCCGAACGTCCCGTCGAGCGCGCTGGCCGGGAAGGCGCCCGCGTTGAGCGGGCCGGAGACGAACTCCCAGAACGGCTCGAAGTCCTTGAAGGCCGCCCGTGACGGGTCGTAGTGCTGGGCCGAGGTGTGGTGGACGTCCGCCGTCAGCCACACCGTGCCGGTGATCCGGCGGTGCTTGACGAACCGCAGCAGTTCGGCGATCTGCAGCTCCCGGCCGAGCGGCGCGCCCGGGTCGCCCTGCGCGACGGCCTCGAAGTTGGGCCTGCCCTCGACGCCGTCGGGCACGACCAGGCCGAGCGGCATGTCGGCGGCGATGACCTTCCACACCGCCCGCGACCGGGCCAGCTCCCGCTTGAGCCACTCCAGCTGCTCGCGGCCGAGGATGCCCTGCGGGTCGGTCGTCTGGTCGTCGGGCGAGTTGGCGTTGCGGTAGGTCCGCATGTCGAGGACGAACACGTCGAGCAGCGGGCCGTGGTGGTGGACGCGGTAGATCCGCCCGTCGGGGCGGCCGCTGATCGTGGAGACGGGGAAGTACTCGGAGAACGCCCGGCGGGCGCGCAGGGCCAGGTCGTCGAGTTCCGTCCCGGCCGGGTAGGGGGTGCCGGCGCCGATGACCTCGCCCGGGTACCAGTTGTTGCGGACCTCGTGGTCGTCCCACTGGATGATGTTCGGCACCTGCGCGTTGAACCGGCGCAGCGCCGCGTCGAGCAGGTTGTAGCGGAAGTTGCCCCGGTAGTCGGCCAGAGAGATGGCGACGTGTGACTTCTCCTCGGTGGTGACGTTGCGGTAGACGCTGCCGTCCGGGAGCTTGGCGGTGGCCTGGATGGGGCCGTCGGCGTAGATGTTGTCGCCGCTGCACAGGAAGAAGTCCGGGTCCAGCTTCGCCATGGCGTCGAAGATCCGGTAGCCGCCGATCGACTCGTTGATGCCCCAGCCCTGCCCGGCCAGGTCGCCGGACCACACGAACCGCACGCCCTGACGGCGTCGCGCGGGCGCCGTGCGGAAGGTGCCGTACGTCGGCTCGCCGGTGCGGCGCGGGTCGTCCGGGTCGGCGAGGAGCACGCGGTAGTGGATCTGCTCGCCCGCGGGCAGCCCGTGCAGCCGGGCCGTGCCCGTGAAGTCGGTGTCCGCGCCGAGCAGCGGGCCGTGCCATCTGCGCGGGGCGCGGAACGACTCGGTCGCCGAGGTCTCGACGATCATCCGGGCCGGGCGGTCCGCGCGCACCCACACCAGACCCGAGTCGGAGGTCACGTCTCCCGCCTGCACGCCCCAGTCCGCCCGTGGGCGGCCGGACAGGGCGAGCGCCGGCGCCGCGCCGAGCGCGCCGGGCAGGGTCAGGGCCGCCGACGCGGCCAGCGAGCCGCGCAGCACGCTGCGGCGGCCGGGGAACGGACGGTGGGACATGGATACGCCTCCAGAGGACGGGATCCGGCCAGTGTTCGGTGCCACACCTACTGGTGCGGTGCGGCGCGCACGGAAACCGCGAGTGAACAACCGGCCGCCGCCGCACCGGAACCGCCGGACGCACGGCCGCCACCGCACGGCAGCCGCCGGACACACGGCCACCGGCGCGGGGGACGGTCACCGGCGCGGGGGACGGTCACCCGCCGACCGCCTCCCGCATCAGCCGTACACCCTTGTGGATCCGCGCCGGCGACAGGTGCGCGTAGCCCAGGACCAGCCGTACGCCGCCGCCCGCCTCCTCCGTGCCGTGGTCCCCGCCCGGGCCACCGGCACGCGCGTGCGTGTACGCCGCCAGCGTGCGCACGGAGACCCCGGCCGCGCCCGTGCGCGCGAGGAACCGGTCCTCCGGGCCGTACCGTCCCGGCAGGTCGGCGATCAGATGCAGGCCCGCCGCGATCCCGGACAGCCGCACACCGGGGAAGTGCTCGCGAAGGGCGCCGACGAGCGCGTCCCGGCGTTCCCGGTAGGCGCGCTGGCAGCGGCGCAGCTGCCGGTCGTAGTCGCCCCGTTCGACGAAGTGCGCGAACAACGCCTGCTCGACGGTCGGATGACCGAGGTCCATGGTCCGCTTGCGCTCGACGACGTCGTCGGCCAGCGAGTCGGGCACGATCATCCAGCCCAGCCGGAGCCCGGGCGCGAGGGACTTGCTGACGGACCCCGCGTAGACCACGTGCTCCGGGTCGAGGCCCTGGAGGGCGCCCACGGGGGCGCGGTCGTAGCGGAAGTCGCCGTCGTAGTCGTCCTCGAGGACGATCCCGTCCACCGACCGTGCCCAGTCCAGCAGTTCGGCGCGCCGGCGGGCGGAGCAGGCGATGCCGGTCGGGAACTGGTGGGCCGGCGTGGTCACCAGGGCCCGTACGCCGGACCGGCGCAGCGGCCCGAGGTCCGGGCCCTCGGCGTCCAGCGGAATCGGAACGGTGCCGATGCCGGCCGACACGTACAGGGCGCTGTGCTGGGGGCTGCCCGGGTCCTCCACGCCGACGGTGCGAATCCCGCGCGCGTGCAGCACGAAACCGAGCAGCGTCGTCGCCTGCGTCACCCCCGAGACGACCACGATCCGCTCCGGGTCCGCGACCACGCCCCGGCGGCGGGCGAGCAGTTCGGCCAGCGCGGTACGCAGCCGGGGCAGCCCGCGCGGGTCGGGATAGCCGAGATCGTGGTGCGGGAGGTCGGCGAGCACGGAGCGGTGCGCGGCCGTCCAGGCGGCCCGCGGGAACAGCGACAGGTCGGGCGTGCCCGGCACGAAGCCCACACGGGCACCGGGGGAGCCGGGGGCGAGGTCCCGCGCGCGCGGGAGCGCCGCCCGCACGGCACCACCCACCCATGTCCCCGCGCCCCGCCCGCTGCGCAGATATCCCTCCGCCACCAGCTGTTCGTACGCCTCCGTGATCAGCCCCCGCGACACGCCGAGGTCCGCCGCGAGGTCCCTGCTGGAGGGCAGCCGGGTGCCCGGGGCCAGCCGGCCCGAACGGACGGCCTCGCGCAGTGCGGCCTGCAGCGAGCGGCCACGCGCGCGTGCCGGTGCCGACGCGGCCGGCAGCAGCAGTTCCCAGGCGGCGGAGCCGGCCGGTCCGCCCGGATTGGTCCCCGATGACGTCATGGAAGTGGACCTTAAACCGGGCCGCCGTGCTCCGTAGCGTCGCCGGCATGAACGCCACCGCCTCGCGCGGCGCCCTGCTCGCCGCGCTCGCCTGCGTCCTCGTCGGAGGGTCCTTCACAGCCAACAGCGTCCTCGGCCACTACCCGTACGCCGGCGGCCAGTTCCTGCGCTACGGCCTGGCCTGTCTGCTGCTCCTGCCCTTGGCCCGGCGGGGAGCGGCCGCGCGGCTGCGCCGGCTGGGGCCCCGGCATTGGGTCCGGCTCGCGCTGCTCGCGGCGGTGGGCATGGTCGGCTTCAACCTGGCGGTGCTGGCCGCCGAGCGCACCGCGGAACCGGCGGTGCCGGGGGTCTTCGTCGGCTGCGCCCCCGTGGTCGTGGCGGTGCTCGTACCGGTGCTGGAAGGGCGCCGGCCGCGACGGGTCGTCCTGTACGGGGCGTGGCTGGTGGCCGCCGGGGCGTTCACGGTGCAGGGATGGGGCCGCACCGACGGCACCGGCATCGCCTTCTCCGCGTGCGCGCTGGCCGGCGAGGTGGGCTTCGCGGTCCTCGCCACTCCCGTGCTGCGCCCGCTCGGGCCGCGGCTGCTGTCGGCCGTGGTGTGCGGCGTCGCGTCCCTGGAGGCGGCGGTCGCGGGGATCTGCCTCGACGGCACCGCCTGGCTCCGGCGTCCCGACACGGACGAGGCCGTCGCGCTGCTGTGGCAGGCGGCCGTCGTCACCGTCGTCGGCTTCGTGTGCTGGTACATGGGCATGCAGCGGATCGGCGCCGAGCGCGCCACGCTCTTCTCCGGCCTGATCCCGGTCGCGGCCGCCTGCACCGCGCCCCTCGTCGGCACCGGCTCCTACGGGGTCGCCCAGGCCGTGGGCAGCGCCCTGGTGGGCACGGGAGTCGCCCTGGGATCGGGGGCGTTGGAACGTGCCGGGCGGCGGTCAGCGGCTGCCGTCGAGGAGCACGCGCGCGACGAGCGCCGGGTCGTCGTTCATCGGGACGTGTCCGCAGCCGGGCAGCCGCACCAGCCGGGCGCGCGGGATCATCTGCTTGGCACGCACCCCCTGCCGGCGGACCAGCAGCCGGTCCCTGGTGCCCCAGGCCACGGTGACCGGTATCCCGGGGACGTCGTCGGTGAACTGGACGTCGACGCCCGCGCGGAGGGTCTGTTCGAAGCCGGTGGCCTGCGCCAGGGCGAGCGTCTCGGCGACCACGGCCTCGGGTGAACGACGGCCCGGCCGCGCGTAGATGGTGCTCGTCAGGACGGTGCGCCCGGCAGCCGTCCGCGCCAGTTGTTCGACCAGCGGCAGCGGAGTCCGCCGCGCGACGGCCCGCATCGCCTGCAGCACACCGAAGGCGTAGCGCCGCTCGGCCTGCGTCCAGAAGCCGGCCGGGGAGAGTGCGGTGACGGACCGCGCGAGCTTCTCGCGGCCCAACTCCAGGGCCAGCAGGCCGCCCAGGGAGTTGCCCGCCACATGGGGGCGGTCTATCTCCAGGGTCTCGCACAGCGCGCCGATGGCGGCGTTCATCGTCGGCAGGTCGTGACGCAGCCCCTCGGGCAGGGCCGGGGAGGCTCCGAAACCGGGCAGGTCCACGTTGATCACGTCGCGCTCGGCCGCCAGGAGATGGACCACCGGGTCCCAGGCCTGCCGGTGGTGACCGATGCCGTGCAGCAGGAGCAGCGGCTCGCCGCTGCCCACGCGCGCGTAGGACAGGGTCACGGTCCGCGGGCCGTGCGGGGAGGGGACCTTGAAGGAGACGGTGGCGGCCATGGGGGCTCCTCGGTGGGCGAATCGTCGGCGAACGCCGGGTAGACAGCTTGTCAGCAATTGCTACTGGCCGGTAGCCCCGGGAAGGAGCCTTTCTCGCCGTCGTCCTGGGCGGCCCGTCGGGCAGCGCCGCCCCGCACACGGTGTCCGTCTGGACACGGCCGCGGGTGTCGGCTGGGATGGTGCGGTGACCACCGAAACGGAGACAGACCCGGAGACGGACCTCTTCGAAGAGCACCGTCCCGTCCTCATGGGCGTGGCCTATCGCATGCTCGGGCGGGTGGCGGACGCGGAGGACGTGGTCCAGGAGGCATGGCTGCGCTGGTCCGGTGCCGACCGGGCCGCGGTGCGCGAGCCGCGCGCCTACCTCGTGCGCGTCACCACGCGTCTCGCCATGGACCGGCTCCGCCAGATCAAGGCGCGGGGCGAGTCGTACGTCGGCCCCTGGCTGCCGGAGCCCCTGGCGACCGACGTCGCGGGCACCGCCCAGGACGCGGAGCAGCGGGCCGTGCTCGCCGACTCCGTATCGCTCGCCGTGCTGGTCGTCCTCGAGTCGCTCTCACCGCTCGAACGCGCGGTGTTCGTCCTCAGGGAGGCGTTCGGCTATCCGTACGCGGAGATCGGCGCCCTGCTCGACCGGGGCGAGGCGGCGGTGCGCCAGCTCGCCGGGCGGGCCCGCAGGCATGTCGAGGAGCGGCGTCCGCGCTACGAGGTCGATCCCGTCCAGCGGCGCGACCTCACCGAGCGGTTCCTGGCCGCCGCGGCCGGCGGCGACCTGGCGGGCCTGATGGCGCTGCTGGCGCCCGACGTCCGCCTGGTCGGCGACAGCGGAGGCAAGTCCAGGGCGCCGCTGCGGGTCCTGGAGGGCGCCGGCAAGGTCGGCCGCTTCCTGGTCGGCGCGGCCGAGAAGGGCGTCGCGGACGTGGCCTTCCGCCTGCTGGAGCTCAACGGCGGCCCCGCCGTGCTCGTCCTGTCCGGGGGCAGGCCCGACAGCGTCTTCCAGGTGGACGTCGCCGGCGGACACATCCATGCCGTCTACATCATCCGCAACCCGGACAAGCTCCGGCTCCTGGCCGCCGCCTGAGGCGCCCGGCCGCGATCACCCACGGCGAAGCCCCCGCCCGTACGGCGGGGGCTTCGCCGTGATGCCACCGCTGCCGCCGACACACCCCTGTGCGAACGCCGTGTGAACCCTGTGCGGCGCGCCGGCCGTGCGTCCGGCACCGGGCCGAGGATTGGTATTGACCAAGGGTGGGGGCGGCCCTATGGTCGCAGATAAGTACAACAACCTTTAATAAACAAGGGCGCTAAAAGCCGCCGGACCAGGGCGATCGCGGAGGACAGGGTGGGGACCACGCAGCTGGAATCGGTGCCGGAGCCGAAGTACTGGCACCTCAAGACCGTGCTCAGTGAGGCACTGGACTCCGAGTTCTCGGTCGGTGAGATCCTGCCCAACGAGCGGGACCTGGCCGCCCGCTTCGGCGTCGCCCGGGCCACGCTCCGCCAGGCCCTGGAACAGCTGGAGCTCGAGGGCCGGCTGCAGCGCCGCCGCGGCGTCGGCACGACCGTCGCGCCGCCGCGCGTGGGCGTGGCCGTCGGCACCGAGGAACAGGCCTGGCCGGGCGCGGCCGGTGACGCGTGGCAGCCCGTGGACTGCGCGGAGGCGGTGCCGCCGGCGGCCGTCGCCGACGCCCTGGAGACCGGCCGCGACGAGCCCGTGCACATCGTGCGCCGCTCCCGGATGAGCCACGGCCAGCCGGTCGCGGCCGAGCTGCTGTACATCCCCGCGTCGTCGGTGCCCGATCTGACCGCGATCGACGCGCCGTCCGGTCCGGCACGCGCGCGTGCCGTGCTGCGCGAGCTGCAGCACCTGGACCTGGAGGGCCAGGACCGCGCCGTCGAACTCGGCTCCGCCCGCGCGGACGACGCCAAGGAGCTGGACAGGCTGCCCGGCGCGCCCGTCCTCGTCGTCACGTCGCGCTTCCTCGCCGGGGGCCGCACCGCCGCCCTCTCCGTGGCGACCTACCGCGCCGACACCTGCCGGCTGACCTTCAAGGAGTCCGGCGGCGTGGAGATCGACCACGGCCCGGAGCGCCGCGCCTCGTGACCACCGCCGGCTGAGAACCGCCGCGCCGGGCGCCTTGGGGGCGGCGCTCGGCGGCGGGCCGTCATCGTGCCGGCTCACCGGCGGGCCGTCACCGCGCCCCAGCTCAGCAGCGGGCCGTCATCGTGCCGGCTCACCGGCGGGCCGTCACCGTCCCGGCTCAGCGGCGGCCGGTCACCGTGCCCTCCACCGCGAACAACTGCTCCTCGACGTGGTCGAGGGCGAGCCGCAGGGCGCCCGTCGCCACGGCCGCCTCGCCGAGCATCGACAGGGTGACCTCCGGCGTCCGCAGGCAGTAGCGCGCCAGCTCGCGGCGCAGCGGCTCCAGGACGCCGTCCAGACCGGCCGCCCAGCCGCCGATGACCACCAGCTCCGGATCCAGCGCCAGCACCAGTGCCGCCACGTCGTGGACGAGCCGCTGGATGAAGCGGTCCACGGCCTCCAGGGCCCGCCGGTCGCCCTCGCGGGCCAGCGCGAACACGGCCGCCACCGCCTGCTCGTCCAGCGGGTGCAGGGGCTGGTCCGTGGTCGACAGCAGAGTCTCCGGGGTCTCCTCGCGGCCCAGCAGGTGCAGCGCGCCGATCTCACCTGCCCCCCCGCCGAACCCGCGGTGCAGCCGGCCGCCGATCAGCGAACCCGCGCCCGGGCTCAGCCCGGCCAGCACGAAGACCACGTCGTCGGACTCGGTGGCCGCGCCCTTCCAGTGCTCGGCGACCGCCGCCGCGTTGGCGTCGTTCTCGACCAGCACCGGGCACTTGAAGGAGCGGCTCAGTCGTTCGCCCAGGTGCAGCCCCGTCCACCCGGGCAGCGCGGTGCCCAGCCGTACGATGCCGCCCGCCTCGACGATCCCCGGCGTGCCGACCCCCACGGCCCGCAGGGAGCTGCGCGGGACACCGGCACGGCGCAGCAGCTCGGCGACCGCGGTGCGCAGCCGCTCCAGGCGCTCGTCCGCGTCGGCCGTCTCGTCCACGTCCTTCGCCTGGGCGCCGAGCACCCGGCCGTCCAGGTCGGACAGCAGCGCGGCGACCCGGTGGGCGCCGATCTCCAGGCCGAGCAGATGCCCGGCCTCGGCCCGGAACCGGAACCGCCGCGCGGGCCGTCCCTGACGCCGGGTGGCGCCCTCCTCGGCCGCCGTCTCGACGACCAGGCCCGCCCCGATGAGGTCCTCGACGACGCCCTCGACCGTCGGCCGGGACAGCCCGGTCACCCGGGTGATCTCCGTGAGCGTCGCGCAGTCCGTGGCGCGCAGCGCGTGCAGCACCACCGCGGAATTGATCCTTCGCAGCAGCGAGGGATCCCCGCCGGTAAGCCGCCCCACCGTCCGTCCTCCCAGCTCGTGCGCGTGTTGGCCGGATCGTACTCGGCACGGCCCGGACCAGCGAGTGCCGGGACACCGGGCCGCCGATGCGGGCCTCGGCGCGCCTCGGCCGACGCCTGGCCTGCGGGGGTTCGCGCCGCCGCCGGGTCCCCGGTTCGCGGGGTCTCGGGCCGCGTGTTCGGGTCTGTGCTGGATCGGTCGAAGTCGCCGGGCCCGCGCGTGCGGGTGTGTGCTTTTTGGCCGGCAGGCCGCAGTCGTCTCGCTCCGCCCTTCTACGGGTGTCTGCCGTCCGCGGTCCCCGAGACGCCTCCCTCAGGTGCCTGCACCACCCGGATTCTGACGCGCCGCCAATTGTCAGTGGCGGCCGGTTTACTGGGAGCCATGGACATCGCGAAGGCTCTCGCCGTGATCGACCGGCTGCGTACCGGGGCGTTCCCCGCCGAGCCGGTCAGAACGGACGTCGGCACGGCCGGACCCGGCTACTCGATAGCCGAGTTGGAGACGAGCGACGGCTTCTGGGAGGACGACGGCACCCTGCGGGAGGAGACGGAGGAGCAGTACGAGTACGACCGGGACGGGCTGGAAGAGCGGCTGACGGAGCGTTGGGGGCCGCCCCGGGAGATCAGCCTGTACAGCGTGCTCCACCGGACGGTGGAGGGGGAGGACCTGCCGGAGCCGTGGGCCTCGCTGAGCGGGCATGTGCCGAACGTCCGGCTCTGGAGGGAGCAGGAGACGGGCCGGTGGATGGCCCTCGGTGTCTCCCAGTGGGACAGGGAGCTGCCGTTCCAGCTGCTCGCGGTCGTCACCGACACGGACCCGCCATGACCGCCCGGCCGGTCCAGGTGCGCCCCGGCCGGTCCTAGGCGGTCTCCGCCGCCACCCGCAGTCGTGCGAACTCCTCCGCCATCGTCTCCGCGGTCCAGTGCGCGTTCAGCCCGCTCGGATTGGGCAGGACCCACACCCGTGTGGCACCGATCGTCCGTTCCTGAGGCCCCACTTGGGCCTTGCGGTCGCCGAAGGCCGCCCGGTACGCGGTGACGCCGACCACGGCGAGCCACCGAGGCCGCAGCCGCGCCACCTTCAGGGCCAGCAGCCGTCCGCCCTCCCGGTACTCCTCTGCCGTCAGTTCGTCGGCGCGTGCCGTGGGCCGGGCCACCACGTTCGTGATGCCGAGCCCGTACGACAGCAGTTCGTCCTGTTCCGAGGGCTTCAGCCGCCTCGGCGTGAACCCCGACCGGTGCAGCACCGGCCAGAAGCGGTTCCCGGGCCGCGCGAAGTGATGGCCCGTCGCGGCCGTCATCAGACCGGGATTGATGCCGCAGAACAGCACGCTCAGGCCGTCCGCGACCACGTCCGGCACCAGGCGGTCGCGGGCTGCCTCGAGGTCTGCCGGGGCGAAGCGGGTCAGAGGATGGCTCCCGGGGTGTAGGCCGCGGCCTCCGGGTGCTGCTTGACGATCTCCTCGATGCGACCGACGACCGTGCCGACCTGGTCGGCGGCCGCGCCGGTGAAGGACAGCTTGTCGGCCATCAGGGCCTCCAGACGCGCGCGGTCGAGCGGGAGGCGGTCGTCCGCAGCGAGCTTGTCGAGCAGCTCGTTGCGCTCGGCGCCCTGCTCGCGCATCGCGAGCGCGGTGGCGACGGCATTCTCCTTGATCGCCTCGTGGGCGACCTCGCGGCCGACGCCGGCCCGCACGGCGCCCATCAGCACCTTGGTCGTCGCCAGGAACGGCAGATAGCGGTCCAGCTCCCGGGCGATCACCGCGGGGAAGGCGCCGAACTCGTCGAGCACCGTCAGGAACGTCTCCAGCAGGCCGTCCAGCGCGAAGAACGCGTCCGGAAGGGCCACTCGGCGCACCACCGAGCAGGACACGTCGCCCTCGTTCCACTGGTCGCCCGCCAGTTCGCCGGTCATCGAGGCGTAGCCGCGCAGGATCACCATCAGGCCGTTGACGCGCTCACAGGACCGCGTGTTCATCTTGTGCGGCATCGCCGAGGAGCCGACCTGGCCCGGCTTGAAGCCCTCGGTGACCAGCTCGTGCCCGGCCATCAGCCGGATCGTCTTGGCCAGCGAGGAGGGGGCCGCCGCCAGCTGCACCAGCGCGGTGACGACCTCGTAGTCCAGGGAGCGCGGGTAGACCTGGCCGACGGAGGTGAAGGCCTGCGAGAAGCCCAGGTGCCCCGCGATGCGCCCCTCAAGATCGGCGAGCTTGGCCGCGTCCCCGCCCAGCAGGTCCAGCATGTCCTGCGCGGTGCCGACCGGACCCTTGATGCCGCGCAGCGGGTAGCGGCCCAGCAGCTCCTCGACCCGTCCGTGCGCCACCAGCAGCTCGTCGGCCGCGGTGGCGAACCGCTTGCCGAGGGTGGTGGCCTGCGCGGCCACGTTGTGGGAGCGGCCGGCCATGACCAGCTCGCCGTACTCCGCGGCCAGCTTGCCCAGGCGCGCCAGCACGGCCACCGTGCGGTCGCGCATCAGCTCCAGCGAGAGCCGGATCTGCAGCTGCTCGACGTTCTCCGTCAGGTCGCGGGAGGTCATGCCCTTGTGCACGTGCTCGTGCCCGGCGAGAGCGTTGAACTCCTCGATCCGCGCCTTCACGTCGTGCCGCGTGACCTTCTCGCGCTCGGCGATGGAGGCCAGGTCGACGGTGTCGAGGACGCGCTCGTAGTCGGCGATCGCCGCGTCCGGCACCTCGATCCCGAGGTCCTTCTGGGCGCGCAGCACGGCGAGCCAGAGCTGCCGCTCCAGCCTCACCTTCTGCTCGGGCGACCAGAGCGTGGCGAGCTCGGCGGAGGCGTAGCGTCCGGCGAGGACGTTCGGGATACGGGGCTTTGCGGGCGCAGCAGTCACGTGCACCGATTCTACTGGCGATTCATGCAGGCCAGCGCCACGGGGGTGTTCGTCGGAAGCTACGAGAGCTCGGCTTCGGCCGCCGGTTGCCCCAGGCCGCCCACGTAGGGCACCAGCTCGGGCCGCTTCGGCGGGCGGCCGTCGCCGGAGGAGCGGCCGGTCAGGCGGCGGCCTATCCAGGGCAGCAGGTGCTGCCGGGCGAAGCGGGCGTCCGCGACCCGGCGGGTGATCCAGCCCGGCGGCGCGGTCGCGGGCATCGGCGTGCGCCACTCGGGGTCCTCGGGCTCGTAGCCGAGCGTCTGCCAGACGGCCTCCGCGACCCGGCGGTGACCCTCGGCCGTCAGGTGCAGACGGTCCACGTCCCACAGCCGCGGGTCGCCCAGCGAGGGCGCGCCGTACAGGTCGACAACCACGGCCCCGTGCTTCTCGGCGAGCTCGTCGATGCAGGCGTACAGCGCCTCCATGCGCGGCCGGAAGCGCTCCAGGACCGGTCCCTGCCGGCCGGGGCTGCGCATGAGCACCAGCTGCCCGCACGACGGCGCCAGCCGTTCCACCGCCTCCGTCAGCAGGCCGCGCACCCTGTCCATGTCGCACTTGGGACGCAGGGTGTCGTTGAGCCCGCCCACCAGCGTCACCACGTCGGCCCGCATGGCCGCCGCGACCTCGATCTGCTCGTCGACGATCTGCCCGATGAGCTTTCCGCGCACGGCGAGGTTGGCGTACCGGAAGCCGGGCGTGCGGGCGGCCATCCGTGCCGCCAGGAGGTCGGCCCAGCCCCGGTAGGAGCCGTCGGGCAGCAGGTCCGACATGCCCTCGGTGAACGAGTCGCCGACGGCGACCAGGCTGGTGTGTGTGGGATTCGTCTGCATGGCGTGAGGGATCGTATCCCGTGGCCCCGCACGCATACCAAGCGGTCGGTTCGACTGCGGGCCGGCCCCGCGCCCCGCGGCACTCCGGGTCGTCCCGCACAGGGCCGACCGAACCGCTTCCCTCACACCGGCTGGCCGAACAGCTCCCGCAGCACGTCCTCCATCGTCACCAGGCCCCCCAGCCGTCCGTCCGCGCCCAGCACGGCCGCCAGATGCGTACGGCTGCCCCGCATCGCGGTGAGCACGTCGTCCAGCGGCGTCCCCTCCCGGACCCGGGCGATGGGACGCATGTCCCGCAGCCGGAACGGCTCGGTGCTCGGCGAGGCGTCCAGCGCGTCCTTGACGTGCAGATAGCCGATGATCCGGCGCTGCTCGTCGACCACCGGGAAGCGCGAGAACCCGGACTCGGCCGACAGCCGCTCCAGCTGCTCCGGGGTGACCCCGAGGCGCGCGTAGACGACCCGCTCCAGCGGGAGCACCACGTCGCGCACGGGCCGGCTGCCGAGCTCCAGGGCGTCGTGCAGCCGCTCCTGCGCACGGTCGTCGATGAGGCCGGCCTGGCTGGCGTCCTTGACGATCTCGGCCAGCTCCCGGTCCGTGAAGGTCGCCGAGACCTCGTTCTTGGCCTCCACCCGCAACAGCTTGAGCAGGGCGTTCGCGAACGTGTTCACCGTGAAGATCACCGGGCGCAGCGCGCGGGACAGCGCGACCAGCGGCGGGCCGAGCAGCAGCGCGCTGCGTACCGGCTCGGCGAGGGCGACGTTCTTCGGCACCATCTCGCCCAGCAGCATGTGCAGATACGTCGCCAGTGCCAGCGCGATCACGAACGACACCGCGTGCCCCGCGCTCACCGGCACGCCCACCGCGTGGAACACCGGCTCCAGCAGATGCGCGATCGCGGGCTCGGCGACCACACCGAGGACCAGCGTGCACAGGGTGATGCCGAGCTGTGCCGCCGCGAGCAGCGCGGACACGTGCTCCAGGCCCCACAGCACGCTCTTCGCCCGCCGGTCGCCCGCCTCGGCGTACGGTTCGACCTGGCTGCGGCGCACCGAGATCAGCGCGAACTCGGCCCCCACGAAGAAGGCGTTGACGACCAGGGTCGCCAGACCGATCAGAATCTGTACGGCGGTCACCGGCCGGCCCTCTTTCCGTCGCTCAGGTGGTGGTCGTGCCGCAGGGGCGGCCCGGTCTCGTCGTTCAGGGGCGCGTGCAGCAGCACGCGGGCGGCGCGGCGTCCGCTCGCGTCCACCACCTCCAGCCGCCAGCCGGCGACGTGCAGCACGTCGCCGTTCTCCGGGATCCGGCCCAGCTCGGCGGCGACCAGGCCGGCGAGCGTCTCGTACGGGCCGTCCGGGACGCGCAGTCCGACGCGCGCCAGCTGGTCGATGCGGGCGGAGCCGTCGGCCGAGTACAGGCCGCGGCCGTCGGCGTCGGCGCCCGCCGGGGCGAGGTCGGGCGTCTCGTGTGGGTCGTGCTCGTCGCGGACCTCGCCGACGACCTCCTCGACGATGTCCTCCAGCGTGGCCACGCCGGCCGTGCCCCCGTACTCGTCGATGACGACCGCCATCGTGCGCCTGCCCGAGAGCCGGTCGAGGAGCCGGTCGACGGTCAGCGACTCGGGGACGAACATCGGCTCGCGCATGATCTCCGAGACCTTCAGGCGCATCCGCCGATGGGCGGGCACGGCCAGTACGTCCTTGACGTGGGCGGTGCCCACCACCGCGTCGAGGCTGCCGCGGTAGACCGGGAAGCGGGACAGCCCGGTCGCCCGCGTCACGTTGGCCACGTCCTCGCAGGTGGCCTGCGCGTCCAGGGCGACGACCTGGACGCGTGGCGTCATCACGTTCTCCGCGGTCAGGTCGGCGAGGTTGAGCGTGCGCACGAACAGCTCGGCCGTGTCGGGCTCCAGGGCGCCCTGTTTGGCGGAGTGCCGGGCCAGCGCCGCCAGCTCCTGGGGGCCGCGCGCGGAGGCGAGCTCCTCGGCGGGCTCCACACCGAGCCGGCGCACCACACGGTTCGCCGTGTTGTTGAGATGGGTGATGAAGGGGCGGAAGGCGGCGCTGAACCAGCGCTGCGGGGTGCCCACCCGCCGGGCCACCGCCAGCGGCGAGGAGATCGCCCAGTTCTTTGGCACCAGCTCGCCGACCACCATCAGGAAGACCGTCGACAGCGCCGTGCCCAGCACCAGCGCCAGCGAGGTCGCCGTGGACCTCGATATCCCCAGCTTCTGGAGCGGTCCCGCGATGAGCTCGGCGATCGAGGGCTCGGCGAGCATGCCGACCACCAGGTTGGTGACGGTGATGCCGAGCTGGGCCCCGGAGAGCTGGAACGTCAGGTTCCGAACGGCCTTGAGGGCACCGGGGGCGCCCCGCTCACCGCGCTCGGCCGCCCGCTCCAGGGCATTGCGCTCGACGGTGGTCAGCGAGAACTCGGCGGCCACGAAGGCACCGCAGGCCACGCACAGCAGCACCGACACGAGCAGGAGGAGCACTTCGGTCATCGGGTCACCCCCTTCTCATCCTCGGGCAGGACCAGGGGGATCGCGCGGCGGTGGGGCCGCGTACTGGGAGGCTCGCCCATGGGCGGACGCTCACAACCTTTCATAGAGGACCGAGTGCTCCTCCAAGGGTAAAGGATGAGCAAAGAAGCCTTGGACGTCTCACTCCGTCAGCGGCTTCACCCAGCGCCGCCAGTGCTCCTCGGGTGCGTAGCCCGCCGCACGCCAGGCGTGGTGCGCGGTCTCGTTGCCGGTCAGCACCATCGCGTCGCCGCGCCGCCCGCCGAGCCGTACGAACCGCTCCTCGGCGGCGGCCAGCAGGGCCGAGCCGATGCCCTGCCGCCGTCGGCCGGGGTGCACCGCGAGCCGGTACAGATGGCAGCGCCAGCCGTCGAAGCCCGCGATCACCGTGCCGACCAGCTCGCCGTCCCGCTCGGCCAGCAGCAGCGCCTCGGGGTCCCGCGCGACCAGCCGCTCCACCCCGTCCCGGTCGTCGCTGATGCTGGAGCCCTTCGCGGCCGCCTTCCAGAAAGCGAGCACGGCATCGAGGTCGTCGGGCGCCGCGGCCCGTATCCGCAGATCACTCATGGGCCGATCCCATCACCTGCCGATGTGCGCGCCGCGGAATTCCGCCATCCGGACACCTGCGCGCCGGCGCGCACCCATGCACCTGCACGCGCCATGCTCCTAGGCGCCCCGCAGCGCCTCCATCACCGGCGCGAACGCCTCCATGTACGGCTCCAGCACGGTCAGGTACGTGAAGCCGTACCGCTCGCGCTGCGCCCGCACCCGCTCGACGATCTGCTCCAGGGTGCCCACCAGCACGACGGGCAGCGCCAGCGCCTGCTCCACGGTCAGCCGCGGCAGGTGCTCCAGCATCGGCCGGAGCACGGGCTCGGGGTCCTCGGTGACGGCCACCAGCTGGATGAGCAGATTGAGTTCGGCCGGCTCCGGGCGGGCCGCCGCGAGCTTGCGGTACAGGGCCACCCGCTCGTCGAGCTCCTCGGCCGTGAGCGGCTCCAGCTGCCCGGATGCGCTCCCCGGCACCGATCGAGCGCCCGTGAAGGCCGCGATGTCCGCGTGCTCGGCGGTCAGCCGCAGCATCCGGTCGCCGTTGGCGCCGACCAGCAGCGGAATCCCGGGCTCCTGCACCGGCCGGGGCTGGTGCTCGGCGGAGCCCAGCAGCCGCTTCAGCTCCTCCACCGTGCGCCGCAGGTGATCGACGCGTTCGCCCGGCGAACCCCACGGCAGCCCGGCCGTCTCGTGCTCCGCCCGTACGTAGCCGGTGCCCAGCCCGAGTTCCAGCCGGCCGTTGGTCAGCGAGTCCGTCGTCGCCACCTCGCGGGCCAGCAGCGCCGGGTTCCAGAAGCCCGCGTTGAGCACGAACGTGCCAAGCCGGGGCCGCTCGGTGGCCTCGGCGGCCGCCACCAGCGCCGGGAACGGCGCGGGCCAGCCGAGGTGGTCGGGGACGAGGAGTACGTCGTAGCCGAGCTGCTCGGCCCGACGGCACTTGGCGCGCCACTCCGGGGCAGGCGCGAGGCTGAGCAGATTGACACCGAAACGGAACGGACGCGACATGAACTCTCCTCCGCTGCGGGCGACTTGAGCACCTGCGGTGATTCCATCACTCGTGCGCGATCGCCGCCAGCACATTCATACGGGACGCGCGCAGCGCCGGCAGCAGGGCCGCCACGATCCCCACGACGGCCGAGCCGATCACGACCGCCACGATCGTGCCCCAAGGGATCGCCAGCGCGGTCATGCCCTGCAAAGCCAGGACCCGCTGGATGCACACGCCCCACACCAGGCCCAGCCCCAGCCCCAGCACCGCGCCGAAGACCGCGATCACCACCGACTCCAGCCGGATCATCCGCCGCAGCTGCCGCCTGCCCAGCCCGATCGCCCGCAGCAGCCCGATCTCCCGCGTGCGCTCCACCACCGACAGCGCGAGGGTGTTGACCACGCCGAGCACCGCGATGACGATGGCCAGCCCGAGCAGCGCGTAGACGAGATAGAGCAGCACCGCGATCTGGTCGTGCACCAGCTTCTTGTAGTCCGCCTGGTCACGGACCTGCACGTTCGGATACGGGACGAGGTTCCGCTCCAGCCGGGAGCGCAGCTGGCCGGCGCTGGTGCCGGGGGCGGCGTTCACGAACACGGCCGCGTCCTCGGTGCCGGGCACGTACTTCTCCAGCGTGCCGATGCCGAGGTACAGCCCGCCCTGCAGGCCGAACCCCTCGGCCTGGTCCTGGTCGGTCAGGGCCGCCACGGTCAGCTCGCCCCGGCGCCCGCCCTGGAACTCGGCGGGCAGCACGCTGCCCAGCCGCACGCCATGCCTCCGGGCGAAGTCGACGTCCATGGACAGGTGCCCGTCGGCCAGCGCCGCCGCGGTGTTCCCCGCCCGGTACGTGATGTGGGCGACCGCGTCCAGCTGCCGGTCGAAACCGGAGGCCGCCGTCTCCACCCGCTTGCCGTCGGGCAGCCGTACCGCGATCGCCGCCAGCCGCTGCCGTACGACCGTGCCCGCGCCCGGCGTGTGGCGCACCGTCTCCGTGATCTCCTGCGGGAAGGGCAGGAAGCTGCGGTTCTGCACGATGTAGTCGGCGCCGAGCGTCTTGTCGATCTGGTTGTCGAAGGAGCGGCTCATGGAGGCGCTGGCCACCGACATACCGCCGACCAGGGCCAGCCCCACCATCAGTGCGGCGGCGGTCGCGCCGGTCCGCCGCGGATTGCGCAGGGCGTTGCGCTGGCTCATCCGCCCGACCGCCCCGAACACCGCCGGGAAGGCCCCGCCCAGCACCCGGATCAGCGGTCGTACCAGCAGCGGCCCGGCGACCACGGTCGCGATCAGCGTGAGGACGACGCCCACTCCCAGCAGCGAGGCGGCGGTCGCGGTTCTGCTCGCGGCGGCGCAGCCCGCGAGCGCCGCCGCGCCGGCCGCCCCCACGGCCGCGCCCACCACCGCACGCACCCGCAGCGGCCGACCCACCCCGGCCACCTCGGCGTCCACCAGGGCCGCCATCGGGGAGACGGCCGCGGCGCGGCGGGCCGGGAGATAGGCCGCCACGAACGTGACGCCGACGCCGACGACGTAGGCCGCGGCCGGGGTGACCCACCCGATGACCATCTCGGTCGTCCTGAGGTTCATGCCGAAGACACCAAGGAGCCGGATGAGGCCGGCCGCGAGGCCGATGCCGGCCGCCAGACCCAGCGTGGACGCCACCACGCCGAGCAGCACCGCCTCGGTCAGCACCGACCGCCGCACCTGCCGCCGGTCCGCGCCCAGGGCACGCAACAGGCCCAGTTCCCGGGTGCGCTGGGCGATCAGCATCGAGAAGGTGTTGACGATCAGGAAGATCCCGACGAGGACCGCGATCCCGGCGAAGCCCACCATCACGTACTTGATGATCTTGAGGAACTCGCCCAGGCTCGCGGCGGCCGACTTGGCCTGCTCACCGGCGGTCTTCACGTCGTACGCCCCGGTGCCGACCGCCGCGGCCACGCGCTGCTTGAGCTGGTCGTCGGTGACGCCCGCGGCCGCGTCGACGGAGATGCTGGTCGCACGGGAGGTGGAGCCGAGCAGCTTGGTCTGCGCGGTCGGGGTGTCGAGGAACAGCAGCGCCGCGCCCGGGTTGGTGGTGGTGAACGTGGCGATGCCGACCACCCGCACCCGGAACGTGCCGGGCTGGGCCTGCACCGTCAGCACATCCCCGATCCGCACGTGCTTGTGCCGGGCGGTGTCGGCGTCCAGGAGTGCCTCGCCGTCCCCGTGCGGGGCGTGACCGGAGGTCAGCTCCACCGGGCTGCGGCCGGTGACCTCCCAGTTGCGGGCGATGGTGGGCGCGCCGGTGGTCGGGCCGACCGGTTCGTTCCTTCTGTCGACCACCACCACGTTCTCGACGGTCGCGTCCACTTGGGTCGCCGCGACGCCCGGCACCTGGGCCACCCGCCGGGCGAGCGCGGCGGGCACGGTCTGCACCGCGCCCGTGCGCACCGGCGACCTCAGGTCCTGCTTCGGCGCCACCGTGACATCGGCCGCCGTCGAGGCGAACAACCGGTCGAAGGTGCGGCTGACGGTGTCGGAGAAGATCAGGCTGCCCGCGACGAAGGCCACGGACAGCACGACCGCCAGCGCCGAGAGCAGCAGCCGCCCCTTGTGCGCGAGGAAGCTGCGCAGTGTCGCCCTGAGCACCTAGGTCAGGCCTCCCCGACGGCGGTGCCGTCCCCACCGCGCAGCGGGGTCCCGAGGGAGGGACCCGCCGCCCGGGTGGCGCCCCCGGCGAACAGGCGCATGCGCTCCAGGACGGCTTCCGCCGTCGGGTGCTCCCGCTCGTCCACGATGCGTCCGTCGGCGAGGTAGAGCACCAGGTCGGAGTGGGCGGCGGCCCCGGGGTCGTGGGTCACCATGACGACCGTCTGGCCGAGGTTGTCGACGGCGTCCCGCAGGAAGCCGAGCACCTCCAGGCCGGCGCGCGAGTCGAGATTGCCGGTGGGCTCGTCCGCGAAGATCAGTTCGGGCCGGGAGGCGAGCGCCCGCGCGCAGGCCACGCGCTGCTGCTGGCCTCCGGAGAGCTCGGAGGGCCGGTGGGTGAGCCGGTTCCTGAGCCCGAGTGTGTCGATGACCTGGTCCAGCCATGCCGCGTCGGGCCCGCGGCCCGCGATGTCCATCGGCAGGGTGATGTTCTCGAGCGCGTTCAGCGTGGGGATCAGGTTGAACGACTGGAACATGAACCCGATCCGGTCCCGGCGCAGCCGGGTCAGCTCGCGGTCCCTGAGCCCCGTGATCTCGGTGTCGCCGATCCACACGCGCCCGGCCGAGACGGTGTCGAGACCCGCCAGGCAGTGCATGAGCGTGGACTTCCCGGAGCCGGAGGGGCCCATGACCGCGGTGAAACGGCCGCGGGCGATGTCGACGTCCACCGCGTCCAGCGCGAGCACGGCGGTCTCGCCTGAACCGTACGCCTTCGTCAGACCGCGGGCGCGGGCCGCGATCCCACCGGACGACGCCCGACCCGGCACCGGAACAGGTGTGGACACGGCGCCCTCCTCGGTGGTCCGTGGACCCTGAACGTGCTGATTCATGACTGCTTTGTCCCCCGTCGAGCGTAGTGTGACCGGGCGCGCAGCCGGTATCCCCCGTTGGGCCGAGCCGATCTCCACCCCCGGCTCCACCCTCGGGTGGGCACCCCGATTCCGGTGTAAGGGGCACCCGCCATCCAGGGACTCCCACCGTCCAGGGGCAGCGCCCTGCGGGGACCGGCGCTTCGGCGCCCAGGCGGGGGCGGGCGGGGCAAGGCGAAGCGGACATCGCGCGGGAGCTGCGCCAGAGGAGCCTGTGAGCCGGTCGTGCGAACAGCAGTTCGCTCAGTGGCCGGAGGGCGACGCGTCCGTCACCGGCCGCCAGGCGGTGCCCAGCGAGCAGTACGAGCTGGGCAGGACCGGCCCGGTCTCCGGCATCATCACCCTCCGGTAGGGGCCGAGTTCGAACCCCGCCCGACGCAGGGCGGCGACCGGGTCGCGGGAGAGATGGCAGCCACCGCTCAGCAGCGGCCACACCGTGCGGTCCAGGACGCGCTGGGCGAGTTCCATCGCCGGGCCGCCGCCCGTGCCGTGCTCGAAGAACCGCACCTCGCCGCCCGGCCGCAGGACCCGGCGCACCTCGGCGAGGGCGCGCGGCAGATCGCGCACACTGCACAGCACCAGCGAGAGCACCACCGCGTCGAAGCCCTCGCTCTTGACCGGCAGCGCCTCCGCACAGCCCGGCACCACATCGACCGGGACGTCGGTGTGCAGGGCCGCCGCCACTGCCTTCTGCCGCAGCAGGCGCTCCGGCTCGATCGCTACGACCTCCGAGACGGTGCCCGGGTAGTGGGCGAAGTTCAGCCCGTTGCCCGCGCCGATCTCGATCACCCGTCCGGTCAGCCCGGCGAGCAGCCGCTCGCGGATCCCGGCCATCCCCATCCTGGTCTCGGCGGCCACGCTGATCCGCGTGTAGCAGCGGGCGAACAGCGGATGGTGCACGGGGTCCCGCGCCACCTTGCCGGAGTCGGTGGACCGCAGCGGCATGACGACCTCCCGGACGCGACGGGCCTACGGGGAGTGTCCCCCGTACTCCTCCGTACGACTCCACCGCACGCACCCGCGTGCCCGCAAGGGCCGTCACCCACCTGCCCGCACGAGCCCGCCCGCACGAGCCTCACGGGCCCGCCGCGCACGCGCGTCAGGCGAACGGCGCCGGCGCCTCCCGCTGTGTGAACGCCGCCGCGTCCCACCTGCCGTTCAGGCGGGGCGCCACCCACCGCGGGGCGGCCGTCCGGAAGTCGGCGGGGGTGAGGGCCCCGGCGCCGTCGGGCAGGGCACCGAGCAGCGGGGCACCGGCCACATGCGGCAGATCGGCCACGTTGCAGCGCGAGGCGAGGTCGGGCTCGGCGGGCCAGCCGCCGATCACCACACCCAGCAGGTCCAGGCCCCGGCCGCGCAGTTCCCGGGCCGTCAGCTCGGTGGTGTTCAGCGTGCCCAGACCGGCCGCGGCGACGACCAGGACGGGGGCCCGCAGCAGTTGCGCCGCGTCGGCGAGCGTGCCGCCCGCCTCGTCGAACCGTACGAGCAGACCGCCCGCCCCCTCGACCAGCACCAGATCGTGGTCGGTGGCCAGCTTCGCGGCGGTCTCGGCGACCTCCTGCGGACGCACCGGCGCCCGCCCGGCCCGGCGCGCGGCCGTGCCGGGCGCCAACGGCTCGGGGTAGCGGGCGATCTCACTCGCCGTCACCGGTCCGGCGAGCCGCACGACCTCGGCCGCGTCCCCGCGCTCGTCCGGGCCCACGCCGGTCTGCGCCGCCTTGAGCACGGCCACGGACCGGCCGGCCGCGACGGCCGCCGCGGCGACCGCCGCCGTCGTGACCGTCTTGCCGACCTCCGTGCCCGTTCCCGTGATCACCAGTACTGGCATCTCATCCCTCCCGTGCCGCCGCGCAGACCGCGCGGGCGATCCGTGCCACGTCGTCGTCGCCCGTGACGTACGGCGGCATCGTGTACACCAGGTCCCGGAACGGCCGCAGCCACACGCCCTCGCGGACGGCGGCCCCGGTCGCCGCCGCCATGTCCACCGCGTGGTCGAGCTGGACGACCCCGATGGCGCCGAGGACCCGTACGTCCTTCACCCCGTCGAGCCCGGCCGCCTCGGCCAGACCCGCCCGCAGTCCCGTCTCGATCCGTTCGACCTCCGCGCGCCAGTCCTGGCCGAGCAGCAGTTCGATCGAGGCACAGGCCACGGCCGCCGCCAGCGGATTGCCCATGAACGTCGGACCGTGCGCCAGCACCGGCACCTCGCCCCGGGAGATCCCGTCCGCCACGCGCGCGGTGCACAGCGTCGCCGCCATCGTCAGATAACCGCCGGTCAGCGCCTTGCCCACACACATCACGTCGGGTGCCACGTCCGCGTGCTCCGCCGCGAACAGCGTGCCGGTGCGGCCGAACCCGGTCGCGATCTCGTCGAACACCAGCAGCACGTCGTGCGCGTCGCACGCCTCGCGCAGCACCCGCAGATAGGCGGGGGAGTGGAACCGCATTCCGCCCGCGCCCTGCACCACCGGTTCGACGATCACGGCGGCCAGTTCACCGGCATGGCGTTCGATCAGCTCGTGCAGACGGGTGGCGTACGCCTCGTCGTACTCGGCCGGTGGCGCCTCGGCGAACACCTGACGCGGCAGCACACCGGTCCACAGCTCGTGCATCCCGCCCTCGGGATCGCACACGGACATCGGCTGCCAGGTGTCGCCGTGGTAGCCGCCCCGCCAGGTCAGCAGCCGCCGCTTGGCCGGGCGGCCCAGCGAGCGCCAGTACTGCAGGCACATCTTGACCGCGACCTCGACCGAGACCGAGCCGGAGTCGGCGAGAAAGACATGCTCCAGGCCGTCGGGCGACATGTCGACAAGGAGCTTCGCGAGCCGGACGGCCGGCTCGTGGGTGAGTCCGCCGAACATCACATGGCTCATCCGGTCCAGCTGGGCGTGGACGGCCTCGTTGAGCACCGGGTGGTTGTAGCCGTGGATCGCGGCCCACCAGGACGACATGCCGTCCACCAGTTCGCCCGAACCGTCGGCGAGCTTCAGCCGCACCCCGCTCGCCGACTCCACGACGAGCGGTTCCTGACGGCCGGGCATCGGGCCGTACGGGTGCCACACGTGCCGCCGGTCGAGCTCCAGCAGCCCGGACACGCTCCGGCCGGGCAGATCAGGCATTGGGTGCGAGGTCCGTTCCGGCGCCCCGGCGGCGTACGGCGACCAGATCCGTGCGGGGCTCGTTCACCGACGGGGCCGCGTCGGCGGCGGTACCGCACACGCCGCCGTCGTGGCAGCCACCGGAGGCGCCGTCGTGGCAGCCATCGGAGGCGTCCTGGTGGCAGCCGCCGGACGCCCGGTGCTCCGGCAGCGTCACCTGGTCGGCGCCCTCCACCTCGAATCCGGCGTCCGCGATCATCTCCAGGTCGGCCTTGCCGGCCTGGCCCTCGCTGGTCAGGTAGTCACCGAGGAAGATCGAGTTGGCCAGGTGCAGCGCGAGCGGCTGCATCGTGCGCAGATGCACCTCGCGGCCACCGGCGATCCGGACCTCCACGTCCGGGCAGACGAACCGGACCATCGCGAGGATCCGCAGGCAGCGCTGCGGGGTGAGGTTCCACTCCTTGGCCAGCGGGGTGCCCTCGAACGGGATCAGGAAGTTCACCGGCACCGAGTCCGGGTCCAGCTCGCGCAGCGAGAACACCACGTCGACCAGGTCCTCGTCGCTCTCGCCCATGCCGGCGATGAGCCCGGAGCAGGCGGACAGCCCGGCCGCGTGCGCCTTGGTCACCGTGTCCACCCGGTCGGCGTAGGTGTGGGTGGTGGTGATGTCGCCGTAGGTCGCCTCGGAGGTGTTGAGGTTGTGGTTGTAGGCGTCGGCCCCGGCCTCGCGCAGCCGTTCGGCCTGGCCGTCGGAGAGCAGCCCGAGACAGGCGCACACCTCGACGCCCTCGTTCTGGTCCTTGATGGCCTTGATGGTCTCCGAGACCCGGTCCACGTCACGGTCGGTCGGACCGCGCCCGCTGGCCACCAGGCACACCCGCTTGGCGCCGCCGGCCAGCCCGGCCGCCGCGGCCTCCGAGGCCTCGTCCGGCTTGAGCCAGGTGTACTTGAGGATGTCCGCCTTCGAGCCGAGCCGCTGGGAGCAGTAGGAGCAGTCCTCGGGGCACAGGCCCGACTTGAGGTTGACCAGGTAGTTGAGTTTCACCCGTCGGCCGAACCAGTGGCGACGCACCTTTCCGGCCGCCGCCACCACATCGAGCAGGTCGTCGTCGGAGGTGGCCAGCACGGCCAGAGCTTCCTCGCGGGTCGGCAGCTCGCGCCGAAGCCCCTTGTCCACCAGCGTGTTCAGCAGGTCCATGAGAGTTGATCCTGTCCTAAGGGAGCGGCCCGGGCCAAGGAGAGTCTGCACAACTACAGACGGTTCGACGTGTGGGTATTGCCACACGATGCCCGGCTGGTCGTCCGGCTAGTGTCTGTGCACTGCCTACAAAAGCCCGGAGGAGCCATGGCGTTCGGCTGGATCGACGAGCAGGCGGACGCACGCCGCCGGGCCGGGCTCGTACGGACCCTGCGCCCTCGCCCGGCCGACACGCCGCTGCTGGACCTGGCGAGCAACGACTACCTGGGGCTGGCCCGCCACCCCGAGGTGACCGAAGCGGCCGCCGCGGCGGCGCGTACCTGGGGCGGCGGCTCCACCGGCTCCCGGCTCGTCACCGGCACCACCGAGCTGCACACGGAACTGGAGCGCGAGCTGGCCGACTTCTGCGGCTTCGAGGCTGCGCTCGTGTTCTCCTCCGGATACGCCGCCAACCTCGCCGCGGTCACCGCGCTCGCGCCGCACGGCTCGCTGATCGTCTCCGACGCGGGCAACCACGCCTCGCTCATCGACGGCTGCCGGCTGGCCCGCGCCACCACACAGGTCGTCGCGCACGCCGACCCGGAGGCCGTGCGCAAGGCGCTCGGCACCCACGCCGGCGAGGCGGTCCTCGTCTCCGACACGGTGTTCTCGGTCGACGGCGACGCGGCCCCGCTCGCCGAGTTCGCGATGGCGTGCCGGGAGCACGGCGCGGGACTGGTCGTCGACGACGCCCACGGCCTGGGCGTCCTCGGCCCCGGCGGTCGCGGCGCCCCGCACGCAGCGGGGCTGGCGGGCGCCGACGACGTGGTGGTGACGGCCACGCTGTCCAAGTCGCTCGGCAGCCAGGGCGGGGCCGTGCTAGGACCCGCCCGGGTGATCGAACACCTGATCAACGCGGCCCGGACGTTCATCTTCGACACGGGCCTGGCCCCCGCCGCGGCAGGGGCGGCCCTGGCCGCCCTGAGACTGCTGCGCCGCGAGCCGGAGCGGGCGGCGCGGGCGCGCACGGTGGCGACCGAACTGCACGCACGCCTGACCGCCGCGGGGCTCGAGGCGGTACGCCCGGACGCCGCGGTGGTCTCCGTGCGCGCGCCGTCCCCGGAGAGCGCCGTGCGCTGGGCGGCCGACTGCCGTGCGGCGGGCCTGGCCGTGGGCTGCTTCCGTCCTCCTTCCGTGCCCGACGGCATCTCACGGCTCCGGCTGACCGCCCGTGCCGACCTCTCCGGGGCTCAGATCGAACGCGCGGTACGGGTGATCGGCGAAACGCGGCCATGAGTCGGCGTGACACGGCCGTGCGCCACCGGATACGGACCTCAGATGCGGTGCACCGCGGCCGTGAAGTCCGCCCAGCTCTCAGGGGAGAAGAGCAGTGCGGGTCCGGCCGGGTCCTTGGAGTCGCGCACGGCGAGCAGTCCTTCGCACGGCCCTGAGGCCGGCCGGGCCGTCTCGACGCAGTTGTTGGCTCCCGTGCTGTAGCTGCTGCGCAGCCACCGCACACCGTGCAGATCGGTAGGGGAAGGTACGTGCCCCAGCAAAGCGGACATGGTGCCTCCTTACGCGGTTGCGTGCCGTGCCGTCACTTGTCGTGGTGTATCGCGGCGATGAAGTCCAGCGAGTCCTCGATCGAAAGCGCGTGGTACCGAAGGGAGTTGAAGGCCTCGGTGTAGGCCTCTAGGTCTTCTTTCCGTTCGAGATGGAGGCTACTCGTCAAGTGGTCGAGAACAACGACGTCCAGATCAGAAGTGTTCGAAAATGAAAAGATTACGAAAGGACCGGTGATGCCGATATGCGCCCCGGCGGCGAACGGCAGTACCTGGAGCCGGACTTGGGGCAGTCGCGCCGCCCTGGTCAGGCGTTCCAGCTGCCGCGCCATCACCTCCGGCCCGCCGACCTCCCGGCGCAGCACCGCCTCGTCGAGCACGGCGTGCAGCTCCAGCGGAGGATCGGCCCGCAGCACGTCCTGCCGGGCCAGCCGCACCTCCACCAGGGCGTCCAGCCGGTCGTCGTCGGGTCCGTCCACGGCCGCCCGGGTCACCGCGCGGGCGTACTCCGGGGTCTGCAACAGCCCCGGGACCACCGAGGTCTCCAGGGTGCGCATCGCGGTGGCCTGTGACTCCAGGCTGATGAAGTCCCGGTACGTCGGCGGCAGTACGCCCCGATAGGCGTGCCACCAGTGCTGCCGTTCGTCGCCGTCGTCGGAGCCCGCCAGCACCATGAGCAGATCGCGCAGCTGGGAGTCGCGGACCGCGTAGGCGTCCAGCAGTAACCGCACATCGGCCGGTTTGACCCCGCTCGCGCCGGTCTCGATCCTGCTCACCTTCGACTGGTGCCAGCCCACCAGTCGGGCCGCCTCACCACTGGTGAGGCCCGCACCGGCGCGCAGCGCGCGCAGTTCGGCGCCCAGCTTGCGGCGGCGCACCGCGGGACCGTGCTGCATCGACTGCTCCTTACTCCGTCCGGGCTCCCGGTGACAGCCTCCGCAAACCCGCGCCAAATCCGCTCTGCCGTCGCACAGTTCACCGCTTCGAGCGACAGATATATGCACATCTTGGTGGATCGCCACCCGTGACCGGCCCTGTGGTGGCAGTCTGACGGCGAAGCACCAGTCCGGGACCGTACTCGAACCATCCGCTCCGTGTCGGACCCCGGTCCCGTGGGAAAGGGACGACGTCGCCATGGCAGACCATCTGGAAGCATCCGTCACTCTGCCGAGCGATCCCGCCTCGGTCGCCGCCGCCCGAACCTATGCGGTGGGCACCCTGACGGAGTGGGGCCTGCCGTCGGACACGGAGACCGCCGAGACCGTACGGCTCATCGTCTCCGAACTCGCCACCAACGCCGTACAGCACACCCTCGGGCAGTCACCCACCTTCACGGTGGACCTGGTCCTGGAACGTGACGAACAGCTGCGCATCGGGGTGACCGACAGCCACCCGCGCTTCCCCAAACGACTGCCGGCCGCCGTCCAGCAGGACAACGGCCGGGGGATGGTGATCATCCGGTGGCTCACCGCGGAGTGCGGCGGCACCCTCACCGTGCGCCCCACTCGTGAGGGCGGCAAGACGGTCTGGATCGAGCTCCCGTGGACCTTCGAGGACCGCCCGGTGACGACGGCGGGCAGACGGGAGTCGTAGAGGGGTCTCGCCCGCCCTCCGGGCGCGGGCAGGGGCCGGCCCGGCGGGCGCGGCCGGCGCGGCTGACGGGATGCGTGGCAGCCCGAGGCGGTGGCGGTGGCCCAACGGCCCCGCCACCGCCTCGGGCTCGTCAGCTGACCCGGCCGTACCAGACGCTCCGGGTCCAGATCTTCTGCAGCCGCACGACGTCCCCGGTCTTCGGGGCGTGCCAGATCTTGCCGCCGCCGGCGTAGATGCCGACGTGGTAGACGTACGAGCCCGAGTGGAAGAACACGAGGTCCCCGGCCCTGCGGCTGCGTGAGGAGATGTGGCGGGTCTTGTTGTACTGCTGGGCGGCCGTGCGCGGCAGCTTCTTGCCCGCCTTCTTGAACGAGTACAGCGTGAGCCCGGAGCAGTCGAACCTGCGCGGACCGGTCGCTCCCCACTGATAGGGGGAGCCCTTCTTGGACGCCGCGATCTTGAGCGCCTTCGTCGCCAGGGTCGCGGCCGAGGCGTCCGGTGCGAAGCCCGGTACCACGATCGAGCCACCCACGGCGGCGATGGTCAGGGCCGAGGCCGTGCCGGCCCGGGCCATGAACGACGGGACACGATTGAGCGCAGTCATGCGCAACCCTTCGTCAGCCGCCTGTGAAGGATGACCTGTCGGATTCGGGCTGGCGAAGTAGCCCGGCCGCGTCGGACGCGGCTTCACCCCAAGGGCTGCTCGACCCGGCCATGGCGTGACCGAACCGGCGACCCGTCGTGCTCGGGTCCTCCACTCCTGCCGATCCACTGCCGTCGACCGGTCGTCCGGGCGGCGGCAGGACTCGGCGTCCGCCCGGACCGCCCCGCCGCTGCGGCGGGGGCTTGTCGTCAGACAGGGATCTTGGCTCACGGATGTCCGAAAATCCCAACGGAACCGGGGATTTGTGTTGTTACTCACCACTCATCCGTTCGGGTGGACACCCATGCCTTCGAACGTCTGTCGCCTTCCGGGGTGAGGCCCGGACCAGCGCCGTAACACCTCATTGCGCCAAGTGGGGCAGGCGCGTTGCGCAACCGCTGCGGCCCCGAGAAAGGAAGGTCGTTTCCACCGAAAGGCGGTACGTCATTTGGTCCGTTCCGGTCTATCTGCGCGCGCCGTGTCCCCCTCGTCCGGCTGTTGTGCGGCTGTGGGGGCGTCAACTCGGGCCGTCGGGGGGCACGGTGACACGGGATGTGCGCCGGTCGCCGTCCAGGATCCGCAGCGCCCGCGCAAGCGTCGCCGCGTGCAGCTCCGTCTCGCCCCGCTGGTGCATCAGCGTCAGCGCGTCGCGCAGCTCGGCCGCCCTGCCGACCAGGGCCTGGGCGGCCCTCAGGCCCCGGTAGGTGTCGCCGGACCGGCCCGGGTTGATCCGGCCGAGCAGGTCCACCACGTCGAGGTAACGGTCGATCAGTTCCGCCTCGGCGCGGGTCAGCGCGGGCAGCGGCGGCAGCTCGGGCGGCAGCATCGACGGCTCATCCCGCGTCCGGTGCGGTCCGTACGGCGTCGCGGCCCGGGACGATCCGGTCCACCAGCCCGTACTCCAGCGCGCCCCGCGCGTCCAGGATCCGCTCGCGGTCCAGGTCCGCGGCCACCTGCTCCGGGGCGCGCCCGGTGTGCCGTACGAGCATGTCCTCCAGGCGGGCCCGCACGCGCAGCAGCTCCTCCGCCCGGACCGTCAGGTCCGACACCTGCCCCTCCACCGGCTCGGGCAGCGACGGCTGCCGCAGCACCATCCGCGCCCCGGGCAGCGCGGACCGCTTGCCCGGCGCGCCCGCGGCCAGCAGCAGGGCGGCGGTGGCGACGGCCTGGCCCAGGCAGACCGTCGCCACGTCGCAGGCGACGAAGGCCATCGTGTCGTGGATCGCCGCCATGGCCTCGAAGGAGCCGCCGGGCGAGTTGATGTACAGCGAGATGTCCCGGTCGGGGTTCTGGTGCTCGAGGTGGACGAGCTGTGCGATGACGTCGTTCGCCGAGGTGTCGTCGATCGGCGTGCCGAGCAGGACGATCCGTTCCTCCAGGAGTTTGGCGTACGGATCCAGCGTGCGTCGTCCGGCGCTCGTGAGCTCGGTGAACTCCGGCAGGACGTGGTGGTCGGACGGTCGGTTCATGGCGCATCCCTCCAGAAAGAGATCTGTAAAAAATGTACAGGACGTACGTGCGTCGATGGGGAATGCAGTCGGGGATGGCGCGGTGATTCTGTCTCCGGTCGTGCTCGGCAGGCTCCTGGAGCAAGCTGGAGATGGAACTCCGGCCGCTCGACGACCCAGGAGATCTCCATGGCGTTCTTCGCGATTTCCCGGTGGCATCCCCTCCAGCCGCTCTCCGTGACCGATCTCGTGCTGGAACACGAGCGGCTGCACGAGGAGATCGGCCAGCTGCGGCACGCCGTGACCTCGCACGCCGTCATCGACCAGGCCATCGGTGCGGTGGTGGCCTTCGCCGGGGTGCCGCCCGACGACGCCTGGCGGGTGCTGCGGGAGGTCTCGCAGCGCACGAACACCAAGGTGCGCACGGTCGCCGAACACGTCCTGAAGTTCGCGCAGGGCGGCGCGCTGTCCGACACCGAGCTGGAGGAGCTGAGGCGGGCGCTCGACCGGCACGCGGAGGGCCTGCCCGTGGGCCGTTCCGAGCCCTGAGGGCGACCGCGAACGCCCCGTAAGGTGGGTGTATGGCCTACGAGATTCCGGTGACGCAAGCCAGGGCTGAGCTCGCCGATCTGATCAACCGCGTGGTGTACGGCGGTGAGCGCGTCGTGGTCACGCGGCACGGCAAGCCTCTGGTCGCCCTGGTCTCCGCAGCCGACCTGGAACGGCTGGAGGGCGAGTGCGAGGAGCCCGCCGGGGAGCAGGTCATCGGCGCCGTCTCCCAGGTCCGGGACGTCGCCCCCGCCCCGCGCGAACAGCACCGCTTCGGCATCACGGCCGAGCACCGGGGACCGGAGCCCCGCTAGCGGATCGCCTTCCGGCCGCACCCCGCGTCGTGGCCGGACCTCCGTCGCGCGCCGCGTATGGGCCGGCTCATACGCCGGTCATGAAATGATCAAGGTCTGGTTAACGTCGACGAAACTCCGGCGAACTAGCCTCGCATTCCACGCCACCTGCGGTTTTTCCGTCCGGGATGTTCGGAAATGGGCCATGCGTCCGTGTGTTAGACCTGTCTCCCGTCGCGGTGGCTGCGGCAACCGGACCCCGCACGGTCCGGAGCGAGGACTGTGAGGTGGGTACGTGCAACTGACCCCGCACGAACAAGAGAGGCTGCTGATCCATGTGGCGGCCGACGTGGCCGAGAAGCGCCGGGCCCGAGGGCTGAGGCTGAACCACCCGGAGGCGGTCGCCCTCATCACGTCGCACATCCTCGAGGGCGCCCGCGACGGCCGTACCGTCGCCGAGCTCATGTCCACCGGACGCAAGCTGCTCACCAGGGACGACGTCATGGACGGCGTGGCGGAGATGATCCACGACGTCCAGGTCGAGGCCACCTTCCCCGACGGCACCAAGCTCGTGACCGTCCACGAGCCGATCGTCTGAGGGGGAGGACCGCCGTGATCCCCGGAGAGATCCTGTTCGCCGACGGCCCGATCGTCTACAACGAGGGCCGCGAGGTCACCCGGCTGACCGTGCTGAACGCCGCCGACCGCCCCGTCCAGGTCGGTTCCCACTACCACTTCGCCGAGGCCAACCCCGGCCTGGAGTTCGACCGTGCCGCCGCGCACGGCAAGCGGCTGAACATCGCCGCCGGGACCGCCGTGCGCTTCGAGCCCGGCATCCCCGTCGACGTCGAACTCGTCCCGCTCGCCGGCGCCCGCATCGTGCCCGGGCTGCGCGGCCGGATCGGGGGTGCCCTCGATGCCTGAGATCTCGCGTGCCGCCTACGCCGACCTGTTCGGCCCCACCACCGGCGACCGCATCCGGCTCGCCGACACCGACCTGGTCGTCGAGATCGAGGAGGACCGCTGCGGCGGCCCCGGACTCGCCGGTGACGAGGCCGTCTTCGGCGGCGGCAAGGTCATCCGCGAGTCCATGGGACAGTCGCGGGCCACCCGCGCCGACGGCGCCCCCGACACGGTGATCACCGGTGTCGTCATCGTCGACCACTGGGGCGTCGTCAAGGCCGACGTCGGCATCCGCGACGGCCGGATCACCGGCATCGGCAAGGCGGGCAACCCCGACACCATGGACGGCGTCCACCCGGACCTCGTCCTCGGCCCGGAGACCGAGATCATCGCGGGCAACGGGCGCATCCTCACCGCCGGCGCCGTCGACGCGCACGTCCACTTCATCTGCCCCCAGGTCGCCGACGAGGCGCTCGCCTCCGGCATCACCACCCTGGTGGGCGGCGGCACCGGCCCGGCCGAGGGCTCGAAGGCGACCACCGTGACCCCCGGCCCGTGGCACCTGGCCCGGACACTGGAGGCGCTGGAGGCGTACCCGCTCAACATCGGCCTGCTGGGCAAGGGCAACACCGTCTCCCACGAGGCGATGCTCTCCCAGATCCGCGGCGGGGCGCTCGGCCTGAAGCTGCACGAGGACTGGGGTTCCACGCCCGCCGTCATCGACGCCGCGCTCACCGTCGCCGACCGCACCGGCATCCAGGTCGCCATCCACACCGACACCCTCAACGAGGCCGGTTTCGTGGGTGACACGCTCGCCGCGATCGCCGGGCGCGGCATCCACAGCTACCACACCGAGGGCGCGGGCGGCGGACACGCGCCGGACATCATGACCGTGGTGTCCGAGCCGAACGTGCTGCCCAGCTCCACCAACCCGACCCGCCCGTTCACCGTCAACACCGCCGAGGAACACCTCGACATGCTGATGGTGTGCCACCACCTCAACCCCGCCGTGCCGGAGGACCTGGCGTTCGCCGAGTCGCGGATCCGCCCGTCCACGATCGGCGCCGAGGACGTCCTGCACGACCTCGGCGCGATCTCGATCATCTCCTCCGACTCCCAGGCCATGGGCCGGGTCGGCGAGGTGATCCTGCGGACCTGGCAGACGGCGCACGTCATGAAGCGCCGCCGGGGAGCGCTGCCGGGCGACGGTCGTGCCGACAACCATCGCGTACGTCGATATGTCGCCAAGTACACGATCAACCCGGCCGCCGCGCAGGGCCTGGACCACGAGATCGGTTCGGTCCGGAGCGGAAAGCTCGCCGACCTGGTGCTGTGGGAGCCCGCCTTCTTCGGCGTCAAGCCGCTGCTGGTCATCAAGGGCGGGCAGATCGCGTACGCCCAGATGGGTGATGCGAACGCCTCGATCCCGACCCCGCAGCCCATCCTGCCGCGCCCGATGTACGGCGCGATCGGACGGGCGCCCGCGTCCAACTCGTTCAACTTCGTGGCTCCGCTCGCGCTGGAGGACGGGCTGCCGGAGCGGCTCCGGCTGGGCAAGCGCTTCGTCGCCATCGCCTCCACGCGTGGGGTGACCAAGGCCGACATGCGGGAGAACGACGCTCGGCCGGACGTCCGCATCGACCCGGACAGCTTCGCCGTCCGCATCGACGGCGAGCTGGTCGAGGCGACACCGGCCGCCGAACTGCCCATGGCCCAGCGCTACTTCCTCTTCTGAGGGTGCCGGTATGTCACGAGCGGCACTTCTCGTCCTGGCCGACGGCCGCTTTCCCGCCGGAGGGCACGCGCACTCCGGCGGGGCCGAGGCGGCCGTCAGGGCCGGGCGCATCACCTCAGCGGCGGACCTGGCGGACTTCTGCCGTGGCCGGCTACAGACGACCGGGCTGGTCGCCGCCGCCCTCGCCGCGGCCGCCGCGCTCGGGCACGACCCGGCCGAACTCGACGCGGCGGCGGACGCGCGGACCCCGTCACCGGCACTGCGGGTGGCCGCGCGCAAGCTGGGGCGGCAGCTGATGCGGGCCGCCCGGGCGACCTGGCCGACGGCCGAACTGGACACCGTGGCACGGGCGTTCCCCAAAGGGGCCCATCAGCCGGTGGTGCTCGGGCTGACGGCGCGGGCGGCCGGGCTGGGGCCCGAGGACGCGGCGCACTGTGCGGCGTACGAGAGCGTGAGCGGGCCGGCCACGGCGACGGTGCGGTTGCTCGGCCTCGATCCGTTCGACGCGACGGGTGTGCTGGCGCGGCTGGCGCCCGAGCTGGACGGGGTGGTCGAGCGGGCGGTGAGCGCGGCGCGGCTTGCCGCCGTCGACGGGGTCGATGCGCTGCCCGCGGCGTCGGCGCCGCTGCTCGAGATCGGGGCGGAGGCGCATGCGGCCTGGCCGGTGCGGTTGTTCGCGTCGTAGGCCCGTTTGGGGTCCGTCCGTCCCGGGGAGTTCGCCCCCGCCGCCCCTTCCCATTCCCGACCCTGGGGGCTTCGCCCCCACAGACCCCCATCGTCCTGAACGGCCTCGTCCTCAAACGCCGGACGGGCTGACATGCCCCGACCGGGCTGCTTGTACTGGAGCCATCTCATGCATCTCGATCACTCCCACCACACCACCCCCGCCCCGAGCGCCGATGCGCATCGGCCCGACGGGAGGCGGCGGGCGCTGCGGATCGGGCTCGGCGGGCCCGTGGGGTCCGGGAAGACCGCCACGGTCGCCGCGCTGTGCCGGGCGCTGCGCGAGGAGTTCTCGCTCGCCGTCGTCACCAACGACATCTACACGCGCGAGGACGCCGAGTTCCTGTTGCGCGAGGCGGTGCTGCCGCCCGAGCGGATCACGGCCGTGGAGACGGGCGCCTGCCCGCACACGGCGATCCGGGACGACATCTCGGCGAACCTGGAGGCCGTCGAGGACCTGGAGGACGCCGTCGGTCCGCTGGACCTGGTCCTCGTGGAGTCCGGCGGGGACAACCTCACCGCGACCTTCTCCAAGGGGCTCGTCGACGCGCAGATCTTCGTCATCGACGTCGCCGGCGGCGACGACATCCCGCGCAAGGGCGGTCCCGGTGTCACCACCGCCGACCTGCTCGTCGTCAACAAGACCGACCTCGCGCCGTACGTCGGCTCCGACCTCGGGCGGATGGCCGCCGACGCGAAGGCCGCGCGCGGCGAACTGCCGGTCGTCCTCCAGTCGCTGCGGAGCGAGACCGGGGCGTCCGAGGTCGCCGCCTGGGTGCGGGCACGGCTCGCGGCGTGGACGGCATGACGGCCGTGGCCCCGAACGCGGCCGCTGCCACCGCCTCGGCAGCCGCTGCCACCGCCTCGGCGGCCGGCGTCCGGGCTGCCGCGCGGATCGTCGCCCGGGACGACGGACGTGGTGGTACCTCCCTGCGCGTGCTGGAGGGCGAGGGACCGCTCGCGCCGCGGCGGACGCGGGGGAGCGGCGCCGAGGCGCACGTCCTGCTCGTCGGCGCGATGAGCGGACCGCTCGGCGGTGACCGTTTCGCCGTCGACGCACGGGTCGGGAGCGGGGCCCGGCTGCGGATCGGGTCGGCCGCCGCCACCCTCGCGCTGCCGGGGCAGGCCCCGGGCGAGGCGCGGTACGACGTACGGCTCACCGTGGCCGACGGTGGCGAACTGCACTGGCTGCCCGAGCAGTTGATCTCCGCACGCGCCAGCGACCTGCGGGTCACCACGCGCGTCGACCTGGCGCCGACGGCTCGTCTCGTCCTGCGCGAGGAACAGGTGCTCGGCCGGGCGGGGGAGACCCCCGGGCGGCTCACCAGCCGTCTCACTGTCCGGATCGGCGGCCGGGCCGTGCTCGACCAGGAGTTGTGCTGCGGCCCCGGCGCGCCGGCCGGCTGGGACGGGCCCGCCGTGCTGGCCGGACACCGGGCCGTGGGACAGCTCGTCGTGGTGCGCCCTGAGTTCGCGCGGACACCGGTGGCGGCCCGCATGCTCGGCGAGGGCGCCGTGCTGGTCCCGCTCGCCGGGCCCGCCGCGCTGGTGAGCGCGGTGGCGCCGGACGCGCTGCTGCTGCGCCGTCTGCTCGACGAGGCACTGGCGGCCCTCGGCCCGGCGACGGCCGGGGAACCGGCGCCGGATCTCCGCTGAGCGGAACAATCCGCGCCGGTTATCGGATTGGCAAAGAAGGTCAACGACCCCTGTTCTCAGGGACCTCACAGCCGGAAGGATCCCCCGTACCCAATTCGTAACGATGTACGGGGAGGTCCTACTTGAGGGACATCAGACCGAAGAGCCGGGTCATGGCGCTCGGTTCGGCCGGTGCGCTGGTCACGGCGACCCTGATAGCCGGCGCCGTGTCGGCCCCCGCGGCCAGCGCGGACAGCCGCCGCGGCCAGGACCGCGAGGCGGTGGGCGCGGCGATCGCCGCCGCCCACGCCGCCAAGACCGGTATCGACTGGCAGGACTGCCCCGCCGACTGGGGACTGGCCAAGCCCATCCAGTGCGGCTACGTCTCCGTGCCGCTCGACTACGCGCACCCCTTCGGCAAGCAGATCAAGCTCGCCGTCGACCGCATCGGCAACACCGGCACCCCGCAGGAGCGCCAGGGCGCCCTCGTCTACAACCCGGGTGGTCCGGGCGGCTCGGGCCTGCGCTTCCCGGCCCGGGTCACCGCCAAGAACCCGGTCTGGGCCAACGTGGCGAAGGCCTACGACTTCGTCGGCTTCGACCCGCGCGGTGTCGGCCACTCGGCGCCCATCTCCTGCATGGATCCGCAGGAGTTCGTGAAGGCACCCAAGATGGACCCGGTGCCCGACTCCGAGGCCGACAAGCTCGCCCAGCGCAAGCTGGCCCGCGAGTACGCCGACGGCTGCCTGGACCGCACCGGCCGGGCCATGCTCGAGCAGATGACCACGCCGAACACCGCCCGCGACCTGGACGTCATCCGCGCCGCGCTCGGTGAGAAGAAGATCAACTACCTGGGTGTCTCCTACGGCACCTACCTCGGCGCCGTCTACGGCACGCTCTTCCCGGGCCACGTCCGCCGGATGATCGTGGACAGCGTCGTCAACCCGGCGAAGGAGAACATCTGGTACCAGGCCAACCTGGGCCAGGACGTCGCCTTCGAGGGCCGCTGGAAGGACTGGGAGGACTGGGTCGCCAAGAACGACGCCAGCTTCCACCTGGGCACCACCCGCGACGCCGTCCAGGCCAAGTGGCTCCAGCTGCGCGCCACCGCGAAGAAGAACCCGATCGGCGGGGTCGTCGGCCCGGCCGAGCTGCTCGGCTTCTTCCAGAGCGCCCCGTACTACGACTCCTCGTGGGTGCCGGTGGCGACGGTGTTCAGCAAGTACTTCGCCGGTGACACCCAGGCGCTCGTCGACGCCGCCGCCCCCGACATGTCCGACACCGCGGGCAACATCTCCTCGGAGAACGGCAACGCCGTCTACACGGCCGTCGAGTGCACCGACGCCAAGTGGCCCACCAGCTGGAAGAAGTGGGACCAGGACAACACGCGGCTGAACGCCAAGTACCCGTTCTTGACCTGGTCCAACGCCTGGATGAACCTGCCGTGCGCCACCTGGCCGGTTCAGCAGCAGACCCCGGTGAACGTCAAGACCGGCAAGGGCCTGCCGCAGGTGCTGATCGTGCAGTCCACGCGGGACGCGGCCACCCCGTACCCGGGCGCCGTCGAACTGCACAAGCGCTTCAAGGGCTCCCGCCTGATCACCGAGAAGGACGCGGGCTCCCACGGAGTCACCGGTCTGGTCAACCCGTGCATCAACAGCCGGGTGGACGCCTACCTGCTCACCGGCAAGGTGGACGGGTCGGACGTGACCTGCACTCCGCACGCGACCCCGCAGCCGTAACGGGCGGACGCACGCGGTGAGGGGCGGCCGGGATGCCCGGGCGCCCCTTCGCCGTACCGCCTCGGCCTAGGTGTGCTGGCCGGACAGGTTGGTGACGCGGCTGGCTGGTGTTTGGCCGATCATGCCGGGCTCGCGGCGCCTGGCACCGCGCCTCGCCGCGTTGTCGTCGGTTGGGCCCGGGTCAACCCAGCGGCGAACGCGGGAACCGGCGCTCCTTCTCGCCCGCGGCGGCGGCCTGCTCGGCCTTGGCCACGGCCGCGTACTGGTCGACGTACTCCTGCTCGGACAGCGTCAGGATCGCGTACATGATCTCGTCGGTGACGGCGCGCAGGACCGCCTTCTCGTCCTCCATCCCGGCGTAGCGGGAGAAGTCCAGCGGCTTGCCGAAGCGGATGACGACCGGGTGGATCCTCGGGACGACCTTGCCCGGGGGCTGGGCCTCGAACGTACCGATCATCGCGCACGGCACCACGGGGACGCCCGCCTTGAGCGCCATGACGGCGACGCCGACCTTGCCCTTGTACAGGCGGCCGTCGTGCGATCGGGTGCCCTCGGGATAGATGCCGAGCAACTCCCCCTTGCTCAGCACCCCGAGGCCCTCCCGGATCGCCGCCTGGCCGGCCTCCTTCCCGGAGCGGTCGACGGGGATCTGCCCGGCGCTGCGGAAGAAGGCGGCCGTGAGGCGGCCCCTGAGGCCCGGGCCCGTGAAGTACTCCGCCTTCGCCAGAAAGGTGATGCGCCGTCTGAGAATCGCGGGCATCAGGAAGTGGTCCGAGAACGACAGATGGTTGCCCGCGACGATGGCCGCGCCGGAGTCCGGCACATGCTCCAGCCCCTCGATACGTGGCCGGAAGACCATCCGGAGCAGCGGTCCCAGCAGCACGTATTTGAGCAGGTAGTAGAACACGGCTCGCTCCTTACTCTTACCAGGACCGCTTCATACCGGCGTCTTCGCAGGTCAGCCACAGGATTGCGGCAGTGGGCGCCAGTGTGACTGTAGTCATCTGTAACCGTGTTCGGCAGGGCCCATGCTGACCCTTTGCCGAGTTCACTGACGGGCGGTCAGTTCCGGTTGCCGCATGCCTCTCGGGGTGGCGCCGATGCACGAAGCCCTCCGTCACTCGTTCTGGAAGACCGGAGCTTGCGCATGGCGAGTACGGTGCCCTCCGGGCTGATGGAGACGACGCCGTTCCATGTGCGGTCCCAGGACGTCCCGCGTCTCTTGGCCCTCCATGCGTGTACGCGTTCCCGGTAGGCGGCCACGTCGGGGTGCCGCTCGGGCTTCTTCCTGGTGACCACGGCAGAGAGGATGCCGGCCGCGACACCGGAGAACGCCTGGACCCTTTCCCCGATGAGTCGGAAGACATGGTCCGTGCCTTCGAATTTCTCGCCCAGCCATGTGTAGCTCTGGTCCTGGTCGCTGCCGGCGGCGGCGTGCGAACCCCCCGGAACAAGTCGCTGCCCTGCCGTGCATTGAGAAGCGCCGCGGTGGATTCGCCATCACCTGCGAAGGCTGTGACGCCTGCGGCCTCGACACGGGCCAATGCGCGCTGGAACCAGGCGTAGTCCTTCGGCCCTACATGGCATCCGGGCTCGACCGAATCGGGGTCCTTACCGCTGCCAGGCTTGAAGATCCCTATGTCGGGATTCTTGTCCTCCAACGACAAACCGATGGCGTCGACGGGCCAGCCGTCGGGTATGTGCAGCCATCCACCGGGCCCCTGGGCATGGAGGGCGTGGACTGTGATCGGCCCGTCCATAGAGCCGGCTGTGCGAGGCGCTCGGCCACCCGGAATGGGCGGACGATCCGCGCTTCGCCACCGACCGCGACCGGGTCACCCACCGCGTCGCCCTCAACGCCGAACTCCAAGCCGCCCTGGCCCGTGACCGTAAGGAGTCCGACCATGCCCTTCCCTGCCCTCGACCCGGCCGACCCGCTCGGCGTGGAGTCCCTCCTCACCGATACCGACAGGGCCGTGCGCGACACGGTCCGCCAGTACCTGGACGACAAGGTGCAGCCGCACATCGCCGGCTGGTTCGAGCAGGGAGACCTCCCCACCCTCACCGAACTCGCCCGCGACTTCGGCGAGCTGGGCCTGCTCGGTATGCACCTCGACGGCTATGGCTGCTCGGGAATGTCCGCTCTCGCGTACGGACTGGCCTGCCGTGAGCTGGAGGCTTGTTCCTCGGACCTGCGTTCCTTCGTCTCCGTACAGGGTTCCCTCGCCATGTTCGCGATCCACCGGTTCGGCTCCGAGGAGCAGAAGCAGGAATGGCTGCTGCGTATGGCGGCGGGCACGGCCATCGGATGCTTCGGCCTGACCGAACCCGACCACGGCTCCGACCCTTCGCCGATGCGCACGCGCGCCCGGCGCGATGGCGGCGACTGGATCCTCGACGGGCGCAAGATGTGGATCACCAATGGCCCGGTGGCGGCGGTCGCCGTCGTCTGGGCACGCACGGCGACGGCATCCGAGGCTTCGTCGTACCGACGGACACCCCCGGCCTCTCCGCGCCCCTCATCAAGCACAAGATGTCGCTACGGGCCAGTGTCATGAGCGAACTCGTGCTGGACGCCGTCCGGTTGCCCGCATCCGCGATGCTGCCCCAGGCCGTGGCGTCTCCGCACCGCTCACCTGCCTCAACGAGGCGCGGTACGGCATTGTCTGGGGGGTCACCGGCGCGGCCCGCTCGGCCTGGCAGGCAGCCGCCGACTGCGCGGCCCAGCGCGAACAGTTCGGCAAGCCTCTGGCAGCCTTCCAGCTCACCCAGCAGAAGCTGGTCGACATGGCCCTGGAACTGCACAAGTCGACCATGACCGCGCTGCGGTTGGCCGATCTGAAGGACTCCGCGGAAGGCGTCCACCCCGCGCAGATCAGCTTCGGCAAGCTGAACAACGTACGCGAGGCCCTCGAGATCTGCCGCACGGCCAGGACGATCCTGGGCGCCAACGGAATCTCCCTCGAATACCCGGTCATCCGCCACATGAACAACCTGGAGTCCGTCCTCACCTACGAGGGCACGACCGAGATGCACACCCTCGCCCTCGGCCAGGCACTGACCGGCGTCGCGGCCTTCCGCTGACACGGTTCGCACAACGTTCGCTGCCGAGCAAACGGGGGCGTTCTCGCAGGTCGACCTCTGTGCCGTGGGGGCGCAAGTGCATGTGCGGGGGCGGCGCGAGGAACCGGGCCCGCGGAACCGGGCGCGCGGCGCCTGCCGGATCCCGCGCGCCCGGCGACGTACGGTGGGCCGTATGGCCCCTCCGCTTCCGGGTCCGCTTCAGGACCTGGCGCCGCTGCTCAGCCACTACGGCTACTGGGCCGTGGGTGGCGTGGTCCTGGTGGAGGACTTCGGGGTCCCCGCCCCTGGCGAGACCATCCTGATCGCCGCGGGCGTGTACGCCGGCGCGGGTGAGCTGAACGTCGTGGCCGTGGGCGTGATCGGGTTTCTGGCCGCCGTCGTCGGGGACAACATCGGCTATCTGATCGGCCACTTCGGCGGGCGCGCCTTCGTCCACCGCTGGGGGAGGTACGTCTTCCTGACACCCGAGCGGTTCGAGGCGGCCGAGCGGTTCTTCACCCGGCACGGCGGCAAGATCGTCACGGTGGCTCGCTTCATCGAGGGGCTGCGCCAGGCCAACGGCATCATCGCCGGCACCACCGGCATGCCCTGGCGCCGCTTCCTCGCCTTCAACGCGCTCGGCGCGGCGCTGTGGGTGGGCCTGTGGGTGACCCTCGCGTACTTCGCCGGCACGCACATCAACGCCGTCTACGACACCATCCAGCGGTACGAGGCATTCGTGCTCGCCGGGATCGGCGTCCTCGTCGCCGCGCTGATCGCCCGGCATGTGCTGCGGCGCAGGCGCCGGCACCGGCACCAGGAGAGCCGAGAGGAACGCCCCTGAGGGGGATACCGGAATACCCCTGGGGGGTATGCTGTTCCGGTGTGGTGCAGGGCTTCGTCAGCAGGCGGGGCCGCATCAGCGCCGACAGGGGAGAGCGACGATGACACACCCGGCAAGCCCGCACGAACACCAGCATGAACACCACGGACACCACCAGGGGCACCCTCACGCGCCGGCCGCTCCGGCCGGCGCGGGTGCCTCCTGGCGCACTGCCGCGCAGGCGACGCTGCACTGCCTCACCGGCTGCGCCATCGGCGAGGTGCTCGGCATGGTCGTCGGGACGGCGGCCGGGCTGCACAACGCGGCCACGGTCACCGTCTCGATCGCACTGGCCTTCGTCTTCGGCTACGCGCTGACCGTGCGCGGGGTGCTCCGCGCGGGCGTCCCCCTGCGGCAGGCGCTCAAGGTCGCCCTCGCCGCGGACACGGTGTCCATCGCGGTGATGGAACTGATCGACAACACCGTCATGGTCGGGGTGCCCGGCGCCATGGACGCGGGCCTCGCCGACGCGCTGTTCTGGGTCTCGCTGGTCCTCTCCCTCGCCCTGGCCTTCGTGCTGACCACTCCGGTCAACCGGTGGATGATCGGCCGGGGCAGGGGACACGCGGTCGTGCACGCCTACCACTGACCTCGCCGGCCGTGACGCCGGTCCTGCCGGCCGGTGTCACGGATGGGGGCGGTCGTCCGGGCGTGTGGTCTCGTTCATCGGGCCGGGGGCCGTACGGCCGTAGCGGCCGGGTTGCCGCGCCGCCCGATGGGCGCGCCGGTGGTGCGTGGCGGCACCGGTCATCAGGGACAGGCCCAGGCAGAAGAGCAGGGCGAGGGCGAGTCCGGCGCTGAAGATCGCCAGGGTGTTCATGGTGACGATCTGGTTGCCGAGCACCGAGACCGTGTAGTCGGGCCCGCCGGACAGGTTTCCGGCGATGGCCAGGCCGGTGAACGCGGCGGTGGCCGCCAGGAGAAGCAGTCCGAAGAGAAGCATGGGAGTCATCTCCTCAAGAAGTCCCGTCTCCCGCCTCGTGTACCCGCATCGCCGCCGCGCCAACGAGCCGGCCCGCGCGGATGCGGCCGCGCGGACCGGGCGGGCATGTGCGGTGCCGCTCGCGCCGGGTACCCGGCCTGAGCAGTGCGGTGAACGGCACCGCAGGACCTGACGAAGGGAGGCGTCATGGCTCAGCACGTACGCGACATCATGACCAGCCGACTGGTGACGGTGGAGCCGCAGACCTCGGTGACGGCAGCGGCCCAGAAGATGCGCGACGAGGACATCGGCATCGTCCTGGTCTGCGAGGGCGACGAACTGCGCGGTGTGGTCAGCGACCGCGATCTGGTGATCCGCTCGCTGGCGGAGGGCGGCGACCAGGAGAAGCGCACGGTTGCCTCCGCGTGCAGCGCCGACCTCTTCACCCTGACCCCGGACGAGGACCTGGACACCGCGGTGCAGATGATGCGCGAGCACGCGGTGCGCCGCATTCCGGTCGTCGACCAGGGTCACCCCGTGGGCATCGTCTCCATCGGTGACCTGGCCATCGAGCGCGACCCGCGCTCCGCGCTCGGAGGCATCAGCGCGGCCGAGCCCAACGAGTAGGCCACGCCGGGACGGACCACGACGGGACGGAACCGGCGAGCCACTGCCGAACCCGACCACTGGGGGCGCCCGCGCGGGCGCCCCCAGCCGTGGGATCCGGGGCCGTCAGGAGGCCAGGACCTTCGCCAAGGAGCCGAGCGCCGAGCGCACTTCGTCCTCGGTGACGGTCAGCGGCGGCGCCAGCCGGATCGTGGAGCCGTGGGTGTCCTTGACCAGGATGCCCTCGCGCATCAGACGCTCGCTGATCTCCCGGCCGGTGCCGATGGCCGGGTCGACGTCGACGCCCGCCCACAGGCCGCGCGAGCGGAAGCCCACCACACCCGCGCCGAGCAGAGCGGTCAGCCCCTCGCGCAGCACCGCGCCCAGTTCGGCCGCCCGGCGCTGGAACTCACCGGTCTCCAGCAGTTCCACCACCGCCGTGCCGACCGCCGCGGCCAGCGGGTTGCCGCCGAACGTCGAGCCGTGCTCGCCGGGCCGCAGCACCCCGAGCACCTCCCGGCTGCCCACGACCGCCGAGACCGGCACGATGCCGCCGCCCAGCGCCTTGCCGAGGAGCACGACGTCCGGCACCACGTCCTCGTGCTCGACGGCGAGGGTGCGCCCGGTGCGGCCGAGACCCGACTGGATCTCGTCGGCGACGAACAGACAGCCGGCCCGGCGGGTCAGCTCCCGCACGCCGGCCAGGTAGCCGTCGTCGGGGACGATCACGCCCGCCTCGCCCTGGATCGGCTCGATCAGCACCGCCGCCGTGGTCTCGTCGACCGCCGCCTCCATGGCCGCCAGATCGTTGTAGGGAACGATCCGGAAGCCCGGCGTGAACGGCCCGAAGCCCGAGCGTGCCGTCTCGTCGGTCGAGAAGCTGACGATCGTCGTCGTACGGCCGTGGAAGTTGTCCGCCGCGACCACGATCGTCGCCCGGTCGGCGGGGACGCCCTTGACCTCGTACGCCCACTTGCGGGCCACCTTGATGCCGCTCTCCACCGCCTCGGCGCCGGTGTTCATGGGCAGCACCATGTCCTGCCCGGTCAGCCGCGCCAGCCGCTCCGCGAACTCGGCGAGCCGGTCGTTGTGGAAGGCCCGCGAGGTGAGGGTGAGGCGGTCCAGCTGCTGGTGCGCCGCGTCGATCAGCGCGGGGTGGCGGTGGCCGAAGTTCAGGGCCGAGTAGCCGGCCAGCATGTCCAGGTAGCGGCGGCCCTCGACGTCCTCCACCCAGGCGCCCTCGGCCCGGGCGACGACGACGGGCAGCGGGTGGTAGTTGTGCGCGAGGACCGGCTCCTCGGCGCGGATCAGCTCGTCGGAGGTGCGGGTGCGCGCGGGTGCGGTCATGAGCGGATCTCCTGGGTGCAGCACTTGATACCGCCGCCGGCCTTGTGGAACTCCGACAGGTCGACGGGAACGGGCAGGTAACCGTGGTCGGCCAGCCGGCCGGCGAGGGCCGTGGCGCCGGGCGAGATGAAGACGTGGCGGCCGTCGGAGACGGAGTTGAGGCCGAAGGCCATCGCGTCCTCGCGGGTGGCGATCACCGCGTCCGGGTAGAGGCGGGCGAGCACCTCGCGGCTGCCGGGCGAGAACGCCTCCGGGTAGTACGCGACGTTCCCGTCGGTGCCGTCCGTGCCGTCGTCGAGGACGAACAGCGCCGTGTCCAAATGGTAGAAGTACGGATCCACCAGGGTCAGGCCGATCACCGGCACACCCAGGTACTCCTGGGCCTCGCGATGGGCCTCCGGGGTGGTGCGGAAGCCGGTGCCGGCCAGCATCCAGCGCCCGGCCGGCACGAAGTCGCCCTCGCCCTCGCACACCGACTCGGGCCGGTAGACGTCGAACCCGGCCGACTTGAACCAGGTGTCGTAGGGGAGGGACTCCGGGCGCCGCTCCGGCGCGCGGAAGAAGGAGCCGAAGACGCGGCCGCCGACCACGACCGCCGCGTTCGCGGCGAAGACCATGTCCGGCAGACCCGGCACGGGTTCCACGGTCTCGACGGTGTGACCGTGGGCGCGGTAGGCGTCGACCAGCGCCTGCCACTGGGCCTGGGCGAGCGGGACGTCGACGGGACGGTCCGGACGCATCCAGGGGTTGATCGCGTACTGCACGGCGAAGTGTCTGGGTTCGCAGACGACGAAGCGCCGCCGGCGCGGCACACGGGACTCGGGCACGAAGGGGTTCCTCCGCTTCCTGGGGGTGTCGACTGAGGGTTGACACCACGGTAGGAAGCGACGGATACGGTCGACAAGGAACGAGAGCTGCGTGTCTGAGCAGCAATGCTGCGTATCCGAGCCGTTCAGCGCACGTCTGCTGCGTCTTCGGGGGCGGGCTGGCTGGCTCCCGCCTCCGGGCTTTCCGGCAGCAGATGCGACAGCACCATCACACTGATCGTCTTGCGGATGAACGGCTCCGTGCGGATCCGCTCCAGCACCTCCTCGAAGTGCTCCACGTCCCGTGCCCGCACGTGCAGCAGCGCGTCCGCGCCGCCGGTCACCGTCATGGCCGCCGTGATCTCCGGATGGTTGCGCACCACCTCGGCCAGCCGCCGGGGCGGTGCCGCCCCCTCGCAGTACACCTCGACGTACGCCTCCGTGCGCCAGCCCAGCGCCGACGGCTTCACGGTGGCCGTGAACCCGGTGATCACACCCGTCTCGCGCAGCCGGTCCACCCGCCGCTTCACGGCCGTCGCGGACAGGCCGATCTCCGTGCCGATCTCGGCGAAACTGCTGCGGGCGTTCGCCATCAGGGCGGTGAGGATCTTCCGATCCAGCTCGTCGAACGGTACCGGCCTGCTGTTCATGTCCGCACTGTATCCAGCACCGTATCCAGCGCGAACGTCCACGCCCGGCACATGTCCAGGCGTGGCTTTCGCCCCTAGACTCCACGTTCATGCTGCGCGCCCTCGCCGTCGACGACGAACGCCCCTCGCTCGAGGAACTGCTGTACCTGCTGAACGCCGACCCCCGGATCGCCGGTGTGGAGGGCGCCGGCGACGCCACCGAGGCGCTGCGCCGCATCAACCGGGCCCTTCAGTCCGGCCCCGACGGGCCCGACGCCATCGACGTCGTCTTCCTCGACATCCAGATGCCCGGCCTCGACGGGCTCGACCTGGCCCGGCTGCTGACCGGGTTCGCCCGGCCGCCGCTGATCGTCTTCGTCACCGCCCACGAGGACTTCGCCGTCCAGGCCTTCGACCTCAAGGCCGTCGACTACGTCCTCAAGCCCGTCCGCAAGGAGCGCCTCGCCGAGGCCGTCCGCCGCGCCGCCCAGCTGCTCGACGCCGCCCCACGGATCACCGTCAGCGAGCCCGACCCCGACCAGATGCCCGTGGAACTGGGCGGAGTGACCCGGTTCGTCGCCGTCGACGACATCACCCACGTCGAGGCCCAGGGCGACTACGCCCGCCTGCACACCACCCGGGGCAGCCACCTGGTCCGCATCCCGCTGTCCACGCTGGAGGAGCGCTGGCGCTCCCGCGGCTTCGTCCGCATCCACCGCCGCCATCTGGTCGCCCTGCGCCACATCGACGAGCTCCGCCTGGACGCGGGCTCGGTGAGCGTGCTGGTCGGCGCCGAGGAACTCCAGGTCAGCCGCCGTCACGCACGTGAGCTGCGGGAGCTGCTGCTGCGCCGGACCGCGCACTAGGGGGTCGTACGCCATGCCGCAGGACGCCGGCGAGCGCCGTGTCACCGTCACCGGCCCGCCCCGCCGCACCCGCCGGGCCCCGGGCCACTACCGTCCCCGCACCGAGATCGACGAGCAGACCACCCTCGGTCACACCTACGTCCGCTCCCTGATCCGCAGTCAGCTGCGCACCGCCCTGACGGTGTTCGCGGTGCTGGTGCTGCTGGTCGCGCCGCTGCCGCTGGTGTTCGCCGCGGCCCCCGAGGCCCGCCGCCTGACCTGGGTGGTCCTCGGCTTCTGCCTCTACGCCCCCTTCGTGCTGCTCGCCCGCTGGTACGTGCGCCGCGCCGAACGCAACGAACGCGACTTCGTACGGCTCGTCGAGGACCGCTGAGGACACGCGCCCGTGAATTCCGCCTACACCGTCCCCGCCGTGGCGCTCGTCGTCGTGGCCACCGTCCTGGTCGGCGCGTTCGGACTGCGCGTGTCCCGGACGACGTCGGACTTCTACGTCGCCTCCCGCACCGTCGGCCCGCGCCTGAACGCGGCCGCCATCAGCGGCGAGTACCTCTCCGCCGCCTCCTTCCTGGGCATCGCCGGCCTGGTCCTGGTCCAGGGTCCCGACATGCTCTGGTACCCGGTCGGCTACACCGCCGGCTATCTGGTCCTGCTGCTGTTCGTCGCCGCCCCGCTGCGCCGCTCCGGCGCCTACACGCTGCCCGACTTCGCCGAGGCCCGGCTCGCCTCGCAGGGCGTGCGCCGGCTCGCGGGCGCCTTCGTCGTCGGCGTCGGATGGCTGTACCTGCTGCCGCAGCTGCAGGGCGCCGGGCTGACCCTGGCGGTGCTCACCGGGGCGCCCGACGCCCTCGGCGGCGTCGTCGTGGCCGCCGTCGTGGTGGCCACGGTCGCCGCGGGCGGCATGCGCAGCATCACCTTCGTCCAGGCCTTCCAGTACTGGCTGAAGCTGACCGCCCTGCTCGTCCCCGCCCTCTTCCTCGTCCTCGCCTGGCAGGGCGACGGCGCCCCCCGCCACGCCTTCGACGAACCGGCCGCCTTCCGCGAGCAGCGCACCGTCCGCGTCGACGGCACCCTCGACCTGCGGCTGGAGCGTCCGCTCACCGTCACCGTCAGCGGCACCGTGGACGGCCGCACCCACCACGACCGGCAGACGACCCTGGCCGTCGGCACCCACCACCTCGAGCGCGGCACCCGGCTGACCTTCGCCCCGGGAACCGCCGTCCCCGAGGCCGCCCGGGGCGGCACCGGCGGCATGTCCACCTCGCTCACGGCGGGCCGCGAAGAACGGCCGCTGTACGCCACCTACGGCCTGATCGTCGCCACCTTCCTCGGCACCATGGGCCTGCCGCACGTCGTCGTCCGCTTCTACACCAGCCCGCACGGCGTCGCCGCCCGCCGCACCACGGTCGCCGTCCTCGGCCTGATCGGCGGCTTCTACCTGCTGCCTCCCCTCTACGGCGCCCTCGGCCGGCTCTACGCCCCGGAGCTGACGATCACCGGGAACGCGGACGCCGCCGTCCTGCTGCTGCCCGACCGGATGATCGGCGGCCTCGGCGGCGACCTGCTGGGCGCGCTGGTCGCGGGCGGCGCCTTCGCCGCGTTCCTGTCCACGGCCTCCGGCCTGACCATGGCGGTGGCCGGAGTGCTCACCCAGGACGTGCTGCCCTCGCGCGGCCCGCTGCCCGCCCGCGGCGTACGGCACTTCCGGCTCGGCACGGTGCTCGCCATGGCCGTGCCGCTGGCCGCGAGCGTGCTGGTCGGCGGACTGCCGGTGGCCGACGCGGTCGGGCTCGCCTTCGCCGTGTCCGCCTCGTCCTTCTGCCCGCTGCTCGTCCTCGGCATCTGGTGGCGGCGGCTCACTCCGCCCGGCGCCGCCGCCGGCATGCTGACCGGCGGCGGCGCCGCGCTCGTCGCCGTCGCCGTGACCATGGCCGGCGTGCCCGGCAGCGGACCGCTGCACGCCCTGCTCGCCTGGCCCGCCCTGTGGTCGGTGCCCCTGGGTTTCCTCACCATGGTGCTGGTGTCCCTGGCCACCCCGGGCCGGGTCCCCGCCGGTACGGCCGCGGTCCTCGCGCGCTTCCACCTGCCCGAGCAGCTGCGGGCGGAGGTGCAGGCGTGAGCGGCTTCCTCGCCGGACTGTGCGTGGCCGTCCTGCCGCTGCTGGCCGCCGGCTTCTGGCTCGGCCGGCGCACCGCCCGGACACCGCACCTCGGCGGGCTCGGCACCCCCGTCGAGCACGCCACCTTCCAGACCCTGCACACCGCCTCCCTGGCCGCGCCCCCGCTGCGGGCCGGGATGACCGAGGAGACCGCCCGCAGGTCGGCCCGCCGGCTGCGCTCCCTGCTCGGCACCGACGCGCTCTGCCTCACCGACGACACCCAGGTCCTGGCCTGGGACGGGGTCGGCGCCCACCACCGCGGCGAGATCATGGACCGGCTCACCGGGCCGCTGGACACCGGCCGCGGCGAGGCCTTCCGCCTGACCTGCGAGATCCCGGACTGTCCGGTGCGCTGGGCCGTCGTCGCCCCGCTCACCGTGGACGACCGTGTGCACGGCGCCCTGGTCGCCTGCGCGCCCCGCGAGTCCGCCGTCCTGGTCCGCGCCGCCGCCGAGGTCGCCCGGTTCGTCTCCGTCCAGCTGGAGCTCGCCGAGCTCGACCGGTCCCGTACCCGGCTGATCGAGGCCGAGATCAAGGCGCTGCGGGCGCAGATCTCCCCGCACTTCATCTTCAACTCGCTCGCGGTGATCGCCTCGTTCGTCCGCACCGATCCCGAGCGCGCCCGCGAGCTGCTGCTGGAGTTCGCCGACTTCACCCGCTACTCGTTCCGGCGGCACGGCGACTTCACCACCCTGGCCGACGAGCTCCACGCCATCGAGCACTACCTGGCGCTGGTGCGGGCCCGCTTCGGCGACCGCCTCGCCGTCACTCTTCAGATCGCCCCCGAGGTGCTCCCGGTCACCCTGCCCTTCCTGTGCCTGCAGCCGCTCGTGGAGAACGCCGTCAAGCACGGCCTGGAGGGCAAGACCGGCACCTGCCGCATCCGCATCACTGCCCAGGACGCGGGCGCCGAGGCGCTCGTCGTCATCGAGGACGACGGCGCCGGCATGGACCCCGAGCTGCTGCGCCGCATCCTCGCCGGCGAGGACAGCCCCTCCGGCGGCATCGGACTGTCCAACGTCGACGACCGGCTCCGCCAGGTCTACGGCGACGACCACGGCCTGGTCATAGAGACCGCGCCGGGCGCGGGCATGAAGATCATCGTCCGGCTGCCGAAGTACCAGCCGGGCGTGCACTCCTCGGGACGGCTCGGACAGCTCGCCGACTGAGGAACGGGGGCCCGGATCCTCGAGGCCCGGTGCTCCGCCGCCCGCTGCTCCGGGGCCCGGGGCTCAGGCGTTGCCGTGGGTGACCACCATGCCGAGGGTGATCAGGCCCAGCACGACCCATCCGAACCACAGCCAGCCATTGCCGCCGAGCGCCACCGAGTAGGCCGTCACGGCGATCAGGGAACCCACGGTGAGCGCTCCCATCGCCTTGGTGGAACCGTCCGTCGAACCGGGCATCGCGACACCCTCCTCGTGGTCCGTCTCCCCTCCATGGTGCCCCGGTTCCGCCGTCCGAGCGGTGGCGGTGCGGGGGGAAGCGGGGGATCGCGGAGGAAAAAGCCCGAGGACGCGAAGAGATGTCCGGTTCGGGTGCTCAGTTCCCGCGTGCCTGGAGCGAGGCCAGGTAGGCGTTGTACGCCTCGAGTTCCTTGTCGCCGTCCCGGTCCGCGGCCCGGTCCTTGCGTTTGGCCTGCCGCTGCTCGGAGCGGTACCACTGGAACAGCAGCGCCAGCAGCACCAGGACGGAGGGGACCTCGCTGAAGGCCCAGGCGATGCCGCCGGCCGCGGACTGGTCGGACAGCGCGTCGATGCCGAGGGAGGCCGGCGGATGCCGGAAGGTGTCCACCATGGGTGTGGACCCCATCATCAGCGCGATGCCGAAGAACGCGTGGAACGGCATGCCCGCGAACAGCTCCAGCATCCGCATCAGATAGCCCGGGCGGTTCGGGCCCGGGTCGACGCCCATGATCGGCCAGAAGAAGGCCAGGCCGACCGCGAGGAAGTGCACCATCATCGCGATGTGCCCCGTCTTCGACCCCATCAGGAAGTCGAACAGCGGTGTGAAGTACAACGCATACAGGCTCGCGATGAACAGCGGGATGGTGAACGCGGCGTGCGTGACGACCCGGACGTAGCGGCTGTGCAGCAGGGCCAGCAGCAGCTCGCGCGGCCCCTTGCGGCCCCGGCCCGCCACCGGCAGTGCGCGCAGCGCCAGCGTGATCGGGGCACCGAGCAGGATCAGGATCGGCGACAGCATGCTGATGACCATGTGCTGCACCATGTGCACGCTGAACATGACCATCCCGTAGTCGTTCAGCCCGGTGCACATCACGAGGCCCACGGTCAGCACGCCCACGACGTAGGCCACGGTGCGGCCCACCGGCCAGGAGTCGCCGCGCCGCCGCAGCCGCAGCACGCCCCAGCCGTACAGGCCGAGGCCGAGCAGACAGGCGGCGAGGAAGAACGGGTCGGCGGACCACTCGAGGCCGCGGCCCAGGGTGAACGGCGGCAGGTCCATGGTCATGCCATGCCCGCTGTGATCCATCCGCCGGCTCCTGATTCGTGGGGGTTGTGCGCTGTCTGACCGCAGCTGTGCGTGTCCGCCGCTGTCTGTCCGCAGCTGTCTGTCCGCACCAGACTAGAACCGCCCCCGGTCGCGACGGCGAGCGGGGGCGGTTGGAGTCCGAGTGTGCCGCGTGTGACCTACAGCACGCACTCCGCCTCGGCGTACCGGTCGGCGGGAACCGTCTTGAGGGTCTCGACCGCCTCGGCCAGCGACACCATCACGATGTCCGTGCCGCGCAGCGCGGTCATCCGGCCGAACTCCCCGCGGTGCACGGCCTCCACGGCGTGCCAGCCGAACCGGGTGGCCAGCACCCGGTCGTACGCCGTCGGCGTGCCGCCGCGCTGGACGTGCCCGAGGATGACCGGCCGGGCCTCCTTGCCCAGGCGGTGCTCCAGCTCCAGGGAGAGCTGCCGGGCGATGCCCGCGAACCGCTCGTGGCCGTAGATGTCCTTGCCGCCCTCGTCGAAGTCCATGGTGCCCGGCAGGGGCTTGGCGCCCTCCGCGGCCACGACGATCGCGAACCGCTTGCCCGCCGAGAACCGCTCGCCGACCTTCTTCGTCAGCTCCTCGATGTCGAAGGGCCGTTCGGGAACGACGACGGCGTGGGCACCGGCCGCCATGCCGGACTGGAGCGCGATCCAGCCGGTGTGGCGCCCCATGACCTCGACGATCAGCACCCGCTGGTGGGACTCGGCGGTGGTCTTCAGACGGTCCAGGGCCTCGGTGGCGACGGTCACGGCCGTGTCGAAGCCGAACGTGACGTCCGTCACCGCGATGTCGTTGTCGATGGTCTTCGGCACGCCGACGATGGGCAGTCCGTTGTCGGAGAGCAGCCGGGCCGCCTTGAGCGTGCCCTCGCCGCCGATCGGGATGATCGCGTCCAGACCGAGCTCCTGGACGTGGCCCCTGGCCCGCTCCACACCGTCCCGCAGGTGCTCGGGGCGGACCCGTGAGGAACCGAGGATGGTGCCGCCGCGCGCCAGGATGCCGCCGACGGCGTCGAGGTCGAGCTTGAGGTAGTCGCACTCCAGGAGGCCCTTCCAGCCGTCCCGGAAGCCGATGACCTCGTCGCCGTGGTCGGCGACGGCGCGGTGCACGACGGACCGGATGACGGCGTTCAGGCCGGGGCAGTCGCCGCCGGACGTGAGGACACCAATGCGCATAGCCCGAATAACCTTCTCCACATGGGCACGGGACCGGACCGCGCTGTCCGGCTCGATCCCCGCCACCCTAGCGGCACCAGGGGGCAGGTCCGAACCATGCGTCCGCCTGCTGGACGGGGCCGCTCACCTGTGCGGACGGCCCGTCAGACGGGCTGATCGCGCCGTGCTGACGGGCCGGTGTACGCGAGCTCGCACGAGCCGCGGAAGTACCGTTTCCCGCGCGCCCCCGGCACGCGCCGAGGCGGGGTCCGGGGGCGCGGAGGCCGCTGAGCGGCTGTCCTGCGCGGGCTGCTGGACGGCTGTCCTACGCGGGCTGCTGCGCGGCCGTGATGCGCTCGTTGCGCAGGGCCTCGTACCAGCGGTCGTCGATCGGCGGCAGCGCGTTGACGTCGAGCGCCAGCTTCAGCAGCAGGTCCGCGATCTGCGGGTTGCGGGCCAGCACCGGCCCGTGCATGTACGTGCCGAAGACGGTGTCGTTGTACGCGCCCTCCGTGCCGTCGCCCGTGCCGTTGCCCTTGCCGATGCGGACCTGCGCGAAGGGGCGGGCGGTCGGGCCGAGGTGGGTGACGCCCTGGTGGTTCTCGAAGCCGGTCAGCGGCGGCAGGCCGAGCCGCGGGTCGATGTCGCCCAGCACGTCGCCGACGCACCGCTCGCCCTCGCCGCGCACCGAGACCACGTCGAGCAGGCCCAGGCCCGGCTCGCGCTGGCCGAGGTCGTTGACGAACTCGTGACCGAGGATCTGGTAGCCGGCGCAGACGGAGAACACGATCGCCCCGTTCTGCACGGCCTGGTACAGGTGCCCGTCGCGGCGCAGCCGCTCCGCCGCCAGCCGCTGCGGCCGGTCCTCGCCGCCGCCGATCAGGTAGATGTCGCCGGAGGTCGGGATCGGCTGGTCGCTGCGCACGTCGAGGCGGGCCACGTCCAGGCCGCGCTGGCGGGCCCGGCGCTCCACGACGAGCGCGTTGCCCTGGTCGCCGTAGGTGCTCAGCAGGTCCGGGTAGATCCACACCAGCCGCAGTTGGTTGTCGCTCATGAAGTGGTCGTCCTCCGTGGTCAGTTGCCGACGCGGCGGCGCAGGTCCTGGAACGCGGTGTAGTTGGCGATGACCTCGATCCGGCCCGGCGGGGCCTGCTGCACGGCCTGGTCGAGGTTCTCGCAGACCTGGAAGTGCTGGTTCGCGACCTCCAGACGCACCGCGAGGTCCAGCTTCCGGTCACCGATCACGAAGAGCGGGTGGCCGGTCAGACGCGTGTAGTCGACGTCCCACAGCCAGGAGGTGTCCGTGCCGTCCGCGCCGCGCGCGTTCACCGACAGGATGACCGGGGTGGGCGGCGGGTCGATGAGCGAGAACGTCTCCAGCCAGCCGGCCGGGTTCTTCGCCAGCAGCAGGCGCAGGTCGCGGCCCTGGAACTGGACGACGTCGTAGCGCCCGGCCACCGCCTGCACCTGGTACATCCGCTCCAGGGCGACCTGCGGCGGCACCCCGAAGACGGCGGCGACGGCCGCGGAGGAGGCGGCGTTGGCCTTGTTGGCGCGGCCCGGGAGCTGCAGGTGGATCGGCCAGGCCGAGCCGTGCGGGTCCAGCACGTGGTCGCCGGAGAGCGCCCAGCTGGGCGTGGGCCGGCGGAAGCCGCACTCGCCGCAGAACCAGTCGTCCCCGGGGCGCTGCATCACACCGCCGCAGGACGGGCACGACCAGGCGTCGTCCTTCCACATCTGCCCGGCGGCCACCCAGATGACGTTGGGCGAGGAGGACGCGGCCCACACCACCAGCGGGTCGTCGCAGTTGGCGACGATCACGGCCTTGGAGCCGGCCAGCCCCTCGCGCCAGTTCTCGGCGAGCATCCGGGTCTCGGCGGCACGGTCGAGCTGGTCGCGGGAGAGGTTGAGCAGCGCGATGCACTTGGGGCCGGTGTCGCGGGCCACACCCGCGAGGTACTTCTCGTCGACCTCTATCACGCCGAACTTCGCGTCCGAGCCGCCCGCCAGCGCGGAGGTGATGCCGGCCGGCATGTTGGCGCCGAGGGCGTTGGAGACGACCGGGCCGGCGGCCCGCAGCGCCTCGGCGATGAGCCGCGTGGTGGTGGTCTTGCCGTTGGTCGCCGAGACCAGGACGACGTCCAGGTTCTGGGCGAGCCGGCCGAGCAGGTCGGGGTCGAGCTTGAGGGCCACCCGACCGCCGATCACCGAACCGCTGCCGCGCCCCGCGGCGCGCGATGCCGCCGCGACCGCCTTGCCCGCGGTCACGGCCAGCTTGGCCCGCGGCGTGAGCGGGTCCGAGTTGCCTGCCATCAGTTCTCGATCCTCCTTGCATACGCGCCGCGCCTGAGCCATCCGGCAACGTGGTGTGGGCCTCAGCCTATCGAGATCCGTTCGCACTCCCGAACCCCGGCACCGTCGCGACGCCCGCGCGCCCTTCGCGCGTGACGACAGGACCGTACCCTTGCCGCCATGCCACACCGCTCGATCCCGGGCGCCCGCGGGCGCGTCCGGCCCCTCAGCCTGCTCTCGGACCCGGTGCTGCACGCGCCATGCCGCGAGGTCACCGGCTTCGGCCCCCAACTGTCGGAGCTCGTGGAGGACCTGTTCGCCACGATGTACGCCGCCCGTGGCGTCGGCCTGGCCGCCAACCAGGTGGGGGAGTCGCTGCGGGTGTTCGTCTACGACTGCCCCGACGACGAGGACGTGCGTCACCTCGGTCACGTGGTGAACCCGCGCCTGGTGGAGACCGGCGGCGTGGTGGTCCGCGGCCCGGAGGGCTGTCTGTCCCTGCCGGGTCTGGAGGCGGGCACCGAGCGCCACGACGAGGCGGTCGTCGAGGGCTTCACGGTGACCGGAGAGCCGGTCACCGTGCACGGGACGGGGTTCTTCGCCCGCTGTCTGCAGCACGAGTGCGACCACCTGGACGGCGGCCTGTACCTGGATCATCTGACGGGGTGGCGGCGGCGCAGGCTGCTCGGGCAGGTGGCGAAGGCGCCCTGGAACCGCGATCAGGCCGGCGGTGGGGAATCCGGGTCCTAGAACCCCGGGCCGCCGATCCTGTCCCCGGCCGCCGCGAGGCGGCCCCAGAGGAGGTCGGCGAGGCTGCGGACCAGTTCCGCGCGGGAGCAGGGGCGCTCGCCCAGCCACCAGTCGCCGGCCGCGTGCATCATGCCGACGATGCCGTGGCCCCACACGCGCGCCAGCTGCTGGCTGTTCGGGCCGAGGTCCAGGCGCTCCTCGATGACCTGGGCCAGCTCCTCGCCCATGCGGCGCAGCAGTGGGGCGGAGTGCTTGCCGACGTCGAAGCCCTGGTCGCCGCCCTGGCCGCCCTCCGCCGGATGCATCAGGAACCGGTACACCTGCGGACGGGCCTCGATGGCCGCCAGATAGGTGTCCAGCGTCGACTCCACCCGTTCCCGTCGGTCCGCGGGGGCGTCCAGGGCGGCCCGCAGCGAGTCGAGCAGGGCGTCGGTGTGCCGCTTGGCGAGGGCGGCGTAAAGGCCGCCCTTGTCGCCGAAGTGGCGGTAGAGGATCGGCTTGGTGATGCCGGCCTCGGCGGCGATGGCGTTCATCGAGGCCTGTGGGCCGTCGCGCAGCACCACCCGGTCGGCGGCCTCCAGCAGCTCGCGCCGTCGGCGGTCGGCGGACCGCTGCTGATCGGTCCGCTGTGTGGTGTCCATGAGCTCTCCCCACCCGTGCTGATTCGGTGACGCCTGCGCAAACTAACACCCACAGGGCCCGGGACATCGAACGGGCTGCCGAGGACGGGCTCGGGATTTGACTTTTCCTACCGGTCGGTAACAAGATACTGTTACCGCAAGTAACACGCAGGTGTGGCACTGGAGGGGACATGGCCGAGTTCACCATGGAGCTCAACGACGAACAGAAGGAGGTCCGGGACTGGCTGCACGGCTTCGCCGCCGATGTGATCCGCCCCGCGGCCGCCGAATGGGACGAGCGTGAGGAGACTCCCTGGCCGGTCATCCAGGAGGCTGCCAAGGTCGGCATCTACTCCCTCGACTTCTACGCCCAGCAGTACTTCGACTCCACCGGCCTCGGCATCCCCATGGCCATGGAGGAGCTGTTCTGGGGCGACGCGGGCATCGCCCTGTCCATCGTCGGCACCGGCCTGGCCGCCGTCGGCGTCCTCGCCAACGGCACCGAGGAGCAGATCGGCACCTGGATCCCCCAGATGTACGGCGACCCGAACGACGTCAAGGTCGCCGCCTTCTGCTCCTCCGAGCCCGACGCCGGCTCCGACGTGGGCTCCATGCGCACTCGCGCGGTGTACGACGAGGCCAAGGACGAGTGGGTGATCAACGGCACCAAGACCTGGGCGACCAACGGCGGCATCGCCAACGTCCATGTGGTCGTCGCCTGCGTCGACCCGGAGCTGGGCTCCAAGGGCCACGCCTCCTTCATCGTCCCGCCGAACACGCCGGGCTGCTCCCAGGGCCAGAAGTTCAAGAAGCACGGCATCCGCGCCTCCCACACCGCCGAGGTGATCCTCGACAACGTGCGCGTCCCCGGCTCCTGCCTGCTGGGCGGCAAGGAGAAGCTGGACGAGCGCCTCGCCCGCGCCCGCGAGAAGGCGAAGCACGGCGGGGAGCGGGTGAAGAACGCGGCGATGGCCACCTTCGAGGCCTCCCGCCCGGCGGTCGGCGCCATGGCCGTGGGCACGGCACGCGCCGCGTACGAGGTCGCCCTCGACTACGCCAAGACCCGCGAGCAGTTCGGCCGGCCGATCATCGACAACCAGGGCGTCGCCTTCCAGCTCGCCGACATGCGCACCCAGATCGACGCGGCCCGCCTGCTGGTCTGGCGCGCCTCCTGGATGGCGATCAACGGCAAGCCCTTCACGGCCGCCGAGGGCTCCATGTCCAAGCTGTTCGCCAGCGAGACCGCCAAGAAGGTCACCGCGCAGGCCATCCAGATCCTCGGCGGCAACGGCTACACCCGCGAGTACCCGGTGGAGCGCATGCACCGCGACGCGGCGATCTACACCATCTTCGAGGGCACCAGCGAGATCCAGCGCCTGGTCATCGCCCGCACGATCTCGGGCATGCCGATCCGCTAGTCGGGCCGACGCCCGCGTGCCCCGTCCATCACGCGTGCCCGTGCCCCGTCCGTCACGCGTGCCCCGTCCGTCACGCATGTCGCGCATGTCGCGCAGTCACGCGTGGCACGAACGTCACGCACGGGCGGGGCACGCTTCAGGGCTCAGCGGTGCCTGAGCGGTGTCAGCTGTTCGATGTCGTAGCGCCGGCGCAGGTCCTCGATGGCCTCGTGGTCCGGCGGGCCTCCGTTGCCCAGGATCTCCAGCAGTTCCTCGAAGTACCGCTCGTGGTCCGGCGGCGGGGAGGCCTGGAAGAACATCTTCGCCGGGGTTTCCGTGGGGTTGGCGAACGCGTGCGGGCAGCCCGGGGGGACCACGATGACCGTGCCCGGCGTCGCCCGTACGACCCGCTTGCCCGAAGAGGACTCCCACTTCTGCCAGCGGTCGGGGGTCCGGATCCGCGGCTCGAAGGCGAGCACGTCCAGCTCGCCCTCCAGCACGTAGAACAACTCCTCGCTGCGCGTGTGCACATGGGCGCCCACGTCGAAGCCCGGCGGGACCTCCACCTCGAAGGTCGAGGCCGTCCGGGAGTGCGAGCCGGTCACCTTGAACGTCACACGCTGGGCGGGCGTCTGGACGACCCGGCCGTGGCCCGGCGGTACCAGCAGCCCCTCGTTCGCGGTGGGCGGGGAATCCCCGGCCGCCGGGGTCGGACCCTCGACGACCGCGGTGAAGTGAGGCTCATTCGTCGCCGTCATCTCGGCTCACCACGTCACGGGCAGGGCCTCGGGCCCGCGGATCAACGCGCCCTTCCTGAAGGTCACCTGACCCGGCGGAACCGCGAGCCGCAGCCCCGGCAGCCGGTCGAGGAGGGCGTCGACCAGCAACTGCGCCTCCATCCGGGCCAGTTGACCACCCGGGCAGTAGTGCGGGCCGAAGCCGAACGCCACATGGGGGTTCGGGATGCGCGAGAAGTCGATCTTCTCGGGTTCCGGGAAGACGTCCGGGTCGCGGTTGGCGGCCAGGTACGACACGTAGACCGCGTCGCCCGCCCGGATCCGCACCCCCTTGATCTCCACGTCCTCCCGTGCGATCCGCGACAGCCCGACCGCGTTGCGGTGCGGGATGTAGCGCAGCAGCTCGTCGATGGCCTGCGGACGGATCTCCGGCCGGGCGCGCAGCTGGTCGGCCAGCTCGGGCCGGGTCAGCAGGATGTAGAACATCTGCCCGCTGTTGTGGGTGACCGCCTCGCCGCCGATCTGGAGCAGCACCGCGAGACCCACGGCCTCCGCCAGGGAGATCTCCCGGCGCCCGACGGCGGCACCGAGCAGCGAGGCCACGTCCTCGGTGGCGCTCTCCGCGCGCGCGTCGATCAGCTCGGTGAAGTACGCGCCCATCTCCTCCTTGGCCCGCTCGCTGACGTCGGCGCCGTGCGAGGAGGACAGGATCAGCTGGGTCCATGTGTGCATGGCGTGCCGGTCGGCGACCGGGACACCCATCAGCTCGCAGATCACCGCGATCGGGAACGGGCTGAGCACCGCACTGGTGAGGTCGGCGGGCGGGCCGGCCGCGAGGAGTTCGTCGACCAGCTCGTCCAGCATGCGCCGGGAGCTCCACCGCACCCGCTCGACCCCGCGTGCGGTCAGCGCGGGAGCGACCGAGCGGCGCAGCCGGGTCTGGTCGGGCGGGTCCAGGAAGCCCACCGCGCCGCGGCTCGGGATGAAGTGCGGGGCGAGCCGGGTGACCTGCCGTTCCATGACGGACTCACGGCTGAACCGAGGGTCGTTGGTGACCAGCCGCACATCCTCCATGCGGGTCACCAGCCACGCCCAGCCCCGGCCGTTGGGCAGCTCGATGCGGGTGACCGGGCCCTCTTCCATGAGGTCGGTCAGCACCGGGTCGAAGTCGACTCCGGGCAGGTCGAGCGCCGGCCAGTGCCGGATCGGGGGGAGGGCCCCGGGGGTGGGGGCGGGGGCGGGGACGGGCTCGGTGACGGGAGGCGGTTCGGTGAGGGGAGGTGGCTGGGTGACCGGTGGGGGCTCGGTGACGGGGAGGGGCTCGGTGACGGGGAGGGGCTCCGTGGAGGGCAGGGGTTCGGTGAGGGGAAGGGGCTCGGCGGGGCTGAGCGTCCCGGTGGCGGTGAGTGTCTCCGTGAGGGTCAGCGCCTCGGAGAGCGTCGCCTCGCTCGCCCCGGCCGAGCGGGCCACGGCTGCCGTTCCGGCCGCCTCGGCGGCCTCGGCCACCCCGGCGGCCTCGGCCACCCCGGCGGCCTCGGCCACCTCAGCCACCCCTGCGGCGTCGGCCGCTCCGGTCACGTCGGGGGCCCCGGTCACGTCGGCTGTGTCGGTCATGACCGTCCCCCGTTCTGCCAGCTGCCGAGGGACATCTCCGCGGTGATGCCGGGCCCGAACCCGGCCAGCAGCCCGCGCGCCCGGTCCTCGACGCCGCCCTCGTCGAACAGCCGGCGCAGCGCGTCCAGGACGACCGCGCTGGCGATGTTGCCGTACTCCGTGAGCGTGGCCCGGCTGAACCGGAACGCGTGCGGCTCGACGTGCAGGAACTTGCTGAGGTCGTCGAGGATGCGCGGACCGCCCGCGTGTATGACGTAGAAGTCCAGGTCGGTCGCGTCCCAGCCGTGCATCGCGGCGAGGTCCTGCAGGGCCGGGGCGAGCGGCTCCATCGTGGTGGGCACCCGCTTGTCCAGCAGGAAGTGGAAACCGGTCTCCCGGACGTCGTACGCGATCCAGTCCTCCGTCTTGGGGATCAGGTACGAGCCGTTGCGCTCCAGCCGGACACCGGTGCCGCCGGTGCCGCGGACCACGGCGGCGGCGATGCCGTCGCCGAACAGGCCATTGGACAGCAGCGAGCCGACGCCGAGGTCGGTCGGCTGGTAGCACAGCGAGCAGAACTCGCAGGCCACGATGAGGGCGTTGGCGTCCGGGTAGGCGGAGCAGAAGTCGTGGGCCCGGTTGATCGCGGCGCCGCCCGCCGCACAGCCCAGCTGGGCTATGGGCAGCTGGCGGGTGGTGGAGTCGAAGTCCATCTCGTTGATCAGCCACGCCGTCAGCGAGGGCATCATGAAGCCCGTGCACGAGACGTAGATGATGACGTCGATGTCGGTGGTCAGGAGTTCGGCGTCGTCGAGCGCTCGCTGGATGACCTCGGGGACCCGGGCCTTCGCCTCGTGCTCGTAGAGCTTGTTGCGCTCCTGGAAGCCCGGGTGCTTCAGGGTCTCCTCGATGGGCTGCACGATGTGCCGGGTGTGCACACCGGTGTTCTCGATCAGCCGGAGGGCCAGCGGGAGTTGCGGGTGGTCCGCGTGACGGGAACGCGCGAGCTCGAGCGTTTCCTCCATGGTGATCACGTGTTCTGGAACGGACACCGAGGGCCTGCACAAAGTCGCCATGATCCGTGCCTGCTTTCGCCTTCCGGAAGGCCGGTAGCCCCCCGGTCAGAGGGTGGTGCACCCAGAAGGGTGGTCCACCCACGATCACCCGGGAGAGCGATGATCTCTCGCGGGACTACTCCAATCCGGCGACGACGGAGCGGGGCCGCAGTGCCCCGGCGCCGTCCGGCGACCGGCGCGCGAGAGGGCGGCGACGAGGAGAGAAGCGCAGATCAGGGGCTTCGGCGGCGAGGCGCGGGGGTCGCGGTTCGCCCGGCCATCGCCGGGGATCGCGGAAGGCACGGCGAGCGGGGGCGCGCGCGCCGCGCCCGGCGGAGGGACGAGGCGGCGGTGGGACGGCTGCGGCCCCTGGGCGCGGAGCGGGGGGCTCGTCGGGCCCGGACGGTAGGGGCTTGTGCGTGGGGGCGGGGCTGTGTGGGCCGGCCCGGTCCGGCGTACGGTCCTCGGCTCGGCGTACGGTCCGCGGACCGGCGTATGCCCCCGCGTGGTCGGCGTGGTCGGCGTGGTCGGCGTGGTCCGAGCGGTCCGCGCGGTCCGCGCGGCTCCGGCGCCGTCGGCGCGGTCCGGGCGTGCGCTGGAGGGGCGCGGCGATGCCTATCCGGAGGCCGCCCCGCTGCTGTGCGCGATGCAGGCCACGTCGATCCGGTCGGCCAGTTTGGCGAGTTCGATGGTCAGCGCGGCCACCGTGTCCTCGTCGAGACCCTCCTGCCCGGCCTCCACCAGGCGCAGCCACCGGCCGCCCACCGTCCGCAGCAGCTTGCTCACATCTGCCGCGGCCACCTGCAAGGTACCGCGGTCGTCGACGATCAGAGGGAGAGTCACTTCGCGGTTCACACAGGGGATCGTAGCCGCGGAACGCTTACGCTCCGTGCCATACGGTGGTGATGTTGCAGAACTCGCGGATTCCGTGCCCGGACAGCTCACGGCCGTACCCCGACCGCTTCACGCCGCCGAACGGGAAGGCCGGGTGCGAGGCGGTCATCCCGTTGACGTAGACGCTGCCCGCCTCCAGATCCCGTGTGAAACGGTCGATCTCGGCCTCGTCGTGCGTCCACACGTTCGAACTCAGTCCGAACGGTGTGTCGTTCGCGATCAGCACGGCCTCGTCCAGGTCGGTCGCGCGGTAGAGGGTGGCGACCGGGCCGAAGGCCTCCTCCCGGTGGATCCGCATCTCCCGGGTGATGCCGGCGAGGACCGTCGGCGGGTAGTACCAGCCGGGCCCGTCGGGGCGCTTGCCGCCGCACAGCACGGTCGCGCCGCCGCGCACCGCGTCGTCGACCAGTTCCTCCAGGTCCTTGCGGCCCTGCTCGCTGGAGAGCGGCCCGATCTGGGTCTCCTCGTGCAACGGGTCGTCCACCTTCAGCGCCTGCATGCCGCGTACGAAGCGTGCGGCGAAGGCGTCGTAGATGTCGGTGTGCACGATGAACCGTTTGGCGGCGATGCACGACTGCCCGTTGTTCTGGCACCGCGCGGTCACCGCGACCTCGGCGGCCCGGGCGAGGTCGGCGGACGGCATGACGACGAACGGGTCGCTGCCGCCCAGCTCCAGCACCGTCTTCTTGACCATCTCCCCGGCGGTGGACGCGACGGCCCGGCCGGCGGGCTCGCTGCCGGTGAGCGTGGCGGCCTTCACCCGCTCGTCACGCAGGATGTCGTCCACCGCGCGGGAGGGGACCAGCAGGGTCTGGAAGCAGCCCTCCGGGAAGCCGGCCCGGTGGAAGAGATCCTCCAGGTACAGGGCGGTCTGCGGCACGTTCGAGGCGTGCTTGAGCAGGCCGACGTTGCCCGCCATCAGCGCGGGCGCGGCGAACCGGATCACCTGCCACAGCGGGAAGTTCCACGGCATCACCGCGAGCACGGGCCCGAGCGGCCGGTAGCGCACCCGCACCTCGGTCGCGCCGGAGTCCTTCACGTCGACGTCGGAGGGTTCCTCGTCGGCGAGGAGTTCCTCGGCGTGGTCGGCGTACCAGCGCATCGCCTTGGCGCACTTCACGGCCTCCGCGCGGGCCTGCCGGACCGGCTTGCCCATCTCGGTGGTCATCATGCGGGCGACGTCCTGCTGGTCCTGGACGAGGAGATCGGCGGCCGCGCGCATCATGCGGGCGCGCTCGTCGAAGGCCGTCGTCCGGTAGGTACGGAAGGTGGCCTCCGCGAGCTGGAGCCGGCGCTCGATCTCCTCCTCGCCCATGGCCTCGTACGTCTTGAGCGTCTCGCCGGTGGCCGGGTTCACCGTGGCGATGGACATGACTGACCTCCCTGGGAGCGCTGTGCTTCGACCTTCCCGCGCCGTGGTGGCCGCCGCAACGCGTAGTGCCTCGTCAGAGCGAGTGCTCCGCCAGTCGGTCGAGAAACGCGGCCTGGGCGGTGACGATCACCTCGCGGGCCCGGTCCAGGCCCAGCCACGCGACCCGGTCGAGTTCCGGGAACTCCTGGGTGCGCCCGGAGCGCGGCGGCCACTCCATCAGGAACGTGCCGGGGGCGATCGCCGCCGGATCGAGATCGCCCTCGACCGCCCAGACGGTCACGATCTTGCCGTTCTTCTGCCGGACCTCGCCGAGCGGCACGGCCTCGCCCTCGGGAGGCTCCACCCCCAGCTCCTCCCGGAACTCGCGGCGGGCGGCCTCCCAGGCGGGTTCGTCCGGCTCGTACTCGCCCTTGGGCACGGTCCAGGCCCCCGCGTCGCGCCGGGCCCAGAACGGGCCGCCCATGTGCCCGAGCAGGACCTCCACGCCGACCGCGCCGTCGCCGGTGCGCCGGAACAGCAGCAGACCGGCACTGTGCCTGCCCCGGCGGTCGCTCACGGCCCGACCTCCGGGTGCGCGGCCAGCAGCGTCTCCACGGTGTCCGCCTCCTCGGGGCGCTTGTCCTCGCGGTAGCGCACGACCCGGGCGAAGCGGAGGGTGACGCCCGCGGGGTAGCGCGTGGACCGCTGCAGGCCGTCGTAGGCGATCTCGACGACCAGCTCGGGCCGTACGAGCACCCCCCAGCCCTTCTCGTCGACGGCCAGCTCCCGCAGCCGCTCCGTCTGCCAGGCCAGCATCGCGTCCGTCATGCCCTTGAAGGTCTTGCCGAGCATGGCGAACCCGCCGTCGGCGGTACGGGCGCCGAGGTGGAGGTTGGAGAGCTTGCCGGTACGGCGGCCGTGCCCCCACTCGGCTGCCAGCACGACCAGGTCGAGGGTGTGGACGGGTTTGACCTTCAGCCAGGACGCGCCGCGCCGGCCCGCGCTGTAGGGGGCGTCCAGCGCCTTGACGACCACACCCTCGTGGCCGCGTTCCAGGGTCCTGGCGAGGAAGTCCTCCGCCGCCCCGACCTCCTGCGGCCCGGACACGACCGTACGTCTGACCCGCATGGGCTCCGGAACCAGCCGGGCCAGCTCGGCGTGCCGCTCGCTGAACGGCAGGTCGAGCAGGTCCCGGTCGCCCACCGACAGCGCGTCGAAGAAGACCGGCGAGACGGGGACCGCCTCGGCGGCCGTGGCCACGTCCACCCGGGAGCCGACGCGCCCGGCGGTCTCCTGGAAGGAGCGCGGGCGCCCGTCCGCCCCGAAGGAGATGACCTCGCCGTCCAGGATGAACCGCTCGCCCGGCAACCCCAGGGCGGCCGCGGTCACTTCGGGCAGCCGGTCGGTGATGTCGTCCAGGGTGCGGGTGTGGATCCGCACCGTGTCGCCGTCGCGGTGCACCTGGACCCGGATGCCGTCGAGTTTCTCCTCCACGGCGCACCCGCCCAGCTTGTCCACCGCCTCGGCCACGGAGGAGGCGCTGTGCGCGAGCATCGGCAGGACGGGACGGCCCACGGTGAGCCGGAAGCGCTCCAGCGCCGCCGGGCCGTCCGCGAGCAGCGCCTGCGCCACGGTCTGCAGAGACCCGGCCAGCATCACCGCCCGCCGCACGTCCGCCGCGGGTGCGCCCGTCGCCGCGGCCAGCCCCTCCACGGCGACGGCGTCCAGTGCCCCCTGCCGGACCTCCCCGGTGAGCAGCCCCCGCAGGAAGCGCTGTTCGCCCTCGGTGGCCGCGCCCATCAACTCGCCGACGATCCGAACGCGTTCCGTCTGCGAGCCGGGCCCGGACACCTTGCCCAGCTCGCTCAGCCGGGCGTCCACCTCGCGCACGGTGAGCGAGGGCGCGGCGGCCGGAGGGACCCCGCGGGCGAGCACCTTCCAGCCCACGCCGAGCCGCCCCTGCGGCAGCCGTCCCGCCAGATACGGGATGACGATCGGCACGTCGTCCGCGTCCGCCTCCCGGAACAGCTCCGCGAGCAGCGCGGTCTTCCGGGACCGCGCCGAGGTCGCCGCGACCTCCCGTGACACCTCCGCCAGCCGCGCGAGCAACATGCAGTCATGGTGCACCGCGAGCCGCCGGTGCACACCCGGGCGGCACGGTCTGTTTCGCGGAGTGCGGTTCGTTCGTGTGTCGCGGTTCGTCCGTGGGGTGCGATCCGTCCCGGCGGGCCGGGCGGGACAGTACAGCGGGGCGGGGCCGGTGTCGGCCGCCCCGCCCGCTCACCCCCGGGCGGTGCTCTGCGTGGCGCTCTGCGCCTCCACCGCCGCGTCGAGGTCGGTGAACAGGAGTTCGCCGTTGATCGCCGCGCCCGCCCGGTAGCCGCGGCTCGCCGCGTTGATCACCTGTTCCGCGAAGCCGCTGGCGTTCCCGGCGGCCCACAGGCCGGGGACGGTCGTCAGGCCCCGCTCGTCGATCACGGGGTAGGTGCCGAACGGCGTCTCGCGCATCTCGGCGCCCAGCCGCCGCAGGAGATCGGTGCGCGGCAGCGCGCGGGGAGCGACGAACAGCACCTCGCGGGCGTGCGTCGTCCCTCCCCCGGAGGGGGTGCCCCCAGCGAGCCGGACGCCGGTCAGCCGGTCGTCCTCGACGACCAGGCCCGCCACCTCGCCCGGCACCACGTGCACCCCCGCCGCGGCCAGCCTGCGCAGATCGTCGTCGGACAGCTCCGCCTCGCCGACCCGGTGCAGGAAGAGCGTCACGTCCTTGGACCACTGGGTGACCATCAGCGCCTGGTGCACGCTCAGCGGAGTCGTGGCGAGCACGCCGAAGGCGCGGTCGCGCACCTCCCAGCCGTGGCAGTACGGGCAGTGCAGCACGTCCCGGCCGAAGCGCTCGGCCACGCCCGGGACCGCCGGGAGCTCGTCCTTCAGCCCGGTGGCGACGACCAGGTGCCGGGCGTGGACGGTGCGTCCGCCCGCCAGGGCGACGTCGAACTCGCCGGCCGCGTCCCGGACGGCGTCCACCGCACGGTCCCGGACCAGTTCGGCCCCGTACCGTGCGATCTCCTCACGGCCGGCGGCCAGGAACCCGGCCGGTGACATGCCGTCCCGGGACAGAAAACCCTGCATGTGCGCGCTGGGCGCGTTGCGCGGCTCGCCCGCGTCGACGACCAGCGTGCGGCGCCGGGCCCGGCCGAGTACCAGCGCGGCGGACAGCCCGGCCGCCCCGCCTCCGACGACGACCACGTCGTACTTGCCGGTCGTCCCGGTCGTCTCGCTCGTCTCACTATTCCCGGTCTTCCCGGTCTTCTCCGTCATGGTGACCACCTCCGCCGACGACGGTCACGCCTCCGGTGCCGGATTGACAAATGCGTTTGCCGAACCTGCAATATCAGGCATGACGACCGACGAGGTACTGGCAGGCGTGGGGCCGAGGCTGCGGCGCGTCCGCAAGGAGCGGGAGGTGACCCTCGCGGCCCTGTCGGAGGCCACCGGCATCTCCGTGAGCACCCTGTCGCGACTGGAGTCGGGCCTGCGCAAGCCCAGCCTGGAGTTGCTGCTGCCGATCGCCCAGGCCCATCAGGTCCCGCTCGACGAGCTGGTCGGGGCGCCGGCGGTGGGGGATCCGCGGGTGCGGGCCAAGCCCGTCGTGCGCGGCGGCCGCACCCACTGGCCGCTGACCCGGCAGCCGGGCGGCCTGCAGGCGTTCAAGGTGCTCGAACCCCAGCGCAAGCAGGAGCCGGAGCCGCGCAGCCACGAGGGGTACGAGTGGCTGTACGTGCTCTCCGGGAAGCTGCGGCTGGTGCTCGGCGAGCACGACGTGGTGCTCACGGCCGGGGAGGCGGCCGAGTTCGACACCCGCGTGCCGCACTGGTTCGGCTCGACGGGGGAGGGGCCCGTGGAGTTCCTCAGCCTCTTCGGACCGCAGGGCGAGCGGATGCACGTACGGGCGCGGCCACGCCGTCCGTGACCGTGAGACGCTTTCCCTATCGGCAAGCAACCGCTTAGTATGCGTTCGATCCCGGTCCGAGGAACGCAGTCCCGTGGAGGCGGCGCATGCAGGCATGGCGAGTGCACGAGAACGGCGAGCCGGGCGAGGTGATGCGCCTGGAGCGGACCGAGCGGCCCACGCCCGGTGACGGCCAGGTCCTGCTGAGGGTGCGGGCCGCCAACATCAACTTCCCGGACGCCCTGCTGTGCCGCGGCCAGTACCAGGTCCGGCCGCCGCTGCCCTTCACCCCGGGCGTGGAGATCTGCGGCGAGACGCCCGACGGCCGCCGCGTGATCGCCAACCCGGCCCTGCCTTACGGCGGCTTCGCCGAGTACGCCGTCGCCGACGCCGCGGCCCTGCTGCCCGCCCCCGAGGCGCTCGACGACGCCGAGGCCGCGGCCCTGCACATCGGCTACCAGACGGGCTGGTTCGGCCTGCATCGCCGGGCCCGCCTGGAGGCCGGCGAGACGCTGCTCGTGCACGCCGCCGCCGGCGGGGTCGGCAGCGCGGCCGTGCAGCTCGGCAAGGCGGCCGGCGCCACGGTCATCGGTGTCGTCGGCGGCGCGGACAAGGCCGCCGTCGCCCGGGACCTGGGCTGTGACGTCGTCGTCGACCGGCGCGGCGAGGACGTCGTCGCCGCGGTCAAGGAGGCCACCGGCGGCAGGGGCGCCGACGTGATCTACGACCCCGTCGGCGGCCAGGCCTACGCCCAGTCCGCCAAGGTGGTCGCCTTCGAGGGTCGGATCGTGGTCGTCGGCTTCGCCAGCGGCTCCATCCCGAGCCCGGCCCTCAACCACGCCCTGGTCAAGAACTACTCGATCCTCGGCCTGCACTGGGGCCTGTACAACACCAAGAACCCGAAGCTGGTCCAGCACTGCCACGAGCAGCTCACCGAGCTGGCCGCCCGGGGCGCCATCAGGCCCCTGGTGAGCGAGCGGGTGCCGCTGGAGGAGGCCGCGGCCGCCGTGCAGCGGGTCGCCGACGGCCTGACGACCGGCCGGGTGGCCGTCGTCCCGACGCTGGAGAACGGAGCCGCCGCATGACCGACGCAGCCGAACTTCTCAGCCGCACCAGGGAGTTGCTGGCCGCACACCCGCCGGCGGCCACCGACCGTCTGGACTTCCTCAAGGCCCGCTTCGACGCGGGACTGGCCTGGGTGCACTACCCGGAGGGCCTCGGCGGTCTCGGCGCCCCGCGCTCCCTGCAGGTCGTCGTGGACGCCGAACTGGAGGCCGCCGGCGCCCCCGACAACGACTCGCGCCGCAACGGCATCGGGCTCGGCATGGCCGCCCCGACGATCCTCAAGTACGGCACGGAGGAGCAGAAGCAGCGCTATCTCCGGCCGCTGTGGATCGGCGAGGAGGTCTGGTGCCAGCTCTTCAGCGAGCCCGGCGCCGGCTCCGACCTCGCGGCCCTCGGCACCCGTGCCGTCCGGGACGGCGACGAATGGGTGGTCAGTGGGCAGAAGGTGTGGACATCGGGCGCGCACAACGCCCGCTGGGCCATCCTCATCGCCCGCACCGACCCGAACGTGCCCAAGCACGCGGGCATCACCTACTTCATCTGCGACATGACCGACCCCGGCGTCGACGTCCGTCCGCTGCGGCAGATCACCGGCGAGGCCGAGTTCAACGAGGTCTTCCTCACCGACGTCCGCATCCCCGACTCCCGCCGCCTCGGCGAGATCGGCGACGGCTGGCGCGTCGCGCAGACCACGCTGAACAACGAACGCGTCGCCATCGGCGGCATGCGGTTGCCCCGCGAGGGCGGCATGATCGGCCCGGTCGCGAAGACCTGGCGCGAGCGGCCCGGACTGCGCACCCACGACCTGCACCAGCGGTTGCTGAAGCTGTGGGTGGAGTCCGAGGTCGGCCGCCTCACCGCCGAGCGGCTGCGCCAGCAGCTCGTCGCGGGCCAGCCCGGCCCCGAGGGCGCCGGCATGAAGCTCGCCTTCGCCCGCCTCAACCAGGAGATCAGCGGCCTGGAGGTGGAACTGCGCGGCGCGGAGGGACTGCTGTACGACGACTGGACCATGCGCCGCCCCGAACTGGTCGACTTCACCGGCCGGGACGCCGGCTACCGGTATCTGCGGGCCAAGGGCAACAGCATCGAGGGCGGGACCAGCGAGGTCCTGCTGAACATCGTCGCCGAGCGGGTCCTTGGCCTGCCCGCCGAGCCGCGCACCGACAAGGACGTCGCATGGAAGGACCTGGCCCGATGAGCACACAGCCGGATCTTCTCTACTCAGAGGAGGAAGAGGCGCTGCGCGCCGCCGTCCGCGACCTGCTCACGGACCACTGCGACCCGTCGGGAGTGGTCGCCCGGGTGGAGTCGGACGCCCCGCACGATCTCGCCCTGTGGAAGGCGCTCGCCGAGAGCATGGGACTGGCCGGACTGCTGGTGCCCGAGGACAAGGGCGGCCAGGGTGCCACGCACCGGGAAGCGGCCGTGGTCCTGGAGGAGCTGGGCCGCGCGGTCGCTCCCGTGCCCTACCTCACCAGCGCCGTCGTCGCCACCGAGGCACTGCTGGCATGCGGCGACCAGGAGCTGATCGCCCGGCTGGCGTCGGGCCGCTCCATCGGCGCCCTCGCGGTCGGCCTGCACCTGGCCCCCGGCGCCGCCTTTCCTGTCGTGGGCTGTGAGAACGGCACCCTGCACGGGGAGCTGACCGGCATCGCGGACGCGGCCGTCGCCGACGTGCTGCTGGTCCCCGCCGGGGACGGCGGCCTGTACGCGGTGGACGCCGACGCGGTCACCGTCACCGGCCAGGTGTCCCTGGACCTGACCCGTCCGGTGGCCACCGTGCGGTTCGACGGCGCCGCCGGACGCCGGATCGGCGACGCCGAGCCCGCAGTACGCCGTGCCCTGCGCGCCGCGGCCGGACTGCTCGCCTCCGAGCAACTGGGGCTCGCCGACTGGACGCTGACGGAGACGGTGCGCTACCTGAAGGAGCGCAAGCAGTTCAACCGGCCCGTCGGCGGGTTCCAGGCGCTCAAGCACCGGCTCGCCCAGCTGTGGCTGGAGGTGGTCAACCTCCGCGCCGCCGCCCGCAACGCGGCCGACGCGCTCGCGCGGGACGAGGACGCCGATGTCGCGGTGGCCGTGGCGCAGGCCTACGCCGCCCCGGTCGCCGTCCACGCGGCCGAGGAGGCGCTGCAACTGCACGGCGGCATCGGCATGACCTGGGAGCACCCGGTCCATCTGTATCTGAAGCGGGCCAAGGCGGACTCGATCGCCTACGGCACGGCGGGCGCCCACCGCGAGGCGCTGGCCCACCTGGTCGACCTCGAGGCACCACAGGCACCCTAACCCGCCACCCTCGGCGCCGACGGCAGAACGCCGCGGGTTCCTACCCACCACCCTCGGCGCCGACGAGGGGTCGCCGCGGGCCCCCTCGCAGAACCACACGTTCGGAGGACACGTCAGCCGCCCGGACGAACCCTCCGCTACGCCACACTTGCGGCCGAAAGCCGCGAGTGGGCGTGGCGGAGGAGGTTCACGGTGGCCATTTCCATCTCTGGGGTGCTGTTGCTCGCGATCCTGGCGATCATCTTCGTGCGCAACGGCGCCCTGAAGTTCTCGCACTGCCTGGTCTGCGTCCTGCTCGGCTTTTTCCTGGCCGGCACCAGCATGGCCCCCACGATCCACGAGGGGCTGGAGGCCACCGCCCAGATCGTCAGCAGCCTGCGGCCCTGAGCCCGCCCCGCGGGAGAAGCTCACGAGGCGGAGAAGACTCCGACCCCGTTCGCCACCGCCCGTTCGGCGCCCCCGCTCGGGTGGTTGAGCACGCTCACCGCGCTCTTCCCGGGCTTGCGGACGACCAGCGTGCTGGAGCCGCCGCCGTCCAGGTTGAATCCCTCCGTGGCACCCAGTTTCCGCAGCTCCGAGGCGAGTTCGGCCACCGTGAGACCGCTGCGGTACTTGGACGCGCCGTCCAGGGCCAGAAGCAGCAGACGGTGGCCGCCGCTCCCGATGCCCACCGCGGTGCGCACCGCCGTCGCCGTGTTGTCCAGACCGGCCAGCGGCGCGCCGTGCCGCAGCACGGGGAACCCGCCGACGGCGAAGGCGTAGGCGGCCCCGGACGCCGCCGCCAGGTGGTGCTCCACCCGCACCGACTCGCCTTTGAACAGCTTGCGCAGCTGCCGCGCTCCCGCCTCGCGGCCCACCAGCACCGTGGTGCCGGCCGGAATGGTGCCGCTGCCGGGCTTGCCGGCCGTGGCGACGACCTGATCACCCTTGACGGTCACCTCGTAGGTGTCCGTGCTGCACGGAGCGCTTCTGCTGGAGTCCGTGCCGCAGGTGGCCCGCGCCCGTGAGGTGCTGCCCCAGTCGGAGGTGTAGGCCCCGATCGAACCGACCGGCAGTGCGTACTGGTTGAGACCGCCGAGCCTCCACACTCCCTCCGGTGTGCTGACCGAGCCGGAGAGGGTCAGCCGGTCCAGGCGTGCGGTGCGGTCCGGGCCCACACCGAGTACGTCCTCGGTCGTCGTGCCCGACGGCAGGGCGGGCCCGAAGCGCTGCCCGCGCGGCACCGCGGCCTTGAGGACGCGCCCGTCGGCGATCTCCGGACCGACGGCCGAGCCGGTCACCGCGACGCCCGGGTGCTGGGTCTCGGAGATGTGGAAGAAGTCGCCGTTGATTCCCGCCAGCGCGCCCCCCGCGTCGGCGAGTTGGGACACCGTGCCCCGCGCCGCCACCGCACGCGGACGCAGCAGGCCGATCCGTACGTGCTTGTTGTCCAGATCGACGCTGACCAGGTGCGCGTGGGTCACGCCGTGGGCCGCGCCGAGGTCGAAGTCGCGGTACTCGACGCCCGGGGCGATCACCTCGGCGCGCCGCGCGCCGCCGGCGCTGGCCGGTGAGGCTCCCACCAGGGCCGTGCCGGCCAGCGAGCCGCAGGCCAAGAGGATGGTCAGCGCCGTTCTGAGCCTTCCGCAGCGACATGTCGCAGTGCCCACCGTGTCCCCTGATGTCTCGTCAACTTCGCCTGAACTCAGGGAAGTGCACCAGAAGCCGGTGCCGCGCGCGGTGTTCGGACGCCGACGACGCCGGAAAGGACGGGAAAACGCACTCCTTCGGGTGCTTCGCGAGACGACGGCGGGGGCTCGGGCGAGTCCCAGCCGTGGCCCGGCCGGACACCGCTCGTGCCGGCCTCAGGAGTGGTGAAGTACGTCGATCACAGGGGTGTTGTGTTCCCGCACGCAGAACCTTCGCGTGGGGGAGGGCGTGGGCCGGCCAGCCCGGCAAGGCGTAGCCCGGCCAGGCGGGGGAGGGGGAGGTCGGTCAGCCCGCCGAGGCGGGGCTGGGCGTCACCGGTCGTCCGCGAGCGGCTGCTCGGTCCAGACCATCTTGCCCGAGTTCACGTACCGCACCCCCCACGACTGCGCCAGTTCCGCGGCGATGAACAGGCCACGGCCACCCTCGTCGGCCACCCGGGCGTGCCGCAGGTGCGGCGCGGCCTGGCCCGCGTCACGCACCTCGCAGGTGAGCATGCGGTCGTGGATCAGGCGGACCTCGATGGGCGGCGCGCCGTACCGCAGGGCGTTGGTGACGAGCTCGCTGACGATGAGCTGCGTGTTGAAGGCCGTCTCGTCGTCCACACCCCACGCGGCCAGCTGCTCGCCGGTACGACGGCGGGCGGTCGCCACCGAGGCATGGTCGTCGCCGAACCGCCAGCTCGCGAACCCCTCGGCCGGGAAGGACCGGGTGCGCGCGATGATCACCGCGGCGTCCCCCGCGCCCAGGCCCTCGGGGAGGCTGTAGACGATGTCGTCGCACAGCTCCTGCAGCGGCCGCTCGGCGTAGTCCGGCGCCGCCCGCAGCGGGCGGGAGGACTCCGCCAGGTACCCGGTGACCAGCGGGTCGCTGGTGAAGACCAGCACGCTGCCGACGGGCACCTCGAACTCGGTGGTCGCGAAGGGCGCGTCCTCCGCCACGCCCAGACACGGCCCGGCCGGGGTGTCGGGAACGCTCATGGTGTGGTCGGGGCGGATCACCACGGGGGCGAGATACCCGGCCGTCGCCAGGCAGCAGGTGCCGGTCAGGGGGTCGTGGATGGCGTACGCGCAGTCGGCGGTGAGCGCCTCCCGGCGGAGGGGGTCCCCCAGCGGCAGATTCGCCCGCTCGAACGCAAGTTCGGCGGCCGTGTCGTGAAGCCGGGCCAGGAGCTCGTCCGGGGAGAGGTCGAACGCCGACAGGGACCGCACGACCGTTCGCAGCTGCCCCATGCTGGCCGCCGCGTTCAGGCCCCGCCCGGAGACGTTGCCGACCACCAGCGCGGTCCGGGCGCTGGACAGCGTCATGGTGTCGTACCAGGAGCCGGGGCCGGCACCGCTCACCGACAGATAGGCGGTCTCCAGCGACGCGTGCGTCTCGGGGCGCCGGGGCAGCAGCTGACGCTGGACGGTCGCGGCGATCGTGTGCTCGCGGATGTAACGCCGTGCGTTGTCGATGGCCAGGGCGGTGTGGGCGGCCAGCTCGACCGCGAGCTGCTGGTCGCCCGTGTCGAACGGCGGCGACTGTCCGGTGCGGTACAGGCTGACCAGGCCCAGCGCCGTGTCGCGCAGCGCCAGCGGCACCACCAGCAGCGTGTGCGACTTCGAGGAGTGCATCGCCTCCACGCGCGGCGGGTCGAAGGGCATCCACGGGTCGGACGCGTGCAGGGGCACCACCCGGGGGCGCAGATCGGCCAGCGCCTGGGTGAAGGGCGTGGGCCCCGGCAGCCGGCGCACCTCGCCCACCGGATACGCCTGCGGCGGGTGCGCCTGGCCGCTGCCGAAGGCGGTGCGCATCAGCGCGGTGCCCGGCGGCAGCGGGGCCGGCGGCGGCTCGTCCCCGCGGATCACCGAGTCCACCACCTCCACGATCGCGATGTCGGCGAACTCCGGAACCAGGGCCGCGACGAGCTCCTCACCGGTCACCGCCGGATCCAGCGCCCGCCCCACCCGCCGCCGCACGGCGTCGAGCACCTTGGTGCGGGCCCGCCCCCGCTCACGCTCCGTGACGTCGACCGCGGTGACGGCCAGCCCGAGCACCTCCGGCTGCGGCCCTCTCTCCAGGCGCATCGCGGTGACCTCGAAGTGACGCTCCTCGGGCGGCTCCCCCTTGATCTGCGCCCGCACGATGCGCTGCCACAGGGGCTCCCCGGTCTCCAGCACCTGGTGCAGCACGGTCTCCATGTCGCCGTCCTCGACCATGTGGTACACCTCGCGGACGGGCCGTCCGACCAGGTCGTCCAGATGCACACCCTGCATGGCGGGCGTCGCGGTGTTCAGCCGCACCACTCGCAGATCGGTGTCCAGCAGATGGAGCCCGACCGGTGAGCTGGTGAAGAGTGCCTCCAGCATGGCGGCCGACGTCTTGTCCACGGGCCGCCCCGGATCGCCGTACGCCACTGGGACCTCCTTCGGACTCGGCCGACGCACCCGGCCCGCCCGGGCACGCGCCCGCCGGCACGCGCCCGAGGGCGCCTCTCCAGCGTGCTCCGCCCGCGGTCGCGCCGCACGCGCAGCTCCCTGGCCGCGCGACCGCCGACGGCGAGTGGGGAGGACGGTGTCCTTCAGGCGAGGTTGACCAGTCTTATGTAGCGGACCCAGTCCCAGTTCGGCCCGGGATCGGTGTGGTCCGTGCCGGGGACCTCGTAGTGCCCGATGATGTGTGCCCGGTCCTTCGGGATGCCGTACCGGTCGCAGACGGCCGAGGTGAGTCGGGCCGACTGCTGGTAAAGGGCGTCGGTGAAGTAGGCCGGCTGGTCCACCCACCCCTCGTGCTCGATGCCGATGCTGTGTGTGTTGTAGTCCCAGTTCCCGGCGTGCCAGGCGATGTCCGCCTCATGGACGCACTGTGCGACGTGCCCGTCGGCGGACCGCACGAGGTAGTGCGCGGACACCTTCTTCTGGGGGTTCTGGAAGATGGCCAGGGTGTTGGCGTACGTCTCCTGGGTGACGTGGATGATCACTCGGTCGATGGAGTAGCTGGTGGGCCGGTCGGACGCCGTGTAGTTGGAGATGCTCGCCGGCTGCCACTCGGCGGGCGGATAGTCGACGGCCTCGGTCCGGGCGCCTGCCCGGGTGGCGGGAAGTAACGCGTAGGGAACGACGGCCAGGGCGGCGCCCTTCAGGATCCGTCGTCTGGTGGGCTGGAGTCCGGCCCGGTCCATGGTCGATGGCCTTTCTCGTGGGGTTGCTCGTCGTCGTGGGCTTGCTCGTCCTCGTGGGGATGCCGGTTGCCGGCAGGGGGTCGGTCGCTCGTGGGATGTCCGGCTTCGGCGATGTGTCCCGATGGCGGTGAGTCTCGCGTACGGCAGGCCGCTGGCCGCGGAGCACGGCCGCACCCGTGTCGTTGGTGTCGCGTCCGACGGCCGGCGTGATGCGGCCGCTCGCTCACGCCTCACCGTCCCGGGCCGGATCGGCGCTCGCGTGAATTACGGTACGGCGCCCAGGGGTTGGGCAGAAGAGCACCGCCGCGTTCAGTGGACAGGCGGGCGGTTGTGGAAAACTTGGCCACCCGAACGAGTGAAGTGGGCCTGTGGTCAGGCCCGTTCGGCGACCGCCGCGGGGTCGTCGAGGACGGCCCGTACCACCGCGTGTGCCGCGCCCAGGAGCGGGCCCTCCGGGCCGAACCGGGACACGGACACGGGGCAGGCCGGTCCGGCGGTGCGCCGGGCCAGCTCGGCCTCCAGCGACGGCAGCAGCCAGGGCGCGAGAGCGGCCAGCGCGCCGCCCAGCACGACGGTCTCGGGATCGAGCAGGTTGACGGCGCCGGTCAACGCGATGCCGAGCGCCGTACCGGCGTCGCTCAGCGCGCGCCGCACGCCCTCGTCGCCGGCCTCGGCGCGGGTGGCGAGCAGCCCGACGCGGCCCTCGCCCGGTTCCAGGCCCGCCGCCCGCAGCACCGCCTCCTCGCCCGCGTACTGCTCGAGGCATCCGCGCCCGCCGCATGCGCATGCGGGCCCCTCCGGCTCGACCGGCACATGTCCCAGCTCACCCGCGAAGCCGCGGGTACCGCGCAGCAGCCGCCCGTCGACCACCACCGCGGCACCGATGCCGATCTCCGCCGACACATGCAGGAAGTCCCGTGGCGTGCCCTCGCCGAGCCAGAGCTCCGCCAGAGCACCGAAGTTCGCCTCGTTGTCCACGGCCGGGGCCAGCTCGTCCGGCAGCAGGGCGGCGAAGTCGGTGTCGTGCCAGTCGAGGTTGGGCGCCCGCACGACCGTACGGCCGTCCCGGCCGATCAGACCGGGCACGGCGACGGCGAGCCCCGCCGGCCACAGACCCTGCTGCTCCGCCTCGGCGACCACCTGGGATATGAGCGCGGTGAGGTCCTTCGCCACCGGTCCGGCGGAGCGTCCCCGGTTCGTGCCGTGCCGCACCGCGCGCGCCCGCACCTGACCGCGCA
>NZ_BNBC01000004.1:164870-287244 GCF_014654675.1 Streptomyces spiralis
GGTCGACCACGCAGGCCGCGAGGTGATCGACCCCCACCTCCGCACCGACCCCGGCCGGGCCGCGCCCGCTGACGGCCAGCGCCGAGCCGGGGCGGCCCACCCGGCCGGGCCGCTCGGGGCCCAGCTCCTCCAGCAGCCCCGAGCGGATGAGCTCGTCGACGAGGGTCGACACCGCCGCACGGGTCAGACCGATGCGGGAGGCGACCGCAGCCCGGGACAGCGGCCCTTCGGCGCTGACGGTGTGCATGACCCGGGCGAGGTTGCGGCGACGCATGCCCTGCTGGGTGTCGGGCAGCGCCCGTCCGGGACGGGCGGGGTGCGGCTCGTGCAGCGGTGCGGTCATGCCTCCGTCGTCCTCGGTCGGTGTCCGGCGGCGGGAGCCCGCCGCCGGTCTGCCGGCGGGTGCCCGCCGGTCCGGTCAGCAGGTCAGCAACCCCGCTCCAGCAGCGGGGCCGCGTCGGAGAGTACCCCGGAGATCCTGGTCAGCGTCTCCTCGTCCCGCTCCACGGCCTCCAGCACCGGTCCGTCGGCGGTGTTCCAGCGGCGGGCGACCGCGGCCGGGGACTCGCCCGTCAGCAGGCCCGCCGCCTGCGCGGCAGCGCCCAGGGCGACCAGTTCCTTGGCCTGCGGGACCTGCACCGGCCGTCCCGACAGCCGCCGCACCGTCTGCTGCCAGGCCGTGCCCCGGGCGCCGCCGCCGATCAGCAGCAGGGGAGTGGTCCGGTCGGCGTCCTGGTCGAGGACCAGGTCCAGCGCGCCGAGCAGGGAGTGGACGGCGCCGTCGTAGGCGGCCTGCAGCAGCTGTCCGGCGGTCGTGTCGTGACGCAGGCCGTGCAGGAGCCCGGAGGCGTCGGGCAGGTTCGGGGTGCGTTCGCCGTCCAGGAAGGGCAGCAGGGTGACGGTGGTGCCGGGCTCGACGGCCTCCCGGTCCCGGCCGAGCAGGGCGGCGACACGGTCGACGGCGAGGGTGCAGTTCAGGGTGCAGGCCAGCGGCAGCCAGTCGCCGTGCGCGTCGGCGAAGCCCGCCACGGTGCCGGAGGGGTCGGCGGGGCGGTGCCGCGACACTGCGTACACCGTGCCGGAGGTGCCGAGGCTCAGCACGGGCGTGCCGGGCCGCAGCCCGAGGCCGAGCGCGGCGGCGGCGTTGTCACCGGTGCCGGACGCGACCAGGGTGCCCTTGGAGAACGGCAGGTCGTGGATGTCGCGCACGGTGCCCGCCACCTCGCCGGGCTGCACCACCCGGGGCAGCAGCGCCGGGTCCAGCCCGACCCGGGCGAGGATCTCCTCGTCGTAGGCCTCGGTCGTCGATGCCCACCAGCCCGTGCCCGAGGCGTCGCCCCGGTCGGTGGTGCCCTGGCCCGTCAGGCGCTCGGTGAGGTAGTCGTGCGGCAGCCGCACCGCCGACACCGACCGCGCCGCCTCCGGTTCGTGCTCGGCCAGCCAGGCCCACTTCGTCACCGTGAAGGAGGCGCCGGGCACGCTGCCCGTGCGCTCCGCCCACGCCTTCGGGCCGCCCAGCTCGGCCACGAGCCGCCGGGCCTGCGGGGCCGAGCGCACGTCGTTCCACAGCAGCGCCGGGCGTACGGGCTCGCCCTCGGCGTCCAGGGTGACGAGGCCGTGCTGCTGGCCGGCGACCGAGACGGCGGCGGCCTCGCGCGCCGCCTCCCCGCACTGGTGCAGCGCCGCGCGCAGGGCGTCCCACCACTGGCGCGGGTCGCTCTCGCGGCCCGCCCCCGAGGACACGGTGTGCGGCGCCTGGCCGCTCGCCACGACCCGACCGGTGGCCGCGTCGACGACGAGCACCTTGGTGGACTGGGTGGACGAGTCCACACCGACGACGAGCGGACCCTCGGCTGCTGACATCGGCTCTCCCTAACTTTTTTCGCGGCTCATGGGATCTGACCTGCGGTTTCAATGTTTTTACGGGGCCCGCGACCCAGGTGTGACATCGGTCGGGACCCCCTGTCCCTTCCCAGGGACGCTCGGGCATACTAATTTGTAAACCGCCATGACGAAATAGTCGCAAGCGAGCAAGGAGCCGCGGCATGAACTACCAGCCCACCCCCGAGGACAGGTTCACCTTCGGCCTGTGGACCGTCGGCTGGCAGGGACGGGACCCGTTCGGCGACGCCACGCGCCGCGCCCTCGACCCGGTCGAGACGGTGCAGCGCCTGGCCGAACTGGGCGCCCACGGAGTGACCTTCCACGACGACGACCTGATCCCCTTCGGGTCCTCCGACACCGAGCGCGAGTCGCACATCAAGCGCTTCCGGCAGGCGCTCGACGCGACCGGCATGACCGTGCCGATGGCCACCACCAACCTCTTCACGCACCCCGTCTTCAAGGACGGCGCGTTCACCGCCAACGACCGCGACGTGCGCCGCTACGCCCTGCGCAAGACGATCCGCAACATCGACCTGGCGGCCGAGCTGGGCGCGAAGACCTATGTGGCCTGGGGCGGCCGCGAGGGCGCCGAGTCGGGCGCCGCCAAGGACGTCCGTGCCGCCCTCGACCGCATGAAGGAGGCCTTCGACCTCCTCGGTGAGTACGTCACCTCCCAGGGCTACGACATCCGCTTCGCCATTGAGCCCAAGCCGAACGAGCCGCGCGGCGACATCCTCCTGCCCACCGTCGGCCACGCCCTGGCGTTCATCGAGCGCCTGGAGCGCCCCGAGCTGTACGGCGTGAACCCGGAGGTGGGCCACGAGCAGATGGCCGGCCTGAACTTCCCGCACGGCATCGCCCAGGCCCTGTGGGCGGGCAAGCTCTTCCACATCGACCTCAACGGCCAGTCCGGCATCAAGTACGACCAGGACCTGCGCTTCGGCGCCGGTGACCTGCGCTCCGCGTTCTGGCTGGTCGACCTGCTGGAGAGCGCCGGCTACGACGGCCCGCGGCACTTCGACTTCAAGCCGCCGCGGACCGAGGACCTCGACGGCGTGTGGGCGTCGGCGGCCGGCTGCATGCGCAACTACCTCATCCTCAAGGAGCGCGCGACCGCCTTCCGCGCCGACCCGGAGGTCCAGGAGGCCCTGCGCGCCTCCCGGCTCGACCAGCTGGCGCAGCCCACGGCGGCCGACGGCCTCCAGGCGCTGCTCGCGGACCGTTCGTCCTTCGAGGACTTCGACGTCGACGCGGCCGCCGCGCGTGGCATGGCCTTCGAGCGGCTGGACCAGCTGGCCATGGACCACCTGCTGGGGGCGCGGGGCTGACCCACAGGTGAGAGGTGTCCGGCACGCGCGCGTGCCGGACACCTGTCGGCCCCTCGGAGACGTTGTGGCGGGCGCCACGTACTTCACCGCCGGCTCTTCACCGTCGGCTCTTCACCGTCGGCTCTTCACTGTCGGCCCGCGCTTCACTGCCGTCTCGCGCAGATGCGGAGCGGCCGGCCGAGTTCCCGGGCACGCCTGCCCGCCGGAGGCGCGCACGCCACCTCTGCCCGCAGAGAGCGTGCGCGGCCATCCGTGCCTGCCGGGTGACGTGCGCCGCGGGCGCACGGTCTCGAACGTCGCCGGCGCCCTCCGCGCCGCTGCTCAGCCGGCCTCCTCGTCCATGGCCGTGGCACCTTCCGCCGCGGCCAGTGCCGTCGCCGGGTCCGGGGCCGGGCCCCCGGCCGGCACCCAGTGGCCGTCCTCCTTCCGGTACGGCCACCAGCGGCCGTCCCGCGCCAGGCGGAGCTGGTGCCCCGTGCCGACGACGGTCCACCGGTTGCCCGCCGCCCGCAGGCAGGGCCGTTCGTCGTCCTCCCACGCCGACTCCAGGGCGGCACGCGCGCGTGCCTGAGCCTCTTCGCCGGGCGTCCACTCCTCCTCGAGCACGGACAGCCCAGCCTGCCCTCCGGCCCGCCAGGCCCGGACGGCGCGCTCGAGCTGCGCCCTGCTGCGCCCCGAGCCCTTGGCCAGCCGGTCCAGCACCGCACCGTCGCAGGGTCGGCCGTCCGGCGCACCCGCGGCGAGGCGTACGGCGTCCTGAGCAACGGTCGGCTCGCCGTCTGTGAGGGGATCCCCCGAGGGTGTCCCGAGCGCCCCGGCGAGCCGGCTGTGAGCGGCCGCGGCGGTCTGCGCGGCCAGGAACTCCAGCGCCGCCGGATCGACTCCGGGCGCGGGGGCCGCCTCGGTGACCAGGGACGGCGGGAGCCCCGGCTCCGCCGGCGGATCGGGCAGCGGAGGCAGCGGAGGCAGGACGCACGCCGCCGCATAGGCCTCAGCGGCGTCCACGCCGTCCGGCGCGGACGGCTCGTCGGCGTCCGCTGCCGTGTCGCGGGCACGCAACTCTCCGAACAGGGCGCGCTCGTCACGACCGCGCATCAACAGCAGCACGAACGGATCCTGGTCCAGCAGCCGCGCCACCAGGTGGCAGAGGGCCGCCGTGTGCCCGCAGTGGTCCCAGGCGTCACAGTCGCACTCCGGTTCCAGATCCCCGATCCCGGGCAGCAGTTCGATCCCGGCCGCCGTGGCGTCCTCGACGAGGTGGGGCGGCAGGTCACGGTCGAGCAGTGCGGCGAGGTGACCGGACCGTTCGACGGCCACGTCCAGGAACCGGGCCCACTCGTCGTCGGACAGCCGCTCCAGCAGGACGTCCGCGCGGTGCGCCGAACCGTCCGGGTCGTGCACCACGGCCGTGATGCGGCCCGGGCGCACCGACACCGCGCCGACGGCTCCCGCACGGGCGAGCCGGCGGCCCGTCCGCACCTGCTGTGCGTCCAGCGCCGTGTCCTCCAGCGCCTTCAGCCAGGCGTGACCCCACCAGGTCCGGGCGAAGCCGCGTCCCGGCGCGGGTGGCAGCGCGGCGAACGTCCGCTCCGTGTCGATGGCGTGGTCGTTCATCGGGTTCCTCCTCGCAGCTCCACCAGGTCGGCCAGTTCCGCGTCCGTCAGTTCGGTGAGCGCCGCCTCGCCCGCCCCCAGGACCGCCTCGGCCAGGTTCCGTTTGCGGTGCAGCAGGTCGGCGATGCGGTCCTCGATCGTGCCCTCGGCGATCAGCCGGTGCACCTGCACGGGACGGTTCTGCCCGATGCGGTACGCGCGGTCGGTGGCCTGCGCCTCGACCGCGGGATTCCACCAGCGGTCGTAGTGCACGACGTGCTCCGCGCGCGTGAGGTTCAGCCCGGTGCCCGCGGCCTTCAGCGACAGCAGGAACACCGGCACGTCACCGTCCTGGAAGCGCCGGACCATCGCCTCCCGCTCCGTGACCGGTGTGCCGCCGTGCAGGAACTGCGTCCGCACCCCGCGTGCCGCCAGGTGCCGTTCGATCAGCCGTGCCATCTGCACGTACTGGGTGAAGACCAGGACACTCGCGCCCTCGGAGAGGATGGTGTCGAGCAGCTCGTCCAGCAGTTCGAGCTTCCCGGAGCGGCCCGCGATCCTCGGCCGCTCCTCCTTGAGGAACTGCGCCGGATGGTTGCAGATCTGCTTCAGGCCGGTCAGCAGCTTCACGATCAGGCCCCGCCGGGCCATGCCGTCCGCACCGGCGATCTCCGCGAGCGTCTCGCGCACCAGGGCCTCGTACAGGCCCGTCTGCTCCCCGGTCAGCGACACGGCCCGGTCGGTCTCGGTCTTCGGCGGCAGCTCGGGTGCGATGCCCGGGTCCGACTTGCGGCGGCGCAGCAGGAAGGGGCCGACCAGCCGGGCGAGCCGCTCGGCCGCCGCCGGGTCCCGGCCGCTCTCCACGGCCTGTGCGTGGCGGGCGCGGAAGGTGCCCAGCCGCCCCAGCAGTCCCGGCGTCGCCCAGTCCAGGATCGCCCACAGCTCGGACAGGTTGTTCTCCACGGGAGTGCCGGTGAGCGCCACGCGCGCGCGTGCGCCGATGGTGCGCAACTGCCGGGCCGTCGCCGAGTACGCGTTCTTCACGTGCTGGGCCTCGTCCGCCACGACCATGCCCCACCCGACGTCGGCGAGCCGCCCCGCGTCCAGGCGCATCGTGCCGTACGTGGTCAGGACGAACCCGTCGTCGGCCAGGTCGGCCAGATCGCGGTGTGCGCCGTGGAAGCGGCGCACCGGCGTGCCGGGCGCGAACCGCTCGATCTCCCGCTGCCAGTTGCCCATCAGCGAGGTGGGGCACACAACCAGCGTCGGTCCGGCGGTCGCCGGGTCGGTCTGCCGGTGTAGATGCAGGGCGATCAGTGTGATCGTCTTGCCGAGTCCCATGTCGTCGGCCAGGCAGCACCCCAGCCCCGACGACGTCATGTGGGCCAGCCACCCCAGACCGCGCAGCTGGTAGTCGCGCAGCCGGGCGTCGAGTGCGGCCGGCTGCTCCACGGGCTCCCGCGCCGCCGGATCCGTCAGCCGGTCCCGCAGGGCCGCCAGCCATCCCGACGGCCGGACCTCGACCCGGTGGCCGGCGACCTCGGTGGAGCCCGTCAGGGCGGCGCCCAGCGCCTCCACCGGCGTGATCTTCCTGTCCTGCCACGACCGGGCCCGGCGCACCTCGCCGGGATCGACCAGGACCCACTGGTTGCGCAGCCGCACCAGGGGCCGGTTCGCTTCCGCCAGGCGGTCCAGCTCAGCGCGCGTGAGCCGCTGGTCGCCAAGCGCGAACCAGGGATCGAAGGCGAGCAGGGCGTCCGCGGACAGGACCGACCGGGTGTCCGCCGGGGCGGCGCCGGAGCCCTCCGTGTCGTCGGGCGGCCCGATGGCCACCCCGGAGACCACCCCGCGCGCCGCCTCCGCGGGCCAGTGCACCTCCACTCCGGCCGTGGCGAGCACCCGGGCGGCCTCTCCGAGGAGCTCGGCGACCTCCTCGTCGGCGAGGTCGACGGAGTCCGGCACTGTCGCCGAGAGCAGTGGCGTCAGCGCCGGCCAGGAGCGGGCCGCGCGGCGCAGGGCGAGCAGGACGTCCGTACGTGCCCGAGGGCCGAACGCGCCGTCCGCGGCGCCGGATCCGGCCCATACCTCGGCGGCGTCGGCGACCCGCGCGGGACCGCTCACGCTGTGCACCTGCAGCACCGCGCGGAACCGCGGCTCCGCGCCGCCGTCCGGCCCGGCGTGGTCCAGTCCCGGCACCTCGACGCGCAGGGAGATCCGCACCCCGGCGTCGTGGCCCGCGGCGACCTCGGCGGCCCACGCCCGCTGCTCCGGGACGTGCTGCGGGTCCGGTGCGGCGTAGGCCGGTCCACTCGTGACCAGGGATGCGGCGGGTGTGCGGGGCAGGGCGTCGGCGGCCGCGTCCAGGAAGGCGCGCAGCAGCCGCTCCTGGTCGGGCAGCAGCAGGCGCTCGGTGTCCTCGAGCGGGACGGCGTGCGCCTCGGGCGGCATCGAGGCGGCCAGCTCCCGGACCCGATCGATGTCCTGGCCGCGCAACGGAGCCGCGCGCCAGGCGTCGTGATCCCCGGCGGACAGTCCCGGCAGCAGCAGGCCGCGCGCCGTGAAGTGCAGGGCCAGCAGGGCCGCCGCACCCCAGAACACACAGGCGCGATGGCCCTGCTCGGTGACACGCGCGCGCGTGAGCACGGGCAGGGCCGCCCGCACGGGAAGCAGGACCGCGGGCACGGTCACCGGCTCGACGCCACCGTCCAGCGGCAGGACGACCGTCAGGTCCTCCACCGGCGCGCCGGGGACGGCCGGGGGAGCGCAGCCGTCGGGACGCCAGAAGGCGACCCGGCCGGCGCGGGCCGGGTCCGCCGGCAGGAACACGGCACAGCAGCGGGCCAGTTCGGAGATCTCGGTCGGTGTTGCCAGGACAGTGCTGTGCACAGCGATACCGATTCCTCAAATTTGACTACTGGGATGGAGTCGCCGAGGGTACAGCACCGCGACGGCGCACCGGGAACGCCGCAGCGGTGACGTATGCCACCGCGCCGAGCCGACGCTGCCACCGTGCGGCCCCATGGTTGCCACCGCGCGGCCCCATGGTTGCCACCGCGCGGCCCCACGGTTGCCGCCGCGCTGTCGTGGGGTGCTGCCAACCCCCCGTGACCGCGCGGGGCTGCCCCCCTAAGCACCCGGGGGCTGGCGCCATGGTCCGCACAGGCCCTCTCTTCGTACGTTTCCTCAGGTCAGGCCGTTGCCGAGAGAGAGCCGGAGACCCCACCATGCCCCAGCCCGCCGCAGCCGTCGCGGACGGTACCGAAGCAAGAACCGGTGGCCCGTCCGCCGGCAGCGAGTTCGCCCCCCTGCTGCGCGCGGTCAAGGACCAGGGCCTCCTGGGACGGCGGTACGCCTGGTACGCGCGTGTCATCGCGGTCAACGCGCTCGCCCTGGCCGGCGTGGTCACGGGCCTCGTCCTGATCGGCGACTCCTGGTGGGCGCTGCTCCTGGCGCCGCCGCTCGCCGTGCTGTTCGCCCGCACGGCATTCATCGGCCACGACGCGGGCCACGCGCAGATCACCGGCGACAAGTCCGTCGGCCGGCTCATCGGACTGGTGCACGGCAACCTGCTGCTCGGCCTGAGCTACTCGTGGTGGAACACCAAGCACAACCGGCATCACGCCAACCCCAACCACATCGACAAGGACCCGGACGTCGCCGCGGACGTGCTGGTCTTCACCGGTGAGCAGGCCGGCGACCGCGAGGGCTGGCGCGGCTGGCTCACCCGTAACCAGGCCTGGCTGTTCTTCCCGCTCACCCTCCTCGAAGGCGTCGCCCTCAAGGTGCACAGCTTCCAGGACCTGCGCCGGCAACCGCCCCGGGAGAGGGCGCTGGAGGGGGCACTGCTCGTGGCCCACGTCGCGGCCTACACCACCCTGCTGCTGACCGTCCTGTCCCCCGGGAAGGCGCTGGTGTTCGCCGCACTCCACCAGGCGCTGTTCGGACTGCACCTGGGCCTGTCCTTCGCGCCCAACCACAAGGGCATGGAGATGCCCGACCCGAACGGCGAACGGTGGGGGCATCTGCGCCGCCAGGTGCTCACCTCACGCAACATCCGCGGCGGAGCCCTGACCGACTGGTTCCTCGGCGGACTCAACTACCAGATCGAGCACCATCTGTTCCCCAGCATGCCCCGCCCGCACCTGCGGCTCGCCCAGCCCCTGGTGCGCGCCCACTGCCGGGAACTGGGCATCGCCTACGCGGAGACCGGCCTCGTCGACTCCTACCGGCAGGCACTGCGCCACCTGCACGAGGTGGGGGAGCCGCTCAGGGCACAGTAGACGCACAGTGGACATGGAGCGGGCCGCGGCCCGTAGGGGTGCGGCTCAGGGATCTCTCAGGGGCGTCTCGGGGCCGCGGGTGGAACCGCGGGGGTCCCGGGGCCGTTTCCACGACAGAGAGCGGCAGCAGTGGCCGCGAAGGAGGCGACAGATGTCGAAGAACGCGAAGATCGCCGCAGGGGGTGTGGCGGTCGGGCTGATCCTGCTGATCTGGCTGCCCTGGTGGGCCGCGCTCCTGATAGTCCTGGGAGTCCCGGCCGCCGCGTACCTCACGCTGGACCCCTCGCAGCGACGCCGGCTGCGCCGCGTCGCCCGCAAGGAGCTCGGCCGCTGAGGCATCACCGACCCGGCGTGTCCCCGTCCAGGGCACACGAGTTGGCCACATCGCCGCCCGCGAGCCTGCCCATGGTCCGGTCCGCGGGCGGCGTGGTGCCGTGCTCCACCACGCCGCCAGTGCGTCGAACGCCGACCGGTAGCAGGGCAGGAGGGGCCGCAGCCGGTCCGGACAGGTGCCGTACCGTCCGTCGACGTGCGCGCCGCCTTGGATCGTGTAGCAGCGGTGCAGCCGGCCCCGTCCGCTCGCGTCGACCATCCGCGTCCACGTCCGAGTCCGCCGCCCTGGGCAGCAGCGCGCCCAGGTCGCCGTGCAGCGTGTTCAGTGGCCTGCCGATCGACCCGGTCGGCCCCACCCGGGCCACCGCCCGGTGGACGGCGGCGGGCCGGGAGGCGTAGTCGTACACCGCGTCGGAGGCGCACGGCGCCAGGTCCACGGACGCGAACCGCGGGGACGGCACGGGGCAGGGGAGCCCGGAGCCGCCCCATCGGCGGATCAGCTGGGGCGTACTGCCAGCCTGTCCAGGGCCTGGAGCAGACCGGGCAGTTCGGCGCCCCGGCCGACCGGCAGCACCTCGCCGGGCTCCTCGTCGAGGAGGACGAAGGCGATGTCGTCGGTGCGGGCCACCATGGACCAGCCGGGGCCGTCGGCCCGCAGGGTCCGTGCGTCACCGGGCGCGAAGGACGAGCGGACGCGGCCGAGCGGCGGCGGCGAGTCCACATACGCGCGGGCTTCTGCCAGGACGCGCCGGACGCCGCGATGCCCCGCGGGCCCGGCCCCGTCGGCCCCCTCCGGCGAGCCGCCGTCCGCCGCGGCTCCCCGGCCCCCACCGGCACCGCCGTCCACCTCTGGTTCCTCGTCCGCCCCGGTTTCCTCGCCCGGGTCACCCGGAGCGGAGAAGGCGTCGTCGCCGATCTGCTCCCGCCATATCGCCCACTGCAGCGCGATCTCGTCGGCGCCCAGCCGGCGCTGTGCCGGCCCCCAGACACTGGTGTCCGGGGGCGACAGCAAGGGGCCGTCCGAGGCATCCGGCTCGGGGTCGTGCGGCGCGGGTACCCCGGGTGCCGCGACGGCGACCGCAAGGGGCCAGCCCGGCAGCGCCGCGACGACCGTGCGCTCGTCCGGCGACAGGTCGTACTCCATGCCGCAGTCCCAGGAGGCAATGGCCACGGCGACCAGCGACACGTCGTCGATGGCGACCGTCCAGCGCGCCCCGGTGCCGTCCTGACCGAGCACCAGACCGTACCCCTCGGCGAGCGGTGCGAGACCCAGCGCCGCGCAGGCCTCCGGGTAGTCGTCGCCCAGCACACTCGGGAACTGCGCCGGTGTCAGCAGTACCGCCGTGAGCACATAGAGCGCGTCGTCCTCGGCGGCGACGGCTTCCTCGTCCGTCCCGGCCATGCCAGCCTCCCTCTTTCGTCCAACGGCGCGCACCCTAGTGCGAGTGGAAGGCTGTTGTCACGACTCGGGTGACCTCTCGGACCTGCAGTTTTCCGCCTGGAGGGGGGCGAAACGGCCCCTGTTCGCGCAGGGTTTCAGGCCGCCGGAAGCCCCAGCAGCGCCCGCGCCACCGCCCGCGGCGACTCGTCCCGCTCCCGGGCCAGCGCGATCACCGCACGGCAGGCCAGCTCGCTCACCCCGAAGGAGAGCGCCTCCGGCGACACCCAGGAGGCGGCCTCGTCCATGCGTTCCTGATCGTCCTCCGCGCACGCCGACACATAGGCGGCAGCGGCCTCGAACAGGTTGTGCGCGCGGTCGTGGCCGCTGCTGCCGCCCTCCGCGCGCACCGAGGAGACCACTCCGGCGAATGACTTGCGGAGTCTGCCGAACATGCGGGCCCCTTCCCCTGAGCGGAAACCGGCACAGATCGTTCATCTGCTGCCACTCACAGTAGAGTTGGAGCTGCGGCGGCAGAAGAGGCACGGCGGGACGAAGCAGAGGCGGGCTTCGGTGTGCCCGCGGCATCGGGGCGCTCGTGCGCCGCGTGCGGACTCCTGGCCGCCACCACTGCGCCTCATGGCACCGATGGTTCAGCCGGCGGCGTCGTCCAGTGCGTCGATCGTGGCGCGCAGCCAGGCGAGTTCCGCCTCCGTGGTGGCGCGCGCGACGGTGAGGATGCCGCGCCGGAACGGGTCGTCGAGCTCCTCGGCGCGCACCGGCCGATCCCCGTCGTAGAAGAAGCTCGAGGGCGTCTCCAGGAAGGCCAGTCTGCGGCGCAGCACGGCGGACTGGGCGCCGGGATCGGCCAAGTGCCTGAGGAAGGCCAGGACGGTGAACCAGCGGTTCTCGTCGGTGATGTCGCGCTGGACGGGTTCGGCGAGCCGACGGTGCAGCTCGCGCCTGCCGTCGTCGGTGAGTGTGAGGACGTGGCGCGGGGCCGCCACGGCCCCCGGTTCCGTGGCCCTCTCGAGCAGACCCGCCTGCTCCAGCCGCTTGATCGCCGGGTAGAGCGTGCTTTCGGCGACCGGCCGCACGTGTCCCGTCAGCGCGGTGATGCGCTTGCGCAGCTCGTACCCGTGCAGGGGGGCGTCGTACAGGAATCCCATGATGGCCAGCTCCAGCATGCCCGCATTGTCTCCCATCCGCGTGGTACGGCGGCTCGGTGGTACACCGATATTGATATACCTCGGAAGCGATGTATTCTCTGGAGACCAGCCGGCAGGCAGGCGACGCCATGAGGGAGGGGCCACATGAGACAGGCCGAGTTCGACGCGAAGGGAAGCCGCATCCGCTGGACGGAGGTGCCCGGAGCGGAACCCGCGCGGGTCTACGTCCACGGGCTGGGGTCGATGTCGTCCGTGTACCACGCGCACATCGCGGCCCGGCCCGAGCTCGCGGGCCGGCGCAGTCTCTTCGTCGATCTGCCCGGACACGGCATCAGCGACCGGCCCGAACACTTCGGCTACACCCTGGAGGAGCACGCGGACGCGCTGGCGGCCGCGCTCGACGCGGCGGGGCTGACCGGCGCCGAGCTGATCGCGCACAGCATGGGCGGCTCCGTGGCGATCGTGCTCGCCCACCGCCGGCCCGAGCTGGTCTCGCGGCTGGTCCTCGCGGAGGCCAACCTCGATCCGTTCCCGCCGGTGACGGCGGGCAGCAGCGGCATCGCCGCCTTCACGGAGGACGCGTTCGTCCACGACGCCTACGCGCGCGTGCTGGGCACTGTCGGGCCCCTGTGGGCGGCGACCATGCGACTGGCCGATCCGCGCGCACTGCATCGCAGCGCGGTGGGGCTCCGGCGCGGCTCGGATCCCACGATGCGCACGATCCTCGAGGGCCTCACCACTCTCGACCGCCTCTACCTCCAGGGCGAAGACAGTGGCGAACTGCCGGGCAGGACCGGTCTGGAGGCGGCCGGAGTACGCGTGGTGACCGTGCCCGGCGCGGGCCACAACATCATGTTCGACAACCCCGACGTGTTCGCGGAGGCCGTCGCCGGACGGCTGTGACGGGTGGCCCGTCGCTCCTGCAGGGGCCCGGCCGCCCCGTCGGCGTCAGTCCTCGCGCACGGCCAGCGTCAGGAAACGGGCGTCCTCGTCGACGTACGACGTCATGCGCCACCCGGCACCGGCCAGCAGCGGCCGGAGATTGGGCTCCGCACGCAGGTCGCCCGGTGTGATCTGCCGCCCCTGACGCGCCGCGAGCGCCGCCCGGCCGATCGGGTGGAACAGCGCCAGCAGGCCACCGCGCCGCACCACGCGCCGCAGCTCCCGCAGATTCTCGGACGGCTGCGGCAGGTGCGCGATGAGACCCGCGGCGAACACGGCGTCGAACGCCCCCGACCTCAGCGCCAGCGCGCCGACGTCGGCGAGCAGCAGGTGCCCGTCCTTGTCCCGGCCGGCCCGTGCGGCGGCCTGGAGCATGGCCGGGGTCAGATCCGCGCCCACGACCGTTCCCGACGCTCCCACGGCGGCGCGCAGTGGCGGCAGGGCGCGGCCGGTGCCGCACCCCGCGTCGAGTACGCGGTCGCCCTCGCGCAGCCCGAGCTCGGCGACCGCGGCCGCGTAGGCGGGGCCGTCGTCGGGGAATCTGCTGTCCCAGTCGGCGGCGCGGGCGGTGAAGAACTCCTGGACGTGTGTGCGGTCCTCACTCATGCTCCGCATGATCCCTCACCCGTTCGCCTCAGGTCGCGGTGCCGGCCGCAAGGCTTTCTCAGTCGGCGAGATCCCGTACCGCCACCACCTTGTCCACCGGCACCCGGACCAGGATCTCGCCCGGGACGCCGTTGCGGGCGCCGAACTCCTCGGCACGCTCCTCGCCCATGTAACGGCCGCCGATCCGGGCGGCCCAGTGCCGCAGCTCGTCCAGGTCCTCCGACAGCCGGGCCCGGCCGGTCAGCACCACGAAGCTGAACGGCGGCCGGTCGTCGTCCACGCACAGCGCGACCCGGCCGTCACGCGCCAGATTGCGCCCCTTCACGGTCTCCTTCCCGGTGTTGAACACCACGTCGTCCCCGTCGAGCACAAACCAGATCGGTGCCACGTGCGGGCTCCCGTCGGCCCGGACGGTCGACAGCTTGCCGGTGCGGGTGCCGTACGAGACGAACGCCCGCCATTCCTCGTCGGACATCTTCTGTGCCATGCCTCCATCCTCCTTGCCGGGGCAGCGGCGGTGGGGAAGGCTTGCGGGAGTCCTCCGGCAAAGGGGGGAGCCATCACAGGGGGAGACCGCATATGGCGCAGAACCCGACACTCGACTGGCTGCTCGACGACCTGACCGAACGGGTGGAGCACGTACGGCACGCCCTGGTCCTGTCCAACGACGGACTGGTCACGGGCTCCAGCACTGGACTGCGACGGGAGGACGCCGAGCATCTGGCGGCCGTCTCGTCCGGACTGCACAGCCTGGCCAAGGGCTCCGGACGCCACTTCGGCGCCGGCGGCGTACGGCAGACGATGGTCGAGTTCGACGAAGCCGTGCTCTTCGTCACGGCCGCCGGCACCGGAAGCTGCCTGTGCGTCCTCAGCGGAGCCGACGCCGACATCGGCCTGATCGCCTACGAGATGACCCTGCTCGTGAACCGGGTCGGCGAACACCTCGACGTGGACGCCCGCCAACCCGAGCGCGCTCCGTCAACTGACCTCTGACCTGCGCATTCGCTGGTTCCCGCGGAGTTATCCACAGGCTCGCACGGAGATGTTCCGCAGCGGCTACGGTTTTTCGCAGCCGAGCGCACACGGCGCCGGCCGCACATTCCACGGGGGCACGAACATGTCCGGTGACACCATCACGCACGAGGTTTTGCCCACGGTCGTACCGGCCGCCGGGAAGCGCGACACACCCTTCACCGCGAGCCGAGCGGCACGTGAACTGGGCCTGAAGCGGAGCGAGTTCGATCTGGCCGTCAGCCTCGGCCGTATCCGCACCCTCCCCGACGAAGGGGGAGGAGGCCGGCGTGTGGCGCGTGCCGAGATCGAGCGGCTGCGCACCCAGGAAGGGTTCCCGGAAGCGCTGCGCGAGCGCGTCATGACCGTCGGCACCAGCGACGCCGCGCGGATCATGAAGGTGACCGCGGCCAGGTTCACGCGTCTGGCGCGTCTGGGCCTGCTGGTACCGGTCGCGTTCTACCTCAACCGGTACCGGGCCGTCGTCTGGCTCTATCTGGCCGGTGAAGTGCGCGACTTCGCCGCCGGCCCGGAGAACGCCTCGCTGCTGAAGCGGCCCCTGCCCGAGGGGCTGCGGGACCAGTTGGAGACCGGTGTCGACCTGCGCCCCCGCAACTGGCGCGGACGGCAACTGGGCTTCCTGCTCCGCCAGGCGGCCGACGACCCCTGGGAGCGGGCGGCCGCCGTGGCCTCGCTGCTGGACCCGCTCCAGGTCTCGGAGATCGTGGGTGACCCCTACGAGCGCGCCCATCTGAACCGCCTTCGCCCTCGGCCGCCCGCCCACGGCGCACCGGGCTCGCCCGCCGCCCACCTGGCCGAGCGGATCACGACGGCCCAGGACCGGACGAGATCGACTGGCTCCGGGCCGACCTGACGCGGGCCGTGGAAGAGGCACGGACCCACCGGCCCGCACCCCGCCCCGCTCCACGGCACACCCAGCGGCCCCCCACCCACGCACAGCCCCCACAGCCGACCGGGTCACATGGGCAGCCGCAGTACCCCGAGCGGCCCGATCATCTCGGCCACCACGGCCACCAGAACCGCCACGGCCGGCAGAACAGCCACGACCGCCAGAATCGCCGTGACCACCAGAAGCACCATGACCACCAGGGGCGCCACGACCGTCTCCGGCGTTCCGAGCGATCGGCGCGGCCCGAGCCGTCCCGGCGACCCGGCCACCGGGACCGGTCGCACGGCCTGCTGGGCCGGCTCTTCCGCAGAGGCGGCGCCTGAAGCACGGCCGAGCGGTGCCTACACCGCGCGGAACAGGCCCTCCTGAACGACCGACACGAGCAGACGTCCCTCCAGGTCGTAGATGCGCCCGCGGGCCAGACCCCGGCCGCCCGTCGCGATCGGTGACTCCTGGTCGTACAGGAACCACTCGTCCGCGCGGAACGGCCGGTGGAACCACATGGCGTGGTCCAGCGACGCCATGTCGAAGCCCCGCGGCCCCCACAGCGGCTCGACCGGGAGGCGCACCGCGTCGAGCAGGGTCATGTCACTGGCGTAGGTCAGTGCGCAGGTGTGCACGAGCGGATCGTCGCCGAGCGGGCCGACCGCGCGCATCCACACGGCACTGCGCGGCTCGGCGTCCTTGACCTCCTCGGCGGTCCAGCGCAGCCGGTCCACATAGCGGATGTCGAAGGGCTGGCGGCGCGCCATGCGCTCCAACTGCTCGGGCAGCGCGCCCAGATGCGTCTGGACCTCCTCGGCGATCGTCGGCAGGGACTCCGGGGACGGGACGGTGCGGGCGGGCGGCAGCTGGTGCTCGAAGCTCCCTGGTTCAGGTTTGTGGAAGGAGGCGGTCAGAGTGAAGATCGTGCGGCCTTGCTGCACCGCGGTGACCCGGCGGGTGGTGAAGGACCTCCCGTCCCGCACCCGCTCGACCTGGTACACGATCGGCACTCCCGGCCGGCCCGGGCGCAGGAAGTACGCGTGCAGCGAGTGCACCGGGCGCTCGCCGTCCGTGGTACGGCCCGCGGCGACCAGGGCCTGGCCCGCCACCTGGCCGCCGAAGACCCGCTGCAGGGACTCGTGGGGGCTGCGGCCGCGGAAGATGTTGACCTCGATCTGCTCCAGGTCGAGCAGGTCGACGAGCCTTTCGGCCGGGTTCGTCATGGGTGGAACTCTCCTGTGCTGGGTCCGGATCGGCGCCTGCTGGTGGCCGGCCGGCAACTGCCCATGGCCGGCCGGCGCCCGTTCACAGCTGTCCGACGTCGGTCACCCGGACCACCGCACGGCCCTCGGCGTCGGACGCGGTGAGGTCGATCTCCGCGCTGATGCCCCAGTCGTGGTCGTCGTTGGGGTCGTCGAAGATCTGGCGCACGCGCCAGAGCCCGTGCTGCGGCTCCTCCTTGATCACCAGCAGCTTGGGGCCGCGGGCGTCGGGACCGGTGCCCAGGTCGTCGTACTCGTCCCAGTACTTGTCCATCGCCTCGCCCCACGCCTCGGCGTCCCACCCGGCCTCGGCGTCCATCTCGCCCAGCTCCTCGACCTGGTCGAGGGCGGCGAGTTCCACCCGGCGGAACATGGCGTTGCGGACCAGCACACGGAAGGCGCGCGCGTTGGCGGTGACCGGCTTGACCTGGTCGGCCTTCTCCTGGGCCTCCTCGGCGGTCATCTCCTCCGGGTTGGCCAGCTGCTCCCACTCGTCCAGCAGGCTGGAGTCGACCTGACGCACCATCTCGCCCAGCCAGGCGATCAGGTCCTGCAGGTCCTCGGACTTCAGGTCGTCCGGGATCGTGTGCTCCAGAGCCTTGTAGGCGCCGGCCAGGTACCGCAGCACGATGCCCTCGGTGCGGGCCAGCTCGTAGAAGGACACCAACTCCGTGAACGACAGCGCCCGTTCGTACATGTCACGGATCACGGACTTCGGCGACAACGGATGGTCGCCGACCCAGGGGTGGCTCTTGCGGTAGGTGTTGTACGCGTGGAAGAGCAGCTCCTCCAGGGGCTTGGGGTAGGTGATGTCCTGGAGGCGCTCCATGCGCTCCTCGTACTCGACGCCGTCCGCCTTCATCGCGGCCACGGCCTCGCCGCGCGCCTTGTTCTGCTGGGCGGCGAGGATCTGCCGCGGGTCGTCCAGCGTGGACTCCACGACGGACACCATGTCCAGCGCGTAGGACGGGGAATCGGGATCCAGCAGTTCGAAGGCGGCCAGCGCGAAGGTCGACAACGGCTGGTTGAGCGCGAAGTCCTGCTGGAGATCGACGGTCAGGCGGACGATCCGGCCCTCGGCGTCCGGCCGGTCGAGCTTCTCGACGATGCCGCCGTCCAGCAGCGAGCGGTAGATGGCGATCGCCCGCCGGATGTGCCGCAGCTGCTGCTTGCGCGGCTCGTGGTTGTCCTCCAGCAGGCGCCGCATCGCCTCGAAGGTATTGCCGGGACGGGCGATCACCGACAGCAGCATCGTGTGCGTGACCCGGAACCGGGACGTCAGCGGCTCCGGCTCGGAGGCGATGAGCTTGTCGAAGGTGGTGTCCGTCCAGCCGACGAAGCCCTCCGGCGCCTTCTTGCGGACGACCTTGCGGCGCTTCTTCGGGTCGTCGCCCGCCTTGGCGAGCGCCTTCTCGTTCTCGATGACGTGCTCGGGGGCCTGGGCGACGACGAAGCCCTCCGTGTCGAAGCCCGCTCGTCCGGCCCGGCCGGCGATCTGGTGGAACTCCCGGGCACGCAGCGTGCGCACACGGCTGCCGTCGTACTTGGTCAGAGCAGTGAAGAGCACGGTGCGGATCGGGACGTTGACGCCCACACCGAGCGTGTCCGTGCCGCAGATCACCTTCAGCAGGCCGGCCTGCGCGAGCTTCTCCACCAGGCGCCGGTACTTGGGCAGCATGCCGGCGTGGTGGACCCCGATCCCGTGCCGGACGTAGCGCGAGAGGTTGCGGCCGAACTTGGTGGTGAAGCGGAAGTTGCCGATCAGCTCGGCGATCTTCTCCTTCTCCTCGCGCGAGCACATGTTGATGCTCATCAGCGCCTGCGCCCGCTCCACGGCCTGCGCCTGGGTGAAGTGCACGATGTACACCGGCGCCTGCCGGGTCTGGAGCAGGTCGGTGAGCGTCTCGGTGAGCGGGGTGCGGCGGTACTCGTAGGACAGCGGCACCGGGCGCGTCGCCGAACGGACCACGGCGGTGGGGCGGCCCGTGCGGCGGGTGAGGTCCTTCTCGAAGAACGAGACGTCGCCGAGCGTCGCCGACATCAGGACGAACTGCGCCTGGGGCAGTTCCAGCAGCGGGATCTGCCAGGCCCAGCCGCGGTCGGGCTCGGCGTAGAAGTGGAACTCGTCCATGACGACCTGGCCGACGTCCGCGTCCTTGCCGTCGCGCAGCGCGATCGACGCCAGCACCTCGGCGGTGCAGCAGATGACGGGGGCGTCGGCGTTGACGGAGGCGTCGCCGGTGAGCATGCCGACGTTCTCGGTGCCGAACAGCTTGCACAGCTCGAAGAACTTCTCCGACACCAGGGCCTTGATCGGCGCGGTGTAGAAGGTGACCTCGTCCCGGGCCAGGGCGGCGAAGTGCGCACCGGCGGCGATCATGCTCTTGCCCGAGCCGGTGGGCGTCGAGACGATCACGTTCGCCCCGGAGACCACCTCGATCAGCGCCTCCTCCTGGTGGGGGTAGAGCGTGAGACCCCGTTCCTCGGCCCACGACTCGAAGGCTTCGTAGAGGGCGTCGGGGTCGGCGGTCGGCGGCAGCTGATCGATGAGGGTCACGCACCCATCTTGCCTGGCGCCCCGCCCGAGGAGGGAATCGGCTGCCGGACCGAAGATCACGACCGCTACGCTGTGGCGCCGACGTGGCAACAGTGCACCAGGACAACTGGACAGCGGCACACGAGGAATGGGGCGGGCAACGGCGATGATGGGACCAGCACACTCACTGTCGGGGGCGGCGGCCTGGCTCGGCGTAGGAGCCGCGGCCGCGGCGGCCGGACACCCGATGCCCTGGCCGGTCCTGCTGTGCGGCGCCCTGATCTGCGCCGGGGCGGCGCTCGCCCCGGACCTCGACCACAAGGCCGCCACCATCTCGCGTGCCTTCGGACCGCTGTCGCGCTGGCTCTGCGAGATCGTCGACAAGCTGTCCTACGCCGTCTACAAGGCGACACGCAAGAAGGGCGACCCGCGCCGCTCCGGCGGCCACCGGACACTGACCCACACGTGGCTGTGGGCGGTGCTGATAGGTGCCGGCGCCTCGGCGGCGGCGATCGCCGGGGGCCGCTGGGCGGTGCTGGCGATTCTCTTCGCGCACATGGTGCTGGCCATCGAGGGTCTGCTGTGGCGCGCGGCCCGCGGCTCCAGCAGCGACATCCTGGTGTGGCTGCTGGCCGCAACCAGCGCCTGGATCCTCGCCGGGATCCTGGACAAGCCGGGCAACGGCTCCGACTGGCTGTTCACCGCTCCCGGCCAGGAGTACCTGTGGCTGGGGCTGCCGATCGTGCTGGGCGCGCTGGTGCACGACATCGGGGACGCGCTGACCGTCTCGGGCTGCCCGATCCTGTGGCCGATACCGGTGGGCCGCAAGCGCTGGTACCCGGTCGGCCCGCCGAAGGCCATACGGTTCCGGGCGGGCAGCTGGGTCGAGCTCAAGGTGCTGATGCCGGTGTTCATGGTCCTGGGCGGAGTGGGCTGCGCCGGCGCGCTGAACTTCATCTGAGGCACGCGCTCGACCCGCTGCGGCACACCACCCTAGGGCGCCTGCTCACCACCCTGCCCCGCGTCCCCGTCCCCGCCGTAGCGGCGTGCGAACCGGGCGATGCGGCCCTCGGAGTCCACCGTGCGGGCTCTGCCCGTGTAGAACGGGTGGCTCTCCGAGGAGATCTCGACATCCACCACCGGGTATGTCTCGCCGTCGTCCCAGTCGATCGTCTGGTCGCTGGTCGCGGTCGACCGGGTGAGGAAGGCGTATCCGGCGGCCCGGTCGCGGAAGACGACGGGACGGTACTCGGGGTGCTTGTCCTGCTGCATGCGTACTCCTCGTGCGGCGGGCACCGGGGACCGGGCCGAGGCGGCGCCGACCGGGCACCGGGTTCAGCCCGACAGGGTGTCCTCGTCGACGACGTGCATCGCGGCCTCCTCGGCGGAGGCCGCCGCGCCGTCGATGCCCACGTCCGTGGCGACCAGCGCGCTCTCCTCGTCCTCGTGCGCGCCTTCGTCGGGTGCGACGAGACGGCCGGAGCGTGCCGCACCGACCTCGTTGTCCAGGACTTCCCCGTCGGTGCCCTCGACGTCGCCGATGCCGTCGCCGTCCGGCGCGGCCAGATCAGGCAGCTCCTCGGCCAGGCGCTGGTCCAGCGTCTCGCCCTGTTGGCGCTCCGCCGCGGTCACACCGCTGTGCTCCACGGCCCATGGCCGCTCCGGAGGGGACCAGCCACGGTCCAGGGGATCGTCGACACCGTCGTACACCAGCGTGTCCTCCGAGTCGAGCACCCCCGTGTCTTCCTTGATCTCGGAGGTCTCATCGGGCTGGTAGACGTCGTCTCCCCATCCGTCGGCGTTGTCCACGGATACCTCCAGGTGGTGGGGAAGGGCCCGTTCTCACCGCGGCCGACGGCCGGCCGCCGGAGCGCGGGGCACGGCTGTCACCCTGCACGAACCGGACGGTTCCCGGGCGCTCCCCGAGCCGCTGCCGCTTTCCAGCCTTCCACCGGTGTTCGGCACCGCGCAACGGCACGGCAGCCGCATCCCGGCCGCACATCGTCCGGTGAGGGCCCGGTACCCGGTATCGCGCCCGGTATCCGGCCCGTCACCAGGGCCGAAGCCGCGGACGCGGGCCGGGCCGATGCGGCGACCGGCCGGCGGGACGGCCTCCGCCCACCGGCCGGCCACAGGGTTTCCGCACGGGGAACCCCCACCCGCGCGCACGTGACCCCCACCACCCGCGCGCACGTGAACCTCAGCCGTGTGGGCCGGGATCTCGCCCGCGTGCACGTGACCTCCACCCGCGTGGGTCGGGACGTCGCCCGCTCAGCCGTGCCAGGACCGCCACAGTGCCGCGTACGCGCCGTCGGCCGCGACGAGCTCGTCATGACTGCCCAGCTCGCTGATGCGGCCGCTCTCGACGACGGCGATCACGTCGGCGTCGTGGGCGGTGTGCAACCGGTGGGCGATGGCGACGACCGTGCGCCCGTCGAGGACCCTGGCCAGGGACCGCTCCAGGTGCCGCGCCGCTCGCGGGTCCAGGAGCGAGGTCGCCTCGTCCAGGACCAGCGTGTGCGGGTCGGCCAGGACCAGGCGGGCCAGCGCGATCTGCTGCGCCTGGGCCGGTGTGAGGGCGAGACCGCCGGAGCCGACCTCCGTGTCCAGGCCGTCGGCGAGGGCACGGGCCCAGGCATCGGCGTCGACCGCGCCCAGCGCGGCCCACAGCTCGGCGTCGGCCGCGTCGGAGCGGGCGAGCAGGAGGTTGTCGCGCAGGGAGCCCACGAAGACGTGGTGCTCCTGGTTGACGAGGGCGACGTGGGAGCGCACGGCCTCGGCGGGCATCCGGGACAGCTCGGCGCCGCCGAGGGTGATCCGGCCGTCGCGGGGTGCGTAGATGCCGGCGAGCAGTCGGCCCAGCGTGGACTTGCCGGCGCCCGAGGGGCCCACCAGCGCCAGCCGGGTGCCCGGTGCCACCCGCAGGGACACCTCGCGCAGCACGTCGACGCCCTCCCGGTAGCCGAAGTGCACCCGGTCCGCGTGGACGTTCCTGCCGTCCGGGGCGAGCGAGTCGTCCCCCGCCTCCGGCTCGATGTCGCGGACACCGACCAACCGGGCCAGCGACACCTGCGCCACCTGCAGCTCGTCGTACCAGCGCAGGATCAGCCCGACCGGGTCGACGAGCATTTGCGCGATCAGCGCGCCCGTGGTCAACTCACCGACCCCGACCCAGCCCTGGAGCACGAACAGGCCGCCGACCATCAGCACCGAGGCGAGCACGGTGACATGGGTGACGTTGATGACAGGGAACAGCACCGAGCGCAGCCACAGCGTGTAGCGCTCCCATGCCGTCCACTCCTTGATCCGGCGCTCCGACAGGCGGATCCGCCGGTCGCCGAGCCGGTGCGCCTCCACGGTGCGTCCGGCGTCGACCGTCTCGGCGAGCGCGGCGGCCACGGCGGCGTAGCCCGCGGCCTCCGACCGGTACGCGGACGGCGCCCGCCGGAAGTACCAGCGGCAGCCGATCACCAGCAGCGGCAGCGCCAGCAGCACGGCGGCGGCGAGCGGGGGTGCCGTGACCACCAGGCCGCCCAGCAGCAGCGCCGCCCAGACCACCCCGATCGCAAGCTGCGGAACGGCCTCGCGCATCGCGTTGGCGAGCCGGTCGATGTCCGTGGTGATGCGGGACAGCAGGTCACCGGTGCCCGCCCGTTCCAGCACGCCCGGCGGCAGCCCGACCGACCGGATGAGGAAGTCCTCGCGCAGATCGGCCAGCATCCGCTCACCGAGCATCGCGCCGCGCAGCCGGACCTCGCGGACGAACACGGCCTGGACGAGCAGAGCCAGCACGAACAGTGTGGCGGTGAGCCCCAGACGGAGTTCCCGTGTGCCGTCCGAGACCCGCTCGACCAGGTCGCCCAGCAGCCAGGGTCCCGCCATGGAGGCGAGCACGGCGACGGTGTTGACGGTGACGAGGAGCAGGAAGGCCCGGCGGTGCCGACGCAGCAGCTCCAGGACGTAGGCGCGTACGGTGGCGGGGGCGCCGACGGGCAGGGTGGTCGCCGTCGTCGGGGCCGCCGGGTCGTACGCCGGTGGGGCCACGCCGATCATGCGGTCTCCTCGATCTCTTCCAGGGCGCCCCGCAGGGCGGCTTCGTCCTCGAGCGGATCCTGCGCCGCACCCCTGGGGGCGGACCCGCCCGCCAGTGGATGCCGCGCGTCGCGCCGCAGTGTTCCGTCGCTGCTGAGCACCTCGTGCACGGCGCGCTCCTCGTCCGTCTCCCGGGTCACCACCGCGCGGTACCGGGGTTCGGTGCGCACCAGGTCGCGGTGCACGCCCACCGCCACCGCCGTCCCCTCGTGGACGAGCACCACCCGGTCGGCGCGGTCCAGGAGAAGCGGCGAGGAGGTGAAGACCACGGTGGTGCGTCCGGTCCGCAGGGCTCGCAGTCCCTCCGCGATCCGCGCCTCGGTATGGGAGTCGACGGCCGAGGTCGGCTCGTCCAGGACGAGCACCTCCGGGTCGGTGATCAGGGACCGGGCCAGAGCCAGACGCTGGCGCTGGCCGCCGGACAGCGACCGGCCGCGCTCGGTGATCCGGACGTCCATCGGATCGCCGGCCACCGGCGACGCCTGGGCCAGCGCGTCCAGGACGTCGGAGCACTGGGCCGCCGCCAGCGCCGCATCGGCCGAGACATCACCGGAGGAGGGGACATCGAGCAGGTCGCGCAGCGAACCGGAGAGCAGCACGGGGTCCTTGTCCTGGACCAGGACGGCCGTGCGGGCCGCGTCGAGCGGCAGTTCGTCCAGCGCCACGCCGCCCAGCAGCACCGAGGCTCCCGGCTCGGGCTCGGCGGGGTGGCCGCCCAGCCGGTCCGCGAGACGTCCCGCCGCGTCCGGATCCCCGCAGACCACGGCGGTCAGGAGGCCGGCGGGCACCCGCAGCCCGGTCTCCGGGTCGTAAAGGTCACCGGAGAGGGCGGACACGGACGCCCCGGCCGGGGCAGAGGAGACCTCCGAGGTCCGCGCCTCGGTCGTCCGCGCCTCGGCTGTCCGCGCCTCGGTCGTCCGCGCCTCGGTCGTCCGCGCCTCGGTCGTCCGCGCCTCGGCCGTCCGCGCCTCGGCCGTCCGCTCCTTGGCGGTCCGCGCCTCGGCCGTCGGGTCCGCGGCCGCCGGTGCCGAGGTCCGCTCCAGCGACAGCACCCGTGCGGCTCGTCTGGCCGACGGGCGGGAGAAGGAGTACGCCATGGCGATCTCCTCGAAGTGCCGCAGCGGATAGGTGAGCACCATCACGGAGCTGTAGACGGTGACGAGTTCGCCCACGGTGATCCGCCCCGTACGGGCCAGGTGCACGCCGTACCAGACGACGGCGATCAGCAGCAGGCCCGGCAGCAGGACCTGGATGGCCGAGATCAGGGACCACATACGGGCACTGCGGACGGCCGCGTGCCGCACCTCCTGGGAGGCGCGGCGATAGCGGTCGAGGAAGAGCTCCTCGCCGCCGATGCCGCGCAGTACCCGCAGGCCGGCGACGGTGTCGGAGGCCAGTTCGGTGGCGCGCCCCGCCTTCTCGCGCTGCAGGTCGGCACGCCGGGTCGCGCGGGGCAGCAGCGGCAGCACCGCGAGTGCCAGCGCGGGCAGACCGGCGGCGACGATCACGCCGAGCGCCGGCTGGTAGACGAGCAGGGCGACACAGACGAGCACGATGGTGACCGCCGCCGCCGTGAACCGGGACACCGCCTCCACGAACCAGCCGATCTTCTCGACGTCACCGGTGGAGACGGCGACCACCTCGCCGGCCGCCACCCGCCGGGTCAGGGCCGAGCCCAACTGGGCGGTCTTGCGGGCCAGCAGCTGTTGCACCCGTGCGGCCGCCGTGATCCAGTTGGTGACCGCGGCGCGGTGCAGGAAGGTGTCGCCGAGCGCGTTGCCGGCGCAGGCCAGCACCAGCAGTCCGCCGGTCAGGGCGAGTCGCCTGCCGGAGCGGTCGACGACCGCCTGGACGGCGAGGCCGACGCAGAACGGCAGCGCGGAGACCGAGGCGAAGTGGAGCAGTCCCCAGGCCAGTGCCCTCAGCTGCCCGCCGAGCTGGTTCCGCCCCAGCCACCACAGGAATCGGGGACCCGAGCGCGCGTCCGGCACACCCGGGTCGGGATACGGAAGGTCTTGAATCTGCATGACGTCCCAGTGGCTCGTGTCAGGGGCGGAAGGCGGAAGGGGCCGCGAAGGGAGGCGACAAGTCGTGACAGCCTCGCTGCGCCCAGTTGTGGAAAGCAAGCGGTTTTCCGTGCGGGGGAACGGGATTGGGTGCCTCGGGCGCACCCCGTGCGCCTGTGCGCCTGCTGTGCTTCCGGGCCGACCGACATGCCCGACACATTCCAGAGAGAGGCAGATAAGGCTATTTGGACCAATGCCAAGTAGATCGCCCGTATTGTGATGGCCACCATGGGTTCATGCGAAGCGGTGGTGCAAGGCGTGTGATGGCCGCGGGCGCGGCCTGCGGTTTCTTTCTGACGGCCCTGGCCGCGTGCGGTGGTGAACGGGCCGAGGTCCGTCACGCGGACGTGCCGAGACCCGGCGGTCCCTCGGGTACCGCCCGGCCCGGCCCGTCCGTGCGACCCGCCCCGGCGCGGGTGCCCGGCATCGGTGAACGGCTGTGGCAGCAGGTGCCCGTGGGCACCCGTCAGGTGGTGGCGGTGTATGGGGAGCACGAGGACTCCCCGGACTCCACGCTCGTCCTCTACGAGAAGCGAGGGTCCGCCTGGCAGCTCGTCCGCAGTTGGCCGGCGCACAACGGCAAGCGGGGCTGGACGACGAACCACAGCGAGGGCGACGAGCGCAGCCCCGTGGGCGTGTTCACGCTCTCCGACGCGGGCGGCATCCTCGACGACCCGGGTTCGATGCTGCCGTACACCCAGGACGAGGAGGCCTTCCAGACCCCGTACTACTGGGACGAGGCGCACTGGCACGACTTCGACTACGTGATCGCCATCGACTACAACCGCCTGCCGGGCACCCGTCCCGACGACCCGACCCGCCCTCTGGGACAGAAGAAGGGCGGGGGCATCTGGCTGCATCTGGACCACGGCGACGGCACCTTGGGCTGCGTCAGCGTGCCGGAGTCCGCGATGGAGTATCTGCTGCGCAGACTCGACCCGGAGGACACCCCGGTCATGGTGATGGGGGACAGGGCCAACCTGCGGGCGTAGTCACCGGTCCACTGCCCACCGCATGTCTGCGCGCCGACGCGGCGGCGTGCCAACACGGCAATACGGCGAACGAGTTGGACCGTGCCGGACATCGGCCCGGTGTCTCAGCAGCCGCGCCCCTGGGCCGGTGCCGCGCCCACCAGTGTGTCCAGCAACCCGCCCAGCGCCTCGCGCTGTTCGCCCGTCAGTGGTGCCAGGATCTCCGCCGCGGCGGCCCGGCGCGCACTGCGCAGCTCTCGCAGGGCCGCTCGCCCGTCGTCGGTGAGTTCGATGCGGATCACCCGGCGGTTGACCGGGTCGGGAACCCGGCGCACCTTGCCGCTCGCCTCCAGCGCGTCCACGAGCGTGGTCACCGCGCGGGGCACGACCTCCAGGGCCGCGGCGAGGTCCGCCATGCGCGGCGGCTCACCGAAGTGCGCGAGGGTGCGCAGCAGCCGGGACTGGGCCGGCGTGATGCCCAGGGCGCGCTCCTCCAGATGGCGCTTCTGGATGCGGTGCACCCTCCGGGTGAGCCGCAGCAACTGCTCGGCGAGGAGGCCGTCGGGGTCGGGGCTGGTCATGCGGGAACAATATCAGGACCAGGTTCATTATGAGCATAGGTAACAATGAGCTAGGATCCGTCAGTCGTCGCCTGCCGCACGCCAGGGCAGGCGCCCGCCCACCCCCGTAGGAGCCCATGCATCCCGACCGCCAACCCACCTGGACCCCGCCCCCCGACGCCAAGGACCAGCCGCGGCAGGTCCGCCGCATCCTGCGGCTGTTCCGCCCCTACCGGGGCCGGCTCGCGATCGTCGGCCTGCTGGTCGGCGCCTCCTCGCTGGTCTCGGTCGCCACGCCCTTCCTGCTCAAGGAGACCCTCGACGTCGCGATCCCGAAGGGCCGTACCGGACTGCTGAGCCTGCTCGCCGCGGGCATGATCCTCAGCGCCGTCCTCACCAGCGTCTTCGGGGTCCTGCAGACCCTGATCTCCACGACCGTCGGCCAGCGCGTCATGCACGACCTGCGCACCGCCGTCTACGGCCGCCTGCAGCGCATGTCGCTCGCCTTCTTCACCCGCACCCGCACCGGCGAGGTGCAGTCCCGCATCGCCAACGACATCGGCGGCATGCAGGCCACCGTCACCTCCACCGCGACCTCCCTGGTCTCCAACGTCACCAGCGTCGTCGCCACGATCATCGCCATGATCGCCCTGGACTGGCGGCTCACGATCGTCTCGCTGCTCCTGCTGCCGGTGTTCGTGTGGATCAGCCGCCGGGTGGGCAACGAGCGCAAGAAGATCACCACCCAGCGCCAGAAGCAGATGGCCGCGATGGCCGCGACGGTCACCGAGTCGCTCTCGGTCAGCGGCATCCTGCTCGGCCGCACGATGGGCCGCTCCGACTCGCTCACGGCGGGCTTCGCCGAGGAGTCCGAACGTCTGGTCGACCTCGAGGTCAGGTCCAACATGGCCGGCCGCTGGCGCATGGCCGTCATCACGATCGTCATGGCCGCGATGCCCGCGGTCATCTACTGGACCGCGGGTCTCGCCCTCCAGTTCGGCGGCCCGCAGGCCTCGCTCGGCACGATCGTCGCCTTCGTCTCGCTCCAGCAGGGCCTGTTCCGCCCCGCCGTGAGCCTGCTGGCGACCGGCGTCCAGATCCAGACCTCCCTCGCGCTCTTCCAGCGCATCTTCGAGTACCTGGACCTGCCCATCGACATCACCGAGCGCGAGCGGCCGGTCCGCCTCGACCGCGTCAAGGGCGAGGTCCGTTTCGAGGACGTGGCCTTCCGCTACGACGACAAGGGCAGCCCCATCCTCGACGGCATCGACGTCACGGTCCCGGCGGGCAGCAGCCTCGCGATCGTCGGCCCGACCGGCGCGGGCAAGTCCACCCTCGGCTACCTGGTGCCCCGGCTGTACGACGTGACCGGCGGCCGCGTCACCCTGGACGGGGTCGACGTGCGCGACCTCGACTTCGACACGCTCGCCCGCGCGGTCGGCGTCGTCTCCCAGGAGACGTACCTCTTCCACGCCTCGGTCGCCGAGAACCTGCGGTTCGCCAAGCCGGACGCCACCGACGAGGAACTCAGGGCCGCGGCGAAGGCGGCCCAGATCCACGACCACATCGCGGCCCTGCCCGACGGCTACGACACCGTCGTCGGCGAGCGCGGCCACCGGTTCTCCGGCGGCGAGAAGCAGCGCCTGGCGATCGCCCGCACCATCCTGCGCGACCCGCCCGTCCTGATCCTCGACGAGGCCACCAGCGCCCTGGACACCCGTACGGAGGCGGCCGTGCAGGAGGCCATCGACGCCCTGTCAGCCAACCGGACCACGCTCACCATCGCGCACCGCCTGTCCACCGTCCAAGGCGCCGACCAGATCGTGGTCCTCGACTCCGGGCGCGTGGCCGAACGCGGCACCCACCAGGAACTGCTCGAGTTCGACGGGCGCTATGCGGGGCTGGTCCGCCGGGACGCCCGGCTGGGGCCGGCGAACGGGGACGCCGAACGGGAGCCCATGAACCAGGACGCCCAACTGGAGCCGTCCGGCTGACGAAGCCGACCGAGGCGCCGGAGCCCCGAGGCCCTCGAGACACTCGCAGGCCTCGGCCTCAGGCCTCCGAGGCGCCCGCAGGCCTCGGCCTCAGGCCTCCGAGACACCGCGTCAGGCGGCAGCGGCCGGTTCCTCCGCCGCGAGCAGCCGCCGGATGTCCCGTACGGCCGCGCGTCCGGCCCGGTTGGCGCCGATGGTGCTCGCCGAGGGGCCGTAGCCGACCAGATGGACCCGGGGATCGCCGACCGCCCGGGTCCCCTCGACGCGGATGCCGCCGCCCGGCTCGCGCAGCCCGAGCGGTGCCAGGTGACCGAGCGCGGCCCGGAACCCGGTCGCCCAGAGGATGACGTCGGCCGTGACGCTCCGCCCGTCCTTCCACTCCACCCCGTCCGGTGTGATCCGGTCGAACATCGGCCGGCGGTCCAGCACCCCGTCCTTCAGCCCCTGCCGGACGGCGTCGTTCAGCGGCAGTCCGGTGACCGAGACGACACTGCGGGGCGGCAGTCCCTGCCGCACCCGTTCCTCGACGAGCGCGACCGCGGCCCGGCCCAGGTTCTCGTCGAACGGACCGTCGCGGAAGACCGGCGGGCGCCGGGTCACCCAGGTGGTGGCGGCCGCGTACGGCGCGATCTCCAGCAGGTGCTGGGTGCCGGACGCGCCGCCGCCGACCACGATCACCCGCTGCCCGGCGAACTCCTCGGGACCGGCGTACTGGGCGGTGTGCAGCTGCCGCCCGCGGAAGCTCTCCTGGCCGGGATACCTCGGCCAGAACGGCCGGTCCCAGGTGCCGGTCGCGTTGATCAGGGCGCGCGTCGACCACACACCGTCCGAGGTCTCCACGAGCAGTCGACCCGCGGTGCCCTCCCGTACGGCCCGTACGTCCACCGGGCGCCGCACCCGCAGGTCGAAGGCGCGCTCGTAGGCGGCGAAGTACTCGGCGATGACCTCGGACGACGGCCGCGCGGGATCGGCGTCCGTCAGCTCCATCCCCGGCAGCGCGTGCATCCCGTGCACCTTGCCGTACGTGAGGGACCGCCACCGGAACTGCCAGGCGCCGCCCGGACCGGGGGAGTGGTCCAGCACCACGAAGTCACGGTCCGGCTCGAACCCGGTGCGCCGCAGGTGATACGCGCCCGACAGCCCGGCCTGACCGGCGCCTACGACGACCACCTCGACCTCGCGTGTACTGTCCACGTCAGCCCTCAACCGTGCCGGGAGCGGGGATCTTCCCGGGATCAAGGAGGATGGGGGCATGTCACATGCCTTCACCACCCGAGTGCTGAACGTCGCCTCCGGCTCACGGGAGACGGTCATCGACCTCACCCGCGACTGCGAGGCGTTCCTGCGGGAGACCGCCGACGGCCGTGACGGCCTGCTGAACCTGTTCGTGCCGCACGCGACCGCCGGGATCGCGCTCATCGAGACCGGCGCGGGCAGCGACGACGACCTCCTCGCCGCCCTGCACACCCTTCTGCCCGCCGACGACCGCTGGCAGCACCGCCACGGCAGCCCCGGCCACGGCCGCGACCACGTCCTGCCCGCCATCGTCCCGCCCCACGCGACCCTCCCCGTCCTCGGCGGCCGACTGGCCCTGGGCACCTGGCAGTCGGTCTGCCTGGTGGACACCAACAAGGACAACCCCAACCGCCAGGTGCGGCTGAGCTTCCTCGGCTGACCGGGATCGTCCTGGGGGTGGCCGCCAAGTCTCCGTACCTTGCGCCCTCGAAACGGAGAAGCCTTGCGCGGTACGGACCTGAACGACGTGATCGAACGCCCCTACGACGGATGCGGCAAGTGCCTGCTCGGCGTCCGGCGGCTCTCGATGACGAACGCGCCGTCCTGACGGCCGACGTGAGGCCGGTGGTGCAACGGCACCCCTCAACGCCGTCGCGCGGCGCGTCCTACCGGCCGTGAGAGGCCGAAACGCACCCGCCGGACTCCTTCCGAGAAGTGCACAAGGGGCTCCGCGTGCGGCCGAGGCAGCCCCGCGGCCGAGGTCACATTCTCCTGGAGATCCACGATTGCGGCCGCGCGCAGCGGCCAGGGCTCGTGTTCGACCGGCGTCTCCCAGATGATGCCGAGGCGCTGTGTGTACGCGCGCCATCGAGAGGTCAGCCACTCGTCCCTCTCAGCTGGGGTGATCGGCTCGCCGAGCCGGACGGCCATCTCGTACGAGGCGCCGCCGCCCCACCGGGAGCCCGCGTACCGGACCAGGTCCTCCTGGCGGGACACGCTCACTGTGCCGGGGTGGTACGGGACTCCGACAGCACGGGCGGCGAGCATCAACGGGCAGCCGACCTCCAGGGAGAGGAACCAGATTCCACGACAGCCGTCCCGGCTCCGGACGTATGTACGCAGATTCGTCTCCGGAAACGCGGGCAGGCCCGGGACCACAGTCGGCAGGGCCGAAGGTCGCAGATCGGTCATGACGAACGGCGTGAAGCTGACCCAGGCCGCGCCGTCGTACTCGTCCAGGACCAGCCCGTCGGGCACCAGTGGCCGGACCTCGTCCGACCGGAAGGGCCAGTGGACAAACGTCTGAGTCACCCAACCGGCTGCCAGCGCCGGAACGCGAATGCGCTGCTCCGGTGCGTACGAGACCACGTGCACCGTGTGCCCGGCCGTCCAACGGCGAAACGCTGCGCTGGAGACAAACGATCAGCCGGGCGTCGGTTGATGGGCGGCTCCCACCGCCTTCTTGTGGTGAGACGGGCAGCCTTCCGGGAGCGGATGACAGCGATGGACCCGGGTACCCACGACCTGTGAGACAGGAGTGAGGAGGACCTATGGGAATGATCAGCACGTCCTCAGCACTGACCGCGGCGACCAAGCCGCTGCTGACCGCGAAGGCCGCGACAAAAGCCGGGAAGGCTCCCGCGTGGCCTCTGACAGTCGCACGAAAGCTGGGCAGCGAGGATGCCGTCGAGGTGCTCACCCGCCAGCACCGGCAGATCAAGATCGGTTTCCTGCGCGCTGCGTTGCCGGGGCCACTGCGCCGCCGGAACTTCGAGCGGCTGATGCGCCTGCTGGCCGTACATGAAGCCGCCGAGGAGGCCCACGTCCACCCGGTCGCGCGCCGGGCGCTGCAGCACGGCCGCGAACTGGCCGCCCGCCGCCGCCATGAGGAGAAGCAGGCGAAGCAGTTGCTGGTGGCTCTGTGGCATACCGGCCCGAATGGCCGCGGGTACCTGCGGCGGCTGAACGAGGCCCGTCGTGCGGTCGCCCGGCATGCGGCGCGGGAGGAACGAGAGGAGTTCGCCGCTCTGCGCACGGCCCTGAGCGCGCCTCGGCTGCGGATGCTGGGCGCAGAGGTCAAGCTCACCCAGGCGTACGCGCCGACCCGGCCGCACCGCTGGGTCAATAATGAGGCAGCGAACAAACTGGCCGCGCCCGTCCTCGGCCCCTTCGACCGAGCCCGGGACGCCCTCCGCCACCGCGTGGCCTCCTGACGGTCAACAGGATCGGACCCTGCCGTAGGCCAGGCCGGTGCTGCGCCCCCTTGGCCGCACGGAGGCGAACCAGCTTCTCCGTCGCGGTACTTCGCTTCTCACCGCGCCGCCCGCAAACAGCCGATGTGTGTCACGGACGTACACGCCGCAGCAGCAGCTCCTTGGGTTCCGCGAAGGTCAACGGTGCCTGGTCTTCGGCAGCATGACGACGAGGGCCACGATCAGAATCGCGAACATGATGACGAACCAGGGGAAGAGATCAATGCGGCGGGCCGTCACCGTCTTCGTGGCGTTCGCCGAGGTGCCGCTGGAAGACATGCACCATGCGGCTGAACGCCTCGCTGGTGGCGTGCGGGGGAGCCCGGCGTCCCACGGCTGACCGAATGGGGTCGCGGGCCCCGGGTCAGGCCAGGTCCGAGCCGCGAAGCAGGAGTTGCGCCACCGCAATGCCGGCCACCGCGATCGCCGACCGGAACGGCCACCGGCTGTAGGCCAGGGACGGCACAGCCGTACCGGCGATCGAGATGATCCCGGCCGCCGCTGCCAAGACCCAATCCGAGGCCGCCACCGCCCCGGGCGGTCCGACGGTGAGCACTCCCACGGCCGCCAGCATCATGAAGGGGGCCAGCCAGCGGCAGGCCGGACGGCCCAGCCGCTGCGGCAGCCCCCGCACACCGGTTGCGAGGTCGGCCTCGATGTCCGGAAGTACGTTGACCAGGTGCGCGCCCACACCCAGCAACGCTCCCGCCGCCACCGCCCACCAGGCGGGCCCGGACGGTGACGGCAGACCGAGGGTGACGAAGGCCGGCAGCGAGCCGAAGCCCGCGGCATAGGGCAGCGGTGAGAGCACTGTGCGCTTCAAGCGCAGGTTGTAGGCCCATCCGCCGCCCACCACGCCCGACAGGTGGGCCGCTGCTGCTGCGGCGCCGCTCAGCAGTGACAGCGGCACGCACAGGGCCAGGGCTGTCCCGGCCGCGGCAGCCGCCATGCGGGGCGGCAGTTCTCCGGTGGCCGCCGGCTTGTCGCGGCGCCCGGAGGCGGTGTCGCGCTGTGCGTCGGCGGCGTCGTTGCACCAGCCGATGGAGAGCTGACCGGTCAGCACGGCCGCGGCGACTGCCGCCGACCCCACCGCCCCGCGGCCCGCCGCGACGGCCAGGGCTGTCACGAACACCGTCACGGCGACCGCCGGCTCCAGATGGCAGGAACGCAGCAGCGCCGGGAGGCGGGTCGTGGTGCGGGAGAGAACCCCAGATGGGTGGAGAGACACCTCTGCAAGGTAATGCGGCGTCCAGGACGAGGAAGGCATGAGCGACATGCGTGTTCCTGTGATCGTCGACCGTGTTCCTTCCACGCCGCCTACCGCGTCGTGCCGGGCAGCCGTGCCCGCCGCGGCGACCACGGTCGCCGCCGTGCGTACGGCGCTGCCGCCCTACCGTTACGCACAGGAGGAGCTCACCGAGGCGATCGGCGACCTGTGCCTGCCGCCGGGGGCGGACCGCGCCCTGCTGCGCCGCCTGCACGCCTCTGCGGGTGTGCGCACGCGTCATCTCGCCCTGCCGATCGAGCGGTACGCCGCTCTCGGCGACTTCGGGCAGTGCAATGACGCCTGGATGGCGGCGGGCCTTGAACTGGGCGAGGAGGCCCTCACCCGTGCGTTGAAGGAGGCGGGGCTGGCGCCTGCCGATGTCGACCTGCTGGTGTGTGCCTCCATCACCGGCGTGGCCGCCCCGTCGCTCGACGCCCGGCTGGCCGGCCGCATGGGGATGCGGCCTGACGTCAAGAGGCTTCCGGTGTTCGGCCTGGGCTGCGTGGCGGGCGCCGCCGGCCTCGCCCGGGTGCACGACTATCTGCGCGGGCATCCCGACGACACCGCTGTGCTGCTCACCGTCGAACTGTGCTCGCTGACGCTGCAACGGCGCGACGACTCCCGCGCCCACCTCGTCGCGGGCGCCCTGTTCGGTGACGGTGCGGCAGCACTCGTGGCACGCGGCGATCGCGGTGGTGGCAACCGCAGCGGCGGCGAGGCGCTGAGGACGGCCGGGCCATCGGTGGTCGCCACGCGCAGCCACCTGTACCCGGACACCGAACGGCTCCTGGGATGGGTCGTCGGCGCCGGGGGGTTCCGCGTGGTGATCGACGCCGGTGTCCCCGATGTCGTGCGGGACCACTTCGGCCGGCACGTGCGTGCCTTTCTGGCCGAGTACGGCCTCACTGCCGACGACATCGGGACCTGGGTGTGCCATCCGGGAGGCCCAAGGGTCCTTTCCGCCGTGGCAGACGCCCTCGGCCTGCGCGGCGATGCCCTCGACTCCGCGTGGTCCTCACTGGCGACAGCAGGGAACATGTCCTCGGTCTCCGTCCTCCACATCCTGCAGACCATCCGGGAAGCCCGCCGTCCCGATCCCGGCACCTGGGGGGTGCTGCTGGCGATGGGGCCGGGATTCTGTTCCGAACTCGTCCTGCTGCGCTGGTGAGTGATCCTCATGCCCTGGTACACGCTTGTCGTCCTGGCCGTCGCGGCCGAACGTGTCGCCGAACTCCTCGTCGCCCGGCGAAACGCGGCCTGGACCCGGGCCCGCGCCGGTGTGGAGCACGGCCGTGGCCACTACCCGGTCATGGTCGCCCTGCACACGAGCCTGCTGGCCTGCTGCCTGCTCGAACCCGTGCTCGCCGCCCGGCCGTTCCTGCCCGCCCTGGGCTGGCCCATGCTCGGGCTCGCCGTGTCGGCCCAAGCCCTGCGGTGGTGGTGCATCACCACACTCGGACCGTACTGGAACACCCGGGTCATCGTCGTCCCCGGGGCACGCCTGGTCGGCGCCGGCCCCTACCGTTTACTGCGCCACCCCAACTACGTCGCGGTCGTCGTGGAGATCGCCGCCCTGCCCCTGGTGCACTCCGCGTGGCTGACCGCCACGGTGTTCACCGTCGCCAACGCGATGCTGCTCGTCGTCCGTGTCCGCTGCGAGAACACGGCCCTCACCCAAGCGGAGCCGGCGTGAGCGGCGGCCACGACCTGGTGATCGTCGGAGGCGGTCCCGCCGGCCTCGCGACCGCCCTCCACGCCGCACGCGCCGGTCTCGACACCGTCATCGCCGAGCCACGTCGGGCGCCCGTCGACAAGGCGTGCGGTGAGGGCCTGATGCCCGGCGCCGTTCGCGCCCTCGCCCGCCTGGGCCTGGACGTCCCGGGTCACCCCATCACCGGCATCCGCTATGTCCAGGGACTCCGCCAGGTCCAGGCCGTGTTCCGGCACGGCCCCGGTCTCGGCGCGCGCCGCACCGACCTCCACAACGCCCTGCACCAGGCCGTGCTGGACGCGGGGGTGCCCGTGCTGCGCATGAGGGTGGAAGACGTACGGCAGGACGCCACCGGCGTGAGCATCCCCGGCACAGGGCTGCGCGCCCGATGGCTGGTCGCCGCCGACGGCCTCCACTCACCCATGCGCCGCTCCCTCGGCCTGCAGGCACAGAGCCGCGGGGTACCGCGGTACGGGCTGCGCCGGCATTACGCGGTGCCGCCCTGGTCGCCGTACGTCGAAGTGCACTGGGGACAGCACGCGGAGGCATATGTCACCCCGCTGGGCCCCGAACTGGTCGGCGTCGCCCTGCTCACGGCCCAGCGAGCCCCCTTCACCACCCAGTTGGAGAGCTTCCGTGCACTGGCGGCCCGCCTTCCTCCGGAAAAGGCCGTAACCGCGGTGCGAGGCGCCGGACCGCTGCGACAAAAAGCCCGCACTCGCGCCCACGGGCGCGTACTGCTCGTCGGTGACGCCGCCGGATACATCGACGCACTGACCGGTGAGGGCCTCTCCCTCGCCCTCACCGGCGCGGAGGCCCTGGTCGCCAACCTGCGCCGCAGTACACCGAGCCGCTACGAGACCGACTGGAGCCGAGCGACCCGGCGCCACCGGCTCCTGACCGAGCTGCTGGTCGGCGCCCGTCAACGGCCCGCACTCGCCCCCCGCATCGTGCCGGCGGCCGCCTGTCTGCCGCGCCTGTTCACGGCGGTAGTCAACGCACTGGCATGAAGCCCGCCATCGCCGCGCAAGGGCCCCCACGGGCCCCTGCCCGCCGTCGCCCGGTCGGGGCGCAAGAGGCGCTGCACGCGGACGCGATGATCTCCGGCGCCGACTGCGTGGGCCGGGGAGGGAGGGATGGAACGTGCAGGCTGATCATCGGCTCAAGGGTGCCTGGTTGCGGCCGCTCATCGTGACGGGGCTCTGGTGCTGTTGTGCCGTGGGGGAGTCACGGGGAGGCGGCGGGACTGAAGCGGACCTGGCCGTCGACCATTCGGGCTGGGGCCCGAGGGCTGGTGGAGCGGCCCCTCGGACGCATCGTGCACCCTTTCCCGTTCCTCGGCATGCCCGTCAGGCGGTGGCTTCGGCGCCGACGGTCACCCGCTCGCCCGGGGCGCACCTCACCAGGCGCGCGTCGTGGCCGCGGCGCCCGGCCTCTGCGAGGAAGTCCTCGAGTGAGGAACGGAAGACCGTGTAGTCGTTGTAGTGAACGGGCAGGGCCCGCCGCGGGCGCAGCAGGTCGAGGAGGTCGGCGCCCTGTTCGGCGTCCATGGTGACCACCAGGCCTCCGGGCAGGGTCGTGCCGCCCAGGTGCAGGACCGCCAGATGGATGTCCCGGTAACGCTCGGCGATCTCGCGCAGGCCGTCGTACATCAGGGTGTCGCCGGAGAGATGGAGAACCAGCCGGATCTCCCCCGAGCGGTCGCCGAACTCCAGCAGGCTGCCCATCACCGGCGGCAGCAGGGCCCGCACCGGGCCGGGTGCGTGGCGGCCGGGCAGCGAGGTGATGCGTACGGAGGAGTCCCCGTGCCGCAGGGTGTGGCTTTGCCAGGTGCGCAGGCCGGTGGCGCCACGGAAGCCGAACAGGCGCTTCAGCAGGAGGGAGCCGTGCGGGGTGGTCACGACCGGCAGGCCCAGGTCCAGCCCGCGCCGGGCCACCCGGTCGAAGTGGTCGCCGTGCAGATGGGAGAGCACCACGGCGTCCAAGTCCTCGTGGGGCAGTTCCGCCACGTCGATGGCCGGTTCGGTCAGCCGGCGCGAGACCAGCCCGTAACCGAGGTGGGCGAACTGTCCGCGGTGCAGGAAGTTCGGATCGGTCAGCAGCGTCAGCTCTCCGTAGCGGATCAGCAGGGTGGCATTGCCGATGAACAAGATCTCCGAGGTCCCCTCGGGCGGGATGCGCTGCACGGCCGACTCCCCTCGTCGCTCATGAATCCCCCATTCCGCCCCGAGTGATCGGCGGCCGCGGGTTCACACCCGACCGAGGGTTCACACCCGGCCGCGGGTTTACACCCGTTCCCGGACCGGAGGAAGCCGGGGTCCTGCCCACAGCGGTTCCCGCGCATCACACGGCCCGCCGCGGGTATTCGCGTAACAGGCAGAACAGCCGAGCGGAGAATCGGGGCGTGATGCTGTCCTACGGGGTCGAGCAGGGGGTGCTCGTCATCACGGTGGACGGTGATCCCGGCAGGGACGACCGGCCCGTACTGGCCCAGGCGATCAGCGACCTGGTCCGCGCGCACAGGCCGACTCCCGTCGTGATCGTTCTGGACGAGCCCGCTCCAGGCGACGCGGCGGTCGGCGTGGCTCTTCAGGCCCACCGTCTGTGCGGTCCTCTCGGCGTCCTGGTGTCTGTGGCCACCCACAGCGCCGCAGCGCGGCGCATCCTCGAGGCGGAGGCGGACACCGACTGCACCCGCTTGGTGGTCCACGCCCGTGTCGACACCGCCATCGCCGCCACGTTTGCCGCGGCCATGTGACGTCCTTCCGATGCACGTGAGGTGCTCGGGCAGCGCTTGGGTCCGTATCGTCACGGCGACCGACCCGGAGCGCCCACGGGCACCGCTGCCGTGCCACACCTCCACGGAGGTCCGCGCGATCCCGGTCGGACGCAGCCCCGGCGGCGGCATCACCTTCTGCCTTCCATCCGCGCGACCAGCTCCGGACGTCGCCCAGGACGAGCGCGTCGAGCCGGTCCGGGGAGGCGTCGGAACCCTGTGTCACGGCAGCGGTGTGCCACCGGTGGCGTTGACGATCTCCGCGGTGATGAAGGATGCCTCCTGGGAGGCCAGGAAGACGTAGGCCGGGGCCATTTCCGCCGGCTGCGCGGGCCGGCCGATCGGCGCCTGCTTGCCGAACTTCACCGTGTCCGGCAGTGTCGCCGGGATCAGCGGCGTCCACACCGGGCCGGGCGCGACCGCGTTCACGCGGATGCCCCGGTCGATCAGCATCTGGGCCAGCCCCTGGGTGAAGGTGACGATGGCGCCCTTGGTCATGGCGTAGTCGAGCAGGTGCGGGCTGGGCTTGTACGCCTGCACGGAGGTGGAGTTGATGATGCTGCTGCCGGCGGGCATGTGCGGCAGGGCGAATTTCGTCAGCCAGAACATGCCGTAGAGGTTGGTGCGAAGCACCCGGTCGAACTGCTCGGTGGAGATGGCCTCGATGCCCTCCGGCTGGGACATCTGATAAGCCGCGTTGTTCACCAGGACGTCGACGCGGCCGAACTCATCTGCGGCCCGATCCATGAGGGACCGGCAGTTGGCTTCCTCGCGGATGTCGCAGGAGACCGGGATCGCACGCCGCCCGGCGTCCTTCACCCAGCGGGCGGTCTCCCTCGCGTCATCCGCTTCCTCGTCCAGGTGCGAGAACAGGACGTCGGCTCCCTCACGTGCGAAGGCCAGGCACACCGCGCGCCCGATGCCGGAGTCCCCACCCGTGACCACGGCTTTGCGTCCTTCGAGCCGACCACTGCCCCGGTAGGACTTCTCACCGTGGTCCGGAGGCGGGTCCATCGGCCCGGTCCACCCCGGATGCGGCTGCTCCTGAGAGGGGAAGTCGGGCTGGGGGTGCTGTTCGGCGGGATGCTGTGGCTGGTTCACGGCTGTGCTTCCTCTTCGGTGTGTCGCGAGGGGATGCCGGGAGCGGTTCGGGGCGCGCCGGGCCCGTCGGCTGCTCTGCCGACGTCCGGGGGAGGTCAGGCTCCGGCTCCGACCGCCACGACGGTGTCGTAGCTACGCTCGGCGATGTCGCGGACGAGCGCGGTCATCACCTTGATGGAGCGGTCTGCAGGGTCAACCGAAAGCCGCCGTCCGTCTGCGCGAACCCGCGCACCTGACGCAGCCGCTCTCGTTGCGCTTGCCGAGCCGGCGACCCGGTCCGACAGCACGGTGGCGACGGTTTCGTCGCCACCGTGCTGTCGATGAGCCGGGCCCGAGACGCGACCTGCTCGGTCACGTGCTGGTGGCTGATCATCTTGCCTCCATGTGCCTGACGCCGAGTGCGTCGATCCCAGCCGGTACGGGCATGCCTGGATGCCCGCGTCCGGCCCCCGGAGTACCCGTACCGGTTACGGACTACACCGAGCGGTTTTCGCGCGAAGCCGCATGATGACGTTGCTTCCTGCCCGCGATCAGGGTGGTGATGCAGACGTCTCGAGGGCCGGCGTGACAGAACTGGCATCGGCACCGGGCGTGTTGCGCAGTCTCGACAGCGGCCGGCCTGCCGGTGATGCCGTGATCGAACGCCCCTACGACGGACGCGGCAGGTGCCTGCTCGGCAGGCCGGCCAGTGCGGTCTGCAGCGGAGACGGCGGCACCGCGAGCACGGGGCAGGGGGCGTGGGCGAGGCAGTAGCGGCTGACCGATGGCGACAGCGCGCGGTGCAGGCGGCTGCGCCGTCCCGCGCCGACCACGAGGATGTCGTTCTCCCGGTCGGCGAACCGGACCAGCGTCGGCCCCGGGACACCCCGTGCGACCAGTGCCTGACCGGAGATGCCGGTGTCCGTGCCGCCGAACACCTCACGCAGCGCCCCCACAAGCCTCTCCGACGCCAGCCGCTCCCACTCCTCCACCATGCCGGCCGCGACCGGGGACCGGCGGGCGGCCAGATCGCCACCGGGCGGCTCCCAGGTCAGCACGGGCCAGAGCTCGGCACCCCGGCAGCGGGCCTCGCGAGCGGCCTGGCCAAGGGCGGTGAGACTGCCCAGCGAGCCACTCACTCCCACCACGACGCGGGCTGCTGAGGGCGGGCGGTAATCGGACATCGGCTTCACCGTTCTGCACACGCCGACCGAGACCTCCCGGCCGGTGATCCTTGTTCGGAACCGCTTCCATCTCACCTCCGTTCCGAGGCTCTCGAACAGGTCGTACAGCAGTTCTTGGCGCCCTTCTGACGGCCCGTTCCCGACCTCGGAGCAACCCTGTCAGCATCCCGTCAAAGTCGTCCGGAACGTCGTCAGCGTCCCGTCAGGGCACACCGGAACCGGGGAAGACCGGGCATAACGTCGAAGGCGAGCCCCGGTCCGCCTCCCCGCGTCCCGGGCATTCCAGATCGCTGCGCCGCGCACGGCACGCAGGTCCTTCGGAAGGCAGCCATGACAGAGCTCCTGTACGACGACGACCCCGAACCCTCCGATCGGTTCCCGGCCGGACCCCTGTACGTCCCGGTCCGGCCGGGTCCCTCCGGATGCGTGGTCCGGCTCTTCCGCACCCCGCTCGGCGACCGTACGGCCGTCGGCTTCACCTCCGCGCACCGGCTCACCGCCACCCTCGGCCCCGGCCAGGCGTGGATCCGCCTCGCCGAGCCCGCCCTGCGCGCGCTGACCGCGCCGCTGGGCGTCTCCACCCTCACGGTGGACCCGCAGTTCACCGCCCCGGCCCCCGCGCCGGTCACCGCGGTCACATCCACGGTCCCCGCTTCGGCACCCACCGCCGCGCTGCGGACCGCCTGAGAGGGGCAGACACCATGACCACGGTTCACGAACCCACCGCCGCCAACTCGGCCGATCTGTCCGTGTGGCCGGCCTCCGCCACCGAGCCCCCACGCGGCGACCTCGCCGTGGGCGGCGTACCGCTCGCCGAGCTGGCCGACCGCTTCGGCACGCCCGTCTACGTCCTCGACGAGGCCGAAGTCCGCGACCGCTGCCGCACCTACCGGGACGCCTTCCCCGACGCCGAAGTCCTCTACGCGGCCAAGGCGTTCCTGTGCCGGGCCATGGCCCACTGGATGGACGAGGAGGGCCTCGGTCTCGACGTCTGCTCCGCGGGCGAGCTCGAACTCGCCGTCACCACCGGCTTCCCGCCCGAGCACATCGTGCTGCACGGCAACGCCAAGTCACCACGCGACCTGGGCGCCGCCCTGCGCCTGGGCGTCGGACGCATCGTCATCGACAGTCCGTCGGAGATCGCACGGCTGGCCGCTGCCGTCGGCCCGCACGGACACCAGAAAGTGATGGTCCGTGTGGTGCCGGGCGTCAGCGCGGGCGGCCACGACAAGATCCGCACCGGCACGGACGACCAGAAGTTCGGCCTGTCGATCAGCGACGGCTACGCCCAGCACGCCATTGCCCGCGTCCTCGACCAGCCGCAACTCGAACTCACCGGCCTGCACTGCCACCTGGGCTCGCAGATAACCAGCGTCAAGCCGTACCTCGTGGCTGTGCGGCGGATGGTCGGCCTGATGGCCCGGCTGCACGAGCAGTACGGGTTGGTCCTGCCCGAACTGGACCTCGGCGGCGGCCACGGCATCGCCTACCGACCCGGCGAGAAGGCCCTGGACCTGACGGCGCTGGCCCGCAGGGTCCGCACGGAACTCGCCGACGCCTGCGCCACGGCCGGCCTGCCGGTGCCCCGCCTGATCATCGAGCCGGGGCGCGCGATCGTCGGCCCCGCCGGGATCGCCCTGTACCGGGTCCTTTCGGTGAAGCGGACGGGCGAGACCGTGTTCGTGGCCGTGGACGGCGGCATGAGCGACAACCCGCGCCCGGCTCTCTACGGCGTCCGGTACGCCCCCCGACTGGTGGGCAGGCACAGCGGCGCGGACCGCGCGCGGGCGACCGTCGTGGGCCGGCACTGCGAGGCAGGCGACGTCCTGGCCACCGACGTGGAACTCCCCGCCGACACACACCCCGGAGACCTGCTCGCCGTGCCCGTCGCCGGCGCGTACCACCTGTCCATGGCCTCCGGGTACAACCTCGTCGGCCGCCCGCCCGTGGTCGCCGTACGCAACGGCCTCGCCCGCCTCCTCGTCCGCCGGGAGTCCCTGGAGGACATCCGCAGCCGCGACGTGGGCCTGTGACGGGTCGTCGAAGCCGGCTCGACCCGCTCCGGCGGTGAGCCTCGGCGGAGACCGTGGGGAACGAGACCGCCGACCGGCTTGCGCACGGCAGGCGGTCCTCAGCCCCCGGGGCGCAGCAGCCCGCGCTCGCAGGCCCTGACCAGGTGCTGCGGTACGGGATGACGCGCCCCGTCGACCGTCACCGACATTCGCGAACGCGCAGGTCCGAGTGTCCTCACGGTGCCCATGCTTGCTGGTGCAGGAGGCGTGGTGTGCGGGGTGCCGCGCGAGCAGTCAGGATGCGTTCAGGTGTCCGGTGGCACGGTCGTCGGCCATGACCTATGAAACGTCTGAGACATCCGCGATCACCGAGGCTGCTGGTCCTGCCGCTGCGGCGCGGCACCGGCTGCGCTGGAACAAGGTGCCCGAGGTCACCCTCTACTTCTGGATCATCAAGGTGCTGTGCACGACGGTCGGCGAGACCGCGGCCGATCTGCTGAACGAGAAGGCCGGTCTGGGTTTGACCGGTGTGTCGGTGCTGATGAGCGCGCTGCTGGCCGTGGTGCTGGTGGTGCAGTTCCGTACGACGGCGTACCGGGCCGGCGTGTACTGGCTTGCCGTGGCTCTGATCAGCGTCGTCGGCACCCTGATCAGTGACAACCTCACCGACAACATGGGGGTGCCGCTGGAGACGAGTACGACGGTGTTCGCGATCGTCCTCGCGGTCGTGTTCGTCGTCTGGTACCGGCGTGAGCGGACGCTGTCCATCCACAGCATCGACACCACCAGCCGCGAGTCCTTCTACTGGCTCGCGGTGCTGTTCACCTTCGCTCTGGGCACCGCGGCCGGCGACCTGGTCTCCGAGCGCATGGATCTCGGCTACTGGCTGTCCGCCGTCCTGTTCGCGGCTGCCATCGCCGCCGTGGGCATCGCGCACTTCGCGCTGGGCTTGGACGCGGTGTGGAGCTTCTGGATCGCCTACATCCTCACGCGTCCCCTCGGCGCTTCGATCGGCGACTACCTTTCCCAGCCCACCGGAGACGGCGGGCTGGGCCTGGGCACCGTGATCACCAGCGCGCTGTTCCTGACCGTCATCCTCGGCCTGGTCGTGTACCTGAGCGTGACGCGCAAGGACGTCAACGAGCCTGAGCCTGCCGGCCGGCACGCGGCCTGAACTGCCGCACGGTACGGGTCCAGGGCGCATTCGGGCACTTCGTGCCACGGGCGGAGATCACGGCCGCTCCGCCGCCCGGCCGGCGAGGGAGGAGCAGGATCAGGTCACCCGGCGGGCAGGCTGACCGTGAACCGGGTTCCCGGCGCGTGCCGGGGGTCGTAGGACACCTCACCGCCGACGGCGCGGGCCAGGCGTCGCGCGAGCGGCAGCCCGAGGCCCGCGCCGTCGTGCCCGTCACCGGGATCGGCGCGCCGGCCGGGCTGGAAGAGTTCGTCCCCGAACGTCTCCGGCACACCGGGGCCGTCGTCGACGACGTCGATCCGTACGGCGCCGGGGACGCGTCGCGCGGACACGGTCACGCGGGAGTGGGCGTATCGGGCGGCATTGGCGAGCAGAGGGCTGAGGATGCGCTCGACGAGAGCGGGCGCAACACCTGCCTCGAGCGCCTGTGCTTCCGTCTCCACCGCGGTCTTCACCTGGTCCGCTCTGTCGAGGCACCGGAGCAGGCGGTCCAGGACGGGCACCACGTCCGTTGTCCCGGGAACCGCTGCCGGATTCAGCGCGTTCTCGCGGGCGTCGTTCAGGAGTGTGTCGCAGATGGTGCGCATGGACCGGGCGGCCTCGGCGATCACCGCTTGGGTGGCGCTGGTCTCGGCGTCCGTGCGGGGGCGTGCCCGCCACCAGTCGAGTTCCATGATGATCCGGGTGAGCGGTGTGCGCAGTTCGTGGGACAGCTCTCCCGTCAGCTGCTGTTCGTGGCGCAGGACGGTGCGTATGCGGTCCAGGAGCGCGTCCAGGGAGGCACCCAGACGGGCGAGTTCGGCGGGGCGGTCCTCCGTACCGAAGCGCTCGTCCGAGCCCACGGCGCTCCACTGCGTGGCCTGGTCGGTCATCGTCCGCACCGGGCGCAGTGCCCGGCCGACGGACAGCCGTGTGAGTACGTAGGTGGAGCCGAGCATCACGGCGTCCAGGATGAGTGACCCCACCAGCAGGGTGTCGGCCGAACTGCGGTACGGAGTCAGGTCCAGGGCGGTGACAACGGTGGCGCCGGTGCGGCGACCGGGGAGGGGCTGGGCGCACAGCCGGACGGGCCCGCGACCGTGGGCATCGACGGTCGCGCAGGCGTGCTTCCGCTGCGCGGCCAGCCGGTCGGCGGCCTGCGTCGGTGGGCTGCCGGCCGTGGCGGACGGCGGCTTCTCCAGGAGACGAGTTCCGGCGTAGATCCACACGTTCGCGTCGAGGAGGCGGTCGTTGACGGTTTCCAGGACGCGCACCCGGGGTCCGGTGGTGTCGACGGTCGTGGCCACCGCTGCCGCCCGGTTGCGCAGTTCGTCGTCCGCCTGGTGCTGCAGGTGCCGGTCCATCACGGCGTTGAACACCACGGTCAGGATCGTCATCAGCAGGGCGGCGGCGGTCAGCGCCACCGGGGAGAGGCGGCCGCGCAGGGTGCGCGGAGCAAGGCACCGCAGGACCGGCAAGGGACGGCTCATGACAGGCGGTGTCCGATTCCGCGCGCCGTGCCGATCGTCAGGCCGCTGCCGGCCTCACGCAGCTTGCGGCGCAGCCGGCTCAGGTACTGGTCCAGGGTGTTGTCGCTGACCTGGGCGCCCTCGGGCCAGCCGGCCCGCACGAGGTCGCGGCGGCGTACCAGGGTCCCGTCCGCGGCGACCAGCGTGGCCAGCAGCCGGAACTCGGTGGGGGACAGGGTGACGCGGATGTCGTGGACGGTCACGCTGTGGTCCACCGCGTCCAGGACCAGGTCACCGGCCGAGGTCACCGTCGTGGTGGCTGTCCGTCTGAGTACGGCTCTCAGCCTGGCGGCGAGTTCGGCGAGGTGGAAGGGCTTGGGCAGGTAGTCGTCGCCCCCGGCGGAGAACCCGGACAGGCGGTCGGTGAGCTGATGCCGGGCGGTCAGGAAGATCACGGGGGCGAGGAAGCCGTTGGCGCGCATGGCCTGGCACACGTCCCGTCCGTCCGCGTCGGGCAGGCCGACGTCCAGCACGGCCGCCGCGATGTCGGCCCTGGCCAGCCGCAGAGCGGTGGCGCCGTCGGCGGCCAGGACCGGTTCGAAGTCCTCGTCGTACAACCCCCGGCGCAGCACGTCCCGCAGGGCGTGATCGTCCTCGACCACCAGGATCTTGGGGCGCATGATCCTCCGCCACCTCTCAAGGACTCATGAGGTCAGCAGCAGAGCACCCAGGCGCCTGGCGGCGAGCCACCGGGCCAGGGTTTCCGACTGCCGCCGCGCTGCGAGCATCGCCACCAGCGCCACCAGGGCACCGACCACGAGACCGGCCAGGACGTCGTGCGGATAGTGCGCGCCGACCCACACCCGGGATGCCCCCATCGCCGACGCGGCCACGACCGCGGCCGAGCCGAGACGGCGCGAGACGAACACCAGGGCGACGGCAGCCGCGGCCGCGATGGCCGCGTGGTTGCTGGGGAAGGACCAGTCACCGGGCGCCGGACACGCCTCCAGTGTCCTCACGTGCAGGCTCTGACACGGCCGGTCCTCGCGCACCGCCAGTTTCACGACGGCGTCGACGCCGTACGCCACGACGACGACCACCGGCACCGCCAGCGCCGTCACCGCGGCGACGGCTCCCGAGCGCCGGGCCCGCCACCAGCCGAAGGCGGCCAGGAGCGCGAACACCACCAGCCCGTACGTCGACCAGGCCGAGACCGTGTCGTCCAGCCAGCCGGGCGAGTGCCGGGCGAGGCGCACCACGTCCGAGTAGGCGGAGCCGTCGATGGAGGACCCGTCGAAGGCGAGGATCACTTGTTTCCTCCTCGTGCGTCGGCGCCCTGACGGGCGCGCAGCATCTCGACGAGAAGGGGAATCAGGGACACGACGACGATCAACGCGACCAGCGGCAACAGGTATCGGTCGACGTTCGGGACCGAGGAGCCCAGTGCGTACCCCGCGAGGGTGAGGCCGACGCTCCAGACCAGGCCGCCGGTCACCTGCCACAGCGTGAAGGTCCGCACGGGGACCTCCAGCGCGCCCGCCATCGGGTTCAGCACCGTCCGCACCACCGGAATGAACCGGGCCAGGACGACGGCCTTGGCGTGCCCGTACCGCTCCAGCAGCTCCTCGGCGCGTTTCACCCCCTCGTGCAGCTGCCGGGAACGGCTGTGGGCGATCAGCGCTCCCCCCGCCTTCCGGCCGAGCAGGTATCCGAACTGCGCCCCGGCCAGCGCGCCGACGGCCGCCGCGATCAGCAGCGGTGCCAGGGACAGTTTCACCGTCTGGTCCCCCGTACCCGTGCACAGCAGGCCCGCCGTGAACAACAGGGAGTCGCCCGGCAGGAAGAACCCGATCAGCAGTCCCGTCTCGGCGAACATCACCACGCCGACGCCCAGCACGCCGAATGCGGCCAGCAGTGAATGGGCGTCGAGCACGTTGACGGCCAGCTGTGCGGCCAGATGCGGTGGACTGGTCATGGGTGCCTTTCCCGCGGCTCAGGTGGAAGTGAATGCCCGGAAGCGAGCGACTACAGCGAAGTAGACGGTCTACAGAACTGTAGACGAATGCCGGTCGGGGAGCGGTTCCCGGCGATGGGCAGCGCGCGAAGGCCACCCGTGGTCGCGCATTCGGCCGACCTCGAAGCCCCGTTCCGCGCAGGTGTCGAGGATGCGGGGCAGTGCGCCGAGGGTCGAGTGCCAGGCACCCGGGGCGGAGGTGCAGTCCGAGTCGTGGAGGAGGATGGTGCCACCGCCGTCCAGGTCGCGGGTGACGGTGCGGTGCACGGAGTCTGCGGTGGCCCTGGCCGTCCAGTCCTCCCCCCAGCAGGTCCACAGTACGGGCGTGAGACCGAGGCGGCGGGCCGCCAGGTGGGCGGCGGTCGACATGACGCCGTACGGGGGCCGGAAGAGTGTGGGCTGCCGCCCGGTGATCGCGGCGACGGTGTCGCGGGCGCGGGCGAAGTCGTCGTAGGTGGCCCGCGGGCCGCGCAGGAGCAGCGGGCGGTGCAGCCAGCCGTGGATGCCGACCTCGTGGCCCGCCGCGGCGATCTCGCGGACCAGTCCGGGTGAGCGGTGCGCCTGCGCACCGAGCAGGAAGAAGGTGGCGCGCACCTCACGCCGGGCGAGCAGGCGAAGGAAGTGGGGCGTGGAGCCCGGGTCGGGTCCGTCGTCGAAGGTCAGGGCGACGTGGTCCGGACGGCCTCGACCGGAGAGGCGGGGCAGGGCGCGGTTGCGCAGCGGCCCAAACGTGGAGACGACGGGCGTGACATGTGCGGCGGCGAGGACGGGCAGGGCGGCCAGGGCGGCCGTGCGGAGAGCGCGGGCGGCGGTCATTCGTGGTCACCTTCCGGGCGGGGGCCGTGCTGCGGCGCGTGGTCGTCCAGGTCGAGGCCGTGGCTGATGGCGCGCGCCAGCCCGGGGCCGTCGTATGCCGTGGCGATGCCCGTACCGACGGCGCACGCCCACACGGCACAGCCGACCGCGACCGTGGTGGTGAGCCGGCGGGAAGCGGGGCGTCGGCGTACGGCGGGCCGCGGGCTCGGTCGCGGGCTTGGTTGCGGGAGCCCCGAGCGGTGCACGCGCCCGATCTCCGCCGCCGGGCCCTCGGCCGGCGATCCGGCGAAGAGGGCGAGGCCCGTCTCGCGCTGACGGGGCCCGAGCGGGCCGTCGATCAGATCGTGAAGGACGGCCTTGAGGTCGCCCCGGTCACGGATCCACACGGCCACGCCGGCTTCGTCCAGGGCGGCGGCGTTGGTCAGGCCGTGGCCCGGTATGCAGCGGTAACTGGCCACGGGCAGGCCCGCCGCGAACGCCTCCAGTGAGGTGAGCCCGCCGGCGTTCTGGATCAGGACGTCGGAGGCGTGCATCAGGCCGGGCATGTCGTCAACCCACCCGTACGCGTGCTCGATGCCGTCGGCGCGCAGCCGCTCGGCCAGGGCCTCGTTCCGGCCGCAGACGACGATGGGTACGGCGGCGCCGCAGTCGCGCACCTCCAGGGCCACCTTCCGGACCGGTCCGACGCCCCAGGACCCGGCCACCAGCAGGGCGAGCGGGCTGTGCGGAGGCAGTCCGAACCTGGCCCGCGCACGATCACGTTCCTCTCTGCCGCAGGGCCTGAACCGAGGATCGGCGACCGGCCCGCACACCCGGACGTCCCGCGCGCCGGCGCCACGCGCCTGGGCGGCGGGCACATCGTGGGCCGCGAGGTGGACGTCCACGCCCCCGGCCACCCAGAGCGGATGCACCGAGAAGTCCGTCAGGTACGTCAGGACCGGGACGGTCAGCCGCCCGGAAAGGCGCAGCTCGCCCAGTACCCGGCTGGCCCCTGGGTAGGTGGAGACGACCGCGCCGGTCCCTGGGGCGAGGGCGCGCAGCACCCGGTCCTCGGCGGAGCGCAGCAGCGCCTGGGCCGCCGGGCCGCCGCCTCCGGCGCGCTCGGTGCCGGCGTAGATCCGCTGGTAGGCCCACGGTGCGCGGACGAGCATCCGGTGGTAGCCCTCCTGGACGGCACGGCCGAGCCGGGCGGGCAGCAGGTCCAGCAGGTCGTGCCGGTCGACGGTGTAGCCGTCCGCGGTGAGCCGGCGGGCGAGTTCGGCGGCGGCGCCGTCGTGTCCCGCACCGACGCTCGCGGAGACGATCGCGATCCGGCCTGAGGGAGCGGCCTCGCCGCGCGGGCGCGGTAGGGCGCCCACGGGCGCGGGCACGGGAAGAGTGCTTCCGGCGTGTGGCATGGGCTGGTCCTCCGGCCATCGGGAAACGCCGATGGCTCTACAAGATGTAGTAGCTCGCGTGTCGAAGCCCGGAGCATACCTCCTACAACTAGTAGGAGGTGGGGTAGCCTGTCCGGACGAAAGCGAGGAAGGGCGGACAGTGGGCGACCCGAGGGACGAGGAGGCTCCTGGCGGATCCGGCCGGCGGGCGCGGGGCGAGCTGGAGAGCGATGTGCTGGCCGCGCTGTGGGCCGCCGACGGCCCGCTGACCGCCCGCCAGGTCCTTGAGCGGCTGCCGGGCGATCTGGCGTACACCACCGTGCTGACGATCCTGTCCCGCCTCCACGACAAGGGCATGCTCGTCCGGCGCCGGGAGGGCCGCGGATACGCCTACGCACCGGTCCGGGACGAGGCGTCGCACACGGCCCGGCGGATGCGTTCGCTGCTGGAGGAAGGCTCCGACCGGGAGGCGGTGCTGACCCGCTTCGTGTCCGAACTCTCCGCGCAGGACGAGCAGTTGCTGCACCAGCTACTGGCCGGGCACGACGAGCGGGGCGAGGGCTCGGACGGGAGGCGGTGAGCCGGTGCTGATCAGCGTCTACGTCCCGTTCGCCGTCACGGCCGTCCTCACTCTGCTCGCACCGCGTCTCGCGCGACGGCTCAGCCCGCGGCCCGCCGCATGGGCTCTGGCCTGCGCCGCACTTGTCACGGCGGGCGGCTGGGCCGGCTCGCTGGCCCTGCTGGCCTTCACCGGGATCGCACAGATTCCGCAGGTGGCGGCTGAGGGCCACTGGTCGGTGGCCGCGCTGCGGGCCGAGGACCCGGTGTACGTCGTCGTCGCGGCCGTCAGTGCGCTCGTCCTCGTCGCGTGTGCCGCCTCGCTGTGCGCGGCCGCCTTCCGCCAGGCCCGCCAAGTGATCCGGGCCCGGCGGGAGTGCGCCGGGCTGCGCGGCGACACCGAGCTGGCCGTGCTCGACGACGACGTCCCGCTGGCGTTCGCCCTGCCCGGAGCACCGGGACGGATCGTGGTCTCCCGGGGCATGCTGACCTGTCTCGGCAGCGGCGAGCGCGCGGCTCTGCTGGCGCACGAGCGGGCCCACCTGCGCGGAAGGCATCACCTCTTCCTCGGCCTGTGGCAGCTCACGGCCGCCGTGAACCCGCTGCTGCGTCCCCTGGCCGACACAGGCGCCTTCGTCCTGGAACGCTGGGCCGACGAGGAAGCAGCCGCGCATGTCGGTGACCGGGCGATCGTCGCCCGCGCGGTCGCACGCGCCGCCCTCGCCTCCGCCGGCGCCTCTCGCCCCGCTCTGCTGGCCGCGACCGGCGGGGAAGTGCCCCAGCGGGTGCGGGCCCTGCTGGCACCGCCCCCCGCCCGCCGAAGCCTGCCCTTCCTCGCCGGCGCCCTCCTGCTGACCGTGTGCTGCGCCAGCCTGGCCAACGCGGCATCCGACAGCGATGACATGGTCGACAGCGCGAAGCGAGCGCAGTGCGCGGTGCGGGTGGGGAGCCCCAGTGCACCGCCGACGGGTGAACACCGACATGGCCTCGACTTCTGCTGCGGCCCTCACCACCGGGGTGAACGCGGGGAAAGCCGTTCCTCTGGCTAGTCACGGCGGTATCTGCCCTTGATTGCCCGTTGGCCTGGGCCTCGGCTGCATCTTGACTGCCGGCTTCTCCGACCTGCGGATCGTGTACGAGGAGGTTGCCGACGGCGGCGATCATCGCGCTGTTGTCCGTGCATGGGTGGAGAGGCGGTACGCGCCACCACGACCAGCGTGCCCACGCCGTGCTCCACGCAGACCGCGGCCGCCTTGCGGGTCAGGACGTCCGCGACCGCCTCCTGGAGGGAGACCGCCCCGTCGGCGACCGGCGATTCGGCGCCCGCGTGCTTCTCGGCCCAGCGTGCCGCCGCCGACTGCCCGTTCACTTCGGTCAATTGCCCGGTGGCCTGCCAGTTGCGCAGGGAGCAGTCACCGGCGGACGGTGCACCCGAGGGAGCGGAACCGGCGCACTCAACCGCGGAGATCCCCTGGCATCACACAGCGGGACGGCATCGTGTGGCAGCCGGATCCGGCGAGGGCGGTTACTTCGATTCCAGTCGTCCCAGCGGGTGGGAGTCACCGGCGAGCGCGGCTTGCGCCGTTTCCCAGTCGGTGTGGTCGATGCCGGTGACGTGGCGGAGGTAGGCGAGGGTGACTTGCCGGACGAGGGCGACGCGGCCGGGATGTTCGTCGGTGGTTTCTGCTGCCTCGTAGCCGGCGATGCCACCGAGGGAGTGCCGGCCGCCGTAGACCGTCAGCAGGCTCTTGCCGCTGGGGCTCAGGGTGTACGGGTCGGTCGTCCAGGACGGTCCCCGGGTGGAGAGCGGGAGTTCGTCCTTGTCCCCGGCGACGACGAGTCCGGGCGCGGTGATGTCGGAGAAGTCCTGGCCGCGCAGCCAGGGAGCGCTCTCGATGGCGAAGGGGGTCAATTCGTCGCCGCCCTTGCCTGCGGTGGCCAGCTGGATGCTGGCCATGATCCGGCGGTCTGACATGTCCTGCGCGATGCCTGTCGTCGGGTCCGTGACGCGCAGGCCGACGAGGATGCCCGCGGTCTGACCGCCGAAGGAATGCCCCGCCGCGACGATGCGACTGCGGTCCACCCGGCCGGCCAGAGCGGGTACGGACTCCTCCAGGTGATCGAGTTCGTCGAGGACCTGCTTCATGTCCTGCACGCGGTAGCGCCACATGTGAGGCCTGCGGGGATCGTCAGCGGGGATACCGAAGCGCTTTGAGTCGAGATGTGTGGCTTGGATCACTACGAAACCATGGGACGCCCAGTGGTCGACCAGCGGCGCGTAGCCATCCAGATGCGAACCGAATCCGTGCGCGAACAGCACGATCGGCAGATTCGTTCCGGTGACCGGTGCGGAAACGCGTACATGCAGGTCCTCGCCGCGATACGGCGCGGGAAGCACGACCGGTCTGACCGACACGGTCGGGGTGGACGGGGGGTCGGTGAGGCCGGTCATGGTCGTCTGGCTCGCGGTCATTCCCGCCTTCTCCTTTCATCGGGGTCTTCGTGCGCCGGGAGACGTACCGGGAGAGAGTCCCCTGGTGAGGTGCACGTCGGTTACGCTAAAACCTGACGTTGACGTCAGAGGCAAGTCGCGTGACGGACGTCGTACAGGAGTCGAGATGCGCGTCGGAGAACTCGCCGCCCGGACCGGCGTCAGTGTCCGGGCCTTGCGCTATTACGAGGAGCAGGATCTGCTCAGCGCCGAGCGCAGCCCCAGCGGCCAGCGCCACTACCCCGAGAGCGCGGTCGATCGGGTCCAGCTCATCCAGCAGCTGTACGCCGCCGGGCTGTCCAGCAGGACCATCGCCGAACTCCTGCCGTGCGTCATCGACGGCCGTGCCACACCCGCCCTGCTCAAGCGGCTGGCGACGGAGCGTGAGCACGTCGACCAGCGCATCACCGATCTCCTGCAAGCCCGGGACCGGCTCGACTCGGTCATCACCGCCGCCACCGGCAACATGCTCACGGGCATGTCCTGCCGGCGGGAGGCCGGGGTTCACGTCCAGCGCTGACGGACGATGAGGGGCGTCTGTTCGGCCGCGAGTCGTGCGTCAGCGGCTTCTCCATCGGAGTTGTCGTTCGAACGTGCGCTGCTGCCTTCGTGCGGCCCCGCACTTCCTCTGTTCCGGGGCCGACTGGCTGGACTGGTACAACTACGGCGATGATGTCCAGATGCCGGGGCGCCTCCCGAAAGGTTCAGTGCGCGACTGAACAGTTCCCCCAGGCTGCGGCCAGGGATCGCGGAATCTGCGGGATGGCCCCACAACCGTGCGCATCACGAGGGAAGGCGTCGCTGGCAGCGTAGATCCATCCTCCGTCGGAGGTGGTGCGGAAGTACTTGACGGCGCTGCCCTCGTCCTGCATGCCTACGAGTTCCTCCTCCGTGGCGCCGGAGGTGGGCTCGAAACGGGTCGCGGCATAACGTACGCCACCGCACTGGCCGTAGAAGAACTGGTGTGGCGCCGGCCGGAGATGGACGAGGCGCGGGAAGCTGCGCTTGTAGGCACCTGTCACCTCGGCCTTCACCTGATTGGTGGCGGTCAGGTTGCGGCAACCGGGGAGGTAGGTGGGCGTACGGCCTGTTTCGGTGGGGGAGGGGGCCTCGGCCCTCACCGGCGTGGCGGAGGTGTGCGACGGCCTGGGCGTGCCGACGGAACTCGAGGGCCCGCTGGGCGCGGAGTCGCTGGAAGGGGTGCCTGCCGCGGCAGTAGCGGAGGGAGAGGGCGAGCGGGTGCCTGAGGCGGAGCCGGGATCCGACGCATCCTGGCAGCCTGTCAACCCCAGGATTCCAGCGATCAGTACCGTCACCGACGCTGCCCTGAAACCAGGCATAGAGGGTCCTCTCTCTCCACGGAAGAAGCCACGGCCACGGGGGCAGCTGTCGTGCGTCCAGCCGACTGATCGTTCTCCAGGACAACACAAGAGGACTCGGCGGTTGCAAGGAGAGGCACAGGAGACGGTCTCGATTCCGCATACCTGAAAGGGCCTTCGTGACGGACGATGGGGGCACACCGTCCAAGGTGTTTTGGGTCCGGGTTCCCCAGCCGCTCTTTGTGGGCGGTTCAGCGCAGTGCGTCGAGGGCGGCGACGATGTCGGAGGGCTCGGCGCGGGTGGTGTAGTCGGTGGTGATGAAGGCCCAACGGCCGCGCTCCAGGGTGCCCGTGTGCGTACCGCACGGTCCTCGACCCGCAGATGACGTCGGCGCCGCAGCCCCATCGGGTGGACGGCCGTCGCCTCGTAGAAGGGCCGCGCCGCGTCCGCTCGCCAGTCGACGAGCAGCGGCAGGTACCGGTCACCCACGTGCAGGCCCAGCCGTCCGATGTGCAGGGCGGTTCCGTCCGCGCCGTCGATCCGGCCGAAGGCCAACCCCTCCTCAGTCGGTCGCCCGGGCCTGGTTCGCCGTCATGTCTGCGGAGGGTTTTGACGAAGTGCTCGCGGTCGGTGAAGGTGACGTCGTGCCACGTGGAGTCGATGGTGTGAGCCGACAGGTGTGGCCCCTCGGCACCCTACTTGTCGGCTCCGGCAGCGTTCTATGAGCGCGTCGCCTCGTAGTCGGGGACTGTGGCCGGGGTGGTCATGGTCCGGGTTGCCGGGCGCATGGTGAGGATCAGTACGGCCAGCCCGGCGAAGACGAGTGCGGCGACGACACCGGTGAGGTGCAGGCCGGCGGTGAACGCCTCCCTCGCGGTGTGGAGCAGGCCGGCGCCCTGGCGGGCGGGAAGGTGTCGGCCGGCGGCGACCGCGTCGGCCAGCGAGTCGGACGTGCCGTCCATCCGGCTGCGGTAGACCACCGCGGCCACCACGCCGAGCAGGGCGAAGCCGAGAGAGCCGCCGAAGTAGTTGCCGGTCTCCGACATCGACGCTGCCGACCCGGCGCGCTCCGGCGGTACGGACCCGACGATCAGCCCGGTGCCCAGCGCGAACAGCGGCCCGGTGCCCAGCGCCAGTACGGCGATGCCGGTCATCACCAGCGGCAGGGCGCGCGAACCGTCGACGCCGACCAGCAGGAGGCCGCCCAGCGCCGAGACCACCAGCCCGCCGGCGATCGCGGTCGTCTGCTTCATCCGCCTGGCCAGCGCCGGTGCTGCCATGGTGCCGGCCGCCACGCCCAGGCCCATGGGTGCGAACAGCACCGCCGCCGCGGCCGGGGAGTGGCCCAGCACGTTTTGCAGGTACTGGGTCACCTGGAGCCCCGTCCCGGCCATGGCGATGCCGGCGAAGACCAGTGAGAGGAGCACGGCCGTGAACGGACGATTGCGCAGCAGTCGCAGGTCCAGCAGCGGCGTGGCCAGCCGCAGCTGCCGCCGTACGAACACGAATCCGATGGCTGCGCCCACGGCGAGGGCGGCGGCCGGCACGAGCGGCGCGCTCTCGGCGGCCAGCTGCTTGATGCCGTAGACCATCAGCAGTACCGCTGCGAGCGACATGCCCACGCTGGCCGGGTCCAGCCGTCCGGCCCGGTCACTGCGGAACTCCGGCAGCAGGACCGGCCCTGCGATCAGCAGCAACGCCATCGCCGGCACCGAGACCAGAAACACCGACCCCCACCAGAAGTACTGGAGCAGGAACCCGGCAAGCACGGGTCCGATCGCGCCGCCGGCGAACTGACAGGTCGCCCACATCGCGATCGCCTTCCCGCGTCGGCGTTCGTCGCGGAACATGTTGGTGATCAACGCCAGGGTCGACGGCGCCAGAGTCGCGCCGGCGACACCGAGCAGCGCACGCGCGACGATCAGCATCCGCGGGTCGACTGCGAACGCGGCCACGACCGACAGCACCGCGAACGCCGCCGCCCCGATCATCAGCAGCCGCCGGCGGCCGATCCGGTCGCCGAGCGTACCCATCGTGATGACCAGGGCGGCCACCACGAAGCCGTAACTGTCACTGATCCACAGTTGCTCGACGCTGTCCGCCCCCAGGTCGGCGCTCAGCCGCGGGAGCGCGAGGAGCAGCGCCGTCGTGTCCAACGCGACGAGGAAAGTCGGCAGCATGAGGAGGACCAGCCCCAGCCACGCCCGATTGACTCGCATATCCGGAACTCTCCGTTCTCTCGACGTTTCGCCTGTTGGTCGGAGCGGCCGAGAGATCCTTGACATCGGATTCGTGCGAGATTTTCCGGTGGTCGATGTCAAGACGGCGACGGCGGCTCCGACCACCGGGCGAAGGGCCCCGCCGGGGCTCGCGGACCACGAGGAGTACGACATGCAGTTCCTGATCAGCCTGCACATCAACCCGGCCGTCCTGGACGCGCTGACCGACGAGGAGAAGGCGGCGATCGGTGAAGGCCACGGCAAGTTCATCGAGGCGCTGAAGCAGTCCGGCGAGTTCATCACCACGCAGGCCCTCGTCGACCCGTCCCAGGCGGCCGTGGTGACCGTGCGCGACGGTCAGCCGGTGGTGACCGACGGGCCTTTCCTCGAGGCCAAGGAGCATCTGGGTGGCTTCTACCTGATCGACTGCGAGAACAAGGAGCGGGCGATCGAGCTGGCGGCGCAGATCCCGGACGCCGCGATCGAGGGTCTGGGCGTCGAGGTGCGGCAGGTGATGTTCGCTGACGGACACTTGGAGGCATGACAGCACCGGCCATCGAGGACCTGCTGCGGGAACTGACGCCGCAGGTCCTCGGCACGCTCGTACGCCGCCACGGCCAGTTCGAAGGATGTGAGGACGCCGTGCAGGAGGCCGTCCTCGCCGCCACCGTGCAGTGGCCGGCCGACGGAGTGCCGGACAATCCGCGCGGCTGGCTGATGACCGTCGCGTCCCGACGGCTCATCGACCGGATGCGCAGCGACCACGCGCGCCGCGAGCGGGAGTCGGTGGCGGCCGCCGCCGAGGTGGTGCCCGAAGACGTACCGGACACGGACGACACGCTCGTCCTGCTGTTCCTGTGCTGCCATCCGACACTGACTCCGGCCTCTCAGACAGCGCTGACGCTGCGGGCGATCGGCGGCCTCACCACGGCTGAGATCGCCCGCGCGTTCCTGGTGCCGGAGGCCACGATGGCGGCCAGGATCAGCCGGGCCAAGCAGCGCATCAAGGCCGCCGGCAGCACGTTCACCCTGCCGGAGGGCGCGAAGCTGGAGGAGCGGCTACGGGTCGTCCTGCACGTGCTGTACCTGATCTTCAACGAGGGCTACACCGCCTCCTCGGGCAGCGAGCTGCACCGCGCCGACCTGGCGCAGGAGGCGATCCGGCTGGCCCGGATGGTGCACGCGCAAATGCCCGAGGACGGCGAGGTCACCGGGCTGCTCGCGCTGATGCTGCTGACCCACGCCCGTCGGCAGGCACGTACGACGGCGGCCGGCGACCTGATCCCACTGGACGAACAGGATCGTACGAAGTGGGACCGCGAGCTGATCGAAGAGGGCACCGAGCTGGTCAAGGCGTCGCTGGCCGGCCCGGCACTGGGGCCTTACCAACTGCAGGCCGCCATCGCCGCCACGCACGCCGACGCCGCCACCGCCGAGGAGACCAACTGGCCACAGGTGCATGCCCTCTACCTGATTCTCGAACGGATCGCACCCAACCCCGTGGTCACGCTCAACCGGGCCATCGCGCTCGCCGAGACCGAGGGCCCGACGGCCGGGCTGGCCCTGCTGTCCACCTTGGACAGCGACGCGAGGATGGCCGGGCATCACCGGCTGCTGTCCGTACGGGCGCATCTGCTGGAGCAGATCGGCGACACGGCCGGGGCCTACGAGCACTACCGGCGCGCCGCGAAGGCCACCGCCAGCCTCGCCGAGCGGCGCTATCTGGAGTCACGGGCCGGCCGGGTAAGACCATAGCCACCGCCGATGCGGCGTCGGGGGGAGCCTTCGGCAGTCGTACCGCGCACCAAGCGCCGCTCCAGTGGTCGGATCAGCGCGGACGCGGTCAGTGCCAGGCAGCCCACGACTGCCCAGGGAAGCACGTGGTGCACGCCGTACAGGACGCCGAACAGGCCGGGGGTGACCATGTCGGCCGTGGCGAAGGAGTACTGGAACGCCCCCATATAGGTTCCCCGCAGCCCCGCGGGAGCCGCCTCCGAGCCCAGCGCGGTCGAGGCCGGTCCGTGCACCATCTCCGCCGCCGCCCACAGCAGCATCGCCGGCGCGAGGTAGAGGATCAGCAGCGGACCGCGGGGCAGCAGCACCGCCAGGGCGGCGGCCGCGCACCAGGCCGCCCACAGCCGGCCGCCCAGGGCCATGGCACCACCGCGGGAGGCGCGCCGTCGGGCGCGGCGGGTGACCTCGGCCGTACAGGTGGCCACGACCGCCGTGGTGAGAGTGAGGAGGGCGCCGACCGTCCAACCGGGGGCGTGCAGTGCGCGGATGACATAAACGGGTGTCGCCACGGCGAGGAAGACCGTGCAGATGTTGAACAGGACGTTCACGCCGATCAGCCCCAGATACGGCCGGTCGCGCAGCAACTGCCGTACCCCGTCCCGGGATCCCCGGGCATGTCCGTCGGCGGGGCGGTGCGCGCCGCGGACGAACAGCGTGACGGTCACCGCCGCGGCGATGAAGGAGATCGCGTCCGTCAGCACCATGCCCCGGTAGGCGTGCTGGGAGGCGGTCGCCAGCAGCAGGCCCGCGAGTACGGTCCCGATGCCGGTGCCGGCCGCCCGGATCATGCCCGCCCGGGCGAACCACTGGTCCTGTGCGCTGTCGTCCGCCTGCTCGGCGATCAGCGTGAACACCGACGACCAGTACGTGCGCAGGCCGACCGCCTCGAACAGCGCGGCGAGGAACAGCGAGATCGGACCGGCCACGGTCAGGTACAGGAAGAACCCGGCGGCCTGTATCAGCTGCCCGGCGATCACCACGGGCCGCGGTACGATGCGGTCGGCGATCCGGCCGACGAGCAGCGGCAGCGGCAGCGAGCAGGCGGTGGCGGCGGTCAGCAGCAGGCCGACGCCGGCTTCCGACAGGTCGGTGACGCTGAGGAAGTAGACCATGGACAGCGGGAGATACAGCCCGGTGCCGATGGCGTCGACGGCCAGGGCCACCGGTATCGCCCAGGCCGCGCCGTCACGGGCCCGTGGCAACCGCACGGCGTGCCAGCGGCGGCGAATGCCCCCGTTCGTGGGCACTGAGCGCCCTCCCGTCCTGTCCGGGGTGGTCATCGGAACCCGCCGGACACAACCGCAGGCGTACGTTCATGTCAACGGAGATTTCCGGGCCGAAGGACGTCGGCGAAGGCATCGCGCACCGACCAGCGGCACTCCTCGGATTCAATTCCGTTGCAGGCGGGGGATTCCAGGGAGTTGTCCGGCCACCGCCTGGAGGGCAGGCTCGGCGAGGGAGCGCAGGGCGTCGTCGGCGGCCACGCCGTTGCCGGGGACACCGTTGTGGTCGGCTGGTCCGACGTCGACGCGTAACTTCTACGCGTTCGACGCGGCGAGCGGCAACCAGCGTTGGCGCGCTCCGCAGGCACCGGCCGGCGCCTGCACCCGCGGTGCCCCCGCCCCTTCCTCGCCCGCCGGCACGAAGATCACCGCTCCGGGGCCCACCTCGGCTGACCACGGTCGTTCGGGACCCCCGGTGGCCGGGTTCGGTGGGTCAGCGGGTGGCTTCCTCGGGGGTGGGTGAGGAGACGAGGCCGTGCAGCATCAGGTCGAGGGCGGCGAGCAGTTCCTTCGTCAGTGTGCCGGTCGGGCCGTCGGGGCGACCGCACCAGCGGTAGAGGGCGCCGAGGTAGATGTCACGCAGGGCGTTGCCCGCGTGCTCGGGGGCGACGTGCTCGCGGAACTCGCCGCGCTGCATGCCGGTGGCCGCGATCTGGGCGAACAGGTCGGCGAGGTAGGGCTCCTCGACCAGGGGGTGTCCCGCGCGGACCCAGGCCATGAGCAGGGCCCCGGTCTCCTTCTGGTGCTCCTCGCTCATCCGGCCGAGAACCGTCATGCAGCGGCGCAGTTGTTCGGCGGCCGAGCCGCCGCCGCGGCCGTCCGAGGTCAGGGCGGTCGTGAGGGCGCTGCGTCGCTTCTCCCCCCAGGTGCTGAGCAGGTCTTCCTTGTGCTGGAAGTAGTTGAAGAAGGTGCCGCGCGCGACGTCGGCCCGCTCCGCGATCTCGTCGATGGAGGTTTCGTCGTAGCCCTGCTCCGTGAACAGGGTGAGGGCCGCGTCGTAGAGCCGCTCCTTCGTCCTGATCTTGTTGCGTTCCCGTCGGCCCAGTGTGGCCGGCGCCTGGTCCACTGCTCCCGTCGCGCTCACAGTGACTCCGCTCTGCTGGTTGGCGATCAGATCCCTCCCCCTCCAGATTGATGTACCACAGTTTAAGTATGTTGTACAGTCGAAGTTGGAGGGGGTAGGGGTACTTCCTGAAGTGCCGAGCGTTCGCGGCCGACTCCGCCGGAGCCGGTGGTTCATGACGGGGTGTCGGACGCCGGCGTCAGCCGATCGTGGCCAGGATGCCGTTCAGGCTTTCCGGGCCCAGCAGGCGCCCCGCGGTGAGCTCGAGTCCCCAGTCCGAGCGCAGGTGGGCGCGCAACTGCGTCGCCATCAGCGAGTCCAGGCCGAGATCGCGCAGCGGGCGCCGGCGGTCGAGCTGGTCCTCCGGGGTCTCAAGGACCCGCGCGACGCGCTGCACCAGGGCCTCCGCGGCCGTCGTGGGCGTCGGGCGCGGGGCGGCGGTCCCGGCGGCGACCGGCGTGACGGCCAGGGCGTGCGTCGGCGTGACGGCCTGGGCGTGCGTGGGCGTGACGACCTGGGCAGGGGTCGGCCTGACGGAAGGCGCCGGCGTGACGGCCGGAGCGGGGTACTGCGCGACGGCCGGGTTCGGCGAGACGGCGGGGGCCGGCGCGGCGACCGGTGCGAGCGCCGCGAGCGGGGCCGGCGGCGCGGATATCGCCGCGGTGTGCTGCCGTCTTCGCGGCACCGTGAGGCCGGGCAGCAGCCGGGACACGGCGACGGAGGCGGAGGAGAGCGAGAAGAGACGGTCCACGGGTCGGTCGCCGAGAGCCCGCAGTTCGATGTTCAGGAACTCCGCGAGCACCGAGCCGTCGGAGCCGAGGAAGATCACGTCCGCGTGGGCGGTGCGGCCGCCCGCCGCGGGCCTGACCCGGCACAGCGCCCAGAACTCCTCGCCGAGCTCCGCGAAGGCCCGGACGCTGCCGAAGGCCAGCGGCACGTACGTGACCCCGGCAGGGTACGCGGCGAGCAGCGCCAGCAGCCCGGACTCCCAGCCCGCGGCCGTGGAACCGGCGGCCGGTCGCAGCCGGGCGACGGCGCACCCGCCGCGCCGCCATACGTGCTGCACGGTCCGGAACTCGGCGCCGATCCCGAATCCCCGCCGCTCGGCCGCCGCGTAGAAGTCGGCGGCCGAAAGGTGGACGTGGCGCCGGGTCAGGACGGAGTCCAGCAGGGCGCGCCGGTTGCGCGGCCCGGCCGCCGCAAGCGGCTCCAGCCGGCCCTCGGCGCAGAGCTCCCACGGTCCGTCGGCGCCGCGCCGGGCCTGCACCCGGACGCGCCGGGCGCCGCTCGGCCCCGGGCCGTTCACCGTGACGCGGAGCGTGGTGTGCGGTACGTCGTCGAGGGTGAGGGCGGCGTCGCCCAGTTCGATCCCGGCCAGCGCGAACCGCTCGCCGGGGGCGGCGGCGTGGGCCGTCTCGAGCAGGGCGCTCAGGTACACGGAGGGGAAGACCGGTGCGACGCCGCGCACGGTGACTCCGGAGCCCCAGCCGCCGACGCCCCATTCCGTCAGCGGGGCCTCGCGCACGTGCGGTGCACTCGCGGCCGGCACCGTCGCGGCCGGCACCGTCGCGGCCGGGGTGCGCCGGGCGCTGTCGTGGCGGAGCGCGGTGGCGTCCCAGGGATAGGCCGGCAGATCGACGACCGGCGGCATGGCACCGTACCAGCGCAGCCAGTCCACGTGCGCGCCGTGGGCGAAGGCGCGGCCGACGGCCTCGAGCAGGGCCACCCGCTCGTCGCAGTTCCGGCGCAGGGTGGCGACGGCGGCCGCCTCCCCGACGGCGTCCGTGACCGTCTCGTCGACGGCCGCGGTGAGTACAGGGTGCGGGCTGACCTCGACGAACACCGTGTCGGTCGCGGACAGCAGCCGCACCGTCTCGGTGAAGCGGACCGGTTGGCGCAGGTTGTTCTGCCAGTACTGCGGGGTCAGTTCGTCCCCGCGCAGCGGTGCGGCGAGCACGCTGGATGCGAGGTCCGTGCGGGCCGGGCGGGGCGCCAGGCCGTCGAGGGCCGCGACGAGGTCGTCGCTGATCAGATCCATGTCGGGGGAGTGGGACGCCACTTCGACCCGAACGGTGCGGCAGAGCACGTCGCGCCGCTCCAGGGCCTCGGTGATCGCGGCGATCGTGTGAGGCGGACCGGCGAGCACCGTGGAGCTGGGTGAGTTGTCCGCGGCGACACAGGCGTCGGCGAACTCGGGGCGTCCGCCCAGGAACTGGCGTGCCGCGTCCGCCGAGAGCTCGACGGCGAGCATGACCCCGCGGCCGGCGAGGCGGCGCATCAGGCGGCTGCGGCGGCAGATCACCGCAGCGGCGTCGCGCAGGCTCAGCGCACCGGCCACGCAGGAGGCGGCGATCTCCCCCATGCTGTGGCCCAGGCATACGTCGGGGGAGAGGCCGGCCTCCTCCAGAGCCGCGGCGAGGGAGACGCCGACAGCCCACAGGGAGGGCTGGACCTTGTCGATGTCGGTGGGGAACTCCCCTGCCTCGGTGAGGAGTTCGATGACGGACCAGCCGAGCTCGGCGCGGATCGCGGCATCGCACTCCGCCAGGGCGGTGCGGAAGGCGGGGGAGGTCCTGAGCAGGCCGCGGCCCATGCCGAGCCACTGCGAACCCTGGCCGGGGAAGACGAAGGCCGTACGCCTGGCGGCCGTGAAACCCGCCTCGGCGATGCCGCCCTCGGCGGGCGAGGCGCCTGCCGCGAGGGAGCGCAGCCGGGCCGCGACCGTCTCGTGACGATCGCCCCGGACCCACAGCCGATAGGGGTGGGTGTCGCGGCGCAGTGCGGCGGCTGCGCATATCTCGCGGAGCGCGTGGCCGCGCCCGGGGCCGTCGAGGTAGGCGGCGTACGCCTCGGCCAGCATGGTCAGCGACCGGGGGGACCGGGCGCTCAGGACCAGCAGCTGCTCCCCGTCGGCCGCCTTGGCGTCGGCCGCCCCGGCGTCGGTCGCCCTGGCGTCGGCCGCCCCCGCGGCGGTCTCGCGTGTGGGTGCGACGGGTGCGGCCGTGCCGGGCCGGTACTCACCGACGACGACGTGGGCGTTGGTGCCGGAGATCCCGAAGGAGCTGACCCCGATGTGGGCCCGGTCGCCGGTCCTGGCCAGTTCGGTGTTCCGCGTCACGACGGAGATCGGGAGACCGTCCTGAGCGATGACCGGGTTCGTCTCCCGGCAGTGCAGCGACGCCGGTATGACGCCGTGCCGGGCGATCAGGATCGCCTTGATGAGCCCGGCGATGCCGGCCGCGGACTCCGCGTGCCCGATGTTCGTCTTCACCGAACCGGTCGGTAACGGGCGGCTGTCGGACCGTCCCGTGGCCTCGGCCAGGGCCCGCAGCTCCACCGCGTCCCCCACGGCGGTGCCGGTGCCGTGGGCCTCGACGTAGTCGAGCAGGTCCGGTGTGATGCCCGCCGCGCGGCAGGCGGTGCGCAGCATGTCGACCTGTCCGCTGATCGCGGGCTGGAGCAGCAGGCCGCTTCCGCGCCCGTCGTTGTTGACGGCGCTGCCGAGGACCGTCGCGAGGATCCGGTCGCCGTCGCGTTCGGCGTCGCTCAGCCGCTTGAGCACCACGACGCCGACGCCGTCGCTGCGGACGAAGCCGTCCGCGTCCTTCGCGCCGAAGTGGCAGTGGCCGCCCGGGGACAGCATGCCGCCCTGGGAGTAGGCGATCGCATCGTGGCTGGAGAGCAGGAAGTTGACGCCGGCGGCGATGGCGAGATCGCACTCCCCGGCGATCAGGCTCTGCCGGGCGGCGTGCACCGCGACGAGGGACGACGAGCAGGCGGTGTCCAGAACCATGCTGGGGCCGAGGAGGTCGAGCGCGAAGGACAGCCGCCCTGCCGTCACCGCGCGCAGCCGGCTGCCGACCATGTCGCGGACGTGGGGGCCGTCGGCCGTGTGCGTGGCCTCGGAGTACTCGGCGGTGGCCTGTCCGACGAAGACGCCCGCGTGCGTACCGGCCAGTGCCGAGGGGCGGATGCCGGCGTGTTCCAGTGCCTCCCAGGCGACCTGGAGGAGCATCCGCTGCTGCGGGTCGACGGTCTTCGCCTCGGCGGGAGAGATGCCGAAGAAGGCGTGGTCGAAGGAGAAGGCGTCCTCGACGAAGCCGCCGTGACGCGAGGCCGTCTTGCCGGGCACGCCGGGGGCGGGGTCGTAGTCGGCCGCGACGTCGAAGCGCTCGACGGGAACGGTGGTGACAGAGTCCACGTTGGCCAGCAGGTTCTCCCAGAACTGCGCCGGCCCGCCGGCGCCCGGGAAGCGGCATCCCATGCCGACGACCGCGAGAGGCACCCCAAGTCTGTGCATCAGGAGGGTCCCGGGGGTGGGTCGCACGTGCTTCATGTGAACGGTCCAATCTCTTCGAATCCGACCGGTGGGGCATGACAGCAGCCGCAATGGCTTTAGCGCGATGCAAACTTACACTGGAAGCCAAGTTTAGTCCCGACTTCTCCTTGAGTGATTCTCCAGCGTCTCAACAGCCGAGACGCTGGGTGGTGAATGTCCCTGGATGGGCGGTTGGGGCAGCCGGAGGGGCGCGCAACGACAACGGGCCGCCGGGTGTGACGACATGACGCGTCGTCACACTCGGCGGCCCGTCCCGGTCGTGCCGGGCGAGGTCCGTTCCGGGTGCCTCACCGTGCGGTGGACCGACGGCGCCGGCCCGGACCTCGCGGAAGGGCTCCGGGGGCGGCGGCCTGGGCAAAGCAGGCCGTGGGTGCTCTCACCGCCGCCCGTGGTGCGGCCCGGCCGGGGTAGCGATGCCGTGCAGCAGCAGATCGAGGGCCTGTTGCAGATCGGCGCCGAGCGAGTGCTGCTCCGCCGGGGGCCGGCGGGCCCAGCGGCAGAGCACGCCGATGTAGAGGTCACGCAGGAGTTCGCCGACCTGCCCGGAATCGAGGGCGTCGGGGACCTCGCCCCGGGTGCGGCCGCACTCGACGATCTCGGCGAAGACCGCCTCGAGGTGCGGTTCCTGGTCCAGTGGGCGCCCCGCCTGCACCCACGCGGTGAGCATCGCCAGGCTCAGGTCCAGGTCCTCCTCGTTGAGCGCGCCGAGGACGGACATGCAGGTGCCCAGCGACTCGGCGACGTGCATCCCGCACCGCAGGTGCGTTCCGAGACGGCGCGTCAGCGTCGCTCTGCGCTCCTTCAGCCAGGCGCAGATGAGGGCGTCCTTGCGCGGGAAGTAGTTGAAGAAGGAGCCGCGCGCGATGTCGGCGTGTTCCGCGATCTCTGCGACCGACGTCTCCGCGTACCCCTTGTGTCGGAACAGGGTGATGGCCGAGGCGTAGACACGCTTCCTGGCTCGCTCCTTGTTGCGGCCCCGTCGCGTTGTCACGCCGGCTTCGGCGTCTGAGGGCTGACGCACGCGAGCTCCAGGTGACACGATCCGATTCTTTGCACTTGAGTTCATCGATGCTCTAGAGCGTAAACAGATAGTTACACCCACGTCAACGCCGGGGCCGGCCCTCGGGGTTCACGTCCGGACAGGCTCTCGGGGTTCGCGTCCGGACGGGCTTCGGGGTTCACGTCCGCACGGACCCCCAGGGTTCGGGCTCAGTTGATCTTTTTGCATCCGGATCCATTTTTAATCTCTAGCCTTTCAATGAACTTGAGTGTATGTTTGCTCCGTCGAGTCGACCGGTTCCGGTCGAACTCCGCGATGGAGGCATCCTCATGACGACTACTCAGCCCCGCTTACCTCCGGTCGCACCGCCGCAGCACCAGGACCTGCGCGGCAGGGTGGCCGAACTCGACGCGGTCCGCGCTCAGGTGCACGCCGGGCCCTCGCCCCGGGCGACACAGGCGCAGCACGGCAAGGGCAAGCTGACCGCCCGGGAGCGCATCGCACTGCTGTTGGACGACGACTCGTTCCACGAGGTGGAGCCGCTGCGGCGACATCGGGCACAGGGTTTCGGCCTGGAGGCGAAGAAGCCGCACACCGACGGCGTCGTCACCGGCTGGGGCACGGTCCACGGCCGCAGGGTCTTCGTCTACGCACACGACTTCCGGATCTTCGGCGGCGCGCTGGGGGAGGCCCACGCGCAGAAGATCCACAAGATCATGGACATGGCCATCTCGACCGGAGCGCCGCTGGTCTCGCTCAACGACGGTGCCGGCGCCCGGATCCAGGAGGGTGTCACCGCGCTCGCCGGCTACGGCGGCATCTTCCGGCGCAACACGGCTGCCTCCGGGGTGATCCCCCAGATCAGCGTGATGCTCGGCCCGTGCGCGGGCGGCGCGGCGTACTCGCCCGCGCTGACCGACTTCGTCTTCATGGTCCGCGACATCTCGCAGATGTTCATCACCGGCCCGGACGTGGTCCAGGCGGTGACCGGCGAGCGGATCTCGCACAACGGGCTCGGCGGTGCGGACGTCCACGCGGATGTCTCGGGCGTCTCCCACCTCGCCTACGCCGACGAGGAGACCTGCCTGGAGGAGGTGCGGTACCTGCTGTCCCTGCTGCCCGGGAACAGCCGCGAACTGCCCCCCTTCGTGCCGTCCGGCGACCCGGCCGACCGGCGCTGTGAGGCGCTTCTCGACCTGGTCCCGGCCGACGGCAACCGCCCGTACGACATGCGCAAGGTGATCGAGGAGATCGTCGACGACGCCGACTGCTTCGAGATCCAGCCGACCTGGGCGCCCAACGTGATCTGCGCACTCGCCAGGATCGACGGCCATGTGACCGGCATCGTCGCGAACCAGCCGCAGTCGCTGGCCGGCGTGCTGGACATCCAGGCGAGCGAGAAGGCGGCGCGGTTCGTCCAGTTCTGCGACGCGTTCAACATCCCGCTGGTCACCCTCGTGGACGTCCCCGGCTTCCTGCCCGGCGTCGGCCAGGAGCACGACGGCATCATCCGGCACGGCGCCAAGCTGCTCTACGCGTACTGCAACGCCACCGTGCCGCGGATCCAGCTCATCCTGCGCAAGGCGTACGGCGGGGCGTACATCGTCATGGACTCGCGGTCCATCGGTGCGGACCTCTCCTTCGCCTGGCCGGTCAACGAGATCGCCGTGATGGGCGCGGAGGGTGCCGCGAACGTGATCCACCGCCGGGAGATCGCCGCGGCCGAGGACCCGGAGGCGACGCGCACACACAAGATCAAGGAGTACCGGAGCGAGCTGATGCACCCCTACTACGCCGCCGAACGCGGCCTGGTGGACGACGTCATCGACCCCGTCCGGACCCGGGCCGTGCTGGCGGAGGCGCTGGCGATGCTGCGCTCCAAACACGCCGAGCTGCCCAGCCGCAAGCACGGGAACCAGCCGGTCTGATGGCCGGACCCGACGAACCCACGCCGCTGGTACGGGTGTTGCGCGGCAACCCCGACCCCGCGGAACTCGCCGCGATCACCGCGGTGATGGCCCTGGTGATACGGCGGCGGGCGGCCGACGCCCCCGACGACCGTGCCGCGTACGCCTCCTGGGCCGGGACGGAGCGGTTCCGCGCGCCCCGCCGGCCGTTCCGGAGGACCACTTCCTGAGCGGTGGCTCCTGAACGCCGGTCCCTGAATGGCGGCCCCTGAATGGCGGTCCCTGAACAGCTGCCGTGAAGAGCGGCCCCTGCACGCCGGAACGGACCGCACGGACCAGGCCGCACGAACCGTACCCACCGCACGGACCGCACCGACCGCTCCACGGCCGACCCCACCAGAGCCTGCCCGGCAACGGCGCCGGGCCTCCCCGGGCGTGGCGGCCGATGAATCGACGAACCAGCACACCCCACGGAGAGGGATCAGCATGACCCAGTTCCTGGAACGCCTGAAAAGCTTCGGTGAGACCGAGGCGATCGTCTTCGAAGGCACACCGACCAGCTACGCGCGGCTGGTGGAGCGCACGGCCGACTGGCAGACCTACCTGACCGAGCGCGGCGTGCGCCCCGGGCAGGTGGTGGCGGTGGAGGGCGCCAGCAGTGTCGAGGCGTGCGCCGCGCTGCTCGCCCTGGTCGAACTGGAGTCCGTAGTCGTCCCGCTCACCCCGCTGCCGGACGCCAAGCGGGCGGAGTTCCACGACATCGCCGAGGTGGAAGCGGTCGTGGTGATCCGCCCGGACGGCTCACGGACGTTCGAACGCACCGAGCGCACGGCCGGCCACGAGCTCTACCGCACCCTGCGCGAAGCCGGCGTCCCCGGCCTGGTGCTCTTCAGCTCCGGCACCACCGGCCGCTCCAAGGCCACCGTCCTGGACTTCTCCCGGGTTCTCGCCAAATACGGTGCGCCGACCCGGCCGGCCCGCACCCTGGCCTTCCTCAATCTGGACCACATCGGCGGCATCAACACCCTGCTGCACACCCTCAGTCAGGGCGGCACGCTGATCACCATCGCCGAACGCACCGCCGACACGGTCTGCGCCGCCATCGCCGACCACCGGGTCCAGGTGCTGCCGACCACTCCGACCTTCCTCAACATGCTGCTGATCTCCGGTGCGTACGAGCGCCACGACGTCAGCGCGCTGAAGCTGATCACCTACGGTACGGAGCCCATGCCGCTGGGCACGCTGCGCAGCCTGAAGAAGGCGCTGCCCACGGTGCGCTTCAAGCAGACCTACGGACTGTCGGAGCTGGGCATCATGCCCACCAGGTCCAAGAGCGACGACAGCCTGTGGGTGAAGCTCGGCGGGGACGGCTTCGACCACCGGATCGTCGACGGCATCCTGTGGATCCGCTCCGACATGGCGATGCTCGGCTACCTCAACGCCCCGGCGCCGTTCGACGAGGACGGCTACTTCAACACCCAGGACGCGGTGGAGACCGACGGCGACTACGTGCGCATCCTCGGCCGCTCGTCGGAGATCATCAACGTCGCGGGCGAGAAGGTGTATCCCAGCGAGGTCGAGAACGTCCTGCTGGAGATCCCCAACATCGCCGAGGCCACCGTCTCCGGCCGGCCCAGCCATGTGACGGGCATGGTCGTCAAGGCGACCGTGCGGCTCGTCGAACCCGCCGAGCGGGCCGACGTCGTCCGGGCCGTGCGCGAGCACTGCGCCGAGCGGCTGGAGGCGTACAAGGTCCCCGTGGTCGTGGAGATATCGGACGCCGACCAGCACTCCGACCGGTTCAAGAAGATCCGGAGCGTGGCATGAGGCCGGCCGCCGGGGACGGCGACACGCAGACGCCGTCGCGCAAGGTCGCGGTGGTCAGCGGCGGCAGCAGGGGGCTCGGCCGGACCCTCGTCGAGCGCCTGCTGGCCGACGGCTGGCGGGTGGCCACCTTCAGCCGCCGCGCCAACGAGTTCACCACCGCGATGTCCGAGGCCCACCCCGACGACTTCCACTGGGAGCAGGCCGACCTCGGCGAACCCGAGGCCATGCGGGCCTTCGCGCGCACCGTGGGCCGCCGGTTCGGCCGGACCGACCTGCTGGTCAACAACGCCGGCATGCTCCATCAGGAACTGCTGCTGACCACACCGTCCAAGCGGATCGACTCGCTCATCACCAACAACCTCACCGCGCCGATCCTGCTCACCCAGGCCTGCGCCCGGCTGATGACCCGCCACGGCGGCAACATCATCAACATCTCGTCCATCAACGCCATCCGCGGCTTCCGCGGGGTCTCGGTCTACGCCGCGGCCAAGGCCGGCCTGGACGGCTTCAGCCGAAGCCTGGCGCGCGAGCTCGGCGCGTTCAACATCCGGGTCAACTCCATCGTCCCCGGCTTCTTCGACAGCGACATGACCGCGGACGTCACCGAGCGCAACCGCGAACGGATCCAGCACCGCACCCCACTCGGCCGACTGGGGACGGCCGACGAGATCGCCGACGCGATCCTCTTCCTCACCTCCGCCCGAGCGCACTTCGTGACCGGGCAGTCCATCGTCATCGACGGAGGCATCACATGCTGAACCAGACGGAGATACGCGAGCTGATAGAGCGGGAGATCCGGTCCCTGCTGCTCGACCCCGACACCGACGACGCCGACGACGACGGCAGCGAGGACCTGGTCCGGATCGGCCTCAACTCGCTGACCCTCGCACAGCTGCTGATCGAGCTGGAGACCGAGCTCGGCGTCGACCCCTTCCAGGACGGCGTCTCGATCACCGAGATGCGCACCGTGAGCGACCTCGTCCAGGCGTACACCACGGCGCTGGCCGGCCGGACGGTCACCGCGCCGAGCGGGGCCTGACACGATGACCACGGACCAGCAGCTCCTGCTGCACTCCATCGACGACTACCTCGGCCCGGGCGAGACCCGCTTCTTCTCCCGTGGCTACCAGCGGGCCGGATACCGTGTGCGCGCTCTCGACGTCGCCCCGCCCGGCTCCGCCGAGCCGGGTGTACGCGGCACGCTCGACCTGGACTACCCGGCCGACTGGTCCCGCAAGAAGGACGGCACCGACCTCCGGCCGCACCTCAGCACCGTCGACGCGCTCGTGCTGGGCGTCCAGCTGGCCGAGCTCCAGCTGACGCACGCCTACGGGCTGAGCCCGGCCGACCGGCGCACCGTGCGCCTGTCCAAGGTGGTGCTGCGGGCCGGCATCGAACCGCAGGAGGACCTGCGCGACGTGCCGCTCTCGGCCCGGCTGCGCACCACCGAGCCGTCCGGCGACCGGTACCGCTCGGTGCACGAGTGCACCGTCGGCAACCTGCGCGTGCGCTGCGAGACCGAGCACCCGATCGTCACCCGGGCCGAGACGGGAGCCTGCTTCGGCAGCCTCACCGAGGCACTCGGCCCCGGCGAGGACCGCTTCTACGGCGAGGGGTTCAAGTTCCGCCGGCACGAGATCAACAACGTCGAGGTGGACGGCCGGCAGCACGCCGCCACGGCCGCCGTGCGCTTCACCCGGACCGCCGGCTCGCCGGATCCCGTCGAGGGGATAGCGGCGGGCGAGAGGCCCACGGTCAGTCTGATCGACTGCTTCGTCGTCAACCTCCAGCTGGCGCAGGTGCTGATGTACGAGCTCGACGGGATCAGCCGCGCCGAGAGCAACACCCTCTGGATGACGCAGACCGTGCTGACCGCCCCCGAGGAGGCACGGGAGGCCGAGCTCATCGAGGGCCTGCGGCTCACCACCCGCGCCGGCCTCACGAACAAGCGCCTGCTGTCGCTGCGCGGCGGCGTCTGGCGCAACGTCGAACTGAACGGCCGCCTGGCCGGCGTCGGCATGCGCTGCACCTTCGCCCACGAACTGCCCGCCCGCGTCGCCGCCACCGCGCGCTGACCCCCGACACGACAAGGAATCACCATGCGTCTGTCCGTCTCCGGCACCTACTCCGCGGGGAAGACCTCCACCGCGATCGCCCTGTCGCACCTGACCGGCATACCCCGCTCTCCCGCCAAGACCATCCGCGAGATCATGCCGGACGCCGTCCCGGGCAAGACGCTCACCGAGGTCACCCCGGCCGAGTACATCCAGCTCGCCGTCCGGCGCCACGTCGGCCGCGCCGTCAACGAGGCACTGCTGGGCGACAGCTTCATCGCCGACGGCTCCTCGCTCCAGGAATGGATCTACGCCGCCGTGCGCGTCGAGTTCGGCATGGACCCGGGCGCCGCCGTGCCCGGCAGCACGCCGCCGTCGACCCCCGAGATGGCCTTCTTCGAGCAGGTCACCGACCAGCTCGGCCACTACTTCAAGCAGCACGTGAAGGCGTCGTTCGACGGCTTCGTGCACCTCAGCAACGAACTGAGACTCTCCGCCGACGGCCACCGGCCGATGAACGAGGGCTTCCGTGCCGCCTGCGACGCCAGGCTGCTCGCCGCCCTCCACGAGCTGGAGATCCCGTACTTCATGGTCTCCGGCACCCCCCGCGAGCGGCTGGAGAAGATCGTCGCCCACTTCGATCTGCCGACCGTGTGCGACGTGGACGAGGCCATCGCCCGCGCCCAGGCCGAGTACGCGCAGATCGACTGGCGGCTGGAGCGGGAGCGCTCCACGACCAAGGCCGCCTGAGGCCTCACCAGGAACCGCAACTGCAGAAGGAATCCCACTGCCATGTCTCTCACCCAGAAGGACGGCGCCGCGGCCTCCGAGGCCCCGGCGGCGCCCGCCCCGGCCCCCGAGGCCGACTCGGGCCCGTACGCCAAGCGCTGGCTGATGCTGCCGGTGATCCTGGCGGCCATGTTCATGGCGCAGTTCGACCTCTACGTGGTCAACGTCGCCGCCCCGTCACTGGAGCACGGTCTGCACGCCGGGCAGGCCGCGCTCGAACTCATCGTCGCCGGCTACGCGTTCACCTACGCCAGCGGCCTGGTCACCGGCGGCCGGCTCGGCGACCTGTTCGGCTCCCGCGCGGTCTTCCTCACCGGCACGATCGCCTTCACCGTCGCCTCGCTGCTCTGCGGCATCGCCCAGACACCGGGCCAGCTGGTGGCGGCCCGGCTGGTCCAGGGCCTGACCGGCGCCGCCATGGTGCCCCAGGTGCTGGCGCTGATCACGGCGACCTTCCCGCCCGCCGAGCGGGCACGGGCGCTGTCCTGGTTCGGCGTCACGGTCGGCGTCGGCGCGGTCGCCGGACAGGTGCTCGGCGGCGCGCTCCTCGAGGCGGACGTGGCAGGCCTCGGCTGGCGGGTGATCTTCCTGGTCAACCTGCCGGTCGGCCTGGTCATGCTGGCCTTCGCGGCCCGGCTGCTGCCGCGCCGGAAGCCCACCGCGCGGCCGGCGCTCGACCCGCTCGGTGCCGTCGGTGTCCCGGTCAGCCTGGCGCTGGCCCTCGTGCCGCTCGTCCTCGGCCGGACCGAGGGCTGGCCGGTGTGGACGTGGATCAGCCTGGTCGCCTCGGTGCCCGCGATGGCGCTGACCCTGCTGTGGGAGCGCGGTCTGGCCCGCCGCGGCGGACAGCCCCTGCTGAACCTGTCGCTCTTCGCCGACCGGGCCTTCAGCCGCGGCCTGGTGGTCAGCATCGCGACCTTCGCCGGGTTCTTCAGCTTCATGTTCACCCTGACCCTGGTGCTCCAGTCGGGGCTCGGCCTGACGCCGCTGGAGGCCGGGTTCACCTTCACCCCGCTCGGCCTGGCCTTCTCCGGCGCGTCCATGGCCTCCCAGCGGATCACCGCCCGCTACGGCAGCCGCATGATCACCACCGGTGCCTCGATCGCCGCGATCGGGTTCGTCGTCCTGCTGATCGTGCTGACCGCCTCCGGCGACCACACCAGCGCGGCCCGGCTGATCGGCCCGATGGTGCTGATCGGCCTCGGCAACGGCCTGGCGGTGCCCGCCCTGGTCGGCTCGGTGCTCGCCGGGGTGCGCCCGCAGCAGGCCGGTGCCGCGGCCGGCGTGCTCACCACGGCCCAGCAGTTCGCGAGCGCCGCGGGCGTCGCCGCGATCGGCTCGGTCTTCTTCGGCGCCCTCGGCACCCCGCACGGCGTCGGCTCGTACGCCTCTGCCTTCGAGTGGGTCGGCGGCATCGGGCTGGTGCTGGTGCTGGTCGCCGCCGCGGTCAGCCTCGCCCTGCCCCGCCCCGCCAAGTGACAGCCACCGTCCACCACGTGCCCGCGGCCGGCCGCCGCACGGCCACGACCGAGAGAGGAACCGGCATGACCACCGTTCCCCAGGGAACCACCCCCGAGGCCCGCAAACAGCGCATCGCCCTGCTCTTCGAGCACATCATCACCAAGGGCGAGCTGGAACTCGCGGACGAGCTCTTCCACGAGGACTTCGACTGGCCCCAGTTCGGACTGCGCGGCCCCGAGGGCGTGCGCACCTGGGTCCGGGCGTTCCGGACCGCCTTCCCCGACATGATCGACCTGGTCCAGGAGCAGTGGGCCGAGGGCGACACGGTGATCACCCGCGTCGAGTGCACGGGCACCCAGCTCGGCCCGTTCCGGGGCCTTCCGCCCAGCGGACGGCGGGCGACCTTCGGCGCCATCGGCATCGACCACTTCGACGGTGACAAGGTGATCTCCCGCTCGGCGCACTTCGACATCGCCGACCTGATGCGCCAGCTGGGTCACACCACGCTGGAGGTCCCGCAGGTCAACCAGCCCTGACCGACCCGGACCGCATCCGTCGGGCCCGCTCGCCGGGCCCGACGGGGGCCGGACACCCACGCCCGACCCGTCGGGCCACGTTCAGGAGACAAGGCATGAAGCCGCCGCCATTCGCCTACCACAGGCCGGACACGGCCGAAGAAGCCGTTCAACTGCTCACCGAGTACGGCCCCGACGCCCGCGTCCTCGCCGGCGGCCAGAGCCTGCTCCCCCTGCTCAACCGCCGGTTGGTGCGCCCCATCGCACTGGTCGACGTCGCCCGGCTCGCCGCGCTGCGAGGGACGGGCCGGCAGGACGGCGCCCTGCGGGTCGGCGCTCTTACCACCCACGCCGCCCTGGAACGCACCGCGGACCCCCACGTCCGGGACGGCCTGCCCGTCCTGCCGGAGACCGCCCGGCTGATCGGTCACCTCCCCGTGCGCGTGCGCGGCACCGTCGGCGGCAGCCTGGCCCACGCCGACCCCGCCGCCGAGTGGTGCCTGCTCGCGGTCCTGCTGGACGCGGACCTCGACGTCCTCGGCCCCGAGGGGCAACGCACCATCCCGGCCGCGGAGTTCTTCACCGGGGCGCACCGCACCGCGCTCGCGCCGGGCGACCTGCTCACCGGCGTCCGTTTCCCCCGCCCCGCCGCCACCGCCGCCGTCGCGGAGTACGGACCGCAGCGTGGCAGCCTCCCCCTGGTCGCCGCCGGCGCGGAGATCGTGCTCGGTCCCGACGGCCGGATCGCCGCCACCCGGATCGCGCTCGGCGGCGTCGAGGACCGCCCGGTGCGTTCCGGCACCGCCGAGCAGGCCCTGCTCGGCGGCGTCCCCGAACCCCGACTGCTCGACCACGCGGCCCGGCTGGCCGCCAAGGACCTCGACCCACGCGCGGACCACCGGGCTCCGGCCGGGTACCGCCGCGACCTCGCCCGCACGCTCACCGGCCGGACGCTGGCAGCGTCCCTCGCCCGCAGCACCGCCCGACTCCAGGAGGCAACCGCGCCATGACCACACCCATCCCGCTGGAGCTCAGCGCCAACGGGGCCGCGCACACCCTGGCCGTCGACCCCCGGCGCAGCCTCGCCGACGTGCTCCGGCGCGACCTCGGCCTGACCGGCACGACGGTGGGCTGCGAGACCGGGGTCTGCGGCTCGTGCACCGTCCTGGTGAACGGCGAACCCGTCCGTTCCTGCCTGATGCTCGCGGCCCAGGCGGACGGCACCGCCGTCGAGACCGTCGAGTCGCTCGCCGAGAACGACCCCACCAGCGGCCGGCTGAACCCCCTGCAGCGCTCGTTCAAGGAGAACTTCGCCCTCCAGTGCGGCTTCTGCACCCCTGGTTTCCTGATGCTCGGCACCGCCCTGCTGCGCAAGGAGCCGACCGCGGACCGGGCCCGGATCACCGAGTGCGTCGCCGCCAACCTGTGCCGCTGCACCGGCTACGCCGCCATCGTCGACGCGGTGGAGGCGGCCACCCGGACCGGCGACGCCTTCGGCCCGGAGGACCAGGAGCAGGAGGGCGCGGACGCGTGAACGCCATCGGAGTCTCCGTACCGCGCCTGGAGGACGACCGGCTGCTGCGCGGCCAGGGCCGCTTCCACGACGAGATCGTGCGGCCCGGCCAGCTCTGGCTGCGCGTGGTCCGCTCGCCCGTCGCCCACGCCCGGATCCGCGGGATCGACGTCGAGGCCGCGGCCGCCCTCCCCGGCGTGGTCGACGTGATCACCGCCGCCGATCTGGCGGGGATGCCCCGGATCCCGGTCCGCCAGCCCTCGCCCGGCATCGACTTCACTCCCTACCTCCAACCCGCCCTGGCGACCGGATTCGTCCAGTACGTGGGCGACCCGGTCGCCGCCGTCCTCGCCGAGGACCCGTACCTCGCCGAGGACGCGGCCGACCTGGTCGCGCTCGACCTGGAGGAACTGCCCGTCTCGCTGGACGCCCGGGCCGGCGCCACGCTGCGGCCCGAGAGCCGGCCGGGTGAGAGCGCACTCGTCGGCACCGTCGACTTCTCCTACGGCGACGTCGACGAGGTCTTCGCGACGGCACCGCACGTCGTCGCCGCCGACCTCAAGGTGGGCCGCCACAGCGGCACGCCCCTGGAGCCGCGCGGCCTCGTCGCCGAGTGGAACGCGCGCGCGAGGCGGATGACCGTCTGGGGCGCCACCAAGGTCCCGTACTTCAACCGCCGGGTCACCGCGCGGATGCTCGGCATCGCCGAGCACCAGATCCACATGCTGGAGAGCGACGCCGGCGGCAGCTTCGGGATCCGCGGCGAGTTCTACCCCGAGGACCTGCTCGTGCCGTTCCTCGCCCTGCGCACCGGCCGCCCGGTCAAGTGGACCGAGGACCGCACCGAGCACCTGATCGCCGCCAACCACGCCCGCGAGCAGGAGCACCGGATCGAGCTCGCCTTCGACGAGCGGTACCGGCTGCTGGGCCTGCGCGGCGAGGCGTGGCTGGACACCGGCGGCTACATCCGCACCCACGGGGCCGTCGTGGCCGCCCTCACCTCCGCCCTGATGTCCGGCCCGTACCGGATGGCCGCCTGCCGGAGCCGGGTGCACATCGTGACCACCAACAAGACCCCGGTCGGCACCTACCGCGCGCCCGGCAGATTCCAGCACAACTTCGTGCGCGAGCACGCCATGGACCTCGCCGCCGACCGGCTCGGCGTGGACCCGGTCGAACTGCGCCGGATCAACCTGCTGGACGGCGGCGAACTGCCGCACCGGCGACCCCTGCACGTCTTCGGCGCGCCGATGCTGCTGGACGGCAAGGACCACCTGGAGCACTTCGACAAGTCCCGGGAGATCTTCGGCTACGACACATGGCGCGAGGAGGCCCGCAGGGCCAGGGAGCAGGGCCGGCTGGTCGGCACCGGCTGCGCCGTCATCCTGGAGAAGGCCGGCCTCGGCCACGACAGCGCGGTGGTGGACGTCGGCGTGACCGGCGCGATCCGGGTGGCGATGGGCGGGGCCAACGTCGGGCAGGGCGTCGAGACCGTGATGGCCCAGATCGCCGCCGAGGAGTTCGACGTCCGCACGGAGTCCGTCACCGTGGTGCTCTCCGACACCGACATCCTCGCCGACGGCTCGGGCACGTTCGCCAGCCGCACCACGGTGGTCGGCGGCACGGCCGTGAAGCTCGCCGCCGAACAGGTGCTGGCCAAGGCCCGCCGGGTGGCGGCCGGCCTGCTCGGCACCGACCCGGACCGGCTCGTCGTACGCGACGGCGGCCTGGAGGCGGACGGCGAACCCGGACGCCGGGTCACCCTCGGCGAGATCGCCGCCGCCTCCTTCGCTCCGCCCTACGTCCGCACCGGCGAGGAGCCGGGACTGATCGGCCGCGGTACCTACCTGGCCGATGCCATGACCTATCCCTACGGGGCGCACTACGCGCAGGCCGAGGTCGACCCGGGCACCGGAGCGGTGAAGCTGCTGCGCTACGCGGTGAGCTACGAGATCGGCCGGGCGGTCAACCCCGCTCTGGTGCATGCCCAGTTGGTCGGCGGCACCGTCCAGGGCATCGGCGGCGCCCTGTTCGAGGAGTTCCCGTACGACGAGCGGGGCATGCCCCTGGCCACCACCCTCGGTGACTACCTCTGGCCGCGCGCGTCGGACCTTCCCGAGATCCGCACCGAGATCTTCGAGGACTCCCCGGCCCCGGGAAACCCGCTCGGCGTCCGGGGCGCGGGCGAGGGCGGCACGGCGGGCGTCGGCGCCGCGGTGGCCAACGCGGTCCGCGACGCGCTGCGGCTCACCGGGACGGTGGGCGCGCTGCCGCTGCTCCCGGACCGGGTGATGACCCTGATGAAGTCCCAGGACGACGACGGAGCGACGACATGACACTGCACCCGATGGTCCCCGAGTGGCTGGGCCCCGCGGAGTGGGACGAAGCGGAGGACGCGACCGGGGTCACCGCCCCCACGCCCGCGGAACTCGCCGCCGCGGACCCGGCGGCCCGGGCCGCCCTGGTCGAGGAGTACCTGCGGCACGAGGTCGCCGGCATCCTCCGGACCGACCCGGAGCGGGTCGATCCCGCCAGCCCCCTCACCGTCGTCGGCATCGGTTCCAGGACGGGCGTGGAACTCCAGCGGCGCGTCCACGGTGCGATCGGCGTGGAGCTCGACCTCAGGACCGTGCTGGGCGCCGCGTCCATCACCGGGCTCGCGGCCCACACCGCCGAGTCGGTGGCCGGTGTGATCACCGCATCGGCGGCGAGAGGGTGAGCGGGGTCGCGGTGCCCGCCGAGGGCCGGGCGGACCTCTGGCTGCTGCGCCTGCCTTCTCCCGAGGACATCACCGGCACGCTCGACCTGTCCGTTCTCGACGAGAGCGAACGCGCCCGGGCCAGCTCCTGCCGGCGCCAGAAGGGCGGTTTCCTGTACGCCTCGGCGCACATCGCCCTGCGCCGTCTGCTCGGCGCCTACCTCGACCACCCGCCGGCCGGTCTGCGGTTCGTCCGCCTGCCGTGCCCCTGCTGCGACGAGCCGCACGGCCGTCCCACGCTGGGCGTGCCCGACTCCGCCGTGCACTTCTCGCTCTCCCACAGCAGCGGGATGGCGCTGATCGGCATCGCGGCCGTACCGATCGGGGTGGACGTCGAGGAGGTCCCCGGGACCTCCACGGTCAAGGTCTGCTCGACCGCGGTCCACCCGGACGAGCGGGCGGAGATCGAAGCCGTCCCGGCGTCGCTGCGCCGGGCCGCCTTCGGCCAGCTCTGGACGCGCAAGGAGGCCTATCTCAAGGGCCTCGGCACAGGGCTCGGCCGCCCGCTCTCGCAGGACTACCTGGGCGCCGAGGAGTCGGCACGGCCGCCGGGGTGGACGGTGGTGGACATCCCGTGCGGCCCCGCCCACACGGGTGCCGCGGCCGTGGCGACCGAGGCGCTGACCGGCACCTCGCTGCGCTGGATCCCGATCGAGAGCCTCTACGCGGGCGACGGGGGCGGTCTCTGCCTCAGCGCCGCCTGACACCGGCGATCCGACGCCGCCCCACCGGGCGGTGAGGACCGCGACCGACATGAAGACGCATGAAGACGAGTGAGGACCGACCGAGATGAAGACCAGCGGGGGACGACCGAGATGAAGGACATCGCCGAGAGCGTGCGCGCCTGGCACCGCGACAGGCGGAGCTTCGCCGTGGCCACCGTGGTGCGGGTGTCCGGCAGCGCGCCCCGCGGGCCCGGCGCCGCTCTCGCCGTCAGCGCCGACGGCGAGGCGGTCGGCTCGGTGTCCGGCGGCTGCGTCGAGGCCGCGGTGTACGAGCTCTGCCGGGCGGCGATCGGCTCGGGACAGGCGCTGCTGGAGCGTTTCGGCTACAGCGACGAGGACGCCTTCGCGGCCGGCCTGACCTGTGGCGGCGTGCTGGACGTCTTCGTGCAGCCGGTCGTCCCGGGCTCCGACCCGGCGATCGACGCGGCGATCGCCTCCCTGGCCTCCGGCACTCCGCTCGCCCTCGCCCGGGCCGTCGCCGGTCCGCCGGACCTCGTCGGCGCGGCCGTGGCGGTCACGGCCGACGGCCACCGCGGCGGACTCGGCGGGTACGCCGCCCTGGAGCGCGCGGTCGCGGCTCAGGCCCGGGCCATGCTGGACACCGGCCGCACGGGAGAGGTCGTCCTCGGGCCGGCCGGGACCCCGTGCGACGACACCGGCCCGGGCACCGCCACCTTCTTCGTCGAGGCGTACGTCCCCCCGCCCCGCATGATCGTCTTCGGTGCCATCGACTTCGCCGCGGCCGTGGCGGGGATCGGGACGTTCCTCGGCTACCACGTCACCGTGTGCGACGCCCGTCCCGTCTTCGCCACCCGCCGTCGCTTCCCCGACGCCGACGAGGTCGTCGTCGACTGGCCGCACCGCTACCTCGACACCCAGCTCGACCGGATCGACGGCCGCACCGTGCTGTGCGTGCTCACCCACGACGCGAAGTTCGACATCCCGCTGCTGGAGCGGGCCCTGCGCCTCCCGGTCCGCTACGTCGGCGCCATGGGCTCCCGCCGCACCCACCTCGAGCGGGAGGCCCGGCTGCGGGAGGCCGGCCTCGGCGACGCCGAGATCGCCCGGCTGCGGTCCCCGATCGGGCTCGACCTCGGCGCCCGCACCCCCGAGGAGACCGCCGTCTCCGTGGCCGCCGAGATCGTCGCCCACCGGCGCGGCGGCTCCTGCCTGCCCCTGTCCGCCACCGCCGGCCCGATCCATCACGTGGCCGGCCGGGCGCACGGCGACGCGGTCCAGCCGCCGGGCCGATCGGACGACCCGGATCACCCGGACCACCCGCCGGTCCGGCACGGCTTGCTCGCGGGAGCCAGACCGTGAGATGCGTGGAGCTGCGGACCGCCAGGGTCCCCGAACTGACACTGGTCCTGCTGCATCACGCGGGCGGCTCCGCCGGCGGCTACCGGCACTTCGTGAGCCACCTGCCGGAGCACTGGCGGGTGCTGGCGGCGGAACTGCCGGGCCGTGTGCACGCGTCTGGGCAGCACGGCTGCCGCTCGGTCGGCGAGGTGGTGGACCGGCTGCTGCCCGTGCTCAGGGCCGAGCCCGTCGGCGCGTACGCCGTGTTCGGGCACAGCATGGGAGCGCTCGTCGCCTTCGAACTGGTCCGGGCGCTGGAACGGCTGGGCCGGCCGCCCCTGTGGCTCGGGCTCTCCGGCAGCCCGGCGCCGGAGACCGGCGGTCCGGCGGCACCGCGGCGCCACACCTGGCCGCGCGAACGGCTGGAGGACTTCATGCGGCGGCTGGGCGGCACGCCGGACAGCGCCTGGCACCATCCGGTCCTCGCCGAGCGGATGGTCCGCACCATGCGCCGGGACCTGGAGATCATCGACACCTACGAGTACGACGGCGGACCTCCGCTGACCACGCCGCTCTCGCTGTTCGCGGGGGAGGCGGACCCGCTGGTCCCTCCGGAGCGGGTCCGCCGCTGGGGGGAGCACACCCGGGCCTCCGCCATCTTCCACCGCCTGCCCGGTGGCCACTTCTACCTGTTCGACCGGGCCGCCGAGGTCTGCCGGCGCATCGTCGAGGACGTCACCGCCCACACGCGCCGCGCCGTCGCGACCCGTGCACCGGGCCCACCGGCCCCACCGGTCCAGGAGGCTCTCCAGGCCGGTCCATCGCGTTCGGCCGTTCTCGGGTCGCCCTGACGGAGGCCCGTGGCCACCGGGAGCCCGCCTTCGATGCCCGCCTTTCGGCCGACTCCGAAACGAGAGATGCTGGTGTGACGTCGCCCGCGGACGAGCGAACAAAAGCGGGCCGGAGCGCATCCCATGCTTCGCGAGGCCCACCTCGTGCTCATACGGCCCTGAGCGCGACGCGTACCGTCGCGTCTTCCGAAAGGAGATCGGGCGATGAACCTCTCGTCGTACCGGGACAGCAGAAGCGAGATAGTGCCGCGGAGAAGCGCGACAGCACCCCGGCGGCCGCGTGGCCGGGCCACGACCGCCGGCAGAGCGAGCGGCGCCGCCGTGGCGGCGGTGCTCCTGGCGGGCTGCGGCGCGGGCACCGGCACCCCCAACGCGACCCCGCACTCCAGCGGCCCCGGCGTGTCCCTCGCCCCGCCCGCCGCGTCCTCGGCCACCCGCCCCGCCCAGACCTCGCCCCCCTCGCTCGCTCCGGACCTCGCCGCCACCGCGACCGCCAAGGCGTGCACCAACAGCTCGAAGCTGACGGGGTGGTCGAACCACCGGCTGGCCATGCTGACCATCGCCGTCCCGGTCTCGGAGACCTCGGTGTCCGACGCCACCTCCGAGGTGAGCGCCGGCGCCGGCGGAGTGCTGCTCTTCGGCAGCACGGCGCCCTCCGACCTCGGCGCCCGGCTGAACACCCTGAAGTCGCATGTGCCCGGCCACCTCGGCCTGCTGGTGATGACCGACGAGGAGGGCGGCGGCATCCAGCGCATGGCCAACCTCGTCGGATCCCTGCCCTGGGCCGCGTACATGGGGGCGCACTGGACCCCGGCCCAGATCCAGCAGAACGTCACGAAGGTCGCCACCAAGATGGCGGCCGCCCAGGTGAACATGAATCTCGCGCCGGTGGTCGACGTCGACGGCAGGAACGTGGCTCCCAGCAAGACCAACCCCGACGGATGGCGCTCCTTCAGCGGCAACACCTCGGTGGTCTCCAAGGCCGGTGTCGCGTACATGAACGGGATGCGCGCCGGAGGCGTCATACCCGTCGTCAAGCACTTCCCGGGCATCGGCGGCTCCACCTACAACTCCGACTTCGGCCCCGCCCGCACGCTGCCCTGGTCCACCCTGCAGAAGGTGGCCATCCCGCCGTTCACAGCGGCCATCAAGGCCGGTGCCCCGGCCATCATGGTCGCCAACAACATCGTGCCGGGCCTGGGCACCAACCCGGCGAGCCTGTCACCCACCGCCATCGGCGAGCTGCGCGGCAAGATGGGCTTCAAGGGGCTGGTGCTCACCGACTCGCTCAGCGCCAAGGCGATCTCCGCCGCCGGCTTCAGCGTTCCCGCCGCCGCCGTGCAGGCCCTGCGCTCCGGTGCCGACATGGTCATGTTCGACCTGAAGGGCAACGTCAGCTCCCAGACGTCCTCGATCGCGACGGCGATCACCAACGCGGTGACCGGCGGACACCTCTCCCGCAGCCGCCTCATCGACGCGGCGGGGCACGTCCTGGCCGTCCGGCACGTGAACCTCTGCTCCTGAGTGATTCGCTCCTGACCGTGAGCGAGCGCAGCCGGGTGCGCGGCGGCAGGTCAGGGGCGCTCGCCGGTGCTCTCCCGCACCGCCAGCCGGTGGCCGACGAGACGGTCGATGGCGTCCTCCGAGTCCGGCCGGTCGATCCGGTCGATCAGCAGGGACACCGCGCTGTCCGCGATGGCCTCCTTGTCGGGAGCGATCGTGGTGAGGCTCGGCACGCTGAAACGTGAGGCCTCGATGTCGTCGAACCCGACCACGTCGAGGTCGTGGGAGGCGCGCAGGCCGGCCTCGTGCAGGGCACGCAGCGCGCCGAGGGCGAGGTGGTCGTTCAGGCACAGCAGGGCGTCGGGGCGTGGCTGCCGCTCCAGCAGGGCGGCCGCCGCCCGGGCGCCGTCCTGCCAGTGGTAGTGCTCGACCGGTACGATCAGATCCGGTGTGAACGGGACATGGGCGGCCCGCAGGGCCGACTGGTAGCCCTTGGTGCGCAGCCGGTCGGTGCCCTGCCGGCCCCGGACCGCTCCTCCGACGACCGCGATGGTGCGCCGCCCTCGGGCGAGCAGGTGCTCGGTCGCCTCACGGGCGGCGGCGACGTTGTCGATGCCCACATGGTCCACCGCGCCCGGGGCCTGGCGCTCCCCGAGGAGGACGACGGGCAGCCGGGTGTCCCGTGTGGCGAGGTCGCGCGGCGTCAGCGACAGCGGGCTGAGGATGATCCCGTCGGTGAACTGGGCGTCGAACCCGTGCAGGGCGGACAGCTCACGCTCGCGGACCCCACCGGTCTGGTGCAGCAGTACCGTGCGGCCGCGCCGGTCCGCCGCGGCCATGACGTGCTTGGCCAGCTCGGAGAAGTAGGCGACGTCGAGCTCGGGGACCGCCAGCGTGATCATGCCGGTGCGGCCCTGGCGCAGCTGCCGGCCGGCGAGGTTGACCCGGTAGCCGAGCGCCTCGATGGCTTCCCGCACGGCGGCCCGGGTGTGCTCCGAGACGTGTTCGAAGTCGTTGATCACGTTGGAGACGGTCTTGGGGGAGACGCCCGCGTACTCCGCGACGTCCTTGATCCTCGGCCTGGTCGCCACCGCCGCACCTCCTTCCCCTCCGGTGGGATCCTATCCGCGATCACGGGAGCGACGGGGGCTCCGGCTTCTCGTCGGGATCCGGCTGTGCGCCGGTGACGATGCGGCGGATCGTCTCCAGCGGCAGCTTCGGGGAACCGTCCGCGCACAGCAGGCCGTTGGTCTCCTGGGCGGTGTCCATGAACTGCGTGTAGCAGAAGCCCGCGACGACCGTACTCGCGTGCAGCGCACCGAAGATGTCGCCGAGCAGGGCCGCGTACTGGGCCTCGGAGCCGGTCCGGGTGTACGAGAAGTCGCCGTCGTCCGCGCGTACCGACAGCCCGCCGAACTCGGTGATCATCAAGGGCGCGTCACCGGCGGCGTACCGCTCCTTCTGCCGCGGGCCGACCGACAGCACGCGTCCCTGGGGGCCGGGACCGGCGAGCAGCCGGTCGAAGGCGGCGGCGTCGCCGTAGCGCCGGGTCAGCACCCGAGGGTCGGAGGAGTAGTCGTGCACGCCGAGGATGTCGCTGTCGGTGTGCTCCCAGCCCTCGTTGGACATCACCGGCCGGGTGGGGTCCAGGGCCCGGGTGAGGTGGGCCAGGGCGAGGGAGTAGTGCCGCTGCGCGGGGTCGTGGGGGATGTCCGAGGCGCCCCAGCTCTCGTTGACCGGCACCCAGGTGACGATCGACGGGTGGCTGCGGTCGCGTCGCACCATGGCCGGCCACTCACGGATGAGCAGCTCCACGGCCTCGGTGCCGAACTCGTACGCGGCCCCGGTCTCGCCCCACACCAGCAGGCCGAGCCGGTCGGCCCAGTACAGGAAGCGCGGGTCCTCGGCCTTCTGGTGGACGCGGACGGCGTTGAAGCCCATCGCCTTGATCAGCTCGACCTCGCGGCGCAGCTCGGCGGTCCCGGAGTTCGCGATCAGGGTGTCGGGGCGGTAGCCCTGGTTGAGCACCGAACGCACGTAGTAGGGACGGCCGTTCAGCAGGAAGGCGCCGCGGCCGACGCCCGCGCTGCGCAGGCCCACATAGCTGTCCACCGTGTCGAGCACCGCGGCCGTGTCCGCCTCGCGCACGGTCACCCGCGCGTCGAGCAGGGTCGGCCGCTCGGGGCTCCACAGCAGCTCCTCGCGGTCGATTCCGTTGCGCAGCGCGGGAACGACGAGGTCGATCCGGCAGCGTGGGGTGCGCACCGTGCTGGTGCTCTCGGCCAGCACCTCGCCGTCACGGCTCAGCACGATCTCCACGGTCACCGGGGCGGCCGGCACCTGGGCCAGGGTGAGTTCGGCCAGCACGCCGCGCGCCGGGTCGGGGATCCAGGCCAGGTCGGTGATGTGCTGGGCGGCCACCGTCTCGGTCCACACCGTCTGCCAGATGCCGGTGGTCCGCTCGTACCAGACCTCGTGCGGGCGGTCCTGCCAGTCCTGCTTGCCGCGCGGCTGCGCGAGGTCGGCCGGATGGTCCTCGGCCCGGACGACGAGCAGGTGCTCCCCGGCACCGGGGCGCAGCGCATGGGTCACATCGGCGGTGAACGGTGTCTGGCCGCCCACGTGTTCGGCCACCAGCCGGCCGTCCAGCCACACCTTCGCCCGGTGGTCGACGGCTCCGAAGTGCACCAGCGCCCGCCGGCCGGCGCCGGCCGCGAGGACCTCGTGGGGTATGCGGCGGCGGTACCAGACCACCGCGTGCGGCGCGGTCTCGCCGATGCCGGAGGCGGGGGCCTCGGGCGGGTACGGGACGGTGATCTCCCGGTCGAAGGCGCCCGTCACCCCCTCGGTGAACCACGCGGCGCGCTCGCCCTCGTCGGCGTCGTCGTACCCGAACTCCCAGACGCCGTCCAGGCTGTGCCACCGCTCCCGGCGCAGGATCGGCCTCGGATACGTCCCGTCCTGCTCGCTCACCCTCACTGATCCTCCTTCTGCCGTTCCGTACGTCCCCGGCCACGGCGTCTCCACGTTCGAAGTGCTGCCATCATGAGTGATCGTTTACATCGATGCAAGGACGGATCGAGGGGCGGAATGGCGTCGTCGGCGCGGCAGATCATGTGACGCCGGGAATGATGCGGACCTCGGATGTGACTACTTTTCGCCGGTGTATTGCATCGTTGTAAATCGTGTGTCAGGGTCTGCGCCATCGAGGCCACACCGAATTCAACGAGGTGCACACCCCTATGAGTGGAGCGATGGCGCGCCGACGGCTCCTGGCCCTCGGCGGTGGACTCGCCCTGACCGGAGCGCTCGCGGCATGCTCCTCACCGCTCGCATCCGGGCTGACGGGCTCTCAGCCGAACACCGCGGACGTCATCTTCTGGAACCTGTTCACCGGCGGTGACGGCGCCAACATGGTGCTGATGGAGGACAGGTTCAGGAAGACCCACCCGGGGACCTCCGTCGAAGCGACCGTCCTCGCCTGGGGCAACCCCTACTACACGAAACTGGCACTGGCCACCGCGAGCGGCACGCCCCCGGACGTCGGCATCGTCCACCTGTCACGGCTCCCGCTGCTGGCCGCCTCAGAGCTGCTGGACCCGATAGAGAAGGCCGGACTCGGCGAACTGGGCATCACCGAGGACAAGTTCACGCCCGCGGCCTGGCGCAAGGCCACCGTGGACGGGACGGTGTACGCGGTGCCCCTGGACACGCACCCCTTCGTCCTCTACTACAACATCGACCTGGCCCGCAGGGCCGGCCTCCTCAACACCGCCGGCGACGGCCTCACCCCGCTCAAGGGCAAGGAGGACTTCCTGGCCGCCGTGAAGGCCATGAAGACCGCGGGCGGCGCCCAGTACGGAGCGGTGATGTCGGTCATCGCCGACCCGTCCACGGCGTGGCGCTACTTCAGCATGATCTACTCCGGCCTGGCCGGTCCGGTCGTCACGGACTCCGGCACCAGGATCGCCCTCGACACCGAGGCGGTGCAGGAGACGGTCGCCTTCATGCAGAGCCTCACCGCCGACGGCCTGATGCCGGGAGAGCTGAACGGTTCCGGCGCGAACGCCCTGTTCAGCACGGGCAAGGCCGGTTTCCTTTTCGACGGTGAGTGGCAGATCCCCACATACCGGCAGGTCAAGGGCCTCCGCTTCGACGTCGTGCCGTTCCCGGCGCTGCTGGGGCCCAAACCGGTGGCCTACGCCGACTCGCACGCCCTGGTCCTGCCCCGCAACGGCAGTCGCTCGGGGACCCGGACCCGCGACGCGGCGCAGTTCATCAAGAGCCTGCTCGACAACAGTGCCGTATGGGCCGAGGGCGGGCACATCCCCGCCTGGCTGCCGACCCAGCGCAGCAAGGCGTTCCTCGACCAGTCGCCGCAGCGCAACTACGTACAGGCCGCCTTCGACGCCCGGTACGACCCCGAGGCCTGGTACACCGGCGCGGGTTCGGACTTCCAGAGTGTCGTGGGCGGGACGATCATCGAGGCCATCGCCGGGCGGCTCAGCCCCAAGGCCGCGGTGGCCGGCCTGCGTTCCGACCTGAAGCGGTTCACCACGGCACGACCGCCGGTCACGATGAAGTAGGAGGCTTCAGTCACCATGACGACCGTCGTCCCGACGCGACCGGCACCCACGGCGCCCGCAGCGGCCCCGCCCGCCGACCGGCCCTCCCGCTCCGAACGCCGGGCCGGAGCGCTGCTCACCGCACCCTTCCTCGTGATCTACCTGCTGTTCCTGATCGGCCCGCTGCTCGTGGGCGTGGTGCTGAGCTTCTTCAACACCACCACCGTCAAGAGCGGTCTGGGTGACTGGGTCGGCCTGTCCAACTACACCGAGGTGGTCACCGACCCCCAGTTCTGGGACGCCATGTGGCACTCGGTGCTCTTCACGCTGCTGACCACACCACCCCTGGTCGTCCTCGCCCTGGCCGGCGCCATCCTCGCCTCCCGCGTACGGCGCGGCCGGGTCCTGTACCGCCTGGCGTTCTTCGCGCCGTACGTCGTGCCGTCGTCCGTCGTCGCGCTGATCTTCCTGTGGATGTACACCCCGCAGATCGGACTCCTCCCGAAGATCTTCGACGCCGTCGGACTGCCGGTGCCCGACTTCATCGGCAGCACCGCGGGCGGCTGGACCGCCGTGACGCTGATGACCCTGTGGTGGACCTTCGGCTTCAACTTCGTGCTCTACACCGCCGCGATCCAGGACGTCCCGCCGGACGTCTACGAGGCGGCGGCCATCGACGGCGCGGGCCCCTGGCAGCAGATCCGCCACATCACGGTGCCGCTGCTCGGCCGGACCACCAGCCTCGTGCTGATCCTGCAGATCCTCGCCTCGCTGAAGGTCTTCGACCAGATCTACCTGCTCCTCTCCGGAGGGCCCGACCAGTCCACCCGCCCGGTCATCGAGTACATCTACGACACCGGCTTCACCGCCTACCGGGGCGGCTACGGCGCCGCCGCCACCATGGTCTATTTCGTCGTCATCGTCGCGATCTCGGCGGCCTGGTACGGGCTGCGCCGCCGTCGCGCGAGCAGCACCGCGGCCTGAGCGGAGGATTCATGACCACCATCACCCAGCCGCGGCCCGCCACGACGAAGAGCGTGCCGGCGACCGACGGCGCGGCGCTCTTCAACCGGCTCTGCGCCGTGTGCCTGACCCTGTTCGCCCTGATCTGGCTGGTGCCCTTCGCCTGGGCGATCGCCACCTCCCTGCGCTCCGACGGATCGATCACCCAGAACCCGACGTCGCTGTTCGCCGGCGGCTGGTCCCTGCACGCCTACTCCTCCGCGTGGGACACCCACCCGATCGGCACCTGGTACCTCAACAGCCTGGTCATCTCGGCACTCGCCGTGATCTTCACGGTGGCGTTCTGCTCGATGGCCGGCTTCGCGCTGGCGTTCCTGCGCTACCGCGGCCGGGCCGCGGTGATGGCCCTGGTCGCCGCGGGGCTGATGCTGCCGAGCGAGGCGCTCGTGCTGCCGCAGTTCATCGAGTACCGGGCGTTCCACCTGCTCGGCACCTTCTGGGCGCTGATCCTGCCCTCGATCGCCGCGCCGATCTCGGTGTTCGTCTTCCAGGCGTTCTTCCGCGGCATCCCCCTCGCCCTGATCGAGGCCGCCCGCATCGACGGGGCGAGCTGGTGGCGGATCTACGCGAGGGTCGGCATGCCGCTGTGCCGTCCCGCGCTGTCCACGGTCGCCATCCTGACCTTCATCACCACCTGGAACTCCTTCCTCTGGCCGCTGCTCGTCCTCAACCAGACCAAGTCCCAGACCATCCCGGTGGGCCTCGCCTCCCTGGTCAGCAACAGCAACATCCAGTACGCCGAGGTGATGGCCTCCTCCGTGCTGGGCTTCCTCCCGCTGATCGCCGTGTTCCTGGTCTTCCAGCGGCAGATCGTGCAGGGAGTCGCCACGACCGGCATCAAGTAGCGGGGCGGCGTGCGCCGCGGCGGCGCGGCCTGGAACAGCGGGGTCCGGGTACCCGGCTCAGAAGACCAGGCCGCGGCAGGTGAGGAGGTGCGAGTGGCGTGGAGACACCTTCACGGAGCCGCGGCGCGCACCAGACCCGGCTGCCACCGCTCCTGGGCGGCGACGACCTGGACCGCCTCCAGGCCGGGTTGCAGCGGCTGGCCCACGCGCACGGCCGTATGCGCTCACTGCTGGACGCGGTGGTGGCCATCAGCGGCACCCTCGAACTGGACGTGGTCCTGCACACCATCACCGAGTCGGCCCGGCGGCTGATCGACGCACGCTACGCCGCCATCGGCGTCCTCGGCGAGGACGGCAGGTTCTCCGAACTGATCACCTCCGGATTCGGCGCCGACCAGTTCCGCGAGGAGTCCGGTGCCGAGCTCCCGCACGGCACCGGACTCCTGGCTGAGCTCGTCCGCGACCCCAAGCCGCTGCGGATCGACGACCTGTCGGCGCACCCCCGCGCCTCGGGCTTCCCCGAAGGCCACCCCGTGATGACCAGCCTGCTCGGGGCGCCCATCTCGGTGCGCCACACCATCTACGGCAACCTCTATCTCGCGGACAAGCACGGCGACGCCTTCACCGACGACGACGAGGAGATCGTCACCGCCCTGGCCGGCGCGGCCGGCGTGGCCATCGAGCACGCACGTCTCTACGAGCGCCTGCGCCAGGCCACCGAGGAGTTCCAGCGCCGCCTCCTGCCCGACCTGCCCGGCCTCCCCGGCCTGGAGCTGCAGGCCCGCTACCAGCCCTCCACCCAGGCCCCCAGGATCGGCGGGGACTGGTACGACCTCATCAACCTCCCCGACCGGGTGCCCTGCCTGATGGTCGGCGACGTCATGGGCCACGGCCTGGAGGCCGCCACCCTCATGAGCCAGATCAGCAACGCCCTGCGCGTGATCGCCTACGAGGAACAGGAGCCCCCCAGCCGGATCCTCCACCGTCTCGACGAGATCCTCCACGACCTGTACGGCGGACCGATGGCCACCGTCCTCGTCGCCCGCCTGGAGGCACCGGCCGCAGACGGCAGCCGCCCGCTGCGCTGGGCCAGCGCAGGCCATCTGCCACCCCTTCTGGCCACCGCCGAACACCAGGCCCTCTACCTCCACACCGAGAGCGCCGGTCACCCGCTCGGCGTCGACCCCGGGCTGAAGCGCCCCGACCACGAACTGACACTCCCGCCCGGCTCGACACTGCTCCTGCACACCGACGGACTGGTCGAGCAACGCGACCACTCCCTCGACGTCGGCATGAACCAGGCCACCCACCTCGCGGCCAGCTACGCCACACGGCCCCTCGCCGACCTCTGCGACGCCCTGCTCACCCAGGGCGGCGGGACGTTCCCCGACGACGTAGCCCTGCTCGCCGCCCGCCTCACCCACTGACAGACCCGGGACGACCTGGGACGACCCGGGACGATCACGGTGGAGGGCCGGTGTGCGGGGCGACGGCGAGGACGGCGACATCGTCGTGGAACTGGCGGGTGTGGCGGGGCAGGTCGGTGCTGAGGAAGTCGACGACCTCGGCGGGGCCCGGCGCGGGCCGGCCGGCGAAGCGGTGCCGGAGCCGGTCGAGCAGCGGCGGACAGAAGGCGCCGGTGGCATCGCGGGCCTCGACCAGTCCGTCGATGCACAGCAGGAGGACGTCGCCCGGGGCGAAACGGTGGGTGGAGGCGGTGGGGCGCTGGTCGGCGAGAGCGCTCAGGCCGAGGGGGAGGGCGGGCGGTCCGGTGAGGGTCCTGCGGTGGCGAACAGCTGGCGCGCCCACGTTCGTCCCATGGGCACCGAGGCCGAACGCCGGGCGAAGGCGACCCGGCGGGCCCGCCGGGGCCACCCCGGCGCCGGCCACACGGAAGCCCCGGCCCACCCGGAATGCCCCTGCCACCTGGAATCCATCACGGACGCGGGACCCCGCCGCGGGTCGCGGTGGGGTCCCGGTGGCGGCCGGGCCGGAGGTGATCAGAGGAGCCGGCGGTTGCGGCTGACGAAGGGCAGGCGCGCCCACAGCCGGCCCGGTCCCCAGGCGGCGCCCGCACCGGTGGCCGCGAGGGCGATCAGGGCGAGGGCGTAGACGAGGGCCGCCGCGGTCATCACGGTTCCTCTCCCTGTGCGCTTGTGGCTCACCGTCGATGCCGGCCGTCCGGGACGGTGGCGAGGAGCGCCGGACAGCGCATGGGCCATGGCCGTCCCGCCCCGGCCGGGGAGGATCGGAATAGGGCCGATCGGCCCTGTCCCCATGTCCCGTTTTCCGGGAAGGTGTGCTGTGGAACGCGTATCCCGTGGCAAGGAGTGACTGACACATGGCGGACCGCGAGCAGGCCGACCCCGACGCCCCGGTCCGGGTCTTTCTCCTCGACGATCACGAGGTGGTACGGCGCGGAGTGCACGACCTGCTGAACGACGAACCGGACATCGAGGTGGTCGGCGAGGCCGCCACCGTCGAGCAGGCGCTGGTGCGTGTACCGGCGCTGCGTCCGGACGTCGCGGTGCTGGACGTCCGGCTGCCCGACGGGGACGGTGTGACGGTCTGCCGTGAGCTGCGCTCCCGCCTGCCGGAGCTGGCCTGTCTGATGCTGACCTCGTTCGACGACGAGGAGGCGCTGCTGGACTCGATCATGGCGGGCGCGTCCGGGTACGTGCTCAAGCAGATCCAGGGCTCCGACCTGGTCTCGGCGGTGCGCACGGTGGCGGGCGGTCAGTCGCTGCTCGACGCCAGCGCCACGACGAAGCTGATGGCCCGGCTGAGGGGCGGTCAGCAGCACGAGGAGGAGCCGGATGCCCTGCCCGGTCTCACCGACCGGGAGCGGGAGATCCTGGATCTGATCGGTGAGGGCCTGACCAACCGTCAGATCGGCCAGCGGCTCTACCTGGCGGAGAAGACGGTGAAGAACCACATCTCCCGTCTGCTGGCCAAGCTCGGCGTCGAGCGGCGCATCCAGGCCGCGGTCATCGCCACCCAGGCCCGCGACCGGCTGCGCGGCGAGAACTCCTGATCTTCGGCAGGTCGAGGCGGTGCCGGGCCCCTGGGACGTGCGGGCCCGGCGTGGGCTTGTGCCCTGCCGCTTGGCGTAGGCGACGACGTCGTGCCGTACCCGGTCGTACGGGCGCCGCCGGCGCACCTGCGGGGTTGGCCGCGGCGTCGTTCGGGGGCCCCACCCGGGCCCCGGTGGTCACGAGCAGTCGAACCAGTGCCCGATGGGCCGGTCGGGACAGGTACGGCACTCGAAGACGTAGACGCCTCCGGCGTCGCCGAGGCACAGCCCGGCGGGGTTGTGAGCGTCTTCCTTCCATCGCCGACCGCCCGATTCGTTCTCGTCGGCTCGGTCCTCCTCGGGCAGCCACGTGCGCCAGGACTCACCGTCGAATTCCCAGCTGGACACCGTCAGGAGGTGCTCCATCCGGCTGCCGCACCCTTCGCAGCCGGGCCATACCGGTTCCTGCGTCCAGCCGGGGTAGCCGCCGAGCTTGATCCCTGGGGCCTCCGCCAGGTGGTAGGAGTACCGCAGGCCGGTTTCGGCGAACAGTTCGTCGAAGCGGCCTTTGAGGGCGCCGTGAACCTCGTCGGGAAGGTCCCGGCTCGGGTACTCGGTCACCTGCTCGGGGTGCACGGTACAGCGAGCCGGGTACCAGTCCTCAGGAAGTTCAGCGGCCGGCACCGGAGTGGGCAGCACATCGCCTACGGCGCCCGAGTCCCGCCAGTGGACCTGGGGCAGGGGGTAGCAGAATTCGCCGTGCCCGTAAGGGCACCACAGGACCTGCAGCAGGTCCGTGCCCTCGGGGAAGGGCAGGGACGGCGCGTCGACACGACGAACCTGGACGATGGGGACCATGGGTACCGAGGGCGCGGCCGGATTCGTGCCGTCCGGGTCGTAGTGCTCCTCCCTGCAAACCGGCCAGGGCTCCGCGGCAGGCCAGAGCAAGGGACCTCCTACGGAACTGTCCTCGCAGGTCGGGGAACCAGGACGCGGGTGCAGGCGGACGGACTCACGGCGGAAGGGCCGCAACTCGGGAAAGAGGCTTTCCACGTCGACCGGACGGCTGGGTGTGTGACGGGACATGTGCAGGACTCTAGGCCCCGGGTATGACAGCGGGCCCGGGGCATGACGGCTGGGTGCGGCCGGGGCGCATGCGGTCAGGAGCTTGTCGGCGTCAGGTCCTGCAAGCCCACCACCCGCAGCAACTGCAGGCGCTCGTACGACTCCGTGCCCGGGCGGGCCGTGTGGATGACGAGCTGCTGGTTGTGGTCGGAGTTGACGAGGATCTCGCAGTCGAGTTCGAGGATGCCGATCGCGGGGTGCCGGAAGCGTTTCGTGGTGGCGCGGCGTACGGCGACCTCGTGCTCGTCCCAGAGGCGGGCGAACTCCTCGCTCCCGGCGCGTAGTTCGGCGATGAGGGAGGCGGGTTCGGGGTCCCTGGGGCGGGCCGAGGCCACCGCTCGCAGGCCGGCGACCTGCTCGCGGGCGCGCTCCGGGCGGTCCTCGGGCGGGAACAGCTCCTGGGCCGCCGGGTCCAGGAAGAAGCGGCGGATCATGTTGCGTCCTCGGGGCGGGCGGGCGAGGACGTCTCCGCTCAGCGCCCGCGACAGCGCGTTCTGGGCCAGGACCTCGCCGCAGTCGGTCACCACCATCGCCGGGGTGTCGTGCAGCCGGTCCAGCACCAGGAGCAGGCCCGGGCGCACGTGCGTGCTGGTCGACTCCCGGCGCGGCGGCTCTTCACCGGTGAGGTGGAAGAGGTGGTCGCGTTCGTCCTCCGTCAGGCGCAGGGCACGGGCCAGCGCGGTGAGCATCTGGCGGGACGGGCGCGGGCCCCGGGACTGTTCCAGCCGCGTGTAGTAGTCCACGGACATGCCGGCCAGCTGGGCCACCTCCTCGCGGCGCAGCCCCGGCGTACGGCGGCGGGCGCCGGCCGTGAGACCCACGTCGGAGGGGTCCAGGCGGGCGCGAGCGCGGCGCAGGAAGTCGGCGAGTTCGGCTCGGTTCACCTCTCCAGGGTGCGGGACGCCGGCCGGCTTATCCAGGGACTCCCGATCCCCTGATGGAGAGGTCTCTCCCGGCCGTCCCCGCATCCGCCGAGGCTGGTCGTCGACGACAGACGACACAGTGCGTGAGGAGCACATCATGCTGACTTTGGTGACCGGTACGACGGGACAGGTCGGACGCCGCTTCGTGCCGAGGCTGCTGGCCCAGCGGCAGCCGGGCGAGCAGGTGCGAGTCCTGGTACGGGACGCGGCCCGCGGCGAGCGCTTCGCGGAGCTGGGCGCCCAGGTCGCCGTGGGAGACATGCGCGACGAGGAGACCCTCGGCAAGGCGCTCGCCGGCGTGGACGCCGTCGTGAACGTCGCCGCCTCCTTCCGCGGGGTGCCCGACGAGGAGGCGTGGGCCGTCAACCGGGACGCCGCGGTGGCCCTGGGCCGCGCCGCGCAGGCCTCCGGCGTGGCCCGGTTCGTGCAGGTCAGCACGGGCAATGTGTACGGCGTCGGACGGGGCCGACCGCTGATCGAGGAGGACGAGAGCCGACCGGGCGGCGAGATGTGGGGCGCCTACCCCGAGTCCAAGGCCGAGGCCGAGCGCGAACTGCTCGCGCTCGAGAGCCTGGACGTACGCATCGGGCGGCTGCCCTTCGTCTACGGCGAGGGTGACCCGCACCTCGCCAACTCCTTGCACTGGGCCGCCCGTTGGGCACCGCACCAGCGCCTGCAGATGGCCCACCACGCGGACGTCGCCCAGGGCCTGATGCGTCTGCTGTACGCGCCGGGAATCGCCGGCCGAATCTACAACATCGCCGACGACGCCCCGGTCACGACGGTCGAGCTGTATCAGCTCAACGGTGTCGAGGTGCCCGCCGGGCTCCACGAGCTCACGGACCCCGATCCGTGGTTCGGGATCATGTCCAACCAGCGCATCCGCCGTGAGCTCGGCTTCCGGCCGATCTACCCGAGCGTCTGGACGGCCCGGGACGCCGGAGCCCTGTGACGGTCACGGCGCCGGGTCGGTCCACCCCTGTCATCGTCGGCCCGTTCCTCCCGTACGGTGTGGTGCCGGCCTGCCCGGCGCCGCGTGTACGAGCCGGACCTGCCGCCGCCCCCGACCGCACCCCCGACCAGGAAGACCCGACCACGGTCACGAGGGAACCGGTTGCTGTGCCGGCGCCACACGGCGTCGTACAGCCCGGGCACGGCAGGGGAGTGCGACGGGCCTGCCGGCCGCACGGCGGCGAGCAGCGTGGGCCGGTCGGGATGCGGCAGGAGTCGGGTGACCGGTTCCCGGCCGAAGTGGGCCGCGGCCACCCACAGGCCGCGCTCCGCGGCGGCGACCAGCCTAGGGGGTGTCTCGTCGATCATGCGGTACTCCTCCCCGCGGACCGCGGTGGGCGGCGCTGGACGGTGACCGCCCCGGTCCGGGACGGCGGTGCCGCGGCGGGCAGGGGCCGAGTGGGCCCCGGTCCGCCCCGTACGGCCCTGCCGCACGGTCCCTGCGGACTTGCTGGGGTCGGTCGGCCCCGAGGGGGGACCTGCGGCCCCTGACCCGCGCCCCACCGCGGCGGCGATGCTCGTGGTGGATCCGTCGTGGCGGATCCCTCGTTCCGGATCACTCGCAGGAGGTGGAGACCATGCCCCCCACCGTCACCGTCGGTCTCGACGGGTCGCCCGAGAGCCGCGCCGCCGCTGAATGGGCGGCACGGGAGGCGAAGCTGCTCGACGCGTCGGTGAAGCTCGTGCACGTGTGGGAGCCAGTGCCACAGGCCATGGCGCAGGCGCCGCTGCTGGGCGCGGAGACCCACCAGCACTGGACCGAGAGGGTGCCTCGCGAGGCGACCGAGGGCTTTCGCCTGCGCCACCCCGGCGTCGAAGTCGTGAGCGAGCAACTGCCGGGGCGTCCGGCCGACCTGCTCGCCGAGGTGGCCAGGGAGGTCGACCTGCTCGTGCTGGGCTCACGGGCCCTGGGCGGGGCCGGCGGATTCATGGTCGGCTCCGTCGGCCTGTCCGTCATCGCCCACGCCGAACGGCCCGTCGTCCTGGTCCGCGCCGGTGAACAGGCCGCGGACGAGCACACGATGGACCCCGCGGGCGTCCCGTCCACGGCGGCTCCCTTCCGGCCCGTCGTCCTGGGCCTGGACACCACCGCCCCGGACGAGGACCTGATCGGGTTCGCCTTCGAGGCGGCCCTGCGCCGCCGCACCTCGCTGCGGGTCGTGCACGGCTGGTACCCGCCCCCGTACTACGGCTACGCGATGCCCGCCGACGCCGAACTGCACGCGTCGCTCGCGGCGAGCGAGTCCACCGCCCTGACGGACGTGCTGCGCCCCTGGCGGCACAAGTACCCGGACGTCGAGGTCCTCGAGGAGTGCCGCTGCGGCAGCGCCGCCGAGCTCCTGATCGACAGGTCCCGGGAGGCCTCCCTGGTCGTCGTCGGCCGGCGCGTGCGCCGCAACCCGCTCGGCGCCCGCATCGGCCATGTCACCCACGCCGTGCTGCACCACGGCACCGCGCCCGTCGCCGTCGTGCCGCACGGCTGAACCCCGCCCCGGGGGCTCGAGGAGGCTCGAGGAGGCACGAGGTGCGAGCGGCGGAGGCCCTGGACGTCGGTGCTGCTCGCCGTCGCCCACTGAGGCCGATCTGCTGGTCGTCGGTGCCCGCCGCCGGACCGGGCACTTCGGGCTTCGGCTCGGCCGGACCGCCCACATCGTCCTGCACCACTGGGGGGCCGCTGGGCGCGGGACCGTGCCGGTTTCGTGCCGCCGGTGTCCCGCGCCTCGCACACCATTGGGGCCGTCCGGTCCCCGGTCCACCCCCAACAGCCCCTGGGCCCGCCGGTCCCCGCCGCCGGATGCTCGAAGCAGGAGGGCGACCAGGTACCGGCGCCGGAATGGAGGGAACGGACATGCAGCACGACAAGATCGGTTCCGTGATGACCGCCGAGGTCGTCCGGGCCGAGTACGGCACTCCGTTCAAGGAGATCGCACGCATGCTCCTCGACCACCGGATCAGCGGGCTGCCCGTGGTCGACGAGGAGGACCGGGTCATCGGGGTCATCTCGGAGACGGACCTGATGTCGCGCCAGGTCCAGGCGCCCGGCGCCCACGAGCCGCCGAGGCGCCAATGGCTGTCCGGCCTGAGCGCGAGCGGACGCCGGCGGGCGGCGAAGGCGAGTGCGCGCACCGCCGGTCAGCTGATGACCGAGCCACCCGTCACCGTGCACGCCGACGACACCATCGTGGAGGCCGCCCGGACCATGGCCCGCCGCCAGGTGGAAAGGCTGCCGGTGGTGGACGAGGAGGACCGGCTGGTCGGCATCGTCACCCGGCGCGATCTGCTGCGGGTGTTCCTGCGGCCCGATGCCGAGATCCGCGAGGAGGTCGTCCGCGAGGTGCTGGGGAACACCTTGTGGCTGGCCCCGGACACCGTGTCCGTGTCGGTGACCGAGGGCGTGATCACCCTGGAGGGCCACCTGGAACGCCGGACCGACACCGAGATCGCCGTGTCGATGACCCGGCAGATCGACGGTGTGGTCGACGTGGTCGACAAGCTCACCTTCCGGCTGGACGACGCGCGCATCCAGCCCGAGGACCAGGCCCTGCACGGCGTGGCCGACAACTGGCTGCGCGGACGGTGAGAGGAGGCGGACCCGGACCGCGGGGCGTGCGCGGTCCGAGGGCGTGCGCGGTCCGAGGGCGTGCGCGGTCCGCCGGAGGGCCACACCGCCGATGTCGCCGACCGGGGACAAACCGGCCCGCTCGGTCGGGCCGTTCTCCGGTGCGCGAAACGGGAGTCGACGCCGTACCCCTCCAGGGCCCGGTCCGCAGGTCCACCGGGAGGCTCCAGAGTGCCGGGGCGGTTCAGTCCCATCCCTGGCCTGCTTTTTGTGCTGGTTGAGGTGGCGTCAGCGCGATCCCGTTTGGCAGTTGGCGCGCCCGTAAGTGCCGTAGGCGGTGGCCTGCTGGACCACCTTGCCGTGCAGGCTGACCGAGCAGGTGGCGTTGCCGCCCTCCTTTCCCAGGACGATGGAGACGACTGCCGGGGTGCTGGCGGTCAGTTCGGCGCCGCCGTGCCAGGGCAGGTGGGCGCTGACGGTGTGCAGTCTTCCGTCCGCACCGGCGTAGCTGATCTGGGCGGTGCCGTGTCCGGTGATCTGGTAGGCGGCGCGGATGGTGGCGCCACGGTGCCTGGCATCTGCGCCGTTGTGGCCGTCCCCGCTACGGGTGGCGAACAGGACGCCAGCGGTGGCCAGGCCGGCACACAGGAGGGTGATGCCGAATACGAGAGTGCGGGCGCGGCGCCGGGTGGCGGGAGCCGCCGCGGTTTCTTCGCTTTCGGGGGTCTCGGGGCCTGCTTCTGTCTGGGTTTCCATGGCCGACTTCCATTGTGCGATGGTCGCGAACGCCTGGCTTCGAGTTCTTCGGAGCGTGTGTTCGTCGATTAGAGCCAAGGCGGCGGAAAGACGCAAGTGCCGGACCGGAAGGCCCTTTTCGTACCTGCGACCCATCACGCCCGTGCCGACTTGTCCCAGGAGTGCAGTTAAATAGCCGCCACGACTTGGTAAAGCGCCAACCGCGGAAGTAAAGTTGATTCCAAAGTTATGTGTAGCCTGTGGCTAAATCTGTGTCCATGAAACGGGTGAACCAGGTGATTCGGCCAGCTGGATGGATGGTTCGTCCTGATTTTGCTCGAACTGTGCGCCCGCTAGACCTTGCCGCGATCTTCGTGCCACAGTCCCGCCGCTGATTCGGTGTCCCCCAGCATCGGTCGCAACCACGGCTGTGGAACCGCCATGGCCGTTTGTGTGCGAGTGCGTCTACGGACGTGGTTTACGGTGCTGCGGTTCATGCTGTCCTGCTTTCTGGCGGCAGCCCCGAGAAACCGGGGGATGCCGGAATGGTCATTTTGGCCCTGCCTCGGGATATTCGCGCTCCGAAAGTCACGTGAAGACGCGGTCGCTCGTTCTGCATTTGTCGAGCAGGCGTGACAAGGAGTTGTGGGTGGCGAGACGAAGTCGGATTGCCGCATCGCTGGTGGCCGGGGCGTTGCTGGGTTCTGTCATACAGACCCCGGCTTTCGCGTTAGCGCCGTCATCGGGCCATGGCGGCGGTTCTGGAATCATCGACGCGGTCAAGGGCTGGTTCGGCGGCGGTCATTCCGCGCCGAAGCCGCCGACCGGGCCGAAGGGCGCGATAGCCGACCGGCAGAAGCTGCCGCCGGGCAAGAAGGCGCCGGCGGCACATCGGGTGCGGGAGTTGACGTCCAAACGTACCCCGTCGGCGCGGTACTGGAAGTTGTCGGACGGCACCACGCAGGCGGAGGTCTCCGCGGTGCCGCTGTCCTACCACTCGACGGACGGGTGGAAGATGATTGACACGAGGGTGGCTGCGAGTGACCGGGCCGGTTACGCGTACGCCAACACCACCAACCTGGCCCGCTCCTACTTCGGCTCCCGGAGTGGGAGCCTGATGCGTTTCGAGGCCGACGGGCGACATACCGTCACCCTGGGTCTGGCCGGTACGGACAAGGCCCTCTCCCCGGTGGCCAAGGGGGACACCGTCACCTATCGGGGTCTGGCCACCGACGCGGATGTCGCTTACCGGGTCGGGCGCGGTGAGGTGAAGGAGAACATCGTCCTGAACCGGGCCCCGAGTAGCCCGGTCTCGTTCGTCTTCACCCTCAAGACCGGCGGGCTGACTCCCAAGCAGCTGAAGGACGGCTCGATCGGGCTCTACGACGACAGTGAATCGGGCCGACCGCTGATGGTGATCCCGGCGGCGGTGATGTTCCAGGCGCCGGCGAACAGCAATGCCCCGGTGGCGGATCTGACGCACGGCCGGGTCGTGCAAAAGCTCGCCCGCCACGGATCGTCCTGGCAGATCAGGCTGACGCCGGACGACAGGTGGCTGACCGCCAAGAACCGCCGTTTCCCTGTGACGGTGGACCCGACGGTGATGATCGCGCCGACCCCGTCCACTTCGCAGGACGTGATGGTGGACTCCACGCAGCCCACAACGAACCTGAATGGTACGTGGCAGCTGGGGGTGGGCACGACAGCGACTGGCAAGCTGCGGTCGCTGCTGAAGTTCCCGCTGACGGGCATACCTTCGAACACGAAGATCAGCTCAGCGCAGCTGGGCGTGTACTACAACCAGGTCCACACCTCCAACACCAACAGCGTGGTGATCGAGGCGCATCGGGCGACGGGTGCGTGGGACGCCTCGACGGCGACGTGGAACAGCACCAGCAGCCTGTCGGGCGAACTGTCGGGTACCACGGTGCAGTTGGACGACGGTGACCCCGGGACAGCGGCCAAGGGCTCGTGGCCGTACTCGACCAACACCACGTACACGCAGTACGCGGTCAACGGCGACTACGCCTACAACAAGGACTCCGTCGCCGGGGACACCTACACCTGGCAGCCGACCGTTGCGCAGGCGGGCTCGTACCGGGTGGACGTGCACTCGATCCCGGCGAGCGACCGGGCGACGAACGCGCCGTACACGGTGACCTACAACGGCGGCACCTACAACGGCACCATCGACCAGTCCGCCGGGAGCGGCGGGGTGTGGCGGTCGCTGAACAACGGCAACCCGCTGCCGTTCTCGGCCGGCACGGCAGGCAAGATCGTGCTCGGGGACGGGCCGGCGTCCACGACGACCTCGGTGATCGCTGACGCCGTGCGGCTGGTCGAGCCGGGGACGACACTGACGAAGGCGGCCGGCTCCTACGACCAGTGGCACAACTTCGCGGTGACCGACACCGTGCAGAAGTGGCTCAACGGGACGACGAACAACGGGTTCGTACTGCAGGCGGCCGATGAATCGACCATGGGTCAGGGCGGCCCGCTGTACGAGGCATCGGAGTTCGGCTACGGCGGCGAGACCGCCACCTACCCGAAGCTCACCATCGTCTACGGCACACCCGGAGTGACACTCAACCCGCCCACCGTGATCCACGCCACCGGTGCGGAGCTGTCCTGGCCGGCGTACACCAACACCACCGGGGACCCGTCCAACGACCTGGCTGAGTACCAGGTCCACCGCAGCGTCTTCCAGGGCTTCACCCCGTCGCCGGCCACGCTGGTGGCTCCGGTCGCGGCCGGGACCACGTCCTTCACCGACACCACCGCGGTGCCCACGGCTGCGGATGCCACGGACCCGTTCCACGCCGTCTACTACGAGGTCGCGGTCAAGACCAAGGGCGGCCAGATCATCGGCGGTCCGGTGCAACTGGCGGAGTTGCCGAAGTCCGGACAGACCACTCAGATCATCCAGGCCGGGCAGACCGACACCACGCTGTCCTCCGCCCAGCCGACCACCGCGCATGACACGATCTCCTCGGACGGCGTGAACCAGAAGTGGCTGGAGGTGGGCAACAACTCAGCCACGTACGGCACCATGCGGGCCGTGCTGAAGTTCCCGACCTCCTCTCTGCCGTCGACGGCCCGCGTGATCAGCGCACAGTTCCAGGCGTGGTCGACGATCACCACCAACACCGGCGGCGGCTCGGCGACATACGAACTGCACGCGCTGAACCGGGACTTCGACGAGGCGTCTGCCACCTGGAACAACGCCACATCCAGCACAGCGTGGACCACGGCGGGGGGCGACTACTCCGGCACGGTCTCGGACACGGTCGCGTCCGTCACCAATGACCCGGTGCGGCACTGGTGGGACGCCACCTCACTGACCCAGGGCTGGATCACCACGCCCACATCGAACCACGGCGTGCTGCTGAAGGTCGCCAACGAGTCCACCACCTCCGGCCCGCAGGAACGTAGCGTCTTCGCCTCCTCCGAAACGCCCGAGGCCCAACTGCGCCCGCAGCTGGACGTCACCTACGTGGACGCGACGACGGATTCGACCTACTACGCGCCCACGACACCCGCCCGGATGACACCGGGCACGACATACAACGTCGACGTCTCGCTGACGAACACCACGAATACCACGTGGACGGCGGCCGGCGAGGCGCTGTCGTACCGGTGGACCCTGCCCGACGGCACGGATGTCACCAACGGCGGCAACCAGATCCAGACCGTGCTGCCGCAGGATCTGTCCCCGGGCGAGACCGCCACCATCCACGCCCAGGTCAAGGCCCCGACCAACGCCGACTCGGGCAACCCGACCAACGCCCGGACCGCGTACACGCTGACCTGGGATGCCTACAACAAGACCACGGGAGCCTGGAACTCGGCGAGCGGCGGTGTTGCGGGCCTGGCGCAGGCCGAGACGATCGAGGACCCGACCTCGGACCAGATCGGGTTGGAGAAGTTCTACTCGTACGCGGGGAAGAACACCGGTGCAGGCTCGACCGTGATGGACAACCTCGCCTCGGGCAACGCGGTGTGGTCGTACAACGCGTTCACCAACCCCGGCCGCGGCCTGGGCACGTTCACCCGATTCGCGTACAACTCCCTGGACACCTCCGACACGGTGATGGGCCCGGGCTGGTCACCGCAGGCGTCCGCCCCGATCCGCCTCGGCGCCGCGCTGGACTTCCATCCCAACCCCAACCCCACCGAGGTCACGCTCGTCGACGGCGACGGCACCTCGTCGGTGTTCACCAAGCAGTCCGACGGCACCTTCAAGGCCCCGGCCGGCGTCCACTACCTGCTGGCGCCCAAGTCCGGCACTGACTGCACGCCCGACAAGGACGACACTCCCGACGCGTGGTCGATGACTGCCCCGGACGGGACGCGCTACTTCTACGACTGCGACGGCTACACCACGTCGATCGTGGACAAGAACGGCAACACCGAGACGTTCACCTACGCCACCCGCAAGTCGAACAACAAGCCGGTGAAGTTCCTGCAGTACATCACCGACCCCGCCGGCCGGCAGACGCTCACCGTCACCTACTACAACAAGGGCGACGCGTATTCCTACGTGGATGACTCCGGCGCGGTGCAGCAGGGCTCGAACCTCACCAACCCGAAGATCATCGACCACCTCGCGTCGATGACCGCACTGGGCGACGGCACCAACCCGGCCCGGAAGATCACGTTCCTCTACACCACGCAGGGCCTCATGGCCCAGCTCACCGACGGCGCCGGCTCCACGCAACCGAAGGTCTTTGGCTTCACCTACGACGCCACGCAGGGCACCAAGAACGTCAAGCTGGTGAAAATCACGGATCCGCGCGGCCACGCCACCCAACTCGCATACTACGCACCGCAGAACGGCGACAACCCGAAGTACCACTGGTGGACCAGGACCATCACCGACCGGCTCACCAACGGCACGTCCTTCGCCTACGCGGCCGACGCGGGCAACAGCGCGTTCACCGACACCACCGTCACCGACGCCCTCCAGCACGCCTCCACGACGGTCACCGACGACTTCGGCCGCCCCGTGCAGAACACCAACGCCAAGTCACAGGTCACCAAGATGTCCTGGGACGCGGACAACAACGTCGTCCAGCAGGTCGAGGACAACGGCGCCACCACCAAGTGGACGTACGACCCGAAGACCGGCTACCCGCTGACGATGCAGGACGCCGAGGCGGTCAAGAACGGCTGGCCCGCGACCGTCTACACATATCGGACGCGCCTGGACGGCTACAGCGCCGACCTGTACACCAAGACCTCACCCGAGGGCCGTGAATGGCTCTTCGGCTACGACACCTTCGGCAACCTCACCTCGGTCACCGACCCCAAGGGCGTCTCGACCGCCACAGACGGGGACTACACCACCACCTACACCTACGACGCCTACGGTGAGCTAAAGACCGCCACCGACGCCAACCACCACACCACCACCTACAGCGACTTCGACCCCAACGGCTACCCGAAGACCACCACCGACGCGCTGCAGCACTCCTCGACGACGGTGTACGACGCGCACGGCCAGGTGACCTCGGCCACCGACCCTCTCGGCCACACCACCACGCAGACGTACGACGTGTACGGGCGTCCGCTGGTGAAGAAGGTCCCCAAGGACCAGGCCAACGGGGTCTTCATCACCACCCCGGCGCCGGTCTACGACGCCGACGACAACGTCGTGCAGACCACCGAACCCAACGGCGCGGTGTCCACGGCGGTCTACGACGCGGCCGACGAGATCACCTCGGCCACCGCGCCCAAGGACCACAGCACCGACCCCGACCGCACCACGACCTACACCTATGACGCGGTCGGCGAGCTGAAGACCACCACCGAGCCCAAGGGCACACTGACCACCACCGACGCCACCGACTTCGTCACCACCGAGAGTTACGACCCCATCGGTGAGATCACCGACGTCGTCAACGCGCAGGGCAATAAGGTCAGTTACCAGTACGACGACGTCGGCAACGTCACCGAGGTCATCGACCCGGTCAAGAACGCCACGGCCGACACGACGGACTACACCACCAAGACTGTCTACGACTTCGACCACCGGGCGATTCAGGTCACCGACTCGGCCGGTTCCACCTCGAAGACGGGCTACGACAAGGACGGGCTCAAGACCACCCTCACCGATCCCGAGGGCAACACCACCACCACGTCGTACGACGAGCGCGGCAAGGTATCCCAGGTCCAGGCCCCCTACCAGGGCACGGCCGGCTCGCCGACCTACCGCACCACCAGCTACGAGTACGACCAGGTCGGCAACACCACCAGAACCATCACTCCGCGCGCCAACGCGGCGGGCACCACGACCGCATTCACCACCCAGTCGGTCTACGACGAGCTGAACCGCGTCAAGGAGACCATCGCCCCGTACGACCCGAGCGACGCGACGTTCAACAAGCCCATCTCCACGTACACGTACTACGACGCGGCCGGCCGGGTCTCCAAGACCTCCGCGCCGCCGTCGCACGGGCAGACCGTCCGCAACGACACCACCTACACCTACTACGACGACGGCCAGACCAAGACCTCCACCGACCCGTGGGACATCACCACCACCTACGACTACAACGAACTGGGCCAGCAGACCGCCCGTACCTTGAAGTCGGCCGGCGGCTCCTCGTCCCGGACGATGGGCTGGTCCTACTACCCCGACGGGTCGCTCGCCTCGCGCACCGACGACGGTGTCCCGGTCGGCCTGCAGGTCGTGCTGGCCGACAACTCCGACACGCAGAACACGTCCTCGACCGGCACCTGGGCAACCGCGTCGACCAACGACCCGACCACCGAGCAGGGCTACGACTACCGCACCCACGCGGCCGGCAGCGGCACCGACGCCTTCACCTGGCAGCTGAACGTGCCCGAGGACGGCACGTACACCCTGTACGCCCGGTACCCGCAGGTCAGCGGCGCCTCCACGGCCGCCGTCTACACCCTGCACCACGATGACGGCAGCACCACGACGTCGACCGTCGACCAGACGAAGAACGCCGGCACCTGGGTCTCCCTCGGGTCAGCCGCCTTCAAGCAGGGCAACGCATCGTCGATCTCGCTCGCGCAGAACGCCAGCGGCACCGTCGCCGCCGACGCGGTCAAGCTGGTGCGTGACAACTCCGCCGACACCGACAACGAGAAGCACGACTTCAGCTACACCTACGACCCCAACGGCAACCTCACGCAGATCGGCGACTCCTCACCCGGTGCCGCGGTCGACACGTACGGCATCGACTACAACGGCATCAACGAGGTCGCGAAGGTCACCGAGAGCGCCAACGGCACCGAGAAGACCCACACCTCCTACACCTACGACCTGGACGGCAAGCCGGCCACCGTCGATCACCCGGGCCAGTACTCGTCGTACACCTACGACCTGCGCGAGCTGGTGCAGACGGTCAAGGTCGGGGATTCGGCGACCGACACGTCGCCGAAGACCACCAGCTACACCTACACCGACCGTGCGCAGCCGCTGCGGGAGACCAAGGCCAACGGCAACACCCTCGACACGACCTACTGGCCGTCCGGCGAGGTGCACACCACCACGGAAAAGACCTCCTCCGGCACCCTCATCGACAGCCACACGCTGTCCTGGGACCCGAACGGCAACAAGGCCAAGGATGTCGCGAGCAAGCAGAACGCCGACAACCACGCCGCGTATCTGACCTCCACCACCGACTACACCTACGACCCCGCGGACCGGCTCGCGCAGTCGGTCAAGACCGGCAACGGTGCGACGACCGAGACCTACGTCCACGACGACAACGCCAACGTCATCTCGCAGACCGTCCAGGGCACCACGACCACCTACACCTACGACCGCAACCGGCTGCTGTCGTCGGCCTCCGGCGGCACCTCCTCGTCCTACAACTACGATCCGTACGGTCGCCTCGACAGCGTCACCGCCGCCGGCACCGTCATCGAGCGCAACACCTACGACGGGTTCGACCACGTGGTGAAGAACACCAAGGTCGGTTCCGGCGGGGTCACCACGACGACCGCCTACACCTTCGACCCGTTCGACCGCACCACCTCCGAGACCGCGAACGGCAAGACCACAGACTTCGCCTACCTGGGCCTTTCCGGTCAGGTCCTGGACGAGACGGTGGCCGGCCAGCTCAGCAAGTCCTACCAGTACAGCCCGTGGGGCGAGCGGCTCTCCCAGATCACCCACAACACCGACGGCACGTCGTCGGACAGCTTCTACGGCTACAACAGCCACTCCGACGTCGAGAACCTGACCGACGACTCCGGCCAGACCAAGGCCACCTACGGCTACACCGCCTACGGCAGCAACGACTCCTCCGAGTTCACCGGCATCGACAAGCCGGACACGCAGGACCCGACCAAGCAGCCCTACAACGCCTACCGCTTCAACGCCAAGCGATGGGACGCCACCACCGGCACCTACGACATGGGTTTCCGGACCTACGATCCAGGCCTGAACACCTTCACCACCAGGGACATGTACAACGGTGCCCTCGCCGACATGAACCTCACCACCAACCCGCTCACCGGCAACCGCTACGCCTTCGGCGGCGGCAACCCGACCACCAACATCGAACTGGACGGCCACTTCGACATCGGCAGCTTCGTCGACACGGTGGAGAAGGACGCCGGGAAGGTGCTGGACGACGCTGGGTCCGCCCTCGAAGACGGAGGATCGTACATCGTCGACGGCGTCGAGGCGGGCGGATCGGACCTGGTCCCGTGGCTGGCCGCGGCGGACACGTTCCTGAACACCATCGGTTGGAACACGCCGACGGCTGCGAGCGGCACCTACTCCAAGCCGGGCGCGAAGCCGGACACCAGCAAGGGCCTGCTGGTGACGGAGGACAAGAAGCAGGAGTTCCAGCCGGGGGACACCACCCTCCCGGACGAGAGCGACCAGTCCAACTGCAAGGAAGGCGGACCAAGTTCGGTCTACTACATGCCGCTGGACCAGCAGGGGCGAGCGCAGGGTGTCGTCGCCTGCCTGAGCAAGAACGGATTCAACTACACCAACTCGAAGGGCGACCTGGTCAAGAGCGGAACCGGCGACACGAACATCATCGGATCCGAGCCGCCGTTCCCACCGTTCAAGCCGGGATACGACACCAGCCAGCCCAAGGGCTGGTCGCTGGGTAGCGGCTTCGAGCGAGGGCACCTGCTGGCCAGGCAGCTCGGCGGAGTCGGCGACGACGTCCGCAACCTCGTGCCCCTCTACCCGAGGGCGAACGACCCGGGCATGAAGAAGTGGGAGGACATCATTGCCGCGGCCATCAACGCAGATCAGACCGTCTATTTCACCGCGACCCCTCGGTACAGTGGCACCAGCCCGATACCCACATCGGTCGACATGACGGCGGTCACCTCAACGGGAGTCCCGATCGTCAGCCAGAACATACCGAACGTTCCATGAGCCGACGCTGCAGCCGTAGCCGGGAAGGGAGTGACGTCAGTGGAGTGGCTTGATCGCCTGCAGGAGGCGACCGGTTGGCAGGGTCCCCGGTACGCGTGCGACTGGGCGGGAGCCGAGGCCGAGCTGGGCACCGCGCTACCGGCGGACTGGAAGGAGCTGTGGGCCCGTTTCGGGCCGGGATCGTTCTCCTACTATCTGTTCGCCCTGCGCGACGGTGAGGGCACGGACTCCCTCCTGCACTTCTGGCGGGGTCTGCGCGAGGACGCCGAGCGGGACCCGGAGTGGATGGCCCGGTACTTCAGCCCGTTCACCCTCTACCAGCCGGCCGACGGCAAGGGCCTGATCATGTGGGGCAGGTCGGAGACGGGGGGCAGGTTCTACTGGCTCGCCGACAGCACGGCCGACCCCGCCACCTGGCCGCTGGTCGCACGGCTGGAATACGGCGAGCAGTGGCATCAGCTCGCCATGTCCGTCCCCGAATTCGTCTACCGGACGATCGCGGACGCCGAGTTCCAGCCGTTCACGGTCGCAGATCCCCAGTTCCCCCCGGCCTTCCATCCCGCGGAGGACAAGGCACCGCACGAGCGACCAGAGTGAGGCGGCGGCCGACCGGCCGACCGTGACCACGTACCGGGAACGAGCGACCGGGCCCCGCCATCGCGGCGGGGCCCGGTCCCTTTGCCGCAATCCGCGCCGTTGCGCGGTCCGGACCGCCCCGGCTCCTCCGGCGGACGCGGATCAACTATCTGTCGTGGATACGAGGCCAGCCGGAGATGGCGGTGCGCCCGCTTCATCACAAATCACGGACGCGTTCGGGCGGGCGGCCGATGCCGGGCGCGGGCTGACCGGGATGCTGCGGATCACCTTCAGCGGGACAGCTGCTGGTCGGGGCCGTGCAGGCGTTTCGCGCCCGGCATCCCAACGTCGTTGTGGGAACCTGCCGGCTCTTCACGTCATCCCCATCCCCGGAGCTGGAAAGCCGTGGATACGCGCGCCAAGCACCATGGCCAGCACCGGCGCCAGGAGTAGAAGCACAGTCCAGGGGATGGATGCAGAGCCGAAGGCGTCGAGAAGGAGGCCGCCGACGAACCCGCCACCGGCCATGGCGACGTTCCACAAGGTGACCAGGATGGCCTGGACGTCGTCGGCCGTCTCGCCGCCCGCGGCGCCTGCGGCCGTCTGCAGAAGAGTGGGGACGCCGCCCCAGCCGAGCCCCCACGCGACCGCCGCCGCGTAGACCAGGACGGCGCTGTCGGTTGGCAGGGCCAGCACCGCGGCCGCCGCCCCGACCAGCAGCACGCTGGCGACGGTGAGGGCGCGCAACCGGCGGTGAATGTACGCGCCGACGATCCAGATGCTGACCAGAGAGGCGACACCGAAGGCCAGCAGCACCAGATCGGTCGAACCGTCCATGCCGAATCGGTCCAGGAAGGCGGCGATGTAGGCGTACAGGACCGTATGGGCCAAGACGAAAATCAGGGTGACGAACAGGACCGGGGCCACGCCGGGGATGCGCAGGGTCCGCCTCATCGGGACGCGGGCGCCCCGCTCCGTCCCCGGGTAGTCCGGGACCGCCACGCTGATCCAGGCGAGCAGAACGGCGGTGAGCCCGCTCATCACCCAGAACGCGGCCCGCCAGCCGACTGCTTGGCCGAGGAAGGTTCCCGCGGGAACGCCGACGGACAGCGCGAGCGGGATGCCGGCCATGGCGACGGCTATCGCCTTGCCCTGCAAGCGGATGGGCGCCATGTGGCGGGCGTACCCCGCCAGCAACGCCCAGGCCAGGCCGGCTGCCACACCGGCGGCGAACCGGGCAGCCATGGTCAGGACGTAGAGGGAGGAGAAAGCGGTCACACTGTTGGCGACGGCGAAGCACGCAACGGCCGTCAGCAGCAGGCGCTTGCGCCGCCACCCCGCGGTGGCGGCGGTCAACGGCATCGCGGTCAGCGCCGTCCCGAGCGCGTATATCGTCACCGTCTGGCCCGCCGCGGACTGGCTTGCGCGGAGATCGCCGGCCATCGCGGGCAGCAGGCCCGCAGGCAGAGTCTCGGTCAGGCTGGTGATGAAGACGGCCGTCGCCAGCGCGAGCAGCGCCAGCAGGGGAAGCTTCTGCCTCTCAGTCTCATCGGTGTCCGTAGAGTGCTTGGTGCCGGAGTATGGGGTGGCGGTTGGTTGCGCGGTTCGCATGAGTCGGTGCGCCAATCTCGTTGCCGCGTCACGGCCGTGACGCCGCTATGGACAGAGAGTCAGACCGTGGCCCCTTCGGGAACCCGGACGCTGTCGTCAGCGGGAGTGGGAGCAAGCGTGGGGTAGTCGGTGTAGCCGGCCGCTCCGCCGGTGTACATCAGGCCCTGGTCTCGTACCTGGTTGATCGGCGCGCCGATGCGCAGTCGTTCGACCAGGTCGGGGTTGGCGAGGAACGAGCGGCCGAGTGAGATCAGGTCGGCTCCTGCAGCGAGAAGCCGCTCGGCCTCGTGCTTTCCGCCGTCGGCCGGCAACGGCTTGCGCCACCCGAGAACCGGGTTGGCGATCAGCGTGCTCGGCCAGGCTGTACGGATCTCCTGGAAGAGGGGCTGGTCCGGATCCGCGAAGACAACGTGCAGATAGGCCAGGCCGGTATCGGCCAGCGCAGTGATGAGCGCCGGGTAGATCTCCTCGGTATCGCCCTCCTCCATGCCGTTGACGGTCAGTCCGGGCGCGATCCGCACACCGACCCGTTCGGGGCCGATCGCGTCGGCGACGGCTTGGACGACCTCGACCGTGAACCGGATGCGATGGGCCACCGGGCCGCCGTAGGCGTCGGTGCGCTGATTGGTTCCCCTGGCCAGGAACTGGTGGAGCAGGTAGCCGTTGGCGGCGTGCACCTCGACTCCCTCGAAGCCCGCGTCGATGGCGCCTCGGGCGGCAGCGGCGAAGTCGGCCACGGTGGAATGGATTTCGTCGATCGTCATCTCGCGGGGCACAACGGCGTCCTGGTGTCCGGCCGGTGTGTAGATGGTCTCCGGCAGCGGGATCGGCGAGGGTGCGATGGGGGTGAGCCCGCTGTTGTCGGGGTGGCCGACCCGGCCACCGTGCTGCAGCTGCAGGAACATCCGGCCGCCTTCGGCGCGCACGGCGTCGGTGACGCGCCGCCATCCCGCTACGTGCGCATCGGTGTGGATCGCGGTGATGTTGGGGTAGGTCTGCCCGACGGCGTTGGGTGTGGATGCCTCGGCGATGATCAGCCCGGCGGTGGCCCGCTGGGCGTAGTAGGTGGCCATGATCGGTTGCGGGACGCCGTCTGTCGTGGCGCGGTTGCGGGTCATGGGCGCCATCACCAGACGGTTCGGCAGGCGCAAGGCACCAAGGAGAGCGGGTTCGAAGAGGCGGGACTCAACTGTTGTGCTCGTCATGCCGACACGGTAGAACCTGACACAGGTGTTAGGTTCAAGTCCGAGAGGTGAGCGATGCGGATCGGTGAACTGGCCCGCCGCAGCGGAGTGAGCGAGCGGTCGCTGCGCTACTACGAGACGCAAGGGCTGCTAAGAGCGGAACGCACTCCTGGTGGCCAGCGCGACTTCGGCGAATGGGCCGTGGACCGGGTCATCCGCATCCAGGCCCTGTACGCCGCGGGCTTGAACAGCAAGAAGATCGCGCAACTGCTGCCCTGTATGCGCGACATCGACGGCAGCCCAAGCGAGATCGCCACCGCACAGCTGGTCGACGAGCTCACCGCAGAACGGGACCGCATCGACCGGATGATCGGCGATCTGTTCCGCTCCCGCGAGGTCTTGAGCGACGTCATCAACATGGCGAGGGACGGCCTGGACGCCTCCCACTGATGCTGCGGGCGGCCCGTATGCCACGCGGAAGAACCGAGCGAACATCAGGTCGACGATGCGGCAGTTCCATCACTCTCAGCGAAGTCGGCCACGCTTCGTGTTCGCAGAAATGAGGCGTTGAGAGATTCCTTCGCCCTGGTCGGCAAGTCGGGGGATGAGGTACCGCGGTACTTCTACTCCTACCTGTTCCTCATCGCGCCAGAGGTCCGGCCGATGTTCCCGGTATCCATGGGAGCGCAGCGAGACCGGCTCGTCGCCGCCCTGGGCCGGATCGTCGCGGACGCGGACGATCCGGACCGGCTCATTCCGTACCTGCAGCAACTAGGCCGCGACCACCGCAGATTCCAGGTGGTGGCCCAGCACTACGATGCGGTGGGGCAAGCGCTGCTGGCCACGCTGGCCTACTTCCTGGGCAATGCGTGGACCCCGGAACTGCAGCGCGGCTGGACCGAGGCCTACGCCCTGGTGGCCCGCACCATGATTCAAGCCGCCGAGGCCAACAGTGCGGTGAATCCGTCGTGGTGGAACGCCGAGGTGGTGAGGCATGAGCAGCGCGGCTTCGACCTCGCGGTACTCACGGGGCGTCTGGACCAGCCGATGGCGTACCGGGCCGAGCAGTTCGTGATGGTGGAAGCCCCGATGCTGCCGAGCACCTGGCGGGCCTTCACCCCGGCCAACGCACCACGCGCTGATGGGACCATCGAGTTTCATGTGCGTGCCGTCGATGGCGGCTTGGTCAGTCCGGCTCTGGTGTACGGACTGCGACAAGGTGACGTGCTACGCCTGGGAGCCCCGGTCGGCGAAAGACTTACACTCGGGCCGTCCGGCGGACGGGATCTGGTGCTGATCGCCGGAGGCACCGGTCTGGCCCCGATGCGCGCCTCGGTGGAGGAGATCGCCCGGAGCGGTCGTCAGCGCCGGGTGGACCTGTTCGTCGGGGCACGCGACACCCACGGCCTGTACGACCTGCCCGCGCTGAGGCAACTGGCCCAGGCGCACCCGTGGCTTCACATCACGCCGCTGGTCGGCGCGGACGCCGGCACCTTCGCCAACCGCAGCCTCGCCGGCCCGGTCCTGCGCGCCGCCGACTGGAGTGGACGCTCCTTCTACGTCTGCGGCTCGCCGCCCATGGTCTCCACGACAGTGCGCGATCTGGCGCAGGCAGACATCCCCCACGACGTGCTGCACTTCGAAGACGTTCAGTGATCGGAGATTCGTGAACGAGACAGGAGCACACCATCCGGCAGCGAACCGCGTGACGCCCGAGGAACTGCGGTCGATGAGCTTTCCCCGCGCCCCGCTGACACGTCGCGGCTACAGCGAGGAGGCGGTGCACGACGCACTGCGCCGCTGCGCGGCGACTGTGACCGCGCTGATGGAGGAGAACGACCGGCTGCGGACGGACATGCAGCGCCAACGGGACTGGGTCCGGGCGAACAACATCGGCGACGGCAGCGGCCCTACGGGGGTGCCGCCTGTGGATGCGGTATTGCAGCAGGCCCGCGCCCAGCAGTCGGCGGAGCAGACCGTGACAGCGGCCCGCGAACAGGCCCGCAACATGGTGCGGGCCGCCAGGGCACAGGCCGAGGCGATCCTGCAGCAGAGATGGGAACACGCCTCCCAGGCGGCTGACGGCGACCAGGAAGAGACCGAACGACTCATTTCCTACCTGCGCCAGGTCGCGCAGTCCCTGACCGTCACCGCGGACCAGTACGCCACCAAACGCACCCAAATGCTCTCCCCACCGGCCAGTACCACCACTTCGCACGGCGCCTGACCTGCAGACCAGAGCGGCACACCCGAACCCGGTCCGCCGTCTGGTCCAGGCGTGCGGCCAGGCACAGCGCCATGCGCGGTGTGCTGGCAGGTCTGCCTGTCCCACAGCCTGTGGTCATCGGGCGGCGAGTACCACTTGCCGCCGGTATGCACCGCGAGTTGCGGCCTTATCACCGTCCCGAGCCCGTGCCATCGCCGTGCCCCCCAGCCGGATCATCGGCCGACAGACGCGCTGGGCGTGCCCTCCCTGCCACGATCCGTCCCCCGGCCGGCCAAGCAACGCTGGAGCGTACGGCGCGTCACACCGGCCGTCTCCCATATGATCGATGGCCACTCCGGACCCCACGCGAGCACGGCCGTGGCCGTATGTCTGGAGGCTGAGCCGTGTCAGTCTCGGCCTGGGGTGCCGTCGTCCGAAGTCGCCCAGGCGGGTCGGGCGGACGAGGACGCCTGCCGCTGCCGCCGTGGCAGGCCGGGGCGCGAGCCGGAAGCAGGGACAGCGACGGCCGGGCGCGGCGGACTCGGCGCGGGCCCGGAGGTGCGCGGCCTTGCGCCCTGCCCTGGGCCGGTGGCCGCTGAGCCGCGTTCCGGCGTGAAGTGGGCCACCTCGCTTGTGGGCATGCCGAGCAGACGCGCGGCATCACCCTGGCTGACGTGCAGCTTGTCCACGAGCTTGTGAACAGCGGCGGCGATCGCCTCGTCCTCGGCGGCGACCGCGGCCGCCCGACGCTGCCGCGCTTCGGCCACCGGACCGAGCACCGGCGCGAGCTCGGGCACCACCATCTTCAGGACGATCACCTCCGCAGGGACCCCGACGGCTTCGGCGACCATGCCGCGCGCCAGGTCCTCCGCACCTTCCAGCGTGCGGCACTGGGTGTGGAGGTCGAGGGTGGGAATGTCGACCGCCCACCACCGGCCGATGCGGCGCAGCAGGACTTGGAATTCGTCGCGGGGACTCATGCGCTCTGCCTCCTGTGCTTTCCGTCGTCGGGGTCGTGGCTCACAGGCTGACACACGGCCCGCGAACTTCCGAAACTCGTCCTACCCCGAACGGGCGGGTGCAGGCATGCCTCAGCTGAGGCACGGTCCGAGCAGGCAGACCTCCGTCGGCGACGTCGCTGCTCGTGCGGGGCCGGTCCGGGACGTGCCCGGGTCCGTGTTGCGGGTGGGAGCAGGCGTCGACGGCTGTTCCGCTGCCTTGTCGGACGTGTCAGAGCGGTCGGGGGCCGTGTCGCCGACGGACGGTGCGGTGCTCCGATGCTGTGGGGTCAGCGTCGCTGCCAGACGGTGTCACGCACGAGGGAGGCACCCGGTACCTGAACGACAGCCACGATCTGCTCCTGGGCGTCGATCCCCACCGTCCCCGTAGCCAGCTGCGGCTGCCACCACCCGCGGGCACCGGCCGCCGGTAAGGAAACTGCCCTCTGGCTCGACAGCGAGCCCTTCAGGCACTGGACCGCCTGCCGCACTTGCTGCCGGACCGCGTCAATGCCGCTAACTGCGATCACCCGGCAGGCGTAGGAGGAAGCAGGCCGGGCTGGTCAGCGTGACCCGGGGGTCGACGACTACGGCGTACCGGTCGCCCGCCATCGCGGCGAACTCTCGGCCTGGGGAAGGCTGCAGCCGTGATCCGGCGCTCAGAACGGCGCCGAGTGGTGGGCAGCCGGAGCGTCCGGCAGGCGCCGACCACGGAGGTTTCGGCAGCCTGCTCGCTCAGAGGAGCTACTCCAGCCCAGCTGGCTGCCCGACTTCCCGCCCTTCCTGAACTGACCGGCACCGGCATACCTATTATCAACCAGTGGCACCTGCACTGACATGCAGGGGATACGAGTGCGGCACCAGGTGCAGGCTGCGGGGCAGGCGGTACGGCGGGCGTGCGCGGGGCCCTGCCGGGAGCGGGACCTGGTCGTACAGGCAGGCAAGGCGGCGCTGGCAGCGTGGATCGCCTGGGCGTTGGCCGGCTGGTGGCTCAGGGCGCCCCTGGCGTTCGTCGCACCATGGGTGGCAATTGTGCTCGTGGAGTCGACCGTCTACCGGTCCATCGCGCACGGGCTGCAGCAGTTGGCGGCGATCGCCACGGGCACGATCGTGGCCACCGCCGTCGCGCTGCTGCTGCACGACACGATGCTGGCGATGGCGCTGGTGCTGCCCACCGTCGTGCTGCTGGGCCAGTGGCAGCGCCTGGGCAGTCAGGGCATCTACGCGGCCACCGGCGCCCTGTTCGTCCTGACCAACGGATCCGTGAGCATCGCCACCGCCACGGCCCGCATCACCGAGTCCGTCTTCGGAGCCGTGGTCGGCATCGCCGTCAACGCCCTGATCCGACCCCCGGTCTACCTTCGGGACACCCGAACCGCCCTACAAGACGCCACCCGCGAGGCACACGACATCCTCCAGGCGGTGGCCGACGGGCTCGCCGAAGACCGGTGGGACGCCGACGAAGCAGGCGCCTGGCACGAGCGCGCCCTGCGTCTGCAACACCTGGTCGGCCAGGCCCGCGCTGCCCTCGGCCGCAGCCGGGAAAGCCTGCGCATCAATCTCCGCAGTCGCACCAGCGCTCAATCCGCTCCGGGCAAGGACTACGACGACGCGATCGTGGTCCTGGACTATGCTGCCGTACACACTGCCGGCGTGACCCGCACCGTCCTGGAGGCCGCGGACAAGGCCCGCCCGGCCGCCCGGCCACAGGCTTCCGTGGCCCGCCGCTACGCCGACTTTCTCCGCCAGACCGCCCACGCGCTCCATCTCTACAGCCACAGCCGCTTCGGTCACCACCACGACCACGAACTGCGCCAAGCCGTCGGCGAACTGCACCGGACGCTCGAGGCGCTGCGCCACCACCTAGCCCATTCGAGGCCGGACGATCCCGAAGAGGTCGCCTCCTACGGCACCCTGCTGGCCCAGGCCCACCGCCTGGCCGACCAGCTCGTCACCTGACAACCGTTATCCTCACGTGCCTCCGTCCTCGGTGACTGCCAGGCGGAAGAGGGCGCGCATGGATTCGCTACCTGGTCCAGCAACGAGGGCGGACGCCCGCTACCTCAACGACAGCCACGACCTGCTCCTGGGCGTCGATCCCCACCGTCCCCGCGGCCAGAGCACCGTCGACCTGCCGACCCGCTGCACCGTCCTGCTGTACGCCGACGGGCTGATCGAACGCCGTGGTGAGAGCCTGGACGCCGGGCTGCCCCGGCTGCGCCAGCATGCCACCGCCCTCGCCCGCGAACCGCCGCCGAACTGGCCGGATGCCGGTGGGGGGAAGACCGATTGGACCACTGACAGCGGCAGTACACCTTCCCAGCCAAGCAGCTGCATCCCGGCCCTGCCGTCTGCGCGGATATGCAATCCGGCGATGGTGGTCTGCGCCCATCCTTGGCCATCGTCATGTGCTGTGTCCCATGATCTGCCCGGATCAGCATGGAGGCTCCGACCCGCGTCAGCGGCGTCCGCATCTGTCTGCGTCGCGCTCAGGCGGCGTTCCGGTGCTGCTCGGGCTCTCCTGCCGTTGAGGGGGAGGCGGCGTTGCTCCTTTCGCCGGGGATGAGCTTCAGATGGCGACGCTCTCGTGTGTGTCGCGAGGCGGAGGAGGCTGTCGGCAGCCAGTCCTCGAAACGGTCCATCACCAGCAACAGCAGCCCCAGCGCCGGTAGGAGCAGTACCGCTATGACGACCACAGCGTCGCGTCCCTTCTTCGATGGCGGTACAGCCCGGGTGCCCGCCTCGCAGGAGGCCGCAACCAGGTGATGTGAGGGTGGGGTGAAGGTTGGTGCGGGAGGGCGGCGGCCAGCGGAGCTTTGACACTGTGCGGCGCGGTTACCCGCCTCGTATGACGAAGCTGCATCTTCCAGGGCGAAAGGACGATCACAGCGGTGATCGGGCCCCGGATTCCCGGGTGCCGTCGCCGCAGGACACCGGGCCGGATCCGCAGGTTGAGCAGTCGGCGCCGGACGCGCCGACGAAGCTGCCGAAACGGGCCTGGGGTGCGGTGCTGAAAGGCAGTCTGAAGGAGTTCAAGGACGACGAGCTGACCGACCGGGCGGCGGCGCTGACCTACTACGGGGTGCTGTCGCTCTTCCCGGCCCTGCTGGTGCTGGTCTCTGTGTTGGGGATCACCGGAAAAGCAACCACCGACAGGGTGCTGGCCAACCTCAAACAGCTGGCGCCCGGCGCGGCTCGGGACATCATCACCCGGGCCGTGGAGCAGCTGCAGGGAAGCGCGGGCACCGGATCGGTGATGGCGCTGCTGGGCATCGCGCTGGCGGTGTGGTCGGCATCCGGGTACGTGGCCGCCTTCATCCGCGCCGCCAACGCCGTCTACGACATGCCGGAGGGCCGCCCGGTGTGGAAGGTCCTTCCGGTGCGCCTCGGCGTCACGGTTGGGCTGATGGTGCTGGCGGTGGCCAGCGCGTTGATCGTCGTCTTTACCGGCGGCCCGGCGGGCAAGGCCGGCCAGGCGCTCGGGATCGGGGACACGGCGGTGACGGTGTGGGGCATCGCGAAGTGGCCAGTGCTGGTCCTCCTGGTCACGGCGATGATCGCGATCCTGTATTGGGCGAGCCCGAACGCGAGGGTGAAAGGATTCCGTTGGGTGACACCGGGCAGCTTCCTCGCGCTGCTGATCTGGATGGCCGCCTCCGCGGGCTTTGCCTTCTACGTCGCCAACTTCGCCTCATACAACAAGACCTACGGCACCATGGGCGGAGTCATCGTCTTCCTCGTCTGGCTGTGGATCACCAACCTGGCCGTCCTGCTGGGGTTGGAGTTCGACGCCGAGGCCGTGCGCCAGCGCGCCGTCACAGGCGGGCACCCGCCCGATGCCGAGCCCTACACCCAGCCGCGCGACACCAGGACGTGGGATGAGGAAGACGTGCGCCGACTGGACGACGTCTGACAGCCATGCCCTACAGGCGCGGCAAGAACAGGACCACCCTGCGCCGTCGGGCTCCATGCGCATGCGGCCGCCACCTTCCGGTTGGTCCCGTCCTGATCACAGCGCATGGTGGGGCGATCTCCGGGACACTTGCAGTCCATGAGGCTGCTGGCGGGACTGCGTAAGGCGGATCGGTGTCTGACTCAGAAGATCGCCGCCCGCACTGCGCCGGGTGTGCACAAGACACTGTCGGCGGTGGAGGAATGCGCGGAGACCACCAAGCTGTGGTGCTCCGCGGCAGCGGCGATGGCCTGGGCCGGGGGCCGGCGCGGGCGGCGCGCCGCGGCAGCCGGCCTTGCGGCGCTGGCGGTCGCGCAACTGGCCTCCAACGGGCTGTGCAAGCAGCTGGCCGACCGGCCTCGCCCGCCCAAGGAGTGGATCCCGCACGACGAGGTCGAGGACCGCCCCGCGTCTTCGTCGTTTCCCTCCGGGCACACCGCGGCCGCTGCTGCGTTCACCGCGGCCGTCTGGCCGACATGGCCTGTGGCGGGCATAGCGTGCGCGCTTCCAGCCTGCGTGGTGGCGATCGAGCGTGTACAGAGCGGTGCGCACTACCCCAGCGACGTTGCCGCCGGGGCCGTGATCGGCCTGGCCACCGCCTGGCTCGTCCGCCACAGCCCCCGGCTGGCGCTGCGGCAGCTGTCGTAGCCGCGCCAGCCCGAAAACAGCCCGCCACAGCATGATCGTGTGAAGGTCTCGTGGGCGATGGCCACCCTGCCGTGGACAGCGCCCCTCGCTGGGGCAGAAGTTCGATCAGCACTTCCCCCATGGCTTGCGCGGTGCGGCCAGCTGGGCGGTGCCATCGCGTGCTCGCATCCCCGGCCGCACCGCCCAGGCACCGTGCATGCCCCCGGGGACGCAGTCACGTCCTCACCATGGCGAGGGCCCCGTGACAGTGGGGTCGCCTCTCGGGGTCATGGTCTTGGACATGTCACGGTAGATCCCTCAACTCCGTTGGAGTGAGTGAGCGGAGCCCTCGGTGCGAGACCTCTTTCGTCCGGGGGCTTCCGCTTGCCCGCACAGTGCTCTGCGTCCTTTTCACCGAGCCTGGAAGACCAGGCCAGGAGGTCCTGCCGGGCCCGGCTGGCCGACCATACGGTGGCGCCGATCCAGCAAGCAAACATCGGTGTCCTGAACTGGTCCGCTCGGGGTACTCGCGCGTTCGCCCAGGGTGCCGCAGCGCCCGCCTGGCGGAAGAAACGAGTACAGGGGAGGTAGTCGCCATGTCATCCAGCACGCAGCCGCGCCACGGCCCGGGCCAGCCGACGTCGCAGGCGGAGCCTGTGGGGGAACCGGTGGGGGAGCTGGTGCAGCGTGCCTCGCAGCAGCTGACCGAGCTGGTGCGAGGCGAACTGCGCCTGGCGCAGGCGGAGATGAAACAGAAGGGCAAACGCTATGGCAAGGGCGGTGGACTGTTCGGCGGCGCGGGACTCGTCGGCTTCCTGATGCTGCAGGCAGCGGTCGCCACCGCGATCGCCGCGCTGGCGGTGGCGCTGCCGGTCTGGGCGGCAGCGCTGATCGTCACGATGGTGCTGGGTGTGAGCGCCGCGGTGATGGCCATAAGCGGAAAGAAGCAGGTCGACCAGGCCGCCCCGCCCACGCCCGAGCAGACGGTGGAGAACGTCAAGGCCGACGTGGCCGAGATCAAGGAGAGTGTGCACCGATGACGCAGCCGCCTCATGACGAACCGACCGCCGATAGCACCGAGGAGTTGCGCGAGCAGGTCGAGCAGACCCGCGAAGAGCTCGGCCAGACGGTGGAGGCGCTCGCGGCCAAGACCGACGTCAAGGCCCGCGCTCAGGCGAAGGCCGCCGAGGTCAAGAGCCAGGCCGCCGCGAAGGCAGGGGAGTTGAAGGAGCAGGCCGCGCTCCAAGCCGGGCAGTTGAAGGAGAAGGCGGCCGAGGCCGCGGCTGTGGTGCAGGACAAGTTGCCGGACCCGGTCAAGGACAAGGCCGCTCATGCTGCCGGGCAGGTGCGTGCGAAGGCGGCCGAGGCCGGTCAGCTGTGGGAAAGGAAGGCGCCCGAGCCGGTGCGGGCCAATGCCTCCCAGGCGGCCAAGGCGGCTGGGGACAACCGTCTGCTGCTGGCCGCCGCCGGTGTGGCCGCCGCCGTCTGGCTGGTGTGCCGGCGCCGGAAGGGATGAGTCCGTGAAGGCCTCCAAGCTCGCCTACAAGCCGGTCGGTCTCGCTCTCGGCGCGGTCAGCGGCATGCTCGCCGGTGCCCTGTTCAAGCAGGCGTGGAAGATGCTCAGGCACGATGACGACGCCCCCGATGCCACCGATGAAGAGCGTGGCTGGGGAGAAGTGGTGACGGCCGCGGCCCTGCAGGGCGCCATCTTCGCCGGGACCAAGGCGGTCGTGGACCGTGCCGGCGCAGCCGCCATCCGCAGCCTGACCGGCACCTGGCCCGGCTGATCCGCTCTACAAGTGCGGGGCCGGTGCGACCGGGTGCCGGCCCCGCGCCCGCCCGCTACCCCAGGAGTGGCTTCGCAGGAGCCGGGCCAGGTGCTCGACGGTAGACCGCTGGACGTCGAGCACGGCGGTGTAGGCGACACTGGTCGGCACGTGAGGCCCCTCGGTTGGATCCTTCTATCGCAAGATCGTTCCTGCCAGGGGCCGTACTCATGGCCTGGAGTTGGGAGTGCACCACGAGACACTCGGAGGCGATCACGCTTAGAGGGCATCTGATCTAGGTAGTTGGTGTTCTGGGATGTTTTTGTGACTGGTGGTGTTGGCGGTCGTTGCACGGTGTGTGAGTGCTCGTCGCCCGTACCGCAGTGATGTGTCCGATGCCCGCTGGGCCTTGATCGAGCCGGTCTTCACCGCATGGTGGGCCAGACGAACCGGCCCCGGAACGGCGGCCCGGGTGCACGACCCGCAGGAGATCGTCAACGCGATCCTCTACGTCAACCGCACCGGCATCCCATGGGAGTACCTGCCACACGACTTCCCGCCCTACAAGACCGTCTACGACTACTACGCCAAGTGGGAAGCCGACGGCACCACCGAGCAGGTCCACGACCTGTTACGCGACAGGACCCGCCGAGCCCACGGCCGCAGCACGCAGCCTTCCGCGGCCGTGGTGGACGTGCAAAGTGTGAAGACCTCGACAAACGTCGCCGAGACCAGCCAGGGCATCGACGCCGGCAAGAAGATCAAAGGACGCAAGCGACACCTGATCACCGACACTCTCGGCCTGGTCCTCGCCGTCCTCGTCACCGCCGCATCCGTCCACGACGCCACCGGCGGCAAGCTCCTGCTCGACGACCTGGCCGCGGCCCATCCCAGCGCGACCAAGGTGTGGGCCGACGGCGGCTACCAGAGCAGCATCTTCAACCACAGTGCCGGGTTGGGCATCGATGTGGAGGTCGTTCAGCGACCACGAACCAAGGGATTCGAGTCGCTGCCGAAGCGGTGGGTGATCGAGCGAACCTTCGGCTGGCTGATGCAGCACCGTCGCCTGGCACGGGACTACGAGGCCCTGCCGCAGAGATCCCGAGCAATGATCCACTGGGCGATGGCTAACAAAATGTCCCGCCAACTGACCGGAGAATCTGCACCAACCTGGCGAATCGAAACGGACATCCCTCCCTCAACGGCGTGAACATTGATCAGATGCCCTCTTAGCGAGCGTCGGTTACCGGGAAAGGCTCAGTGACAGCTCGTAGGGTGCGCTGGTGTTAGACGAGGAGGTTCCATGGGCTTTTCCGGTCATCTGGTCTTTGCGCGCAGCGAGCGCCCACTGCTGGAAGCACCCATGTTCAACAGCACCGATCCAGGGCTGAGGGACGACGTGCATGAGTGGCAGCCGCGACCGGGCGGCTGGCAGACCCTGCAGTTGGAACAAGGCATCTGGGAGAAGAGGTGCCGGCTGACGCCAAAGGTGCTCTCGTGTGGGCTTCAGCAGCTGGTGTCCAGGCCGCGGCCCAGCCCCGGATCGAGGAACTGCTGCGCGCACGGGAGACCTTCGTGGAAGAACTGTTCGACGCGCTGCTGGATGAACTGGGCTTCCCTGAAGCCGCCCACTCCGAACCGCAGCCATAAGAAACGACGTCTTACAGGTCATCTCATTTGGTTCGTTCGGTAGCCTGCGGGTGTGGGGATCGTCGAGCGGCTGGTGCCGGATGAGCTGTG
>NZ_BNBC01000004.1:287254-289906 GCF_014654675.1 Streptomyces spiralis
GGGGAGTCGAACTACAACCGGGAGATCTACCGCACCGACTGGATGCACCTCATCCGCTCCCAGGCCTTCGTGAACCTGTGGTGGAAGGCGCACCGCGCGTACGACGAGGGCCTCATGGTCGTCCGCGCGATGGGCACCGACGAGCTGCACGTGATCGGAGACTGGGGCGCGGTCTTCCCCGAGGGCCGCGGCGTCACCGAGATGAAGGTCAAGGACGTCTACACCGTCGGCACACCCGCCGCCACGGACTAGGACCGACTACGGCCCGTTGCGAAAGTCTCGGCATCGCCTGCGGCTGTAGGCCACGGCCGCAGGGAATCTCTCCGTCTCTTATTGCGGTCTCATGAGGTCCAGGTCCTCGCCCCATGCCTCCAGTACCTCGCTGTGTCCGGCCTCTCGGGCTGCCGCCTCGACAAGGGCGAACAGGTGCCGCTGCAGGGACGGGTCGCCTGTTGCCGAGATGTGGTCCACGGCACGGAGCAACATGTCGGTGTCCCAGCCCGGCAGTGGATGTCGGGCAAGCTCCCATTCCAGGTACTTGTTGTAGGGGCGGGGGCGGCGGTCGATGGCGAAGAGCAGCTCGAGCAGGAACCGGATGCTGTCGGCGGCGTCCAGGCGAGCGGCCAGGGCCTGGCCGTCCCGGTGGTTCTTGATGGAGCGGTAGAGCGAGTTGGCGTAGGCGTCGAGCCAGCCACTGGCACTTTGGAATGCCTCATCTGCATCCAGGCGCGCCTTGTCGGCGAGGATCCGGGCGATGCCTCCATCGAGCCGGTCGAGCACGACGTGGGCTCGGGCGAGGGCGTAGCGTTCAAAGCCGGGCATTCCGGCTGCGCGGAACTCGGTGAGGGAGATGATGACGAGGTCCAGCTCGGCGGTGCGGTGGCCGGCGAACCGGGTGAGATCCGTCGTGGCGTCGTCGGCGAGGACCACGTACAGATCGTGGTCGGAGTGTCGGGTGATCATGCCGTCGTGAGCTCGGGAGCCTTTAAGGACGAGGCCGACGACGGCTGGGTCGGCGGCGGCGAGTTCAACGAGTGCGTCGTAGGTGAAAGGCTGCTGAGCAGTCATGGTGTGGATCTCCGCTGGGGTGATGACGGGTATGCCTGCTGGGGCGGCCCCTTGTTCGAGAGGCGCCCTGCACCGTCTGCGGCTGCACAGGGCCGCCGCCCAAGAGATCAACGCACATCCGGACCCTATCTCCGGCCGGGCCGTGGGGCAGGGCATTCGGGGAGACGTCGGCACGCCGGCCTCCTATGTCACAGCCACTCGTTGAGGACTGCGACCAGCACGGTCGCCTCGTATCGGACCGCGAGCTTGTCGTATCTCGTGGCCACGGCCCTGTGACGCTTGACGCGATTGATCCCGCACTCGACAGCATGCCGCTCGCGGTAGTCGGTCTTGTCGAACTTCGGAGGCCGACCGCCCCGGGAGCCGAATTTGTGACGATTGCGGACCCGGTCTGCCGGCGATACGGGTGCCCCGACTCGGCCCTGGACGGCCTCGCCGACGACCTGACCGGGTGCGGGCCGATAAGGCGTACGACTCCCGCAGCAACCGGGCCTACCTGCGCAGACGCGGAATCAAAGTGCGCTCGCTGACGTGAACGCCACATCACCGCACAGGACTGCCGTGCCGGCAGGGCAGAATGTACGGCAAGGGCCGGACCGCGCGAAAGGGCGAGCGACGGCGCAGTTCAAAGCGGAGTGATATCGGGGCAGTGCGGGCTGCAATTCTGCTGTCCCGACCTGTCTCCAGCCATCGTGAGGCTGTACTTTCGCGTCTCGGAAGCCGGTAACCTTGACACACGCTCAGAGATACGTGCGCTCGCGGTTCTGTCAAATGTACGCAGGCTGAGGAGACGGTGGTGCCGGAGAGGAATATCGAGTTCGGCACATACGGTGCCCGTGGCATCAAGGGACACGAGGCCGTCGCTCGCCAACTCGATGCGCTCGCCGGCTTCGTCGCCACGCCGATCACGGCACGTCGTGGCCTGCTCGCCCGTCTGCACTACCTCACCCGCACCGACCACGCCCGTCAGGCGGCCCGCGAGGCCGGCCTGACCGTCACCGACCGCACGCTCAGGGCGTGGCTGGACGGCAAGCGCAGTCCGTCGAGGAAGAACCTGGCGCGCATCCAGGCGGCCTACCGCATGGTGCGCCGGCAGAATGTCGCCCGCTATCTGCTCGCGCGCCTCAACCGTGAAGGCCGCGGCACCCGCGTGGAGTTCCATCCGCTCAATCAGTCCCAGGTCGGCCGGCCCCGCCAGCGCGTGGTCTCCTACCGCACGCTCAACGTGCGCCACTGGGACCGCATCGTCGAGGCATGGGCCAACGACGACGAAGAGGCCATGGATGACGCCTGGGTCAGTGACGCGGTGGTGGACCTCGGCTCCGAGTGGGGCCAGTACGAGTACGTCACCAACATCGGGTTCGCCGCATAGCAGGGCCCCGGTTCGGCTGCCGCAGGCGCACAGGCCCTAGTACAGACAGGCCTTCTTGCCCGGTACGGACGGCGAGGCCGTCCCTGGGAGGAGGGCGTGGCTGAGCTGAGTGGGTGGCTCGCCATCACGGTCCTAACAGGTCATCTCATTTGGTTCGTTCGGTAGCCTGCGGGTGTGGGGATCGTCGAGCGGCTGGTGCCGGATGAGCTGTG
>NZ_BNBC01000004.1:289934-290282 GCF_014654675.1 Streptomyces spiralis
GGAGTTGTTCCAGCGGGTGGTGCCAGAGGCGCCTACTCGCCCGCAAGGTGGAGGCCGGCGTCGGCACGGCGACCGGGAGGTGCTGGCCGCGATCGTTTTCGTGGCGACGTCGGGCTGCACGTGGCAGCAACTGCCCTCTGCCTCATTCGGACCTTCGGGCGCCACCGCCCACCGGCGCTTCACGGAGTGGTCGAAGGCCAGAGTATGGGCGAAACTCCACCGCCTGGTCCTCGACGAGCTCGGTGCCCGCGGCCAGCTGGACTGGTCCCGCTGTGCGATCGACTCGGTGAACATGCGGGCCCTGAAAAGGGGGAGCTGACAGGCCCGAATCCTGTGGACCGGGGCAAG
>NZ_BNBC01000005.1:0-251881 GCF_014654675.1 Streptomyces spiralis
CTGTTGAGTTCTCAAGGAACGGACGCTTCCTTCGTACTCACCCTCTCGGGCTTTCCTCCGGGCGCTTCCCTTCGGTGATCCAAACTCTATCAGGCTTTTCCGGTCTCTCTGACCACCGCCCCGCGGACATGCCGAAGGCGATCCAGAGATAGGATCTGACAAGTTGGGTGCTGCCCGAGCAAGGACGCTTGGTCCGCGTCACTCTCCCCCGGACAGGGGTACGACTCTACATCGGTCCGCGGAGCCGGTGCAAATCAACGTGATTGGTGGTCTAGACCACCAACGTGAGCTGTCGTAAGCTCTCGCCCGGATCCGGTACTTACCGTGACATACCCTGCTGCACAGTGCGCCGTCCGGGACAGGCAGTGACGGCACATACGATCTCCACCCCTGGGAGGCTTCCCATGACCACCGTGACGTCCCCGCTCGCCGGACGCGCCATCGGACTGGCCGCAGTGCCGGACCCGGTCTTCTCCGGCGCCATGGTCGGCCCGGGCACCGCCATCGACCCCGTGCGTGAGCCCTCCGAGGCGGTGGCTCCGGTGGACGGTGTCATCGTCTCGCTCCACCCGCACGCGTTCGTCGTCGTCGACGAGCAGGGACACGGCGTGCTCGTCCACCTCGGCATCGACACCGTGCAGCTCAACGGCGAGGGCTTCGAGCTGCTCGCGAACAAGGGCGACACCGTGACGCGCGGCCAGGCCGTGGTGCGCTGGGACCCCGCCGCCGTCGAGGCCGCCGGCAAGTCGCCCGTCTGCCCGGTCGTGGCCCTGGAGGCCACCGCCGACTCCCTCTCCGATCTTCGCGACAACGGCGATGTGAAGGCCGGCGACAGCCTCTTCGCCTGGAAGTGACACCCCTGCCGTCCTTGAGGACGAGGACGGCGAACAGAACGACCACCGCGGCGGGAGCCGCCGCACTAACCGGAGACCGGTGAGATGGACACAACGCTGCGAGGCGTCGGTGTGAGCCACGGAGTGGCGATCGGCGAGGTACGGCACATGGGGACGGCGGTGCTGGAGCCGCCTGCCAAGCAGATACCGGCGGAGGAGGCGGAGCGCGAACAGGGGCGCGCCCGCCAGGCCGTGGAGGCGGTGGCCGCCGATCTGATGGCGCGCGGCAACCTGGCCGGGGGCGAGGCGCAGGCTGTGCTGGAGGCGCAGGCCATGATGGCGCAGGACCCCGAGCTGATCGCGGACGTGGACCGGCGCATCGCCGTCGGCAGTACGGCGGAGCGCGCGGTGTACGACGCGTTCGCCGCCTACCGGGACCTGCTGGCCGGTGCGGGCGAGTACCTGGCGGGCCGCGTGGCCGACCTCGACGACGTGCGGAACCGTATCGTCGCGCGCCTGCTCGGCGTTCCCATGCCGGGTGTTCCGGACAGCGACGAGCCGTACGTCCTGGTCGCCCGTGACCTGGCGCCCGCCGACACCGCGCTGCTGGACCCGGGCCTGGTGCTCGGCTTCGTCACCGAGGAGGGCGGGCCGACGAGCCACAGCGCGATTCTGGCGCGTGCGCTCGGGGTGCCCGCGGTCGTGGCGCTGCCCGGCGCCGGGGAGCTGTCCGAGGGCACGGTGATCGCGGTGGACGGCAGCACCGGCGAGATCTTCGTGAACCCCAGTGACGAGAAGAAGGCCCGGCTGGAGGCGGCGGCCGCGGAGCGCAAGGCCGCGCTGGCGGCCTCGGTGGGCCCTGGTGCCACGTCCGACGGTCACAAGGTGCCGCTGCTCGCCAACATCGGCGGTCCCGCGGACGTGCCTGCGGCGGTCGAGGCCGGTGCGGAGGGCGTCGGCCTGTTCCGGACCGAGTTCCTGTTCCTGGACGACAACAAGAAGGCGCCGTCCGAGGAGAAGCAGATCGAGGCCTACCGGCAGGTGCTGGAGGCCTTCCCCGAGGGCCGTGTAGTCGTGCGGGTGCTGGACGCGGGCGCGGACAAGCCGCTGGACTTCCTGACCCCGGCCGACGAGCCGAACCCCGCTCTGGGCGTGCGGGGTCTGCGGACGCTGCTCGATCACCCGGAGGTGCTGCGCACGCAGCTGACGGCGCTGGCCAAGGCGGCCGAGGGGCTGCCGGTCTATCTCGAGGTCATGGCTCCCATGGTCGCGGACCGGGCCGATGCGAAGGCGTTCGCGGACGCGTGCCGTGCGGCGGGGCTGCGGGCGAAGTTCGGTGCGATGGTCGAGATCCCGTCGGCGGCGCTGCGGGCCCGCTCGGTGCTCCAGGAGGTCGAGTTCCTGTCGCTGGGGACCAACGACCTCGCTCAGTACACCTTCGCCGCGGACCGTCAGGTGGGCGCGGTGTCGCGGCTGCAGGACCCGTGGCAGCCCGCGCTGCTGGACCTGGTGGCGCTGGCCGCCGAGGCGGCGAAGGCCGAGGGCAAGAGCTGTGGTGTCTGTGGCGAGGCCGCGTCGGATCCGCTGCTCGCGTGTGTGCTGACGGGTCTGGGTGTCACCTCCCTGTCCATGGGTGCGGCGTCGATTCCGTACGTCCGGGCGTCGCTGGCCAAGCACACGCTGGCCCAGTGCGAGCGTGCGGCGGCGGCCGCGCGTGCCGCGGACAGCGCCGACGAGGCGCGTAGCGCGGCGCAGGCGGTGCTGTCCGGCGAGTGACGGGCCGGCCCGTACCGGGTCGGCTGTCGAGGGGCGCTCCACATGGGTGGGGCGCCCCTTCGCGTGTTCAGTGGCGGTGCCGGGGGTCGTGTCCCTTCTTTCCGGGGCCCTTGTCTCCGAGGTCGGGTGGTACGCAGTAGTCGACGCCGGATTCCGGTCCGATCAGGTCGCCGGATTCGGCGTCGGTGCAGTAGGCGTCGAAGACCTCGCCCTCGGTGAGGGGGGCCAGGCCGTCGCCGCGCAGGCGCCAGCCGTAGACGCGGTCGCGGGCGCCGGGCTGGGTGGTGCGCATGACGAGTCCGCCGGGGCTGCGGGTGGCCATGCCGAGGGCGAGGACCGTGGTGAACTCGAGTGCCTCGGCCTCGTCGAGCCGGGTGGCGCCGCTGTCGTCGGTGTCGGCGTGGAGGGCGGCGACGAGGGTTTCGGGTGGGGCGGTGACGCTGCACACCAGGTGGTGGTCTCCTGGTGATGCCGTGTCGAGGATGCGGGCGAGGAGGCCGGCGGCTCGGTCGAAGGCGGCGCGGCCGATGTCCTCGCCGCAGGTGGTGCACGGGCCGAGCCGGGCGAGGAGGGTGGAGGCGTATTCCCAAGTGGCCTGGCGGATGGCCTCGTCGACGAGGGCGGGCACCAGTTCGGTGAGGGGCCGTCCGTCGTAGGGGACGGTCGGGCCGGTGGTGGCGATCTCGGCGGTGAAGCGGGCGCGGCTGGCCGAGGCATCAGGGTCGAGGCCGGTGCCTGCGCAGTATTCGGCGTATTCCTCGGGGTCGAAGAGGGCCACTGCGGTGTGGCTGCCCTGGGCGGCGCGGGTCTTCAGGAGTGCCTCGACCTGCCGGAGGTAGGAGGTGTGGTCGTCGAAGGTGAAGCTGCGGTAGCGCCGCATGGCGCGGAAGTCGTGTTCGTCGGTGAGCAGGCCGATGGTGCCGGCGATTTCGCGGCGCAGGACGCGTCGCATGCTCTGGTGGTCGGTGTGCGCCATGTTCTCCCCCTGTGTGCACGGTCGATCACTGCTCACTCACAGTAACCGGCGGCACTGACAACGAGGGGCGGGCGAGTCGGTCACGGACCGTGCGGTGCTGGATGACGCAGGTCAGGGCGATGGTGGCGCCGAAGAGTGTCCATCCGGCGGGGCCCGCGGCGATGGCCGCGGTGACGGCGAGCGGTCCGATGCTGCGCTGTGCGGACTGTGCGAGTCCGTGCACGCCCAGGTAGGTGCCCTGGGCCTGGGCGGGGGCGAGGGCCACGGACAGTTCCCAGGAGATGGTGGCATGGAGCATCTCCGCCGTGGTGAAGGCGGCCGCCGCGGCGGTCAGGAGCAGGGTGGCGCCGACGGTGCCGGCGGTCGCGGACAGCGCCATGGCGGTGCCGCCTGCGGCGTAGGCCGCCGAGAGTGGGATCAGGAGGCCGCGGGCGGCGGCCGTGGTGGCGCCGAAGCGGGCCAGGGGGACCTGGAGGACGACCACCATCACGTTGTTGAGGACCATGAGCAGGGGTGCGAGGCCGTGGGGTGTGCTGCCGGTGTGCGCGATCCACAGGGGCAGGCCGACCTTGAAGACGGCGTCGTCGAGGAAGAGGACGGTTTCGGTGGCGACGTAGCGGAGGTAGGTGCGGTCGCGCCAGGGGCTGGTGGGCTTGGTGGCCGGCTCGGGGGTGTGTGAGCCGGCGACGGTCCTGGAGGGGGAAGGGGGTTCCGCGCAGCGCACGGTGAGGAGGGCGGCGGCGGCGAAGGAGAGCGCGTCGCCGATGAGCAGCCACCGGTAGGCGGCGGTGGTGCCGAGGGTGAGGGCGGCTGCGGCGCCGAGGCCGCCGAGTGCCCAGCCGACGTTGGCCAGGGTGCGGTTGAGGGCCTGGTAGCGGACGCGGTCGGGGCCGGCGACGCGGGTGGCGTAGAGCTTGGTGAGGACGCTCGCGGCGCGGTCGCCGAGGCTGCCCACGGCGGAGAAGGTGACCAGCAGGGCGTAGTTGTCGCTGGTGAGGAGCGCGAGGGAGGCGAGCGCGCGCAGGAGTTGCAGGGCGATGAGGACGCGGGTGAGGGGGAGCCGGTCGGCGAGGTGGCCGCCGAGGGGGGCGCCGGCGATGCCGACGGCTCCGGCGAGGGCGGCGAGGGTGCCGACCTGGGCGACGGAGAGGCCGGAGACGTAGGTGAAGTACAGGACGGAGACGGATGCCCACAGTCCGCTGCCGGTGCGGTCGACGAGGGCGACGGCGAGCATTCTGCGGCCGTCCCGTCCTCCGGGGATGCGTGCTTGTCCTGCTCCTGCGCGTCCTGTGCGGCGGGTGATCCCCACTGCTCCCCCTTGCCATGAAATTATGTACTGATACATAATCATCGATGTGGCAGCACAATATGCGATCAGTGGTACGACGGCCAAGGGAATTGCCGCGTCCGTGGAGCGGGGCGTGGCGGAGGGCGCCCTGGCTCCGGGTACGGCGCTGCCACCCGTGCGGCGACTGGCCGACGATCTGGGGGTGAGTCCCGGGACGGTCGCCACCGCGTACAAGGAGCTGCGGGGGCGCGGCATCGTCGTCACCCGGGGCCGCGGCGGGACCGTCGTGGCGCCGGCCCCGGCGGTGGCCTCGCGTCGCCCGCCGAAGGTGCCCCCGGGGTTGCGGGATCTGGCCGGCGGGCATCCGGATCCCGCGTTTCTCCCTGGTCTGGTGCCGCCGTCGCGGCTGGCTCCGGGGGCCCGGTCGCACCGCTCGACGCCCCGGCTGGCGCGGCTGGAGGAGGTCGTGCGCGACTGGCTGCGGCCCGACGGGGTGCCGGTGGAGCACGTGACGTTCGCCCACGGTGCGCTGGATCTCGTCGGACGGCTGCTGTCCGTGGAGCTGCGGCCCGGTGACGCGGTGGCGATGGAGGATCCCGGCTACCACCATCTGCTGGACCTGGTCACGGCGCTGGGGCTGCGCAGCGTCCCGGTGGCGGTGGACGACGAGGGGATGCGTCCCGATGCCCTGCGGCGGGCGCTGCGGGCGGGCGCGTGGGCCGTGGTGTGCAGTCCGCGGGGCCAGAACCCGTACGGCGGATGCTTCTCGCCGGAGCGTCGTGAGGCGCTGGTCGACGTACTGCGCGAGGCCCCGGACGTACTGGTCGTCGAGAACGACCACGCTTCGGCGGTCACCGACGCGCCCCTGCGGACGCTCACCGCCGACGGTCCGGCGCGCTGGGTGCATGTGCGCACCGTGAGCAAGTTCCTGGGCGCCGATCTGCGCTGGGCCGCCGCGGCCTGCGACGCCACCACCCTGGCCCGTCACGACGGGCGGCTGCTGCTGACGTCCGGCTGGGTCAGCCATCTGCTCCAGGAGACGGTCCACGGGCTGATGACGGACGAAGGCACGCGCGCGCTGGTGTCCCGGGCACGCGCGGCGTACACGGCGCGCCGTGACGCTCTCCTCGGGGAGCTGGCGTTCAGGGGGATTCCGGCGCACGGGGCGAGCGGCATGAACGTGTGGGTGCCGGTGGCGGACGAGTCCGCCGTGGTGAACGGGTTGCGGTCCTACGGCTGGTGGGTCGCCGCGGGCGCGCGGTTCCGGCTGTCCTCGGGACCCGGGGTGCGGATCTCCGTCGCCGAGCTGGAACCGGCCGACGCGGCGCGGCTGGCCTCGGACTTCGCCGCCGTGCTCGGCGAGTCCGAGGCCACCTACGGGGGCTGACCGGGCGCTCAGGCCCGCTTGCGGGCCAGGTCCTCGTAGAAGCGCAGCAACTCGATGTCGTCGATGGACCCGGGGTTGACCGCCTTGTCCAGCGGGGTGCCCTGGAGGAGGCGCTTGACCGGTACCTCGATGCGCTTGCCGGTGAGGGTGTGCGGGATGCCGGGCACCTCGACGACCTCGTCGGGGATATGACGCGGGGAGAGCTGTTCGCGGATGGTCTGCTTGATCCGGTTCAGGAGCGCGTCGTCGAGGACGGCTCCGGGCACCAGATGCACGAACAGGGGCATCCAGTAGCCGCCGTCGGGCTGTTCGACGCCGATGACGAGGGATTCCTTGATCTCGGGCAGCCGTTCGACGGCCTCGTAGATGTCGGCGGATCCCATGCGTACGCCCTGGCGGTTGAGCGTGGAGTCGGAGCGACCGTGGATGATCACCGAGCCGCGGGAGGTGAGCGTGATCCAGTCGCCGTGGCGCCATACGCCGGGGTACATGGCGAAGTAGCTGTCGTGGTAGCGGCTGCCGTCGGGGTCGTTCCAGAAGTGGATCGGCATCGACGGCATGGGGTTGGTGACGACGAGCTCGCCGACCTCGTCGACCAGGGGTGCGCCACTCGGGTCCCAGGACTGCAGGTCGGTGCCCAGACAGGGGGCCTGGAGCTCGCCGATGTGGACCGGGAGGGTCGGGACCGCTCCCGCGAAGCAGGAGCACACGTCGGTGCCTCCGCTGACGGAGGCGATCCACAGGTCGGCCCCGCTCTCCGCGAACTCGTCGTGCAGCCAGCGGAAGCCGTCGGGCGGCAGCGGGGAGCCGGTGGTGGCCACGCACTGGACCTTGGACAGGTCGTGGTCGCGGGCGGGATGGATCTGTGCCTTGCGGCAGGCCATCACGTACGCGGCGGAGGTACCGAACAGGGTGGCTCCGGTGCGCTCGGCGACCCGCCACTGGGCGCCGGTGTCGGGATAGCCGGGGCTGCCGTCGTACAGGACGATCGTCGTGCCGGTCAGCAGGCCGGAGACGAGGAAGTTCCACATCATCCAGCCGGTCGACGTGTACCAGAAGAAGCGGTCCTCGGGACCGAGGTCGCAGTGCAGGCCGAGCTGCTTGAGGTGTTCGACGAGGATGCCGCCCTGGGACTGCACGATGGCCTTGGGCAGACCGGTGGTGCCGGACGAGTACAGCACCCACAGCGGATGGTCGAAGGGCACCTGTTCGAAGACGGGCTCGGTGTGGGCGGAGGTCAGGGCCGACCACTCCAGGGCGCCCTCGGGGGCCGCGGTGCCGAGCAGGGGGATGTGGACGACGGCGCGCAGGGTGGGCAGTTCGCGGCGCAGTTCGGCGACGACGTCGCGGCGGTCGTGCTCCTTGCCGCCGTAGCGATAGCCGTCGACGGTGAACAGCACGACCGGTTCGACCTGCTGGAAGCGGTCCAGGACGCTGCGGGCGCCGAAGTCGGGGGCGCAGGAGGTCCACACGGCGCCCACGGCGGCCGTGGCGAGGAGGGCGACGACCGCCTGGGGGATGTTCGGCAGGTAGCCGCTGACACGGTCTCCGGGGCGTACGCCGAGGGCGCGCAGTTCGCCGGCCAGGGAGCCCACCTGGCGGCGCAGCTCGGACCAGGTCACCGGGCTCGGTTCGTGGGTCTCGTCGACGTACAGGAGGGCCGGCTCGTGCGCGCGGGTGTCAGCGGCGCGCAGGGCGTGCTCGGCGTAGTTCAGGGTGGCTCCGGGGAACCATTGCGCCCCGGGCATGGTGCGGTCGCCCAGCACGCGCGCGTAGGGGGTGGAGAAGCGTACGTCGAACCACTCCGTGAGGGCCTTCCAGAAGGTGTCCAGGTCGTCGACGGACCAGCGGTGCAGGGCCGCGTAGCCGCCCTCGGCGGGCGCTCCGTGGTGCTCGGCCGCCCAAGCCTGGAACTTCGTGATCCGCGCCTGGGCGATGCGCTGCGGATCGGGCTGCCAGAGCGGCAGGGGGTTCGCGGTCGACATGGGGCGGCTCCCGGACTGTGCGCGTCGTGTGCGTCGGTCCGCGCACGTGCTGGGGTGTGCGCGTGACGCGGCTGACACGGACGATGCCATGTGATCGACTTCTGCACCAGGGTGCGCCCCACATAGTCCGTGTCGTGAGGATGTGGTCCGGGCCTGGGTGAACGGCAGTTGAACGACACGCGCGCGGAGCGCTGTCGATGGCAGGGTGAGCAGCATGGACGGTCGTGACCTGGTGCGTTCGGTGAAAGCGGTCGGCTCTGTGGGCGGGGCCCAGGGGCTGCGCACCGTACGGGCCGCCTGGCGCAGGCGGCGTGCCGACGCCAGGGCCCTGCCGACACGGGGGCCCGAGCGCGCACGGACGCCCGGCGTGGTGCGGGACGCGGCCCCCGGGCCCGGGGGCGGAACCGTGCGGTTCAGCCGGTCGGAGCTGCGCATCGTGGTCGCGGTGAACGGTGCCGTCTTCTGGGGCTGGGACGGGGCCGATCCGGAGCCGTCGTACGCGCTGGCCGGTCGCTGCCCCGAGCCGGACCCCCGCGCGGTGCTGGAGCCGGACAAGGAGGGCGGCTGGCGGGTGGTGGCCGAGCGGGTCACCGTCGCCGTCTCGCGACAGGGCGCGATCGAGGTGCGCACTCCCGGTGGCGTGCCCCTGCGGCGGGATCTGCCGCCCCGGTGGTGGGAACCGGTCGGCGGGGGTCCGGCGCGCTGGCTGCAGCGCTCGGAGGTGGCGGCCGACGCACGGTTCTTCGGCCTGGGCGGGCGGGCGTCCGGACCTCGGTTGCGCGACGGCACCTATCGGCTGTGGAACACCGATCCCGGTCACTCGTTCGAACCCGGCGACGACCCGCTGTACATCACCATGCCGGTCCAGTGGGTGGTGGCCGACGCGGGCACGCATCTGGCGTTCCACGACAACACCTGGGACGGCACGGTCGTCCTGCGGGAGGGTGAGGAGGGCGCCGGCTCGGGCCACGACCGGGCCGGGGTGAGCGAACTGCGGATGGACGGCGGCCCGCTGCGCTGCTGGGTGATCGTCGGTACTCCCGCGCGCGTGGTGCACGCCTGGGCGTCGCTCACGGGGGCGGCGGCGCTGCCGCCCGCATGGGCCCTGGGCCACCATCACGCCCGGTGGGGTTTCGGCACCGAGGAGGAGGTGCGGCGGATCGTCTCGGGGTACCACGAGCACGGTCTGCCCCTGGACGCCGTGCACCTGGACATCGACCACTACGACGCGCACCAGGTGTTCACCGTCGACCAGGACCGCTTCCCGAAGCTGCCGGTGCTCGCGGAGGAACTGCGCCGGGACGGAATCCGGCTGGTGTCGATCGTCGACCCTGGCGTGCGGGCCACGCCGGGCAACGCCGTGTACGACGCGGGCACGGCCGAGGACGCCTTCGTACGGGACGCCTCGGGCGAGGTCGTACGGGGCGTGGTGTGGCCCGGGGAGACGGTCTTCCCGGACTTCACGCACGCGCGCGTGCGGCGGTGGTGGGGCCGGCTGTACGAGGAGCGGCTGGGCGAGGGGTTCTCGGGCTTCTGGCACGACATGAACGAGCCGACCTCCTTCGCCGCCTTCGGTGAGACGACGCTGCCCCGGTCGGCCCGGCACGCCCTGGAGGGCCGGGGCGGCGACCACCGCGAGGCGCACAACGTGTACGGCCTCTGCATGGCCCGGGCCGGGTACGAGGGGCTGCGCGAACTGGTGCCCGGCGAGCGGCCGTTCGTCTTCTCCCGCTCGGGGTGGGCCGGCCTGCAGCGCTACGGCGGCACCTGGTCGGGGGACGTGGCCACGAGCTGGCCGGGGCTGAAGGCGTCGTTGTCGCTGGTTCTGGGCCTCGGGCTGTGCGGGGTGCCCTACTCGGGGCCGGACGTGGGCGGGTTCGACGGCAGTCCCTCGCCCGAACTGTATCTGCGCTGGTTCCAGCTGGGCGCCTGTCTGCCGCTGTTCCGGACACACGCGAGCCTGCGGGCGGGCCGGCGGGAGCCGTGGGAGTTCGGGCCGGAGGTGCTCGAGCACGCGCGCGTGGCGCTCGTCGAGCGCAGGCGACTGCTGCCGTACTTCGTGACGCTGGCGCATCTGGCACGGCGCACCGGGGCGCCCTATGTCCGCCCGGTGTGGTGGGGCGCGCCGGAGGACCGCGCCCTGCGCGACTGCGAGGACGCCTTCCTGCTCGGCGACAGCCTGCTGGTGGCACCGGTGCTCCGGCCGGGCACGGAGCGGCGGGCGGTGCGGCTGCCGCCGGGCCGCTGGTACGACACGGCGACGGGGCGGGCGTACGAGGGGCCGGGGCAGGTGCTGGTCGACGCCCCCTTGGAGCGGATTCCCGTGCTCGCGCGCGCGGGATCCGTGATACCCGTGCGGGGGGAGCACGGCGGGCTGGAGCTGGAGGTGTGGGCGCCCGCCCCTGGCCGGACCGGGGGCGGGCTGGTGGTGCCGGACGCGGGCGACGGGTGGGACGAGCCGGAGATCGAGCGCTACGTCGTCCGCCGGCACGGCCGGCGGGTGGTCGTGGAACGCGAGCGGGAGGAGGGGATGAGTGCCCCGTCCCACCCGCTCCGCGTCCGGGGGCTCGACGAGCCCTGAGGGCACGGCTCAGACGTACCGGCCCTCGAACCAGGCGCGTACGGCCAGCGTGTGCAGCGGGAAGGCCAGCTCCTCGGGCCTGCGCAGCAGGTGCCACCCCTCCGTCTCCTCGGTGGCGGCGGACTGCGGCAGGCCCTCGGCCGGGCGTTCCGGGAGCAGCCCGAAGAGGAGCAGATGGCCGTCGGGCGAGCTCATGGCATCGGCGAGCCGCACGTCGCGGGCGGCCGCGTCGATGCCCGTCTCCTCCTTGAGCTCGCGGACGACGGCGTGCCGCCAGTCCTCTCGGTCGTCGATGTAGCCACCGGGCAGAGCCGTGCCCCCGCGCGCGGGGGACACCGTGCGGGTGATCACCACCAGGGCGGTGCCCTTGGTGTCGTACACGGGCTGGATGGCCACCGCGACCGGCAGCGGGTTGCGGTAGGCGACGGTCCCGCAGGCCCGGCAGGTGCGGGGCCAGCCGGAGATGCCCTCCCCATAGGGCGCTCCGCAGCTCGAACAGTGGGAGTCCGGTACGGAGTTGACAGTCAGGTGCTGATTTTCGGACACGCGCGGACTGTATCCGATCAGAGGAGGGGCGTCTCCTGTCAGATGTTCGGGCAGTCGCTCAGCGCCCCGGAGTGAGGGACTTCCGCGAGACCGGGAAATCGAAGTAGGTGTCCGGGTAGGGCTCGGGCTGATAGGTGTAGTGCCACCATTCCTCGGCGAGGTTCACGAATCCGAGGTTCTCCAGGGTGCTCTTGAGCAGCAGCCGGTTGGCACGCTGTTGTCCCTGGATCCTGGGGTCGAGCGTGTGCGCGAGGGTGTCGAAGCAGTCGAATCCGGTCCCCATGTCGAGGGAGTTGTCCGGAAAGCGCTGGTCCTTGGGCGCGTAGCAGGGCACGAGGGGCTGGCCGGGGACGTAGGGGTGGGTCGGCCGGGCCGGGAGCCTGACGACGGTGAGATCCATCGTGGAGCCGCGGCTGTGACCGGATTTCGCCGCGATGTAGCCGTCGTCGAACAGCCGGGTCTTGTCGACGCGCGGGTAGAACTCCGCCTTCATGGCCTGGTCGTCGAGGTCCTTGGCCCAGCGGACGAAGTGGTCCACCGCGCGTTGCGGCCGATAGCAGTCGTAGACCTTCAGGCTGTAGCCCTTGCGCAGCAGTTCCTTCTGGGCCTTGTGCAGGGCCTCGGCGGCGGGCCGGGTGAGGATGCACATGGGCTGCTCGTAGCCGTCGACGCGCTCGCCGACGAAGTTGTGGGGCGTGAAGTTGCGCATCTCCTGGATGATCGTGGGATCCACGGCGCTCAGGGCCACGAAGTCCTTCGGCGCCTTGGGATCGGCCGGGGTGGCCCGGGCGGTGGCGGAGGCGGCGGTCAAGGTCAGCAGGGCGGCCACTGCGGTGATCACACCGCGGAGGGCACGGGACAGACGTGTCATGTCTCCTACATCTATCGGGAGCAGGTCCGCCGTGGGAAGCGGTTGCGCACCGTTCGGGCGGGGCGCCAGTGCGGTTGGGTGCGGAGGTGCGCGCTCCGCAAGGGACCGAAAGCCCTTTCGCATACCCACTGTGACCGCTCCGGAATCCTGCGTTAACGTCTCATGAACTCGGCCTGGGGGTGCGCGGGCGGCGCCATCATGCTCCCGTGCATTCCTGGACGGATACTCTCCGCTTCGCCTTCCAGCCCGTGGTCAATCTGGCCACCGGCGGGGTCACGGCTCTGGAGGTCCTGGCCCGGCCGGAGAGCGGCGACGTCCTGGCCGACGCCCGTCGCGACCCCGAGCTCGACGGCCGTCTGGCGGTGTCGGCGCTCCGCGCGGCGGCCCGTACGGAGACGCTGCTCCCCCTCCACCTCAACGTGTTCGCCGGCACCCTCGCCGACCTCGGCGGCCTCGGCCCCCTGCACGACGCCGTGCGCGGGGCGGGGCGGCTGCCGTGGGAGATCACGATCGACGTCGTGCCGCCGTACACGCACGTACCGCAGCAAGCGCTGCTGGAGGCGATCGCAGTGCTGCGCGCCGAGGGTTTCCGGATCGCCGCGGACGGCGTCGGCGACGGGGACGTGCCCCTGCGGCTGCTCACGGACGTCGCCCCGGACCTGGTGAAGCTCGACGCCTCACTGCTGGCGCGGCCCGCGGCGGTTCGGGCGATGCGGACGTTGTGCGAGCAGCTCGGGGCACTGCTGGCCGTGGAGGGCGTGGAGACCGAACGCCAGTGCGCGCTCGCGCTGTCGGCCGGCGCCCAACTGGCGCAGGGCGAGCTGTTCGCGCCGCCGGCCCGCCTGCCCGTCGCGGACGTCTACGTTCCGCCGCGCTCCCCCGAGATCCTGCCGGCTCCGCGCTCCGGGCCCTCGGTGCGGGAGTTCCTGCGGCCCGCCGCGATGCTGCCGGCCGACGCGTCCGCGGGCCAGGTCCAGGCGCTGCTGACCGGGTCGCCCGACGTGTCCGGCGTGCTCCTCGTGGACGCGCACGGAACGCCGCTGCGGTCGGTGCACCGGTCCCGCTTCCTGCTGATGATGTCGGGGCGCTACGGCCACGCCCTGTACGCCGACCGGCCGGCCGCCAAACTGGGCGACCCGCCGCGTACGGTCGGCGTCGACGCCACCGCCTGGGAGGTGCTGGACGTCGTCGCGGTCGGCGGCCGGGACCGCACGTCGGACGATGTGGCGGTCGTCGACCGACGCGGGCGGTGCGTGGGCGTCGTACGGCTGGCGGATCTGGTCCGGGCGCTGGCCGAGTCCCGGGTGGAGGAGGCGGCGGGGCTCAATCCGCTGACCCGGCTGCCCGGCTCGGACGCGATCACCGGTGAGGTGGACCGGCGGATTTCCGGAGGGCGGCCGTTCGCGCTGAGCTGGCTGGACATCGACCACTTCAAGCAGGTCAACGACGGTGCCGGGTTCGCGGCGGGCGACGAGCTGATCCGGTCGGTGGGGCGGGCGCTGCTGGGTGCATCGAGCGGGCACGCGCGCGTGGGGCACATCGGCGGGGACGACTTCCTGGTGCTGGCGGAACCGGAGGGACTCGATTCCCTGTTCGCCTCCGTGCTGGACGTCCCCTGGTCGGCGGCCGGTTTTCCGGTCACCTTGTCGCTGGCCACGGTCGTCTGTGCGGCGGGCAGCGTGGCCGACCACCGGCAGGCGGCGGCCTGCCTGGCGCCGTTGAAGAAGGCCGCCAAGGCACTCCAGGGGCCGAGTTGGGTCCTGGGCCGGGCGGGCCGGCCCGGCCACGAGGTCCGCCGCGGATCGACGGTCGCGGCCACTCGGGCGGGCTGAGGCGCACAGACGGGGCCCGGGAGGGGTCCGCGATCGCCGAGTGCGCGTTCCCGAGGTGGGGTGCCGCGTGGCCCGGCGGCGCCCCGGGCGCCCCGCTGTCACTGTCGCCGTCAGGCGCCTTGACGCTCCTTGTGCACGGGTGAACACTTTCCGTGCCAGTCGTCATCCCCGCGCGTCTCCGGCGCGTCCTGGTCGGTTCCCGATGCGCGGCCCGCATGCCCCGGCCTCCTCCCCCACGGGCGATTCGGCTGCCACGGCATACACGTCACGCGCCTGTCGGCCATCTCGCGCAGCCCCCCGCACTCGTGGGACAAACTGATACGAGCGAGGGCGGAAAGGTTGAAACCTCTCCGATCTCCCGCCTCCGCGCACCGTTTCCGCCGATCGGAGGTACGCCCGCGGGCGTCGACCACACCGCAGTCTTCCGACCCTCGCCACCAAGGGGTAGTCATGACGGACAACGCCGAGAAGTACGTGGCCGCAATCGACCAGGGCACCACCTCCAGCCGCTGCATCATCTTCGACCACAGCGGGTCCATCGTGGCCGTCGACCAGCGCGAACACCGCCAGATCTTCCCCAAGCCGGGCTGGGTGGAGCACGACGCCACCGAGATCTGGTCGAAGGTTCAGGCGGTGGTCGCGGGCGCGGTCGCCAAGGCCGGGCTGCGCGCCGACCAGCTCAGCGCGCTGGGCATCACCAATCAGCGCGAGACGACCGTCCTGTGGGACCGCGCCACCGGCAAGCCCGTGCACAACGCGATCGTCTGGCAGGACACCCGCACCGCGGCCCTGTGCAATCAGCTCGGCGGCTCCATCGGGCAGGACCGATTCCGCGAGCAGACCGGGCTGCCGCTCGCCAGCTACTTCTCGGGGCCGAAGGCGGCCTGGCTGCTCGACAACGTGGCCGGTCTGCGCGACCGGGCCGAGCGCGGCGAACTCGCCTTCGGCACCATCGACTCCTGGCTCATCTGGAACCTCACCGGCGGCACGGACGGCGGCCGGCACGTCACCGACGTCACCAACGCCGGCCGCACCATGCTCATGAACCTGGAGACCCTCCAGTGGGACGAGTCCATCCTGTCCGCCATGAACGTGCCCGAGGCGATCCTGCCCGAGATCAGGTCCTCCTCCGAGGTGTACGGGACCGCCGTCGGCCAGCTGGGGGGCGTACCGGTGGCATCGGCCCTGGGTGACCAGCAGGCAGCCGTGTTCGGCCAGGCCTGCTACGACGTGGGGGACGCCAAGAACACCTACGGCACCGGCAGCTTCCTGCTGCTGAACACCGGGAACCGGCCTGTGCCGTCGAAGAGCGGTCTGCTCACCACCATGGGCTACAAGATCGGCGACGAGCCGCCGGTCTACTGCCTTGAGGGGGCCATCGCGATCACCGGCGCGCTGGTGCAGTGGTTCCGCGACCAGCTCGGCATCATCCGCACCGCGGACGAGATCGAGCCCCTCGCGGCGAGCGTGGCGGACAACGGCGGGGCGTACATCGTGCCCGCGTTCTCCGGCCTGTTCGCGCCGTACTGGCGTTCGGACGCGCGCGGGGTGGTCACCGGCCTGACCCGGTACGTCACCAAGGCGCACCTCGCGCGGGCGGTACTCGAGGCGACCAGCTGGCAGACACGCGAGGTCGTGGACGCCATGTACCAGGACTCCGGGGTGAAGCTCACCACCTTGAAGGTCGACGGCGGCATGACCAAGAACAACCTGCTGATGCAGCACCAGGCGGACGTACTCGGCGTCCCGGTGATCCGGCCCAGGGTCTCGGAGACCACCTGTCTGGGCGCCGCCTACGCGGCCGGGCTCGCGACGGGCGTGTGGAACGACCTTGACGAACTCAAGTCCCACTGGCAGATGGACGCCGAGTGGACTCCGTCCATGGAGGCCGCGGTCCGCGACCGCGAGTACCACAACTGGCGCAAGGCGGTGGAGAAGAGCTTCGGATGGCTCGAGGACGGCGAGGGCTGACCTGCGGGTGAACCGCCGTGACGCATGCGCGCCGTGACGCCGCACGCGCGCGTGCCCATGGATCGCGGCCCGTACCCCGGTCGGCGGGGGTACGGGCCGTGCGGCGTCCACCCGGTGGCGGCGTCAGGTGGCGGCGTCAGGTGGTGACAGCCTGGCGGCGCTCCGCGGCAAGTGCCATCGCGTGCCGGACGACCCCGATGAGGACCTCCTTGACCGACTCCCGGTCGCGGGCGTCACACAGCAGCACCGGGACGTCGTCGTCGAGGTCGAGCGCCCCACGGACGGCCTCGACCGGGTAGCGGGGGGCTCCGTCGAAGCAGTTGACGCCGACCAGGAAGGGGATGGAGCGCCGTTCGAAGTAGTCGACGGCGGCGAAGCAGTCCTCCAGGCGGCGGGTGTCGGCCAGCACCACCGCGCCGAGCGCGCCCTCGGACATCTCGTCCCACATGAACCAGAAGCGTTCCTGCCCGGGCGTCCCGAAGAGGTAGAGCACCAGGTCCTCGCGGAGCGTGATCCGGCCGAAGTCCATGGCCACGGTGGTGGTGTGCTTCGCCTCCACACCGCTGACGTCGTCGACCGGGCGACCCGCCTCGGTGAGCAGTTCCTCGGTGCGCAGCGGCCTGATCTCGCTGACCGCGCCGACGAGGGTCGTCTTGCCCACGCCGAAACCGCCGGCCACCAGGATCTTGAGCGTGACGGGCTCGACCGGGGGCTTGCCGCGCTCAGAACGCCCGAAGATCATCGACTTCTTCTCCTGCTTGACGGGGTTCGGGCGGCGGGCCGTAGCCCCCGCCGCCGGGGGTTTCGACGACGAGCACGTCGCCGGGGGCGACGTCCGCCGAGTCACTGCCGCCGAGTTCGACGACGGTGCCGTCCGCGCGCTCCACCCGGCCCGTGCCCTGTGCGCCGGGCTCGCCGCCCGCCATGCCGTACGGCGGGATCCTGCGGTGCTGGGACAGCGTGGAGACGGTCATGGCCTCGAGGAACCGGATGCGGCGCACCGCGCCGTCCCCGCCACGCCACCGTCCGGCGCCGCCGCTGCCGCGCCGGACCGAGAACTCCTCCAGGCGCACCGGCAGCCGCCATTCGAGGACTTCGGGATCGGTGAGCCGGGAGTTGGTCATGTGGGTCTGGACGACACTCGCGCCGGGGAAGCCGTCGCCCGCGCCGGAGCCCGAGGCGACGGTCTCGTAGTACTGGTGGCGTTCGTTGCCGAAGGTGACGTTGTTCATGGTCCCGGAGCCCTCCGCCTGGACGCCGAGCGCGGCGTACAGCGCTCCGGTGATGGCCTGGGAGGTCTCCACGTTGCCCGCCACGACGGCGGCCGGCGGTTCGGGGCTGAGCATCGAGCCGGGCGGTACGACGATCTTCAGGGGCCGCAGACAGCCGTCGTTGAGCGGGATGTCGTCGGCGACCAGGGTGCGGAAGACGTACAGGACGGCCGCGTCGACGACGGAGAGCGGCGCGTTGAAGTTGGTGTCCAGTCGCGGTGAGGTGCCGGTGAAGTCGATCGTCGCCGACCGGTGCGCGCGGTCCACGCGGACGCGGACCCGGATGACCGCGCCCGAGTCGGTCTCGTAGGCGTACTCGCCGTCGTCGAGGGCGTCGATGACCCGGCGGACGGCTTCCTCCGCGTTGTCCTGGACGTGCCGCATGTAGGCCTGGACGACGTCGAGCCCGAACTCCTCGATCATGCGGGCGACTTCGTCGACGCCCTTCTGGTTGGCCGCGATCTGGGCACGCAGGTCGGCGAGGTTGGTGTCCGGATTGCGGGAGGGGTACGGCCCCGCGGTCAGCAGCCGGTGGGTCTCCTCCTCGCGCAGCCGGCCACCCTCCGCGAGCAGCCAGTTGTCGAAGAGCACGCCCTCCTCGTCGATGGTGCGGCTGTTCGCGGGCATGGAGCCCGGTGCGATGCCGCCGATCTCGGCGTGGTGGCCGCGGGAGGCGACGTAGAAGAGGATCCGGTCACCGTGCGTGTCCGAGGTGTCGAAGACCGGGGTGATGACGGTGACGTCCGGCAGGTGGGTGCCGCCGTGGTAGGGGTCGTTGACCGCGTAGGTGTCCCCCGGCCGCATCCGGGAGCCGCGGCGGTGGATGACCTCCTTGACGCTGGTGCCCATCGAGCCCAGGTGGACGGGGATGTGCGGGGCGTTGGCCACCAGGTTTCCGTCCGGGTCGAACAGGGCGCAGGAGAAGTCGAGGCGCTCCTTGATGTTGACCGACTGGGCCGTGGACTGGAGCCGGGCGCCCATCTGTTCGGCGATGGACATGAAGAGGTTGTTGAAGACCTCGAGCATGACCGGGTCGGCTTCCGTGCCGAGATCGGAACTCTGCGTAACCGCCGTGCGTTCCATGACCAGATGTCCGTCGTCGGTGGCCACTGCCTGCCAGCCGTCGTCGACGACGGTCGTCGCGCTGGCCTCGGTGATGATCGCCGGGCCGGTGACGGTGACGCCGGGGGCCAGGTCCTCCCGGCGGTGCAGGGGTACGTCGCGCCAGGCGCCGCCGGTGTGGAGACGGACGGTCTCCGCGGCCGCGGAACGGTCGGTGCGGGCGGATCGGTACGGGGCGAGGGCGGACAGATCGGGGGGTTCGGTGATGCCGGTGGCTTCCACGGAGAGGGCTTCGACGACGATCGGGCGGTCGAGCGTGAAGGAGTACGTGGCGCGATGACGTTCTTCGAAGGCGTGCCTCATGGTGTCGGGCTCGGTGAGCTCGACGGTGAGGGTGGTGTCGGTGCCGTCGTAGCGCAGCTGGGCGCGCCGGGTGACGTGGATGTTCTCCTCGGGGATGTCCTCGGCCAGCAGTTCGGCGCGGGCCGCGCCCTCCAGGTCGTCGGCGGTCTTCAGGACGCCCGGCATCGCGGCGGGCTCCAGGTGTGTCTCGACCGACTGTTCGCGCATGGCGGTGGTGTCGGCGAGGCCCATGCCGAGCGCGGACAGGACGCCCGCCATGGGCGGCACGAGGACGGTGCGGATGCCGAGCGAGTCGGCGACCATGCAGGCGTGCTGCCCGCCCGCACCACCGAAGGTGGTGAGGGCGTACCGGGTGACGTCGTGCCCCTTCTGCACGGAGATCCGCTTGACCGCGTTGGCGATGTTGGCGACGGCGATCTGCAGGTAGCCCTCGGCGACCTGCTCCGGGGTGCGGTCGTCGCCGGTCTGCTCGCGGATATCGTGGGTGAGGGCGGTGAAGCGGTCGCGGACGAGCTCCCGGTCGAGGGGCTGGTCGCCGTCGGGTCCGAAGACCTTGGGGAAGTGCTCCGGCTGGATGCGGCCGAGCATGACGTTGGCGTCGGTGACGGCGAGCGGGCCGCCGCCGCGGTAGCAGGCGGGCCCCGGGTCGGCCCCGGCCGAGTCCGGGCCCACCCGGTAGCGGGAGCCGTCGAAGTGGAGTACGGAGCCGCCGCCGGCGGCCACGGTGTGGATGTCCAGCATGGGGGCCCGCAGCCGGACGCCCGCGATCTGCGTGGTGAAGACCCGTTCGTACACGCCCGCGTAGTGGGAGACGTCGGTGGAGGTGCCGCCCATGTCGAAGCCGATGACCCGGTCGAAGCCGGCGAGCCGGGACATGCGGGCCATGCCGACGATGCCCCCCGCGGGACCGGACAGGACGGCGTCCTTGCCCCGGAACTGCCCGGCCTCGGCGAGGCCGCCGTTGGACTGCATGAACATCAGCCGGACGTGCCGCAGCTCCTCGGCGACGTGCTGGACGTAGCGGCGCAGGCCGGGCGACAGGTAGGCGTCGACGACGGCGGTGTCCCCGCGCGGGACGAGTCTCATCAGCGGGCTGACCTCGCTGGACAGCGAGATCTGCGGGAAGCCGATCTGCGCGGCCAGCTCGCCGACGGCCCGCTCGTGGGCGGGGTGCAGATGGCTGTGCAGGCAGACCACGGCGACGGCGCGGATCCCGTCGTCGTACGCCTGCCGGAGGGGGCCGGCGAGGGCGTCCAGGTCGGGCGCGCGCAGTACGGTGCCGTCCGCCGCGATGCGTTCGTCGACCTCGAGGACCCGTTCGTGGAGCAGTTCGGGCAGGTCGATGCGGCGGGCGAAGATGTGCGGGCGGTTCTGGTAGGCGATGCGCAGGGCGTCGCGGAAGCCGCGGGTGACGACGAGGACGGTCCGCTCGCCCTTGCGTTCCAGCAGGGCGTTGGTGGCCACGGTGGTGCCCATGCGGACGGACTCGACGGGCTCCGGGGAGTCGGCGAGGAGTGCGCGGACCCCGGCGACGGCCGCGTCGGCGTACCGCGCCGGGTTGTCGGACAACAGCTTGTGGGTGACCAGGCGGCCGTCGGGGCGCCGCGCGACGATGTCGGTGAAGGTGCCGCCCCGGTCGACCCAGAACTGCCAGGCTGCCATGTCGTCACCCCGCTTCCGCGCCGCTCACAGCGCCCGCAGGCCGTTGATCACGTCGCGGAGAATACTCTCGTCCGGCAGTTCGGCGGGCGGCACCGGGCGGCTCACGTGGACGTACTCCTCGTCCACGAGGTCACCGATGAGGACGCGCACCACACCGATGGGCAGGTCGAGTTCCGCGGCGAGTTCGGCGACCGACTGTGGGGTGTCGCGGCACAGCTCGACGATGTCCACGTGTTCCGGGGACAGCGCGTGGTCCGCCTCCGCGTCGTCGACATGGGGTTCCGTGACGACCACCGCGATCAGGTCGAGGCGGTGCTGGGCCGCATGGCTGGTGCGGCCCCGTGTCATGGCGTACGGGCGGACCACCGGTCCGGCTTCGTCGTCGAACCAGTGGCTTGTTGCCTGACCGTCTCCGCTCATGTCATCCCACTACCCGCCGGAGGGCAGATCGGTGCGCGGAGCGGCCCCCAGATGTACGCCGACCCGTTTGACGAGGAGCGTCATCTCGTAGGCGACCTGGCCGACGTCGGAGTCGGCGTCCGACAGGACGGCGAGGCAGCTGCCGTCGCCGGCGGCGGTCACGAACAGGAAGGCGTCGTCCAGCTCGACGACGGTCTGCCGGACACCGCCGGCGTCGAAGTGCCGGCCCACGCCCTTGGCGAGGCTGTGGAAGCCGGAGGCGACGGCGGCCAGGTGCTCGCTGTCCTCCCGGGTCAGGTCCTTGGACACCCCCGTCGGCAGGCCGTCCCCGGAGAGCACGATGGCCTTGCGGATGCTGGCGACCCGGTCCACGAGGTCGTCGAGGAGCCAGTTCAGCTCCCGTTTGTCAGTCGCGGTCTGGCCGGTCGCCTTCGGTGCGGTCATCGACCGTCCCCCTTAGTCGTTCCTGGTGCGGTGCTGCCGCCGCGGGCGTCGTCGGCCGCGGCGTTCTCCTCACGGCCGCGCTGCCAGCCGCGCTGGAGCGAGGCCATACGGCTGCGTACCTCGTCGGCGTCCCGGTCGACGGGGTCGGCCCGGTCCTCGGTGTGCCGCTCGGACGTCTGCTTGAGTTGCGGGGCGAGGTTCGCCTGCCGCACCCGCCGGGGCAGCTGCCCCGCGTCGGGCGCGGGCTCGCCGGAGGCTGTGGCGGCCTCGCCGCCGGTGTCGTCGGGCCGGTCCGTCGGGAGAGCGGGCCGTCGGGCGCGCTGCGGAAGGGCGGGCAGCTCCCCGTGCGTCTCGTCGGCGGCCAGGGGCGTCTCGCCGGCGGCCGGGGTCTCGGCTGTGCCCTGTCCGCCGGGGCCGTCCGCCGCCCGCCCGGCCGGCCTCAGCGGTGTCTCGCCGCGGCGGCGGGCAGGCAGCGGGGCGGCGGGGTCCGATTCGCTCTGGCCGCCGCTCGTGAGCGGCTTGTCGTCGGCTCGCTCGCGGCGGTGCCGCTGCTCGGTGACCGGGCGCCCGTGGGAGCTGACCAGCTTGGGGGTCCGGCGCCGGGGCAGCTGTATCGGAAGGCTGTCGTCCTCGTCCTCGGGGATGCGCTCCGGTGTGCCGCGCAGGCCGGTTCCCTGCCGGGGCCGGCCGGGCTGGCGGGGGCGGAACAGTCCGCCGCGTTCGCTGTCCTCGTCGTCGAGGGCGCCCGGGAAGTCCTCGATGGCATCCAGGTCGACAGGCGCCTCCAGTTCCACCGGTCCGTCCAGGAGCGAGACCGGCAGTCCCGGAAGCTGTACGGGGGCCGGGGAGAGGGCGGCTCTTCGGTTCTCCTCCCGCTCGGTCTTCCCGGCGGATGGGTCCCGGTCGAGCCGGAAGCCGATGCCGTTGGTGTCGGGGACGTCGTCCGTGAGCAGCGCGTCGGGAATGAAGACGACGGCGGTGGTGCCGCCGTACGGGGAGGGCTGGAGCGAGACGCGGACGTTCTGCCGCTGGGCGAGCCGGCTGATGACGAACAGGCCGAGCCGGTCGGTGTCGGAGAGTTCGAACTCCGGGGTCTCGGCCAGCCGGAGGTTGGCGTCCAGCAGTGTCTCGGCGGCCATGCCCAGACCCCGGTCGTGGATCTCCAGGGTGAAGCCGTTGGCGACGCGTTCGCCGAGGACCTGCACGGCCGTGTGCGGCGGGGAGAACACCGTGGCGTTCTCCAGGAGTTCGGCGACGAGATGGGTGAGGTCGGCGACGGCGGGACCGGTCAGGGCGACCCGGGGCAGCCGGCGGACCTCGATGCGTTCATAGTCCTCGACCTCGGCGACGGCGGCGCGTACGACGTCCATCAGCTGCACGGGTTTGCGCCACTGCCGGGAGGGGGCGGCGCCGGAGAGGATCACCAGGCCCTCGGCGTGCCGGCGCATACGGGTGGTCAGGTGGTCCAGGCGGAACAGATCGGCCAGTTCGTCGGTGTCCTCGGTCCGGCGCTCCATGGCGTCGAGGAGGGTGAGCTGCTTGTGGAGCAGTACCTGGCTGCGGCGGGCGAGGTTGACGAAGACCTCGGAGACACCGGCCCGCAGTTCGGCCTGCTTCACGGCGGCTTCGACGGCGGCCCGTTGCAGCGTGTTCAGGGCCTGGCCGACCTCGCCGATCTCGTTCTTGTCGTATTCGAGGCGGGGTACCTCGGTCTCCACGTCGACCTGTTCGCCGGCCGACAGGCGGCGCATCACGCTGGGCAGGCGGACACCGGACGCCTCGTGGGCGTCCAGGCGCAGTTGCCGGAGGTCGCGGATGAGGCCGCGGCCGATGCGTATGGACAGGAAGAGGGAGAAGAGCAGGGCGATCAGACCGAGGACACCGGCCACTGCCGCCTGCAGGATGACGTTCATGGCGACCGGGTGGACCCGGTCCTGGAAGCGGTCGTTGGCCTGGTCGTCGAGGGTGCCGAGGTCGTCGAGCGCATCGGCGGCGGCGGTGTCCCAGCTCTTCGCGCTCACGCCCCGCGGCGTGCCGGAGGTGGTCGAGGCGGCGGCCTGCTCGGCCGTCCGCAGCGGGGCGGAGGCGGCGTTCGCCCAGAAGCGCTGGTAGCGGCCGCGTTCGGAGGCCGGCAGCAGCGGCAGGCTGACGTCGTAGAGCAGGGAGCGCTGGGCCACGAGTTCGGAGATGTCGCGGCTCTCGTCGCGGGTGAGGGTGCCGACCACCAGGGAGGAGCCGAGCAACGCGTCCTCGCGGGAGAGGAGTTCGCGGGCCCGGGCCAGGTTGACCAGGGCGCGGTACTGCTTGTCCAGGTTGACGTCGTCGACGACGTGGAGGTCGGCAAGCAGGACGTAGCAGGGGTCGACCAGGCGGTTGTAGAGGTCGAGCGCCTGGGCGCGTCCGACGCTGCGGTCCTCGACGCCGCGGCGCAGGGAGTCGAGGCTGTCGAAGGCGTCCAGCGCGGCGGTCAGCCGTCCGGAGCTGCCGGGGCCCAGTGCGTCGCGGACGTCGGCGTTCTCGGCGTTCCGGCGGAGCTCGGCCACGGCCTTGTCGGTGGCGGCCCGGCTGCGCTGCAGCGCGGCGACGCCGTCGGAGGCACGGGGGTCGGCGAGGTGGACGAGGGTCTGGCGGCGCTCCTGCTGCAGGACGCGGACGGTGTCCTCGGTGGGGTAGGCGATCTTCTCCACCACGGACGAGGCGTTGAACAGCTGGGTCGCCTGGCGTCCCGTGATCACCGTCGCGAAGGCCCAGATGGCGGCCAGGGACAGCAGCGGCACGAGAAGCAGCGCCACGATCTTCCGGCGGATGGACTTCCCGCGAAAGCGCATGGCCTCCCCCAGCTCGGCCCCCGGCCGGCCGGGGGTACACATGTGCGTCAACAAACGGCGCGAGCCTACTACCGACGCACAGGTAACTCGAAGACGCGACCGGAAGATGAACTTCCGTTCCGACGGCGCGAGATGGCGAGTTGTCCGGGCATTGCGGGAGATGGCGCCCCTGGACACGGAGATGGCGGGCCTGCCGGAACGCGTCGGCCGGTCCGGTCGGTTGGCCGATATTTTTCGCCCGCCGGGAATCTTCGTGGTGCTTCGTTCGTCCTTATCCATGGGACATCGGGGCGGAATGGGCCACTGGAGCCGCATCCCGCACCTCGGCGGCGTAAAGCGACGCAAGCCGGGCAGTCAGTGGGGAGCCGGTTCTTCGGACACGGGGCGAGCGGCCTGCCGGCGGTGGGGAGTGACACGTTGATGGGCACGGTGGAGCAGCGAGAGCGGGCCGCCGACAGCGGTGGGAAGCCGCGGACGGTGGCACGGCAGGCGCCCGAGGTACCTGATCGCGACATTCCGACGGTGGGGAGCGCACGGGAAGAAACATACGGCCGGCCTGCCGGGGCGGGTGCGAGCGCGCCCGTCGAACAGCCCTACTACAAGCCGTTGTGGATCGAGGAGCCCGCGCGGCGGCGCAGGCTGCCGGATCCCGTGCGCGAGGCGGCCGTGCGCGCGGTACTGATCATCGCCGTGACGCTCGTTCAGGCCGTGGTGGCCTTCCTGTTCACCCTGGCCGGGTCCTGGCTGGCCTTCCCGATGGTCCTCGGCGGCGTGGCCGGCACGGTGGTCGCCACCTGGGCGGCGCTCGACGTCTGGGTGACCCGCCAGGTGTGGAACCAGCGCTACGGCGTGGTCTCCGCCCCCAGCAGCACGGCGCGGGCTCTGCGGCGCGAGCGCCGCAGAGCCCGGCGGGAGGAGCGGGCGGCCGAGCGCGCCCAGGAGCGAATACGCCGACGGGGCGGCACGGGCCGGCTCTCTCACTCCTAGGGGGTGTGACGGCGGTACCCGGCCAGGTCGCTTCACCGGACCCGGCCAGGTACCGAGGTCGGGTGCGGCTAGGCGGGACGCTTGTACATCCGTGTCGCCGTGATCTCGCTGTGGACCGACTCTCCGGCGGGGGTCGGCTGGGGCAGGCCCGGGCGCAGGTGTTCCTCCACGCTGATGTACTTCAGTCCGGCCCTCAGGTCGGCGTCGTTGCGGAGGCGGATGACCAGCGGGAACTCCGCCAGCGCCGTCGTGTCGAACAGGCCGGTGGTGTACAGGAGTTGGACGCCGAGCGCGTCGGAGACGGCCCGCTGGAGCTCCAGCAGGTACGTGGCGTTGGCGCGGCCGATGGGATTGTCCAGGAACAGTGTGCCCGCGTGCCGGTGCTTGTCACGGCCGCGGTCGTTGGAGCGCAGCGCGGCCATCGTGCAGTACAGGGCGATGGCGGCGGTGAGCAGCTGACCGCCCGAGAACACGTCGCCCATCTGGCCGACGGGTACACGCTCGGCGCGCAGCACGGCGTCGGGCTTGAGGATCTCCACGGCGACGCCCTTGGGCTGGAGCGCGGCGGCCACTCCGCGCAGCAGCAGGGACATGCCGTCGCGCCGCAGGTCGGAGTTCTTCCTCACGGCGGCCCGGGTCGCCTCGTCGATGACCTCGCCCAGCCGCTCGGTGAGCGTGGCCTGGTCGGGTTCCTCGAAGCGGATGCGCAGGAACTCCTGCCCCGACCACTCGCCGAGACCCTCGGGAAGGCGGGACAGGCGTTGGGCGGAGCGGAGCGTGGCGAGCGCCGACTCCACGAGGCCGCGCAGCCGGTCGACGATCGAGTCGCGGTTGCGTTCCAGCTGCGCCAGCTCGTCGGTGAGGACGCGAAGCCGGGGTGCGAAGGCCTCGGCCCACTTCTGGGCGTGCTCGGGCAGGGCGGCGGCGGGCAGCTCGCGGATCTGCTGCCGGGCGGGGGTGCGCACCTGCTCGTAGCGGGTGGAGTTGGCGTGCCGGACGAGGACGTCGCCGGCCTCGCGCACGGCGGCCTCGGCGGCGGACAGGTCGGCGGCGCAGCCGCGCAGCGACCGGCGGGCCTCGGCGGCGGCCTGCCGGGCCGCCTCCGGGCTGCCCGGGTACGGTTCCGGCTCCTCCTGCTCCTCGTCGACGCTGTGCTCGCGCAGCAGGTCGCGGAGCATGGCGGCGATCTCGTCGAAGCCGCCTGCCGCGTCCTCGGCGGCGCGGTGGGCGTCGAGCAGTTCCGCGTGCGCCTCGCGGGCCTGGGCCAACGCCTCGGCGCGGGAGGCGAGTTCGGCGGTGGCCGTGCGCAGCAGGGCCTGGGCGTGCTCGGCGTCGCGCGGGAGCAGTTCCTCGGGCAGCTCGGTGTGCGCCTCGCCGTCCTCGGGTGCCAGCCGCTCGGCCTCGCCGCGCAGCCGGCCGAGCTGTTCGCTCGCGGACGACATACGGGTCTCCAGCAGTTGCACCAGTTCCTCGGCGCGGGCGGCGGCGGCCTGCCGGGACGGACCGTCGGACCCGTCGGGTGACTCCAGGAGCTGCTCGGCGCGGGTGCGGACCTTGTTGCTCAGCCGGTCCAGCTCGGCGCGGGCCGCGCTCTCGTCGCTCTCCGCGCGGGCCTGTTCGGCGCGCAGATCGGCGCCGACGCCGACCTTCTCGTACACCTGGGAGGCCGCGCGGTAGGCCTCGCGGAGGGCAGGCAGGGACGCCTTCGGCGCGTCCCCGTCGGTCTCGGGCAGGTCGTCGGGGGCGCCGGCGATCTCCGAGCGCTCGGCACGCAGCGCGCGGGCGGTACGGCGGGCGTCGTCGGCGGCGCGCTGGGCGGCGCGCCGGTCCTCGTCGGCGGCGCGGGCGCGTTCCAGGCAGGTCTGGGCGCGCGCCTCCGACTCGGCGGCCTCGTCGGCGAGTTCGCGCAGTCTGGCCTGCCAGCCGGCGCGCTCACGCAGCCGGAAGGCGAGCCCGGCGAGGGCGTCGGCGGCGCGCCGGGCCTTCTGGGCGGCCTCCTGGCGTTCGTCGCGCACCTGCGTGGCCTCGGCGGCGGCCTCCTCGGCCTCCGCCCGCGCCGTGCGTGCCTCGGCGAGCTCTGCCTCGGCCTCCTCGGCGAACGCGCGGGCGTTGTGGGCGGTCTCGGCCAGTTCGGCCAGCCGCCCGGCCGGGCAGCCGGTGCGCCAGGAGGCGAGCCGGGCGGCGAGCTCGCGGTCCTTGCCGAGCCGGGTGGCCATGCGGCGGATCTCCTCGTCCCGCTCGGTCGCCCGAGCCCGCAGCGCCTGCCGCTCCTCGTCGGCGGCGTGCTCGTCGTGCATGGCCGGGTTCGGCGGCACCAGGAAGACGTCGGCGTTCGCCGAGTCCGCTGCCGGGGTGGGAGCGAGCAGGGCGGCCGCGGTGCCGACGGCCACGGCGGACCGGGGCAGCAGGGCGGCGTCGGCGAGTGCCCCGCGGGCCCGGGCGTGGGTGTCCGGGTCGGTGATGATCACGCCGTCGACCAGTTCGGGCCGGGCGGCCAGCACGCGCGCGTGGTCGGCAGGGTCGACGGCCTGGGCGAGGTAGCGCCAGCCGGGCAGGGCGGGGATGCCGTGCTCGCCGAGGAACTCGACGGTGGCGAGCACGTCGGGGCCGGGCGGGAGCAGGCCGCCGTCGCCGAGCGCGCCCAGGATCCGGGCGTCGTCGGCGGCCGCCGTCCGCAGTTCGAACAGGTGCCGCTCGGCGGAGGAGACGGCGTCGTCGAGGAGTTCGCGCAGCTCGTCGGCGAAGCGGTCCAGGTCCTCGGGGGTGAGAGGGCCTTCGGCGGGCGGGCGTGGCGTGCCCTCGGCCGGGGCGCCCGCCGGGCCCGTGGCTCCGGTGCGGTGCCACCCGGTTCCGTCGGCGTCGGAGCGTGCCTCGTCCGCCGCCTTCCCCGCCGTTTCGTCGACCGGGGTGCCGGCCGACGCGCCGTCCGGTCCCGTCCGGGGAGCGGGTACCGCGGCCCGCCCGGCGGTGACCGTGCCGGGCAGGCTGAGCAGTTCGGCGAGCCGCTCCTCGGCCGCCAGCGCCTCGGCGATGCGCCGCTCGGCCTCGTAGGCCCGGTCCGCCGCCGCGGTGGCGTCGGCCGCGCGGGCCGCGGTGAGCTCGGCGCGGGTCTCGGCGGAGGCCGCCTCGCGCGCGTGCTCCGTGGCCTTCCGGGCGGCCTCGCGGGCCTGGTCCCAGGCGGCGACGGCCGTCTTCTCGGCGTCGCTGGCGGCCAGCGCGGCGCGCGCCGGATCGGCGTCGGGGGCACTGTCGTCGAGCCAGCCGGCGCGGACGGCCTCGGCGGTCTCCTGCTCGACCTCGCTCAACCGCTGGCGCAGGTGGCCGGCCTCACTGCGGGCCCGCTGCGCCTCGGTGGCGGCGGCGGTCGCGTCGCGGTGGGCCGTCTCCCCCGCCTCCTGGAGGTGCGCGGACCGCTCGTCGCCCTCGTTGGCGAGGGCTTCGGCGCTCTCCGCGGCCGCGTGCAGGGCCCGTACGAGGTCCACGGCGGCCTTGGCGCGCGCGGCGAGCGCCGGAGCCGCGTCGCGCTCGGCCTCCTGGATGGCTGCGGAGACGCGGGCCACGCGGTCGGAGGCGGCCCGGTGGCGCAGTACGGCCTCGGCGGCCTGCCACGCGGAGTGCAGGGTGCGGGCGTCGGCCAGTTCCCGCTTCTGCGCGGCGGCGGACTTCTCGGCGGCGGCCAGGGCCAGCGAGGCGTGCCGGTAGGCGAGTTCGGCGGCGATCAGCGCGCTGCGCTCCCGGGCGCCCTCGGAGTGCGTGACGGCGTAGGCGGCCGCGGTGACGCGCTGGGCGAGGTCGGCCGCGCGTACGCGTTCCTGCACGGCCCGGGCGGACAGCCGCCGCGCAAGCGTGCGCGTGCGCCGCTCGGCTGAGGTGTGGATGTCGCGCGCGCGGGTGCGGGCCTCGGCGGCCTCGACGATCCGGCCGAGCAGGTCGACCGAGCCCGCGGTGAAGTCCCGTTCGGCGATGAGTTCGGCGCGTCGGCCCAGCTTGTTGCCGAATCCGCTGACGAGGTCGGCGAGTCCGTCGGTGTCGCGGGTGTCGGTGACCGCGCGCAGCAGCAGGTCCGTGAAGTCGGAGTCCTTCTTCACCGCGAACAGACCGGCCGCCTCGCCCTCGTCGGCGTTCATCTCCCGCTGGTAGCGGAAGAGTTCCGGGTCGAGGCCGAGGTCGCCCAGGTGCTCGGTCCAGCGCTCGTGGATCTCCTCCCAGTGCACCTCCAGGTGCGGGTAGGCCTTGCCGGCCTCGGTGATCGCGTCGCGGAAGCCCTTCATGGTGCGGCGGCGGCCCTGTGCGCCGGAGGTGCCCTCGGCGGGCGGCCGCACGGAGGTGGCCTCGGCGACGGGGAGGTTGTCCAGGGTGAGTCCGGGGCCGGGCCGGAAGGAGTACCAGGCCTCGGCGAACTTGCGCGGGTCGTTGGAGACCTGGCGTCCGCGCCACTCGCTCACCTTGCCGACGACCACGCACTCGCCGGTCTGCACGTGCTGCCACTCCAGTGCCACGTGCCCGCAGTCGTCGGCGAGCAGGAACTTGCGCAGCACGCCGGAGCTGGCGCCGCCGAGGGTGTTGCGGTGGCCGGGCAGCATCACCGAGAAGATCAGCTTGAGGAGGACCGACTTTCCGCCGCCGTTCTCCAGGAAGAGCACGCCGGCGGGCGCGGGGCGGCGCGGCGGACCGACCGGCTCCTCCTCGAAGAACTCCGCCTGGATGGGCGCGGGGTCGGGCACCGGCTCGCCCACGCCCCGCAGGTCAAGCACGGTGTCGGCGTAGCGCGCACCGGCAGGACCGATGGAGTAGAGGCGGACCCGGGACAGCTCGTACATGGCGGACTCTCGTCAGTCTTCCGGCAGATCGGGGGGGTTCAGGAGTGGGACGGGGCGTGGAACGGCAGTCCGGCGTCGGCCACCAGGTCCAGGTCGTCGGTGTCCTCGGCGGGCAGCAGGCTCGGGGTGCCGTCGGTCACCGGGACGACGCCCAGGTCGAGGAGTTCGGCCAGGGCGGCGCTGCCCGCCATGTCGCGCACCTGGAGCTGGTAGCGGGCCGTGGTGCGGTAGGTGCCGCCGCTCTCGTCTCCGGTGCGCTGCAGGAACCCGGAGTCGGTGAGGAAAGCCAGGGCCTTGGCGACGATGCCGGTCGTGGAGGCGGCGGGGCGGCGGGCGTCCTTGGTGGCGCCGGTCGCGCTGCGTCTGGCCCAGATGCGCCAGGCCGCCTCCAGTCCGGGCGCGTCGGTGGCCGGGTCGGTGTTCTCGCCCTGTTCCTCGGCGCGCTCCTCCAGGCGGCGGCAGGCCTGGCGGACGAAGGCGTCGACTCCGTTGACCGTGACGCGCCCGATGTAGCCGTCGTCGGCCAGGTCTTCGGGGCGCGGGAAGGCCAGGGCGGCCACGGCCAGGTGGGCGAGTCCGTGCAGGAAGCGGTCCCCGGAGTCGGCGGCGGTACGACGCGCGTAGTCGCCCATGCGGACGGCGAACACCGAGTCCTCGGCGGCGGTCACCGCCATGCCCGCGCGTGGGGACACCTCCAGCACGACCAGTCCGAGGCCGGCGGCCACGGCGTCCGCGAGGCGTGCGAACGCCGGGTCCTCGCGGTGGCGGCGCAGCAGCTCGGCGTACTCCTGGTCGCGCGCGGGCTGCAGTTTGGGCTGCAGGCCGAAGGCGACGAGCCGGGCCGCGTCGGCGGCGTCGGCGGGGGTGACGGCGCTGGTCGCCGACGGGGCGGGGGTCTCCGCCTCACTCCACTCGACGTGCTCGCTCACGGGTTGGGCTCCTTGTCACGCTCTTGGTCACTCATGCTGCTTCCGTCCGGTCGGCCGCCATGCCGGCCGCGTCCAGCAACGCGGTTCCGACGATCAGATCGGCGCCGCCGAACTCGGGGTCGTCCAGCTCGGTGCCGTCGTCCACGGCGAACAGCAGCTTCTCCTCGCCCTGCCGGTAGGCGGTGCCGACGGCCGGGCTGGCCGCGTGGACCGCCAGCAGGGCGACCAGGTAGGCGAGATCGGGGTCCCCGGTGCGCCGGGCCTCGGCCAGCAGTCCGGACAGCCTGCGCGGCGCGTCCGCCGGGAGGTCGAGCAGTTCCGTCGCCGCCGCCAGCTGCTCCTCGCTGAACCGGCTGTCGTCGGGGGTGGCGATCAGGTCGGGCTCGGGCATCTCCGCGCCCAGGTGCTCCCGCTCCACGGGCGGGGTGAGCAACAGGTCCACGAGGTCGCCGACCCGGACGGACACCGGTGTGCGCAGCCCGGTGCCGCGCGCGAAGAAGGCGTCCGTGACGCGGATCGCCTGCTCCAGGGGCAGCGGCAGGGTCGGCGCGAGCAGGTGGCCGTAGAGGTCCGTCCCGGAGGTGGTCAGGGGGGTGGCGAAGGCCTGACGGTCCTGCTCGGCGCGGAAGAGGGGGCCGGCCTCCAGCAGCCGGGTCTGCAGCTGGGTGTGCCGGCGGATGCAGTCCTTGACGATGTCGACGAGCTCGGCGGCGCGCCGCTTGTGCTCGGGCTCCTCGGACTCGTCGCGCGCCTTGCGGATGTTGGTCAGGATCGCGTTCTCGTGCCGGTAGCGGTCGGCGACGTGGTCCAGGGCCTCGGTGATCATGTCCGGTACGGCGCGCAGCCAGTCCACCGCACGGACGTTGCGCCGGGTGGCGTCCAGGGCTCGGCGCAGGCTCTCCGAGTACTGCACGGTGCGGTAGCGGGCCTGCTCGGCGGCGAGCTGGGCGTCGGCGAGGCGGCCGCGGCTGATGAGCACCTCCAGCTTGACCTCGGCGGCGATCTGCGCGCTGGTGACGTCGGTGTCGAGGGCGCCCACGAGGACGTTGACCGCCTCGTCCGTGGTGCGCAGGTAGACGCTGCCGCCGGGGCCGGGCACCTCCTCGATCAGCTTGAAGTCGTAGTCCCGGCGCACGTACGTACCGTCCGGCGCGAACGTGCCGTAGACCGCGCGGAAGCCCCGGTCGACGCTGCCGACGTTGATCAGGTTCTCCAGGACCCAGCGGGCCACCCGCTCGTGCTCGGCGGCCGGCCGCTGCGGGGCCTGGGCGGCGACGCGCGGCAGCAGCCGGGCCACGATCTGCTCGTGGTCGGCGCCGGTGTCGAAGTCCATGTTGAGCGTGACGAGGTCGATGGCGGCGAGCGCGACCTCGGCCATGCCGTACACCGAGTACTCGCCCGCGAGGTTCGCCTTGCGCGTGTCGAGGTCGTGCAGCGGCGCGGTGCAGGCGAGCGCGCGCAGCCTCCGCGCCAGCCCCTCGTCGGCGGCCGGCCCCGGGGCAGGGCGCGGCCCCGCGCTGAGCTGGGGCGGAACACGGTCCGTCGATGCAGGCGAAGTCACGGTGCACAGACTAGGTCCTCGGTCTGACATCGACCCAAACGGCGCAGACGCACCCTCGGGGCCACCGCGGTCGCACCCGGTGCGCGGGACCCCCGGCGCGGTTCCCGACCCGCGATCCCCGACCCCCAGCTCCGACGCCCGGCTTCGACCCGCGCCCCCCGACTCCGACGCCCGGCTTCGACCCGCGACCTACGACCCCGGCTTCCCGCTCCCGCCTACGCGTCCTCACCGACGCGCCGCCGGTACACCTCCACGACCTTCTCCAGCGAGTCGTCGAGGTAGACCGCGAGCATCTTCTCCGCCCCGTCCCGGTCGCCGGCCTGGAGGGCCTGGAGGATCTGCTGGTTGCGGGTGAGGTACGGCTCGTGCAGCCGCCGCGGCTCGTCCACGACGTGGAAGGCGAGGCGCAGTTCCGCGAAGACGCTGCGCATCAGTTCGTCGGTGCGCTCACTGCCCGCGAGCGCCACCAGCTCGGTGTGGAAGTGGATGTTGGCCGTGCCCAGCTCTTTCCAGTCGCTTTCGCGGGTGGCCCGCCGTCCCTCGGCGACGGCCTCGGCCAGCCCGTCCACCGCGTACGGCGCCGGTCCGAGCCCCCGTACGACGGCGCACTCCACGAGGCGGCGGGTGCGGTAGATGTCCTCGACGTCCTCGACGGTCAGCACCCGTACGAAGACACCGCGGTTCAACTCGTGGACGAGCAGCCGCTCGTGCGTCAGCAGCCGGAACGCCTCGCGCAGCGTGTTGCGGGAGACCCCGAGCGCGCCGCCGATGCTGTCCTCCGACAGCCGGGTGCCCGGCGGGAAGTAGCCGTCGGCGATGCGGCTTCTGAGGATGTCCGAGACGCGCTCGGCGGTGCTGGTGCGGCCCAGCAGGGCGCGGTCGTCGGCCAGTCCCTTCAGCTGCTCTGCCATGCCCGGAATTCAACCGCAGATCCGAGAACGAGACAACGGGGGTATTGAAGGATCGTTCAACGATCCCCTACCTTGCTGGGCACGGCACCGTCCCGTCCCCGCCCGCCCGGGCACCGGTGCCGCCGCTTCCGCACGGCACTGCTCACTCCCCAGCACCCTCCGTCCCTCAACTGCGAGGTGCCCATGAGCATGACCCCTCCACCGCAGGCCCTGACCTCGGGCAAACGCCCCCGACGCGGTGAACGCGACTCCGGCGACGGCGCGTTGGGCTGGCTGCGCGCCCTGGATCCACGGGGCCGACGCGCCTTCGCCGGCGCGTTCGGCGGCTATGCGCTGGACTCGTACGACTACTTCACGCTGCCGCTGAGCATGGTGGCGCTGGCCTCGTACTTCGGCCTGGACAGCGGCCAGACGGGCCTGTTCACCACCGTCACCCTGGTCGTGTCCGCGATCGGCGGCGCCGTCGCCGGCGTGGTCGCCGACCGGGTCGGCCGGGTCCGGGCGCTGATGATCACGGTGATCACCTACGCCGTGTTCACCGTCGCCTGCGGTTTCGCGCCCACCTACGAGACGCTGCTGGTCTTCCGCGCCCTGCAGGGTCTCGGTTTCGGCGGCGAGTGGGCGGTCGGCGCGATCCTGGTCGCCGAGTACGCGAGCGCGAAGCACCGGGGCCGCACGCTCGGCGCGGTGCAGAGCTCCTGGGCGGTCGGCTGGGCGCTGGCCGCGGTCGTCTACACGCTGGTGTTCTCCTTCGCCGGCGACGACCTGGCCTGGCGCGTGATGTTCTGGACGGGGGCGCTGCCCGCGCTGCTGGTGGTGTGGCTGCGCCGCCGGGTGCACGACGCGCCGCAGGCGATGGCGGTGCGCGAACAGAGCGCGCGGAGAGGCTCGTTCGCGGCCATCTTCACGCCGGGCACGGCCGACTCCCCGGGGCTGCTGCGCACCACGGTCTTCGCGGGCCTGCTCTCCACGGGCGTCCAGGGCGGCTACTACACGCTGGCCACGTGGGTGCCGACGTACCTGAAGACGGAACGGGGCCTGTCGGTCGTCGGGACCGGCTCGTACCTCACGTTCCTGATCTCGGGGGCCTTCGCCGGCTATCTGACCGGCGGTCACCTCACCGACCGGCTGGGCCGGCGGCGCAACATCTGGCTGTTCGCGCTGCTGTCGGCCCTGTGCGTCGTGGTCTACGCGAACATCCCGAGCGGTGCGAACACCCTGCTGCTGATACTGGGTTTCCCGCTGGGCTTCTGCATGTCGGCGATCTTCAGCGGTTTCGGCTCCTACCTGAGCGAGCTGTACCCGACGGCGGTGCGCGGCACCGGTCAGGGCTTCACGTACAACACGGGCCGGGCCGTCGGCGCCGTCTTCCCCACCCTGGTGGGCTTCCTGGCGGACAGCTGGGGCGTGGGCGGGGCGCTGGTCTTCGGCGCGGTCGGCTACGGCCTGGCGGCGCTGGCGCTGCTGGGGCTGCCCGAGACGCGCGGGAAGGAGCTGGCGTGAGCCGCACGGACACCACCGGGACCACGCCGGGCGTGCACGTCGTGGAGTCCCGCCGTCCGGCCGGGGCGCAGGACCGTCCTGTGGTCCTCGTCGACGAGCACGCGCGCGCGTGGAGCCCGCACACGGCCCGGGAACGCTTCCGCGACGGGCTGGCGGGCCCGACGGCCGGGGTCGCCGCGGGGCACACCCAGGTGAACCTGATCTCGGTCCCCGCGGACTGGGCGTACGAGACGCTGCTCTTCTGCCAGCGCAACCCGAAGCCGTGTCCGGTCCTGGACGTCACCGACGCCGGTTCCTTCCGGACCGTCCTCGCCGACGGCGCCGACCTGCGCACCGACCTGCCGCGCTACCGGGTGTGGCGGGAGGGCGAACTGGTGGAGGAGCCGACGGACGTGCGCGGGCACTGGCGGGGCGACCTGGTGACGTTCCTGATCGGGTGCAGCTTCACCTTCGAGTGGGCGCTTTCGTCCGCGGGCGTCCCGATCCGCCACATCGAGCAGGGACGCAACGTCCCCATGTATGTGACGAGCCGTCAGTGCAGGTCGGCCGGGCGGCTGCACGGCCCCATGGTGGTGTCCATGCGTCCGGTGCCGCCGCGCCACCTGCCGGCGGCCATCCGGGAGAGCGGACTGCTCCCGGCGGTGCACGGCAGCCCGGTTCACTGCGGCGATCCGTCCGCGCTGGGCATCGCGGACCTCGCCCGTCCCGACTTCGGCGACCCGGTGGCGACCGAGCCGGACGACATTCCGGTGTTCTGGGCCTGCGGGGTGACTCCGCAGGCGGCGGTGATGGCCTCCCGGCCGCCGTTCGCCATCACTCACGCACCGGGGCAGATGTTCCTGACCGACGCCCGCGACGAGCAGTACCGCGTGGCCTGAGGAGACGCCGTGGATCCACGACCTCCGCCTCGGCGCCCTCCTTGACCGATCCGCACCCGACAGATCCGCACGCCGACCTCCGCGAGGGGTTCGGCAGGGCATGGTGCCGGGGGTGGTGCTCACGCGCGGCCCGGGTCTCACGCCACCTCCGCTCCTGATGGCTCCGCCCACGGCAGTGCGGCCAGGGCCGCCGACACCGCGGCCGATGCGCGCAGGTCGAGTTGGAAGCGGGTGCCGCGGGCGTGGTGGCGCAGGTCGTCGGCGGCCAGGGTCAGCAGCTGCGGCAGCAGGTCCGCGCAGCGGCGGGCCACCCATGCGCTGCCCGCAGTGGCCAGCCACCACAGACTCGCCCACCGGGTCGGAACCGGGAACTCCGGCTCAGGCGACGGCGCGGGGCCTGACGCCAGGCCCGCCTCGGCGAGCAGCGCGTGGAAGCGGAGGGCGAACTGCCGGTGCCCGCGCTCCGAGGGGTGCAGCCGGTCCGCGCTCCACATCGTCCGGTCGGTGAGCCACTCCCCCTCGTCGGCGTGCAGGTGGACGGCCCCGTACCGGTCGGACAGCGCGTGTACGACGGTGTTGACCGCGCCCTGCCTACGGGCCAGCGGGCGGGCCAGCGCGCTCGGCAGGCCCAGCACGGCACCCGGATCGGGCAGGCATGCCGTGAGCAGAACGGCGCCCTGGCCGGTGCAGGTCCCGTACACCCGGTCGAGCCGGGCGGCCACGGCGCGGATGTCGAAGGTGTGTCGCAGCGTGTCGTTGACGCCGACGACGACGGACACGAGGTCGGGCCGCAGCGCCAGGGCGGCCGGGGTCTGCCGTTCCAGCACGTCCCGGGTCTGCGCGCCGCTGACCGCGAGGTTGGTGAACTCCACGGGCTCCTCGGCGAGCCCGTCCGCCAGCAGTGCGGCCCAGCCGCGCCGGCCGCTGCCGACGGGGGCGCCCACCCCCTCGGTCAGCGAGTCACCGAGGGCGACGAAACGAACGGGGCTCATGGCGCCGCTTCCGGGGCGAGCCGGCGGGAGAGCACCGGCGCGTCGTGGGCGGCGAGGAACGCCGTCACGGAGGTGTCCCAGCCGAAGCACTCCGCACGCGCGCGTGCCGCCTGCCTCCGTTCGGGCTCGGGTCGTGTCAGGAGCGCCGCCACGGCGTCCGCGAAGGCCTCGCCGCCGTCCCCGGCCGTGGCGCCGGCCGAGCCGATCACCTCCGGCAGCGCGGAGGAGGCGCTCGCGACCACGGGCGTACCGCAGGCCATGGCCTCCAGGGCGGCCAGCCCGAACGTCTCGGCCGGCCCGGGAGCCAGGCAGACGTCGGCGCAGGCCTGGAGCGCGCCGAGCAGCGCGCGGTCGGAGACGTGCCCTAGGAAGGCGACCGGCAGCGCGCGTTCCCGCGCCCGCTGTTCCAGCCGGGGCCGCAGCGGACCGTCCCCCGCCACCACGAGCACCGCGCGCCGCCCACGCCGCAGCAGTGTCTCCAGAGTGTCCAGCGCGGTGCCCGGCCGCTTCTCCACCGACAGCCGGGAGCACATCAGCAGCAGCGCGTCGTCCACGCGCGCGTGCCGGGCGCGCACCCGCGGGTCGCGCAGCGCCGGATGCCGCTCCGTCAGGTCGACGCCGAGGGGAGCGCGTACGACATTGCGGGCGCCGATCCGCACGAACTCCCGCTCGGCGTACTCGGTGGTGCACACCACGCGCGCGTAGGTGTGCGCGGTGCGGGTGTTGAGGGCGTCGGCGGCGCGCCGGGACAGGTGGTCCGGCAGGCCCCAGGTGCGCAGCACACCGTCGGCGGACTCGTGCGACACCATCACGGCGGGTATCCGGGCACGCCGGGCCCAGCGGCCGGTCCAGCGCAGCGTCGTGCGGTCGCAGACCTCCAGGCGGTCGGGGGCCAGCCGCTCCAGCAGGGCGGCCACGCGCCGCCGGTCGGTCAGGACGCGGTAGCCGCCGGTGCCGGGCAGGGGCGGGCCGGGCAGGGTGATCACACGGCCCTGCTCGGTCTCCCGGTCGGTGTGCCGCTCGCCGGGGACGATCAGCACCGGTTCGTGGCCGGCCGCCCGGTACCCCTTGCCGAGCTCGCGCAGGGCGGTGCGCAGACCGCCGGAGGCGGGGGTGACGAAGTTCGCGAGCCGGACGATCCTGAGCGGTCCGCCGGTCATGCCGCCACCGCCGTCCGTCGCCCGGCCAGCACCTCGTCGTAGTGACCGAGGAGCTGGTCGCCGACGGCCGCCCAGGTGCGGCCCTCGACGGTGGTCCGGCCGGCCGTCCCGTACGCCGTCCTGAGCGCGGGGTCGGCGGCCAGCGACCGCACCGCCTCCCGTACGGCGGCCGGGTCGTTCGGCGGGACGAGCAGCCCGGTGCGGCCGTGGGCGACCAGGTCGAGCGGGCCGCCGGCGGCGGGCGCGACGACGGGCACACCGCAGGCCATGGCCTCCTGCACGGTCTGGCAGAAGGTCTCGAACGGGCCGGTGTGCACGAAGACGTCCAGCGAGGCGAAGATCCGGGCGAGTTCGGCACCGGTGCGGCGCCCGAGGAAGTGGGTGCCCGGCAGGGCCTCGGTCAGGCGTGCCCGGGAGGGACCGTCGCCCACGACCACGACCTGCACGCCCGGGAGTCCGCAGGTCCCGGCGAGGAGTTCGACCTGCTTCTCGGGGGCGAGCCGGCCGACGTAGCCGACGATCACCTCGCCGTTCGGGGCGAGTGCGCGGCGCAGCGCCTCGTCCCGGTGGTGCGGGTGGAAGCGGGCGGTGTCGACACCGCGCGGCCACAGCCTGACCCGGGGCACGCCGTGCGCCTCCAGGTCGCGCAGGGCCGCACCGGATGGGGCCAGGGTGCGGTCGGCGGCGCCGTGGACTGAGCGGATGCGGCGCCAGGCGGCGGCCTCCCCCGCGCCCATGTAGGTGCGGGCGTAACCGGCCAGATCGGTCTGGTAGACGGCCACGGCCGGGATGCCGAGCCGGGTGGCCGCCGCCATGCCCCGCACGCCGAGGACGAACGGGCTGGCCAGGTGGACGAGGTCGGCACGGTGCTCGCTCAGTGCGGCGGCGACCCGCCTGCTGGGCAGGGCGACGCGGACCTGGGGATAGCCCGGGAGCGGAAGGGAGGGCACCCGGACGACGGGCACGGCGGGGGCGTCGGCGTACGGCGGCTCGGAGCCGCTCTCGGACGGGGCGGCGGTGGCCGGAGCGACCACGAGCGGCGCGTGGCCGCGGTCGGCGAGGTGGCGGGCGGTCTGGAGCGCGCAGTGGGCGACGCCGTTCACATCGGGGGGAAAGGATTCGGTCACGATGACGACACGCATACCGGTGTTGTCGCCGCGCCGGACGTGAACGCGTCAACGTCGATCTTTCCGGCCGAGGAACGTCCCATGAGCGTTGGGCGCCCCACCCGGGCGGGTCAGCCCGTGTCCATGCGCCCCTGCCTCGCGGGCCACCGGACGTTCACCCGACGGGCGGACCAGGGTCGTTCCGAGACGTTCACGCGGCCGGCAGGTCGGGGTTGATCCGGCTGCGTACGGCCGTCTGGACCTCGGCCTCCTCGGCGGGGTCGGCGGCGAGCCGCCGCAACTGCTCGACGACCCGGGTGTCGCCGGTCTCGGCGTACCGGGCGGCGAGCTCGCGGGTGGTCTCCTCGCAGTCCCACAGGCACTCGACGGCGAAGCCCGCGGGGAAGGACGGGTCGGTGGCGGCCAGCGCGCGGGCGGCGCGGCCGCGCAGATGGGAGGAGGCGGTCTCGCGGTAGACGTGCCGCAGGACGGGTGCGGCGCAGGCGATACCGAGGCGTCCGGTGCCGTCGACGAGGGCGCACAGGGTGGGTGCGTCGGGGCCTTCGCCCCGGACGGCCTCCCGGAGGGCGGCGAGGACGAGGTCGCGGTCCCGGGCTCCGCCCCGGCAGGCGAGCATCCGGCCGGCGGCGGCGCCCAGCGGATCGGGGCGGCGGGCCCAGCCGCGGGCCCGGTCCACGGCGGCCACGCTGCGCATGCGTTCGAAGGCGTCCACGGCGGCCTCCACCACGGTGGCCGAGCCGTCGGACACGGCGGACTCGATCAGGTCGAGGGCGTCGGGATCGTTGCCGTCGGCGAGGTAGCGCAGGGCGGTGCAGCGGGCGCCGTCCATGCCCTGCCGGGCGGCCCGGAGGATCTCGGGCCGGTCCTCGGGACCGGCCACGGCGGCCAGGCAGCGGGCGGCCGGGACGTGGAGGGCGGCGCCGCGGTCGATGCCCTGCTGGGCCCACTCGAACACGGCCTGCACGCTCCAGCCCGGGCGTGGCCCGGTGGGCCGCATCTGCCGCTGCCAGCGGTCGAAGCAGCCGGCCTCGTGGGCGGCACGCACGCGCGTGGCGATCGATGCGCGCGGATCCTCCGCCCACAGCCGCCACGGCCGTGGCTCGAAAGCATCGCGTACGGCGGCGGCCAGCTCGGCCTCGCCCTCGGCGTCGGTGGAGAAGCGCGCGAGCACGGGGGCGGCCAGCGCGCGCAGCCCGGCGTCGTCGTCGCGCAGCGCCAGTTCGTCCAGGGCCCAGGCCCAGTTGGCGCCGGTGGCGGCGTACCTGCGCAGCAGGACGAGCGCGTCCCGCCTGCCGTAGGAGGCGAGGTGCCCGAGGACGGCGAGGGCGAGCCCGGTGCGGGACTCGTCGGTGTCGAGGGCGTCCTCGGGGTCGAAGAGATGCGCCTCGATGGCGTCCAGCTCGCCGTTCAGGTCGAGGTAGAGCCGGGCGTAGTACAGGGAGCGGTTCTCCACCTGCCAGTCGTGGCGGGGGTCGCGCAGCACGCAGTGGTTGAGAGCCGCGAGCGCTTCGGCGCGCGGTGCGGTGAGCGCGTGCAGTGTGCCGTCGCCGCGGCCCCGCTGGAGCAGGCCGAGCAGCGTACCGCTGGGCGCTATGACCGGATCGAACATGGGAAACAGCCTCACATCAAGCGTCGACGCAACCGGGGAACACGCACTACCTGGCCGCGTGACAACACGTCGGGGCGCCCGCCGTCTCTTGCTTGCTGTAGACCATCTTCCTCTGCCTCTCGTCGGTGGCCCATGCGGACCGATCACGGCCCGCGCGGTGCGGCAACACCTGCCCAGCCATCGCGTCCGTGAATCACGACGTCATGATGACCCGGCGTCCGTGCCGCCGCGACCGAAATTTCCGGCGGCCCCGTACCGCCTCCCCCGTTTTCGGTGTCTCTACTGGTCAGAACGGTGTTTCAGCAGTCCGCGGCGCTGGGGTTCACTGCTCGGTCGGCTGCTCGCCGAACAGCCGCAGCAGCTCGGTCCGGCCGAACATCCGGGCCGTGTCCAGGGCGGACGGCGTGCCCGCGGAGGGGTCCGCGCCGCCCTCCAGCAGGGCCTTGATCACGTCCTGCTCACCCTTGAAGACCGCTCCGGCGAGGGGTGTCTGGCCCCGGTCGTTGACGCGGTCGGCATCGGCGCCGCGGGCCAGCAGCGCGCGGACGGCATCGGCGTGGCCGTGGTAGGCGGCGAGCATCACCAGGGAGTCGCCGCGGTCGTTGGTGAGCTCGGCCGGGACGCCCGCGTCGACGTACGCCACGAGCGCCTCGGTCCGCCCCTGCCGGGCCAGATCGAAGATCTTGGTCGCCAGCTCCACGACCTCGGGGTCGGGGGCTTCACTCATGGCCGGACCGCCTCTCACTTCGAGCGTTGGGGACTGCGGGTACCGCGTGGGGACTGGTACTGCTGGGTGCTGCTGGTACTGCTGGGGACTGGTACTGCTGGTACTGCCGGGGAGTGCGTGCGGGTGCCGCTTCGCGGACCTGCGGGCAGAAGCGTACGACCGCGAGCGGGACTCGGCCGTACGGGTGAATCGCCAGGGTACTGGCTCGCGCGGCACATGGCCCGGGGCACCCGAGGCAAAGATCACCACGAGCCCGGCGCACAGGACGGGGCCACAGAGGACCGGGCTGGTCAGCGACCCCGCCCACCGGCTCCGCCGACCGAGGGAAATCGAACGAAATTCACCCAGTTGCACCTTTTGTCATATGGATACATCCTGTGATGCTGGAAGGACTCAGGGTGACTGTCCCCCTCGACACCAGGAGATCTCTCATGATCCTCTCCATCTCAGGCGTCGTCCTGTTCGGCACCATCGGCTTCATCTTCTTCCGCAAGGACGGGCTGAAGCCGTCACACGCATGTGTGTCGGTCCTGTTCGGTTTCTACCTCGCGAGCACCGCCATCGCCCCGAGCATCAGAGCCGGCGGCGAGTCCCTGGCGAGCCTGATCGGCGGCATGAGGTTCTGACGCCACCCACCCTGGGGACCCCTCGCCCGTACGTACGACAGGAGGCAGCAGTGGCCCGGCGCCCCCTCCCCCGCATTCTGAGCACAGGCAGCGCGCAGGTCGCCCGGAGCCGGGAGCTGGCCCGGACGGCGGCGGACAACGCCACGGACATCCTCCACCCGCTGATCACCATCGCCCGTGGTCTGTGCCGGCTCGCCGCGGCCGGCCGGCGCAGATGGGCGGACACCCCCAAGGACCGGCGCGGGCCGCTGCTGTTCCTGGTGGCCTCGGTGATCCTGGTCCTGATGATGGTGCCGTACGGCCCGCTGCTCGCTGCCGTCGTGGTGACGGCGGCGGCGGCCTGGCTCGGCCGCGACCGCACCCCGGCCGAGCCCGAGGGCCCCGACGAGTCGCACGTCCGCCGTCTGTCGTTGCTGTACGAGGCGCTGGTGCCGTACTTCTCGGCCGCGGAGGACCCGGCGCCCATGTACGCGCACGGCGGTGAGTGGCAGCAGGCCTTCCCCTCGTACACGTTCGACGACTCCGGCCGCGTCGCCCACCTGCTGATCCGCTACCCGGCGTACTTCACCGACGGCGAGCCCGAGTCACGGGCCCGGATCGAGCACCTGCTCTCCGCCAAGGCCGGCCGCGGCCGTGAGTACCTCTTCGCCTGGGACGAGGAGGGCAACGAGCTCTCGGTCACCGCGCTCACCCCGCTGCCCACCGGCATTCCGGCCCAGCGGTTCGTCACCACGCCCGGGGAGACCGTGCTGGGATTCACCGATCCGAGCGAGGTCCAGCGCACCCTCCCCCTCGCCTTCGGCGAGGAACAGCACGATGTGCCGCCGGTCGTCTGGCGCACGGGCCAGCGGTCCACCGAGCCGCACCTGCTGGCCATGGGCCAGCCGGGCAGCGGCACCTCCACACTTCTGCGCTCGATCGCGCTCCAGGCCCTCCAGCACGGCGACGTGCTCGTGGTGGACGGCGGCGGCACCGGCGAGTACGCCTGCCTGACCGGCCGCGACGGCGTCCTGGCCGTCGAGTGCGGGCTGGCCGGGGTGCTGGCGAGCCTGGAGTGGGCCGCCACCGAGACCGAGCGGCGGCTGATCGCCGTCAACCGCGCGCGGCAGGCGGGCCACCCGCCCCCGGACGACACCAGGCGCCCGCTGTGGCTGCTGCTCGACCGGCCGACCGCCTTCACGCACCTGGCCGCCGCCAACGGCCGCAAGGATCCCCAGGCGCTGCTCCAGGTGCCGCTGCGGCACGGCCGTGCGGTCAACGTCACGGTCGTCGTGGCCGAGCAGTTCGACAGCGCGGAGGCGCTCGGTGATCCGCTGCGGCAGCACACCCGCGCGCGGGTCGTGCTGGGGCCGGCGACGGCGGAGCAGGTCAAGGCGGTGCTGGGAGCGCCGCCGCACACGACCGCCCCACCCGTCTTCCCGCCCGGGCGTGGCTATGCGCGGCTGGGCACGGGGGCCGTGCACCGGCTCCAGGTTCCGGCGACGCCCGATCCGTACGACGACTCGGTGAGCGAGGGGCTGCGGGAGGCGGTGCTGGAGTTGTTGCCGGCGAAGACGATGCCGGCGGACGGGGAGACGGTGCCGGAACCCGGGGACGCCGTGGCCGAGGCTGCTGTGGCCGAGCCGTCCTGAGGCCGCGGCTGTGCGGCTGTGCCTACGCCACGAATGTCCTCGGGGACTCGCCGTTGCCCGACGCTCCTGTTTCCACCAGGTGGGCCGCTGCCGCCAGCCGCGTCGCCGCTTCCTCCGCCACCGCTCCTGAGACGGTGAAGGGCAGGCGGACGTAGCCCTCGAAGGCGCCGTCGACGCCGAAGCGCGGGCCGGAGGGGACCCGTACGCCCACGCGCTCGCCCGCCTCGGCCAGGCGGGACCCGGACAGGCCGCCGGTGCGCACCCACAGGGTCAGGCCGCCCCGCGGGACCTCGAACTCCCAGTCGGGCAGCTCGCGCCGGACCGCCGCGACCAGGGCGTCACGGTTGTCGCGGGCCTGCCCGCGCCGGACCTCCACGGCCTGCTCCCAGCCGCCGGTGCTGAACAGCCAGTTCACTGCCAGCTGTTCGAGCACCGGGGTACCCAGGTCGGCGTAGGCGCGCGCGGCGACCAGGCTGCGGATCACGTCGGGGGCCGCCCGCACCCAGCCGATGCGCATCCCGGCCCAGAAGGCCTTGCTCGCCGACCCGACGGTGATCACCGTGGAGCCGGCCGGGTCGAAGGCGCACACCCGCCGGGGCATCTTCAGGTCCGGGTCCAGGTACAGCTCGCTCATCGTCTCGTCGACGACGAGCACGGTCCCCGCGGAGCGTGCCGCCTCCACCAGGCGGCGCCGCTGGTCCTCGTCGGCGAGGGCGCCGGTGGGGTTGTGGAAGTCGGCGACGACGTAGGCGATCCGGGGCGCGGCCTCCCGCAGCACCTGACGCCAGCGGTCCAGGTCCCATCCGGTGAGCCCCTCGGCCATGGCCACCGGAACCAGCCGGGCGCCCGCCTCCCGCATCAGCTGGAGGATGTTGGCGTAGGACGGCGACTCCACGGCGATGCGCTCGCCGCGCCCGCCGAAGAGGTGGCAGATGGCGTCGATGGCACCCATGGCGCCCGTCGTGACCATGATCTGCTCCGGCATGGTCGGGATCCCGCGCGCGGTGTACCGCTCGGCGATCATCGAGCGCAGCGCGGGCAGGCCGGCCGGGTAGTCGCCGTGCGTGTGGGCGTACGGCGGCAGTTCCTCGAGGGCACCCTGCACGGCGCGGGTGAGCCAGGGTTCGGGGGCCTGGAGGGCCGCGGTGCCCAGGTCGATCATCGAGCCCAGCGCCTCCGGGGGCAGGGGTTCGAGCCCCCGCGCGGGCAGCGGGTTGCCGGCCGGGACGGCCGTCCAGCTGCCCGCGCCGCGCCGGGACTCCAGGAAGCCCTCGGTGCGCAGCGCCTCGTAGGCGGCGGCGACGGTGGTGCGGCTGACGGACAGGGCCAGCGCCAGCTCGCGTTCGGCGGGCAGCCGGGCGGCCACCGGCACGCGGCCCTCCAGGACCAGCAGCCGGATGCCGTCGGCGAGGGCACGGTAGGCGGGCGGGCGGCGGGTGCCGGGGCCGGCCGGGCGCTTCTGCTGGGAGACGAGCAGCCGGGCGAGCTGTGTGGCACCCACCGCCGAAGTCCACTGCGCCATGACGACCAGTCCACCTTCCCCGAATTGGCCATGGATGAGTTGTGTTCCCCCGCCACAGAGTGTCACGAGTCAGGCCACTTCCACCACCAGGGGGGACATTTTGTCCACGCAGGGCCGCCTCGGGCGGCGACTCCTTCAGCTCTACGCCGGTCTCGTCCTGTACGGCGTCAGCTCCGGGCTCCTCGTCGAGGCGGGCCTCGGCCTGGAGCCGTGGGGTGTGCTGCACCAGGGGCTGGCCGAGCTCAGCGGCCTGACCATCGGTGTGGTGTCGATCGTCGTGGGCGCGGCGGTGCTGCTGCTGTGGATCCCCCTGCGCCAGCGGCCCGGCCTGGGCACGGTCTCCAACGTCGTCGTCATCGGTCTTGCCATGGACGGCACGCTCGCCGCGCTGCCCGGCGTCCACGCCCTGGCCGTGCGGATTCCGCTGCTCCTGGCGGCCATCGTGCTCAACGGTGTCGCCACCGGCCTGTACATATCCGCCCGTTTCGGGCCCGGGCCCAGGGACGGGCTGATGACGGGGCTGCACCGGCGCACCGGCCGCTCGATCCGGCTGACGCGGACGGTGGTGGAGGTCGTGGTCGTCGTCACCGGGTTCGTCCTCGGCGGCACCGTCGGGGTCGGCACTCTGCTGTACGCCGTCTCGATCGGCCCGCTGGCCCAGCTCTTCCTGCGTCTGTTCGCCGTGCCGACGGCCACCGGCGGCAGCACGGCCGTTGCCGCGGCGTCACCCGAAGGAGCGATACTGCGTCCGTGACCACGCTCGTACGCCACCCGTTCCTCGACCACCCGGGGCCTCTCGCCTTCGCCCACCGCGGCGGGGCCGCCGAAGGGCTGGAGAACACCGTGGCGCAGTTCCGGCGGGCGGTCGAACTCGGTTACCGGTACATCGAGACCGATGTACACGCCACTGCCGACGGCCGGCTGGTCGCCTTCCACGACGCGACCCTGGACCGGGTGACCGACGGCGCGGGACTGATAGCGGATCAGCCGTGGGAGGACGTGCGGCACGCGCGCGTGGCGGGCAGGGAGCCGGTACCCCTCTTCGAGGAGCTGCTGGAGACCTTTCCCGAGGTGCGCTGGAACGTCGACGTCAAGGCGGAGCCCGCGCTGGCGCCCCTGCTGGATCTGATCGCGCGGACGGACGCCTGGGAGCGGGTCTGCGTGGGCTCGTTCTCCGAGGCACGCCTGGTCCGGGCCCAGAGGTTGGCCGGGCCGCGCCTGGCGACGTCGTACGGGACGCGCGGGGTACTGGCGCTGCGGCTGCGGTCCTGGGGTGTGCCGGCCAGGCTGCGCCGGTCCGCCGTGGCCGCGCAGGTGCCGCTCTCCCATGCGGGCGTGCCGGTGGTCGACCCGCTGTTCCTCCGCACGGCCCACGCGCGCGGGCTGCAGGTGCACGTGTGGACGATCAACGAACCGGAGCGGATGCACCGGCTCCTGGACCTCGGTGTCGATGGCATCATGACCGATCACATCGACACGCTGCGCAAGGTCATGGAGGAGCGGGGCGTCTGGGTCTGAGCCCCGGCGCCGTCTCGGAACCGGGTCCGGGCTCCGGCCCGGTCCATGGATCGTGCGCGGCATCTGCGGCGGGGAAGCGAGGGCACGGGTGGGCACCGGTACCGTGCGGACACAGGCGGGCGACGAGGCCGCCGACCGGCGGCGCGAGCAGCGCGGCTGGTACTTCTACGACTGGGCGTGCTCCGTCTACTCGACCAGCGTGCTCACCGTGTTCCTCGGCCCGTACCTCACCTCGGTCGCCCGGTCGGCGGCGGACGCGGACGGGTTCGTGCATCCGCTGGGGATCCCGGTGCGTGCCGGGTCGTTCTTCGCCTACTGCGTCTCGGCCTCGGTGATCCTGGCGATCCTGGTGATGCCCGTCGCGGGTGCGGCGGCCGACCGCACCGGCCGCCGCAAACCGCTGCTGGCGGCCGCCGCGTACACGGGCGCCACCGCGACGACGGGCCTGTTCTTCCTGGACGGCCACCGCTATCTGCTGGGCGGCGTGCTGCTGATCGTCGCCAATGCCTCGGTGGCCGTCTCGATGGTCCTCTACAACTCCTACCTGCCGCTGATCGCGCCGCCGGACGAGCGGGACGCGGTCTCCTCACGCGGCTGGGCCTTCGGCTACGCGGCAGGTTCCCTGGTACTGGTGGCAAACCTGGTGCTGTTCACCGCCCATGACTCCTTCGGCGTCTCCGAGGCGACGGCGGTGCGCATCTGCCTCGCCTCGGCGGGACTGTGGTGGGGCGTCTTCACCCTGATTCCGCTGCGGCGGCTGCGCGACCGGCGCACGGCCCCGACCGCGGTGCCGGTGCACGGCTGGCGCCAACTGGCGGCCACGATCCGGGACATGCGGGGCAAACCGCTCACCCTGGCCTTTCTGCTGGCGTACCTCGTCTACAACGACGGCATCCAGACCGTGATCTCCCAGGCATCGGTGTACGGCTCGGAGGAACTGGGACTGAGCCAGTCCACCCTGATCACCGCGGTACTGATGGTGCAGGTGCTCGCGGTGGCGGGCGCCCTGGGGATGGGGCGGCTGGCGCGGAGGTACGGAGCGCAGCGCACGATCCTCGGGTCGCTGGTCGCCTGGGCGGTCACCCTGGGGGCCGGGTACTTCCTGCCGGCCGGGGCACCAGTGTGGTTCTTCGTGCTGGCGGCCGGGATCGGGCTGGTCCTCGGCGGCAGCCAGGCGCTGTCCCGGTCGCTTTTCTCACACCTGGTCCCGCCCGGAAAGGAGGCCGAGTACTTCTCCGCGTACGAGATGAGCGACCGCGGCATGAGCTGGCTGGGGCCGCTGCTGTTCGGGGTCACGTACCAGCTGACCGGGAGCTATAGGGACGCGATCATCTCTTTGGTGGCGTTCTTCGCGATCGGGTTCGTCCTGCTCGCCCGGGTTCCGGTGCGGCAGGCGATCCACGACGCGGGCAATCCGGTTCCTGATCGGATTTAGCACTCCGGGCGAAAGGGCGGTAGTGTACGCGTTTGGCCTGCCAGGCGTACCGTTACTGCGCGTCAAAGATGCCGAAACGCTGGGTGACATCTCCTTGCAGATGTGACAAACCGGGCGCCGGTGGGTACTGCACTGGTTGACAAGGCTGCGGCTACGACGGCGACGCATGACCCGGAACGGGACATCGGAACGGGAATCTTTACCGCCGACCGGACGTTGACCGGATGACGACGACAGCGACACCTGTCCTGTGGGCGACAAGCCCGGGAGGCACGATTCATGAGTGAGCGAGCTCTTCGCGGCACGCGCCTCGTGGTGACCAGCTACGAGACCGACCGCGGTATCGACCTGGCTCCGCGCCAGGCCGTGGAGTACGCATGCGAGAAGGGGCACCGTTTCGAGATGCCCTTCTCGGTCGAGGCGGAGATCCCGCCGGAGTGGGAGTGCAAGGTCTGTGGGGCCCAGGCACTTCTCGTGGACGGCGACGGTCCTGAGGAGAAGAAGGCGAAGCCTGCGCGTACGCACTGGGACATGCTGATGGAGCGGCGCACCCGTGAGGAGCTCGAAGAGGTCCTCGAGGAGCGTCTCGCCGTTCTGCGCTCCGGTGCGATGAACATCGCCGTCCATCCCCGGGACAGCCGCAAGAGCGCGTAGTCCCTGCGGGGCTCGGGCGGCCGGTTTCCAGTGCACTGAGTTATCGCGGGCGCCGTACGTCATGGTGACGTACGGCGCCCGCGGTTTTTTGCTGTGGGATACGGTTTTCGTTTTCCTGCTGGTATGTGGGGGTTCTGTTCCTGGGGGCTGCGCCCCCAGACCCCTCTTCGGTTTTGACGGCCTCGTCCTCGAACGCCGGAAGGGCTGGTAGCACTCACCGCGTCAGAGGTGGGCGCTGCTCACTCGGGGGCTCGGTCGGCTCGTCCCTGATCACCTCGCCCTGGACGACCTTGCCGTCGGGGCGGCGGATGCGGGCCTGCCGGAAGGCGTCGCCCAGGGTGCCGGGGGCGGCCTCGCGGAGTCTGCGGTCGACCGTGCGCTCCGTGTAGCGGCCGACGGCGCGCTGGACCGGCGGGATCAGCAGGAGCAGGCCCACCGCGTCCGAGATCATGCCGGGGATCATCAGGAGCAGGCCGCCCAGCATCATCAGGCCGTTGCCGCCGCGGCGCGAGGAGGGGGCGCCGCCCCGCTGCAGTGCCTCGTTGAGGTTCTGGAAGGCGCGGCGGCCCGCCCGCTTGATCACCACGGCGCCGAACACGAAGGCGGCGAGCAGCAGCAGGAAGACCGTGAACCCGCCGGCCGCGCCCGCGACCACGGTCAGCAGCCAGATCTCCAGCACCAGCCACACCGCGATGCCCAGCGGCAGCAGCCTGCGCGGCCGGGAGCGCCGGGGCCGGGTGGGGTACGGAGAGGTCGGAGCGCCTGTCGTCATACCCCCAGTGTGCCTGGCGTCGGCTCAGCGCCGGATAAGTGCTATCCCGGGGACTTGTCACCCCGGCCGGTGATCCTGGTCACCCGCTCCCCCACGCCCCAGGCGGTCACCCGCCACAGCGCCTCCACGAGGATGTCGCGGCTCATCTTGGAGTCGCCGAGTTCGCGCTCGACGAAGGTGATGGGGACCTCGACGACGTGGTAGCCGGCCTTCACGGCGCGGCGGGCCAGGTCGACCTGGAAGCAGTAGCCCTGCGAGGCGACCTCGTCCAGGCCCAGGCCCTGAAGGGTCTCCCGGCGGAAGGCGCGGTAGCCGCCGGTGATGTCCCGCAGCGGCAGATCCAGGGCGAGACGCGAGTACAGGCTGCCGCCCCGGGAGATGAACTCGCGGCTCCTGGGCCAGTTCACCACGCGCCCGCCCGGCACCCAGCGGGAGCCGAGCACCAGGTCCGCGCCCTTGAGGGCGGTCAGCAGGCGGGGCAGTTCCTCGGGCTGGTGGGAGCCGTCGGCGTCCATCTCGACCAGCACGCCGTAGTCGCGCTCCAGGCCCCAGCGGAAGCCCGCGAGGTAGGCGGCGCCGAGGCCTTCCTTGCCCGTGCGGTGCAGCACGTGGACCTGCGCGTCCTCGGTGGCGAGTTCGTCGGCGAGCTTGCCGGTGCCGTCGGGGCTGTTGTCGTCGGCCACGAGGACGTGCGCCTCGGGGACGGCCTTGCGCACCCGGCCCACGATCGTCTTGATGTTCTCCGCCTCGTTGTAGGTCGGAATGATCACCAAGGCCGTGCCGAGCGGGCCGAACCGCCTCTCCTGGCCCCGAGCCGCGCGGGTGCCGTCGCCGTCGTTCACTGCTGCCCCTTCATGTCCATACGCAGGGCACCACCATAGTGGCCACGGCCTGCGGGGATGCGACACCACGTGCGTACGTGGGTGTCGATTCGGCAAGAGCGGGGTAGGGACGCTCTTTTCGGGATGTGTTTCCGAGTGTGCCGGACGGGCCGGACGGACGGTATGTGCCGCGGGAGTCGCGGTGCTGCGGAGGGGGGCCCGGCGCCCTTCGGGCCGACCTGGGACCCGCTGGCTGCGGATCGTCCGAGAGCCGTTGTCTACTGAGCGGCCGGGCCCCACCCGAGTCACACCCTGCCGACCGTCCGGAACGTTCCCCCGCCGACGCGGACGCTGCGCCTGGCTCCCGTGACGGTGACCCGGTGCGGCACACCGTCCCTGACCCAGCGGCACTGCGACACGGGTACGGAAGTTCCCAGGTCGGGCGTCCGGTGGTGGACCCGGCAGAACCTACCGGCCCCCTGCCGTCGGCTGTCAAACAGCCACATGACGGGCCACGTCGCGCGCCCCGAGCGGGTTGGCACGGAGGATTCCCAGGTCGCGCGACGGGCACGCGCGCCCGGATCGCCACCGCGCCGACCCTGGAGATCACTCGCCCGGCCGTACGAAAACCGTCCGTCCGCCGACCACGGTCCGCAGACAGAGGGGCAGGTCACGGCCCGGGTGGAGGTCGGGCAGGCCGGGGGTGCCGGAGCGGGGATCGGTCGACCAGCGCGCCACCCGGTCGTCGGGGGCCTGGACGACGAGTTCGTCCGTGCGCCAGACGGCGTAGTCCGCCGGGGCGCCGGGCACCAGCATGCCCGCGTCGTCCCTTCCGACCGCCCGCCAGCCGCCGCGCGTGTGCGCGGTGAAGGCGGCACGCACGGAGACACGGTGCTCGGGGGTGCGGTGGAAGGCGGCCGCCCGGACCGTGCCCCACGGGTCCAGCGGTGTGACCGGGCTGTCGGAGCCGAAGGCGAGCGGGACGCCGGTGCGCAGCAGGGTCGCGAACGGGTTGAGCGTACGGGCCCGCTCGGCGCCCAGGCGCTGGGCGTACATGCCGTCCTCGCCGCCCCACAGCGCGTCGAACGCGGGCTGCACGGACGCGGTCAGCCCGAGGTCGGCGAAGGCCGCGACGGTCTCCGGGGTGAGCATCTCGGCGTGCTCGACGCGGTGCCGCGCGGCGCGCACGCGCGCCAGGCCCACCTTCTCGGCGGCGGCGCGCACGCCCTCGACGACGGTGGTGACGGCGGCGTCGCCGATGGCGTGGAAGCCGGCCTGGAGGCCCGCCTCGGTGCAGGCGATGACGTGGGCGGCGACGGCCCGGGCGTCCAGGTAGGCGGTGCCGGTGTGGCCGGCGTCCGAGTACGGCGTGTGCAGGCAGGCGGTGTGCGAGCCGATGGAGCCGTCGACGAACAGATCGCCGGCCGCGCCGAGCGCGCCCAGCTCCCGTGCCTTGTCGACGTCCTCCTCCGCCCAGTAGCCGACGACACGGGGGCCGGGTTCCTCGGCGGCGAGCCTGAGCAGGCTCGTGAAGTCGTCCTCGGAGGAGATGTCCGGGCCGCCGCACTCGTGCAGCGAGCCGATGCCCAGGGCGGCCGCGTGGGCGAGCGCGGCGCGCTGTGCCTCGGTGCGCTGGGCGGGGGTGACCGCGCCGAACGCCGCGGCGCGCACCGCGTGGTGGGCGTCGGCGGTGAGCGGGCCGTCCACGGACCCCAGGTCGCCGCCCACCAGGTCGAGCAGGGCGGTGGTGACGACGGCGGAGTGGACGTCGATCCGGCTGAGGTAGAGGGGGCGTCCGCCGGTGGCCTCGTCGAGTTCCGCGCGCGTCGGGGGGCGGCCGCCGGGCCAGCGGGCCGCGTCCCAGCCGTGGCCGAGCAGGACCTTGTCGTCCGGGCGGGAGGCGGCGAAGTCCCGCACCCGTACCAGGGCCGCCTCCAGGGAGGGCGCGTCGGACAGGTCGAGGCCGGTGAGCGCGAGACCGGTGGCGGTGGTGTGTACGTGGGCGTCGGTGAACGCCGGGGTGACGAGGGCACCGTCCAGGTCGATCACCTCGTCCACGCCGTCGGCGAACGCGTCGGCCGCTCCCTCCGAGCCGACCCAGGCGACGTGCCCCGCCTCGACCACCATCGCGGTCGCGAACGGGTCGGCGGGGCTGTGGACCTCCCCGCGGCGTAGGAGAACGGTCTGTGGTTCGGCGCTGCGCTCACTCATGAGCACCAGTCTCCCGCCTCCCCGAAGCGAACCCGCACGCAGGGCGGCCGCACAGCGGGACACAACCGCCCTCCCGGACCGCGATCGGGTCAGATGCGGGGTGGGCGTGACTCGTACGGGGTGGAGAGCACCACTGTCGTGCGGGTCGAGACGCCGGCCAGGCTGCGGACGCGGGCCAGGAGTTCTTCCAGTTCGTGCGGGGTGGCCACGCGCACCTTGAGGATGTAGTTCTCGTCGCCGGCCACGCTGTGGCAGGCCTCGATCTCCGGGACGCCGGCCAGGCGGTCCGCGATGTCGTCGGGGGCGCTGGGGTCGAAGGGTTTGACCGAGATGAAGGCGGTCATGGGCAGTCCCACCGCCTCCGCGTCGACGACCGCGGCGTAGCCGCGGATGACGCCACGCTGCTCCAGCCGCCGCACCCGCTGGTGCACGGCCGACGTGGACAGGCCCGTGGCCTTGCCCAGGTCTGTGTAGCTCATCCGCCCGTCCTTGACGAGCAGCTGCACGATCTGTCGGTCCAGCTCCTCCATGGCGCAAGAACCTACAGTGCGGCTGATCTCCTCGGATACCTCGGCAGCCCAGGTCATGCCCCGTTCGCCGGGGGGCGGATCCCTCGCGGCGAGCACCTGCGCGCGGCATGTGACGAACGCCACAGCCCCCAGGCGCTCTCCGTGATGTTCTCGTGATTACCGCCGAGACCGGACGGGAAATGCTTGCTGTGGTCGAGGCCGCAGCGCCTTCACGGCCCAGCCTTAGGGGGAGAATCCCATGCAGAGTCTTAAGCGCCCTGGTCGTTCCATGCCCAAGCGGCAGCAGTCGGTCATCGAGCCTCAGCCGGAGGGCGTCGAACCCGACGACTTCGACGGCGAGGAGATCGACGCCTACGACACCTTCGAGATGTACCGGGTGGTCTGCCCGGAGTGCGCGCAGCCCATCGCCCTGCTGGCGGACGAGGAGGTCCTGCCGGAGCACGCGCTGTGCGCCTCGCCGTGGAACCCGTTCGGTCTCACGGTCTGCGCCGGCACCGGCCGCAAGGCCTCGGACGCCCGGCCGGCGGACGAGTCCGTCGAGCCGCAGGAGCAGCAGACCGCCCTGTTGTTGACGCTCCCCCAGGGGCTCGACTGGCGGACGCAGCCCTTCTCGCACGTCGGCGGCCCGGGCTCGCGCCCCATGCGCGTGCCGGAGATGCGCCGCCACGCGGCCTGAACCGGGCGCCCCCACCTCCGGCACCTGCCCTGCACCACGGCGCACGGACCGCCCTGGTGCAGGATCAGTGCGCCGCGACGCGGGCCGGACGCCGGTGAACTCACTCTCGATTCCGGCGATCGGTGACCTGTCCGCCCGGCACCGCGTTGCCCAGGTATGACCCTCATCCAGTCGGCAACCGGGCGTCGGCGCAGGATCTTCGTGCCACCGCCCGCGGAACCGGTTCCGCCCGCGCCGCCGCAGCTCCCGGACCCGCCGATCTACCGCGACATGGTGCGCGCGTGGGCCGACCGGGGCCGCACCCTGCCGGGGCGCCACGACCCGGAGTGGGTCCGGCTCGCCGCGCCCTTTCCCGGCCTGGGGCAGTTCAGCGGGTCTCGGGACCCGCGACGTGACGGGCGATGACCATCCGCTGGATCTGGTTGGTGCCCTCGACGATCTGCAGCACCTTCGCCTCACGCATGTAGCGCTCGGCCGGGAAGTCCGCGGTGTAGCCGTACCCGCCGAGCACCTGAACGGCGTCTGTGGTGACCTTCATCGCCGTGTCCGTGCAGAACAGCTTGGCCATGGCCGCCTGCCGCGCGAACGGCCGACCCGCGTCCCGCAGCCGCGCCGCCGCCAGGTACAGCGCCCGGCCCGCCTCGATCTGCGTCGCCATGTCGGCGAGCATGAAGCGCAGCCCCTGGAAGTCGGCGATCGGCCGCCCGAACTGCTGCCGGTCGGTGGCGTAGGCGACCGCCTCGTCGAGCGCCGCCTGGGCGAGTCCGACGGCGCACGCGGCAATACCGAGCCGCCCGGAGTCCAGCGCGGACAGCGCGATGGCGAAGCCCTGGCCCTCCTCCCCGAGCCGGCGATCGTCGGAGACCCGCACCCCGTCGAGGTGGATCTGCGCGGTCGGCGAGCCCTTCAGACCCATCTTCTTCTCCGGTGCCGCCGCGCTCAGCCCCTCGGCGTCGCCGGGCACCAGGAAGGCCGTGATCCCGCGCGGTCCCTCCGCGCCCGTGCGGGCCATGACCGTGTAGAAGTCGGCGATCCCGCCGTGGGTGATCCAGGCCTTGGTGCCCGTGATCACCCAGTCGTCGCCGTCCCGGACCGCCTTGGTGCGCAGCGATGCGGCATCGGAGCCGGAGGCGGGCTCGGAGAGGGCGTAGGCGCCGAGCAGGCCGCCGCCGAGCATGGCGGGCAGGTGCTCGGTCTGCTGCTCCTTGGTGCCGTAGGCGGCCAGCCCGTAGGCGGCCAGGGTGTGCACGCTCAGGCCCAGGCCGACCGTGAGCCGGGCCGCGGCCAGCTCCTCCAGGACCTGGAGGTACACCTCGTACGGCTGGTCGCCGCCGCCGTACTCGGAGTCGTAGGGCAGGCCGAGGAGCCCCGATCGGGACATCAGGGTGAAGACCTCGCGCGGGAAGCGCCCGGCGTCCTCCTCCTCGGCCGCCTTCTGGGCGATCTCGTGCTGCGCGATGTCGCGGACGAGCGAGATCAGGTCCCGGGCCTCGTCCGTGGGCAGTTGCCGGTCCACCGGCTGCGGGGCGCGGTCGGGCATGGCGACGCTCTCCTCCCTGTCGGGCACATCGGCGGACGTGCGCCTTGGGTGGGGCGGCTCCGCCGGAGTCTTCCTCAGCCGCCCGATGCTCGCGCTCCCGGGTCACGGAAGCGGCTGACCAGCGGCTGTGCGCTGTGAGTATGCCCGATCGGCGGCACGGAGTCACCGGTTAACGACCGCTTACTTCAAGAAAGGTCCGGCCGTCTCCCGCTGCGCCCGACCGGACCGCGGCTGTCGCGGCGGTTCCGGCCGTCCTTCTCAGCCGTCCCGGCGGGCGGCGGCGGGGGCGGGATACGCCGGGTCCAGTTCCTCCACGGCCCGCAGGGCGCCGCCCAGCGTCTTCACCAGCAGTTCGCGCATGGCGTCGCGGGAGAGTTCCGGGCGGTCGATCCAGTCCAGGGTCGCACCCTCGACGCCGCACACCCAGGAGAGCAGGCCCATCCGGGCGACCGGGGCGATGGCGGCGCGGCCGTAGGCGCCCTCCGCGATGGTCGCGACGATCGCCTCGCGCACCCCGTCCCGGATGGCGTGCACTTCGGCGTCGAAACCGACGCCGCCGCTGACGATGGTGCGGTAGGCGGCCTGGTTGTGCTCGGCGTAGCGGAGATAGCCGTCGACGGTGCGGTGCACCCGCTCCACGGCCGGAAGGTCCCGGCCGCTTCCCGCGAAGGTGACGAGATCGGCGACCGAGTCCTCGACGATGGCCAGGTAGTAGCCGCGCTTGGACTGGAAGTAGTAGTAGATCAGACCCTTGGCCACATGGGCCTGCCGGGCGATGTCGTCCATCGACAGGGCGTCGTAGGAGGTGTCGGCGAACAACCGCCGCCCGATCGTGATGAGTTCGGCGCGACGTGCCGAGGAACGCTCGGTGCCGCGCGCCCGGGGGTGGGCGCTCTCGCGGTGTTCACTCGTATTCAATTTCGGCCCCGGTCTCCAACTGGCCATCGACGCCCGCAGTATGGCAGGTCCGGGTATGAGTCAGCTCACAGAGCCCACAGCGGGGAAGGCCCCGGTCTCCCGGGGCCTTCCGCACGCGGTCAGCGCACGCCCACCGCCGCGAGCGCCATGCGCTGGTGGGGGGTGGGGTGCGCCGGGAAGTACAGGTAGCAGACGCCGCCACTGCCGGAGACCACCTTGCCGGAGGCGTTGTACCGCTTGGTCCTGAGCCAGATGTTCTCGAACTCCCGGCGCAGGTACACGCGCCGCACCGCCGCGTCGCTCGGCGAGGCCGGGTCGTTGGCGATCACGTCGCCGTCGGCGGTGAAGCCGATGATCGTCATCAGGTGGCCGGAGGTGCCGTAGCCCGCGCCCGTCAGCTCGGTCTTGAGGAAGGACTGGGACGTTATGGCCGGGATCCCGGCGGCGACCAGCGTCTCCACGTCGTTGAGGGAGCCGAGGCGGGTGACGACGCCCTGCAGTCCGTCGAAGGTCGCCGCGTAGGCCGCGTTGAAGGGCCAGTTGCCGCAGCCCGCGTACTGGTAGTCGTACGTGGACCGGGCCGCGTGGCAGACCTGGGGGTCGGCGTAGGACGGGTCGACCCAGGAGAGCTGCTCGGGGGTGAGCCGGCCGCCCCAGTACTCGATGATCATCTGCGAGGAGGTGGGGCTGCACCAGGCTTCGCCGCCGTTGTCGTACTGCGGGTACTGGCCCGCGTGGATCTCCTGCGAGAAGCGCGGGACGGTCAGTTCCCTGGCGGGCGCGGCGGGCGTGGAGGCGGCGACGGTGAAGCGGTCGGGGATGTCGGAGCCCATGGCGCCGATGCGCCACACCGTCGGGGTGAGGCTGGTGCCGGGCCTGCGGTACAGGGTGAGCCGGAGCCGGTAGGACGTCAGACGCAGTCCGGAGGCCGCGTCGTCGATGGAGAAGGTGTCCGTCCAGATGGTGCTTCTGCCGTCGGTCTGGTCGTCGACGGAGGTCCGCTTGATGTCCTGGTCGCCGGCCGCCCAGCGGCCCATGACGTACCAGGGGGTGTCCGTGCCGTCGGAGTACGTGCCCTGCAGTTCCACCTGCAGCCAGGTGCCGGCCGGGGTGTGGGCGTTCCAGGAGGCGATCGCCTCGGTCGCAGGGACCGACAGGCGGTGGACCGGGCCGGTCCAGGTGGCGTACTCCCAGGTGGCGGTGGTGCCGGTGTGCGGGTCGGCGTAGTCGGTGGTGCCGACGGGGGCGGCGATCTGGAGGCCGGGGCGCAGGCCCGCGAAGGGGCGGGTGCCGCGGGAGGTGCCCGAGCGCCAGTCGATGTACGTGGTCCAGGCGCGGTAGTCGACCGGGCGGGTCGAGTCTGCGGCGGTGTGTGCGGTGGTGGCGGTGCGCTCCGTCGCGGCGGCCGTCGGGGCGGTGGCGCCGGCCACGGCGGCGACGACCGCGGCGGTCAGGACGGATCTGCGGGACAGGTGTTCGGCACTGCTCATGGGTGGGAGACCCCCAGGTGTCCGAGTCGGGGCGGGAGCGGGTCCGTGCACGGCAATGGGCCCACTATGGCCGCGGGGACGGGCTCCTGCCAGCACTTCGACAGACGCCACGCCTACCAATATTGGTCTCTACCAGTGGCATGACCTGGGGGTCCTTGCAGCGGGGCCAGCCCCCCGCCCTCACCGGCACCGGAGGCGGGCCCGGGTGCGTCAGATCAGGTCCATCGCCGCCACCTCGTCCGGCCGGCCGTAGCTGACCGGCCCCCGGAAGCGGCGGCGGGCCGTGGCGAACCACCACAGGGTGGCCACGAGCAGGACCACGGCCAGGGCGACGGGGGCGTAGTTGAAGGAGCCGACGGTGATCGGGGAAGCCTGCGGCAGCATGAACAGCACGCTGCTCAGGGCGATCCAGGTGACGGCCACGATCCCCACCGGGCGGCCCCAGCGGCCCAGGTGCCAGGGGCCCGGCTGGAACTCGTCGCCGAGGCGCAGACGGAGCAGGATCGGCACGGCGTAGGCGAGGAACAGCCCGACGACGTTGACGCTGACGATGGCGGTGAAGGCCGTGTGCGACCACCAGCCGGGCAGGACCAGCGCCAGGGAGCAGGCGACGGCCAGCCAGACCGCCTTGACGGGGGTCCGGGTGCGCGGGGAGACCGAGTGCCACCAGCGGGAGCCGGGCATGGCGCCGTCCCGGGAGAAGGCGAAGATCTGCCGGGTGTTGCTGGTGAGGTTGGCCAGGCCGCAGAAGAGCATGGCACCGATCACGATCAGCAGGAGGGCCTTGGCGGTGCCGAGGCCGAGCGCGTCGATGAGGATCTGGACGGGCGGTGCGTCCGCGGCCGCCACATGGCCGTAGTCGCGAATGCTGAGGACCAGGGCGAGCATGAGGATCAGACCGGTGACGGCGGAATAGCCGATGGCGCGGGTAATGCCTCGGGGTGCGTTGACGGTCGCCCGGACCGTTTCCTCGGACATGTGGAAGCTGCCGTCGAAGCCGGTGAAGGTCCAGCTGGTGACCAGCAGGCCGAGCATGCCTCCGTAAAGTCCGCTCGTGAAACCGGTGTTGTTCGCGAAATGCGTGACGAAGGACGCCGGACGGTGGTGGTCGGGGACGGCCACGAGAGCCGTCACGATCACCACGAGACCGACGAGCAGCCACCATACGGAGATCCGGTTCAGGACGGCGACCAGCTGGACCGTGTAGGTGTTGGCCAGTCCCTGGACCACGATGATCAGCGCCGTGATCAGCACCGTCTGGTGCGCCGTGGGCCGGTAGGAGGGCCACTGGAGGGCGACGAAGGCCTGGACGAAGGTGGCCGCCGCATAGCCGGTGGCCGCGGTGCCGCCGACCTGGCCGACGAAGTTCAGCCAGCCGGTGAACCAGGACCAGGCCCCCTTGTGCCGTTTGGCGAGTTTTCCGGCCGAGAAATACAACGCGCCGCTCGTCGGATAGGCGGAGGCCACTTCGGCCATGGCCGCGCCGATGAAGAGCACCATGACGGACACGCCGATCCAGCCGAACACGAGAATGCGCGGACCGCCCGCGTTCATCCCGAAGCCGAACGACGAGAAAATGCCCGAGATGATGTTGATGATGGTGAAGGATATGGCGAAGTTGTCGAACGCCTTGAAACGCCGGGTGAGTTTTCTGGGATAGCCCATCGCGTGCAGGGTGGCGTCGTCGTCGAGGGCGTTCGGGTCGGCCTCGGCATCGACCGTCGTCCGCTCCGGCATGTGTCGGCCTTTCTCTCGGTGGGGGGTGTGGCGAGATCAGGGGATGGAGGGCACGGGCAGGCCGCAGGCGCGCCGGGCCCGGGAGAGCTGCTCGACGGGGTCGCCGAAGACGCACCACGGCATGCGTGAGGCGTAGGGGCCCATGGCGGTGAGGACCGCACGGGCCTCGAACTCACGCCCGCCCTGGACCAGGGCGTGGGCGAGGTAGGCCAGGTCGAGCACCGGCGTGAAGCGGTAACCGGCCACCGTGGGCAGCCAGTTCTGGTAGATGGCGAGCGCGGTGGAGCGCCACTGCGGCTGTTCCCAGACGCGGCCGGCGAGCAGTCGGGCCGGGTCGTGGCTCTCCACCAGGGCGACCAGCGGCAGCAGCCGCAGCACGGAGTCGGCCGGTGCCCGCTGGCCGAGGAAGGCGGCGACGTCCCAGGCCGCGTTGACCGAGCCGCCGTACCGGGTGAAGAAGCAGGCGAGGAAACGGTGGTGGGCCTCGCGGTGCCAGGGGTCGAGGGACAGGATGTGGGCGAACAGCCGCCAGGGTCCGGGCGGGGCGGTGAGCAGCCCCTGAGGCGCCGGATCGCGCAGCCGGTGCAGCCGCGCCATGGCCAGCTTGGCGACCCATGGGGTGGGGTCGGCGGGGGCCATGGCCGCGGCCCGTTCGCAGGCGGACAGCGCTATCCGCTCCAGCGGTTCGGCCCGCGGGTCGCGGGTGTCGGCGGCGTGCAGCGCCCTGAGCACGGCCACCCGCGCCCACACCAGCGCGGCCTCGGGTGCGGGTTCCTCCGCCAGCCAGTGTTCGGCGAGGTCGGAGTCGGCCGCCTCGGAGGCCACGACCAGGGAGCGGTGGGCCCGAAGGGCGAAGTCGTCGCGGGTCTCGGCGAGGGCGGCCCGTGCGCTCGCCCAGCGGCCGGCCCGGACGTCGACGCACGTGCTGGCGAGGACGCGGTCGTCCGCCGCCGGGTGCCAGACATACTGCCCTTCGAATAACCCAGCGGCCATCTACCCCGTCCGTCCCCGTACGACGCCTCGCAGTTGCGCATCAGGCACTTTACTCAGCACCGGGCACAACCGGAACGCCGTTTTCGATATCTCCACCGATGGATTCCCGGCGGGAATAGGGCGGGTTTGGTGGGCGTTCGCTCGGTAGTTCAATTCGGCACTATTCGAGGGGCGCCTATCGGGGCAGGCGGGAGCGACCACTAGAATGTACCTCGCACATATGCCACCGCCTCGCCCGGGAATCGCCATTCACACCCTCGCCGCCCGCCTCCGGGACCTCCCGCCGTCCTGCGGCCCCGTCCGCCTGGTCGGCGTCGACGGGCACGCGGGGTCCGGGAAGTCCACGTTCGCCGGCCACCTGGCCGCGGCGCTGGGCGGCGCCCCCGTGCTGCACCTGGACGACATCGCCAGCCATGAGGAGCTGTTCGCGTGGGACGGACGGCTGCTGACCGAGGTGATCGAGCCGCTGACCCGGGGCGCGACGGCCTCCTACTCCCCCTACGACTGGCGCGCCCGGCGCTTCGGCCCCGCCCGCGCGCTGCCGCCGGCACCGGTGGTGCTCGTCGAGGGCGTGGGGGCCGGCCGCAGGGCGCTGCGCCCGCATCTGGCCCGCCTGCTGTGGATGGAGGTGCCTCGCGAGGAGTCGTGGGCGCGGGGGCGGGCCCGGGACGGGGAGGAGCAGCGGGAGTTCTGGGCCGGATGGGTCGAGGCGGAGCGCCGGCACTTCACCGAGGACCCGTCGCGGCCCTTCGCGGATCTTCTGGTGCGGCAGTCGGCGCAGGGATACGAGGTGCTCACGGCGCCCGCCGGGACCCTTGATACGGACCAGAGTGTCACTCACCGTGACGGACCACCGGCGATGTGGTGAGCCTGTGAAGACCCTTGCGGAGGAACTTGGCTGAGTACCTCAACTCCGCTTGACCGGGGCACCATACAGGTCTTACGTTCTCAATGTGCGGTCGAGACGGACCGCCCGCAGTCGCGAAGCCCCCGGTTGTTCCCCCGTGATCGGGGGCTTCGTTCTGCCCGCGTCCTGTTTTCCGGACGCCGCGTGACGCCGTTCGCTCACCCTCGGTCACCGGCGCACACTGCGCTCCGTCTGCTCCCACCTCCCCGAACGCACCCTGCCCGCACCCTTCGGCGGGCGGCGGCCCCACGGGTACGATGCCCTCGGTGCGACCTTCGAACGGCTGCTTCGCGCACCTGCAACTCCGGTCCGCGGCACAGCGGTTCGGCCAGAGGCAGCCGCCGGGTGGATGCCCGGCGGCGTACGGGGGCACGGTTTGTGGGGGACGTGATGGACTTCGGCACGCAGGGCCCCGAGGCCCCGGCCGACCTCGCCTGGCTGCGCGGCGTGGACGCCTACACCATGGGGGCCTATCCGCAGGCCGAGGAGGAGTTCCGGGTCGCGGTGCGGATGGATCCCGGGATGGCCGACGGCTGGCTCGGGCTGCACGCGCTGCGCGTCGACACGACGACCGCGCTGCTGAAGATGTTCCGGCACAGGGACCGCTTCGGCGAACAGCGCGCCCGGCACCGTCGCACCCTCAACTCCTGGTACTGGCTGGGCTGGTGGGTGCAGCCGGTCCTGGAGAACCCCCGCGACCTGCTGCTCGCGCACGCCTCGCACTGGCTGGACGGGCGGCACGTGCCCGAACTGGACCGGGCGCTCGCCGGACTGCCGCCCGTGGACACCGACCCCCACGTCCGCTTCCTGCACGCCTGCCGCGCCTATCTGGTCAAGGACTGGGAGCAGCTCGTCCGGCACACCGACCCACTGGTCGACGACCCGATGCTGGGCATCGAGGCCGGACTCTTCGGCGGCATGGCCCGGGTCCGGCTGGAGATGTACGGGCAGGCCGAGCCGCTGCTGTCGGCCTCCCTGATGCGCTGCCGCAGCGAGCAGCCACAGCGCAAGGAACTCAGATACTGGCTCGCCCGGGCCCACGAGGGCACCGGCCGCAGCGCCGCCGCCCTCCCGCTGTACAGGGCCGTGCACCGGGTCGACCCGGCCTTCATGGACACCTCTGCGCGGCTCGCGGCCATCGCCGAGGGCGACGGATACGACGACACCGCCGATCTCGCGGCGATCACCCTCACCGGTCTCGGGCAGGACTCCGTGGACGGCTCGGACGTCCTGGATCCGCTGTTCGGCACCGAGGGCCGCGACGTGAAGCTCGACCAGCCCGATCCCGCGGCCTCCGGTCCCCTCCCCTCGGCCGCCGACCCGGCGGTGCGCGAACGGGCCACGGTCGCGGCCGGACCGCTGCCCAGCGGACCCACCGACCCCGCGTTACTCGAGGAGGCGCTCGCCGAGCTCGAGCGCATGGTGGGTCTGGAACCGGTGAAACGCCAGGTCAAGGCCCTTTCCGCCCAGCTCAACATGGCCCGGTTGCGGGCCGGGCAGGGGCTGCCCGTGCAGCCGCCGAAACGCCACTTCGTCTTCTCCGGCCCCTCGGGCACCGGCAAGACCACCGTCGCCCGCATCCTCGGCCGCGTCTTCTACGCCCTCGGCCTGCTCGGCGGCGACCATCTGGTGGAGGCCCAGCGGGCCGACCTGGTCGGGGAGTATCTGGGCCAGACCGCCGTCAAGGCCAACGAGCTGATCGACTCCGCGATCGGCGGGGTGCTGTTCGTGGACGAGGCCTACTCGCTGTCCAACTCCGGGTACGGCAAGGGCGACGCCTACGGCGACGAGGCGCTGCAGGTTCTGCTGAAGCGGGCGGAGGACAACCGGGACCACCTCGTGGTGATCCTCGCCGGCTATCCCGAGGGGATGGACCGGCTGCTCGCCGCCAACCCCGGGCTGTCGTCCCGCTTCACCACCCGGGTGGACTTCCCGTCGTACCGGCCCGGGGAACTCACCGAGATCGGCAAGGTGCTCGCCGCGGAGAACGGTGACGTGTGGGACGACGAGGCCCTCGACGAGCTGCGCTCGATCGCCGGGCACGTGGTGGACCAGGGGTGGATCGACGAGCTCGGCAACGGGCGGTTTCTGCGGACGCTGTACGAGAAGAGCTGCGCGTACCGGGATCTGCGGTTGTCCACGTATCCCGGCACGCTGTCGCGGGACGATCTGGCGACGCTGCGGCTGCCGGATCTGATGCAGGCGTACGGCGAGGTGCTGTCGGGGCGGGGGCCGCAGGATCCGTCGGCGCTGTGACGGATCCCGCGGCCCGCTCCCGCCGGCCCGCAGCCACGCGGGCGGCACCGCCCGCGGCTGCGTCGGCTACGTGGCCAGGACCTCCTCCTGGTCCCCGCTGCCGCGGGGTTCCGTGAGGCGGATTTCCGTCGCCACCCGGTGGGCGGGGTCGCGGACCTCGCCCACCAGGAGTTCCAGTACGTCCTCCAGGGCCACCACGCCCAGCACCTTGCCGGAGGGGTCGGCGACCTGGGCCAGGTGGGTGGCCGCACGGCGCATGACGGTCAGCGCGTCGTCCAGCGGCAGCTCGGAGCGGAGCGTCGCCATCGGGCGCCATATCCGCTGCGGCACGGCGCGGTCGGAGTCCTCCAGGTCGAGGACGTCCTTGACGTGCAGATAGCCCATGAACGGGCCGTTCTCCGCGGCGACCGGGAAGCGGGAGTACCCGGTGCGGGCGGTGAGCGCGACGACCTCGCCCGGGGTGACCGACGGGCTGACGGTCACCAGCGCCTCACGGCCGAGGAGCACGTCCAGGACCGGGCGGGAGCCCAGCTCCAGCGCGTCCTCCAGCCGCTCCTGCTCCTCGGGGTCCAGCAGCCCGGCCTGACCGGAGTCCTCCACCAGGCGGTTGAGCTGCTCGCTGGTGAAGGCGGCCTCGACCTCGTCCTTGGGTTCGACGCGGAAGAGCCGCAGGATCCCCTTGGCACAGGCGCCGAGCGCCACGGTGACCGGCTTGCAGACGCGGGCGAAGGCGACCAGGCCGGGGCTGAGCCACAGCGCGGCCTTCTCCGGCGCGGCCATGGCGAGGTTCTTCGGCACCATCTCGCCGATGACCAGGTGGAAGAAGACCACGGCCGCGAGCGCGATGACGTAGCCGAGCGGGTGGACCATGCCGTCGGGCAGGTGCATCCGGGCGAACACCGGCTCCAGCAGGTGCGCCACCGTCGGTTCGGCGACCGCGCCCAGGGTCAGTGAGCAGACGGTGATGCCGAACTGGGCGGCGGCCATCATCTGCGGCAGCCGCTCCAGGCCGTAGAGCACCTGGCGGGCCCGCGCCGTGCCGAGCGGTTCGATCTGGCTGCGGCGGACGGAGACGAGCGCGAACTCGGCGCCGACGAAGAAGCCGTTGACGAGGACGAGCAGCGCGGCGAAGAACAGTTGGAGGACGCTCATCGGGCGGCCTCCACCATGCTCGCGACGGCGTCGGTGACGGGCGCGGTCCGCACCAGGCGGACGCGCTCGGCGCGGTAGTGCCCGACCTGGCGCACGGACAGCCGCCAGCCCGGCAGCTCCGCCCGGTCGCCGGCGGCCGGGATCCGGCCCAGCAGATCGGCGACCAGACCGGCGACGGTCTCGTAGGGGCCTTCGGGCGCGTCGAGGCCGATGCGCTTGAGCAGGTCGACGCGGCAGCCGCCGTCGACGTCCCAGGCGGGCCGGCCGTCCTCCGGCGGTGCGGGGGCGAGCTCGGGCACGTCCTTGGCGTCGTGCTCGTCGCGGACCTCGCCGACGAGTTCCTCGACGATGTCCTCGAGCGTGACGACGCCCGCGGTGCCGCCGTACTCGTCGACTACGACCGCGATGGGCTGCTCGCTGCGCAGCTGGGCGAGCAGCGGCTGCACCGGCAGGGTCTCGGGGACCAGCAGGGCCGGGCGGGCGATACGGCCGACGGGGGTGCGCAGCCTGTCGTGCACCGGGACCGCGAGGGCGTCCTTGAGGTGGACCATGCCGACGATCTCGTCGATCTTCTCGTGGTAGACGGGGAAGCGGGACAGGCCGGTGGCGCGGGTCAGGTTGACGACGTCCTCGGCGGTCGCCGAGGACTGCAGGGCGCTGACCTTCACGCGCGGGGTCATGACGTGCTGCGCGGTCAGCTCGCCCAGGGACAGCGTGCGGACGAACAGGTCGGCCGTGTCCTGCTCCAGCGCGCCGGCCTGGGCCGAGTGGCGGGCCAGGGAGACCAGCTCGCCGGGGGTGCGCGCGGAGGCCAGCTCCTCCGTCGGCTCGACGCCGAGGGCCCGCACCAGCCGGTTGGCGACGGTGTTGAGCGCGGCGATCACCGGGCGGAACAGGCGCGAGAACAGGTGCTGCGGGCCGGCGACGAACCGGGCGACCTGCAGCGGCCTGGACACCGCCCAGTTCTTGGGCACGAGCTCGCCGATCACCATCTGGAGCGCGGAGGCGAGCAGCATCCCCACGACCACGGCGACGCCGGAGACGGCGCCCTCGGGGACGCCGATCGCGGTGAAGGGCCGGCTCAGCAGGTCGGCCAGCGCCGGTTCGGCGAGCATGCCGACGACCAGGGAGGTGATGGTGATGCCGAGCTGGGTGCCGGACAGCTGGAAGGACAGCTCACCCAGCGACTCGACGACCGTACCGGCGCGCTTGTCGCCGTCGGCGGCCGCCTTCTCGGCGTCCGGGCGCTCGACCGTCACCAGGCCGAATTCGGCCGCGACGAAGAAGCCGTTGGCGAGGATGAGCAGGAAGGCCGCTCCCAGGAGCAGCAGGGGGATGGTCATGATGCCGCCGCCTCCGCGTGCGCGCGGACCTCGGTGTCGGGGTCCGCGCTATGTCGGCAGGGGGCGGCGCAGGTACTACAGGACGATCCGTCCATCGCCGGAGGGAGTCACTCCTCGGGTAGCAGGAGCCCCTGGCGCCGGTCGGAGCTCAGGGGCGGAGGCGCCGCGAAAAACGCCTCCGTCAACAGATTAATCAAGACCCGGCCCTGTGTGTCAGGGTGGACGTCCCCGAGTCAGCCCTGAGGTTCACCCTCGGACCGCTCGGGGTCGTGGACGGAGCGGGCCTCGACCAGGGCGCGCAGGGCGCGTGCGTCGGCGATCGCGCGCTGTTTGGCGATGCCGGGCTGGATGCCGAGGGCGGGCATGCTGGTGCCGTCGCTGAGGTTGAGGAACACCCACGGGTCGCCGGGGCGCAGGTTCACCTGCAGGATCTCCGGCCACTCCAGATGGCGCCTGCCGGCGATGTTGACGACGGTGACCCCGGAGTCGTCGACGACGACCTTGGGCCGGGCGAGCAGTACCAGCACCCCGAACAGGAGTGCGCCCGTGAAGATGAAGCTGATGCGTTCACCGGGGCTGAGCTGCTCCAGCAGCAGCGCTACGACCGTGATCACCACGAAGATCGCCACCCCGGCCGTGAGCAGCACCGCGCGGGTCTGCGCCGGCCGGAACGTGACGGGGAGTGCGGGCAGGTCGGACATCGTCGTGGACCCTCTCTGACCTTCTGCGTGCCTCTCGTGACCGTCCGGCCGCTCAGAGGCGGCAGGCGTGGATGGCCGTGGTCAGGATGGCGCGGGCGCCGATGGCGTACAGGTCGTCCATGATCCGCTGAGCCTCCCTGGCCGGGACCATGGCGCGGACGGCGACCCAGCCCTCGTTGTGCAGCGGGGAGACGGTCGGGGACTCCAGGCCCGGGGTCAGCGCGACGGCCTTCTCCAGCTGCTCGACCCGGCAGTCGTAGTCCATCATCACGTACGTCCGGGCGACCAGGACGCCCTGGAGGCGGCGCAGGAACTGCTGCACCTTGGGTTCCTCGGCGTCCGCGCCGGTGCGGCGGACGACGATCGCCTCGGACTTCATGATCGGCTCGCCGATGACCTCCAGGCCGGCGTTGCGCAGCGAGGTGCCGGTCTCGACGACGTCGGCGATGACCTCGGCGACGCCCAGCTCGATGGCGGTCTCCACGGCGCCGTCGAGGTGGACGACGGAGGCATCGATGCCGTTGTCGGCGAGGTGCTTGGCGACGATGCCCTCGTAGGAGGTCGCGACCGTCATGCCGTTCAGGTCCGCCACGCCGTTCGCGGTGCCGGGCTTGGTGGCGTAGCGGAAGGTGGAGCGGGCGAAGCCGAGAGGCAGGATCTCCTCGGCGTTGGCGCCGGAGTCGATGAGCAGGTCGCGGCCGGTGATGCCGATGTCGAGGCGGCCGGAGGAGACGTAGATCGCGATGTCGCGGGGGCGGAGGTAGAAGAACTCCACCTCGTTCTCCGGGTCGACGATCCGCAGTTCCTTGGACTCGCGGCGCTGCTGGTAGCCGGCCTCATGCAGCATGTCCGCCGCAGGGCCGGAGAGTGAACCCTTGTTGGGGACGGCGATGCGCAGCATGAGGTCGGCTTCCTTTGCGTGAAGGGGGTTTCTACGGCTTCTTACAGCAGGCGGGTTACAGGTGGGCGTAGACGTCGTCCAGGGAGATGCCGCGGGCGACCATCATCACCTGGACGTGGTAGAGCAGCTGCGAGATCTCCTCGGCGGCCGCCTCCTTGCCCTCGTACTCGGCGGCCATCCAGACCTCCGCGGCCTCCTCGACGACCTTCTTGCCGATGGCATGCACCCCCTTGCCCACCAGCTCGGCGGTGCGGGAGGTGGCGGGGTCGCCGTGGGCGGCCTTGTGCTGGAGCTCCGTGAAGAGATCCTCGAACGTCTTCTTGGACATGGTGCTGCTAACCCTACGCGCTCCGGGCCGCTCCTCAGCGCCAGGGTTCGGATACTGAACGCAGCGTGGCGGCCGTCGCGACCGCCGCGGTCACCGCCTCGTGGCCCTTGTCCTCGCTGGAACCCGCCAGGCCGGCCCGGTCCAGGGCCTGTTCCTCGGTGTCGCAGGTGAGCACGCCGAAGCCGACGGGCACGCCGGTCTCGACCGACACCTGGGTCAGACCGTTGGTGACGCCCTGGCAGACGTAGTCGAAGTGCGGGGTGCCGCCGCGGATGACGACACCGAGGGCCACGACCGCGTCGTAGCCGCGGCCCGCCAGCACCTTCGCCACCACCGGGAGCTCGAAGCTGCCGGGGACCCTGAGCAGGGTCGGCTCGTCGATCCCCAGCTCGTGCAGGGCGCGCAGGGCGCCGTCCACCAGTCCGTCCATCACCTTCTCGTGCCACTGTGCCGCGATGACGGCGACCCTGAGGTCCCCGACGTTCCGGACGGACAGTTCCGGTGCACCCTTGCCGCTCACGTGTCTCCTCAGTTCCTGGTCTTACTGGTCTTACTGGTTACCGCAGGTGGCCGCGGTCGCGGCCACGGAGGCCGGCGCCGCCTCGGCCTCGGCGGAAGCCGGGGCCGGGGTGTCCAGCCAGGGCAGGTCGTGCCCCATCCGGTCCCGCTTGGTGCGCAGGTAGCGGAGGTTGTACTCGCCCGCCTGGACGGGCATGGGCTCCCGTCCGGTGACCTTGATGCCGTGGCGCAGCAGCGCCTCGGTCTTGTCGGGGTTGTTGGTCATCAGGCGGACGCCGGTGACCCCGAGGTCCTCGAGGATCTGCGCGCCGGCGCCGTAGTCGCGGGCGTCGGCGGGCAGGCCGAGTTCGAGGTTGGCGTCCAGCGTGTCGCGGCCGCGCTCCTGGAGCTCGTAGGCCCGCAGCTTGGACATCAGGCCGATGCCGCGCCCCTCGTGGCCGCGCAGATAGACCACCACTCCCCTGCCCTCGGCCTGGATGCGTTCCAGGGCGGCGTCCAGCTGGGGGCCGCAGTCGCAGCGCAGCGAGCCGAAGACGTCGCCGGTCAGGCACTCGGAGTGGACCCGGACCAGGACGTCCTCGCCGTCGCCGATCTCACCGTGGACGAGGGCGACGTGCTCGACGCCGTCGGCGGTGGAGCGGTAGCCGTACGCCGTGAAGACACCGTGCCGGGTGGGCAGGTTGACCTCGGCCTCGCGGCGGACGGTGGGCTCGCCGACGGGGGACTCGCTGCCGCGCCGGTAGGCGATCAGGTCCGCGATGGAGATGATCGTCAGACCGTGCTTGCGGGCGAAGACCATCAGTTCGGGCAGGCGCAGCATCCGGCCGTCCTCGCCGGCGATCTCGACGATCGCACCGGCCGGGCGCAGCCCCGCGAGCCGGGCCAGGTCGACGGCGGCCTCGGTGTGGCCGTCGCGGACCAGCACACCGCCGGGCCTGGCGCGCAGCGGGAAGACATGGCCGGGGCGGACCAGGTCGGTCGGCTCGGCCGTGCCGCTCGCCAGCAGCTGGAGGGTGGTGGCGCGGTCGGCGGCGGAGATGCCGGTGGTGACGCCGTGGGCGGCGGAGGCGTCGACGGAGACCGTGAAGGCGGTCTTCATCGACTCGGTGTTGTCCTCCACCATCTGCGGCAGCCTCAGCCGGTCCAGTTCCTCGCCCTCCATGGGGGCGCAGATCAGGCCGCGGCACTCGCTCATCATGAAGGCGACGATCTCGGGGGTCGCCATCTCGGCGGCGATGACGAGGTCGCCCTCGTTCTCGCGGTCCTCGTCGTCGACGACCACGACGGGGCGGCCGGCCGCGATGTCGGCGACGGCCTGCTCGACCGGGTCGAGCGTGAAGTCCTCGACGGTGTCGGTGCCGTAGGCGCCGGCGTTGTAGGCGTCGGTGTTGTACAGGATGGGTGCCGCGGTCATGCGGGCGCTCCTTCCGGGACGGGCTGCGCGGCTCGGCGGGAGCGCAGCCACCAGTCGCGCATGCCCCACAGGACGAGCGCGCCGTAGATGACGTAGACGAAGCCGGAGAAGGCGAAGCCGTTGGCGAAGTTGAGCGGGACGCCGACGACGTCGACGAGCAGCCAGGCGAACCAGAACTCGACCATGCCGCGCGCCTGGGCGTACATGGCGACGATGGTGCCGACGAAGATGTAGGCGTCGGGCCAGGGGTCCCAGGACAGGGACGGGTAGGCCTTGAACACGGCGGCGACCGCGACCGTGCCGACGGCGGCGGCGCCGAGCAGGACCGCCCGCTCGCGCCAGGTGGCGAACCGTACGGCGATGTGGCCGTCCGCCGCCTGGTCCTTGCCGCGGTTCCACTGCCACCAGCCGTAGACCGCGACGACCATCACGACGATCTGCTTGCCGGCGCTGCCGGAGAGATGGGCGGTGGCGAAGGCGGCGAAGAGGATCAGACCGGACAGGAACTGGGTGGGCCAGCTCCATATGGAGCGTCGCCAGCCGAACGCCAGGCCGAGCAGGCCGATGACGTTGCCGATCATGTCGGACCACTTGATGTGCTGGCCCAGAAGGGTGAACGCCTCGGAGTTGAGCCAGTTCACTTGCCGGCCCCCTGCGCACGGTCGCCGAGCAGCCGCTCGACGTACTTGGCGACGACGTCGACCTCGAGGTTGACCGGGTCGCCGGGCTGCTTCAGACCAAGCGTGGTCAGGGCGAGGGTGGTGGGGATGAGGCTGACGGTGAAGTGGTCGGCGCCGGCGTCGACGACGGTGAGGCTGATGCCGTCGACCGTGATGGAACCCTTCTCTACGACGTAGCGCGCGAGTTCCGCCGGCAACGAGATCTTCACGATCTCCCAGTGCTCGGAGGGGGTGCGGTCCAGGATCGTGCCGGTGCCGTCGACGTGTCCCTGCACGATGTGCCCGCCGAGACGCGCGCCGACGGCGGTGGGGCGTTCGAGGTTGACGCGCGAGCCGACGGCGAGGACGCCGAGGCTGGAGCGCTTGAGGGTCTCCGCCATGACGTCGGCGGTGAACTCGTCGCCCTCGTGTTCGACGACGGTGAGACAGACCCCGTTCACGGCGATGGAGTCGCCGTGCTGTGCGCCCTGGGTCACGACGGGTCCGCGGAGCCTGAAGCGAGCGGCGTCGCCAAGGTTCTCGACGGCGGTGACCTCGCCCAGCTCTTCGACGATTCCGGTGAACACTTCCCGGGTCCTCCTGCCTCTTCGGGCACGGACTCCGGGGCTGTCGATGACGACAGAGGACACGAGCGAGAACACTCTGTACGGCGACGCCGGACGGCAACTCGCCGTGAGGGCGAGCCCGTAGACGGCGGCGCGCACACATACGTGCCCGCTCGCCGCGCACTGCCTCCCATCCGGACTTTAACCGTCGGTCCAGGAATTTCACCTGGTCAACCGGCCGCTGGAAGCGACCGGGTCGCGGACTGTAACCGCCGGTTCGGACTTTCACCGACCCCGGAGTGCGCTGCTACTGGTACGAAGCCAGTCTGCCACGCCTGCCCGACGTCCATACAGACGAACGGTGTGGGTTCGCTCACAGAGTGCATCGCCGCTCCAGCGGCGCTGACCCTGGTCGCGACCGCGACGCGAACGCGGCGCAGCCGCGTGAAAGCCTGGTCGATCGAAAGGCCCGGCGGCGGGCAAGGGCCGTCGTCACCGCCGCCGGACCGGCCTGTGCAGGAGTCAGACACTAAAAGGACTAGACCAAAGCGTCAACCGCCAACATCTCCGCGCCGGGCGCGAGTTCAGGCCTGTTTCACGTCTGCCCACGCATGCCGGGTCGTGCACACGATGTGCGCGGCGATCCGGTGGCGCGGGTGGCGGGTGATGATGATCCCGGACAAGTGGGAATGGCTGACGCGGGGCGTTCACCTGGGAGCGCCGATGCCGGAGTGTTCGGAGCGTCCGGAAGGACTGAACAGCATGACCATGATCCTGGTGACCGGCGGCACCGGAACGCTGGGCCGGCTCGTCGTCGAGCGGCTGCGCACGGACGGACACGAGGTGCGGGTGCTCAGCCGGCACACCGAGCCGTACGCCGTCGATCTGCGCGAGGGCGGTTCCGCGCTGGACGCGGCCGTCGCGGGCGTGGACACGGTCGTGCACTGCGCGAGCTCGCCCAGGGGCGGCGACGAAGAGTCGGCCGCGCATCTGATCGCGGCGGCGCGCAGGGCGGATGTGGGCCACCTGGTCTACATCTCCATCGTGGGGGTCGACCGGGTCCCGCTCGGCTACTACGAGACCAAGCACGCCGTGGAGAAACTGATCGAGGAATCGGGCCTGGGCTGGACGGTGCTGCGGACCACCCAGTTCCACGACCTGCTGGCCACCGTGTTCCAGGCCCTATCCAAGCCACCGGTCATGCTGCTCCCGGCGGGCGTGCGCGACCAGCCGATCGAGGTCGCCGAAGTCGCCGCGAGGCTCGCCGAGTTGGCGACCTCCGCGCCGGCGGGCCGCGTACCGGACATGGGCGGCCCGGAGGTCCGCACCTTCGACTCCCTGGCCCGCGCCTACCTGAAGGCCACGGCCCGCCGCCGCCCGGTCCTGACCGTCCCCCTGGCCGGCAGGGCCTACCGGGGCTTCCGCGAGGGCGGCCACCTCACTCCCACCCGGACCGTGGGCAAGCGAACCTTCGAGGACTTCCTCGCGACGCATTTCCGGGGCGGCGGCCGCCGGGGCTGATGCCGGTGGGGGTGCAGCCGGAACTCGGGAGGCGAACCCGCCGCCGGGCCAGGGGCGCAGGGGGCGAACCCGCCGCCGGGCCGCCGGGTCGGGCGGGCGGGGGCTGAGCCCGAGGTGCAGGGGGCTCTCCCGCGGGGCCGGGGGTGGAGTCACCGAGTCGGCCTGACGGGTGGGCGGAGCCTGGGGGTGCAGGGGCCGGAGCCCCCGCGAGGCCAGAGGCTGGAGTCACCGAGTCGGGCGGGTGGACGGAGCCCGGGGGTGCAGGGGCCGGAGCCCCCGCGGGGCCAGAGGCTGGAGTCACCGAGTCGGGCGGGTGGACGGAGCCCGGGGGTGCAGGGGGCGAAGCCCCGGCGGAGACGGGACTGGAGTCACCGAGTCGGCCTGACGGGTGGGCAGAGCCTGGGGCGCAAGGGGCGGAGCCCCCGCCGGGGTTCGGGGTGGAGGCCCGGGCGGGCGTCTCTGGAGTCACCGAGGCGGGTGGGTGGGTGGGCACGCCGGTGCGAACAGCTCGTCCTGCGCGCGTTCCCGCGCCGTCAGCAACGCCCCCCGCAACACGGCCCCACCCCCCAATGCACTCGCACGCACCTCCGTCCGCAGCGGCGACATCCGCCCGACCCGCTCGGCCACGCGCCCGGCGAGCACCTCCCCGCCGGCCTGCCCGATCTCCCCGCCCAGCACCACGCACCCGGGATCCAGGACGGCCACGACGGAGGCGACCCCGAGGGCGACCCGGTCGGCGAGCGCGTCCAGGAAGTCCGCGGCCCGGGCACCGTCCCCCGAAGAGGCCGTCCCCGAAGAGGTCTCCCCCGGAGATGCTTCCGCCAGGGACTCGGCCGCGCGGCGCACCAGCTCCGCGGCCGCCGGCTCCCGTCCCCCCTGCTCCCCCGACAGCCCGTACGCCCCCGCCAGTTCCGTCACCGCCGCCGCCCCGGCCAGCGAGTGGAAGCCACCACTGCAGTCCGTCGCCGACGGCACGCCCCCGGTACCGGGCACGGGCAGGAAGCCGATCTCGCCGGTGCCTCCGGAGGCGCCGCGGCGCAGCGCCCCGTCCAGGACCACCGCCGCACCCGTGCCGTGACCGAGCCACAGCAGGACGAAGGTGTCTCGACCCCGGGCGGCTCCGTCCCGCTGCTCGGCCAGCGCCGCGAGGTTGGTCTCGTTCTCGACGATGACCCGGGCCCGCGGCAGCCGCTCCTGCAACGCGGCCACCAGCCGGCGGTGCCAGGCGGGCAGACCCGTGGAGTCGCGCAGCTCGCCCGTGTCCGGGTCGATCAGGCCCGGCGCGCCGATGCCGACGGTGTGCAGCTGCTCCGCCCCCGCCTCCTTCGCCACCCGCTCCACCAGCGTGACCGCCTGCTCGACCGCGGGCCCGGTCCCGGTGTCGTCACCGATCGGAACGGACGCCTCGGCCAGTTCCCGCCCGAGCAGGTCGGTCACGGTCACCGAGACACTCTCGGTGCGTACGTCGAGGGCGGCCAGGTGGGCGCGGTCGGCGACGATGCCGTACAGCCGTGCGTTCGGGCCGCGCCGCTGCTCCCCCGCCTCCCCCACGACGGTGATCAGGCCGGAGGCCGTCAGGCGTTCGACAAGGTCGGCGACCGTCGGCCGGGACAGGCCGGTGAGCTGCTTCAGCTGCCCTGCCGTCAACGGTCCCTCCTGCTGCAACAGCCGCAGGGCGAGCCGGTCGTTGATGGCCCGGGCGGTGCTCGGGGATGCGGGCATGCCGGGAATCCTCCCAGATCTGCGGGGCCGCGACGCGGGCGGCGCCGGATATCCCCTATCTATCAGGCAGGGTCCCTGATAGTTTACGCCACGCGGCGGGACAACGAGCCCGCGGCGGGACACACGGGAGGGGCCGGACAATGAGTGCAGTGGTCGACGAACAGCGCGAGGTGCGGCGCGCGCGGTACGCCGTGGCGGCCGTCTTCGCCGTGCACGGCGCCGTCACGGGTTCGTTCGCCACCCGGGTGCCGTGGATCCAGGACCACGCCTCGGTCAGCGCCGGACAGCTCGGCCTCGCCCTGGCCTTTCCCGCGCTCGGCGCCTCCGTGGCGATGCCGCTCGCGGGCGGCATCACTCACCGCTTCGGCGCCCGTACCGCCCTGCGCGGTCTGCTCGCCCTGTGGACGCTCTCCCTGGTCCTGCCCGCCCTCGCCCCGAACCTCCTCACCCTCTGCCTGGCCCTCTTCGTCTACGGCGCCTCGGCGGGCATGGCGGACGTCGCGATGAACGCCCTCGGCGTGGAGGTCGAGAACCGGCTCGGCCGCTCGATCATGTCGGGCCTGCACGGCATGTGGAGCGCGGGCGCCCTGACCGGCTCGGCGGCCGGCACGATCGCCGCGCACCTGGGTTCGGACGCACGCCTGCACCACATCGTGGCGGCCGGCGTGCTGACCGTGCTGGGTCTGATCGCCTGTACCTGGGTGCTCGACCTTCAGCCGGCCGAGGACGAGGAGCCGCCGCCCCGGTTCGCGCTGCCGCCGAAGTCGGCGCTGCTGATCGGCGCGATCGGGTTCTGCGCGGTGTTCGCGGAGGGCGCGAGCCTGGACTGGTCGGCGGTGTACCTGCGCGACCAGCTGGCCACCTCGGCCGGGCTCGCGGCGGCCTGCACCACCGGATTCACCCTCACCATGGCCGTCGCGCGGATCGCGGGCGACAAGGTGGTCGACCGGTTCGGCTCCGTGCGCACGGTGCGGGCGAGCGGTGTCCTGGCGGTGTTCGGCGGCCTGCTCGTCGTCGTCGCGGGACATCCGGCGGTGGCGATGACCGGCTTCGCGCTGATGGGCCTGGGCATCGCGGTCGTGGTGCCGCTGTGCTTCGCCGCGGCCGGCCGCAGCGGGCCGAACCCCAGCCAGGCCATCGCGGGTGTGGCGACAATCACGTACACCTCCGGCCTGGTGGCGCCGAGCGCGATCGGCGGACTCGCCCAGGCGACCAGCCTGGTGGTGTCGTTCGGCCTGGTGACGCTGCTGGCCTGCGGCCTGGCCGCGTTCGCGGGGGTGCTGCGGGCGGGCGACCGGGACCGCCCGAAGATCAGCCGGCCGGCCGCAGCAGTTCCCGACCCGCGGCCCTGAACTCCTCGCTCCACGGCGCGGGACGCAAGGTGGCCGAATCCAGCCGTACCAGGACGCGGCTGCCCTGGGCGTACGTCATCGCGCCGTCGGCCGAGCAGAAGCGGAAGCCGTACGTCAGGCCGGTCCTGCCCAACCGTTCCAGCCACAGGTGGACGGCGTAGGCACCCGGCCGGGTCACCGGCGCCTCGTAGCTGATCCGCAGCTCCTTGACCGCGTTGCAGGCGTCCCCGGCGGCCGCCCAGTCGCCCTCGAAGCGGAAGCCGTGTCCCTGCCACAGCTCGGACCAGGCCCGCTCCACCAGCAGCGGGTAGCGGGCGTTGTGCAGCAGCCCGAGCGCGTCCAGGTCGTCGAAGTGGACGGCGACGGGGATCAGCCGGCCGTACGACAGGGCGGGGGCGACGGGTGCTTCGGCGGTCACGGCGGGGCTCCTGAACGTGCTGGTGAGGAGGGGGTACGACCTCTCATCCTAAGCGGACGCTCAGGAGAGTCGGCAGGGAAGGTGCTGGTCGCTTGCCCGGACCCCTGACAATAGGTTTCGGACATCTTCCCGTTCAGAGAAAGCGAAACCCCACCATGGACCTCGGCGTGCGCTGGAAACTGCACGGTGACGGGCGCACGCCCGCGCCAGGAGCGGTGGTCCGGCCCGACGAACGGCTCTCCTGGCCCCGCACGGTCGGACTCGGCGCCCAGCATGTCGTGGCCATGTTCGGCGCCTCCTTCGTGGCGCCCGTGCTCATGGGCCTCGACCCCAACCTCGCGATCATGATGTCGGGCGTCGCGACCGTGATCTTCCTGCTCGCCACCCGCGGCCGCGTGCCCAGCTACCTGGGCTGCTCGCTGTCCTTCGTGGGCGTCGCCGCGGTCATCCGGGCGCAGGGCGGCACGAGCGCGACCGTGACGGGCGCGGTCCTCGTCGTCGGCATCGCCCTGTTCCTGGTCGGTCTCGCCGTGCAGCGCTTCGGCGCGCGGATCATCCACGCGGCGATGCCGCCGATCGTCACCGGCGCGGTCGTGATGCTGATCGGCTTCAACCTCGCCCCGGTGACCGCCTCTACCTACTGGCCGCAGGACCAGTGGACGGCGCTGTTGGTGATGCTGTTCACCGGGCTGGCCGTCGTCTGTCTGCGCGGCTTCTGGTCCCGGATCGCGATCTTCCTCGGCCTGGTCTTCGGCTACGCCGTCTCGTGGGTCTTCGACCAGCTCTTCGGCAAGATCCACTCCGTGGACGGCAGCGGCAAGCTCACCGACCACTGGCGCCTGGACCTCTCCGGTGTCGGCAAGGCCGACTGGATCGGGCTGCCGACCTTCCACGGCCCGGCCTTCCACTGGTCGGCGATCCTGGTCGCGCTGCCGGTCGTCATCGCGCTGGTCGCGGAGAACGCCGGCCACGTCAAGGCCGTCGGCGAGATGACCGGCGACCCGCTGGACGACAAGCTGGGCACGGCCATCTCGGCGGACGGCGTGGCCTCCGTGCTGTCGACGGCCGTGGGCGGCCCGCCCAACACCACGTACTCCGAGAACATCGGCGTGATGGCCGCCACCCGCGTCTACTCCACCGCCGCCTACTGGGCCGCGGCCGGTTTCGCGCTGCTGTTCGGCATCTGCCCGAAGTTCGGCGCCATCGTGGCCGCGATCCCCGGCGGTGTGCTCGGCGGCATCACCGTCATCCTGTACGGCATGATCGGACTGCTGGGCGCGCAGATCTGGATCAACGCCAAGGTCGACCTGCGCAACCCGCTGAACCTGGTGCCGGCCGCGGCGGGCATCATCATCGGCGTCGGCAACGTCAGCATGAAGTTCACCGACACCTTCTCCCTCAGCGGTATCGCGCTGGGCACGGTCGTCGTCATCACCGGCTACCACGCGCTGCGCGCCTTCGCGCCCGCGCACCTGAAGAAGCAGGAGCCGCTGCTGGACGAGGGCACGTCGTCGTACGACGAGCCGGGGCGGGCCGGCACCCAGCGCGCCCAGTCGTAGGCACGGTCCCCAGCGCGCACCGCGTGCGCGTTCCCCCGTTCTGGGGAAGCGCCGGGCCCGTCGGCATCCGGTACGGGCCCGGCCTGGGACGCTGCCCCCATGGGGCAATCGGCACAACTCACCCGTCGCCTGGACACAGTGGACGCGACCCTCGCCCGGATGCGCGACCTGGACGCCGCGCTGCCGGAGCGGGACGGGATCGCGGTCTTCAACCGGGTCTATCTCGCCGTCACCGAGGCGGTCGACCGGCGTCTGGCGGCCGGGCGGTTCGCGGACCCGCGGGCCGCGGCCACGCTGGACGTACGGTTCGCCGAGCGGTATCTGGCCGCCGTGGACGCAGGAACGGATGGGCGGCGCGCGCCGGCCTGCTGGCGGCCGCTGCTGCAGTTCCGCCGCCATCCCGGTGTGCGCCCACTGCAGTTCGCGCTCGCGGGCATCAACGCGCACATCGGCCACGACCTGGCGCTGGCCGTCGTGGACGCGTGCGAGACGCTGGCGTGCGAGCCGGCCGACCTGGAGGGCGACTTCGACCGCGTGGGCGACCTGCTCGTCGCACTGGAGGAGCGGGTCCGGGAGGATCTGATGCCCGGTCCCGACCTGCTGCAGATCGCCGACCCGCTCACCCATCTGCTCGGCGCGTGGAGCCTGGAACGGGCCCGGGACGCCGCCTGGTCGGCCGCGCGGGCGCTGTGGGCGCTGCGCCGGTTGCCCGACGTGGCCGAGGAGTTCGCCCAGCGGCTGGACGCGGCGGTCGGCTTCGCCGGGCGCATGATGCTCACCCCGCTGCCGGACTGAGACCCGACGGCAAGACCGGACCCGACGGAAATCCGACGGCCGAAGAGCTGCGTAAGTCAAAGACCGGGGAACTCCCGCGTGATCACTGTACGTTGATCGATGGACACGGACGATCACGAAGGAGTACACCGCCATGGCGATCCGTCTGGGACTCGGCCTTCCGCAGAACCGGCAGTACCACCTCGGCAAGGACGTGCCCGATGTGGCACGCGCCGCGGAACACATCGGCTACGAGAGCCTCTGGGTGTACGAGCGGGCCCTGTTCCCGGAGCCCGCCACCCAGGGGCTGTACGGCATCGAGGGCATGCCCTGGCCCGACTCCTACCGCCATGTGGCCGACCCGCTGGTCACGCTCACCCTGGCCGCGGCGGCCACCGAGCGCGCCCGGCTGGGCACCAGCGTGCTGGTCGCGCCGCTGCACGCGCCGTTCCAGCTCGCCAAGGCCCTCGCCTCGCTGGACGCGGCCAGTGGCGGCCGGGTGATCGCCGGCTTCGGCACCGGCTGGTCCCTCGACGAGTACGCGGCCACGGGCATCCGGCCGATCAAGGAGCGCGGCCGGGTGCTGGACGAGGTGATCGACGTGTGCCGGGCGGTGTGGGGGCCCGACCCGGTGCGCCACCACGGCCGGATCACGGAGATCGACTCGGCCGCGGTCGGCCCCAAGCCCGCCCGGCCGATCCCGATCCTGCTGGCCGCGAGCACCCGCAAGGCGCGGGAGCGGCTGGTCGAGCACGCCGACGGCTGGCTGCCGACCGCCATGGGTGTCGAGCAGGTCGCCGGCGAGTGGCACGCGGTGCAGGACCTGGCCGCCGAGCGCGGCCGGCAGCAGCCGATCCAGACGGTGCTCCGGGTGAACGCGCGCTACTCGGCCAAGGCCCACGAGGGCGCGGACCGGCGCCCGTTCCACGGCAGCGCCGACCAGATCGTCGAGGACCTTGTCGCGTACGCGGAGATCGGCCTGGAGGAGATCCTCGTCGACCTGCAGAGCAGCGTGCGGGACGCCGAGGAGCTGAAGGACGTGGCCACGGAGGTGTACGAGAAGGCCCGGGCGGCCGGGCTGTGATCCCGGCCGCCCGGGCCCGCCGGGGCAGGGGCTTCTCGCCTCAGTCCTCGGGGAGTTCCACGGGCGCGATCTCGTCGTAGACGTCGCCGGGGCCGGGGTTGGCCGCGTCGGTCGCCCCGCCGAGGTGGTGCATGACGCCCCAGACCGCGTTCAGCGCGGTCTGGACGGCGCCCTCGGCCCAGCCGGCGGTCCAGGAGATGTCGTCGCCGGCGAGGAAGATGCCGCGCTTGTCCTCCGGCAGCCGGTCCTGCATGAAGTGCGTGAACAGGCGCCGCTGGTAGCGGTAGTGGCCGGGCAGGTTGGCCTTGAACGCGCCCATGAAGTAGGGCTCGTTCTCCCAGGAGACCGTCACCGGGTTGCCGATGATGTGCTTCCTGATGTCGACCTTCGGGTAGATCTCGCCGAGCGACTTCAGCATGACCTCCATCCGCTCGTTCGCGGACAGCGGCAGCCACTTCAGGCTGTCGTCGCACCAGGTGTAGGAGAGGCAGATGACGGCGGGCTTGTCCGGGCCGTCGTCGAGGAGGTACGTGCCGCGGGTCATGCGGTCGGTGAGCGTCATCGACATGACGTCCCGTCCGGTCTCCTCGTCCTTGTCCAGCCAGAACGGCCGGTCGACCGGGACGAAGAGCTTGGAGGACTCCATGTAGTGGGTGCGCTCGATGGCGGTCCAGTGGTCGATCGGGAACAGCTCGTCGTCGCACTGGATCTTGGAGAGCAGCATCCAGGACTGGGCGGTGAAGATCGCCGCCTGGTAGGTGCGGATGTCGCCGTTCGCGTCGGTGACGGTGATCTGGTTGCCCGCGGTGCGGTGCAGCCGGGTCACGGCGGGGCGCGGCTCGCCGTCCACGTGCAGGGACTTCAGCGAGGTGCCGTACGGCCAGTGGACGATCTTCTCCGGCTCGCGTTCCCAGAGCCTGAGCGGCAGCTGCTGCGAGCCGCCGACGATCCCGCGGTGGTGGTCGTCGGCCTCGGTGTAGACGACGCGCAGGATCTCCAGGATGGAGTTGGGGAAGTCGGTGTCCCAGCCGCCGGTGCCGAAGCCGACCTGGCCGAAGATCTCCCGGTGCCGGAAGGACTTGAAGGCCTCGGAGTCGCACAGGAAGCCGTAGAAGGTCTGGTTGTCGAGCTTCTCGACGAGCTGGGACCAGATCTCGCGGATGCGCTTGACGTCCCGCTCGCGCATGGCGCGGTTCACGTCGGAGAAGTCGGCGCCCTCTTCGAGGCACCTGTTCCAGGCGTCGGCGACGTCCCGGTAGACCTGCGGCAGGTCGTCGATGGTCTCGGCGTAGTGCGACTCGCCCTTGAGGTCGACGACGGTCGACGGGGTCGCCTCCGCGAGCGGATTCGGGAAGGGCCTGGTCTCCAGGCCGACCAGGTCGATGTAGTGCTGGAGGGCCGTGGAGGACGGCGGGAAGCGCATCGCGCCCATCTCGGCGGTCAGGGACTCGTCGCAGCCGTCGAAGCCGACGGTGCGCAGCCGGCCGCCGATCCGGTCGGCCTCGTAGACGACGGGCTTGAGACCCATCTTCATCAGCTCGTAGGCGGCCACGATGCCGGACAGGCCGCCGCCGATGACCGCGACCTCCGTGCCGTGCCCGGTGGCGGGTATCTGGCCGAGGCCCGCCGGGTGGGCGAGGAAGTCGTCGTACGCGTACGGGAAGTCCGGGCCGAACATGGTGATCGGCGGCTGCTGCTCGTCTGCGTGCTCGACGGCGTTGGGCACCGTGGACGTCATGGGGTACGGACTCCTTGCGCGGGGAAGAGCGGGAAGAACGGGAGGGCGGATGCCGGGGAGGTCAGGAGAGGGCCCGGTAGAGGGCGGGGCGGCGGTCCCGGAGATACGGGTTCGCCTCGCGGGAGGCGGCGAGCAGGGCCGGGTCCACGTCGGCGATGACCAGTTCCTCGGCCTGACCGGCCCGGGTACGGGCGACTCCGTCGGGGCCGGCGAGGGTGGAGAGCCCGGCGAACTCGAACTCGCCCTCGTGGCCGACCCGGTTGGCGTACGCGACGTACATCTGGTTCTCGAAGGCGCGTACGGGCACGAGGGACTCGGCGACGAACTGGAACGGGTGCATCAGCGCCGTCGGGACGAGCAGGAGGTCGGTGCCGGCCAGGGCGTGGCCGCGGGTGTTCTCCGGGAACTCCACGTCGTAGCAGATCAGCAGGCCGACGGTCAGGCCGTCCAGCTGGGCCTGGACGACCGGCTGCTCGCCCGGGGTGAAGTGGTCGCGCTCGAAGCCGCCGAAGAGATGGGTCTTGCGGTAGTCGGCCAGGCGCGTGCCGTCGGCGGAGATCAGCTGGGCGGAGTTGAAGACGGCCTCGCCGTCCCGCTCGGGGTAGCCGTAGGCGATCGCCAGACCATGCCGGCCGGCCAGCTCCGCGATCGCGTCGGCGGAGTCGCCGTCGGCGGGCTCGGCCAGTCGGCCGATGTCCTCGCCGATCGCGTACCCGGTCAGGAACATCTCCGGCGCGAGGAGCAGCGCGGCGCCCGCGGCGGCGGCGCGGCCCGCGGCCTCGTCGAGAACTTTCAGGTTCTCGGCGACGGCACCGGGGTGGCCGGAGCTCTGGAGCAGGGCGGTGCGCATGCGGGATCCTCACCGGTCAAGGGGGGTGTCGGGGGGTCGGTTAGACGGTACGGTCGGCCGGCTCGGGCGGACAAGCGGGAGCTGTTGCGCGCCGGTGGGCGGATCGTTGCGTGGGGGGTGGGGTGGGCGGCGATTCGTTGCGTGGGGCTCCGCCGGGGGGCTGGGGCTCTGCCCACCCGCCCGCCCGACTCGGTCACTGCAGAAGTCGGCCCGCCCACCGGGCTCGGACGTTACGTCGGGGAGCCCGAGGAGAAGCGGCGGAGCAGGGGGGACAGGACCAGGACGGACTTCGTGCGTTCCACGAACGGCTCGCCGGCGATGCGTTCCAGGACGCGCTCGAAGTGACGCATGTCGGCGGCGAAGACCTGGGCGATCGCGTCCGCGTCGCCGGTGACGGTGGACGCGGACACGACCTCCTGGTAGCGCTCCAGGCCGCGCTGGATCGTCTCCGGCGAGGTGTTGCGCCGGCAGTAGATCTCGACGTAGCCCTCGGTCTCCCAGCCGAGGGCGGCCGGGTCGACGCGGACGGTGAAGCCGGTGATGGCTCCGGTGGCGCGCAGCCTGTCCACGCGCCGCTTCACGGCGGGCGCGGACAGGCCGACGAGCTGCCCGATGTCCGCGTAGGAGCGGCGGGCGTCCTCGGCGAGGGCGTGCACGATGCGTTCGTCGAGATCGTTCAGCACGGGGTGTGGGTCACTTCTTCGGGATCGGGCACTCGGTCACTTCTCCGCCGTCACGAGGCTCGGCTCGGCCGCGAGACGGGAACGGCGGTAGCCGTACCCGAAGTAGAACACGAGCCCGACCGCCATCCAGACTCCGAAGACCACCCAGGTGACGGCGGACAGGCTGCCCATCATCCAGATGCAGAAGGCGAAGCCCACCGCGGGCAGCAGCGGCGACAGCGGCACCCGGAAGGTGCGGTGCATGGTCGGACGGGTCCGGCGCAGCACCACCACGGCCACATTGACCAGCGCGAACGCGAAGAGGGTGCCGATGCTGGTGGCGTCGGCGAGCTGGCCCAGCGGGATGGCCGCCGCCAGGACGCCGCAGAACAGGGAGACGATCACCGTGTTGGCACGGGGCGCCCCCGACTTCGGGTGGACCCGGGAGAACACCTTGGGCACGAGGCCGTCGCGGGACATCGCGAACAGGATGCGGGTCTGGCCGTACAGCACGGTCAGGACCACGCTGGCGATGGCGATGACCGCGCAGAACGCCAACAGGGTGCCCCAGAAGCTCTGACCGGTGACGTCGCGCATGATCTGGGCGAGGGCCGCCTCGGAGTCGTTGAACTTCTGCCACGGCTTGGCGCCCACGGCGACGGCGGCCACGAGGACGTACAGGGCGGTGACGATGACCAGGGACAGCATGATCGCCCGGGGGAGGTCTCGCTGGGCGTTCTTCGCCTCCTCGCCGGCGGTCGACGCCGCGTCGAAGCCGATGTAGGAGAAGAAGAGCGTCGCGCCCGCGGCGCTGACGCCGCTCATGCCGAGCGGCATGAAGTGGGAGTAGTTGCCGGAGCGGAAGCCCTGGACGCCGATCGCGCAGAACAGCACCAGCGCGGCGATCTTCACGCAGACCATGACCGTGTTGGCCCGCGCGGACTCCTTGGCGCCGCCCATCAGGAAGACCATCGCCAGCAGGACGACGATCAGCGCGGGCAGGTTGAAGACACCGCCGTCGCCGGGCGGCGCCGACAGGGCCGCCGGGATGGTGACGCCGAGGGTGCCCTTGAGCAGCTCGTTGAGGTACTCGCCCCAGCCGACGGCCACGGCGGCCACCGACACGCCGTACTCCAGGACCAGGCACCAGCCGCACACCCAGGCGATCAGCTCGCCCATCGTTGCGTATGCGTACGAGTAGGAGGAGCCGGAGACCGGGATCGTGCCTGCCAGCTCGGCGTACGACAGGGCCGAGAAGAGGGCCGTGAGACCGGCGATGACGAAGGAGAGCGTGACGGCGGGGCCGGCCTTGGGGACGGCCTCCCCGAGAACCACGAAGATGCCGGTGCCCAGGGTGGCACCGATGCTGATCATGGTGAGCTGCCACAGGCCCAGCGAGCGCCGCAGCGTGCCGCCTTCGCCGTGGCCACCCTCCGCGACCAGGCGTTCCACGGGCTTGCGTCGCATCAGGCGCGCACCGACGGACAGGGGGACGGTTCTGCGGTTCTGCGGTGGTGCGCCTTGGTCGAGCACGCGCGGCTCCTTGTCGCTGCGGGTCTTCGAGCGGCCGGGACCGGTGGCCCCGTCCCACGGGGACCCACCGAGCGGGGTCCCTGCCACGCCACGTACAGCGCAGAACCTTACGAGCCGGGACGTTGCCCCTGTAATGCAGCAACCTTGCGCATCCCCGCAAGATCATTGCGTTCGCGGGGGCTGTGCGGGTGTTCGTTGCGCGGGGGCTTTCGTCCGTTGCGCACGAGACGGGCGGGACTGTCCGGGGTCGTCGGACACGCCGACGGCCCCCGCTGTCCCGGCGACGGGAGAGCAGGGGCCGTGCGGAGACGGGAGAGCGGAGGCCGTGCGGAACGGCGGTCGGCTCAGGTCCAGCTGGCGTGCAGCGGCTTGCCCTCGGCGTAGCCGGCCGCGCTCTGGATGCCGACGATGGCCTTGTCGGCGAACTCCTCCAGGGAGCCGGCACCGGCGTAGGTGCACGAGGAGCGGACGCCCGCGATGATCGAGTCGATCAGGTCCTCGACGCCCGGGCGGGCCGGGTCGAGGAACATGCGGGAGGTGGAGATGCCCTCCTCGAACAGCCCCTTGCGGGCGCGGTCGTACGCCGACTCCTCCGAGGTCCGGTTGCGCACCGCGCGCGCGGAGGCCATGCCGAACGACTCCTTGTAGGCGCGTCCGCTGGCGTCGTGCTGGAGGTCGCCCGGAGACTCGTACGTGCCCGCGAACCAGGAACCGACCATCACGTTGGACGCGCCGGCCGCGAGGGCCATGGCCACGTCGCGCGGGTGGCGTACACCGCCGTCGGCCCACACATGCTTGCCGTACTTCTTCGCCTCGGCGGCGCACTCCAGGACCGCGGAGAACTGCGGCCGGCCCACGCCGGTCATCATGCGGGTGGTGCACATGGCGCCGGGGCCCACACCGACCTTGATGATGTCCGCGCCCGCGTCGATGAGGTCCTTGACGCCCTCGGCGGAGACGATGTTGCCCGCGACGATCGGGACCTGCGGGTCGAGGGCGCGCACCAGCTTGATCGCCGTGATCATCGACTCCTGGTGGCCGTGCGCGGTGTCGATCACGAGCGTGTCCACGCCCGCGTCGAGCAGCTGCTTGGCCTTGCCGGCCACATCGCCGTTGATGCCGACGGCCGCGGCGACGCGCAGCTTGCCGTTCTTGTCGACGGCCGGGGTGTACAGCGTGGCGCGCAGGGCGCCCTTGCGGGTGAGGATGCCGGCGAGCTTGCCGTCCTTGTCGACGGCGGGGGCGTAGCGCCGGTTGTGCGCGTCGAGGGTGTTGAAGGCCTCGCGCGGGTCGATGTCGGCGTCCAGCAGGAGCAGGTCCTTGGACATGACCACTTCGAGCTGGGTGAAGCGGTCGACGCCGGTCAGGTCGGCGTCGGTGACGACACCGACGGGCCGCTGCTCCTCGTCGACGACCACGCCGGCGTTGTGCGCCCGCTTGGGCAGCAGGGCGAGGGCGTCGGCGACGGTCTGGTGCGGGGCCAGCACGATCGGGGTGTCCAGCACCAGGTGGCGGCTCTTCACCCAGGAGACGACGTCGGTGACCACGTCGATCGGGATGTCCTGCGGGATGACCACCAGGCCGCCGCGCCTGGCCATCGTCTCGGCCATGCGACGGCCGGCGATGGCGGTCATGTTGGCGACGACGAGCGGGATGGTGGTGCCCGTGCCGTCCGGCGAGCTGAGGTCCACGCCCTGACGCGAGCCGACCGCGGAGCGGCTCGGCACCATGAACACGTCGTCGTACGTCAGGTCGTACGCGGGCTGGATGTCATTGAGGAAACGCACGTGCTGCACATCCCAGTCGATCAGAGGTGACCCCCGGGCAGGTCTGCCAGGGGGAAAGAGCACGTACTTCATTGTCCCATGACGGGCGCGTTGTCAGGGCCTGTCATAACGCCCAGGCCGCCGCGGAGGCGTTAGGACGATCCTCCAAGGGCCGAATGTCCGCCGAGGGCCGACGATCCGCCGAGGGCAAGGGCGACGGTGAGCGTGGGAGTGCGATCGGCCGCCTCTGCGAAGACCTCCTGCGCCGTGCGCCACTCGCCCGGGTTCGCCTCGGCGTACGCCCGCCAGCCCCGTACGACGAGCAGCAGCCCCTGGCGGGCGGCCGCCCGGGGCCAGACGGTGGGGTCGGAGAGGGAGTCGGCGAGCGCGTCCCAGTTGCGGCCGAACCAGTCGGGCAGCGCCAGGGCCCGGGCGGAGCGGTCCATCAGAGCCGCCTTGTCCGTGACGCCGTCGAGGTCCAGAGTGACCAGGAGCCGGCCCGCCAGGTCATCGCTCACCTCGGCGTCAGCCCCCGTCCGGGTCCGCCCGGTTCAGGGCGGGCTTCGGGGTGGGTCCGGCCGTCATCAGGTAGTCGGCGGCCGAGGTGTCCGTGACCAGGCTGGTGACCAGGCCGGAACGCAGCACCGCGTCGATCGCCGGCGCCTTGCGCTGCCCGCCCGCGATCGCGACGACCTCGGGGATACGGCGCAGCTGCTCGGCCTTGACGGTGATGCACCGCTCACCCAGGTCCCGGCCGATCCGGCGGCCCTGGGCGTCGAAGAGGTGCGCGGACATCTCGGCGGCGACGCCGAGCGAGGCGTAGTGCGCGCGCTCCTCGTCGCTGAGCATGTCGTGCACCGTGGAGATGCCCGGCTCCCAGGAGCCGATGGACACGCAGGCGACCGTGACCTTGTCGAAGTACTCGAAGGCCCGGGCGATCCCGGTCTGGTTGCGCAGCGCCGCCGCGGTGGCCGCGTCGGGCAGCAGCATCGGCGCGTAGATGGGGTGGGCGTCCCCGCCGGAGACCTGGGCGGCGCGGCGGACCGCCTCCACCGAGCCGCGTTCGGCGGTCCCGGCGTCGTACACGCCGGTCAGCTGCACCACCGTGCACGGGGGCAGCCGGTCGAGGGCCGCCGCCATGTGGATGGTGGACCGGCCCCAGGCCAGGCCCAGCACATCGCCCTCGTTGACGAGCTCGCCGAGCAGGTCCGCGGCGACCTCGCCCAGGTTCTCCGGGTCGGGGGTCTCCTCGGCGTCGGCCGGGGACTCGACCACGACGGCGTGCCTGAGGCCGTAGCGGGCGCGGAGCGCGTCGGAGCGCTCGGCGTCCAGTTCGGCCGGGACGCGGATCTCGATGCGCACGAGGTCCCGTTCGAGGGCGGTCTCCAGGACCCGGGCCACCTTGAACCGGCTGACGCCGAACTCCTCGGCGATTTGGATCTTGGACTTGCCCTCGAGGTAGAAACGGCGGGCCATGGCCGCCGCCTGCACCAGCTCAGCGGGTCCCATCCGCACTGCTGACCGGCCCGCCGACATACCCGACACGGCGATCTCCTCACTGCTGTTCACACTCTGGATTCGCCGTTCATCCTTGCAGATCCGGCGCTCTTGATCAGCCCTGATGAGAGCCGTTCACGTAGCTGATGCCCAGTGGTTGCACGCCCACGACATGCTCGGTGGTTCCACTCCATGATGGCCTCGGTGGTGGCACGCGTGTGTCCGGTGGCCGTGGGTTCAGTGGCCACAGGCCCACGACGCCCCGGAGGTGGCCGCCTCCGCCTGGGCCCGCAGGGCGCGCACCGCCTCGGCCGGGTCCTGCGCCCCGTAGACGGCGGAGCCGGCGACGAAGACGTCGGCACCGGCCTCCGCGCAGCGCTCGATCGTGGCGGCCGACACCCCGCCGTCGACCTGGAGCCACAGCTGGAGGCCGTGCTTGCTGATCAGCTCCCTGGTACGGCGGATCTTGGGCAGCATGATGTCGAGGAACGCCTGGCCGCCGAAGCCCGGCTCCACCGTCATGATCAGAAGCATGTCGAGCTCGGGGAGCAGATCCTCGTACGGCTCGATGGGCGTGGCGGGCTTGAGTGCCATCGAGGCCCTGGCGCCCTTGGCGCGGATCTCGCGGGCCAGCCGCACCGGGGCGCCGGCCGCCTCGACGTGGAAGGTGACCGAGGAGGCGCCCGCCTCGACGTACTGCGGGGCCCACCGGTCGGCGTCCTCGATCATCAGATGGCAGTCCAGCGGGGTGTCCGTCGCCCGCGCCAGGGATTCCACGACCGGAACGCCGAGCGTGAGGTTCGGGACGAAGTGGTTGTCCATCACGTCGACGTGGAGCCAGTCGGCCCCTTCGACCGCCTTCGCCTCCTCGGCGAGGCGTGCGAAGTCGGCGGACAGGATGCTGGGGTTGATCTGCACGGCCATGCCCCAAGCCTGCCATGTCGCCGCGCTCGGCCGTAACGGCGGTCACGTTCTGCGCCCGGCAGCCCTCAGCCGGTCCTGCGGATCAGGGCCAGGTACATGGCGTCGGTGCCGTGCAGGTGGGGCCACAGCTGAACGTCGGGGCCGTCGCCGAGCGCCGGGACGTCCGGGAGGAGGGGGCGCGCGTCGATCAGGTCGGCCTCCGGGAACTGCTTGAGCACGTCGGCGACGACCGCGCGGGTCTCGGCGAGGTGGGGCGAGCAGGTGGCGTAGCCGACGACGCCGCCGACGCGCACGGACTCCAGAGCGGTGCGCAGGAGACCGCGCTGGAGCGGCGCGAAGCCGTCCAGGTCCTCCGGGCGGCGCCGCCACCGCGCCTCGGGGCGGCGGCGCAGGGCGCCCAGGCCGGTGCACGGCACGTCGACGAGGACCCGGTCGAAGCTGCCCGGACGCCAGGCGGGGCGTGTTCCGTCGGCGGCGATGACCTGGTACGGGCCGGGGTTCCCGGCGAGCGCCTTGGCGACCAGTCCGGCCCGGTGGGGCTGCTTCTCGGAGGCGAGCAGCACGGCCCCGCGCTCGGCGGCGAGGGCGGCGAGCAGGGCCGCCTTGCCGCCGGGTCCGGCGCAGCCGTCGAGCCATCGGGCGTCGGGGCCGTCGAGGGGCGCGTTCGCCAGGGCGAGCGCCACGAGCTGGCTGCCCTCGTCCTGAACGCCCGCGCGGCCTTCCCGTACGGCGTCCACGGCGCCCGGTTCGCCGCCCTCGGTGAGCCGCACGGCGTACGGCGACCAGCGGCCCGGCACCGCGGCCTCCTCGCGCAGCAGCTCCTCGGTGGTGGCCCGTCCGGGCCGGGCGACCAGGGTGACCTCGGGCCGCTCGTTGTCCGCCTCGAGCAGGTCCTCGATGCCGGCGCGGGGGCCGCCGAGGGAGTCCCAGAGGGCGGAGACGACCCAGCGGGGGTGGGAGTGGACGACGGCGAGGTGGTCCTCTGGGTCGTCGTCGTAGGGCGGGGCGACCTTCTCCAGCCATCCGTCGAGGTCGTCCTGGGCGACCTTGCGCAGCACGGCGTTGACGAACTTGGCCCGCCCGTCGCCGAGCACCACCCGGGCCAGCTCGACCGTGGCGGACACGGCGGCGTGGCTCGGGATACGGGTGCCGAGCAGCTGGTGGACGCCGAGGCTGAGCACGTCGAGGACGGGCGGGTCGACCTCCCTGAGCGGCCGGTCCACGCAGGCGGCGATGATCGCGTCGTAGGTCCCCTGCCGGCGCAGCGTGCCGTACACCAGCTCGGTGGCGAGCGCGGCGTCCCGCCCGTCGAACTTTTCGGGTCCCTCCTTCTCGCGCGCCTTGCGCAGCAGGGGCGGCAGGACGAGGTTGGCGTAGGCGTCCCGCTCGTCCACGGCGCGCAGCGCCTCGAAGGCGAGAATGCGGACGGGGTCCTTCTGCGGCCTGCGGTAGGGCTTGGCGGGCCTGCGGGGCCGACGGGGGGTGTCGCTCACGAAAAAGGTGCTCCGGATGTCTGGGGCGCCGCGCACGGATGCGCTGCGCACGAATGTGCTGGGCACGAATGTGCCGGGCGTGGGCGCGCCGTGCTGGGCGTGGGTGCGCGGGCCCGGGTGTGCTCTCCGACCAGGCTACGTCCCACGGCCGACCGCTGGTCGGTGGCCGAGGGGTCCGCGGGGGCGGTGCCCGGTCCGCGAGGTGGCGGGCCCAGGAGTCCGCGGGACGGCGTCCGAGAAAGCGGCCCGCTCGGCGGCCGACAGGCCGGTCCGCTCGGCGGCCGACAGGCCGGTCCGCTCGGCGCCCGAGGAGCCCGCCCGGGCGGCGTCCGACGCAACCGGCCGCTCGGCGGCCGACGAGATGCCGAGATGCTTGGTCGACGGCCGATGTGCCTGCCCGCTCGAGCGGCGGCCGAGGACCCCGGCCCGGGCAGCGTCCGAGGAAACTGCCCACTCGACGACCGACAAGAGGGCCTGATCGATGGCCGACGAGGCTGCCCGGTCGGCGCCCGAGGCGCCACGCGCCGGCCGACGGGACCGCCCGGGCCGCGGTCGGCGAGGCTGTCGGCCGTCAGTGCCCGAGGGTCTCGCCCTCGGTGATGCGCACGCCGCGTGCCCAGTCCGCCGCTCGCATCGGCTTCTTTCCCTGGGCCTGCACCCACAGCAGCTCGACGGCGTGGGAGCCGGTGCCGACGTGGAGGTCGTTCTTGCCGGCGGCGAGCGCGCCGGGGGCGAGGTCGGTCCGCTGCGGCGCGAGGGCGACCTGGATCAGCTTGAGCCGTTCGCCGCGGAACGTGGTCCAGGCGCCCGGGGCCGGCGTGCAGCCGCGCACCACCCGGTCGACGCGCAGGGCGGGGGCGTTCCAGTCGATCCTGGCGTCCTCGACGGTGATCTTCGGCGCGAGGGTGACGCCCTCGGCCGGCTGCGGTACGGCCTTCAGGGTCCCGTCCTCGATGCCGTCCATGGTCGCGACGAGCAGCCCGGAGCCGGCGAACGCCAGCCGGGTGAGCAGGTCGCCGCTGGTGTCGGTGGGCCGGATCCGCTCCGTGACGGTGCCGTAGACCGGGCCGGAGTCCAGGCCCTCCTCGATGAGGAAGGTGGAGGCGCCGGTGATCTCGTCGCCCGCCATGAGGCTGTGCTGCACGGGCGCCGCACCGCGCCAGGCGGGCAGCAGGGAGAAGTGCAGGTTGACCCAGCCGTGCGCGGGGATGTCCAGCGCCGGCCGGGGCAGCAGGGCGCCGTAGGCGACGACGGGGCAGCAGTCCGGGGCGATCCGCGTCAGCCGCTCCAGGAACTCCGGGTCACGCGGCCGCTCCGGCTTGAGCACCTCGATGCCGGCCTCCTCGGCCCGCTCGGCGACCGGGCTCGCGACCAGCCGGCGCCCGCGTCCGGCCGGTGCGTCGGGGCGTGTGACGACGGCGGCGACCTCGTGCCGCCCGGAGGCGAGCAGAGCGTCCAGGGCGGGAACGGCGACCTCGGGGGTACCGGCGAAGACGAGCTTCATGGGCGGGTGCGGCCTCTCGGTCGGGGCTGGGCGGGCAGCGCACCAGTCTATGACCATGCACCGACAGCCGCGGCGGACGAGCGGCGCAGCGACCGCCCCTGGGGGCGTACGCATATGCCCTTACGCCCCCACACCGTGACCAGCGGAGCGAAAGCGCGTTGGTCAAGACAGAGTTGACCACCAGGGGCCGCGCTCGCGCGGCTCGATTCCTTTCAACGCCGGTTCGAGAGGCTTGTTCATGGCCGACCACGCAACCCACGACGCCCAGGCCCGGGCGAGCCTGCACTTGCTGGTGCGGGACATCGAGCGGGTCCGTCGGCAGGTGGACGCGCTGCGCACGCTCACCGCCCAGTTGGGCAACGTCTACCGTCCGCGCCGCTCCGGTCCCTCCACGGGCTTCGTCGTCTACGGACGCGCCCCCGCCCCGACCGTCCGCCTCGCGCAGGAGCTGCGGGACAGTGTCGAGACCCTGGTCACGGCCGCCGTGGACTTCGACCGCTCACTCGGCTTCTCGTGGGACGCCGTGGGTTCGGCGCTCGGCGTCACCAAGCAGGCGGTCCACCGTCGTTACGGCGCGCGCCGTGCCGCGGCGCAGGCGGCCGCGGAGAGCGAGCGGGGCGCGGAGCCCGCGGGCACCCGCACGGTCGACGTCGGCACCGGTCTCACCACGATGCCGGCGGTGCCCGCGGCCCGCTCCATGCCGACCCAGCCGACGGCGGGCAGCCCGTCGCTGCGCGAGGACGCGCGGCCCACGGCGTTCCCCGGACCGCGCAACGGCTGAGGCGGGCGGGCAGCACTCGCCTGACGACCACTCACCGATGCCCTCCCGGGAGGTCCCGGGAGGGCATCGCACATGGGCGACGCGCCCCGGCCACCCGTGACGACCTGTCCCCCGCTGCCCGTCACCTCACCGGTATCCGTCACCTCAGCCGCTGCCCGTCACCTCACCCGGTATCCGTCAGCTCAGCCGGTATCCGTCACCTCAGCCGATGTCCGGCGGGTCGATCCGCACCCACACCGGCTCACCGCTCCCGCGGGCCGTGCGCGCCGCCTGTGCGGCCTTCAGGGCGGCGGCGAGTGCCGCTCCGCTGCCGGGCGGGACGCGGATCAGCGCCCGGTCCCACTGCTCGCCGGGCGGTGGCGCGCCCGACCGCCGGGGCCGTCCGGGCGGGGTGACCGGAAGCGGCACCGGGCCCAGGATCTCTGCCTCGTGCGGCAGTTCGACCGCGCGGAGGAAGTCCGCGACCATCTCCGGCGGGCCCGACACGGCCGCCATCCGGGAGACCGGGGGGAACCCCAGTTCGGCCCGCTCGGCGCGCTCCCGGACCGCGTGCCCGACGGGATCCCAGCGCACCAGGGCCTGCACGGGCCGCAACGTCGGCTCGGCGACCACGACCACCGTGCCGCCCGCCTCCTGCGGGCGCACGAGCGCGGCGGCCCCGATCCACCGGCGCAGCGCGTCCTCGCCCGCGCGCAGATCGGGGCGTCCCAGCATGGCCCAGCCGTCCAGCAGCAGGGCCGCCGCGTACCCGCCCTCGGCGACCGGCTCGGCGCCCGGTGTGCTCACGACCAGCGCGGGCGCCGGCGGGACCGTGTCCAGCACGTGCTCGCGTCCCGAGGTGCGCACCGGCACGGCGGGGAAGGCCCGCCCGAGCTCCTCGGCGGTCCGGCGGGCCCCGACGACCTGGGCCCGCAGCCGGAACGAGCCGCACTCCGGGCAGTGCCAGGAGGTCTCCTCGCGCCCGCACCATCCGCAGCGGAGCAGGACCGCGTCCTGCCCCTGGAGGGGGCCGGCGCAGTGCCGGCAGCGGGCGGGCGCGCGGCACTGGGCGCAGGCCATCCGCGGGACGTACCCCCGCCGGGGGACCTGCACCAGCACCGGGCCGTTCCTCAGGCCCTCACGGGCGACCTGCCAGGCGAGGGTGGGCAGCCGTGCGGCCCGGGCCGCCTCGTCCCGCGCGAGGTCCGCGTCGCCCACGGTGCGCACGAGCGGGGCCGCCCGCCGCACCTGTTCGCGCGCGGCGACCAGGGGCCGCGCCCAGCCGCTCTCGACGAGCTGGGCGGCCTCGACGGTGCAGCTCCAGCCGCCGAGCAGGAAGCCGCACCTGTCCAGCGCGGCGCGCAGCAGCAGCACCTCCCGGGCGTGGGGCTGGGGCGCGTGCTGCTCGCTCAGGCTGTCGTCGCCGTCGTCCCAGAGTGCGACCAGTCCGAGGTCGCGCACCGGCGCGAACATGGCGGCGCGGGTCCCGACGACGGCCCGTACGGAGCCCCTGCTGACCGCGAGCCACTGCCGGTACCGCTGCTCGGGGCCGGCGTCGGCGGTGAGCAGCGCGTGCCGTCCCTCGCCGAGGAGGGAGGTCAGCGCGGCGTCCACCCGGGCGGCGGCCCGTCCGTCCGGTACGACGACGAGCGCGCCCCGCCCCGAGGCGAGCGTCGCGGCGACGGCGCGGGCCAGTTCCTCGCTCCACTGCGGCCCCGGCAGGGTGTTCCAGACGGCCCTGGGGGTGCCGCCGGAGGCCAGTGCGGCGATGAAGGCGCCTCCGTGCTCGTACCGGGCCCAGGGGCCGGCGTCGGGGACGGGTGGTGGGGGCAGCGGAGGAGGCGACGGCTGCTGCTCGGCACGGGCGTTGCGCGGCGGTACGGCGAGTTGCAGGACGTCGGCGACGCTGCCGGCGTACCGATCGGCGACGGCTCTGGCCAGCCCGAGGAGCTCCTCGCTCAGCACGCGCTCGGGCGACACCACCTGGGCGAGCGCGGCCAGGGGCCCGGAGTAGTCGGACTCGGCCCGGCGCTCGATCAGGAACCCGTCGATGAGGCCGCCGCCCTCGCGCCGACCCTCCCGCACGCGGTGCCGTCCGGCACCGAACCGCACCCGCACCCGCACGCCCGGCTGGGCATCGGCGTCCAGCTCGGCGGGCACGGCGTAGTCGAAGTACCGGTCGAGGTGGAGCACACCCTTGTCGACGAGCACCCGCGCGACGGGCAGCTGCTCGGCGAGCGCCGCTCCCCGCCAGGTGCGGGGCTTGGCGCGGGGCTCCTTCGCCTTGCGCACGCTCTCCCGAATGAGCGCGAGCTGCTCCGGCGGCGCCCCTTCGGCTCCACCGTCGCCCGGCCCGTTCTCGCTGCTCACGCTTGCCTTCTTACCAAACGGCACTGACAACGACGCCGGCCCGAGATCCTCGACGGCTGCGGCACGGATTCGGCTTCACCGCGCGCCCTCCGGGGGCACACTCCACGAAGTAACCGCGGCCTTCGCACCGGGCGGCGTCGACGGCCCAGTCCAGGAAGATCCCGGCCATGCCCGCCAGCCGATTCCGTACCGGCTGAGCCACGACACGCACGCGCCGAGGCCCGGCTCCCGCGACTGGGAACCGGGCCTCGAAAGAATGCCTCACAGGCCGAAGCGCTGCTGCTTACAGGCCCGCGGCCTGGCGCAGGGCGTCCACGCGGTCGGTCTGCTCCCAGGTGAAGTCCGGCAGTTCGCGGCCGAAGTGGCCGTAGGCGGCGGTCTGGGCGTAGATCGGGCGGAGCAGGTCGAGGTCGCGGATGATCGCGGCCGGGCGCAGGTCGAAGACCTGGTCGATGGCCTTCTCGATCTTCTCGGGGTCGATCTTGTGGGTGCCGAAGGTCTCGACGAACAGACCGACCGGCTCGGCCTTGCCGATCGCGTAGGCGACCTGGACCTCGCAGCGGGAGGCCAGGCCCGCGGCCACCACGTTCTTCGCCACCCAGCGCATCGCGTACGCCGCGGAGCGGTCGACCTTGGACGGGTCCTTGCCGGAGAACGCGCCGCCGCCGTGGCGGGCCATGCCGCCGTAGGTGTCGATGATGATCTTGCGGCCGGTCAGGCCCGCGTCACCCATCGGGCCGCCGATCTCGAACCGGCCGGTGGGGTTGACCAGCAGGCGGTAGCCCTCGGTGTCCAGCTTGATGCCGTCGTCCAGGAGCGCCTTCAGCTCGGGCTCGACGACGAACTCGCGGATGTCGGGGGCCAGCAGCGACTCCAGGTCGATGTCCGAGGCGTGCTGGGACGAGACGACCACCGTGTCCAGGCGGACCGCCTTGTCGCCGTCGTACTCGATGGTGACCTGGGTCTTGCCGTCCGGGCGCAGGTAGGGGATCGTGCCGTTCTTGCGCACGTCCGACAGGCGCTTGGACAGCCGGTGGGCCAGGAAGATCGGCAGCGGCATCAGCGTCGGCGTCTCGTCCGAGGCGTAGCCGAACATCAGGCCCTGGTCGCCGGCGCCCTGCCGGTCCAGCTCGTCGTCGTCGCCCTCGACCCGGGTCTCGTACGCCGCGTCGACGCCCTGCGCGATGTCCGGGGACTGCGCGCCGATCGACACGGACACGCCGCAGGAGGCGCCGTCGAAGCCCTTCTTCGAGGAGTCGTAGCCGATCTCCAGGATCTTGCTGCGGACCAGGGTCGCGATGTCCGCGTAGGCCTTGGTCGTGACCTCACCGGCCACGTGCACCAGACCGGTGGTGATCAACGTCTCCACCGCGACCCGGGAGGTCGGGTCCTCGCGCAGCAGTGCGTCGAGAATGGTGTCGCTGATCTGGTCAGCGATCTTGTCGGGGTGACCCTCGGTCACGGACTCCGAGGTGAACAGGCGACGGGACACAACGCTCCCTGGGGTTGCAGCGGCTGCTGTCTGATCATTGGTGGACGGCACGGGGGCTGCGCCCTGCGCCGTCCGGAAAACAGTTTATCGGTCGCGCTCGGCCACCGGCCCACCCGTCTCGCCTCTCGGGAGCACTGTGACCTGCGGCACGGGCATTGTGCCCAATGCCCGGCGACCTTGAACAGGGTGTCGCCGCCCGAGTACGGGGTCCGGGTGAACCGGCCGGGTGTGGGGTTTCAGCGCAGCCGGGCGGCCACGAGGTCCCACACGGTGTCGGCCAGGGCCTCCTTCGGCCCGTGCGGCACGGGGGTCTCGCCGCCGTCGGCGGCCAGCACCACGGCCTCGTTCTCCTCCGCGCCGAAGGTCTTGCGCTCCCCCACCTCGTTGACCACGAGGAGGTCGCACCCCTTGCGCGCCAGCTTCTTGCGGCCGTTGGCGAGGACGTCGTCGGTCTCGGCGGCGAAGCCCACGATCACCTGTCCGGGGCGCGCCCGGTCGGCCGATATCTCCGCGAGGACGTCCGGATTGCGCACCAGGGCGACGGGCTCCGGTTCCTGGTCGTCCTTCTTCTTGATCTTCCCGGTCGCATAGGTCGCGGGCCGGAAGTCGGCGACGGCGGCGGCCATGACCACCGCGTCGGCGTCCCTGGTCGCCTTGAGCACCGCCTCGCGCAGCTCCACGGCCGTCCCCACCGGGACGACGTCCACGCCCGCCGGGTCGGGCAGGCCGGTGGTGTTGGCGGCGATGAGGGTCACCCGGGCGCCCCTGGCCGCCGCCGTGCGGGCCAGGGCGTAGCCCTGCTTGCCGGAGGAGCGGTTGCCGAGGAAGCGGACCGGGTCCAGGGGTTCCCGGGTGCCGCCGGCGCTGATGACGACGTGCCGGCCGGCCAGGTCGGGCTCGGTCACGCCCCGGGCCAGGACACGACGGCAGATCTCGAAGATCTCCACCGGGTCGGGGAGCCGGCCCTTGCCGGTGTCGACGCCGGTCAGCCGGCCGACGGCCGGCTCGATGACGACGGCGCCGCGACGGCGAAGCGTCGCCACGTTCTCCTGCGTGGCCGGGTGCTCCCACATCTCGGTGTGCATGGCCGGGGCGAAGACCACCGGGCAGCGGGCGGTGAGCAGGGTGTTGGTCAGCAGGTCGTCCGCGAGGCCGTGAGCGGCCTTGGCGAGCATGTCGGCCGTGGCCGGGGCCACCACCACGAGGTCCGCGTGCTGGCCGATGCGGACGTGCGGCACCTCGTGGACGTCGTCCCAGACCTCGGTGGCGACAGGGTTGCCGGACAGGGCGGACCAGGTGGCGGCACCGACGAAGTGCAGCGCGGAGGCGGTGGGGACGACACGGACGTCGTGTCCGGACTCCGTCAGCCGGCGCAGCAGCTCGCACGCCTTGTAGGCGGCGATGCCGCCGCTGACCCCCAGAACGACCTTGGGCTTGCTCACCGGGCCTCCCGCACTCGGCACACACACGACACGCACGCCTCGGCTCATCGGCGTACGCGTCCATGCTGCATCATCGCTGCCTCATCGCGGGACAAGCCCGCACCCCCGAGCACACCACAGGCCCGGCAGCGGCGCTGCCGGGCCTGTGGGGAAAAACACTTACTGCCCCGGGCCCTCGACGGCCTCGGAGGTCAGCAGACCCGCGTTGATCTCGCGCAGGGCGATGGAGAGCGGCTTCTCGTGGACGTGGGTGTCGACGAGCGGACCGACGTACTCCAGAAGACCCTCGCCGAGCTGCGAGTAGTACGCGTTGATCTGGCGGGCGCGCTTGGCCGCGTAGATCACGAGGCTGTACTTCGAGTCGGTGGCCTCGAGGAGCTCGTCGATCGGCGGGTTGATGATGCCCTCGGGCGCGGAGATGGAAGAGGACACGCTCTACCTTCCGATGGATGGGAAAGATTCAGTGGTGTGCGATCACCCGGTGCGACCACCAGGGTGACCGTCACGATCACACAACGTCCATCAAGGCTAGCAGCTCGCGCGCCACGTCCTCGACGGAGGTGTTGACCAGGGTCGTATCGAACTCCGGCTCGGCCGCCAGCTCGACCTTCGCCGCCCGCAGCCGGCGCTCGATCACCTCGGGCGGCTCGGTCCCCCGGCCGGTGAGGCGGCGCACCAGCTCCTCCCAGGAGGGCGGAGCGAGGAACACCAGCTGGGCCTCGGGCATGGACTCACGGACCTGCCGGGCGCCCTGGAGGTCGATCTCCAGCAGGACCGGCTCGCCCGCCTCCAGGCGGTCCAGCACGGCGGCGCGCGGCGTGCCGTAGCGGTTGCCGGCGAACTCGGCCCACTCCAGCAGCTCGCCGTTGGCGATCAGCTTGTCCATCTCGTCGTCGGTGACGAAGAAGTAGTGGACTCCGTGCTGCTCGCCGGGGCGGGGCTTGCGGGTCGTCGCCGACACCGAGAGCCATACCTCGGGGTGTTCCTTGCGCATATGGGCGACGACCGTGCTCTTGCCGACCCCGGAGGGGCCGGAGAGCACGGTCAGCCGCGGACGTGCGTCCGGGGGGACGGGGGACGTCCCCCGGGGTGTTACAGCCATGCAGCGATTATTCCAGCAATCCCGGAGTGCCCGGGACTCCCTTCCCCACGGGGCGGGGTTCAGGAGCCGGTGCCGCCGAACTCACGCTCCAGGGAAGCGATCTGGTTGGAGCCGAGGCCGCGGACCCGACGGCTCTCGGAGATGCCGAGTCGCTCCATGATCTGCTTGGCGCGGACCTTGCCCACGCCCGGCAGGGACTCAAGAAGGGCGGACACCTTCATCTTGCCGATGACGTCGTTCTCCTGGCCCTGCTTGATGACCTCGTGCAGGGAGGCGCCGGAGTGCTTGAGTCGATTCTTGACCTCGGCCCGCTCCCGGCGAGCCGCGGCGGCCTTTTCGAGCGCGGCTGCGCGCTGTTCAGGGGTAAGGGGCGGAAGAGCCACGCCTACGTCACCTCGGATGTCGAACTGTCGGATACGGACCGGTGAGGAACCTAGTCGCCCCACACCTGGGGAGCCACGAGCAACACGCTTGCCCGTTCTCCCCCACTGCCTCGAGGGCGTGGGAGGTGGCCCCACTCGACGGAGACTAGCGGTCAAGGACGCCAGAGTCAGCGAGAACAGCGGAAAAGTCCTGGTCAGCCTCAGTGAGGACGGACATCTAGGACATATTGCCTCGGATTTGAGAATGTATCCAGCCTCAAGCGGCCTTGGACCGCGCCCGAGGACTCATCCGGCGGCCACCGCGACCCGGATCTCGTCGGCGAAGCGTTCCGCCGCGTCACGCAGCGCGACGACGTCGGGACCGTGACGAAGAACACCCCGGCTGACGTTCGGGACCACCGTGCGCACCGCGGGGCCGAAGACGGCGGGGAGATCGGCCGGGGTCGCCCCCTGGGCACCGATCCCGGGCGCCAGCAGCGGTCCGTTGATGTCCAGGTCGTACGACGACAGGTCGCCGAGCGTGGCGCCCACCACCGCGCCGAAGGAGCCCATCGGGCTCTCCCCCGCGTTCTCCCGCGCCAGGTGGGCGAGCATCGTCGCGCCCACGTTCCGGCCGTCGGGCCGGACGGCGTGCTGCACCTCGCCGCCCTCCGGGTTGGAGGTCAGCGCCAGCACGAACAGGCCCGCGCCGCTCTCCCGCGCCAGCTCGACCGCCGGCCCGAGCGAGCCGTACCCGAGGTACGGCGAGACGGTCAGCGCGTCCGAGAACAGCGGCGCGTCCTTGTGCAGGAAGGACTCGGCGTAGGCGGCCATGGTCGAGCCGATGTCGCCGCGCTTGGCGTCCATGACGACCAGTGCCCCGGCCGCCCGCGCCTCCTGGACCGTCTTCTCCAGGACGGCCACGCCCCGGGAGCCGAAGCGCTCGAAGAAGGCGCTCTGCGGCTTCAGGACGGCCACCCGGTCGGCCACCGCCTCCACGACCGTGCGGCTGAACCGCTCCAGACCGGTCACGTCGTCGTTCAGGCCCCACTCGGCGAGCAGGGAGGCGTGCGGGTCGATGCCGACGCACAGCGGGCCGCGCTCGTCCATGGCGTGGCGCAGCCGGGCGCCGAAGGGTTCCATCGGGCTCATGCCGTCTTCCCTGCCTTCCTCACATCGGCCTCCGTCACGTCGGCCTGCTTCACATCGGCGCCGACCGCGTCGGCGAGGGTGGCGTACGGGCTGGTGCGCAGGCGCGCGGCGAGCCCCTTGTGGATCGCGCGGCCCCAGAAGGGTCCCTGGTAGATGAAGGCGCTGTAGCCCTGGACCAGCGTGGCGCCGGCCAGGATGCGCTGCCAGGCGTCCTCGGCGTTCTCGATGCCGCCCACGCCGACCAGGGTGATGCGGTCGCCCACGCGCGCGTAGAGGCGGCGCAGCACCTGAAGGGAGCGCTCCTTGAGCGGGGCGCCGGACAGCCCGCCGGTCTCGCCGACCAGGGCCGGGTCCGAGCGCAGGCCGAGTCCCTCGCGGGCGATGGTGGTGTTCGTGGCGATGATGCCGTCCAGGCCGAGTTCCACGGCGAGGTCGGCGACGGCGTCGACGTCCTCGTCGGCGAGGTCGGGAGCGATCTTCACCAGCAGCGGCACCCGGCGCCCCGGCACGACCCGGTCGGCGGCCTCGCGCACGGCGCTCAGCAGCGGGCGCAGCGCCTCGGTGGCCTGGAGGTTGCGCAGGCCGGGCGTGTTCGGCGAGGAGACGTTGACGACCAGGTAGTCGGCGTAGGGGGCGAGGTGCTCGGCCGACTTCACGTAGTCGCCGACGGCCTCCTCCTCGGGGACGACCTTGGTCTTGCCGATGTTGACGCCCACGACCGTCCTGAAGACGGGTGCGCGCGAGGCCAGGCGCGCGGCGACGGCCAGCGAGCCGTCGTTGTTGAAGCCCATGCGGTTGATGAGCGCGCGGTCCGCGACGAGCCGGAACAGCCGCTTCTTCGGGTTGCCGGGCTGCGGCTCGCCGGTGACGGTGCCGATCTCGACGTGGTCGAAGCCCAGCATCGACATCCCGTCGATCGCGACGGCGTTCTTGTCGAAGCCGGCCGCGAGCCCGAAGGGGCCGTGCATGCGCAGACCCAGGGCCTCGGTGCGCAGCTCCTTGAAGCGCGGGGCGAGGGCGGCCGCGAGGAACGTGCGCAGCACGGGGATGCGGACGGCGAGACGGATCCAGCGGAAGGCCAGGTGGTGGGCCTGCTCGGGATCCATGCGCCGGAAGACCAGATTGAAAAAGATCTTGTACATGGTGTCCTGGTGTCCTCACGAAGAGGGGGACACCGTTTCCGGTGTCCCCCTCGGGGCTGCTAGTCGCGGGCCGCGGTCAGGAACTCGGCGTGTTCCTGCAAGGAGCGCACGCCCACGTCGCCGTGGTTGAGCGCGTCGATCCCCTGGACCGCCGCGGCGAGCGCCTGGACCGTCGTCAGGCACGGCACGGACCGCGCCACGGCCGCCGTACGGATGTCGTAGCCGTCGAGGCGGCCGCCGGTGCCGTACGGGGTGTTGACGATGAGGTCGACCTCGCCGTCGTGGATGAGCTGGACGATGGTCCGCTCGCCGTTCGGGCCGGTGCCCTCGGACTGCTTGCGCACGACGGTGGCGTTGATGCCGTTGCGCTTGAGCACCTCGGCGGTGCCGGAGGTGGCCAGCAGTTCGAAGCCGTGGGCGACCAGCTCCCGGGCCGGGAAGATCATCGAGCGCTTGTCCCGGTTGGCGACCGAGATGAACGCGCGGCCCTTGGTGGGCAGCGGCCCGTAGGCGCCCGACTGCGACTTGGCGTACGCCGTGCCGAAGACGGAGTCGATGCCCATGACCTCGCCGGTGGAGCGCATCTCCGGGCCGAGGACGGTGTCGACGCCGCGGCCCTGGATGTCGCGGAACCGCGTCCACGGCATGACCGCCTCCTTGACGGAGATCGGCGCGTCCAGCGGCATCGTGCCGCCGTCGCCGTTCTTCGGCAGCAGGCCCTCCGCGCGCAGCTCGGCGACGGTCGCGCCCAGCGAGATGCGGGCGGCGGCCTTGGCCAGCGGCACCGCGGTCGCCTTGGAGGTGAAGGGGACCGTGCGGGAGGCGCGCGGGTTGGCCTCCAGGACGTAGAGGATGTCGCCGGCCAGCGCGAACTGGATGTTGATCAGTCCGCGCACCCCGACACCGCGCGCGATGGCCTCGGTGGAGGCGCGCAGGCGCTTGATGTCGAAGCCGCCCAGCGTGATCGGCGGCAGGGCGCACGCCGAGTCGCCGGAGTGGATGCCGGCCTCCTCGATGTGCTCCATGACGCCGCCGAGGTACAGCTCCTCGCCGTCGTAGAGGGCGTCGACGTCGATCTCTATGGCGTCGTCTAGGAATCGGTCGACCAGGACCGGCCGGGAGGGGCTGATCTCGGTGGACTCGGCGATGTACGCCTCAAGGCGCGCCTCGTCGTAGACGATCTCCATGCCGCGCCCGCCGAGGACGTACGACGGCCGGACGAGGACCGGGTAGCCGATCTCGTCGGCGATCGTCTTGGCCTGGGCGAAGGTGGTGGCGGTGCCGTGCTTGGGGGCGGGCAGGCCCGCCTCCGCGAGCACCCGGCCGAAGGCGCCCCGGTCCTCGGCGGCGTGGATCGCCTCGGGGGAGGTGCCGACGATCGGTACGCCGTTGTCCTTCAGCGCCTGGGCGAGGCCCAGCGGGGTCTGGCCGCCCAGCTGGACGACGACACCGGCGACCGGACCGGCCTGCCGCTCGGCGTGGACGATCTCCAGGACGTCCTCCAGGGTGAGCGGCTCGAAGTACAGCCGGTCGGAGGTGTCGTAGTCGGTGGAGACGGTCTCCGGGTTGCAGTTGACCATCACGGTCTCGTACCCGGCGTCGCTGAGCGCGAAGGAGGCGTGGACGCAGGAGTAGTCGAACTCGATCCCCTGGCCGATGCGGTTGGGGCCGGAGCCCAGGATGATCACCGCGGGCTTGGTCCGGGCCGCGACCTCGGTCTCCTCGTCGTAGGAGGAGTAGAAGTACGGCGTCCGGGCGGCGAACTCGGCGGCGCAGGTGTCGACCGTCTTGTAGACCGGGCGGACGCCGAGGGCGTGCCGCACCTCGCGGACGACGTCCTCGCGCAGGCCGCGGATCTCGGCGATCTGCTGGTCGGAGAAGCCGTGCCGCTTGGCCTCGGCCAGCAGGTCGGGGGTGAGCTCGGGGGCCTCGGTCAGCTCGTCGGCGATCTCCTTGATCAGGAAGAGCTGGTCGACGAACCACGGGTCGATCTTCGTGGCCTCGAAGACCTCCTCGGGCGTGGCGCCCGCGCGGATGGCCTGCATGACCGTGTTGATCCGGCCGTCGGTGGGCCGTACGGCCTCGCGCAGCAGCGCGTCCTTGTCGCCCGTCTCGCCGACGAACGTGAACTGGCTGCCCTTCTTCTCCAGGGAGCGCAGCGCCTTCTGGAAGGCCTCGGTGAAGTTGCGGCCGATGGCCATGGCTTCGCCGACCGACTTCATGGTGGTGGTCAGCGTGGAGTCGGCCTGCGGGAACTTCTCGAAGGCGAACCGCGGGGCCTTGACGACGACGTAGTCCAGGGTCGGCTCGAACGAGGCCGGGGTCTCCTGGGTGATGTCGTTGGGGATCTCGTCGAGGGTGTAGCCGACGGCGAGCTTGGCGGCGATCTTGGCGATCGGGAAGCCGGTGGCCTTGGAGGCCAGGGCCGAGGAGCGGGAGACACGCGGGTTCATCTCGATGACGATCACGCGACCGTCCTCGGGGTTCACCGCGAACTGGATGTTGCAGCCGCCGGTGTCGACTCCGACCTCGCGGATGACGGCGATGCCGATGTCGCGCAGGATCTGGTACTCGCGGTCGGTGAGCGTCATCGCCGGGGCGACGGTGATCGAGTCACCGGTGTGCACGCCCATCGGGTCGAAGTTCTCGATGGAGCAGACGACCACGACGTTGTCGTGCTTGTCGCGCATCAGCTCCAGCTCGTACTCCTTCCAGCCGAGGATGGACTCCTCCAGGAGCACCTCGGTGGTCGGGGAGAGCGTGAGGCCGGTGCCCGCGATGCGGCGCAGCTCCTCCTCGTCGTGGGCGAAGCCGGAGCCGGCGCCGCCCATGGTGAAGGACGGGCGGACCACGACCGGGTAGCCGCCGAGCTCGTCGACGCCGGCCAGGACCTCGTCCATGGTGTGGCAGATCACCGAGCGGGCGGACTCGCCGTGGCCGATCTTCCGGCGGACGGCCTCCACGACCTCCTTGAACTGGTCGCGGTCCTCGCCCTTGTGGATGGCCTCGACGTTGGCGCCGATCAGTTCGACGCCGTACTTGTCCAGGACGCCGTTCTCGTGCAGCGCGATGGCCGTGTTGAGGGCCGTCTGGCCGCCCAGCGTGGGCAGCAGCGCGTCGGGGCGCTCCTTGGCGATGATCTTCTCGACGAACTCGGGGGTGATCGGCTCGACGTAGGTGGCGTCGGCGATCTCCGGGTCGGTCATGATCGTCGCCGGGTTGGAGTTGACGAGGACGACGCGCAGGCCCTCGGCCTTGAGCACGCGGCACGCCTGGGTGCCGGAGTAGTCGAACTCGGCGGCCTGGCCGATGACGATCGGGCCGGAGCCGATGACCAGGACGGACTGGATATCGGTGCGCTTAGGCACGCTGGCCCTCCATCAGGGAGACGAAGCGGTCGAACAGGTAGGCGGCGTCGTGCGGGCCCGCTGCCGCTTCGGGGTGGTACTGGACGGAGAAGGCCGGCTGGTCGAGCAGCTGCAGCCCCTCCACGACGTCGTCGTTCAGGCAGACGTGCGAGACCTCGGCGCGGCCGAACTTGGTCTCGCTGACCTTGTCGAGCGGCGCGTCCACGGCGAAGCCGTGGTTGTGCGCGGTGACCTCGACCTTGCCGGTCGTACGGTCCTGGACCGGCTGGTTGATGCCCCGGTGGCCGTACTTCAGCTTGTAGGTGCCGAAGCCGAGCGCGCGGCCGAGGATCTGGTTGCCGAAGCAGATGCCGAACAGGGGCGTCTTCCGCTCCAGGACGGCGCTCATCAGCGCCACCGGGCCGTCGGCGGTCGCCGGGTCGCCGGGGCCGTTGGAGAAGAACACTCCGTCCGGGTTGACGGCGTAGACCTCGTCGGCCGTGGCGGTCGCGGGCAGCACGTGCACCTCGATGCCGCGCTCGGCCATGCGGTTCGGGGTCATGCCCTTGATGCCGAGGTCGATGGCGGCGACGGTGAAGCGCTTCTCGCCGATCGCCGGGACGACGTACGCCTCCTGGGTCGCGACCTCCTCGTACAGGCTCGCGCCCTTCATGTGCGGCTGGGCCTGCACACGCGCGAGGAGCTCGGAGTCGGCGGCGATCGCCTCTCCGGAGAAGATGCCGGCGCGCATGGCGCCGCGCTCGCGCAGATGGCGGGTGAGGGCGCGGGTGTCGATGCCGGAGATGCCGACCACACCCTGCCGCTCCAGCTCGTCGTCCAGGGAGCGCTTGGCCCGCCAGTTGGACGGCACGCGCGCGGGGTCGCGCACGACGTAGCCGGAGACCCAGATCCGCGCCGACTCGTCGTCCTCGTCGTTCCAGCCGGTGTTGCCGATCTGCGGGGCGGTCGCGACGACGATCTGACGGTCGTACGACGGGTCGGTGAGGGTCTCCTGGTAGCCGGTCATGCCGGTGGAGAACACGGCCTCACCGAAGGTCTCCCCCACGGCCCCGTAGGCGCGGCCGCGGAAGGTGCGGCCGTCCTCCAGGACGAGTACGGCGGGAAGCGCCTTGTTCCTCGGTGAGGAGCTTCCCCTTGTGGAGGTCGTCATCGTGCGCCTTCCGTGTCGTTGATCATCTGGTTCAGGGTGTCGGCCCACTCGGTGTGCTCGGCGGCGTGGTCGGAGCGGAAGCCGGAGTCGATCAGCTTGTCGCCGTGCGCCCAGGTCACCACCAGCAGTCCGCCCTCGGTGAGGACCTTGCCGGCGATGCCCTTGTCGAGCCGGGCGCCGCGCAGCGCGGCGGCGGGGACGAAGAAGTCGGCCGCCCCGGGGCGTACGACGTCCAGGCCCGCGTCGGTCAGGGTGAGCTGGACCCGGCTGCGCGTGCCGAGGCCGTGGGCCACGATGCGGTCCAGCCACTGCCCGGCGGTGGTGGAGCCGTGGTAGCGGCCGCTCATCGTCAGTTTCGCCTCGCCGGTCTCCTCGGGCACGCCGGGCAGCGGGGGCAGGTCGCTCTGCAGCGTGCCGCGCCACTTCCAGCCCTCGCGCATCAGCCAGTAGACGAGCGCGATGAAGAGCAGGAGTCCGACGAGCCAGCCGATGCGGGCCGGCCAGTCGGTGACGTCGGCCGACTTCTGGGCCTCCGCCAGCAGGATTACAGGTGTCACGTGAGCTTCCCGTCGACGAGCGTGGCCTTGCCCCGGAGCCACGTGTGGGTGACACGGCCCGGCAGCTCACGTCCCTCGTAGGGGGTGTTGCGGCTGCGCGAGGCGAAGCCCGCGGGGTCCACCTGCCCACGGTATGCCGTGTCGACGAGGGTGAGGTTGGCGGGCTCACCAGCCGAGACGGGGCGGCCGTGGCCGCCGGCCCGACCGATCCGGGCCGGCGTGAAGGACATGCGGTCGGCGACGCCCGCCCAGTCCAGCAGCCCGGTGTCGACCATGGTCTCCTGGACCACCGACAGGGCGGTCTCCAGGCCGACCATGCCCATGGCGGCCGCGGCCCACTCGCAGTCCTTGTCCTCGTGCGGGTGCGGGGCGTGGTCGGTGGCGACGATGTCGATCGTGCCGTCGGCGAGCGCCTCGCGCAGGGCCATGACGTCGCGCTCGGTGCGCAGCGGCGGGTTGACCTTGTAGACCGGGTTGTAGGTGCGCACCATCTCGTCCGTCAGGAGCAGGTGGTGCGGGGTGACCTCGGCGGTGACGTCGATGCCGCGGGACTTGGCCCAGCGCACGATCTCCACGCTGCCGGCGGTCGACAGGTGGCAGATGTGGACGCGGGAGCCGACGTGCTCGGCGAGGAGGACGTCGCGGGCGATGATCGACTCCTCGGCGACGGCGGGCCAGCCGCCCAGGCCCAGTTCGGCGGAGACGACGCCCTCGTTCATCTGGGCGCCCTCGGTCAGCCGCGGCTCCTGCGCGTGCTGGGCGACGACGCCGCCGAAGGCCTTCACGTACTCCAGCGCCCGGCGCATGATCACGGCGTCGTCGACGCACTTGCCGTCGTCGGAGAAGACGGTGACCCCGGCGGCCGACTCGTGCATGGCGCCGAGTTCGGCGAGCTTCCTGCCCTCCAGGCCGACGGTGACGGCGCCGACGGGCTGCACGTCGCAGTAGCCGTGCTCCCGCCCGAGCCGCCAGACCTGCTCGACGACGCCGGCGGTGTCGGCGACGGGGAAGGTGTTGGCCATGGCGAACACGGCCGTGTAGCCGCCGGAGGCAGCGGCCCGGGTGCCGGTGAGGACCGTCTCGGAGTCCTCGCGGCCCGGCTCGCGCAGATGGGTGTGGAGGTCGACCAGGCCCGGCAGGAGCACCTTGCCGCCGGCCTCGACGACCTCAGCGCCCTCCGCGCTCAGGCCGGTACCCACCTCGGCGATGGTCTCGCCGTCGATCAGCACGTCCTGCGGCTCGCCGCCGAGCACCTTCGCACCACGGATCAGGATCTTGCTCATGCGGGTTACTTCTCCTCAGTGGTCCGGGTGTGGGTGACGGCGGGCTCGTTGCCGCCGAGCAGCAGGTACAGGACGGCCATCCGGATGGACACGCCGTTGGCGACCTGCTCGACGACGGTGCAGCGCTCGGAGTCGGCGACCTCGGCGGTGATCTCCATGCCGCGGACCATGGGTCCGGGGTGCATCACGATGGCGTGCTCGGGCATCTTCGCCATGCGGTCGGCGTCGAGGCCGTAGCGCCGGGAGTACTCGCGCTCGGTCGGGAAGAAGGCGGCGTTCATGCGCTCGCGCTGGACGCGGAGCATCATCACCGCGTCCGACTTGGGCAGGGTGGCGTCGAGGTCGTAGGAGACCTCGCAGGGCCAGGTCTCGACGCCGACCGGCAGCAGGGTGGGCGGGGCGACGAGGGTGACCTCGGCGCCGAGGGTGTGCAGCAGGTCGACGTTGGAGCGGGCGACCCGGCTGTGCAGGACGTCGCCGACGACGGTGATGCGCCTGCCGTCCAGGTCCTGGCCGAGGCCGGCGTCCCGGCCGATCAGCCGGCGGCGCATGGTGAAGGCGTCGAGCAGCGCCTGGGTGGGGTGCTGGTGGGTGCCGTCGCCGGCGTTGATGACGACCGCGTCGATCCAGCCGGAGGTGGCCAGGCGGTACGGCGCCCCCGAGGCGCTGTGCCGGATGACCACCGCGTCGACGCCCATGGCCTCCAGGGTCTGGGCGGTGTCCTTCAGGGACTCGCCCTTGGACACCGACGATCCCTTGGCGCTGAAGTTGATGACGTCCGCGGACAGGCGCTTCTCGGCGGCCTCGAAGGAGATCCGGGTGCGGGTGGAGTCCTCGAAGAAGAGGTTGACGACGGTGCGGCCGCGCAGGGTGGGCAGTTTCTTGATCGGCCGGTCGGCGACCCGGGCCATCTCCTCGGCGGTGTCGAGGATCAGGACGGCGTCGTCGCGGGTGAGGTCGGCGGCCGAGATGAGATGACGCTGCATCTGTCAGGCTCCGTAAGGCAGTTCAGGAAAGGGAGATTCCGGGCAGGCGAGGGCGCGGCGAGCCTGCGCGCGGGGACGTACGGCGGGCCGTACGCGCGCGTGCGCTAGTGCTGCTGACGGCCCTGGGCGGTCGGCTGGGCGCCGAGCAGCACGGTGTCGCGGCCGTCCTCCTCGGCGAGGTGGACCTTGACCGTCTCCCGCAGCGACGTGGGGAGGTTCTTGCCGACGTAGTCGGCACGGATGGGCAGTTCGCGGTGGCCCCGGTCGACGAGGACGGCGAGCTGCACGGCGCGGGGGCGCCCGATGTCGTTCAGGGCGTCGAGGGCGGCGCGGATGGTGCGGCCGGAGAAGAGCACGTCGTCGACGAGGACGACCAGCTTGCCGTCGATGCCGTCACCGGGGATCTCGGTGCGGGCCAGCGCACGCGGCGGCTGCATGCGCAGGTCGTCGCGGTACATGGTGATGTCGAGCGAGCCGCGGGGAACCTTGCGCTCGGTGATCTGCTCCAGCTTGGCGGCGAGCCGCTGGGCGAGGAAGACGCCCCGGGTGGGGATGCCGAGGAGCACCACGTCGTCGGCGCCCTTGGCGCGCTCGACGATCTCGTGGGCGATGCGGGTCAGCACCCGCGCGATGTCGGGGCCTTCGAGCACGGGCCGCGCGGCGGACGCCTGCGGGTTCGCGTGCGTGTCCTGCTTGTCCATACGAAACGGACCTCCTTCTCCGCCTCACGGGACGGACCTTAAAGGACGTCGGATTTGCGCCATCAACGGTAGCAGGTGCCGCGGGCCGCTCCGGTCGCACCCCACCGTCCCTCTTGTCACCCGTTTGTCACCCCTTCGACGTAACCCGTTGCCGTTACCACGGAAGAGGCGGGGCGGACCATTCGGCTTGACGCGGCAGAGTAACGCTGCGTAACCTCACAGTGAGTTACCAGCCGCGCGGACGGAACCACTGCCGGCCGCGTCGACACAGTGTCCGGGGAGCCATATGTCCAGCGAATACGCCAAACAGCTCGGGGCCAAGCTCCGGGCGATCCGCACCCAGCAGGGCCTTTCCCTCCACGGTGTCGAGGAGAAGAGCCAGGGACGCTGGAAGGCGGTCGTGGTCGGCTCGTACGAGCGTGGCGACCGTGCCGTGACCGTGCAGCGCCTCGCCGAGCTGGCGGATTTCTACGGGGTCCCCGTGCAGGAGCTGCTGCCGGGCACCACCCCGGGAGGTGCCGCCGAGCCCCCGCCGAAGCTGGTCCTGGACCTGGAGCGGCTGGCCACGGTGCCGGCCGAGAAGGCGGGCCCCCTCCAGCGGTACGCCGCCACGATCCAGTCGCAGCGCGGTGACTACAACGGCAAGGTGCTCTCGATCCGCCAGGACGACCTGCGCACACTCGCCGTCATCTACGACCAGTCGCCCTCCGTCCTCACCGAACAGCTGATCAGCTGGGGTGTGCTGGACGCGGACGCCCGCCGCGCGGTCGCGTCCCACGAGGAGGGCTGAGCCCCGCCGGTCTCGGCAGGCTCGGGGACTTCTGCAGAAACGTGCCGCCGGGGTGGCCGGAACAACACCGTTCCGGCCACCCCGGCGCCGTTCTGCGGGCCTGAAGGGGCCCAGGAGCACTGGAGGGGCACACACACGCCGGAGGGCCCGCAGCGGTGTCGCTGCGGGCCCTCCGGCGTGTGTGCGTGTGTCGCGCGCGTTCTCGGCTACGCCTCGCTGCTCGCGTCGCGGCGCAGCGAGGGCTTGAGGTCCTTCAGCCGGCCGAGCAGGCCGTTGACGAACGAGGGCGACTCGTCCGTGGAGAACTCCTTCGCCAGCTGCACCATCTCGTCCAGCACGACGGCGTCCGGGGTCTCGTCGACCCAGATCAGCTCGTAGGCGCCGAGCCGCAGGATGTTGCGGTCGACGACCGGCATGCGGTCCAGCGTCCAGCCGACCGCGTACTGCGCGATCAGCTCGTCGATGCGGGTCGCGTGCCCGGCGTAGCCCTCGACGAGCTGCATCGTGTACTCGCTCACCGGCGGCTGCCGGGTGTCGCTGCGGGCGTGCCGGATCCAGTCCGCGAGGACGGTCAGGACGTCGGCGCCGCGCTGGTCGCCCTCGAAGAGGATCTGGAAGGCACGCTTGCGGGCCGTGTTGCGGGCAGCCACGGTTAGCTGGTCACCCGGCCAAGGTAGTCGCTCGAGCGCGTGTCGACCTTGATCTTCTCACCGGTGGTGATGAAGAGCGGGACCTGGATCTGGTGGCCGGTCTCCAGCGTGGCGGGCTTGGTGCCGCCGGTGGAGCGGTCGCCCTGGAGGCCCGGCTCGGTCTCGGCGATGGTCAGCTCGACGGCGGCCGGCAGCTCGACGAAGAGCACCTCGCCCTCGTGCTGCGCGACGGTGGCGGTGAAGCCCTCGACCAGGAAGTTGGCGGCGTCACCGACGGCCTTGCGGTCGATGTGCAGCTGGTCGTAGGTCTCCATGTCCATGAAGACGAAGTACTCGCCGTCCATGTAGGAGAACTGCATGTCGCGCTTGTCGACGGTGGCCGTCTCGACCTTGACGCCGGCGTTGAAGGTCTTGTCGACGACCTTGCCGGAGAGCACGTTCTTGAGCTTGGTGCGCACGAAGGCCGGGCCCTTACCGGGCTTGACGTGCTGGAACTCGACGACGGACCACAGCTGGCCGCCTTCGAGCTTGAGCACCATGCCGTTCTTGAGGTCGTTCGTGGAAGCCACGGTTGCTTCAATCTCCTGGACTTACGTGGACGACCCCGGGGCACGCACCTACAGCGCGAGCAGCTCCTTGGTCGTGATGGTGAGTAGCTCGGGTCCGCCGTCCGCCTCGGGGCGTACGACGAGCGTGTCATCGATCCGGACACCGCCCCGGCCCGGAAGGTGGACCCCCGGTTCGACGGTGACCGGCACGCAAGCGTCCAGTTTACCCATGGCCGCGGGGGCCAACTGCGGGTCCTCGTCGATTTCGAGTCCGACACCGTGCCCGGTGAGCGGCTGCAGGCCCTCCGCGTACCCGGCGGAGTCCAGGACCTGACGTGCCGCCCGGTCCACGTCCCGGTAGGCGGCGCCGGGCGCCAGCGCCTCCCGGCCGGCCCGCTGAGCGGCGAAGACCAGGTCGTAGAGCTGGATCTGCCAGTCCGCCGGGGAGGTGCCGATCACGAACGTACGGCCGATCTCGCAGCGGTAGCCCCGGTAGGCCGCGCCCAGGCACACCGAGAGGAAGTCGCCCTCCTCGACACGGCGGTCCGTGGGGCGGTGACCGCGGCGGCCCGAGTTCGGACCGGTGGCCACGGACGTGGGGAAGGCGGGGCCGTCGGCGCCGTGGTCGACCAGCCGCCGCTCCAGCTCCAGCGCCAGATGCCGCTCCGTGCGGCCCACGAGGATGGACTCCAGCAGTTCACCGAGGGCCTGGTCGGCGATCTCGGCGCCGATTCTCAGACAGGAGATCTCCTCCTCGTCCTTGACGACTCTCAGCTGCTCCACCGCGCTGCCCAGGTCGGCGAGGCGGATCCGGGGGGCCACCGAGGCGAGGGCCCGGTGGCGGGCCACGGTGAGGTGGTGCTCCTCGACGGCGAGCGAGTCGGCGCCCTGGGACTCGGCGAGGTCGGCGGCGGCGACGGCCGGGTCGCCGCCGGGCTGGGGCAGGACCTGCACCCCCAGCGCCTCGTCGGGACGCCCTTCGTGGGGCCGGTCGTCAGGTGGGTCCTGGCACACCAGGAGGTCCTCGCGCTTTCCGAGGAGCAGGACGGCACCGTGCGGGGCCGCGCCCGCGAGGTACCGCACGTTGGCGGGTCGAGTCACCAGCGCCGCCGCGCTGCCGCCCGCGTTGCAGCGCTCCCGTAGCCGGGTTCGGCGGGCCGCGTACACCTCTGACATGAACCGAGCGTAAGAGTCGTGGCCGGATATTGCCGTTCGGGAGGGGCCGAGTGGGTTTGCCTCCGGCAGTGGGTGCGGATTCTTTGCCGGTGGGCCTAGGGGGCGTCTCGTCGATCATGCCGGACTCGCGGTGACCGGCATGATCGACGAGACGCCCCCCGTCGTGAAGGGTTCCCGGCGGTGCGGCTGGCGGTGGGGGCGCCTGCCCTCGCTTCCGGGGTGCCTCCCCCACGCTCGAATGCGCTCGCGCGGGGGCGCCCCCACCGCCCACCCGTGCCGCCCGGGGGTACCGCCCAGGCGTCAAGCACTGGGGGACGCACGACTCCCCGCGGCTCTGTCACTGAGCTGCCGCAGCCACCGCAGCTCTCTTACCAGGTCGGGGGGCTGGCTATGGCTCTGGCCAGGACCTCGTCCAGGAGGTGGGCGGTGGTGGGGACGTCGAGTTGGGAGTTGTCGATGATGGGGAGGCCGGAGCCGTACCAGCCGGCCATGCGGCCGTGGATGCGGGCGACCTCCTCGTCGGTGAGGCGGCGGTTGCCGGTGCGCTCGGCGTTGCGCTCGAGGACGACATCCAGGCCGGGGAGCAGGACGACCGGGAGCAGGCCGGGTCCCACGTGCCGTTTCCAGCCACCGAGGCCGACGACCGGGCGGTCGGGGAACACGGCGTCGTCGAGGATGCAGGAGATGCCGTTGGCGAGGAAGTTGCGCGCGGCGAAGCCGCAGGTCCGGCGGGCGAGGCGGTACTGCGCCTCGGAGTTGTCGTTCCACCCGGACTGCGGGTCGGCGAAGCCGGAGCGGACCCATTCGCGGACGTCGTCGAGGCTGATGTGCGCGGTGGGGACCCGGCGGTGCTCGGCCCAGTGCTTGGCGACGCTCGTCTTGCCGGCGCCGGCGGGTCCGATCAGCAGCACCGCGAGGGTGGTGGTGGTCGGGTCGGGCACGGCGTGGGCGGGCGGTGCGGCCGGGAAGGCGACCGGGCCGCCGGGCGGCAGCCGGACGTGGCCGGTGGCGTCCGGTGGAGGCGGCGGGGCCTGCACCGATGGCGCGTGCGGAACAGGTGGCTGCGGTGCCGTCGGCGCTCCGGGACGCCCCGGCGCCGGGGGCGGCGGGGGAACGGGGGCCGAGCCCTGGTGCGGGCCCGGGTGGTGCACACCGGGGTGCTGTGCGGCCGGCGGCCAGCCCGCGGCCGGTCCGTGCCCCGGCTGGTGGGGCGGCGGCAGCGGCGAACCCACTGCGTGCTGCATCCGGTGCCACTCCGTCTCGTACAAGGCAATGGGCGCTGGCAGCGGGCCCGTTCCCGCTTCCCTACCGAACGGTACCGTCCCCGGCCGCCGTTTGGTGAACGGCCGGGGACGGCCCGAAGTGCCCGTCGGCGCACGGCGTATCGGACGGACCGCCCTTCGGGGGACTTACTGACCCACCTCGCCGTAGGCGGCGAGCAGCACGGCCGGGTCCGGGCCCTCCAGGACGGTGGGCTTGGCGAGGCCGTCGAGGACGATGAAGCGCAGCAGGTCGCCGCGCGACTTCTTGTCGACCTTCATCGTCTCCAGCAGCTTGGGCCACTGGTCGTAGCGGTAGTGCAGGGGCAGGCCGACGGATTCGAGGACCGTACGGTGACGGTCCGCCGTCGCGTCGTCCAACCGGCCCGCCAGACGGCCGAGTTCGGCGGCGAAGTGCATGCCCACCGACACCGCGGCGCCGTGCCGCCACTTGTACCGCTCGTTCTTCTCGATGGCGTGTCCGAGCGTGTGGCCGTAGTTGAGGATCTCGCGCAGACCCGATTCCTTCAGGTCGCTCGACACGACATCGGCCTTCACCCGGATGGAGCGCTCGATCAGCTCGGCGGTGTGCGGGCCGGCCGGGGTGCGGGCGGCCTCGGGGTCGGACTCGACGAGGTCCAGGATCACCGGGTCGGCGATGAAACCGGCCTTGATGACCTCGGCCAGGCCGGACACGTAGTCGTTGACCGGGAGGGAGTCCAGCGCGGCCAGGTCGCACAGCACGCCCGCGGGCGGGTGGAAGGCACCGACGAGGTTCTTGCCCTCGGCGGTGTTGATGCCGGTCTTGCCGCCGACGGCCGCGTCGACCATGGCGAGCACGGTGGTCGGGATGGCGATCCAGCGCACTCCGCGCAGCCAGGTGGCGGCCACGAAGCCCGCGAGGTCCGTGGTGGCGCCGCCGCCGACGCCCACGATGACGTCGGAGCGGGTGAACCCGGACTGGCCGAGCGCCTTCCAGCAGTAGGCGGCGACCTCGGCGGTCTTGGCCTCCTCCGCGTTGGGCACCTGGATGGCGACGGCCTCGAAGCCCTGCTCGGCCAGGTCGGCGCGGAGCGCGTCACCGGTCTCGGCGAGCGCCTCCGGGTGGATCACGGCGACCCGCTTGGCCTTCTCGCCGATCAGACCGGCCAGTTCGCCCAGGAGTTGACGTCCGACCAGGACGTCGTAGGGGTCGGTGCCCTCGGTACCGCCGATGTGGATCCGGGTGACTGCCTCACTCATGCCTGCTTCAACTCCACTGCGTCCAGGACGGCTTGCGTGACTTCCTCGGGCGTACGGCCGTCGGTGGCCACCACGGCCGTGGCGACCTCCTCGTACAGGTGCCGACGGGCCTCCATCAGCTCGCGCCACTGCTTGCGCGGGTTGACCGCGAGCAGCGGGCGGGCCGCGTTCAGCCCGGTGCGCTTGACGGCCTCCTCCACGTCCATCGACAGGTAGACCACGCGCACTCCGGCGAGCAGCTCGCGCGTGTCCGGGTCGAGGATCGCGCCGCCGCCCAGCGCCAGCACACCGTCGTGCTCGGCCAGCGCCCGGCGTACCGTCTGCTTCTCGATCGCCCGGAAGGCGGGCTCGCCGTCGTCGACGAAGATCTCCGCGACGGTACGGCCCTGTTCGGTCACGATGTCGTCGTCGGTGTCCCGGTAGCCGAGCCCGAGACGGCCGGCCAGCAGATGCCCGACGGTGGACTTGCCCACGCCCATCGGGCCGACCAGGACGACGACCGGCGTCGCGCTCATCGGATGGACAGGTTGTCGAGGTACGACCGGACGTTGCGGCGGGTCTCGGCCACGCTGTCGCCGCCGAACTTCTCCGCCACCGCGTCCGCCAGGACCAGGGCGACCATCGCCTCGGCGACGATGCCGGCCGCCGGGACCGCGCACACGTCGGAGCGCTGGTGGTGGGCCTGGGCCGGCTCGCCGGTGGCGACGTCGATGGTCTGCAGCGCCCGCGGCACGGTCGCGATCGGCTTCATCGCGGCCCGCACCCGCAGCAGCTCACCGGTGGTCAGCCCGCCCTCGGTGCCGCCGGAGCGGCCCGTGGCGCGCTTGATGCCGTCGGCGGTGGTGAGGATCTCGTCGTGGGCCTTGGAGCCGGGGACGCGCGCGAGGTCGAAGCCGTCGCCGACCTCGACGCCCTTGATCGCCTGGATGCCCATGAGCGCCGCCGCGAGCCGCGCGTCGAGCCGCCGGTCCCAGTGCACGTGCGAGCCGAGGCCCACCGGCACGCCGTAGGCCAGCACCTCGACCACACCGCCGAGGGTGTCGCCGTCCTTGTGGGCCTGGTCGATCTCGGCGACCATCGCCTTCGACGCGTCCGCGTCCAGGCAGCGCACGGGGTCCGCGTCCAGCTTCTCGACGTCCGCCGGGGTCGGGTACACCCCGTACGGCGCCTTGGCCGCCGCCAGCTCGACGACATGGCTGACGATCTCGATGCCGGCCGTCTCCTTCAGGTACGACCGGGCCACCGCGCCCAGCGCGACCCGGGCGGCGGTCTCGCGGGCGGAGGCCCGCTCCAGGATCGGCCGGGCCTCGTCGAAGCCGTACTTCTGCATGCCCGCGAGGTCGGCGTGGCCGGGGCGCGGGCGGGTCAGCGGGGCGTTGCGCGCGAGCTCGGCCAGCTCCGCCGGGTCGACCGGGTCGGCGGCCATGACCTTCTCCCACTTCGGCCACTCGGTGTTGCCGACCATGATCGCCACCGGCGAGCCGAGGGTGAGACCGTGCCGGACGCCGCCGAGGAAGGTCACCTCGTCGCGCTCGAACTTCATCCGGGCGCCGCGTCCATAGCCCAGGCGCCGCCGTGCGAGGTGGTCCGCCACCATCTCCGTGGTGATCGGCACGCCGGCGGGAAGGCCCTCCAGCGTCGCCACGAGTGCGGGTCCGTGGGACTCCCCCGCGGTCAGCCAACGCAACCTGCTCAACGGTGCTCCTCATGCTCGCGCCTGGAACTGCGACGGCGCGACCGGGTGCGCGGCCCGGGCCCGCCACCTACGATCCTCCCACGTCCGGGCTCCAGGACCGGCCGCCGGTCCAGCAGGCGGACGGGCGGCGGACAGTCGGCGGACGGCCCCGACGGCGGAACCGGTGTCCGGTCCGCGCCGTCGGCCGGTCGTCGGAAGCGGAAGGTCAGCGCTCCGCGAGCGCCTTCTCGCCCGCCCGGCGCATGGCGTCCAGCGGGGCCGGGGCGCGGCCCGTCATCTGTTCCACCTGGAGGACCGCCTGGTGGACCAGCAGGTCGAGACCGCTGACGACGGCGCCGCCGGCCATGGACCAGCGGGCCGCGAGGGCGGTGGGCCAGGGGTCGTACAGGACGTCGAAGAGGGTGGCGGGCCGCTCGGGTACGCCCGTGGCGAGCGGGTCGGTCGTACCGGCCGGGGTGGTGGCGATCACCAGGGGGGCGCGCAGGGCGTGCTCGGCATCCGACCAGTGCGCCGTACGGACCTCCACCCCCAGTCGCTCGCCCCACTGGCGCATCTCGCTCGCCCGGGCCTCGCTGCGCACATAGGCGACGACCTCGCCGGTACAGACGCGTGCGAGCGCGGCCAGCGCGGAGGAGGCGGTGGCGCCGGCGCCGAGGATCGCCGCCGACTCGACCTGTTCGATGCCGTGCTCGCGCAGGGCGGCGACCATGCCGGGGATGTCGGTGTTGTCCCCGGTGCGCCGGCCGTCCTCGGTGAGGACGACCGTGTTGACCGCCTCGACGGAGGCCGCCGTGTCGCTGATCCCGTCGAGCAGCGGGATGACGGCCCGCTTCAACGGCATGGTCAGCGACAGCCCCGCCCACTCGGGCCCGAGCCCGTCGAAGAAGGCGGGCAGCCCCTCCTCGTCGACCTCGAACCGGTCGTACGACCAGTCGACGAGCCCCAGCTCCTCGTAGGCCGCGCGGTGCAGCACCGGGGAGAGGGAGTGGGCGATGGGCGAACCGAGCACGGCGGCCCGGCGGGCGTCAGTTGCCCGAGCTGGCATCGAACTTGTCCTTGAGCTTCAGGAATTCGGCGTACGTCTTGGCGAACTCGGTCTTGTTCATGCCGTCGGTCGCCACGAAGTAGATCCAGCCCTCGTCGGTCGGGTTCAGCGCCGCCTTCAGTGCGTCGTCGCCGGGGTTTCCGATCGGTCCGGGCGGCAGGCCCTTGTGGGTGTAGGTGTTGTACGGGCTCTGGTTGCTGTTGATCTCTTTTTCGCTGATGTGGATGTTGCTCTCGCCCTTCAGGTAGTTGAAGGTCGAGTCGAACTGCAGCAGCTGGTTGGTCTGCGTGTTCGTCGGCTTGAGGCGGTTGTAGACGACCTCGGCCATCATGCGGAAGTCGTCGTGCGTCTTGCCCTCGGCCTGGACGAGGCTCGCGACCGTGACCAGCTCCAGCGGGTCGGAGAGGCCGAGGTCCTTGGCCTTCGCGGTCAGGTCGTAGCGGTTGTAGGCCTGGTCGGCCTGCTTGACCATGTTCCGCAGGACCGTTTCGGGCTTCATGCCCTTGGCCGCGGGATAGGTGCCCGGGTAGAGGAAGCCCTCCAGCGGATCCATGATCTGGCTGTTGCTGTTAGCCCAGTCGGGCAGGCCGAGGGACTTGTACTGCTTCGTGGCGATCTTCTTGGTGGTGCCGTCCGCCAGGTCGAGCTGTTTGTCGATCGCCTCGTACACCTGGGCGTTGCGCTCGCCCGGCTTGACCAGCACATTGCTCTGGCTGCTGGGATCGAGCATCAGCGCCACGGCGCTCGCCGCCGACATCTGCTTCTTGAGCTGGTAGGCGCCCGCCTGGATCTGCTTGCCCTTGGGGTTGTCCGACTGGGCCGCCACGAAGGCGTCGACGCTCTTGACCACGCCCGCCTGCTTCAGCGCACGGCCGATGTCGTAGCCCCCGGCGCCCTGGGGGATCTCGACGGTCACGGTCTCGTCGGTGCCGTTGCCCGCGTAGTCCGGCGCCGGGCCGAAACGATTTTGGTAGAACTGGTACCCGTAATACCCGGCGCCGGCCACGCCGCCGAGCACCAGCGCCACGACCAGGCAGGCGCATCCGTTGCGGCGCTTCTTGCCGCCCGTGCCCTTCCCCTTGCCGCCCCGCCCCTTGCGGTCGCCGCGGCCCCGGCCCTCGTTCGGGTCGTCGCCGTCGGGGTCGTCCTCGTCGTCGCCGCCCGTGAAGAAGGCGTGGTCCTCCTGGCCGGGGTCGGGTTCCGGATCCCAGTCGGGTCGCTGTTCGGGTTCGGGGGCCCTGCGGTTCGGCGGCTCCGGCGGCGGATAGGCATCGGGAGTGCCGTAGAGGTCGGGCTGCTCGGCGCCGTAGGCCATGGCCTGCTGGGCGTACGGGTCCCCCGGGTCGGCGGCGTACGGCATCTGCGGATGCGCACCGGTGCCGTCCCAGCCGCCCTGGTGCTGCTGCTGGTACTGCTGCTGATCCTGGGCGTGGGGTGCATACTGCTGGTCGTACTGCTGGTGGCCCTGCTGACCGTAGTGCGGGGGCTGCTGGTTGCCCTGCCCGTCGTACTGCTGATGCTGTCCGTCGTAGCCGGCCTGCTGCTCCTGGCCCCACTCTCCGTAGTGTGGCTGCTGCGGATGGTGCTGACGGCCGCCGTAGGGGGACTGCGGGCCGGCGTGGCCCTGCTGCCCTCCCCATCCGCCGTCCCCGTACAACGGGTCCTCCGGATGCCACGGTTCGGAGCCTGGGCCCCGGCCATACTCAGTCATCGATCCCCTAGAGCCGCGAGGCGGCCACGCGGCCTTTCGTCCGGCTGCCGTTCCGCCTCTTGCTGTGCACCGGCTGTTCGAACACCGGCGCATCGCGCGGAACGTTACCGTATCGCGATCAGATGACCACTTCGACGCCCTCGCCGGGTGCATTGCCTGACACTCGTTCGGATTCCAGGGCCTGCTGCAGAATGATCACGGCGGCGGCCTGGTCGATCACGGAGCGTCCCTTCTTGGACTTCACCCCGGAGGCCCGCAGTCCCTGACCGGCCGTCACCGTGGTCATCCGCTCGTCCACCAGGCGCACCGGCACCGGGGCGATCCCCTTGGCCAGCTCGCCCGCGAAGGCACGGACCTTGACCGCGGCCGGGCCCTCGCCCCCCTTGAGGGAGCGAGGGAGGCCGACGACCACCTCGATCGGCTCGTACTCCTCGACGAGCTGCCGCAGGCGGCGGTGGGCCGCCGGGACGTCCCGACCGGGGACCGTCTCCACCGGGGTGGCGAGGATCCCGTCCGGGTCGCAGGACGCGACCCCGATCCGTGCGTCCCCGACGTCGATCGCGAGCCGACGGCCTCTGCGCATTTCCGACCGTTTCCTTACTTGGCGGTTTCGGCGACGAGGCGCTCGACGGCGTCCACGGCCTCGCCGACGGCGGCCGGGTTCTGGCCGCCGCCCTGGGCGACGTCCGGCTTGCCGCCACCGCCGCCACCGAGGGTCTTGGCGGCGGTGCGCACCAGGTCACCGGCCTTCAGGCCGCGCTCGCGGGCGGCCTCGTTGGTGGCGATGACCGTCAGCGGCTTGCCGTTGTTGACCGTGAAGAGGGCGACGACCGCGGCCCGGCCGCCCTGGATGCGGCCGCGCACGTCGAGGACCAGCTTGCGCAGGTCGTCAGGGGTCGTGCCGTCGGGCACCTGGCCGGTGACCAGGGCCACGCCCCGCACGTCCTTGGCGGACTCGGCGAGACCGGCGGCGGCCTGGAGGACCTTCTCGGCGCGGAACTTCTCGATCTCCTTCTCGGCGTCCTTCAGCTTGCCGAGCATCGAGGAGACCTTCTCCGGCAGCTCCTCCGGGCGGCCCTTGATCAGCTCCTGGAGCTGGGCGACGACCGTGTGCTCACGGGCGAGGAAGTTGTAGGCGTCCACGCCGACCAGGGCCTCGATACGGCGCACACCGGAGCCGATGGAGGACTCGCCGAGCAGCTTCACCAGCCCCAGCTGGGCGGTGTTGTGCACGTGCGTGCCGCCGCACAGCTCCTTGGAGAAGTCGCCGATGGTCACCACACGGACCCGCTCGCCGTACTTCTCGCCGAACTCGGCGATGGCGCCCTGCTTCTTGGCCTCGTCGATGCCCATGACCTCGGCGCTGACGTCGAGGTCGCGGGCGAGCACCTCGTTGATCTTCTGCTCGACGTCGGTCATCACGGCCGTCGGGACGGCGGACGGCGAGCCGAAGTCGAAGCGGAAGCGGCCGGGCTGGTTCTCGGAGCCGGCCTGGGCGGCCGTCGGGCCGAGGGCGTCGCGCAGGGCCTGGTGGGTGAGGTGGGTGGCCGAGTGGGCGCGGGCGATGGCCTTGCGGCGGCGGGAGTCGATGGAGGCGTGGGCCTTGGCGCCGACGGTGACCTCGCCGACCTGGACGACGCCCTTGTGGACGTACACGCCCGGCACCGGCTTCTGGCAGTCGCGGACCTCGATCACGGCACCGGAGTCGACCTTGATCCGGCCGGTGTCGCCGATCTGGCCGCCGCCCTCGGCGTAGAACGGGGTGCGGTCCAGGACGACCTCGACCTCGTCGCCCTCGGTGGCGGCCGGGGAGGAGACGCCGTCGACGAGGATGCCGACGATCGTGGACTCGCCCTCGGTGTCGGTGTAGCCGATGAAGTCGGTCTCGCCGGCGGTGTCGGCGATCTCCCGGTAGGCGCCCATGTCGGCATGACCGGTCTTCTTGGCCTGGGCGTCGGCCTTGGCGCGCTCCCGCTGCTCCTTCATCAGGCGGCGGAAGCCCTCCTCGTCCACGGCGAGGCCCTGCTCGGCGGCCATCTCCAGGGTGAGGTCGATCGGGAAGCCCCACGTGTCGTGGAGCAGGAAGGCCTTGTCGCCGGAGAGGACGGTGCCGCCGGCCTGCTTGGTCTCGGTGACGGCGGTGTCGAGGATGTTGGTGCCGGCCTTCAGCGTCTTCAGGAAGGCGTTCTCCTCGGCGACGGCGACCTTCTCGATGCGCTCGCGGTCGGTGACCAGCTCGGGGTACTGCTGACCCATCATCTCGATCACGGTGTCGAGGAGGTCCTTGACGACCGGGCCGGTGGCGCCGAGCAGGCGCATGTTGCGGATGGCGCGGCGCATGATGCGGCGCAGGACGTAGCCGCGGCCCTCGTTGCCGGGGGTGACGCCGTCGCCGATGAGCATGGTGGCGGTGCGCATGTGGTCGGTCACGACACGCAGGGAGACGTCCGAGGTGTGGGCGTCGCCGTAGCGGACGCCGGTCAGCTCGGTGGCCTTGTCGATGACGGCCATGGAGGTGTCGATCTCGTACATGTTCTGCACGCCCTGCAGAATCATGGCGAGGCGCTCCAGGCCGAGGCCCGTGTCGATGTTCTTGCTCGGCAGCTCGCCGAGGATCTCGAAGTTGTCCTTGCCGGTGCCCTCGCCGCGCTCGTACTGCATGAAGACGAGGTTCCAGATCTCCACATACCGCTCGTCGTTGACGGCGGGGCCGCCCTCGACGCCGAACTCGGGGCCGCGGTCGTAGTTGATCTCGGAGCAGGGGCCGCACGGGCCGGGCACGCCCATGGACCAGTAGTTGTCCTTCATGCCCAGGCGCTGGATGCGCTCCCTGGGCACGCCGACGACCTCGTGCCAGATGCGCTCGGCCTCGTCGTCGTCCTTGTAGACGGTGATCCACAGGCGCTCGGGGTCGAGGCCGTAACCGCCCTTGTCCTGGGAGCTGGTGAGCAGCTCCCAGGCGAGCTTGATGGCGCCTTCCTTGAAGTAGTCGCCGAAGGAGAAGTTGCCGCACATCTGGAAGAACGTGCCGTGGCGGGTGGTCTTGCCGACCTCTTCGATGTCGGGCGTGCGCACGCACTTCTGCACGCTGGTGGCGCGCGGGAAGGGCGGCTTGACCTCACCCAGGAAGTAGGGCTTGAAGGGCACCATGCCGGCCGGGACGAGGAGCAGAGTCGGGTCGTCCGCGATGAGCGACGCCGAAGGGACGACGGTGTGCCCGCGCTCCTCGAAGAAGCTCAGCCAGCGGCGGCGGATCTCAGCCGACTCCATCAGTGGTCCTCATTCCGGTTGTACGAGTACGTCGGGTACGTCGAGCCGTCGACGTACTTCGGGCTGTTGTGGTTCTCGATGGCGGCGTGCCGCCGGGGTACGGGGAGTTCGGGGCCGACGGGCGCGTCGATGCCGAGCGCCTCGCCGAGTTCGGCCTCCCGCTGGGCCATGTTGTCGCGGACGTCGAGCGCGAAGCCCACGGCGCGGTCCTTGAGCCGGTGACCCGCCTCGAGCGCCTTGTTCGCCGCGGTCGCGGCGACGCTCTCGGGGGTCAGCTGCCTCAGCTTGCGGTTGACCTTGGTGGTCGCCCACACACCGGCGGCGACACCGGTGGTGAACCAGAACGTACGGCGGAACATCGCTAGTCCTTACTTCTCCCGGTTGTTCCGCTTCCCCCGCCGCGCGGCCGGGACGGTGCGGCCCACGATCACGGTACGCCGCGGCGTCCTGGCGGGCACGTCCTCCTTGCGGCCGCCCAGCGCCCGGCGCACGCCGTAGCCGAAGGCCGCGACCTTGACCAGCGGGCCGCCGAAGGTGGAGGCGACGGTGGTCGACAGCGCGGACGCGTTCGAGGTGACCTCCTGGACGTCGGAGGCGATCGCGTCGACGCGGTCGATCTGGGTCTGTGCGGAGCGCACCGCCCGGGAGGCGTCGGCCAGCAGCGGAACGGCCTGGTCGGTCACGTCCGCCACGAGCTTGGTGGTCGCCCTGAGCGTCTGGGTCAGCCTCGCCAGCGCGACCGCGAGGAAGGAGACCAGGATCGCCCAGAACACGGCCACCAGAATCCCGGCCACCTCTCCACCGGTCACTGTGCGCACCCGCTCCCTGAAACGCGTCTGAACAACGAGCCTGAACATCGAGAACATCGAGAAAGTCGTGCCCCGAGCCTATCGCGCCGGGGGTGGGGCTCCGTACCGGATTAGCGCTTGTGCGCGGCGGCCGTCGGGAGAAGTGTTTGTACGGGCCGAATACGCTTCAGTACGCTCCGTGTTCCATGCGAGACGGCATGCATGATTCCACGCCGGGCTCCCGGCCCGAAGGGGACGCCACGGACGAACCGGGGAGCGGCCCGGTGGGCAATCTGCCCGTGGAGCTCGACGTGTTCGTGGGCCGCTCGGCCGAACTCGGCGCGCTGATGCGGGCGCTCGACGCCGCCCGGCTGGTGACCGTGACGGGCGTGGGCGGGGTGGGCAAGTCGCGGCTCGCGGCGCGGGCGGCGGCCCGGTCGGCGCCCGCGGACGGGGTGTGGCGGGTGGAGCTGGCGGCGCTGAGGGATCCGCGGTTCGTCGAGCACGCCGTCGTGGAGGCGCTGGGCCTCACCGACCACACGACACGGCCGCCCCGCGAGATCCTGCTCGGTCATCTCGCCCGGCGCCGGCTGCTTCTGGTCCTCGACGGCTTCGAGCACCTGGCGGACGCGTGCGCCGAGCTGGTGGCCGAGCTGCTGCGGCGGGCACCGGACCTGACGGTGCTCGCCGCGGGACGCAGGCCGCTGGGCGTGGCCGGTGAGCGGCTGTTCCCGCTGGCGCCGCTGGCCGAGGAGGACGCGGCCCGGCTGCTCGCCGCGCGGGCCGCGCAGCAGGGCGTGACGATCGCCGCCGGGGATCCGGCCGTGCGGGAGGTGTGCCGGCGCCTGGACGGGATCCCGCTGGCCGTCGAGCTGGCCGCGGGGCGGCTGCGGGCGCTGTCGCCCGCACGGCTCCTGGAACGTCTGGAGGACCGGTTCCGGCTGCTGACCGGCGGCGGCCGGGACGCCCTGCCCCGGCACCGGACCCTGCGCACGACGATCGGCTGGAGCCACGAGCTCTGCGCGCCCGGGGAGCGGCTGCTGTGGGCGCGGCTGTCGGTGTTCGCCGGACCGTTCGACCTGGAGGCCGCCGAGTACGTGTGCAGCGGCGGCGGGCTGCCCGCCGAGGACGTCCTGGACCTGCTGACCGAACTGCTCGCGCAGTCGGTGCTGAGCCGCGAGGAGACACCGGCCGGCGTGCGCTACCGGATGCTCGACACGGTCCGCGCCTACGGTGCCGACTGGCTGGCGGCGGCCGGGGACACGGACCGGCTGCGCCGGCGGCACCGCGACTGGTACGTCGGCCTGGCCACCTGGTGCGAGTTGGAGTGGTTCTCGCCCCGGCAGTCCGAGGTGGCCGCCCGGATCGAGGCGGAGCTGCCGAATCTGCGCGAGGCCCTGGAGTACTGCATGACCGGCCCGGACGAGGCGCATCTGGGCCAATACCTGGCGGGCAGCCTGTGGTTCTGCTGGGCGGGGTGCGGGCGGCTGGCGGAGGGGCGGCACTGGCTGGCACGCGCCGTCGAGCTGGACGGCTCCCACGAGCAGTCCCGGCTCAAGGCGCTGTGGGTGCTCGCCTATGTGGCGATCCTGCAGGGCGACACGGTGCCGGCGCTGGCCGCGCTGGAGGAGTGCCGCCGGACGGCGGAGCGTTCCGGGAGCGCGCGGGCGCTGGCGTACACGGAGCACCGCACCGGCTGTCTGGCGCTGGTCTCGGACGACATGGAGCGCGCGGAGACGCTGCTGCGCTCGGCGCTGGAGCGCTACCGGGAGCTCGGCGAGCTCAACAGCGCCGTGCTGATGGCCCAGGTGGAGCTCGCGATGACCCGGGCGTTCCAGGGGGACCTGCCGGACGCGGTGCGGCTGTGCGAGGACGTGCGCCGGGTCTGCGAGGACCACGGGGAACGCTGGACCCGCGCCTACGCGCTGTACGTCCTGGCGTTCGCGGCCTGGCGGGTGGGGCACCTGGCGGAGGCCCGGGAGCTGCTCGTGGACTGTCTGGGCAGCGCGCACGGCTTCCATGACCTGCTGGGGTCGGTGCTGGCGGTGGAGCTGCTGGCGCTGGTGACCGTGGCCGAGGGCGACGCGGCGGAGGCGGCGGTGCTCCAGGGCGCGGCTGGCGGGATGTGGCCGTCGGTGGGGCTGCGACTGTTCGGGTCGGTGTACTACAACGCACCGCACGAGCTGTGCGAGGCGACGGCCCGGGACCGGCTGGGCGACGAGCGGTACGAGGAGTGCGTGCGGCAGGGGGCCGCGCTGGGCCGGGAGGAGGCCGTCTCCCGGGCGCTGCGACGGACCGGTGCGCCGTCGCCGGCGGCGTTGCCGGCTCAGCGCGGGCCGGAGGCCCACGGGAGGGCGGACATGCGTCAGCCCGCCGCCTCGCCCACCCGGAAGGGCGGGGAGACGGCGGGCTGAGCCGAGCCGCTGGGTGCTACGTCCGGCTGGTGATCAGCGGGCGTAGTACTCGACGACGAGCTGCTCGTCGCAGACCACCGGGATCTCCTTGCGGTTCGGCTCGCGGTCCAGGCGGAACGCCAGGGCCTTGAGGTTCACCTGCAGGTAGCGCGGGGTCTCGCCCTCGGGGGCGAAGCCGCCCTCACGGGCGATCTGGAAGAGCGTCTTGTCCTTGGAGCGGTCGCGGACCTGGACCACGTCGTCGGGACGGACACGGAAGGACGGCTTGTCGACCTTCTGGCCGTTGACCTGGATGTGACCGTGGACGACCATCTGGCGGGCCTGGTAGATCGTGCGGGCGATGCCCGAACGCAGGACCAGCGCGTCGAGACGGCGCTCGAGCTCGACGATCAGGGCCTCACCGGTCTTGCCCTGGACCTTGGAGGCACGCTCGTAGGCGCGGACGAGCTGGCGCTCGGACACGTCGTACTGCGCGCGCAGACGCTGCTTCTCCAGCAGACGGACCTTGTAGTCCGAGTTCTGCTTGCGGCCGCGACCGTGCTCACCCGGCGGGTAGGGGCGGGCCTCGAAGTACTTGACGGCCTTCGGGGTCAGGGCGATGCCGAGGGCACGCGACTTCTTGACCTTGGGGCGGGACTGGTTCGCCACTGTCTTTCGTCTCTTTTCGTAGTGTTCCGGCTTGTCAGGGTTGAGGGAGGTCGCATCCGCAGCCGGGGAATCCCACCGGGTCCGCTCGGGACCTGACGGGCAGCCGCTCCCCTGGTCTGGGCACGTACGTGCAGCACGCGAGTGGCCCACCTCCCGCTCCCAGGGCTCTGGGTGGTGGTGGGCTGCCCGCGACACCGTTCATCGGTGCGCGACGCTCCTGGAGTCCGCTCCCCCGAGGCTTGCCCCGAGGACTGGGTCTCCGGCTGGCTGTCCCGCTCTGACTGCGCGGAACTCAGCACTTCGGGTCAGTCTACAGGGCGCTCACGGGCGCTTTCGACCGAGGTGCTTGCGCGTCCACTCCACCGCGTCGGCGTAGCGCGCCTCCGAGCCGTGTCTGCTCGGGGCGTAGTACTCGCGGTCCTTCAGGGCGTCGGGGGCGTACTGCTGGGCGGCGATGCCCTCGGGCAGGTCGTGCGGGTAGACGTAGCCCTGGCCGTGCCCGAGCTTGGTCGCGCCCTTGTAGTGGCTGTCGCGCAGGTGCGCCGGGACCGGTCCGGCCAGTCCCTTGCGTACGTCCTCCAGGGCGGCGCCGATCGCGGTGGTCGCGGAGTTCGACTTGGGGGCGAGGGCCAGGGCGATGGTGGCGTGGCTGAGGGTGAGCGCGGCCTCGGGGAAGCCGATCATCGCGACGGCCTGGGCGGCGGCCACCGCGATCGGCAGCGCGTTCGGATCGGCGAGGCCGATGTCCTCGCTGGCGGAGATCATCAGGCGGCGGGCGATGAACCGGGGGTCCTCGCCGGCCTCGATCATCCGGGCCAGGTAGTGCAGGGCGGCGTCGACGTCGGAGCCACGGATGGACTTGATCAGGGCGCTGGCCACGTCGTAGTGCTGGTCGCCGTCGCGGTCGTACTTCACCGCGGCCCGGTCGACGGTCTCCTCCAGCGTGGTCAGGCCGATCTCGCTCTCGCCCTTGTCCAGGGCGGCTCCCGCGGCGGCCTCCAGGGCGGTCAGGGCCCGGCGGGCGTCGCCGCCGGCGATGCGCAGCAGGTGGTCCTCGGTGTCCGCGGGGAGGGTGACGGTGTCCTTCAGGCCCCGCTCGTCGCTGAGCGCGCGGCGCAGCAGGCCGCGGATGTCCTCGTCCGTGAGCGGTTCGAGGGTGAGCAGCAGGGAGCGGGACAGCAGCGGGGAGATCACCGAGAAGTACGGGTTCTCCGTGGTGGCGGCGATCAGGGTCACCCAGCGGTTCTCCACCGCCGGGAGCAGGGAGTCCTGCTGGGCCTTGCTGAAGCGGTGGATCTCGTCCAGGAAGAGGACGGTCTCCTGGCCGTACCCGCCGGTGGCGCGGCGGGCGCCGTCGATGACCGCGCGGACCTCCTTGACGCCCGCGGTGATCGCCGACAGCTCCACGAAGCGCTTGTTGGTGGCCTTGGAGACCACGTACGCCAGGGTCGTCTTGCCGGTGCCGGGCGGGCCCCACAGGATCACCGAGGAGGGTCCCGCCGGTCCCCCGGCGCCCTCGCCGACCAGCCGGCGCAGCGGCGAGCCCGGCTTGAGCAGGTGCTGCTGGCCCACCACCTCGTCGAGGGTGCGCGGGCGCATCCGGACCGCGAGGGGGCTGGCGGCCGGGTCCTTCTCCTGGCGTTCTTCGGCTGCGGCGGTGAACAGATCGGGCTCCACGCTGAAACCCTATGGCACCGCACTGACAACGCCGTCGGGGCCGGGTGCGGCCCTGCCGGTCAGGCCCAGAGGCTGCTGCCCCAGCGGGTCAGGATCAGCATGGCGATGACGCCGCTGTGGGTGACCGGGAGCACCCAGGTGAACTCGCCGAGGAAGTTCTTCACCGCGCGCGGCGCGGGCAGGAAGTCGTTGCGGATGTTGAACGAGGTCACGTACCAGAACATGGTGAGCGTGGCGACCCAGGCCAGCGAGCACCACAGGCACAGCGCGTTGATCCGGTACAGCGACTCGAACTGCAGCCAGGTGACGAAGCACACCCCGAACAGCGTGCCGAAGTTGAAGGTCAGCCAGTACCAGCGCGGGAAGGTGGCGCGGGCCAGCAGGCTCATGCCGACGCAGATCACGATGCCGTAGCAGACCAGGCCGAGCAGCGGGTTGGGGAACCCGAAGACGGCGGCCTGCTTGCTCTCCATGACGCTGCCGCAGGACACGATCGGGTTGAGGCTGCAGCTGGGGGTGAAGGTCTTGCCGCTCAGCTTGCCTTCGAGGATCTTCTGCTTGTCGATCGTGATGACCCACGCGGCGAGCAGCCCGGCCGCGCCGGTGATCACCAGCAGCAGCGCGAAGGCCCGGCTGCCCCCCACCGTCCGCGGTCCGGCCACCGCACGGTCCGTCGCGGGGTCCGTGGAGACGTCCCTGACTGTCGTCTTGCTCATCACGCCGATTCCGTCACTAGAGAGGTGGACCTTCTTCGGGCACGGCCATTGTGCCGTACGCGCCTGTGTCTCCACCGTTCGTTGGGCATAAGGAAGTACGCGCGGTCGTCACCGAACGTTCGGTCACGGTCGTCGACGGAATCGAGGTCCTCCAGGGCAATCCCCCACAGGACGCGGGCGAGGCCACCGTGGCGGGGCGGAGGCGGGCCCGGAGACCGGCACGCGCGCGCGTGACACGTTCACGCATCGAAATCGCCTGGCAGGCGGAATCGGCACACGCGGGGTTGACGTCGGTGCCCCGGTCGGCGAGGAGCACCGGCGCGGTGCGCGTGAGCCCGGCTGGCCGTGTGCCGCCGGGCTCCCCGTGCGTCTCCTCAGCCGAGCCGCGACTCCAGCTCCGCCACGATCTCGTTCACGCCGATCGCCGTCTGCTCGCCGGACTCCATGTCCTTGAGCTGGACGACGCCCTCGGCGAGGTCGCGTTCACCGGCGACGAGGGTGTAGCGGGCGCCGCTGCGGTTGGCGTTCTTCATGGCGCCCTTGAGGCCCTTGTTGCCGTAGGAGAAGTCCGCCGCGATGCCCACCTTGCGCAGCTCGGTGATCTTGGCGAACAGCACCCGGCGCGCCTCCTCGCCGAGCGGCACCGCGAACACGCTGGTGGTGGCGGGGAGTTGGAGTTCGACGCCCTCCGCCTCCAGGGCCAGGACCGTGCGGTCCACGCCCAGGGCCCAGCCCACCGAGGGCAGCGCGGGGCCGCCGATCATCTCCGACAGGCCGTCGTAGCGGCCGCCGCCGCCCACCGCGGACTGCGAGCCCAGGCCGTCGTGGACGAACTCGAAGGTGGTGCGCGTGTAGTAGTCCAGGCCGCGGACCAGCTTGGGGTCGTCCTCGAAGGCCACGCCCTGGGCCACCAGCAGGCACCGCACCTCCTCGTGGTACGCCTTGCAGGCGTCGCACAGGTAGTCGCGCAGCAGCGGGGCGCCGGTCAGCTGCTTCTGGACGGACTCCCGCTTGTCGTCGAGGACCCGCAGCGGGTTGATGTCGACGCGGCGGCGGGTGTCCTCGTCCAGGTCCAGGCCGCGCAGGAAGTCCTGGAGCGCGGCGCGGTAGACCGGGCGGCACTCCTTGTCGCCCAGGCTGTTGAGCAGGATGCGGAAGTTCCTCAGGCCGAGAGAGCGGTACGCCTGGTCCGCCAGGACGATCAGCTCGGCGTCGAGCGCCGGGTCCTCGGCGCCGATCGCCTCCGCGCCGACCTGGGAGAAGTGGCGGTAGCGGCCCTTCTGCGGGCGCTCGTAGCGGTAGTAGGAGCCGGAGTACCAGAGCTTGACCGGCAGGTTGCCCGCCTTGTGGAGGTTGGCCTCCAGGGCCGCGCGCAGCACGGAGGCGGTGCCCTCGGGGCGCAGCGCCAGCCTGTCGCCGCCCTTGGTCTCGAAGGCGTACATCTCCTTGGTCACGATGTCGGTGGACTCGCCGACACCGCGGGCGAACAGCTCGACGCTCTCGAAGCCGGGGGTCTCGATGTAGCCGTAGCCGGAGTTGCGCAGCGGGGCGGCGATCGCCTCGCGCACCGCCAGGTACTTCGCGGAGTCCGGCGGGATCAGGTCGTACGTGCCCTTGGGGGCCTTGAAGGTGCTCACGAAGTCTCTCGTCACATTCCTCGTCGGGGAGCGTCGGCTTGCGCTCCCGGGCCGGCGGCCACCTGCCGCAGATAGGGGTTGGTGGCGCGCTCCTGGCCGATGGTCGTCTGGGGGCCGTGGCCGGACAGCACCACGGTCGAGTCCTCGAGCGGCAGGCACACGCGGGCCAGCGAGTCGAGCATCTCGGCCATGTCACCGCCGGGCAGGTCGGTGCGTCCGATGGAGCCGGCGAACAGCAGATCCCCGGAGAAGAAGACCGACGGGACGTCCGCGGTCTCGGGCATCTGGAAGGTCACCGACCCCTTGGTATGGCCGGGCGCGTGCGCGACGGAGAACGTGAGGCCGGCCAGGTCCAGCCGGGCGCCGTCGGCGAGTTCCTCGACGTCGTCCGGCTCTCCCACGGTCAGCTCGCCCATCAGCGGCATCCCGATGGAACGGCCGAGGGCCTTCTCGGGGTCGCTCATCATGTACCGGTCGGCCGGGTGGATCCAGGCCGGTACGCCGTGCGCTCCGCACACCGGGACGACCGAGGCGACGTGGTCGATGTGGCCATGGGTGAGGACGACGGCGACGGGCTTGAGCCGATGCTTCTTCAGTGCTTCCTCGACGCCTTGGGCGGCCTGGTGGCCGGGGTCGATGATCACGCACTCCTCACCGGCGGCGGGGGCGACGAGGTAACAGTTCGTCCCCCAGGCCCCGGCGGGGAACCCGGCAATGAGCACGATCGTCCTTCGTTTGTGTCGATACGGGCGGCTACAGGTGTGGTCAGAGCCTACCGGCGCTGCCGGATCCTCAGCGAACCCATATACGGTACGGGGCACACGCAGGCGTTCGACTCACAGGACGCACGAGTACCGGTCGACACACGAGACGCATGAGGAGAGAACCCGGTGGTCAGCCAGGAGCAGCGGCGGCGTCAGCTCGCCCGGGAGAAGTTCTTGCGGCAGCAGCAGCGGCGTACCGCCGCACGGCGCAAGTCGCGCACGCGCAACTCGGTGATCGCGTCGGTGCTCGGCGTGGTGGTGATCGGGAGTGTCGCGCTGTACACGACCGGTGTCATGAAGAACGACAAGAAGGACGACAAGGCCAACGCGAGCGCGGACGTCACCCCCAGCGCCTCGGCCACCAGCAAGGCACCGGACCCGTGCGAGAAGCCGGCCAAGGGCTCGGTGAAGAAGCTGAGCTGGAAGAAGGAGCCGGCGATGACGATCGACACGTCGGCGAAGTACACCATGAAGCTCGCGACGACGTGCGGCGACATCGACGTGGCGCTCAAGACGGCCGCCGCGCCGCACACCGCGAACTCGTTCGACTTCCTGGCCGGCAAGGGCTTCTTCGACCACACCAAGTGCCACCGGCTGACCACGAACGGCATCTACGTGCTGCAGTGCGGCGACCCGACGGGCACCGGCACCGGCGGACCCGGCTACACGATCCCGGACGAGAACCTCAAGGACAAGAGCCTGAAGGGCAACGTGTACCCGGCGGGCACGGTGGCGATGGCGAACACCGGGCAGAAGCACACCGGAGGCAGCCAGTTCTTCCTGGTCTACCAGGACAGCCAGCTGCCGCCCAACTACACCCCGTTCGGTACGGTTTCCGAGGCCGGGATGAAGGTGCTGAAGAAGATCGCCGCCGCGGGTGAGAACACGGGCGCCGGCGACGGGGCGCCGAACGCGACGGTCGTGATCAACAAGGCCACGGTCACGAAATCCTGAGCGTCAACTGCGTAATTTCGGTCGCGCTGGATGCGGACAGGCGAGGCGCCGTTCGCCTATGTTGGCCGTGACGAAACTGTGGACGATGCCCGGGGGAGCTTCGAGGCCCCCTCGCAGGCATCATGTGGAGGAGGCGCTGTGAGCAGCGACCCGTGGGGCCGCGTCGACGAGACGGGGACCGTGTACGTGCGGACGGCCGACGGCGAGCAGGTCGTCGGTTCCTGGCAGGCTGGCTCCCCCGAGGAGGCGCTGGCCTACTTCGAGCGCAAGTACGAGGGCCTGGTTGTCGAGATCGGCCTCCTCGAGAAGCGGGTACGGACCACCGACCTGTCGGCGAAGGACGCCCAGGCGGCGATCGACCACCTGCGTGAGCAGATCGACGCGCACCACGCGGTCGGTGACCTGGACGCCCTGCGTGCCCGTCTGGACAAGCTGGTCGCGACCGTCGAGGCGCGGCGCGAGGAGCGCAAGGCGCAGCGGGCCCGTCAGGCGGACGAGGCCCGGCACGCCAAGGAGGCGCTGGTCGTCGAGGCGGAGGAGCTGGCCCGGTCCGATCAGTGGCGGGCGGCCGGTGAGCGGCTGCGCTCGCTGGTGGACACCTGGAAGGGGCTGCCGCGCCTGGACCGCAAGTCCGACGACGAGCTGTGGCACCGCTTCTCCCACGCGCGGTCGGCGTTCTCCAAGCGGCGCAAGGCGCACTTCGCGCAGCTGGACGCGCAGCGCGAGGATGCGCGCAAGACCAAGGAGCGGCTGGTCGCCGAGGCCGAGGCGCTGTCGGACTCCACGGACTGGGGTCCGACGGCGGCCCGCTACCGCGAGCTGATGGCGGAGTGGAAGGCCGCGGGGCGCGCCCAGCGGGAGCACGAGGACGACCTGTGGAACCGTTTCCGCGGTGCCCAGGACGTCTTCTTCGCCGCCCGCAGCTCGGTGTTCGCCGAGCGGGACGCCGAGCAGGCGGAGAACCTGAAGCTGAAGGAGGAGCTGGCCGAGGAGGCCGAGAAGCTCCTTCCGATCACGGATCTGAAGGCCGCGCGGGGCGCCTTCCGCTCGATCAACGAGCGCTGGGAGGCCATCGGCCATGTGCCGCGGGACGCCCGGCCGCGGGTCGAGGGCCGGATGCACACGGTGGAGCGGGCCCTGCAGGAGGCCGAGGAGGCCGAGTGGCGCCGGACGAACCCGGAGGCACGCGCGCGTGCCGAGGGTCTGACCGGTCAGCTGCAGGCCGCCGTGGACAAGCTGAAGGGCCAGATCGAGCAGGCCCGGACCCAGGGCAACACCGCCAAGGCGGACAAGCTGGAGAAGGAACTGGAGGGCCGCCAGGCGCTCCTGGACCAGGCTCTGAAGGGTCTCCAGGAGTTCGGCGGCTGACGACCCGCTGCGTCGCGAGAGGGCCCCGTACGGTGCGTACGGGGCCCTCTCGGCGTCGTGGGTACGGCGGTTACGCCCGGCTGCGTGCCGACGTCACCCGGTACACGTCGTAGACGCCCTCCACGCCGCGGACCGCCCGCAGGACGTGACCCAGGTGTTTGGGGTCGCCCATCTCGAAGGTGAAGCGGGAGGTGGCGACGCGGTCGCGGGAGGTCTGGACGGCCGCGGAGAGGATGTTGACGTGCTGGTCGGACAGGACGCGCGTGACGTCCGAGAGCAGCCGGGAGCGGTCCAGGGCCTCGACCTGGATGGCCACCAGGAACACCGAGGACTGCGTGGGCGCCCACTCGACGTCCAGGATCCGCTCGGGCTCACGGGACAGCGACTCCACGTTGACGCAGTCGCTGCGGTGAACCGACACGCCGCTGCCCCGGGTGACGAAGCCGATGATCGGGTCGCCGGGCACCGGCGTGCAGCAGCGGGCCAGTTTGACCCAGACGTCCTCGACGCCCTTGACCACCACGCCCGGGTCCGCGCTGGAGCGGCGCTTGCGGCCGCGCCCGCGCGCGGGCGGCATGCTCTCGTCGATCTCCTCGGTGGCCGCCTCCTCGCCGCCGAGGGCCTGGACGAGCTTCTGCACGATGTTCTGCGCGGAGACATGGCCCTCGCCGATCGCCGCGTACAGCGCGGAGATGTCGGAGTAGCGCATCTCGTGGGCGAGCGTGACCAGCGAGTCGCCGGTCAGGATGCGCTGGATCGGCAGGTTCTGCTTGCGCATGGCGCGGACGATGGCGTCCTTGCCCTGCTCGATCGCCTCGTCGCGGCGCTCCTTGGAGAACCACGCCCGGATCTTGTTGCGGGCCCGGGGCGACTTGACGAAACCGAGCCAGTCGCGGGACGGGCCGGCGCCGGTCGCCTTGGAGGTGAAGACCTCCACCAGGTCGCCGTTGTCCAGGGTGGACTCCAGCGGGACGAGGCGGCCGTTGACCCGGGCTCCTATGGTGCGGTGGCCGACCTCGGTGTGGACCGCGTACGCGAAGTCCACCGGGGTGGCTCCGGCCGGAAGCGCTATGACGTCGCCCTTGGGCGTGAAGACGAAGACCTCGTTGCGGGAGAGGTCGAAACGCAGCGACTCCAGGAACTCGCCGGGGTCCTCGGTCTCCTTCTGCCAGTCCAGCAGCTGCCGCAGCCACGCCATGTCGTTGATGGCGTCCTTGTCCTTGGCGGACGACTTGGGCGCGTCGGTACGGACCTTGGAGGCGCCGGCGACGGCCTCCTGCTTGTACTTCCAGTGCGCGGCGATGCCGTACTCGGCGCGGCGGTGCATGTCGAACGTGCGGATCTGGAGTTCGACCGGCTTGCCGTTGGGTCCGATGACCGTCGTGTGCAGCGACTGGTACATGTTGAACTTGGGCATCGCGATGTAGTCCTTGAACCGGCCGGGGACCGGGTTCCATCGCGCGTGCACGGTGCCGAGGGCCGCGTAGCAGTCGCGGACGGTGTCGACCAGGACACGGATGCCCACCAGGTCGTAGATCTCCGCGAAGTCACGGCCGCGGACGATCATCTTCTGGTAGACGCTGTAGTAGTGCTTCGGGCGGCCGGTGACGGTCGCCTTGATGCGGGCGGCGCGCAGGTCGGCCTGGACCTCGTCGGTGACGATCGCGAGGTACTCGTCCCGCTTGGGGGCACGCTCGGCGACCAGGCGGACGATCTCGTCGTACATCTTGGGGTAGAGGATCGCGAAGGCGAGGTCCTCCAGCTCCCACTTGATGGTGTTCATGCCCAGCCGGTGGGCGAGCGGCGCGTAGATCTCCAGCGTCTCGCGCGCCTTCTTCTCCTGCTTCTCGCGCTTGAGGTAGCGCATGGTGCGCATGTTGTGCAGGCGGTCGGCGAGCTTGATGACCAGGACGCGGGGGTCCTTGGCCATGGCGACGACCATCTTGCGCACGGTCTCGGCCTGCGCGGCCTCGCCGAACTTGACCTTGTCCAGCTTGGTGACGCCGTCGACGAGCAGGGCGACGGTGTCGCCGAAGTCGCGGCGCAGCTGGTCCAGGCCGTACTCGGTGTCCTCGACCGTGTCGTGCAGCAGGCCGGCCATGAGGGTGGCCGGGTCCATGCCGAGCTCGGCGAGGATGGTGGTCACCGCGAGCGGGTGCGTGATGTACGGGTCGCCGCTCTTGCGCTTCTGGCCGCGGTGCCAGCGCTCGGCGACCTGGTAGGCGCGCTCGATCTGGCGCAGCGTGGCGTTCTCGATCTTGGGGTCGTTGCTGCGCACTATCCGCAGCAGCGGTTCCAGGACCGGGTTGTAGGGGTTGGCGCGCTGGACGCCGAGGCGGGCGAGGCGGGCGCGCACGCGGTTGGAGGAGCCGGAGCGGGTGGTCTGGCCCGAGGACGCGCGGACGGCCGGGGACGGGGCGGGCTTGGGGCGCGCGAGCTCCGCGGGCTTGTCGACGGGGGCGGCCTGGGCGTGCTCGGCCGTCCCGCGGGCATCGTTCTTCGCGTGCGACACGCTCGGCGCGGGCTTCGCCGCGGACGCCGAGGCGGACTCGGGCTTGGCGGCGGTCAGTGGCTGGGCCTCGTCTGGCAAGAGGGCTCCTCGTGCGCGATCCGGGTCCCCCGGTCAGGCTCCGGAGATCCCATGGTAGCGATCCCGGGCTCCGGGATCGCCTCCAGCCCGATGTGAGGGCCGTTTTCCGAACAAACGCACAAGACGGGCGCCGGATTCCTCCGGGCCCGTCCGTGATGTGCCTCAGCCGGTGCTCAAACGGCTCAGATCTTCAGCAGGGACTCCAGTGGGGCGCCGGCCAGGGCCGGCTCCAGGCGGGCGCGCCCGCCGAGGAAGCCCAGTTCCATCAGGACCGCCACGCCGGCGACCTCGGCGCCCGCGCGGCGGATCAGCTCTATGGAGGCCTCTGCCGTGCCGCCGGTGGCGAGGACGTCGTCGACGACCAGGACGCGGTCGCCGACGGCCAGGTCCTCGGCGTGCACCTCGATCTCCGCCGAGCCGTACTCCAGGTCGTAGGTCTGGCGGAGGGTGGCTCCGGGGAGCTTGCCCGCCTTGCGCACGGGGATGAAGCCGAGGCCCGCGCGGACGGCGACCGGAGCGCCGAGGATGAAGCCGCGGGCCTCCAGGCCGACGACCTTGGTGGCGCCCTGCCGGGTGCCGATGTCGGCCAGGGCGTCGGTGAGCACGGTGAACGCCGCCGGGTCGGCCAGCAGCGGGGTGATGTCCTTGAACATCACCCCCGGCTCCGGGTAGTCGGCCACATCGCGGATGCGGCTGAGCAGCAGCTCCTGGACGTCGGTCATCGCGGTCACCGGCGCTTCCCCGAGGGTCGGCCACGGCCCCGGCTGCGCGAGGCGGTCTGGTCACGCGGGCCGACGACCGCGGGCGCGGCGTCCTCGGGCTCGTCGCCGAACGACGACTCGGTGGGCCGGTCCGCGTCCGGCTCGCCCTGGGCGGCGGCCTGCGCCCGCTTGGCCAGGACCCGCTTGCGCAGGGCCTTCATCTGCGGCTCGCGCTCCTTGAGGTCGGCGACGAGCGGCGTGGCGATGAAGATCGAGGAGTACGCACCGGCCGCGAGGCCGACGAACAGCGACAGCGAGATGTCGTTGAGCATGCCCGCGCCGAGCACGCCGCCACCGATGAACAGCAGGCCCGCGACCGGCAGCAGCGCGACCACCGTGGTGTTGATCGAACGCACCAGCGTGCCGTTGATGGAGCGGTTGGCCACGTCGCTGTAGGTCCAGCGGGTCTGCCTGGTGATGTCCTTGGTCTGCTCCTTGAGGCTGTCGAAGACGACGACCGTGTCGTAGAGCGAGTAACCGAGGATGGTCAGCAGACCGATCACGGTGCCGGGGGTGACCTCGAAGCCGACGAGGGCGTAGATACCGGTGGTGATCGTGATGTCGTGGACCAGGGCGACCAGTGCGGCCAGCGCCATGCGCCACTCGAAGGCGATCGCCAGGTAGATCACGACCAGGATCATGAAGATCGCCAGGCCCTGCCAGGCCTTGTTGGCGATCTGCTGGCCCCAGCTGGGGCCGACCAGGTCGGCGTTGATCTGCTCCGAGTTGACCTTCAGATCCTTGGACAGCGCGTCCTTGATCTGGTCGGACTTGCCGGTGTCGATGCCGGCGATCTGGATGCGCAGGCTGCCGTCACCGAGCTTCTGCACGATCGCGTCGTGGCCGGAGGCCTCCTCCGCGTACGTCTCGGCCTGGCTGACCGAGGTGCTCATGTGCTTCGGCGTGGTGAAGACCGCTCCGCCCTGGAACTCGATGCCCATGTTCAGGCCGCGCACCGCCAGGCCCAGGATGGCCGTGATGGTGATCAGGATGGAGATGCCGTACCAGATCTTGCGGTTCTTGACGAAGTCGTAGCCGACCTCGCCACGGTGCAGTCGGGCGCCGAGGTTGCCGAGTTTCGACATCTCTCACGCCTCCTTCGTCTCGACGGAGCCGGCGGCAGGACCGGAGGGACGGCGGGTGCGGCGCAGCGGCGGCTTGGCTCCCAGGCGCTTGGGGTCGAGGCCGGACCAGCTGTGGCCGTTTGCGAAGAACTTCCTGCGGGCGAGGATCGTCATCAGCGGCTTGGTGAACAGGAAGACGACGACCACGTCGAGGACGGTGGTCAGGCCGAGCGTGAACGCGAAGCCCTGGACCTTGCCGACGGTGACGATGAAGAGCACCGCGGCGGCCAGGAACGACACGAAGTCGGAGACCAGGATGGTGCGCCGGGCCCGGGGCCAGCCGCGCTCGACGGCGGGGCGCAGCGAGCGGCCCTCGCGGATCTCGTCCCTTATGCGTTCGAAGAACACGATGAACGAGTCCGCGGTGATGCCGATGGCGACGATCGCACCGCAGACGGCCGGCAGGTTCAGCGCGAAGCCGATGGCCGGGCCGAGCAGCGACATGATCACGTAGGTGAGGATCGCGGAGACCAGCAGGGAGGCGACGGCGATCATCGACAGGCCGCGGTAGTACACCAGCAGGTAGAGGACGACCAGGGCCAGGCCGATGGCGCCCGCGATGAGGCCGGCGTGCAGCTGGTCACCGCCGAGCGCGGCGGTGACCGTGGTGACGCTGTCCTCCTTGAAGGTCAGCGGCAGGGCACCGTAGGACAGCATGTTCGACAGGCTCTGCGCCTCCTGCTGCGTGAAGCGGCCGGAGATCTCCGCGCTGCCGCCGGTCAGCGCCTGGCTGACGTACGGGTCGGAGACGACGTTGCCGTCCAGGACGATGGCGAACTGGTTCTGCGGCGACTGGTTCTGCGCCAGCTTGCCGGTGATGTCCGCGAACTTCTTGGCGCCCTTGGAGGTGAACTCCATGGTGACGGTCCAGCCGGAGGCGTTCTGCGTGTTGAAGACCGCCTGGGCCTTCTTCACGTCCGTGCCGTCCACGGCGGCGGGGCCGAGGATGTACTTCTGCCACTGGCCCTGCGAGTTCTGGCCGCAGGCGACGGTCGGGTCGGTGGGCTTGACGCCCTTGCCGGCGGTGGCGCGGGCGTCCTGCTTGGAGCAGTCCAGCGCGGCGTACTGGGCCTGGAGCTTGGCCGCGGCGTCGTTGGAGGAGCCGCTCGCGGACGTGGACGGGCTGGTGGAGGCCTTGGGGGTGCCGGAGGCCTTCGGGGTCCCCGTGCCGCCCGCGGACGGGGTGGCGTCCGCCTTCAGGCCGTCGGTGACGGCGCGGCCCTGCTGGCTCGCGGTCGCCGAGGGGGTGGCGGAGCCGGTGGAGGTCGCCTTGTCGCCGGTCTTGTCCGTCGCCTTGTCGCCGGGCTTGCCGGAGGCGCTGGGGGAGGCGCTCGGGGACGGGCTGGCGGCGGCACCGGCGGAGACCTCGGTGGCCAGGACCGGGCGGAAGTACAGCTTCGCGGTGGTGCCGACCTGCTCCCGGGCCTGCTTGGAGTTCGTGCCCTTGGGGATGTTGACGATGATGTTGTCGTTGCCCTGGGTCTGGACCTCGGCCTCCGAGACACCAAGACCATTGACACGGCGTTCCATGATGTTGACGGCCGTGTCCATGTTGGTCTTGTTGATCGCGGATTCCTGACCGCGCTCGGGGACCGCCCGCAGTGTGATGCTCGTACCGCCGGCCAGGTCGATGCCGAGACGCGGCGTGGTGTTACCGGAGGCGAACATGCCTCCGGTGAGCGCCACGATGGCGATCAGGATGAGGGCCAGCGAGCGCCACGGCTTGCTCTGGGCGCTCGCGCTCCGGCCCTTCTTAGGTGCTGCCACCTTCTCGTACTCCCTCTCGGGCCGCTCCGCGCCGGTGGGCCCGGGGGGCGGCCATGACATGGTGTCGGGATCCCGCAGGAAGTGAAACACGTGCCAGGGCGCGCGGGCGGTACCGCGCGCCCTGGGTGGTGACTACTTCGCTTCGGAGTCGCCGTCGGTCTTCTTCGGCTCTTCGTCCGTCTTCGCCTCGGCGGGGGCGTCGGCCGGCTCCTCGGCCGCGTCCTTCTTGCCGAGGTCGATGGGCTTGTCGTCGGAAGCGTCGGCGGCGGGCTCGTCGGTCTCGGTGAGGGAGGAGGCGTCGTCGGGAACGAGGTCGGCGTCGGACTTCAGCTCGTGCTCGATGCCGTGGACGATGCGGTTGTACTCGTCGTCGGACAGGACGGTCGCGACGGCGTTCTTGGCGAACAGCAGCTCCACGCCCGGTCCGGCGTCCAGGAGGACCGTGTCGTCATTGACCTCCTTGACCGTGGCGTACATGCCCCCGATGGTGCGGATACCGCTTCCGGGCTGCATCTGGTTCCGCAATTCGGCCGCCTGCTGCTGCTTGCGCTTGGCCGACCGGGTCATCAGGAACATGGCCCCGATGAGCACGATGAACGGGAGGAGGGTCACGAGACTCACGGGTCGGAACTTCCTTCACACGACCGCGAAAGTGAGCGGCCTGATGGTTGGGGGTATGTGTGCTGCCGACAAGGGCGGCATCGGCGGAGTCTAAGCGAGTCCGCGTGCAAGGAACAACGCTCAGCATGGCACCTGGGTTCCTCCCCCGGCCAATGGATCGCCGTCACGCCCCGAACAGGTCCTGTTGTCCGTTTCCCGCCCCTGACGAGCCAGGCGGGGTCAGGCCCAGGTGCGCCCAGGCCGCCGGCGTGGCGACACGGCCGCGCGGAGTGCGGGCCAGCAGGCCCTCCCGGACGAGGAAGGGCTCGGCCACCTCCTCGACGGTCTCGCGCTCCTCCCCCACCGCGACCGCGAGCGTCGACAGTCCCACGGGCCCGCCGCCGAACAGCTTCAGCAGCGCCTGGAGGACGGCCCGGTCCAGCCGGTCCAGGCCGCGGGCGTCGACCTCGTAGACCGCGAGGGCCGCCGCGGCGACCTCGCGGGTGATGATCCCGTCGGCCTTGACCTGGGCGTAGTCGCGCACCCGGCGCAGCAGCCGGTTGGCGATCCGGGGGGTGCCGCGGGAGCGGCCGGCGATCTCGGCGGCGCCGTCGGTCTCTATCTCGACATCGAGCAGGTGCGCCGAGCGGTGCACGACGCGCTCCAGCTCCGCGGGCTCGTAGAACTCCATGTGGGCGGTGAAGCCGAAGCGGTCGCGCAGCGGGGGCGGCAGCAGGCCGGCGCGGGTGGTGGCGCCGACCAGGGTGAAGGGGGGCAGTTCCAGCGGGATGGCGGTGGCGCCGGGGCCCTTGCCGACGATCACGTCGACGCGGAAGTCCTCCATCGCCATGTACAGCATCTCCTCGGCGGGCCGGGACATGCGGTGGATCTCGTCGAGGAAGAGCACCTCGCCCTCCTGGAGGGAGGACAGGATGGCCGCGAGGTCGCCGGCGTGCTGGATGGCGGGGCCGGAGGTGATGCGGATGGGTGCGCCCATCTCGGCGGCGATGATCATCGAGAGGGTGGTCTTGCCCAGGCCGGGGGCGCCGGAGAGCAGCACGTGGTCGGCGGTGGCGCCGCGCGCGCGTGCGGCGCGCAGCACCAGGTCGAGCTGTTCGCGGACCTTCTCCTGGCCGATGAACTCACCGAGGTCCTTGGGGCGCAGGGCGGCCTCGACGGCCTGGTCCTCGCGGTCGGCGGCCGAGCCCACCAGCCGCTCGGCGGCGGGGGTGTCGGTCGTGTCGTCCCAGTTCATGTGGTTCGCCTCAACGGTGGTGGGGTCAGCGGGCACGGTTCAGGGTCTGCAGGGCGGCCTTCAGCAGCTGCCCCACCTGCGGCGTGCCGCCGGCGGCCTCGGCCTGCGGGGCAACGGCGGCCACCGCCTCGTCGGCCTCGCGGGTGGCGTAGCCGAGGCCTATGAGGGCGGCGTGCAGCTGGTCGCGCCAGCCCTGGGTGACCGGCGCGCCCACCGCCGGGGCGCCGACCGGCTCGCCCAGCCGGTCCTTGAGCTCCAGCAGCAGCTTCTGGGCGCCCTTCTTGCCGATGCCGGGGACCGCGATCAGGGCCTTCTCGTCCCCCGTGGCGACCGCCCGGCGCAGGGCGTCCGGCGAGTGCACGGCGAGCATCGACTGGGCCAGGCGGGGTCCGACCCCGCTCGCGGTCTGCAGCAGCTCGAAGACCTGGCGCTCGTCGTCGTCCACGAAGCCGTAGAGCGTCAGCGAGTCCTCCCGTACGACGAGAGAGGTGGCGAGCTTGGCCTGCTGCCCCATGCGCAGCCCCGAAAGCGTGTTGGGCGTGCACTGGACGGCGATGCCGATCCCGCCCACCTCGACCACCGCCGAGTCGGGGGCGAGGGCGGCGACCGGGCCGCTGACGAAAGCGATCATGCCGTACGGCCTTTCGATGTGATCGGTGCTTTGGCCGCGTGCAGGGCGACGGCCTGCTGGAGTCGGTTCTGCGCGGGGGCGCGCCAGATGTGGCAGATGGCGAGCGCGAGGGCGTCGGCGGCGTCGGCCGGCTTCGGGGGCGCGTCGAGCCGGAGCAGGCGGGTGACCATGGCGCCGACCTGGGCCTTGTCGGCGCGGCCGCTGCCGGTGACGGCGGCCTTGACCTCGCTGGGGGTGTGCAGAGCGACGGGGATGCCACGGCGGGCGGCGCAGAGCATGGCGACGGCGCTGGCCTGGGCGGTGCCCATCACGGTCCGTACGTTGTGCTGGCTGAACACCCGCTCCACGGCGACGAATTCGGGCCGGTGTTCGTCCAGCCACGCCTCGATGCCCTGCTCGACGGCGACGAGCCGCTGCCCCAACTCGGCGTCCACGGGCGTCCGTACGACCCCGACGCCGAGCATGGTCAGCGGGCGGCCCGCGACCCCCTCGACGACCCCGACACCGCATCGGGTCAGTCCCGGGTCCACCCCGAGTACGCGCACCGCGCCCCTCCTTCGATCGCCTGTTTGTGCAGGCTATCCGGTGCCACCGACAACGGCCGACATGGCGACGGGCCGACGGGGCGTGTCCCGTCGGCCCGTTGAGCCGTTTCGTTCGTCCGCTCAGCTCGCGGCGGCGCTACGCGCCGACCTTCTCCATGATCTCGTCGCTGACGTCGAAGTTGGCGAAGACGTTCTGCACGTCGTCGCTGTCCTCGAGCGCGTCGATCAGCTTGAAGATCTTCTTGGCGCCCTCCTCGTCCAGCTCCACCTGGACGGACGGCACGAAGCTGGATTCGGCGGAGTCGTAGTCGATCCCGGCGTCCTGCAGGGCGGTGCGGACGGCGACCAGGTCGGTGGCCTCGCTGACGACCTCGAAGGACTCACCGAGGTCGTTGACCTCCTCAGCACCCGCGTCCAGCACGGCACCCAGGACGTCGTCCTCGGTCAGCTCACCCTTGGGGACGATCACGACGCCCTTGCGGCTGAACATGTACGACACGGAGCCCGGGTCGGCCATGTTGCCGCCGTTGCGGGTCATGGCGACGCGCACGTCGGAGGCGGCGCGGTTGCGGTTGTCGGTGAGGCACTCGATGAGCACCGCGACGCCGTTCGGGCCGTAGCCCTCGTACATGATCGTCTCGTAGTCGGCACCGCCGGCCTCAAGTCCACCGCCGCGCTTGATCGCGGAGTCGATGTTCTTGTTCGGGACCGACTGCTTCTTGGCCTTCTGGACGGCGTCGTAGAGCGTCGGGTTGCCGTCGAGGTCCACGCCGCCCATCCGCGCCGCGACCTCGATGTTCTTGATCAGCTTCGCGAAGAGCTTGCCGCGCTTGGCGTCGATCACGGCCTTCTTGTGCTTCGTCGTGGCCCATTTAGAGTGGCCGGACATCTGCCTGTCTCCTTCGCGTAACCCATCTCTGCAACGAACGCCAGAGATCCTACTAGGACTCCGCCGCCCGGTTCGCGTGCACCATGTCGACGAACAGGGCGTGCACGCGGTGGTCGCCGGTCAGTTCCGGGTGGAACGACGTGGCGAGCGCGTTGCCCTGGCGGACGGCGACGATGTGGCCGTCGTGCTCGGCGAGCACCTCGGTCTCGGCGCCGACGGACTCGACCCAGGGGGCGCGGATGAAGACGCCCTCTACAGGATCGCCCTCGACGCCCCGGACGTCGACCGCCGCTTCGAAGGACTCGTTCTGACGTCCGAAGGCGTTGCGGCGCACGATCATGTCGATGCCGCCGAAGGTCTCCTGGCCCGAGCGCGGGTCGAGGATCTTGTCGGCGAGCATGATCATGCCGGCGCAGGTGCCGTAGACGGGCATGCCGGCCCGCACGCGCGCGCGGAGCGGGTCCATCACTCCGAAGAGGACGGCCAGCTTGGAGATCGTGGTGGACTCACCGCCGGGGAGGACGAGGCCGTCGACCTCGGCGAGTTCTTCGGGGCGCCGCACCGGCCTGGCCACGGCGTCGGCCGCGGCCAGGGCGATGAGGTGCTCCCGTACGTCGCCCTGGAGGGCCAGGACGCCAATGACGGGGGTGTTCATGTGCTCCAGTGCCTTACCAGCCGCGGTTGGCGTAGCGCTCGGTCTCGGGGAGGGTGTCGCAGTTGATGCCGACCATGGCCTCGCCGAGGTTGCGGGACGCGTCCGCGATGATCTTCGGGTCGTCGTAGAACGTGGTGGCCTTCACGATGGCGGCGGCGCGCTTGGCCGGGTCGCCGGACTTGAAGATGCCGGAGCCGACGAAGACGCCCTCGGCGCCGAGCTGGCGCATCAGCGCGGCGTCGGCCGGGGTGGCCACGCCACCGGCGGAGAAGAGGACCACCGGGAGCTTGCCCAGCTCGGCGACCTCCCTGACCAGCTCGTACGGGGCGCGCAGCTCCTTGGCGGCGGCGTACAGCTCGTGGTTGTCGAAGCCGCGCAGCTTGGCGATCTCGTTCTTGATCTGGCGCAGGTGGCGGACGGCCTCCACGACGTTGCCGGTGCCGGCCTCGCCCTTGGAGCGGATCATCGCGGCACCCTCGGCGATGCGGCGCAGGGCCTCACCGAGGTTGGTGGCGCCACACACGAAGGGGGTGGTGAAGGCCCACTTGTCGGAGTGGTTGACCTCGTCGGCCGGGGTGAGGACCTCGGACTCGTCGATGTAGTCGACGCCGAGGGACTGGAGCACCTGGGCCTCGACGAAGTGGCCGATGCGGGACTTGGCCATGACCGGGATGGAGACGGCGTCGATGATGCCCTCGATCATGTCCGGGTCGGACATGCGGGCCACGCCGCCGTCCTTGCGGATGTCGGCGGGGACGCGCTCCAGGGCCATGACGGCGACGGCGCCCGCGTCCTCGGCGATCTTCGCCTGCTCCGGCGTGACGACGTCCATGATCACGCCGCCCTTGAGCTGCTCGGCCATGCCGCGCTTCACCCGGGCGGTGCCGGTCTCGGGGGTCTGGGCGGAGTCGGAAAGCGTGGTGGACACGGGTGACCTCACTCGGTGAAAAGAGGGTTTGGTGCACCGACGAGGAAACGGGAATGGACCAGTCCACGGCAAGGGCCAATGGGAACCCGGTGGATCCTTTTCCCCGCGCGCGCCCGTTTCGCGCCCCCGCGGGGGTGCCCGCCTACCGGTCCCCGAACTCCTGAACGGCCCTGGTCAGGGCGGTGTGGGCGGTGAGACCGGCCGTACGGCGCTCAGCGGAAGCACGACCTCGTCGAACAGCCCGGCGCGGATCGTCAGCGCGCCGGCGGTGAGCCGGTGCGGACGGCGCCGGGTGACAGCCGCGAAGAACAGGGTGAGGTCGATGAGGACGGCCATCCAGACCAGGTGGAAGGGCTGCCAGGCGGGCGGGATCATCGAGACGTCCATGAGCGCCTCGACCACCACCTCCATGCCCACGAAGGCGAACACCGAGCTACGCAGGGCCGCCGAGTGGCCGATGACGACCTCGCCGGGCCCTGCGAGGGGACGCCTGGTCAGCCAGGCGGTCAGGTCGCGCAACGCCGGTCCCAGCAGGTCCCGCGCTCGGCGGCGGAGGCCGCGGCGGAGGCTACTGGCGGTCCGCCAGGGCCGTCGGCGGCTCGTCGTCCATTTCGAAGGCCATGGGGAACGGGGCGTGCCCGGCCAGTCTGAACCAGCGCACCTTGCGGTGCTCGCGGAGTCTGCGGGCCGCGCCGACGGCGTCGTTGTGGAAGCGGCGGGCCATCGGCACCCTGCGCACCGCCTCGGTCAGCTCGTGCGCGGCCTCCTCACCCCCGGGCGCCTCGCGGACCGCCTCCACCTGCTGTGCCTCGGCGAAGACCGCCCGCAGCGCCTGGCTCAGCTCGCTCTCGGCGACCTCCCGCTGCTCCTCCTCGGACTGCCGGGCGGCGTGCGCGGCCTCGTAGAGCACGATCGAGGCGGCAGGGTCGAGCACTCCGGAGGTGGCCAGCTCCTGGGCCACCGACGCGCGCCGCAGCAGCTGGGCGTCGAGCGCGGCACGTGCGGCGTCGATCCGCGCGTGCAGCCGGTCCAGCCGACCCGCCGTCCAGCTCAGATACAGGCCGATGAGGACCAGCGCGACAAGGATCCAGATGAGCGTTGCGGTCACGGGCGGCAAGGCTACAGGGCGCTCCGCCGGGGCAGCGGGGGCCTTGTCCGACCGTGGGTGTCAGGTGCCGTGGGCCGGGGTCGCCGGCCCCTGGGGGCTGCCGCCCCCGGACCCCCGCTTCGACCTGAACGGCCTCGTCCTCAAACGCGGGACGGGCTGGATTTCCCCCCGTATCCCCTGGTCCTCAGACGCCGGACGGGCTGCTCTTCCCCGCCCTCAGTCGCGCCCGCAGGCCCGTGACCCGGTCGTCCGCGGCGACCGCCGCCGCTCCGGCCGTCACGGTCTCGTACACCGAGAGGATGTCCGCGCCCACCGTCGACCAGTCGAAGCGGCGGACGTGGGCGCTGCCGTGGGCGCGTAGTTCGGACCGGCGGGCCGGGTCGGCGAGGAGGCGTACGGCGGCGTCGGCGAGGGCGTCCGCGTCCTCGTTGGTGAACAGTTCGCCGGCCTTGCCCTGGTCCAGGACCTGGGCGAAGGCGTCCAGGTCGGAGGCGAGGACCGGGGCACCGGCGGACATGGCCTCGACGAGGATGATGCCGAAGCTCTCGCCGCCGGTGTTCGGGGCGACGTACAGGTCGATGCTGCGCAGGAAGCGCGCCTTGTCCCCGTCGCTGATCATGCCGAGGAACTCCACGCGGGAGCGCAGCTCCTTCGGCAGCGACTGGACCGCCTCCTCCTCGTCGCCGCGGCCCGCGACCAGGAGCCTGGTCTGCGGCCGGGCGGCGAGGATCTTCGGCAGGGCCCTCATCAGCACCGGCAGGCCCTTGCGGGGCTCGTCGATGCGGCCTATGAAGCCGATCGTGTCCCCCTGCCACTCGGGCCGGGGTTCGGCGCGGGCGAAGAAGTCGACGTCGACGCCGTTGGGGATCACCACCGCGTCGCCGCCCAGGTGTTCGACGAGGGTGCGCCGGGCGTACTCGCTCACGGCGATCCGCGCGCTGATCTTCTCCAGTGCGGCCTGGAGGATGGCGTACGCGGCGATCATCGCCCGCGACCGGGGATTGGAGGTGTGGAAGGTGGCGACGATCGGGCCCTGCGCGGCCCAGCAGGTCAGCAGGCCCAGCGAGGGCGAGGTCGGCTCGTGGATGTGGATCACGTCGAACCGGCCGTCGTGCAGCCAGCGCCGTACCCGGGCCGCCGAGAGGAAGCCGAAGTTCAGCCGGGCCACCGAGCCGTTGTACGGCACCGGCACCGCGCGGCCGGCCGAGACGACGTAGGGCGGCAGCGGGGTGTCGTCGTCGGCAGGGGCGAGGACGGACACCTCGTGGCCGAGGCCGATGAAGTACTCGGCGAGGTCGCGGATGTGGAACTGGACACCGCCCGGCACGTCCCAGGAGTAGGGGCAGACGATGCCGATCCTCACGTCCGCTCCCCGTCGGCCGGGCGGGGCTCGAGATCCGCGAGCCACAAGCGCTGCAGCATGTGCCAGTCCTCCGGGTGGTCGGCGATCCCCGTGGCGAAGGCATCGGCCAGCGCCTGTGTCATGGCAGACGTCTTCTCGGCCCGTGTACCTGTCTCGGGTACCTCGATCGGGGGATGGACGCGGCCCCGCATGACGGGTGAGTCGTCGTACCAGAGGGTGACGGGCAGCAGCAGGGCGCCGGTCTGCTGGGCGAGCAGGGCGGGTCCGGCCGGCATGCGGGCGGTCTCGCCGAAGAACTTCACCTCGACCCCGGAGGCGGACAGGTCGCGGTCGGCGACCAGGCAGACCAGGCCGCCGGCGCGCAGCCGCCGGGCCAGCGCGCCGAACGCGGAACCGCCGCTGTGCGGCAGGACCTCCATGCCGAGGCCCTCGCGGTAGGCGACGAACCGGTCGTAGAGCGATTCGGGCTTCAGGCGCTCGGCGACCGTGGTGAACGGCGTCCGGAGCTCGGTGGTCACCCAGGCGCCGGCCAGGTCCCAGTTGGCCAGGTGGGGCAGGGCGAGGACGACGCCCCGGCCGGAGGCGAGCCCGTCGGTGAGGTGGTGCACGTCCTTGGGGGCGAAACCGGTGCGCACGCGCTCGGGGCTCCAGGCGGGCAGCCGGAAGGACTCCATCCAGTAGCGCAGGTACGAGCGCATGCCCGCGCGGGAGAGCTCGGCCAGCCGCTCGGGACTCGCGTCGGGCACCACGCGCGCGTAGTTGGCCTCCAGCCGCAGCACGCCCTTGCCGCGCTGCTTCCAGGCGAGGTCGGCGATGGCGCGGCCGAGCCGCACGGCGACCGGCTCGGGCAGCTTCTTGACGGTGCCCCAGCCCAGGCCGTACAGGGCGTCGGTGAGGCGGTCCCGGGCGGTCATGTCGCCGCCCCGCTCCCCTGGTTCTCCTGCCGTGCGGCGGCGGCCTCCGCCTCCTCCGACTCGCGGCGGACGGTGACGACCCGCTGGATCAGCGTGACCAGGCTGCCGGCGGCGACGATCCACAGCGCGACCGGCAGCAGGTACTGGATGCCGGGCACGCCGAACTTGTGCAGGCCCGCGAAGCCGGCCGCGACCAGTGAGATCACCAGCCGTTCGGCGCGCTCGACCAGCCCGTTGACGGCCACGGGCAGGCCGATCGACTCGCCGCGCGCCTTGGTGTACGACACCACCTGGCCGCTGGCCAGGCAGAAGATCGACACCGCGCACAGCACGTTGTCGTCGCCCCGGCCCGCGTACCACAGCGCGAAACCGCCGAAGATCGCGCCGTCGGCCACCCGGTCGAGGGTGGAGTCGAGGAAGGCGCCCCAGCGGCTGGAGCGGCCGAGCTGGCGGGCCATGTTGCCGTCGACCAGGTCGGAGAACACGAACAGGGTGATCACGACCGTGCCCCAGAAGAACTCGCCCCGGGGGTAGAAGACCAGCGCGCCCGCGACCACTCCGGCGGTGCCGATGAGCGTGACCGTGTCGGGGCTCACGCCCCGGCGGATGAGAAACGCGGCGAACGGTGTGAGGACACGCGTGAAGAATGCACGCGCGTACTTGTTCAGCATGGCCTTCCCGAGGGTCGGTGTCGCCGGGCGGCCCCTGCTGGCCACCGGCGGGCCCAATCGTAGCCACGCGCGCGCGTGGGTGACGTCCGGGCACCCGCGGGCCCGCTCGGCGGCCCCGGCCCGGGGCGCGCGGCCGCGGCTCGCGTGCGCCGGTTCACGGTGTGTGACGGCCGGTCGGGGCGGGATCGGGTCGTTCGTATGGACGCGGCATGACGGGAGTGGAAAGCTCGAATCAACCGCGGGCGTCGCAGGAGCCGCCAGTGACGCGGTGCCGCGTGTCCGCGCCCACAGTGACCTCACCGTGCACGGGAGGCAGGATCATGGGCGACAAGGCGCACACACATCCCGGAGCCGCCGGCAGGGCAATGGCGGCCGACCAACCCACGTCCCTACGGAATGTGGTGCTGGTCGGCCACTCCGGTTCGGGCAAGACGACTCTGGTGGAGGCTCTCGCGCTGACGGCGGGAGCGGTGAACCGGGCGGGCCGCGTCGAGGACGGCGGCTGCGTCTCCGACTACGACGAGATCGAGCACCGGCAGCAGCGCTCGGTGCAGCTCTCCCTGGTGCCGGTGGAATGGGACGGCATCAAGATCAACCTTCTGGACACCCCCGGCTACGCGGACTTCGTCGGGGAGCTCAGGGCCGGTCTGCGCGCGGCGGACGCGGCCCTCTTCGTCGTCTCGGCCTCCGACGGTGTGGACGGCTCGACCCGGATGGTGTGGGAGGAGTGCGCGGCCGTCGGGATGCCGAGGGCCATCGTGATCACCCACCTGGAGGCCGCCCGCGCGGACTTCGAGGAGATGACCCGGGTGTGCGCCGAGGCCTTCGGCGCGGACGACCCCGACGCGGTGCTGCCGCTCTACCTGCCGCTGCACGGCCCCGAGGGCCCCGACGGGCACATGCCCGTGACGGGACTGGTCGGGCTGCTGACGCAGAAGCTGTTCGACTACTCGACCGGGGAACGCAAGGAGTCCGAACCGGGCGAGGACCAGCTGCCGCGGATGGACGAGGCCCGTGCCCGGCTCATCGAGGGGATCATCTCCGAGAGCGAGGACGAGACCCTCATGGACCGCTACCTCGGCGGCGAGCGGGTCGACCTCGAGACCCTGATCAAGGACCTGGAGCGGGCCGTCGCGCGCGGGGTCTTCCACCCCGTGCTGGCCGCCGCCCCAGCAGCCGAGGGCGCGAAACAGGGCATCGGCACGGTGGAGCTGCTGGAACTGATCACCCGCGGCTTCCCCACCCCGCTGGAGCGCGAGGCGCCCGTCGTCACCACGCTCGACGGCAAGCCGCGCGAGCTGGCGCCGTGCGACCCGGACGGGCCGCTGGTCGCCGAGGTCGTCAAGACCGCCTCCGACCCCTACGTCGGCCGGGTCTCCCTCGTCCGGGTCTTCTCCGGCACTCTGCGGCCCGACCAGACGGTGCACGTCTCCGGGCACGGGCTGACCGACCGCGGTCACGAGGACCACGACGTCGACGAACGCGTCGGCGCCCTGTCGATGCCGTTCGGCAAGCAGCAGCGGCCCGTGACGCACGCCGTCGCGGGTGACCTCGCGTCCGTGGCGAAACTGGGCCGCGCCGAGACCGGCGACACCCTCTCCGCCAAGGACGACCCGCTGCTGATGGCCCCGTGGGAGATGCCCGACCCGCTGCTGCCGCTGGCCATCCAGGCGCACAGCAAGGCCGACGAGGACAAGCTCTCCCAGGGCCTGTCCCGGCTGGTCGCCGAGGATCCGACGATGCGCCTGGAGCAGAACCAGGACACCCACCAGGTGGTCCTGTGGTGCCTGGGCGAGGCCCACGCGGACGTCGCCCTGGAACGGCTGCGCAGCCGGTACGGCGTCCAGGTCGACGTCGTGCCGCACCGGGTCTCCCTCCGGGAGACGTTCGCGAACCGGTCCGCGGGGCGCGGCCGGCACGTCAAGCAGTCCGGCGGGCACGGTCAGTACGCGATCTGCGAGATCGAGGTGGAGCCGCTGCCGGGCGGCTCGGGCATCGAGTTCGTCGACAAGGTCGTCGGCGGGGCGGTGCCCCGGCAGTTCATCCCGTCGGTGGAGAAGGGCGTGCGCGCCCAGGCCGCCAAGGGGGTCGCCGCCGGGTATCCGCTGATCGACGTCCGGGTCACGCTGCTGGACGGCAAGGCGCACTCGGTGGACTCCTCCGACGCCGCGTTCCAGACGGCGGGCGCGCTGGCGCTGCGGGAGGCCGCGGCGGACGCGAAGATCCATCTGCTGGAGCCGGTGGCCGAGGTGAGCGTGCTGGTCGGCGACGACTACGTGGGCGCCGTGATGAGCGACCTGTCCGGGCGGCGCGGCCGGGTGCTGGGCACCGAACAGGTCGGCAGCGGGCGCACGCTGGTGCGGGCCGAGGTGCCCGAGATCGAGATCGGCCGGTACGCGGTCGACCTGCGGTCCCTGTCGCACGGCACGGCCCGCTTCGACCGCTGCTACGCCCGGCACGAGCCGATGCCGCCGCAGGTCGCCGACCGGGTCCGCGAACAGGAGCGCGAGGCCTCGTAGTCGGCACGCCCGGCGCACAACCGGGCGTCCGCGCAAGGCTGCGGAACGCTTCGCTCCGCAACAGCCCTGACAGGCGGGCGGCTTCGGCCGTCCGCCTCCGCGTGTCAGTCGCTGCGGATACGCTGATGACCTGATCAACAGGTGTGCGGGGCAGGGAAGTCGGGAAGGCCGCAAGGGCCTGCCTGATATCCGGCGGGAATTGTCAGACGGGCCGCGGGTGCGGACGCGGCGGCAGTGGGGGCGGTCAGTGACGGACGGATTCGATTTCAGTCCCGGGGCGCAGGTGCCCCTGTCGGGTGCGGCGGGACAGACGGCGGCGACCTACGCGCTGGCCGCGGCCGCCTACCGGGACGACGAAGTGGCCCGGATCAAGGAAGCCGACAACGAATGGCACCAGTCCGAGGTCAAGCCGCCGCGCCCGTGGGCGAAGATCTTCCGCCCGCTGCTCGGTGAGGCCTACTCCCGTGCGGTGATCGACCGCATGCTGGGTGCCGGGCGCAAGCCGCTCATCCAGTCCTTCGGCCTGGAACCGCAGGTCGTCGTCGAGCACTGCCTGGCGGCCCACCGCATCCGCCGTGAGCGCGACAACTGGCTCACCGCGGTGACCGTGCTGTGCGGGGTGCTCTTCCTGCCCGGGTTCCTGGTCTGGCTGCTGGTCTTCACCCTGCGCACCACGATGAGCAGGCGGGAGGACAAGCGCGCCGGCCTGCTCGCCACGCTGGTGCTGGTCGCCGTGGGCGCGCTCGCCGTGCTGTTCCTGATCAGGCTGCCGTTCCACGGCTTCTGGGGGTGGTACGCGCGCGCGGCGGTCGTCATGCCGGTCGTCGGCTGGTTCTGGGCCCGGCAGATCTGCGAGCGCACCGCGCGGGACCTTCGGGGGCGCTGGGAGAGCCTGGTGTCGGGCGGCGCCGTGGGCGCCAAGATCCCCGAGGCGGTGCCCGGGAACCCCGGCGACGCGGCCGAGCAGGTCCGCAAGGAGCTCGCCCGGCTCAGCGCCGAGCAGCGGTCCAACTCGGTCTTCTACGCCGGCCCCAAGGGCATACTCGGCATGGGCACACGGTGGGGCAGCTGGCAGCTGGCCGAGGACCTGGTCTCGGCGGAGCCGGGCAAGGACTTCCACCCGTTCCGCAGCTGGGACGTGATCACCGCGATCCAGGGCGGGCTGGCCATGCTGGAGCGCACCCCGATCAACACCGGTGGCTTCACCAAGCCGTCCATCACGCACTGGATCGTCACCCCCATCGGGGAGAAGGCCAAGGAGGTCTCCCGGCCCAGCGGCACGGACGTGGAGGCGTACACGATCCGGACGCACGCCATACAGGACATCTGCAACAAGCAGCAGTTCGGCAGCGGCGACCGGCACTACCTCGGCGTGCAGTGGACGCTGTGGGACGGCCACCTGGTGATCACCATGCTGATCACCGTGACGGTGCTCCACGAGACCCTGCGCATCGAGGTCACCGGGCACGCCCTGGGCCCGCTCAACCCCTTGTTCAACGAGAAGCCGGCGGCCAAGGAGAAGGAGGTGCAGAAGCCGTTCCGCTTCTGGGAGACCCGCAAGGTGAAGCTGCCCCTGGTCGACACCGACGAGGTGGTGCGGCTCGCCGCCCGCGCGCCCCTGACCTGGTACCCGCCGCTGCTCAACTGGCTCGGCGGCAGCCTGACCCTCCCCGAGCCGTTCGGCCTGCGGCACGCCTGGGCCGACCAGCCCTGGCGCCACCGCTTCATGGCCGACGACGCGCTGCGCGCCGCCACCCCCGTGCTGCGGGTGGTGCACGCGGCGGCGCTCAGGACCCTCAGGGAGAACGGCGTGGACGTGGAGAAGTTCGGCACCCGCTCGTCGATCCTCAGCGGGAATGTGCAGGACGTGATCCCGAAGAAGGCGGACGTGTACGACGCGTGACGCCTCCGGCGGTCAGGGCGACCGGGCGGGGAGGCGGATGACCGTTCAGGGGGCTGCGGGTGACCGTTCCGGGAGCTCCGCCCCCGGACTCCCCCGGCGCCCGGCTCACGCCGTCGGCCAGGCCTCCGCCAGCATCTTCCTGGTGTCGGCCAGGAGCTGCGGCAGCACCTTGGTATGGCCGACGACCGGCATGAAGTTCGTGTCGCCGCCCCAGCGGGGCACGATGTGCTGGTGCAGATGGGCCGCGATGCCGGCGCCGGCGACCGTGCCCTGGTTCATGCCGATGTTGAAGCCGTGGGCGCCGGAGGCGGTGCGCAGGGCCCGCATGGCCTGCTTGGTCAGCTCCGCCAGCTCGGCGGTCTCCGCCTCCGTGAGGTCGGTGTAGTCGGCGACGTGGCGGTACGGCACGGTCATCAGGTGGCCGCCGTTGTACGGGTACAGGTTGAGCACCGCGTACACCTGCTCGCCGCGCCGGACGATGAGGCCGTCCTCGTCGGACTTGGCCGGTATGGCGCAGAAGGGACAGCCGTCTCCGGCCCCGGGGCCGCTCGGCTTGTTCTCGCCCTGGATGTAGGCCATCCGGTGGGGCGTCCACAGGCGCTGGAACGCGTCCTGCGTACCCACTCCGATCTGCTGCTCCGGCTCACGCGTCATGCGTGCAGCATATGGCGTCGGGCCCCGGCGAAGGGCAAGGCCCCCGGTGAGGCAGATCACCGGGGGCCGGGCCGTACGGCTGCCGCGGCCGCCGCCGTCGCCGATCAGACCTGTACGCGGTCCTCGACGACCTTCACGATCTTCGCGATGGCCTCGTCGATCGGGATGCCGTTCTCCTGGGAGCCGTCGCGGTAGCGGAAGGAGACGGCGTTGTTCGCCATGTCCTCGTCGCCCGCGATGACCATGAAGGGGACCTTCTGCTTCTGGGCGTTGCGGATCTTCTTCTGCATCCGGTCCGAGGAGGAGTCGATCTCGACGCGCAGGCCCTTCTTCCTGGCCTCCGCGGCGAACTTCTCCAGGTACTCCACGTGCGCGTCGCCGATCGGGATGCCGATCGCCTGCACCGGGGCCAGCCACGCCGGGAACGCACCCGCGTAGTGCTCGAGGAGCACGGCGAAGAACCGCTCGATGGAGCCGAACAGCGCGCGGTGGATCATGACCGGGCGCTGCTTGGAGCCGTCGGCGGCCGTGTACTCCAGGTCGAAGCGCTCCGGCAGGTTGAAGTCGAGCTGGATCGTCGACATCTGCCAGGTTCGGCCGATGGCGTCCTTGGCCTGGACGGAGATCTTCGGGCCGTAGAAGGCGGCGCCGCCCGGGTCCGGGACCAGCGGCAGGCCCTGCTTCTCGGCGACCTGGCGGAGGGTCTCGGTGGCCTCTTCCCAGGCATCGTCGGAACCGACGAACTTCTCCGGGTCCTTGGTGGACAGCTCCAGGTAGAAGTCGGTCAGACCGTAGTCGCGCAGCAGGTTCAGCACGAAGGTGAGCGTCTTGTCGAGCTCGTCGGCCATCTGCTCACGGGTGCAGTAGATGTGCGCGTCGTCCTGAGTGAAGCCGCGGGCGCGGGTCAGGCCGTGCACGACGCCCGACTTCTCGTACCGGTACACGGTCCCGAACTCGAACAGGCGCAGCGGCAGTTCGCGGTAGGAGCGGCCGCGCGCGTCGAAGATCAGGTTGTGCATCGGGCAGTTCATGGGCTTGAGGTAGTAGTCCACGCCCTCGTCGAGCTGCATGGGCGGGTACATGCCGTCGGCGTACCAGTCCAGGTGGCCCGAGGTCTCGAAGAGCTTCCCCTTCGTCGCGTGCGGGGTGTAGACGAACTCGTAGCCCTCCTCCTCGTGGCGGCGCCGCGAGTAGTCCTCCATGACCCGGCGGACGATGCCGCCCCTGGGGTGGAAGACGGCGAGTCCGGAGCCGATCTGCTCGGGGATGGAGAACAGGTCGAGCTCGTGGCCCAGCTTGCGGTGGTCGCGCTTCTCGGCCTCGACGAGGAAGTCCAGGTACTGCTTCAGCTCGTCCTTGGACGGCCAGGCGGTGCCGTAGATGCGCTGGAGCATCGGGTTCTTCTCGCTGCCGCGCCAGTAGGCGCCCGCGTTGCGCATCAGCTTGAACGCGGGGATCAGGCGGGTGGAGGGCAGGTGGGGACCGCGGCAGAGGTCCTTCCAGCACAGCTCGCCGGTCTTGGCGTCCAGGTTGTCGTAGATCGTCAGCTCGCCGGCGCCGACCTCGACGTCCGCGCCGTCCTCGGTGGAGGCCGAGCCCTTGAGGCCGATCAGCTCCAGCTTGTACGGCTCGTTCGCCAGCTCCTCGCGGGCCTGCTCGTCGGTGACCACGCGGCGGGAGAACTTCTGCCCCCGCTTCTGGATCTCCTGCATCTTCTTCTCGATGGCCTTGAGGTCATCGGGGTGGAAGGGCCTGTCGACGTCGAAGTCGTAGTAGAAGCCGTCCTTGACGGGCGGGCCGATGCCCAGCTTGGCCTCGGGGAAGAGCTCCTGCACGGCCTGCGCCATGACGTGCGCGGTGGAGTGGCGCAGGATGTTCAGGCCGTCCTCGGAGGAGATCTCGACGCCCTCGACGGTCTCGCCGTCCTTGACCTCGTAGGCGAGGTCCTTCAGCTCGCCGCCGACGCGTGCGGCGACGATCGAGCGCTCGCCGGCGAAGAGGTCGGCGGCCGTAGTGCCCGTCGTCACCGTGCGCTCTTCCCGCTCGGAATCGCGTTGGATGATCACACGGACGTCTGACACCGGTCTCTCCTGACTGCAGGTGGGGTGCGGCGCCATACCGGGAGCGCGCGCAATAAGCGATCGTACCGACCCCACCCCACCGACCGCGAAACGGTCTCCCCGCCCCGCCGCCCGGTCACGGTCTCCGCCGCGCCCGGCGCCACCCGGCCGCTGCCCGGTCCCCCGGGCCCTCGGCCCTCGCCCGTACGTGCTCCACCGGCCCGCGCTCGGCTCTTCCCGGCCTCAGCCGGGAGCCGCCCGGCCGGCGCGCACACCACTCCCAGGGCCATTCGTTCGGATCAGGCCGGATCAGGGAGCGGGGTTGGATGAGGCCGGATCAGGGAGCGGTGGTTGGTGGTGGGGGTACCTCCCACGCCGTTCAGGCAGTGGGGGAAAGGATCGCAAGGCGGAGGAGGGCGTCATGGCGGAGCCATGGCGACCGACGACAACGCGGCGAGGCGCGGTGTCAGGGCCCGCGAGCCCGGCGTGATCGACGCGACACCCCCTAGCCCCACCCAATGACACCCCGGCCGCCGCCCGGCCCTCCCGAGCGCGAATCAGCCGCAGCCAGTGCCACGATCCACCGGCCCGCGCCCGACCCTCCCCCGCCTGCGCCCGGAGCCGCCCGGTCGGAGCGCCCAGCACCCCACGCTCCCGCCCTGTCCTCCGCCGACCCGCGCCCCGTCTCCCCGCCCCGCCGCTCAGTCGCGGTCCTCCGGGTCTCTCGGTTCGTCGAAGAAGTCGGTGTCGTCCGTGTCCTCCTGGAGGGACTTCATCAGCCGGTCGCGTTCCTCGTCGTCCACCTGGACCGGGGCGACCTCGCAGGCGCCGGTGAGGCGGCGGAAGCCGCCTCGGCTCTCCAGGCGGCCGAGGACGCGGACCGGCAGGCCGACCAGGTGGGCGTGGCCGGCGATGCGGTAGTCCTCCTCCTCCAGGGCCACGCGGACGTAGGGCACCTCGGCGCCGGAGATCACCCGCAGTCGCACGGTGCCCTCGCCGTGCGGCTGCGACCGGCGCAGGCGGACCACGGTGCCGGTGATCCGGACGGGCACGGACGGCTCCGCGCGCAGATAGCGGGCGCCGGCCTCGCGCAGCACGGGCCGGTCGCCCGGCGAGAACTCGACGGTCCCGGCGGCGCAGTCCGCGGGAACGCCGGCGGCGGGCGCCCAGTCGACCGTGATCCTGGCTCCCTCGGTGCCGCGCACCAGCGCGACCAGGGCCTCGGTGAGCTCACGGCTGGCACCGGCCCGTACGGCGCCGTCGAAGGCGTCCAGGGCGCCGGTGGCGCGCCGGTAGTCGACGGCCTCGCGCACGGCGTACAGGGCCTGGTGGAGCCGTACGGCGAGCGGCCGGGCCGGGGCGACCGGGACGAAGGCGGTCAGGCTGCGGCCGCCGGCCGCGGAACCGACGAGGACGTGGTCCAGGGAGGCCGCGGCCGAGCGCCGGTGCCGGGCGCCGTAGTAGCCGGCCCGGGCGCGCGTGGCGAGCGCGGCGGCCAGCAGCATCTGCCGGGCGGCGCCGCGCAGCCGCTCCTCGACGGTCCAGGACGCGGTGCCCGCCGGGCCGCCCGGGACGTCCCGCCACCAGTGGATCTCGTCGCTGGGCACGGCGAGCGCGACCAGCACCGCATGGGCGGACGGCGTGCCGCTGCGGGCCAGGGCGTCGAGCGCCTCGCCGAGCAGGTCGTCGCTGTCGGGGAAGGCGCGGCTGACGGGCACCAGCAGACTCGTCCCGGCGCCGCCCGGCCCCGGCGGGGTCCAGCGGCCGTAGCGACCGGCGGCTCCGCCGCGCCGCTGCCAGCCGTGCCGCAGCAGCAGGGCGGCGAGCACGGCGGGGTCGACGTCGGCGGGCCGGGGAGGGCGGTCCCAGGGGGCGTCGACGGGGTGCGGGCGCACCGGGCGCAACGGCTCGTCGAGGGGGCGGTGCGTCATGGTCTGCCTCCGGTCCCGACCCGCGTCATGATCTCGCACAGGGCCCGGTCGTCGAAGATCCGCGAGGTCGGTATGCGCACGTTGGTGCGGTGCCGGCCGGTGATCGGATGGCCGGCCAGGTTGACCCAGTAGCAGCAGTGCCTGAGGTCGAGCCGGTCGTGCCCGGCCCGCAGCCACTGGTCCTGGGAACGCGGCACGATCATCACGACCAGGATCTTGTGCACGGACACCGGGGTGCGGGCGAGCTTCGCGAGGTGGTCGTTGTCGAGGGTGAAGGAGAAGAAACGTCCCGGCGGGTGGGGCGGCACCTGGTACGTGCACTTCAGCTGCACCTTGATGGTCACCTCGTCGTCGACGGTGTGACCGGGCGCGCTGTGGCTGATGTGCCAGTCGATGCCGTTGTCCGGGAAGGGCTGCGACAGCGAGCAGCCGGCGGCCGCGGCGACCGCGTGCAGATACCCCACCTGCAGTGTCTCCATGCAGGCGGTGGTGGCGAGTGTGCCGCGCAGGGTGCCCGCACGCTCGGGCAGCAGCCCGCCCCGCTCGGGCTGCGCAACCGTCATGACCAAATAGCCTTCCGCGCCAAGTGAATTGCCGGGTGAATTGCCGGTGATTCCCCGCATCCCCGCTGCGGGTCCGTGAACTGCAAAAACCCGTACTCCTGTTGTCTCCTTCCGGCGTACGGCGCAAACGGCCCGGGTATCACCAAACGGGCAGAAGACGGTACGTCAGCTGCCGCGGGTGAGCGAGGAGTTGTGGTCGACATGACGTGCTGCTGGTACGAGGGGCCGCTGGCCGCCTTCGACACCGAGACCACGGGCGTCGACGTCGAGACCGACCGGATCGTGTCGGCCGCCGTCGTCGTCCAGGACGCCCCGGGCGCCCGGCCGCGGACGGCCCGCTGGCTGGTGAATCCGGGGGTGCCGGTGCCCGAGGCGGCGACGGCGGTGCACGGGCTGACGGAGGACCATCTGCACCGCAACGGGCGCTGGCCGGCCCCGGTGATGTACGAGATAGCCGAGGAGCTGGCGGAGCAGGCCACGCTGGGCCGCCCGCTGGTGGTGATGAACGCGCCGTTCGATCTGACGCTGCTGGACCGGGAGTTGCGCCGCCACCGGGCCTCCTCGCTGGACCGCTGGTTCGAGGCGTCGCCGCTGTGCGTGCTGGATCCGCGGGTCCTGGACAAGCACCTGGACCGCTACCGCAAGGGCCGGCGCACCCTCACCGATCTGTGCGCGCACTACGAGGTCGAGCTGGCGGACGCGCACGACGCGGCGGCGGACGCGCTGGCCGCCCTCGAGGTCGTCCGCGCCCTCGGCCGCCGTTTCGCGGCCCGCCTGGACCGCCTGACCCCCGCCGAACTGCACACCCTGCAGACCGGTTGGCACGCGGCACAGGCCCGCGGCCTCCAGGCGTGGTTCGCGCGCAGCGGCGCGGAGGAGACGGTGGACCCGTCATGGCCCCTGCGGCCGGATCTTCCCGCCGCGGCCTGACACGGCCCTCCGCCGGTGCGCCCGACGGTCTCCGGCGCGCACCGGCGCGAGTCCGGCGCGCACGGGCGCGAGTCCGGCGCGCACGGGCGCGAGTCCGGCGGGCGCACGGGCACGACTCCGACGAGCAGGGCACCCAGGACGGGTCCGGCGGGCGCACAGGCACGTCTCCGGTGAGACGCGGGCGACCCCCTGTTGCCACGGTTGCACCCCCGCACGCTTATTGACAGTCGACAGTACCGGCTCGTAACAATATGGGAGCGCTCCCATGAGTCGGTCGAGCCTCCCTCACCTCCTCCCACCGTGGATCACGGCGCTCGCACGCATCACATCCCGCCTCGACCCCACCGCGACGAAGGTGAGAACCGCCGTGCACGTTGCTGAACCGCACCTCCCCCTACCCCTGGGCCGCCGGGCCCGGACACCGCTGGGCAGACGGAGATCCACGCGCCGGGCCCTCGCGGCCGCGGCGGCGACCGTCGCGCTGCTCGCGGGCACCGGCCTCGTCTCGGCCGCCGCGGCCGACACGTCCACCGCCGCCGGCACGTCCACCGCGACCGGCACGTCCGACGCGGTCGACGTCACCGTCAACGCCGGGCAGGGACTCGGCACCATCCCGGACACCGCCTACGGGCTCAACAGCGCGATCTGGGACGCGAACATGAACACCGCCGGCACCCAGGACCTGGTCAAGGCCGCCGGCATCGGCATGCTCCGCTACCCGGGCGGAAGCTACGGCGACATCTACCACTGGAAGACGCACACCGCGCCCGGCGGCTACGTCGCACCGGGCACCGACTTCGACTCCTTCATGGGCACCGTCCGCAAGGTGGGCGCCCAGCCGATCCTGATCGCCAACTACGGCTCGGGCACGCCCGAGGAGGCGGCCGACTGGGTGCGGTACGCCAACGTCACCAAGGACTACGGCGCCAAGTACTGGGAAGTCGGCAACGAGCTGTACGGCAACGGCCATTACGGCGCCGACTGGGAGACCGACGAGCACGCCGACTCCTCTCCCGCCGCCTACGCCCACGGGGTCGTCGACTACGTCTCCGCCATGAAGGCGGTGGACCCGACCATCAAGGTCGGCGCGGTGCTGACCACCCCGGGCAACTGGCCGGACGGTGTGATGGCGAGCGGCGAGAGCGCCGACTGGAACCACACCGTCATCCCGATCGTGGCGGGCAAGGCCGACTTCGTCATCGTGCACTGGTACCCGGGCGGCTCGGACGCGGCCGGGATGCTCGGCACACCGTCCCAGCTCGCGGGCGAGTTGCAGCAGCTGAGGGCGGAACTGGACGCGGCGGGCGCGGGTGACACCCCGATCGCGCTGACCGAGACCAACTCCAACGTCCTGATGGACACCCAGCCCACCGCACTGTTCGCCGCCGACACGTACTTCACGGCTCTCACCAACGGCGTGTTCACGGTGGACTGGTGGAACACCCACAACGGCCCCGGCGCCGTCTCCACCGCTCCCGACGGGGCCACCGACTACGGCGACATGGGCCTGCTGTCCAGCGGGGGCTGCACCGGCGACGTCTGCGAGCCGCCGGTCAACACCCCGTTCCCGCCGTACTACGCCCTGCAGATGCTGAGCCGGACCGGCCGGCCCGGTGACCAGCTGGTCAACGCGGGGTCCACGAGCGAACTGGTGTCCGCGCACGCGGTACGGCAGGCCGACGGCGACCTGAGCGTGCTGCTGATCAACAAGGATCCCTCGGCGTCGCACACCGTGGACCTCCACCTGAGCGGCTACACGACGGACGGCTCCCCCGCCGACGTTGCGGTCTTCCGCGACCGGGCGTCGTCCATCGACACCGCCACCGGCGACGGCAGGACCCAGGCACTGCCGCCGTACTCGATCACCACCGTCACCCTGCACCCGAAGAGCGGCACCGCCTCCGCGCTGAGCGCACCGGGCGCCCCGAAGGTCACCTCGGCCACGGACACCACGGCGACCCTGTCGTGGTCCCCGTCCACCGGCGGCACCCCCGTCCGGTACGAGGTCTACCGCCAGCAGGGCACCACCAGCGAACTGCTCACCGACACGACCTCCACCACGGCGACCGTGCGCAACCTGTCCCCGGGGGCCACGTACACGCTCAACGTGCTGGCCAGGGACGCCGACGGACGGCTGTCACGATCCTCGGCCCCGGTCACCGTGCGCACCACGTCACCCGCCGAGTCGACCTGCGAGGTGTCGTACCGGTTCATCGGGGGCTGGGGCAGCGGCTTCAACGCGGAGGTGACCGTCACCGACACCGGGCCGAACCCGATCGACGGCTGGACCCTGGCCTTCTCCTTCCCGGACAGCGGGGTCTCGGTGACGGGGTACTGGAACGCGAAGGTCACCCAGTCGGGCCGGAACGTGATCGCCACCCCGGAGTCGTACAACGGCAAGCTGGCCGCCGACGGCGGGAACTCGGTGTCGTTCGGCATCACCGGTGCCAACTCCGGGGCGTACTCGCCGCCGACGGTGTTCACGCTCAACGGCACGGTCTGCACCACGACCTGACCCGGGCCGGCCGGGATCCGGGGCGGCCCGGATCCCGGTGCCGGACGACAAAAGAGCCGGTCCGCTTGGTGCGGACCGGCTCTTCCCGGTGGGCGATACTGGGTTCGAACCAGTGACCTCTTCGGTGTGAACGAAGCGCTCTCCCACTGAGCTAATCGCCCGGGAACGCACTGAACAATACAGGTCCCGGCGGTCTTCGTTCAAACCGCTTGGAGGTACGCCGCCAGCCCGCGCCGCCCGGCACGCATCATCAGCCGGTGGTTGAGCCGGAAGAGCGGGCGCCCCGGCACCGCGACCCGCCTGAGCAGGGGTTTGCGCACATCGACCTCCTGGTCGTAGCGGGCGAGGATGCCCGTGCCCCGCTCGGTGAGCGTCCAGCGGGCCCAGCCGTCGACGTCCCCGGTCATCGTGACCTCCAGCACTCCTGCGGCGGGGTCCCGGCGCACCTGGTGCGCGGTGACGGTCAGGTCGTACGGCAGGAGGGAGCGGATCCGGATCACACCGGTGGTGTCGTCGGTGCGACGCACCTCGCGCGCCTGCCGCCACCAGCGCGGATAGTCCTCGACCCGCTCCAGCGCGTCGAAGACGGCGGCATGGGGTGCGGGCAGGGTCCACAGGCTGCGGAAGCGGTAGTGGGTCCGGTCCATGACCGTCAGTCTGCCCGCCCCGGCCCTTCGCCTCCCCGTGATCTGAGTACGCGTACTCATGCCGTACGACGTGACGTGGGCCACACTGAGCGCGCGAGCGCCGCCGCCCGTGCGGCGGCGCTCCCCCGACTCCGGCCGGCGCGTCCTGTCACCGGCTAGGGCATCCTGCCGCCGAGCAGCGCCAGGTTCTCGATGGCCGCGAGGCCGTAGAGCGCGGTGTCGTTGCTGGACACCCAGGCGGCCTCGCTGCCCTCGACCAGGGTGGCCGGCCCGGTCAGTTTCTCGGTCCTCCACGGCGAGGACTCGGTGTAGCCGTCGGAGCCGTAGAACTTGGTCCAGGCGCGCTGGGCGAGCGCGGCTTCACCGGTCTGTACGGCGGCGTAGGCGTCGAGGCGCGAGTGGCCCTGGAAGAGCAGCAGGCTGCCGAAGTCCGAGCGGCCAGGCCTGCGATGCGCAGAAAGGCGGCCTCGACGGTGTCGGCACCGGAGGGGTGCGGGGTGATGGTGCCGAGCACGCCGGCCTTGGCGGTGTCGGCCTCGTACTGGGCTATCTCCTTGTTGACCTCGTCGGTGGGCTTGAAGGCGTCGTACTGAGCGGTGGTCGTGAGGATGCCCCGGTCGTAGCCCATGATCCTGCCGGCCTCCGGGTCGTGGACCATGAAGTCGATGAACTGGGCCACCTCCTTGGGGTGCGAGGTGCGGGAGGAGGCGCTGAGCATCACGGAGGCGAGGTACTGGCCGGTGTGCTTGCCGTCCGTGGTGGGGATGGGGGCGAGGCCGTAGGTGCTGCTGCCCTCCGCCTTGTAGCGGACGGTGAAGTTGTCCCAGGTGAACTCCGAGGCGCCGTGGCCGGCGGAGAGCGAGGACTTGGGGTAGTCCTGGGCGACGACCTTCGGGGCGGTGACGATGCCTGCCTTGACGCGGTTGTAGCCGGCCTGCCACCACTCCGTCAGGTCGGCCTCGTCGAAGCCGAGTCCGTCCTTGGTGAAGAACGCCTTGCCTCTGGCGGAGGTAGAGGTCGTACAGGTACATGATGCTGAAGTAGCCGGTGTCCCCGGGGACCTTGGTCTTGTCGTGGATCGTCTTCAGAGCCTTGAAGAAGTCGTCCCAGGTCCAGCCGGAGTGCGGCTCCACGCCCGCCTTCTGCCAGACCTTATTGTCGATCACCAGGGCCATCGTGTTGGAGCCGACCGGAAATGCCCGGCTGCTTGCCGTCGACCTCGCCCACCTCGGTGACACCGGCACGGAAGTCGTCCAGCTTCAGATTGCCCGCCTGGATCTGCGGCTTCAGATCGAGCAGGACACCCCTCTTGTCGTACTTCCGAAGAAAAGTGACGGCGTTTTGGAATACGTCCGGGGGATTTCCGCCGGACGCCTGCGTCTGGAACTCCTCCCAGAAAGACTGGTAGGTCTGAAAGTCCGTCTTGACCCTGATCTTCGGGTACTTCTTCTCGAAGAGGGCGATGGTCTGGTTGATCTTCTTGGCGCGTTCCTCGGCACCCCACCACGAGTAACGGATCGTCACCGTCCCGTTCCCGGAACCGCTTCGCCGCCGCATCCGGCCGTCGCCCCGACCCCGAGCGCGGCCATCGACACCCCGGCCGCCTTCAGGATCGTTCGCCTCTCGAGATTCCTGCTGGTTCCCACAGTCGGGTCCTCCCGCAGTGTCGTCCACGTCGTGAATCGTTTCGAGTAAGCGCTTGCTGGCACAGCCAGGTTCGGAGGGGGCAGGGGTGCGTCAATGATTCCGACAAGAATTTCTCGGGCGGGTGCCTCCGGGCGGAGGTGCGTGCGGCCGGTCGGCCGAGGCGGGGAGCGGGGGGTGGCGTGGGACTTGGGGGTGCGCGGTGGGGGCGGCGCCGGCCGGGAGCGAGAGGGGGGCGGTGCGGCGGTCCCGGTAGTCGCGTGGTTGCTTGGGGTCCGTGTCTCGGTCGGGGGCGGGGTGTCCGCGCCTCGGGCGCCCTCGCCCCCGTACGTGGCGGGCCGGAGGCGGGCGCGGGATGCCAGGCAGACGACCGCCCGGCGGCTCTTCGGGCGGATCCGCGGGTCCTGTGCGCGTCGGCTGTGAAACAGCTGGTCGAGGGCGGTGACCTCGTGTGGGCCCGCATACGACGACGGCCCGTCTGCTGGTCGCAGACGGGCCGTCGTGTCCGGGTGGGCGATACTGGGTTCGAACCAGTGACCTCTTCGGTGTGAACGAAGCGCTCTCCCACTGAGCTAATCGCCCGGGCGCAGGAAGAACATTACCGCATGTCAGGGTGTGCCCGGGACCAGAGGCCACCCCCGAGGACCGGTCACTGGTTCTTGATGCTCCAGGGCATGACGAGACCGAACTTCCAGACGTACACGCCCAGCAGCGCGCCGATGATCACGAGACCGATCACCGTCAGGATGATGTTGCGGCGGCGCACCTTGGGATCGAGGGCCCGCTGGGCCGCCTCGGTGACCTTGCGCTTGGTCCAGCGGAGCACGAGTTGGGCCCACACGAACTCGGTCGCCCAGATCGCCATGCCACCGAAGATCACCACCCAGCCCGGACCGGGCAGCGGGAGCATGACGATGCCGGCGGCGACGACCGCGAGCCCGACGACGAAGACGCCGACCTGCCAGCTCACGTGCAGCACACGCCGTGACCGGATGAACTGGGGCGCCCGCGAACCGAGCCCGCGCCGGTCCTCCCCCTCGCCCGCCTTCGGTTCCATCATCGCTCCGTCCGACGCCGCGGCAACCTGGTTCCGCCCGTCACTCCCCGTATTCATGTGTCTGAACCCTACCGGAGAGAAACCACAAATCGCGTCACCGGAATGGCCCCACCTGCCGCACGGCTTCTCGGCCGGAAGAGTTACCTAAAGCCAGGCAAAACACTCAGAGGGGTTTACAACGGCACCGTAGGTGGCATGTCGATTTCGCCGACGTGCGAATCCCCGAGCGCACACTGAGCGAAAGGCCCTGGCGCTTATGAACACCACGGTCAGCTGCGAGCTGCACCTGCGCCTCGTTGTGTCGAGCGAGTCCTCCCTGCCTGTCCCCGCAGGCCTGCGGTACGACACGGCCGACCCCTACGCCGTGCACGCCACCTTCCACACCGGAGCCGAGGAGACCGTCGAGTGGGTGTTCGCCCGCGACCTCCTCGCCGAGGGGCTTCACCGTCCCACTGGTACCGGCGACGTCCGTGTCTGGCCGTCGCGCAGTCATGGCCAGGGCGTCGTCTGCATCGCCCTGAGCTCCCCGGAGGGCGAGGCCCTGCTGGAGGCCCCTGCGCGGGCCCTGGAGTCCTTCCTGAAGCGAACGGACGCGGCCGTGCCCCCGGGCACGGAGCACCGGCACTTCGATCTGGATCAGGAGCTCTCGCACATCCTCGCGGAAAGTTAACCGACAGGCCCCCAGGGGCCCCTTCGACTGCCCGTTGCCGTCCACTCGGGGAGACGGCTCGGGCCAGGACAACCGCATATGGGATGCACGGGCACCGGTTCTCCGCGGGGGGCCGGTGCCGGTGTGCGCGTGTGCGGGCGGCCGCGCGCTGCTCGGGCGACGGTGAAGCCACTACCATCGGCCAGCATCGGCGGGCATGTGCCCGATCCCCAGGCCTTGGGAGCGAAACGTGCTGATCACCCACGACACCCGGTGCGCGCTCGACACCGTGGTGGATCTGGTGAACACCGCACCGGAGGACGAGTCGGCGTCGGACGGGCTGGCGGACGTCGCGGCGCTCGAGGACTTCGTACGAAGCCACAAAATGAGCGATGTCGGGGTGCTGTCGGAGTTCGACCTGTCGGCGGTGCGCAGGATCCGCGGCCGGTTCGCCGGGATCTTCGCGGCGGCGGACTCCCGTAGCGCCGCGGGGATGATCAACGAGCTGGTCGCCGCCGCGGGCACCACGCCCCGGCTGACGGACCACGACGGCTACGACTGGCACGTGCACTACTTCGCGCCCGGCGCCTCCGTCGCCGATCATCTGGCGGCGGACTGCGGCATGGCGCTCGCGTTCTTCGTGGTCGCCGGGGAGCAGGAGCGGCTGCGCCGCTGCGAGGCCCCCGACTGCCGTCGTGCCTTCGTCGACCTCTCCCGCAACCGCTCGCGGCGGTACTGCGACAGCCGTACGTGCGGCAACAGACTGCACGTGGCCGCGTACCGGGCGCGACGCAAGGAGTCTGCGGGCTGAGACCGCCTCGGTGCGGTGGCCTCCGCGGTGTCGTGGTCCCCGGCGGGTGACGCCGAGGACCCACGGGTACGGCTCACAGCAACAGCAGGTCGTGCAACGCAGCCATGAGCAGCAGACACCCGATCACCGCAAGGAAGATCATCAGCGGCGGCTGGGAAAGGGCGAAGAGGCACCCGCGCGGCTCGTCCTTCGGCGGCGCGGCCTCGCTCTGTGTCGTGTCCACCATCTCGCGGCGATGATGGCGCAGCCGACACCCTCGACGCGATCAACACGCCTGGAATGTACGGGAGTTCGTCGGATTTCTCGATCTTCGCTTCGGATCGGCCCGGGTCCTGATCGTTTCCTGGGAAACCATGATCAGTACGCGCCGGCCCGCCGACGTACCGACGTACCGGACGTGCAGGTCACCGCCGTCGGACGGCCGTCATATGCCGTGCTTCTTCAGGATGGCCTCGATGTCGCTGAAGTCGTCCTCGCCGCGGGAGGTGCCCTTCGCTGGACGGGCGGCGGGACGGTCGGCCGGGCGGGTGGCGGGGCCCAGGGACGGTGCCGATGCCGCCGGAGCCACCGCGTCCCCCTGGGCGGCGCGGTCAGCCGCCCTGCGCTCCTTGCGCGTGCCGCCGCGTCGGCGCTCCACCCCGCGGGTCGTCGCGAAGAACACCCAGGCGCAGCCGAGCAGGCCGAAGCCCGCCCACGCGGTCGGGCTGAAGGCGGTGTCGGCCAGCCAGCCGACGACGCCGGTCATCACCAGGCCGATCGGAACGAGGGAGTAGGCGGCGATACGGGTCGCCGCGAGGAAACGCTTGCGGTAGGCCGTGACCGCGGCAATGCCCAGGCCGGCCGCGGAGACGGCGGAACAGACGGTCTCGGCAATCATCCGGTCCTCCAGGGCAGCGCTCACCGGTCGGGCAGTTCGTCCCTTCCATCCTGCACCGCCCACTCCCCGCAAGGCCACGCCCCGGGCGGACATCAGGGACATCTCCGGGTCCCCTCCTCCCCAGGTGCCGGTCCGGCCCGCCGCTGGACACCGCCGTGGCCGGCCCACCCGCATGATCCTCCGGGTGAGATCCCGTAGGGGTCTGCACGGCACCCCCGGCGATCACCTGCCGCCCGGCGGTCCGGCCCCTCTCCGCCCGGCCCGGACCGATCCGCTCCGAACCGCCCGGCCCGGACGAATCGGCACCCGTCCAGCGGCCCAGGGGACCCGGCCAGGTCCCGCCCGGTGGCCGGATGACTCCCGGTGGCCGGTGACTCCCGGTGGCCACTGCGGTAGGCAGGTCACTGCCGGTGGGCAGATAGCCGCCGGTGGGCAGATAGCCGCCGGTGGCCGGGTGGCTGCCGGTGGCCGGGTGGATTGGGTGCTGGGCTGGGGGGCTGGGAGACTGGGGGACATGAGCGACTCCTCCTCCGTGTCCGCCGTTCCCGTTCTCGACGTCTGGTGCGAGCTGCAGTGTCCGGACTGCCGCACCGCGCTGGACGATCTGCGCGCCCTGCGTTCCCGCTACGGCGACCGGCTGGAGCTGCGGCTGAGGCACTTCCCGCTGGAGAAGCACAAGCACGCCTTCGCGGCCGCGCAGGCCGCCGAGGAGGCCGCCGAGCAGGGGCGGCTGTGGCCGTACGTGGAGGCGGTGCTCGGCCGCGTGGAGGAGCTGGACCGCAAGGGCGAGCCGCTGCTCGTCGAGGTGGCCCGTGAACTGGGTCTTGACGCGGAGGAGTTCGACACCGCGCTCGTCGACGGCCGGCACATCCTGATCGTCGACGCCGACCAGGCCGAGGGCAAGGCGATCGGTGTCACGGGCACCCCGACCTACGTCGTCGGCGGCGAGCGCCTGGACGGCGGCAAGAGCCAGGAGGGCCTGCGCGCACGCATCGAGGAGATCGTGGACCGTCTGCTGGCCGAGGCCGAACGGCCGCGCTGACCGACCGGGCCCGGTCGGTCGGCCGGGGTGCGTGCGCGGGCCTCCCCTTCTCGTCCCCCCGCGTGCGGCTTCTACAGGAGTTCCTTGTAGAGGGCGTAGAGCACCGGGCGGTAGCCGAGGGAGTCGTACAGGCGCTCAGCGGGGGTGTTGCCCGCGAAGACGTTGAGGCCCAGGACGCGCTTGCCCGCGGCCACCGCCTGGGCCTCGGCCAGGAGCATCAGGGAGCGGCCGTGCCCCCGGCCGCGGAAGCGTTCGTCGGCCTCCACGTCGTAGACGTAGGCCTTGTCGTCGCCGACGGAGAGCCAGAGGGTGCCGACCGGGGTGCCCTCGTGCTCCAGGACGCTCAGCAGCATGCCGGGGGTCGCCGGTCCCTGGGGCAGCAGCCGGGCGTGGTCGGACTCCGACTTGGCCCATGCCTCGTCGGCGGGTACGCCGCGGTCGATCCAGCTCTGGGCGTATCCGGCCTTGCCGTGTTCCAGCCACGGCCCGTACTCGGCCTCCGTCAGCGGTCTGCCGCGGCTGCCTGTCGGCAGTTCGGGCGCGGTGGTGCCGAGCTGCTTCTCCATGCCGCGGTTGCGCTGGACGTAGCCCAGGGACGTGACGAGCCGGACCGCGGCCTCCTCGGCGGCGGGCACGGCTGTCTCGATCCGCTTGCAGCCCCAGCCTCGCGCCACCTCCTCGGCGGCGAGCGCGGCCACCGTGCCCCGGCCCCGTCCGCGGTCGGGTTCGTCGATGCGCAGCTCCAGGATGCGGGCCACGGCCGGTCCGAAGACCGGGTGCGTCGAGAGATGGGTCACGCCGACGGGGCGGCTGTTCACGCACACCTGGTAGCGGCGTGAACGTGTCCCGTCGGCGTGGTGCTGAAGCGGCTCGGTGGGCCGCAGGGTGGTGGTCATCAGGGTTGTTCTACCCGCGACCGGTCCCCGTGTCAGCCGCATTTCCGCGGCTTCGGCGGATCTCGGGGAGGGTCTACGGGTCCAGGTCGTGCCCCGACCGTTCGTCGAAGACGCGCATGGCCTTGGCGGTCACCGGGCCCGCCGTGCCGGGCAGTTCGCGGTCGTCCACGCGGTGGACGGCCTGGACGTCGCGCAGCGTGGAGGTGAGGAAGACCTCCTCGGCGCGCTGAAGGACGTCCAGCGGCAGGTCGGTCTCCTTGGCGCCGGTCCACTCGATCGCGAGCTCACGCGTGATGCCTGCCAGGCAGCCGGAGACGAGCGGCGGGGTGTGGATCTCTCCGTCGAGGACGACGAAGACGTTGGAGCCGGTGCCCTCGCAGAGCTGCCCGACGGTGTTGCCGAAGAGGGCCTCCGAGGCGCCGTGTTGGTGGGCGCGGGCGAGGGCGACGACGTTCTCGGCGTAGGAGGTCGTCTTCAGGCCGGTGAGCGCGCCGCGCTCGTTGCGGGTCCAGGGAACCGTGACGACGGCGGTGGAGTCGGGGCGGCGGGTGGTCTCGCCGATGGCGACCACGAGGGTCGGGCCGTGGTCGCCGCGGTCGGAGCCGAGGGGGCCGTGGCCGCCGGTGTAGGTGATGCGGAGCCGGCCCAGCGGCATCGGGTTGGCCTCGAGGACGGCGGCGCAGGCGCGGCGGACCTCGTCGTGGTCGGGGTCCGGCAGCCCCAGGCCGCGCGCCGAGCGGCTCAGCCGGTTCAGGTGACGGGTGAGCGCGAACGGCTCTCCGTCGACCGCCTTCACCGTCTCGAAAATCCCGTCGCCCACGGTCAGGCCGTGGTCGAGGACGGAGACGCGGGCGGACTCGATGTCCCGCAGCCCGCCGTCGAGCCAGATCTTCACTGTTGCAGTCCCTCTCCGCTGTCCTCGTGCGCACCTTCGTACGTCCCCGACGCTACCGCGAGCAGCCGGGCCGCCTTCAGCTCGGTCTCCCGCCACTCCCCCTCGGGGTCGGAGTCCCAGGTGATGCCGGCGCCGGCGCCGAAGCGCAGGACGGCCGCGGCACCCGGGGCCCGGTCGATCCAGAAGGTGCGGATGCCGACGGCCAGCTCCCCCACGCCCCGGTCGGCGTCGACCCAGCCGATGCCACCGCAGTAGGGGCCGCGGGGTGCCGTCTCCAGGGCGTCGATGATCCGCAGGGCGCTCGACTTGGGGGCGCCGGTGATCGAGCCGGCCGGGAAGGCGGCGTCGAGCAGTTCCGGCCAGCCGGCGCCGTCGCGCAGCTCGCCGCGGACCGAGGAGACCAGGTGGACCAGGCCGGGGTGCTTCTCGACGGCGCACAGGTCGGGGACGGTGACGCTGCCGCTGGTGCAGACGCGCCCTATGTCGTTGCGGACCAGGTCCACGATCATCACGTTCTCGGCGTAGTCCTTCTCCAGGAGTTCCGCTTCGGTGCGGGCCGTGCCCTTGATCGGACCGGACTCCACGGTCCGGCCGTCGCGGCGCAGGAAGAGCTCGGGGGACGCGGTGGCGATCTCCACGCCGTGTCCGGGCAGCCGAATCGTTCCGGCGTACGGCGCGGGGTTGCCGCGGGCCAGTACGGCGGTCAGGGCGTCCACGTCGGCGTCGGCCGCGATCGGCGCGGAGAGCACCCGGCAGAGGTTCACCTGGTAGACCTCGCCGGCCGCGATGTGCTGCCGGATGCGGCGCACGCCCGCGGTGTAGGCGGCGCGGTCCAGTGACGACGTCCAGTCGCCGGCCGCCGGGCCCCGCCAGGCGCCGGGCACCGGCGCGGGCACGGCCTCCTGCCGCACGTCCCGGAAGCGGGCGCAGGTCAGCCGGCCCTCGTAGTCGGCGGCGACGGCCCAGAAGCCGGTGGAGTCCAGGGCCGCGGGGTCGCTGGTGACGTCGGTCAGGCCGGTGGCGACGCGGTCACCGAAGCGGACGAGAGGAGGGAGGTCGTGCACGTGGCCGAGTCTATGGGGGTGTCCCGCGGGTGACCCGGGCGTGTCCTTCCGGGGGCCTGACAGGGTCCTCACCTGGACGCAGCGCAGCACGCTGCACAAACGCGTTTTTGTACTGGCCCCGGAATCCGCTAGAGTTCAACACGTCGCCGGGACGCGCAAGCGATCCGAAACGACAGGCGGACGTAGCTCAGTTGGTAGAGCGCAACCTTGCCAAGGTTGAGGTCGCGAGTTCGAGCCTCGTCGTCCGCTCGAAGGAAGTGGGGACTCCCGGTCCCCTACACTCCTGGTGGAGTGGCCGAGAGGCGAGGCAACGGCCTGCAAAGCCGTCTACACGGGTTCAAATCCCGTCTCCACCTCCAAGGACGATTAGCTCAGCGGGAGAGCGCTTCCCTGACACGGAAGAGGTCACTGGTTCAATCCCAGTATCGTCCACTGGTCCGCAAGGACCTTGATCCGCGAGGATCCCCGCGCGATTAGCTCAGCGGGAGAGCGCTTCCCTGACACGGAAGAGGTCACTGGTTCAATCCCAGTATCGCGCACGCAGTGCCCATGATCCGCTCCAGTGGGTGACATCGGAGCGATCGTGATCCCGAGGACGATTAGCTCAGCGGGAGAGCGCTTCCCTGACACGGAAGAGGTCACTGGTTCAATCCCAGTATCGTCCACGCACCAGGAAGCCCCCGGCCGTCTCGTACGGCCGGGGGCTTTCTCATGCCGCGGTTCAGCTGGAGAACAGCATGTGGCCGAAGCTCTTGTGGCGGTGGCCGTGCCCGTAGTGCCCGTGGCCGCCGCCGTGCGGGGCGCCCCAGGCGGGAGCGGGCGGCGCCGGGTAGGCCTGCGGGGCCGGCGGAGGCGGCGCCGGCTGGGACCACTGGGACTCCAGGCGGGTCAGCGCCTCCAGCTCGCCGTAGTCGAGGAAGATGCCGCGGCAGCCGCTGCACTGCTCGATCTGGACGCCGTTGCGGTTGTAGGTGTGCATCGGCGCATGACACTTCGGACACTGCATGGTCGGCTCAACTCCTCGCCGTAGGTTCTGCTTCGGGTACCGCCAGGACAGACTCCGTACGACCGCGGCCCGGTTGCAGCCTACTTCGCCGGGTCGCCGGCCAACTCCACGGGAACGCCGCTCATTCGGTCACAGGCGTCCACCACGGCCTGTTCCACCTCGTCCAGCGGCCGGTGCGCCGCGGTCGCCCTGGCGACCGCCAGCGCGGCGGTCTGCACGGTGAGCGCGCGAGCGGCGGTGTCCAGGGCGGCCCACGGATCGCCGTCCGCGGGAACGGCCGGTCCGCCCGCGGCACGGTAGGCGCCGAGGAAGCGCGTCCACTCCTCGGGCGGCAGCAGTCCGCAGGCGAACCAGGCCGCGGGGCGGGCCAGGTCCCAGGCCGGTACGCCGGTGCCGAGGTCGTCCACGTCGATCAGCAGCCAGGGCCCGCCCGGGGCCGGGTACCGGACGAGCTGACCGAGGTGCAGGTCACCGTGGCAGAGGGCGCCGGAGGCGGCGGGCGGCATGGGCGCCTCGGCGCGGGCCCAGGCGGGCAGGGCGGTCCAGGCGCGCAGGATCGGGCGCGCGGCGGGATGGCCGGGGGCGGCGGTGCGCAGCCGGGTCACCGCGCGGGCGGCCTTCTCGGGGCCGCGCATCGGGGGCAGGCCCGGCGGGGCTGGGCTGCGGTGGAGGCGGGCCAGGAGCGTGGCGGCGGCTTCCCAGGGTGCGGCCTCGGGGGCGTCGGGGTCCACGGGCGTGCCGTACGGCCAGAAGGTGACGAGGCGGTCGTGGAGTGCGGTGGGAGTGGTGGTCGCCGGGGGCGGCCCGGGCAGCGGGGGCAGCAGGATGCCGGGGAGGCGGGCGGCCGTGGTGAGGCGGAGGGCGAGTTCGGTGGGGTCGGTGCCGGGGGCGTGGGCCTTCGCGACGGTGCCGGCGTGGCGGACGACCGTGGCGTCCGGGCGGGTGGCGAGGACGGTTGCCTCGCAGGGGCAGTTCCTGCCGTCGGTGTGGGCCGCCCTTGCGGCCTGTGCGGTCAGCTCGGGCAGGAGCGGGGCGGTTGTCACGGAACTCCCTGGTCTGCTGCGGCGAGCGAGAGCTTACGTGGGTGGGTGTGCGAGCCGCCCTGCGGCACGACTGCCCGCAGCTGCGTACGTCCGTGGAAAGTCGCTGCGTTCGTCCGTGGGAAATGACAATGCCGGCGCAGCTCCCCAGCTGCGCCGGCATTTTTGCCGTCCGCCGCACCCCCGTCCCCACGGGGTTTCATGGGTGGATGTCCCCGCCCGGACCGCTCTTCCGGGCCTGGGGTCGCCGCTCAGCGCCCCAGCATCACACCCACGGACGACGCCTGTGTGGCCACTGTGTCCCAGCCGTCGAAGACCAGCAGGAGCAGGGCCGCCAGGGGAAGGGCCATCACGGTCGCCACCAGGGGGTGGCGACGGCCCGTACGGCGGGGGCGTGGGCGGAGCAGTGTCCGCGGTGCCGTGTGGGCCATGGTCCCTCTCCTGACCGTCTCGGTTGTCATTGGCAGCGGCGGGTGTCTGACCTCGGGGGACGAGTGCTGCACCCGCCGCTTGACCTCAAATCTAGGCGTGCGACGACGGCCGGACGTCATGCCCTCGTACCGATTGCCGGGCCTCCCGGAGGATGAGCCGTGAGCTGGGGACTACTCCCCAGGGTGGAGACGCGGTCCCTGGTCTCGGGGTCTTCCCGGAGGGGCCGTCCGGAGTGTCCTGGCTTTTCCTGCCCTCGGGTGGTGACTTCGCTCACTTCCGGCATGTCCCGGAGCGTCGCCCTCCGCGCCCGTTGCCCCACCCGGTCCGCCACTCCCCGCCGTGTACGCGCCGGGTCCCCGGCCTCCACGTCCCTCTCCGCTGGATCGCCCTCCGGCGACCCAACGCCCTTTCCGAGGCAGGTCGTTGGGATAACGGGCGGAGTCGGGGTACCGGGCTCCCCGAGTTCCTGACCGACCTTCAATTTCGCTGCCCCGTACCGACAATCGATCGGGTAGAGCGGGCGCGGCCTCTGCGCGCGAACGGCCCCGAAAACGTAAGCTGTGGCTCGTCACAGGGACCGGGCAGCGGGGATGAACATGGCGATGATGCGCCTGAGGCGCGAGGACCCGCGCGTCGTCGGCTCGTTCAGGCTTCACCGACGGCTCGGCGCGGGCGGGATGGGCGTGGTCTACCTCGGCTCCGACCGGAAGGGTCAGCGGGTCGCACTGAAGGTCATCCGGCCGGATCTGGCGGAGGACCAGGAGTTCCGCTCACGGTTCGCCCGCGAGGTGTCCGCGGCCCGGCGGATCCGGGGCGGCTGCACGGCCCGGCTGGTGGCGGCGGACCTGGAGGCGGACCGCCCGTGGTTCGCCACGCAGTACGTGCCCGGCCCCTCCCTGCACGACAAGGTGGCCGACGAGGGTGCCCTGAGCGCGGCCGAGACCGCGGCGATCGGGGCCGCCCTGTCCGAGGGTCTGGTCGCCGTGCACGAGGCCGGTGTGGTGCACCGGGACCTGAAGCCCTCCAACATCCTGCTGTCCCCCAAGGGACCGCGGATCATCGACTTCGGCATCGCCTGGGCGACCGGAGCCTCGACGCTCACCCACGTCGGCACCGCGGTCGGCTCCCCCGGGTTCCTCGCTCCGGAGCAGGTGCGCGGCGCCGCCGTCACCCCGGCCACCGACGTCTTCTCGCTGGGGGCGACGCTGGCGTACGCGTCGACGGGCGACTCGCCGTTCGGGCACGGCAGCTCCGAGGTCATGCTGTACCGGGTGGTGCACGAGGAGCCCCAGCTGCACGGCGTGCCGGACGCGCTGGGCCCGCTGGTGCGGGCCTGTCTGGCGAAGGACCCCGAGGACCGGCCCAGCACGCTGCAGCTCTCGCTGCGGCTGAAGGAGATCGCCGCACGCGAGGCGCAGGACCTGGGCGATCTGCGTCCGCCGGCGCCGCGCTCCGCCGAGGCCGACCGGCCCACCGGCCGGCTCGTGGACACCTACCCGGACGAGCTGCGCGCTACCTACCCGGAACAGCAGCGGGCCGGCCGCCCCGAGCAGCAGCGGCTCCGTCGGCGCCCGCCGGCCTCCTCCTCCAGTACGCCGCCCCCGCGCGGCACCGTTCCGCCCTCGCGGGGTGGCACCCCGTCGCGCACGGGCGGTGCGCCCCGCGACGCGGGCGCGCCGCGCGGGACGGGCGTGCCCGCCCGGTCCGCCGGCGGGCGGTCCACGCCGGTGTCCCGCCACGGCGGGCGACCGGTCGGCGGCAGCCGGCCCGCCCCGCGCGGCGGCACCCGGCGGCCGGGGCCGCGGACCACGGCGACGGGCCTGCGGCCGGCCAATCCGAGGCTGCTGCGGCAGCGGCTGTTCGTGTTCGTGGTGGTGACGCTGCTGGTGGCGCTCGGCATCGCGGCGGCGCAGGGCTGCCAGGGACCCGCGCGCGGGCTCGGAGGCGACGGCGGCGTGCAGGTGGGACAGGCGGAACAGGTGGGACCGGAGCACGCGTCGACGGCTTCGCCCCACGGGCCGGTCGAGCAGTCGTAGCACCCGGAGTCGACCGGCGGCCCCCGTGCCCGTGTCGTTCCTGCGTCGTCGTATCTCGACCTACGTCGCCTACGTCGTCGTACGTCGTCCTACGTCTCGGGGCGCCCCGTCGCCACCGCGTAGAAGGCGACGGCGGCCGCCGCTCCGACGTTGAGGGAGTCGACGCCGTGGGACATGGGGATGCGGACCCACTCGTCGGCGGCCACGAGGGCCTGCCTGGACAGGCCCTCGCCCTCCGCGCCGAGCATCAGGGCGACCCGGTCCATCCGGTGCGGGGCGACGGCGTCCAGTGCCTTGGCCTTCTCGTCGGGGGTGAGGGCGAGGAGGGTGAAGCCGGCCTCGCGGACCGAGTCCAGGCCCCCCGGCCAGCTGTCGAGACGGGCGTACGGCACGGAGAAGACCGCGCCCATCGAGACCTTGACGCTGCGCCGGTACAGCGGGTCGGCGCAGTCCGGGGAGAGCAGGACGGCGTCCATGCCGAGGGCGGCGGCCGAGCGGAAGATCGCGCCGATGTTGGTGTGGTCGTTGACCGACTCCATGACCGCGACCCGGCGGGCCGTGCGCAGCAGGTCGGCGGCCGTGGGCAGCGGCTTGCGCTGCATGGAGGCGAGCGCGCCGCGGTGCACGTGGTAGCCGGTCACCTGTTCGGCGAGTTCGGGATCGACCACGTAGACCGGGGCCGGGACCTCCTCGATGACGTCCCGCATGACGTCGACCCACTTGGCGGACAGCAGCATCGAGCGCATCGCGTAGCCCGCGTCCCTGGCCCGGCGGATCACCTTCTCGCCCTCGGCGATGAACAACCCCTCGGCGGGTTCGCGTCTGCGGCGCAGCTCGACGTCGGTCAGGCCCGTGTAGTCGGTGAGACGCGGGTCGTCGGGGTCCTCGACGGTGATGAGATCGGCCACAGCGTGATACTGCCTTGTCCTGTCTGCGGTGCGGGCGGCTCGGAAGCGGGTGGGTTCCCCGGGGCTACTCGGAGGCCGACGGGCCCACGGCGACGACCGCGCCGATGACGATGACCGCGGGCGGCTTCACGTCCTGGGCGCGTACGGTCTCGGCGACCGTCGCCAGGGTGGCGTCGACGCGGCGCTGGGCCGCCGTCGTGCCCTCCTGGACCAGGGCGACCGGGGTGTCGGGGGACTTGCCGTGTGCCACGAGCGTCTCGGCGATCTTCCCGATCTTGTCGACGCCCATGAGGATCACCAGTGTGCCGGTCAGCTTGGCCAGGCTGGGCCAGTCGACCAGGGAACGCTCGTCGTCGGGCGCCACATGCCCGCTGACCACGGTGAACTCGTGGGCCACCCCACGGTGGGTGACCGGGATGCCCGCCGCGCCCGGCACCGAGATGGAGCTGGAGATGCCGGGCACGACGGTGCAGGGGATGCCGGCCTCGGCGAGGGCCTGGACCTCCTCCATGCCCCGGCCGAACACGAAGGGGTCGCCGCCCTTGAGCCGGACCACCGACTTGCCCTGCTTGGCGTGCTCGATGAGCGCGTTGTTGATGGCCTCCTGGGCCATGTAGCGGCCGTAGGGGATCTTCGCGGCGTCGATCACCTCGACGTGCGGCGGGAGTTCGGCGAGCAGGTCGCGGGGGCCGAGGCGGTCGGCGATGACGACATCGGCCTCGGCCAGCAGCCGGCGGCCGCGCACGGTGATCAGATCCGGGTCGCCGGGGCCGCCGCCGACGAGCGCGACGCCGGCGGTGCGGGTGCGGTGGTGCGGGGCGACCAGGGTGCCGTCGCGCAGGCCCTCCACCACGGCGTCGCGGATGGCCGCGGTGTGCCGGGGGTCGCGGCCGCGCGCGCTCGTGGTGAGCACGGCGACGGTGACGCCCTCGCTGTGGCCGGTGGCCGGGGTCCAGGCGGTGGCCTGGTCGGCGTCGTCGGAGCGGACGCACCAGACGCGGTGCCGCTCCGCCTCGGCGGAGGCACGGGCGTTGGCGTCGTGGTCGCTGGTGGCGATCAGGGCGTACCAGGCGTCCGCGAGGTCGCCGTCCCGGTAGGGGCGCCGCTCCCAGGTGATCTCGCCCGCGTCCGCCATGGCCTCGACGGAGGGGGTCGCCTCGGGCGACACGAGGACGATGTCCGCGCCCGCGGCGATGAGCGCCGGGAGACGGCGCTGGGCGACCTGGCCGCCACCGAGGACGATCACGCGGCGGCCGGTGAGGCGGAGGCCTACGGGGTAGGCGGGGTGTTCGGCCATGGGGTGCGGCTCCTCTTGGGGCGGTGCAGAGGTCCTGACGTGCGGATTTTAAGGTGCGCGCGGGTTGCGGCGGGCAGGTGTCCGGTGGCTGGGCAGCGTGGCCGGGTGCGGCCTTCGGGTGGTTGTGGGCACTCGTTCCGCCTGGGGGGCACCTCCCAGGCGTCAAGGCACTGGGGGAGGAACGGGTGCCCACCACCACCGGCACTCTTGTACCCGGAGTCCCCCGCTTCCGAGGTGCCGCTACTTCTCTGTCACGCCCGCCGAGTCGAACGTCGCCACCTCGTGCATCGCTCGCGCCGTGCTCTGTACCAGCGGCAGGGCGAGCAGGGCGCCTGTGCCTTCGCCGAGGCGGAGGTCGAGGTCGACCAGGGGGCGCAGGCCGAGCTTGTTCAGGGCGGCGACGTGACCCGGTTCGGCGCTGCGGTGGCCGGCGATGCAGGCCGCGAGCACCTCGGGGGCGATCGCGCGGGCCACCAGCGCGGCGGCACCGGCGCTGACGCCGTCCAGGATCACCGGCGTACGCAGCGAGGCGCCGCCGAGGAGCAGGCCGACCATGGCCGCGTGCTCGAAGCCGCCGATCGCGGCCAGCACTCCGATGGGGTCGGCCGGGTCGGGCTGGTGGAGTTCCAGGGCGCGGCGGACGACCTCGGTCTTGCGGGCCAGGGTCTCGTCGTTGATGCCCGTGCCCCGGCCGGTGACCTCGGCCGGGTCGGCTCCGGTGTAGACGGAGATGAGGGCCGCGGACGCGGTGGTGTTCGCGATGCCCATCTCGCCGGTGAGCAGCGCCTTGTTGCCCGCCGCGACCAGGTCGCGGGCGGTCTCGATGCCGACCTCGATGGCCTTCTTGGCCTCCTCGCGGGTCATCGCGGTGCCGGTGGTCATGTCGGACGTGCCCGCGCGCACCTTGCGCGGCAGCAGGCCGGGCGTGGCCGGGAGGTCGGCTGCGACGCCCACGTCGATCACGCAGACCTCGGCGCCCACCTGGGCCGCGAAGGCGTTGCAGACCGCTCCCCCGCCGAGGAAGTTGGCCACCATCTGGGCGGTGACCTCCTGCGGCCAGGGGGTGACGCCCTGGGCGTGCACTCCGTGGTCGCCGGCGAAGATGGCAACGGCCGCGGGCTCGGGGATCGGCGGCGGGCACTGCCGGGACAGCCCGGACAGCTGGGCGGAGATGATCTCCAGCATGCCCAGCGCGCCGGCCGGCTTGGTCATGCGCTTCTGCCGCTCCCAGGCCTCGCCGAGCGCCTTGGCGTCGAGCGGGCGGATCTGGGCCACGGTCTCGGCGAGCAGGTCGTGCGGCTCCTCACCGGGCAGGGCGCGACGGCCGTACGTCTCCTCGTGGACCACCCAGGACAGCGGGCGGCGCTTGGACCAGCCGGCCTGCATCAGCTCGGGCTCGTCCGGGAACTCGTCGACGTATCCGACGCACAGGTAGGCGATGACCTCCAGGTGCTCGGGCAGGCCGAGGGCGCGGACCATCTCACGCTCGTCGAAGAAGCTGACCCAGCCGACACCGAGGCCCTCGGCGCGGGCGGCGAGCCAGAGGTTCTCCACCGCGAGCGCGGCGGAGTACGGCGCCATCTGCGGCTGGGTGTGCCGGCCGAGGGTGTGGCGGCCGCCGCGGGTGGGGTCGGCGGTGACGACGATGTTCACCGGGGTGTCGAGGATGGCCTCGATCTTCAGTTCCTTGAACTGCTTGGCCCGGCCCTTCGGCAGCGACTTGGCGTACGCGTCGCGCTGGCGCATGGCCAGTTCGTGCATCGCGCGACGGGTGTCGGCGGAGCGGATGACGACGAAGTCCCACGGCTGGGAGTGGCCGACGGACGGGGCCGTGTGCGCGGCCTCCAGGACGCGGAGCAGCACCTCGTGCGGGATCGGGTCGCTGCGGAAGCCGTTGCGGATGTCGCGGCGTTCGCGCATCACCTTGAGCACGGCCTCGCGCTCGGCCTCGTCGTAGCCGGGCGCGGCCGGGCCGGTGGACTGTCGTGCTTCCGCCACTGCGGCCGTGCCCTCTTCCTGGTGCTCTTCCTGGTCGGCGACCTGGGTGTCCAGGTCGTCCGCGTGCTGGACCACCGCCGGGTCCGGCTCCTCGCCGGCCGCGGCGGGAACGGTGTCGCCGTCGCGGGGGGCGGGGACCATGGCGACCGGGTCCTGCGAGGTCCCCTCGGCGGGCCGCGGCTGGGGTTCCTGAGCGGCCTCCGGCTGCTGCTCGGTCTGGGCCTGGGGCTGCGGCGCGGTCTGGGCCTGCGCTTCGGGCTGGGCCTGCGGCTGGTCCGTCGGGACGACGAGCGGGTGCGGGGGCGTCGGGGCCAGGTGCGGGGTGGTCGGCACGGTGCCCTCGACCGGCACGAACTGCCCCAGCGGCAGGCCGGGTTGGGCCTGGGCCGGAACACTGCTGGGGAGCGGGGCGCCCTCGGGGGAGGCCGCGGCAGGCGCCGGTGCGGGCGCGGATGCGTGCTCCGCGGGTGCCTGCTCCGTGGTGAGGGGTGTGTCGCTGTGCGGGGCTTCAGGGGCTGCCTGGGCCTCGGGGTGTGCCTCGGTGTGTGCCTCTTGATGTCCCTCGGGGGTCACGGGAGCCTCGGCGGCTGCCGGCACCTGGGCCACGGCGGCTGCCTCGTCGGCCGGGGCCGCTGCGGGAACCACCGACCGGTCCTGCTCTGCGGCCGTGTCGTGGCCGGCCGAAGGCTCGCCTTCGGCCGACGCCGTCGGCTCGACCGCACCCTCGGCCTCAGGGTGGAGCGTGGCCTCGGGCTGGGGTACGGGGACGGGCGCGACCTCCGGCTGCGGGATCGTCTCCGTGACGGACGCGTCCACGGGGAGCTGCTCGGGGGCGGGAGCCTGCTCGGCAGGAGCCTCCACCGGTCCGGTGACCTGCACGCCGTCCGTGGCCTGCGCGGCTTCCGTGAGCTGCGCGCCTTCGGGAGCCTGCACGCCCTCCGGACCGTGAGCGGCCTCGGGAACCTCCTCCGCCTCGACGGCCTGCGGGGGGCGGGTCGCCTCGGGCGCCTGCCCACCGTGCGTGGACTGCGCGTCTTCCGGAGCCGGGTCGGCCTCCGCGGCGGGCGTGTCCGGGGCCTGGTCCGGCTCCGCTGCCGGTACGGACTCGGCCGAAGGCCCCACATACCCGGCGCCGGGCACCTGGGCGTCCGAGACGCCGTGGGCACCCACCGGCTCCTGGCCGGCGCCGGAAGCGTGCACGCCGTCCACGCCGCCCGTGCCTTCGGTCACCTGCGCGAACTCCGCGCCGTCAGCCTCGTGCGCGGCCTGTACGTCGTCCTGCACGCCCGTCTGGTCCTGGGGCGGTTGGCCGCCCTCCGAGGCGTATCCAGCAGCGGGCACGGCGGCGCCTGCCTGGGCCGCGAGCCGGGCCACGGCGGCCTGGGCCGCACCGACCGGCTCGCCGTCACCCGGAACAACCGTTTCCGCAGCCGCAACCGTCGCCCCCACCGGAGGCACCACGGGCGCCTGCACGCTCTGTGCGGTCTGCACGCCCCAGGGAGCGGCGCCCTGCGGGGCCGTCTCCGGCTGCTGCTGGACGTCGAGGTACTCGGGCCCGACGGTGGGCGGCCCGGAGTGCCGGACCGGTGCGCCCGCGGGGCCGCGGTCGGCCAGGGAGCGGACCGGGCTCGCGGAGACGTCGGGGATGGGCGGGCCGAGGTGCAGGGGCCGCCGCGGGGGCGTCGCCGCGGCGGGCATGGCAGGCGCGACGTGGGGCGTGGCGGTCGGGTCGGGGTGCAGTACGCCGCCGAGGTCGACGGAGCCGCTGTCCCGGCCGGCGATTTCGTGCGGGCCCGGCTGGTGGACGGCCTCGACGACCGGCTCCGGGGCGGGCGGGGGCACTTCGTTGCCCCACGCGCCCTGGGAACCGGGCAGCAGCAGCTCTTCGTCCTCGACGGCAGACTCGGAGAGGTAGGTGTACGCACCGTGCGCGGGGACGCCCGGCTGCTCCACCATGCCTGCGCTCTCCGGCTGCCCCTCGCCCGGGACCTGGCCGGTGTCGGTCATGCGTACCCCTCGCCCATCGGTTAGTGCTTCTACGACCAGCTCACCGGGAACGGCGCACCGACCGCCCCCCAGTGAAGAACGAGCGTCCCCGCCCGGCGGCACGAACGACCCGCCCGTAAAAGGCGACAAAGCCATTGAGTGGCATTGTCGCGGTCGTTCGGCCGCGGCGACAGCGTGATCCGCCATGGTCCGCTGTGGACTGCGCCACGTTGCGCGTCCCCTGGTTCTGCCGTACCACACCCACCGCAAAACGGACGGGTTTTCCGGACATTGACGAACGAAGTTCCGGACCACCCAGTGCGGTACAACGATCGGCCAGCCTACCGCGCGCGGTACGACGATCCGATCACGGGGCGCGGTCGGGGAGCACACCGCAGAGCAGGAAAGCGACGCTCCGCTCCCTCTCCGTCCAGGCGCGGGTGTCGAGTTCGACGGACTGCAGCAGGGCGCATTCGACCTGGTAGCCGTGCTCGGTGAGGTCGCGGCCGACGAGTTCGGCGGCGTCGCGGTTGGAGGCGTGCGCGACGATGCGCTGCGGGCGCCGGTCGGCGACCGCGGAGACCACGGCGGCTCCCCCGCCCCCGACACGGACGACGTCCGGTTCGGGCAGGTTCTCCAGGATGTGCGGGGCGTTGCCCTGCACCACTTGCAGCTGGACGCCGAAGCGGCGTGCGGTGGCCTCGGTGCGGGCGCAGGACTCCGGGTCGCGGTCGACGGCGATGACGGCGGCGCCGCCGCGGGCGGCCTCGGTGGCGAACGCCCCGCTGCCGCAGCCGATGTCCCAGACGAGGTCGCCGACGCGCGGTCCCAGCCGGGCGAGCTGAGCGGCCCTCAGCAGATCCGTTTCTCCCTCGCCGAGCGGGCCGCCGTGGGAGGCGTAGGAGGCGGCGGGCTGGGTCCAGCCGCGCGGTCCGGCGGCGGGGTCGCGTCCGGCGATCCAGCCGCCGCCCTCACCGGCCCCGGCCCGGCCGCCGATGACGATGACGACGTTGGGGTCGCGCCAGGTGTGGTCGGCGGCCTTGTCGGAGGTGACGACGGTGACCTGTTCGCGTTCGGTGCCGAGTTCCTCGCAGATGACGAAGGTGCGGTGCACGCCGTCGAGGAGCAGGCCCAGTTCGGCCGGTCCGGCGCCGGGCGCGGTCAGCACGGCGACCTTGGTGTGGGCTCGGCATACGTTCACCGCGCGTCGCAGGGTGCGCTTGTGTGCGACGACCACCTGTGCGTCGTCCCAGGGCATTCCGGCCCGGGCGAAGGCGGCGGCCACGGAGGAGACGGCGGGGACGACCTCGACCTCGAGGCCGAACTCCGGCGCGCGCAGGGTTCGTACCACCCCGAAGAAGGCCGGGTCGCCGTCGGCGAGCACCACGGCGGTGCCCCGGTGGGCGGCGATACGGCGGGCGGCGAGGGCGACGCTGCCGAGGCGGATCCGCTCGGCCGACGGCGGCACCTCGGGCAGCGCCAGGTGGTGGGCGGCGCCCGCCACCAGCGTGGCGGCGCCGAGTGCGCCGCGCGCCGCCTCGGTCAGCGGCGAACCGTCCCAGCCGATCACCGTGACCCGGTCGGCCATCGTCGTCAGTCTCCTGGGGGTCTTCTCAGGGTGTTGTTCGCGCCGGTCGTCAGGGCGACCCGCAAGGCGGCCCCGTGAGAGTACCCCGGTTCGGTCGTGCGCCGGAGCGCGGGGCGGGGCGCGTCGCCGACGGTTGTCGCCGGATCACCGTCAGTTCCAGTCGGCGTACGACGTGAAGCCGCCGGTGTCCGCCAGCTGCTCGCCCACGCCCTCCAGGTCCTCGGGCAGCAGGCTCCAGACGATGAGGTCGGTGCGTACGTCGGTCCACTCGCCGTCCCCGTTCCTGCTGCGGGCCATCCAGGCGCCGCGCAGCACTCCCTCGCTGATGCAGCCGATCTTCTGGGCGACCTGCTGGGAGGCGGTGTTGTCGGCGGCGGTGCGCAGCTCCAGGCGCTCGAACCCGCGGTCCTGGAAGACCCACTGGGCGGTGGCGAGCGCTGCCTCGGAGGCGTAGCCCTCGCCGCGGGCCCAGGGGGCGACGACGTAGGCGATCTCGGTGGAGCGCACCCGCCAGTCGGTGTTGCTCAGATGGACCGTGCCGACCAGGCGCTGGGTGAGGAACTCGTCGACCGCGAAGACTATGCCGCGGCCCTCCGCCCGTTCGGCGGGGGCGAGTTCGGTGATCCAGGCGCGGGCGTCGGCCTCGGTGTAGGGGTGGGGCACGGAGGTCCAGGCGGTGACCAGCTCGTCGTTCATCATCTCGGCGAAGGCCTCGATGTCCGACTCCTCGAAGGGGCGCAGGACCAACCGCTCCGTGCTGATGGAGACGTTGGGGAAGGTGCTCGTCATGCGCCGCTCCGTAACCTTCGGTGAACCTTCAGGGACTGCTGAACTGCCCAGCATGCAGCATGGAAGCACCGGAACGCACCACGGGGTCCACCCCTGATGAGGGAGTGGACCCCGTGCGGGCCGGCCGGGCGGTGACGGTGTTCCGGTCAGAACGCCGGGATGACCGCGCCGTCGTACTTGTCCTCGATGAACTTCTTCACCTCGGGCGAGGTGAGCAGCTCGGCGAGCTTCTTCACGCGCGGGTCGTTCTCGTTGCCCTTCTTCACGGCGAGGAAGTTGGCGTACGGGTTGCCCGTGGCGGACTCGGCGACGAGCGCGTCCTTGGCCGGGGAGAGCTTGGCCTCCAGGGCGTAGTTGCCGTTGATCACCGCGGCGTCGACGTCACCGAGGGAGCGCGGCAGCTGGGCCGCCTCCAGCTCCTTGAACTTGACGTCCTTGGGGTTGGAGGTGACGTCCTTGGGGGTCGCCTCGTATCCGGCGCCGGCCTTCAGCTTGATGACGCCGTTGGCCTCCAGCAGCTTCAGCGCGCGGGCCTCGTTGGTGGTGTCGTTGGGGAGGGCGATCGTGGCGCCCTTCCCGAGGTCCGCGAGCTTCTTGACGCTCTTGGAGTAGACGCCGAGCGGCTCCAGGTGCACGCTGCCGCCGGGCACCGGGACGATGTCGGTGCCGTTCTTCTTGTTGAAGTCGTCGAGGTACGGCTTGTGCTGGAAGTAGTTGGCGTCGACCTGGCCCTGCTGCACGGCCGTGTTCGGGGTCACGTAGTCGGTGAACTCCTTGACCTCCAGCTTGAGGCCGGCCTTCTGCGCCAGGTGGTCCTTGACGTAGGTGAGGATCTCGCCCTGCGGGGTGGGAGTGGCGGCGACCGTCAGGGGGGCGTCGGCGTCCTTCTTGCCGGAGTCGGAACCCGAGCCGCAGGCGGAGAGCCCGAAGGTGAGGGCCCCGGCGGCCAGGACGGCGGTGGTGATCTTGGCGGTGTTACGCACGAAAAGTGCCTTTCCTTGGTGGTGCGGTCCCTTGGAACAAGGGGTGCCGGCGCGAAGCGCCGTCGTTGAGGGGTGGTGGTCGGGCGACGGGTGGGCGGACGGGGAGTCTTAGGGGAAGGTCGGAGAGCCGGGGCGGCGTCAGGCGACCTTGCCGACCTCGGCCGGCGCGGGCTCCTTGGCCTTGAGCAGCCGCAGCCTGGGCGCCGGGCCGGAGCGGCCGCCGCGCCGGTGCAGGGAGCGGGCGGCGAGGTCGCCGGCGAACTGGATGACGGAGATGACCACGGCGAGGATCGCCACGGTGATCCACATCAGCTGGCTCTCGAAGCGCTGGTAGCCGTAGCGGATGGCGATGTCGCCGAGGCCGCCGGCGCCGACGGTGCCGGCCATGGCGGAGTAGCCGATGAGGGCGACGACCGTGGTGGTGGTGGAGGAGATGAGGGACGGCAGGGACTCCGGTACGAGCACCTTCCGTACGACGGTCCAGGTGTTGCCGCCCATCGACTGCACGGCCTCGACGAGCCCGCCGTCCACTTCGCGGACGGCCGTCTCGACCAGGCGCGCGAAGAAGGGGATGGCGCCGATGGCGAGCGGGACGATGGCGGCCTCGCGGCCGATGGTCGTCCCGGTGACCCAGCGGGTGAAGCTCATCAGCGCGACCATCAGGATGATGAACGGCATCGACCGGGCGATGTTCACGATCTGCCCGATGAGCTTGTTGGCGACCACGTTCTGAACCAGCCCGCCCTTGTCCGTCAGGACGAGCAGGATGCCGAGGGGAAGCCCGCCGACGACGGCGATGAGCGTGGACCAGCCGACCATGTAGAGCGTGTCCCAACACGCCTGGGACAGCAGCGGCTGCATCTCGGACCAGGTCACAGCTCGGCACCTTCCTTGACCAGAACGGGCTTGTCGTCGCCCACGACGTCGATCTGCAGGCCCTGCTCGCGCAGGAAACCGATGGGCACGACGTTGTCCTCGTAGCGGCCGGGCAGTTCGATGCGCATCCGGCCGACCTGGAGGCCGCCGACGGTGTCGATGGCGGCGCCGAGGATCGATATGTCGATGTTGTAGGTGCGGGACAGCTGCGAGATGACGGGCTGGGTGGCGGCCTCGCCGTGGAAGGTGACGTCGACGACGGTCCGGTTCTCGCCGGTGGCGTCGCCGCCGACCGGGAAGAGCGCGGCGGCCAGCTGGGAGCCGGGGGTCGCGAGCAGCTCGCTCACCGTGCCGGACTCCACGATGCGGCCCCTCTCCATGAGCGCCGCGGAGTCGCAGATGGACTTCACGACGTCCATCTCGTGCGTGATGAGCAGGACGGTCAGGCCGAGCTGCCGGTTCAGGTCGCGCAGCAGCTGGAGGATGGAGCGGGTGGTCTCGGGGTCCAGGGCGCTGGTGGCCTCGTCGGAGAGCAGCACCTTGGGGTCGCCGGCCAGGGCGCGGGCGATGCCGACGCGCTGCTTCTGGCCGCCGGAGAGCTGGGCGGGGTAGGCGCCGGCCTTGTCGGCGAGGCCGACCAGGTCGAGCAGTTCGAGCGCCCTGCGGGAACGTTCCTTCCCCGACTTTCCGAGGATCTCCAGGGGCAGCTCGACGTTGTCCCGCACGGTGCGTGAGGACAGCAGGTTGAAGTGCTGGAAGACCATGCCGATCCGGCTGCGCGCCCGGCGGAGTTCCTTGCCGGCGCGCGGCCCGCGGCCGGCGAGGGCGGTGAGGTCCTGTCCGGCGACGGTGACCGTGCCGGCGGTGGGACGCTCCAGGAGGTTGACGCAGCGGATCAGCGAGGACTTTCCGGCGCCGGACTGGCCGATGACGCCGTACACCTCGCCTTCGCGGACGTGCAGGTCGACGCCGTCGAGGGCGGTGACCTCGCGGCCGCGCGAGCGGTAGACCTTGGTGAGGCCCGATGTGGTGATCACGTTGGGTTTCCGTCACTGTCGAGTGCGCGGGCGTGGGTGTGCCCGGGCACGGGTGCATGCGGTCGGGAACGCGGCAGGGTTCTCGCTGTGGCGATGGAATCGGGGAGAACGTGTGCGCGGGGGCGGGGCTCAGCCGCGGGTCTGGTCGTACCGGGCGTGCCGGACGGACGGGCGGACGCGATGAGCGGGCACTCGCTTCGGGGCGCGAGGCTCAGGTGGTGCAGGGGCCCTCTAGAAGGCGCACATTCGACGCTCGGGACACATACAACGAGCACCGGGCGTCGTGGTCGCCCCGGTCGCAGGGATGCGGTCGCTCGTCGTGGTCATGCGGCCAGTAAACCAGACCGACACCGCTGACCCGGCATCGCTGTCCGCATACTGGACACCCGTGAAACACCCCGCCGCTCGCTCCTGTCGCCCCCATGACCAGCACGGACAAGCCCGCGGACCACTCGCCCCCGTGCGGCCACCCGGTCTGCCGACCGCTCGCTGTGGCCAACACCACGACACCGCCCCACCCGCAAGACCGTCCGAACCACCCCAGTCCGGGCGGCCGCCCTCTGTCGCCGGGACGCGGGCTCGCGGCCTGCCAGGCGGGCACAGGGGCCGGGCCGGGCGGGGCAAGAGCCCCGGGCGCGGATGGGCGGGAGCCCGAGGCCCGGGTGGGCGGGAGGCTGGGGGCGGGGTGGGCGTGGAGGGGGGATTACGCCGTAATAAGGTCACAGCATGCTTGATGCCCTGACCCTGGTGACCGGCGTCGCCGCGTTGCTGCTCGCCGCCTGGTGCGGGTGGGCGGCCTATCGCGACCAGCCGACGAAGGACTGGCACTTCATCGGGATGGCCGTGGTCTCGCTGCTGGCACTGGTCCAGTTGGTGATCGGGATCGTGGCGCTGGCGCGGGGCGAGAAGGCGGACCAGGGGACGGCCATCTTCGTGGCGTATCTGCTGGGCGCCTTCGCCTGCGTCCCGGCGGCGGGCGTCATGTCGTTGGCCGAGCGCACGCGCTGGGGTTCGGTGACGGCCGCGGCCGGCGGTGTCGTCCTCGCCGTCCTCGAAGTGCGGCTCTACGACATCTGGGGAGGGTGAGATGGCCACCGTGGAACAGAGGGAACAGAAAGAACAGCGGCCGAAGCGGCTCATCAGCGGGCCGGGCATGCTGCTCGTCTGGCTCTACGGCGTGATGGTCGTCGGTGCGGTCTCCCGCTCCGTCTACCAGATCGCCACCGACTTCGACCGGGCGCCGCTCGCCTACTCGCTGTCCGCCGTGGCGGGCGTGGTCTACGGCTTCATCACGTACTCACTGGTGCGCGGCGGGGAGACGGCCCGCAAGGCGGCGCTGGTGTGCTGCGCCGCCGAGCTCGTGGGCGTGCTGACGGTCGGGACGTGGACGCTCGTCGAGCCGTCCGCGTTCCCCGACGCGACGGTCTGGTCCGACTACGGCATGGGCTACATCTTCATCCCGGTGCTGCTGCCGCTGTCCGCGCTGTACTGGCTGCGCACGTCCCGCGACGTCAGCGGCGTCACGCGGTAGCCGCGTAGGTCCCCGCCGGCTTCTCAAGGACGATCATCGGTACGCCGTCGGAACCCTCGGAGGTGCCCACCGGCTGGTAGCCCACGCGCCGGTACAGGCGCAGGTTGCCCTCGCTGCGGTGGCCGGTGTGGAGGCGGAACCTGGTGGCGCCGCGCTGTTCGGCGAGCGCCGCCTCGACGGCGCGCAGCAGCCGGGCCCCGATGCCGTGCCCCTGCAGGCGCGGGTGGACGCAGAGCTTGCCGATGGAGGCGGCGCCGTCCTCGGCGACCCGGCCGCGCACCGAGCCGACCACCTCCTCGCCGAGCCGGGCGACGAACACGCAGTCCCCGGCGACCTCCTGACGGACCGAGTCCAGGCTCTGGACCAGCGGGTCGATGCGGTAGTTGCCGTACAGCGCCGCCTCGCTCTGGAAGCACAGGTACTGCAGCTTGAAGATCTGCTCCGCGTCCTGCTCGGTCGCCGCAGAGATGGTCACGCTCATGCCCATGTGCGCACGCCTCCCGCTCACCTGATCACCGGTCGTCCATCACTCCTATCCCCGCGGTTCGCGGGCCGCAACCTCCGGCGTCAGCAAACGACGCAGACATCCCAGACATCTGGAGCGTTCCGGCCCGAGACTGCCCTGTGAGATACCCAACTCCCCCGCGATCTCCCGGTAGGTGAGGTCCCTCGGCGACAGCAGCGCCTCCAGCAGCCGGGGGCAGCGGCCGGGCAGCCGGCGCACCGCCTCGCGCAGGGCGCGCCGGCCGGCCGCAGCCAGGACGAGGTGCTCGGGGCCGCTCTCACTGTCGTCCGCGGGCTCCAGGCCGTACGGCCGTTCGATGCTGATCGTCCGTCGGGTGCGGCGCGCCTCGGAGCGGACGGCCTTGCGCAGCCAGCCCTGCGGATCGTGCGGCGGCCCACCCGCCTCCAGGCGCTCCAGCAGCCGTAGCCAGACCGCCTGCTCCAGGTCGCCCGGCTCGGTTCCGGCGGCATGTGCCTCGGCCGAGGCCTCGGCGACGAGCAGGGGACGCAGGGAGGCGAGCAGGTTGTGTGTCATATGCGGCACGACGCGGCCGCCCCGGCGAAAGTTGCCGGGGCGGCCGTCGATTCCCTCCGACGAGGGCGGGGCGGGCTCAGTTGTTGACGGACCGGTGGGCGAGGAAGTCCGCACGGGCGAGCAGTCCGGTGTCGGCGTTGTCGGTGAAGATGCCGTCGATACCGGTCTCGAAGTACCTCTGGAACACGCCGAAGACGTCACCGTAGGCGTCCGGGTCGCCGCCTTTGCGGAAGGCCGGCGGCAGGAAGGGGTTCTCGTTGCGGACCGTGTAGGGGTGCAGGACCAGGCCCACGGCGTGGGCGTCCCGGACGAGGCTGCTCGGCTCGGTGAAGTTGCCGCTCGCGTCCTTGGGGATGACGAGGTCCACGGTCGGGCCGATGCCCTGGGCGTAGGAGGCAATCTCCCGCAGGCCCTTCCTGGTGATCAGGTCGGCGACGGTGCGCGGGTCACCCGCCTCGACGAAGTCCCAGGGCCGGGTGTTCGCACCGGACAGCAGGACCACGAGCGGGTTGTCCACGAGCTTGTTCAGCCGCTGGATGCTGCTCGGCTCGAAGGACTGGAGGATGACCGGCGAGTTCCGCTGGTCCTTGCCGTACTTGCGCAGCAGCTTGGCGACCCGCTCCTCCAGGCCGAGACCCAGCGCCCGGAAGTACGTGGGGTGCTTGGTCTCGGGGTAGATGAAGACCTGCTTGCCCCGCTTGCGGGTCTGCTCGTCCTGCCACCTCAGGACCTCTTCGAAGGTGGGGATCTCCCAGCGGCCGTTGTAGAGGGTGTTGTGCGGGCGGTTGGCCGGGATGCGCTCGACCGCCCGCAGCGTCTTCAGCTCGGCGAGGGTGAAGTCCTCGGTGAACCAGCCGGTGGTGGGCACGCCGTCGAGCGTCTTGGTGGTCTTCCGGTCGGCGAACTCACGATGGTCCGCGACATCCGTGGTGCCGCCGATCTCCGGCTCGTGCCGGCAGACGAGGTGACCGTCCTTGGTGGGCACCAGGTCACCGGCCTCGACGATGTCGGCGCCGAGGTCGAGGGCCAGCTCGTAGGAGCCGAAGGTGTGCTCGGGCCGGTAGCCGCTGGCGCCGCGGTGGCCGATGACCGTGGGCACGGGCAGGCTGCCGAGCCCGCCGCCCCCGTGACCCCGGGCCCCGCTCCCTGCGGCCCTGGCCGCGCCGGGCAGCCCGAGGACCGCTCCCCCGGCCCCGAGCACCGCTGCCCCGAGCAGCGCCCGGCGCCCGGTCCCGCCCGCCTTTCCGTCGGACTTCCGCGTCCCGGCCCGCTCGTCCGGCGTCTGCGTCCCCATGGACCGCCTCCTGCCTCTCGTGTCCTGCGTGGCGCGCCGATGGTAGGTGGGCGCGGATGACCTACGGGAGACCTCGTACCGAACACCGGGGTGACGCGGGATGTCGCCTGGGGCACGGCCCGGGTGAGGCCGCGTCGGCCGGCCGTGGCGGGCCGGCGGCAGGCCGGCGCGCGAGCTCCGTCACACCGCCACACACCGGTTACCGGGAGGCAACGTGCCCCCTTCCCAGGTGAACGTACGTCAACACTGCGTAAGACCTGGTGAGCCCGATGTGCAATCCGGACCGCGCCGCGAGTATCGTCCTCACCTGCACAGACTCATACAGCTTCCCCAGACAATCCCTTGACACCGGAGGGCCCGTTGTCCCGCTTCGCGCTCATCAAGGCAGTGCTCGGTCCGATCATGCGCCTGATGTTCCGCCCACAGGTGGAGGGCGCGGAGCGCATCCCCGGCGACGGCCCGGTCATCCTGGCCGGCAACCATCTGACGTTCATCGACTCGATGATCCTGCCGCTGGTCTGCGACCGTCAGGTCTTCTTCATCGGCAAGGACGAGTACGTCACCGGCAAGGGACTCAAGGGCCGGCTGATGGCCTGGTTCTTCACCGGCGTCGGCATGATCCCGGTCGACCGCGACGGCGGCAAGGGCGGTGTCGCGGCGCTGATGACCGGCCGCCGGATCCTGGAGGAGGGCAGGATCTTCGGCATCTACCCCGAGGGCACCCGCTCCCCCGACGGCCGCCTGTACCGGGGGCGCACCGGCATCGCGCGGCTGACGCTGATGACCGGCGCGCCCGTGGTCCCCTTCGCCATGATCGGCACCGACAAGATCCAGCCCGGCGGTGCGGGGATCCCCCGGCCGAGCCGGGTCACGGTCCGCTTCGGTGAGCCCATGGAGTTCTCGCGGTACGAGGGCATGGACCGCGACCGCTATGTGCTGCGGGCGGTGACCGACTCGGTGATGACCGAGGTGATGCGGCTGTCCGGGCAGGAGTACGTGGACATGTACGCCACCAAGGCGAAGGCGGCGTAGGCCTCCGGCGGTTGGGCGGGTTGCGCCGTAGGGGTTCTTCAAGTCCTTCGGGTGCGGCGCCGTCGTGGCCGGTCGCGCCCACGCGGCGGAGCCGCATATCGATACAGCCCCGCGCCCCCTGGGTTGCTCACCTCACCCCGCGTCTTCCAGTTTCTGTCCCTTCAGCAGGACCCACGCCGCTGCCGCCGCTCCCAGCAGGACCGCCGCGCCCGCGCCCGAGGCCAGGTGGAGGCCGTGGACGAAGGCGTCGCGGGCAGCCCCGAGCAGCTCCTGAGCGGTGTGTGCGGGCAGGTTCTCCGACGCCTCCACCGCGCCACCCAGTGACTCGCGGGCCTGGGACGGCGTACCCGGCGGGCCCGGGAAGCCGCGGTAGGCGGCGGTGACGATGGAACCGAGCAGGGCGATGCCCAGGGCCGCGCCGAGTTCGTACGCCGTCTCGGAGACCGCCGAGGCGGCGCCCGCCTGCTCCTTGGGCACACTGGAGAGGATCACGTCGGCGGTGACCGTGAACGAGAACCCGGCGCCCACGCCGACCACCAGCAGGGCCGCACCCAGCAGCGGGTAGCCCGTCGCGGCGTCCAGCGTCGTCAGCGCGGCCAGCGCCAGGCCGACGGCGGCCAGACCGCCCGAGACCACGGCCCGTACCGAGAAGCGCCGGGCGGCCCGGCCGGCCACCAGACCGGCCGCCACCGCGCCCACGGCCGCGGGGACTTCGGCCAGGCCCGCCTCGAACGGCCGCCTGTCCTGGACCAGTTGCAGGTACTGGGAGAGGAAGAAGACCAGTCCGGACATGCCGAGGACGGTCAGCAGATCGGCGAGTACCGCGCCGCTGAAGCCGCGGTTGCGAAAGAGCCGGATGTCCAGCAGCGGTGTGGGCAGGGTGAGCTGCCGGCGGACGAACCGGTACAGCGCGGCCGCGCCCACCGCTCCCGCGCCGAGGACCGCCGGGGTGAACCCGTGCGCGGCGGCCTCCTTCACGGCGTAGACGATGCCGATCACGCCGACCAGGGACAGCAGGACGCCGGCCAGGTCCCAGGGGCCCGGGTCCGGGTTGCGGGACTCGGGCAGCAGGCGGACGCCGACGAGGACGAGGACCGCCATCACGGGCAGGTTGATCAGGAAGACCGAGCCCCACCAGAAGTGTTCGAGGAGGAATCCGCCGGCGATCGGGCCGACCGCCGTGCCGGCGGAGGCGGTCGCGCCCCAGATGCCGACCGCGAGGCTGCGCTCGCGCGGGTCGTGGAAGATGTTGCGGATCAGGGCGAGCGTGGCGGGCATCAGCGTGGCGCCCGCGACACCGAGCAGCGCCCGGGCGAGGATCATCAGCTCCGGGGTGGTCGCGTAGGCGTTGAGCACGGAGATCGCGCCGAACGCCGTGGCGCCGCCGAGCAGGATGCGCTTGCGGCCGATGCGGTCGCCGAGGCTGCCCATGGAGACGAGCAGACCGGCGATGACGAACGAGTAGACGTCTCCGATCCACAGCAGCTGGGTGCCGGAGGGCTCGAGGTCCTCGCTGATGTACGGGGTCGCCAGGCCGAGGACGGTCGCGTCGACGGCCACCAGCAGCACGGCGAGCACGAGGACGGCCAGCGCGAGCCACCGGCCCGGCCGCTGCTCCGTCTCCGTCGCGGCCGCCGGCCGCAGGGTGCTGGTCATGGTTCCTCTCTTCGCAGAGCACCGCCGAGCAGCAGCTCGACGATCATGTGGGTGAAGTCCTTGGGGGCGACCCGGCCGTCCTGCGCGGCCCAGGCACAGGAGGCGATCAGCCCGTAGAGCGCCTCGGTGAGCCAGACCGGGCTGAGATCGATGCGGAACTCGCCGCTTTGCTGACCGCGCACGAACACGGTGCCGATCCGTGCGTCGATCCGGGACCATCCGGGGTCGCCCTCGGTCTCCCAGAGCTGGTTCTCGCCGTACAAGAAGGCGAGCAGCCCGGCCGCGGGCTGGATCTCGCGCACCAGTCTGCGCACCGCGTCGCTCGCCGACCCGTCGTCCAGCCGGGCCCTGGTCAGCGCGGCCTCGCACTCGGCGATGCCGAGCGCCTCCAGCGCCCGGACCAGTGCGTCACGGCCCGCGAAGTGGCGGTGGAGTGTGGCCCGGCTGATCCCGGCGGCCTTGGCGACCTCGTCCATGGTCGCGGTGGACTTGCGGGTCAGCAGGGCGGCTGCGCTGCGCAGTACGTGCTCACGATCGAGGGCCATGAGACGAGCATAGCCCATGTGAGACATTCATGTCTCATTATAGGCGCGGACATCTCATGGCTGCCGCTCGGTGAGGTGGTCCGTCAGTGCCAGGGCAGCTGTCCGCGGTGCTCCCAGTAGGCGCGCGGGTCCTCCACGAGCGCAGCGAGGCGGGTCAGCTGGTCCGCGTCGAGGTCGACGACGGCCGCGTGGAGGTTGGAGGCGAGCTGGGTGGCGGTCGCGGCGCCGGAGAGGACGACACCGGCCCAGGGCTGACGCAGGATCAGGGCGAGGGCCACGGCGTCGCAGCCGAGCCCCGTCTCGGCGGCCACGGCCTTCAGCGCGTCCGGGGCGTGGGGCTCGGCGAGCCTGCCGTTGGCCATGCCCTCCTTGACGATCACCGTCAGTCCGGCGTCGTGCGCCTCGGCGAGGGCGGGGCCCACCGAGGTCTCCAGGGCGTTGTACGTCGACTGCACGGTACGGAAGAGGGGCTCGCCGTCGACGGTCACCTGAAGCGCGGCACGGACCGTGTCGGCCTGGGCGGGGCCGCTGGTGGAGAAGCCGACGGTCAGGCCGGAGGCGGCGGCCTCGGCGAGCCGGGCGTGGAGTTCCTTGTCGGTCAGCGCCGGGCTGTCCGGGGTCAGCGAGTGGATCTGGTAGAGGTCGAGCCGGTCGCCGAGCAGTTCGGCGGTCTCGGCGCGCTGCCGCTCGTAGGCGGCGAGGCTGTGGTCCTTGACCTCGTGCCGCTCGGCGTCGGTGGTCCAGCCGGCGGTGTAGGTGTAGCCCCACTTGCTGCCGATCACGACGTCGTCGATCTCGGGGTGGGCGCGCAGCCAGCCGGCGAGGAACTCCTCGGAGCGGCCGTAGGAGCGGGCGGCGTCGAAGTAGCGGACGCCCTGCGCGTAGGCCGCCTGGAGCAGTTCGTGGGTGCGCTCGCGCAGGGCGTCGACGGTGCGGTCGGCCGGGAGGTCACCGTCGCGGCCGAGGTTGATGTATCCGGGGCGCCCGACGGCAGCGAGGCCCAGGCCCAGGTGACAGGTGGGAGTCGTGGCTGCGGCCAGTCGGGCGAAGGGCATCGCGGGCTCCGTTCGGTCGGCTCCTTACGGCTCAGACCAACGTAACCCGCGATGTCCCGGTGGCAACGGCAACCGAGGCGCTACTTCTTGGCGTTCGCCCACTGGTGCTGCGCGGCGACGTCCGCCTTCACCTCGGCGAGCTGGACGGCGACCGCGCTCGGGGCGGTGCCGCCGCGTCCGCTGCGGGAGGCGAGGGCGCCGGGGACGTTCAGGACGGTGCGCACCTCGGGGGTCAGACGGTCGGAGATCTTCGCGAACTGCTCGTCGGTCAGCTCGTCCAGCTCCTTGCCCTCGGCCTCGGCGGCCTTCACGCACTCGCCGGCGACCTCGTGCGCCACCCTGAACGGCACGCCCTGCTTGACCAGCCACTCGGCGATGTCGGTGGCGAGCGAGAAGCCGGCCGGGGCCAGTTCCTCCATGCGCTCGCGGTGCACGGTGAGCGTCGCCATCATCCCGGTGAAGGCCGGAAGCAGGATCTCCAGCTGGTCGATGGAGTCGAAGACCGGCTCCTTGTCCTCCTGGAGGTCGCGGTTGTACGCCAGCGGGAGGGCCTTCAGCGTCGCCATGAGACCCGTCAGGTTGCCGATCAGTCGGCCCGACTTGCCGCGCGCCAGCTCGGCGATGTCCGGGTTCTTCTTCTGCGGCATGATCGACGAGCCGGTGGAGAACGCGTCGTGCAGGGTCACGAAGGAGAACTCCTTCGTGTTCCAGATGATGACCTCCTCGGCGATCCGGGAGAGGTTCACGCCGATCATCGCGGTGATGAAGGCGAACTCGGCGACGAAGTCACGCGAGGCCGTGCCGTCGATGGAGTTCGCGGCGCTGCCGTGTTCGAAGCCGAGGTCCCGCGCCACCGCCTCCGGGTCCAGGCCCAGGGAGGAGCCCGCCAGGGCGCCCGAGCCGTACGGCGACACGGCCGTGCGCTCGTCCCACTGGCGCAGCCGCTCGGCGTCCCGGGACAGGGACTGCACATGGGCGAGGACGTGGTGGGCGAAGAGCACCGGCTGGGCGTGCTGGAGGTGGGTGCGGCCGGGCATCGCCACGTCGGGGTGGGCCTCGGCGAGGCCGATCAGCGCGTCCTGGAGGTCGGCGATCAGGCCGCCGACGATCCGGGCGTGATCGCGCAGGTACATGCGGAACAGGGTCGCGACCTGGTCGTTGCGCGAGCGGCCGGCGCGCAGCTTGCCGCCGAGGTCCGGGCCGAGGCGCTCCAGCAGGCCGCGCTCCAGCGCGGTGTGGACGTCCTCGTCGGCGATGGTGCCGGTGAAGGAGCCGTCGGCGACGTCCGCCTCCAGCTGGTCGAGCCCGGCGATCATGCGCCGCAGCTCGTCCTCGGTGAGGAGACCCGCCTTGTGCAGCACGCGTGCGTGGGCGCGTGAGCCGGCGATGTCGTAGGGCGCGAGCCGCCAGTCGAAGTGGACGGACGCGGACAGCTTCGCCAGGGCCTCGGCGGGACCGTCGGCGAAACGGCCGCCCCAGAGCCGTACGTCACCGCTGTTGCTGCTCACTTGCGCTGCTCCTAGAGCTAGAGAGGGTCTTGAGGTGAGAAACCGTGGAACCGTACCGAAGCGGGGTCCGTGTCAGGCTCCGCCTGCCAGATCGCGCCGCGCGGCGATCTTCGAGGACAGGCTGTGGATGTCGATGAAGCCCTTGGCCGCGGACTGGTCGAAGGTGTCGCCGGTGTCGTAGGTGGCGAGGTGGAAGTCGTACAGCGACTGAGCCGAGCGCCGGCCGGTGACGACCGCGCGGCCGCCGTGCAGGGTCATGCGGATGTCGCCGGAGACGTGCCGGCTGGCCTCGTCGACGAAGCCGTCCAGGGCGCGCTTGAGCGGGGAGAACCACTGGCCGTCGTAGACGAGTTCGCCCCAGCGCTGCTCGACCTGCCGCTTGTAGCGGGCCAGTTCGCGCTCGACGGTGACGTTCTCCAGCTCCTGGTGGGCGGTGATCAGGGCGATCGCGCCGGGTGCTTCGTAGACCTCGCGGGACTTGATGCCGACGAGGCGGTCCTCGACCATGTCGATCCGGCCGACGCCCTGGGCGCCGGCCCGCTCGTTGAGCTGCTGGATCGCCTGGAGGACGGTGACGGGCCTGCCGTCGATCGCGACCGGGACGCCCTCGGCGAAGGTGATGATCACCTCGTCGGGGTCGCGCGGGGCGGCCGGGTTCCGCGTGTATTCGTAGATGTCCTCGATCGGCGCGTTCCAGATGTCCTCGAGGAAGCCGGTCTCGACGGCGCGGCCGAAGACGTTCTGGTCGATGGAGTACGGGGACTTCCTGGTGGTCGCGATGGGGAGGTTCTTCTCCTCGCAGAACGCGATGGCCTTGTCGCGGGTCATCGCGTAGTCGCGGACCGGGGCGACGCACTTCAGATCGGGGGCGAGGGCGACGATCCCGGCCTCGAAGCGGACCTGGTCGTTGCCCTTGCCGGTGCAGCCGTGGGCGACGGTGGTGGCGCCGTGCTTCCGGGCGGCGGCGACCAGGTGCTTGACGATCACCGGCCGGGAGAGCGCGGAGACCAGCGGGTAGCGGTCCATGTAGAGGGCGTTGGCCTTGATCGCCGGGAGGCAGTACTCGTCGGCGAACTCGTCCCTGGCGTCGGCGACCTCGGCCTCGACGGCACCGCAGGCGAGCGCGCGCTTGCGGATGACGTCCAGGTCCTCGCCGCCCTGGCCGACGTCCACCGCGACGGCGATGACCTCGGCGCCCGTCTCCTCGGCGATCCAGCCGATGGCGACGGAGGTGTCCAGACCGCCCGAGTAGGCGAGTACGACGCGCTCGGTCACGGGTCTCTCCTCACAGTGCCCTGCCCTCTATGCATGAGTATGCAGAGCCCTGCATGATTCGTCAATCGACACCGCCTGCGGACATCTGAAACGGACGCCAAAATTCATTAGACAGCCGAAAGAAATGCCCCGATAATCGTTAGACATTGGAAAGACCTATGAACGCATTGACGGCAGGCTGCGCACGTTCATCGAGGAGCAGCCCCTCTTCTTCACCGCGACCGCCCCGCTGTCGGGCGACGGCACGGTCAACCTCTCGCCCAAGGGCCTCAAGGGCTGCTTCGCGGTGCTCGACGAGCAGACCGTGGCCTATCTGGACTTCGCCGGATCCAACGCGGAGACCATCGCCCACCTGCGGGAGAACGGCAGGATCACCCTGATGTGGTGCGCCTTCCAGGGGCCGCCCAACATCGTGCGCGTGCACGGCCGGGGCGAGCCGGTCTTCCGCGACGACCCGCGCTTCCCGGAGCTCCTCGCCCGCTTCCCGGACATCGACCCCACCACGCACGGGCTGCGCGCCGTCATCGTCGTCCGCGCCGAACTGATCCGGGACACCTGCGGGTACGCGGTCCCCTTCATGGCGTACGAGGAGGACCGCGATCTGCACGGCAGGCGGTTCGCCCGCGAGGACGACGCCTCGCTGAGCGAGTACTTCGCCAGGAAGGAGCACATCGCCACCAGCCTGGACGGGCTGCCGGGGCTGCCGTTGCCGCTGCCGCCGTCGCCGGTCTGAGCGGCGTGCTCAGCCGGTGCCGCCGCCCACCGCGCCGGCCGGCAGCCGCACCGTGAACGTCGTCGAGCCCGTGCGGCTCTCCAGCTCCACGCTTCCGCCGTGGGCCTCGGTCACCGCTGTCACGATCGACAGGCCGAGGCCCGCTCCGGCTCCGGCACCGGCCGAGGGGTCGGTGCGCCGGCGGTCGGCGCGGGTGAAGCGGTCGAAGACGCCCGGACGGATCTCCTCCGGGATCCCGGGGCCGTCGTCGTGGACGGACAGGGCCGCCGTGGAGGCGTCGGTCTCCAGGGTGACCGTCACCTTCGTGCCCTCGGGCGTGTGCAGACGGGCGTTGGCCAGCAGGTTGGCCAGGACCTGCTGGAGCCGGTGGGCGTCGCCGGTCACCGTCACCGGCTCCTCCGGCAGGTCCAGCGCCCAGCGGTGCCCAGGCCCCACGGCCCGGGCGTCGGTCACCGCGTCCAGGACCAGGCGGGTGAGGTCGACCGGGCGGCGCTCCAGGGGGCGGCCGGCGTCCAGCCGGGCCAGGAGCAGCATCTCGTCGACCATCTCGCCCATGCGCGCGGACTCGGCGGCGATGCGTTCCAGGGCGCGCGACACCTCGGGCGGTACCGGGCCGGGGTGCAGCAGGGCGAGTTCGGCGTGGCCGCGCACCGAGGCCACCGGGGTGCGCAGCTCGTGGCTGGCGTCGGCGGCGAAGCTGCGCAGCCGCTCCTCGCTGGCGTGCCGTTTGGTGAGAGCGTCCTCGACGTGGTGGAGCATCCGGTCGAAGGCGGTGGAGACCCGGCCCACCTCGCTGTGCGGATCCGCTTCGGGCGCCCGGGGCGGCAGCGCCACCTCACCGCTGGCCAGCGGCAGCTCGCTGACCCGGGTGGCGGTGGCCGCGACCCGGCTCAGCGGCCGCAGCGACCAGCGCACCCACAGGGCGCCCGCGACTCCGGCGGCGGCCAGGGCGAGCCCGAAGACGCCCCCGGCGACCAGTTCCAGCCGGTGGACCGTGGCCCGTACCGGCTCCATCGGCAACCCGGTGACCAGCACGTCGCCGTCCCGGCCAGGCCAGGCCGCCAGCCGGTAGTCGCCCAGCGCCGACAGGCGCACGGTGTGACCGTGGCGGTCCACCGGCAGCGTGGCCAGGGCCTCGCGGTCGGCGGCGGTGAGGGGGATGGCGAAGCCGGGGTGGGTACGGGAGGGGACGACCGCCGCGTTGGTCACCGCGCCGCCCAGCAGCCGGGCGCCGAACGTCTCGGCGGCCTGCCGGCGGGTGTCGCCGTGCTCGTCGCCGTCGTGGTCGGAGGGCTTGCCCGTGACGGTGCCAGCGCCGGTGCCGTGCTCCAGGCTCTGCGCGAAGCTCGGCCCGGTCTGCTCCAGCTGCTGGTCGAGCCGGCCGATGAGGAAGCCGTTCAGCTCGACGACCGCGGCCACGCCGACGGCGGCGCAGCCGGCGGCGAGCAGCACCACCAGGCCGAAGGTGAGCCGGGCCCGCAGCGTACGCGGCCGGGGCAGCCGCCCCGCCCGCCGTGCCACCCGAGCGAGCCGCGCCCTCACCGGACCGCCGGCTTCAGCACGTAGCCCGCCCCGCGCACCGTGTGGATCATGGGCTCGCGGCCCGCGTCCACCTTCTTGCGCAGGTAGGAGATGTACAGCTCCACCACATGGGCCCGGCCGCCGAAGTCGTAGGACCAGACACGGTCCAGGATCTGTGCCTTGCTGAGCACCCGGCGGGGGTTGCGCATCAGGAAGCGCAGCAGCTCGTACTCGGTCGGGGAGAGCTCGATCAGCTCCCCGGCCCGGGTCACCTCGCGCGCGTCCTCGTCCATCACCAGGTCGCCCACGGTCAGCCGCGGCCCGTCGTCCGGCTGCCGGGCCATCCCGGCGCGGCGCAGCAGCCCGCGCAGCCGGGCGACCACCTCCTCCAGGCTGAACGGCTTGGTCACGTAGTCGTCGCCGCCCGCGGTGATCCCGGCGATGCGGTCCTCCACCGCGTCCCGTGCCGTGAGGAAGAGCACACAGACGTCCGGGCGCACTTCGTGCAGGTCCCGCAGCACGGCGAAGCCGTCGATGTCCGGGAGCATCACGTCGAGCACGACGGCGTCGGGCCGCAGCTCACGGGCGCGGGCGACGGCGGTGGCGCCGTCACCGGCGGCCTCGACCTCCCAGCCCTGGTAGCGCAGGGCGCCGCAGAGCACCTCGGCGAGGTCCGGGTCGTCGTCGACGACCAGGACCCGGACGGGGGTGCCGTCGGGGCGGGTGAGCACGGGAAGACCGGAAGGGGCCGGGCGGGATGCGTTCATGGCTCTTCCAGCATCGCCGGTCGCGCGGCGGGGTGGTGCGTGAGGTGCCTCTGAGTTCTCTGTGAGTGGTGGTCGCCACCCCCGTACTCAGAGCTCTTTCAGAGGTTCGGCCCGCACAGTGGCGTCCTGGACCGGTGAAAGGACGTACGACAGATGACCACGGTGTACGGACGACGGGCCGCACCGCCCGTCCCGGTGGTGCCCCGGCGCTCCCCGGCGGGTGCCGTGCTGGCGCTGCTGTGGGCGGGGGCCGCCGCGGTGGTCGGCCTGTGGTGGTACGGCACCCCCTCCGTCGTCGGCTCGGCGGGCGTGCTGACCGGCGCGGGACGCATCGCGGGCCTGCTGTGCGGATACGCCTGCGCGGTCCTCGTCGGGCTGATGGCCCGGGTGCCGCTGCTGGAGCGGAGGGTCGGCTCGGACCGGGTGGCCCGCTGGCACGCGATGGCCGGCCGGTACACGGTCTGCCTGCTGGTCGTGCACGTGGTGCTGATCGTTCTCGGTTACGCGGCCCAGGACCGGGCCTCGGTCCGGCACGAGGCGCTCTCGATCGTCCTCGACTACCCGGAGATGCTGAAGGCCGCCCTCGGCACGGTGATCCTCCTCGCCGTGGGCGTCACCTCGGCGCGCGCGGTGCGGCGCCGCACCAGCCACGAGTTCTGGTACTACGTGCACCTGCTCACCTACGCCGCCGTCTTCCTGGCCTTCGGCCACCAGCTTGCGCTGGGCGACCAGTTCAACGGCCACACCGTGGCCACGGCCGCCTGGTACGTGCTGTACCTCGGCGTCGCGGCGCTCGTGCTCTGGTTCCGGGTCCTGGCGCCGGTGCGGCTCAACCTGCGGCACCGGCTGCGGGTCGAGTCGGTGCACCCGGAGGCGCCCGGGGTGTACTCGGTGGTCGTGCGCGGCCACCGGCTGGACGAACTCGGCGCCCGGCCGGGCCAGTTCTTCCGCTGGCGGTTCCTCGCCGAGGGCATGGGATGGACCTCCACGCCGTACTCCCTGTCGGCGCCGCCCCGCCCGGACCGCTTGCGCATCACCGTGAAGGCGCTCGGCGACCACAGCGCCGCCGTGCCGCTGCTGCGGCCGGGCACCCGGGTGTGGGCGGAGGGCCCCTACGGCTCTCTGACCGCCGACCGGCGCACCGCGCACAAGTCGCTGCTGATCGCCGGCGGTGTCGGCATCACCCCCCTGCGGGCGCTGTTCGAGACGCTGCCCGGCGAGGTCACCCTGCTGTACCGGGCGCGCACGGCCGAGGACCTCGCCCTGGGGGCCGAGCTGGAGGCGATCGCGCGGTGGCGCGGGGCACGGGTGCTCTACGCGCTCAACGGCCCGAACGGGGAGCGCCCCGCCATCACCGTTACGTCCCTGCGGGCGTCCGTCGCCGACCTGTCCGGGCACGACGTGTACCTCTGCGGTCCGCACGCCTTCGCGCAGGGCCTGTACGAGGTGCTGCGCGCCGCCGGAGTGCCGGACCGGCGTATCCACCACGAGTCCTTCGAGCTGTGAGGCCCCGTTGCACGCGTTGAAGAAGAACCGTCCGCTGCGCCGTGTCGTCCTGGCGAGCGCCGCCACCGTCTCGGGGCTGGTGATGCTGCTGTCGCTGAAGCCGCACACCCCGCCGGAGATCGCCGCGGCGCCCGCCCCGGCGGCGTCCGCCGGCGCCGGTGCCTCCGCGGGCTCCGGCGGCGGGTCCGGGAGCGGCTCCAGCAGCGGGTCCAGCGGCGGGTCCGGCAGCTCCAGCGGCACGAAGACCGTCACCGGCGAGACGGTGCAGACCCGCTGGGGTCCGGTCCAGGTGCGGATCACGCTGAAGAACGGCCGGATCACCGACGTGACCGCCGTCTCCTACCCCACGGACAACCCACGGGACCAGGAGATCAACAGCTACGCCCTCCCCGAGCTGAGGCGGGAGGCCCTGGCCGCGCAGAGCGCGGACATCGACTCGGTCTCGGGAGCGACGTACACGAGTGACGGTTACCGCCAGTCGCTCCAGTCGGCACTGGACTCCGCCGGGCTGTGAACACTCGGCGCACGCGCCACGTATGTGTGGGCGGCCAAGGGTCAAATCCCACGGAGGAACCGTGACCACCACGCTCGCAGGAGGCCGCGCCGCCCGGCGCCAGACGATGCGCCGCATCCGGCCGCGCCGCTCCCCCGCCGTTCCGCTGCTGCTCGCCGTCGGGGCGGGCGCGGCGGGCGTCGTCTGGCTGTGGTGGATGAACACCCCGTCCATCGCCGACACGAACGGGAAGATCCTCAACGCGGGCCGCATCACCGGCCTGCTCGCCGGTTATCTCATGGCGCTGGTCGTGCTCCAGATGGCACGTGTGCCCGCCCTGGAGCGGCGGGTGGGCTCCGACCGGGTCGCCCGCTGGCACGCGATGAGCGGCCGCTACATGCTCTGCCTCGTCCTCGCTCACGTGTTCCTGACCATGTGGGGCTACGCGCTCCAGGCGGGCAGGTCGCTCGGCGACATCGCCCGGCAGACGATCGACTCGGTCGAGCAGCTGCCCGACATGGGCAAGGCGGCCATCGGCACCGGCCTGCTGCTGGTCGTCGGGCTGGTCTCCGTCGGCCCGGTCCGCCGCCGGATGCCGTACGACACCTGGTACCACGTGCACCTGTTCACGTACGCGGCGGTGTTCCTGACGTTCTGGCACCAGATCACAACCGGCAACGACTTCGCCGTCGAACCGGTCGCCAAGACCTTCTGGTACGGGCTGTACGGCGCGGTGACCGCGCTGGTCGTCTGGTACCGGATCCTCACCCCGATCCGGCTGAACACCAAGCACCGGATGCGGGTCGAGGCGGTCGTCGAGGAGACGCCGGGAATCGTGTCGGTGCTGATCGGGGGCCGGAAGCTGCACCGGATGGGCGCGGAGGCCGGGCAGTTCTTCCGGTGGCGGTTCCTGGCCCCCGGCATGCGGTTCAGCTCCCACCCGTACTCGCTGTCGGCGGCGCCCCGCCCGGACCTGCTGCGCATCACCGTCAAGGCGATCGGCGACCACAGCGCCCGGCTGCGCGAACTCGAGCCCGGCACCCGGGTGTGGGCGGAGGGCCCCTACGGCGCGCTCACCGCGGCCCGGCGCAGCCGCGGCAAGGTGCTGCTGGTCGCCGGCGGTGTCGGCATCACCCCGATGCGCGCGCTGTTCGAGACGCTGCCCGGCGCGGCCGGTGACATCACCCTCCTCTACCGGGCCAACAGCACCCAGGACCTGGCCCTGTGGGACGAGCTGGCGAAGATCGCCGACGAACGCGGCGCCCGGCTGATGTACGCGGTCAACAGCCCCGACGGCGAACGCCCCGACATCTCCGCCGAGTCCCTGCGGCGGAAGATCGCCGACATCGACCGCCACGACGTCTTCATGTGCGGCCCGACCGGTTTCGCGCAGTCGGTGTACGAGGCACTGCGCGGCGCGGGGGTTCCCGCGCGCCGCATCCATCACGAGTCGTTCGAGATGTAGCGACGGGACGTCAGGAGCTCATACGCCATGAGGAAGAACCACCCCGTTCGGCGCGCGGTGCTCGCCGGCGCCGCCACCGTGTCCGGGATCGTGCTGCTGCTGTCGCTGAAGCCGGCCTCCGGCCCGGCCTCCGCCTCGGCCGCCGGCGCGGCACCGCAGCAGACGGCCGCGGCCCAGCCGTCCGCGGCCGCGCAGGAGTCGCCGCAAGGGGGCAGCGGCGCGCAGCGCACGGGCACCCGGACCGTCACCGGGGACGCGGCCCGGACACAGTACGGCGCCGTCCAGGTCCGGCTGACCGTGAGCGACGGGAAGATCGTCAAGGCGGAGGCGGTGCAGGCGCCCAAGGGGGGTCTCAGCGACCAGAAGACCGCCATGGCGGTCCCGAAACTCAACCAGGAGGCGGTCGCCGCGCAGAGCGCGGACATCGACGCGGTGTCCGGGGCGACCTACACCAGCGGCGGCTATCTGAAGTCGCTGCAGTCGGCTCTGGACCAGGTCCATGGGTGAGGCCGTGGCGGAGCCGGCGAACGCTCCCGCCGCGGTGCGTCACATGGAGGAGGTCATGGGGACGGTCTTCTCCTTCGACGTCCGCGGCGGGGAACCCGAGGCGGTCGGTGCGGCGCTGCGCGAGGCGGTCGCCGGGCTGCAGCGGGCCGACAGGCGGTTCAGCACGTATCGCGACGACAGCCAGCTCTCGCGGCTGGCGCGCGGTGAACTCACCGTGGAGGACTGCGATCCCGAGGTCGCCGAGGTGCTGGAGCTGGGCGCCGAGGCGGAACGGGCCAGCGAGGGCTGGTTCAGCCTGCGCTACCAGGGGCGGCTGGATCCGACCGGGATCGTCAAGGGCTGGGCGGCCGAACGGGCGGCCCGGCGGATCGCGGCGGCGGGGGCGAGCGGGGTGAGCGTGAACGGCGGCGGGGACGTGCAGCTGCTGGGCTCCCCTGAGGCGCACCGGGCGTGGCGGGTGGGGGTGTCGGATCCGCTGCGCACGGGTGGTCTGGCGGCGGTGATCTCGGCGGCCGGCGCGGAGGAGTTGGCGGTGGCGACGTCCGGGACCGCCGAGCGGGGCGCCCATATCGTCGATCCGCGCACCGGCCGCTCGGCGGTGACCGACCTGGTGTCGGTCACCGTGGTCGCGCCCCGGCTGACCTGGGCGGACTGCTGGGCGACGGCCGCGTTCGCGATGGGCTCGCGGGAGGGGCTGGCCTGGTTGCAGGCGCTGCCGGAGGTGGAGGCGCTGCTGATCACGGCGGGGGACGAGGTGCGGTGCACGGACGGGTTGGCCGGCCGGCTGGGGTGACGCACGCCCGCGGGCCGCGTGCATGCGTCGGCCTGTCGCGCCGTCGTGCTGCGAGGTGGACGGGGCGCTCACCGCGCGTGCGGGGTGCCGCTGCGCCCACCCGTGCCGCCTGGGGTACCTCCCAGGCGTTGAGCACCGGGGAGGCACGACTGCCCGCAGCTATGTCGGTACCACTGCCTGCAGCGGCGTCAGTGGCCGTTCTGGGCCAGGCGCAGCAGGTGGTCCGCCAGGGCCTGGCCGCCGGTCGGGTTGCGGCTGATCAGGAGCAGGGTGTCGTCGCCGGCGATCGTGCCCAGGATGTCGTGGAGCTCGGCCTGGTCGATCGCCGAGGCGAGGAACTGTGCCGCACCGGGAGGGGTGCGCAGGACGACGAGGTTGGCGGAGGCCTCCGCGGAGATCAGCAGCTCCTGGGAGAGCCGCCGCATCCGCTCCTCCTTCGCCGACTCCCCCAGCGGCGCGCGGGGCGTGCGGAAGCCGCCCTCGCTGGGCACCGCGTAGATGAGGTCGCCGTCCGTGTTGCGGATCTTCACCGCGTTCAGCTCGTCCAGGTCCCTGGACAGGGTCGCCTGGGTGACACTCAGCCCGTCGTCGGCGAGGAGCTTCGCCAGCTGGCTCTGCGAGCGCACCGGTTGCCGGTTGAGGATGTCCACGATCCGGCGGTGGCGTGCGGTGCGGGTCTGCGGCACGGCGGGACCGGTGGCCCCGGCGTCGGCGTACCCGTTGTCCTGTGCCTGACTCATCGTCGTCTCATTCTCCGGATCGTCCGTCCCCGTCGGCCACGTCCAGGACGCCGGGCAGCGCCCGGAGGAAGGCGTCCGCCTCGTCGTCGCGGAGGTTCAGCGGCGGCATCAGCCGTACGACGTCCGGGGCGGGCGCGTTCACCAGGAACCCGGCCTCCTGGGCCGCCTGCTGCACCTGTGGCGCGTGCGGCCCGGTGAGCACGATACCCAGCAGCAGGCCCGCACCCCGGACGTGGGAGACCAGCGGGTGGCCCAGGGACTCGATGCCGCCCCGCAGCTTCTCGCTCTGCCGCTTGACGTTCTCCAGCAGCCCCTCGTCCGCGATGGTGTCCAGGACGGCGAGACCGGCGGCGCAGGCGACCGGGTTGCCGCCGAAGGTCGTGCCGTGCTGGCCCGGCCGGAGCAGTTCGGCGGCCCGTCCGAAGGCGACGGTGGCGCCGAGCGGCAGCCCGCCGCCGAGCCCCTTGGCGAGCGTGACCACGTCGGGCAGGACGCCCTCGTGGGCCTGGTACTCGAACCAGTTCCCGGTGCGGCCGACGCCGGTCTGGACCTCGTCCAGGACCAGCAGGGCACCCGTGGCCGCGGTGATCGCCCTGGCCGCCTTGAGATAGCCGGCCGGGGGCACCACGACCCCGTTCTCGCCCTGGATCGGCTCGATGATCACCAGGGCCGTCTCCTCGGTCACCGCGGCGGCCAGCGCCTGCGCGTCGCCGTACGGGACGTGGGTGACGTCGCCGGGCAGCGGCAGGAAGGGGTCCTGCTTGCCGGGCTGGCCGGTGAGCGCGAGGGCGCCCATCGTACGGCCGTGGAAGCCGCCCTGGGTCGCGACCATGTGGGTGCGCCCGGTCAGCCGGCCGATCTTGAAGGCGCCCTCGTTGGCCTCGGCGCCGGAGTTGCAGAAGTAGACCTTGCCGTCCCGGCCGAAGAGCTGGAGCAGTCGTTCGGCGAGGGCGACGGGCGGCTCGGCGATGAAGAGGTTGGAGACGTGGCCGAGGGAGGCGATCTGCCGGCTCACCGCCTCGACGACGGCAGGGTGCGCGTGGCCGAGCGCGTTGACCGCGATCCCGCCGACGAAGTCGACGTACTGCGTGCCGTCGGCGTCCCACAGCTTGGCGCCCTCGCCCCGCACCAGCGGCAGGCGCGGGGTGCCGTAGTTGTTCATGAGCGCGCCCTGCCACCGCGCGGTCAGCTCCTGGTTGCTCATGACTCCCCCTGTTCGTCCGGCACGACCATGGTGCCGATGCCCTCGTCGGTGAAGATCTCCAGCAGGATCGAGTGCTGGACCCGGCCGTCGATGACGCGGGCGGTGTGCACACCGTTGCGCACGGCGTGCAGACAGCCCTCCATCTTCGGCACCATGCCGGAGGACAGCTCCGGCAGCAGTTTCTCCAGCTGGGACGCGGTGAGGCGGCTGATCACCTCGTCGGAGTTCGGCCAGTCCTCGTAGAGGCCCTCGACGTCGGTGAGGACCATGAGGGTCTCGGCGCCCAGTGCCGCAGCGAGTGCCGCAGCCGCCGTATCAGCATTGACGTTGTAGACATGTCCGTCGTCCTGACTGCGGGCGATGGAGGAGACGACCGGGATGCGGCCGTCGGCGAGCAGCGCCTCGATGGCGCCCGTGTCGATGTCGGTGATCTCGCCCACCCGCCCGATGTCGACCGGCTCGCCGTCGATCTCGGGGGTGTGCTTGGTGGCGGTGATGGTGTGCGCGTCCTCGCCGGTGAGGCCGACGGCGAGCGGGCCGTGCTGGTTGAGCAGCCCGACCAGCTCGCGCTGCACCTGCCCGGCCAGCACCATCCGTACGACGTCCATGGCGTCCTCGGTGGTGACCCGCAGGCCCGCCTTGAACTCGCTGACGATGCCGTGCTTGTCGAGGGCGGCGCTGATCTGCGGACCGCCGCCGTGCACCACGACCGGCTTGAGGCCGGCGTGCCGCAGGAAGACGACGTCCTGGGCGAAGGCGGACTTCAGGTCCTCGTTCACCATGGCGTTGCCACCGAACTTGATGACGACGATCTTGCCGTGGTGCCGGGTCAGCCAGGGCAGCGCCTCGATGAGGATCTGGGCCTTCGGCAGGGCCGTGTGCTTGCGAGTCGGGGACTTTCGCTCTTGTGGGTGATTGACCGTCATAGCCGACTTTCGGAAGGATCTCGGATCAGCCGCCGGGCGGGCGGTGTTGGCCTGCGGAGGCGATGTAAGACTCATCCCGGACTCGTCCGGGGCGAGCAGTCGCCGGTGAAACAGGAACCCTCGTCGGCGACGACGGGGACCCGCGACAACCAAGCGGGCACGTCAAGACGAGTAGGCGCTGTTCTCGTGGACATAGTCGGCCGTCAGGTCGTTGGTCCAGATGGTCGCAGACTCACTGCCTGCCGCGAGGTCCGCCACGATGTGGACCTCGCGGTAGCGCATGTCGACCTTCTCGCGGTCCTCGCCGACGCCGCCGTCCTTGCAGACCCAGACGCCGTTGATCGCGACATTGAGCTCGTCCGGCTCGAAGGCGGCCCTGGTCGTGCCGATCGCGGAGAGGACGCGGCCCCAGTTGGGGTCCTCGCCGTGGATGGCGCACTTGAGGAGGTTGTTGCGGGCGATGGAGCGGCCCACCTCCACGGCGTCGTCCTCGCTCGCCGCGTTGATCACCTCGACCTTGATGTCCTTGGAGGCGCCCTCGGCGTCGCCGATGAGCTGCCGGCCGAGGTCGTCGCAGACCTGCCGGACCGCCTCGGCGAACTCCTCGTACTCCGGGGTGATGCCGGAGGAGCCGGAGGAGAGCAGCAGCACGGTGTCGTTGGTGGACATGCAGCCGTCGGAGTCGACACGGTCGAAGGTGACCTTGGTGGCCGCGCGCAGGGCCCGGTCCAGGGTCTGGTCGTCGAGGTCGGCGTCGGTGGTGAGGACGACCAGCATGGTGGCCAGGCCCGGGGCGAGCATGCCCGCGCCCTTGGCCATGCCGCCGACGGTCCAGCCGTCCTTGGTGACCACGGAGGTCTTGTGGACGGTGTCGGTGGTCTTGATGGCGATGGCGGCCTTCTCGCCGCCGTGCTCGGAGAGCTGGGCGGCGGCCGTCTCGACGCCCGGCAGCAGCTTGTCCATCGGCAGCAGCACGCCGATCAGGCCGGTGGAGCAGACGGCGACCTCGACGGCGCCCCGGCCGAGGGCCTCCGCGACCTTCTCGGCGGTGGCGTGGGTGTCCTGGAAGCCCTTGGGGCCGGTGCAGGCGTTGGCGCCGCCGGAGTTGAGCACGACGGCCGACACCTGGCCGCTCTTGATGACCTGCTCGGACCACAGCACCGGCGCGGCCTTGACGCGGTTGGAGGTGAAGACGCCCGCGGCGGCGCGGCGGGGCCCGTTGTTGACCACGAGGGCCAGGTCCGGGTTGCCGTTCTCCTTGATCCCGGCGGCGATGCCCGCCGCCGTGAATCCCTTGGCTGCCGTGACGCTCACGGTGCGACTCCGATCGTGGAAAGTCCGGTGCTCTCGTCGAGCCCGAGGGCGATGTTCATGCTCTGCACGGCGCCGCCCGCGGTGCCCTTGGTCAGGTTGTCGATGGCGCTGATGGCGATGACGCGGTGCGCGGCGGGGTCGTACGCCACCTGGATCTGCGCGGCGTTGGAGCCGTACACGGAGGCGGTGGCGGGCCACTGGCCCTCCGGGAGGAGGTGGACGAAGGGCTCGTCGGCGTAGGCCTTCTCGTAGGCGGCGCGCACGGACTCGGCGGTGACTCCGTCGCGGGCCCTGGCGCTGCAGGTGGCGAGGATGCCGCGGGGCATCGGCGCGAGGGTGGGCGTGAAGGAGACGGTGACCGGCTCGCCCGCGGCCGCGCTGAGGTTCTGGATCATCTCGGGGGTGTGCCGGTGGCCGCCGCCGACGCCGTACGGCGACATGGAGCCCATGACCTCGGAGCCGAGCAGATGGGGCTTGGCTGCCTTGCCCGCGCCGGAGGTGCCGGAGGCGGCGACGATCACGGCCTCGTTCTCGACGAGGGAGGCGGCGTAGGCCGGGACGAGGGCCAGGGAGGCGGCGGTGGGGTAGCAACCGGGCACCGCGATGCGCTTGGACCCCTCCAGCGCAGCGCGGCCACCCGGAAGTTCGGGGAGGCCGTAGGGCCAGGTGCCGGCGTGCGGGGAGCCGTAGAACCGCTCCCAGTCGGCCGGGTCCTTCAGCCGGAAGTCGGCGCCCATGTCGATGACCAGGACGTCGGGGCCGAGCTGCTCGGCGACGGCCGCGGACTGGCCGTGCGGCAGCGCGAGGAAGACGACATCGTGCCCGGCGAGTGACTCGGGGGTGGTCTCGGCGAGCACCCGGTCGGCCAGCGGCAGCAGGTGCGGCTGGAGCGCGCCGAGCCGCTGGCCGGCGTTGGAGTTGCCGGTCAGGGCGCCGATCTCGACCTCGGGGTGCGCCAGCAGCAGACGCAGTGCTTCTCCGCCCGCGTATCCGCTCGCTCCGGCGACCGCGACACGTACAGCCATGGACCCTCCTCCTCGATGGCATGACTATACGTATCGCTGCACGTTTATGCAATCTCCTCCGCGGGGTCGACCTTGGGCAGCATGATCCAGCGGGAGACCACGAAGGTCACCGGGATCGCGGCCGCGGAGGCGAGCAGGGGGGCGAACCGGCTGCCGGCGTGCAGCACGTCGACGATCACGTACACACCGGCCGTGGTGATCACGAAATTCGCGGCGTTCGTCAGCGGGAACAGCAGGAATTTCCGCCAGGTCGGCCGGGTCCGGTAGGTGAAGCGCGCGTTCAGGAAAAAGGATCCGATCATGCTGAGCAGGAACGCGAGAACATGCGCCAGGAGATAGGGCAAACGCGTGAGGAACAGCAGGTAAAGACCGTAGTACGTGCCGGTGTTGACGACGCCGACCACGGCGAAGGTGGCGATCTGTCTCGGCATCTGTCTCGGCGTCTGTGGGGACATCCGCCTCGGCGTCGGGCGGGTCGTCGCGGTACGCATCAGGGAATGAGGTCCTTCGTCCGTTCCACGTTGGTCGCCTTCACCAGGAAGTGCGGGCGTCCCTTGACCTCGTAGTAGATCCGGCCGGTGTACTCCCCGATGACGCCCAGCATCACCATCTGCACCCCCGCGAGCGCGGTGACGGCGGTGATGATGGTGACATACCCCGGCGTCTCCACGCCGTTGACGAGCGCGGCGCCCACGATCCACGCCGTGTACAGCCCGGCACACGTCAGCAGGGCCATGCCGAGGTGGAGGGCGGCGCGCAGCGGCCTGTTGTTGAACGACAGCAGCCCGTCGAGCCCGTAGTTGAGCAGGGACTTCAGCGTCCAGGAGCTGCGGCCGTGCTCGCGCACGGCGTTCTCGTACTCGAAGGTGGTGCTGGGGAAGCCCACCCACGCGAACAGTCCCTTGGAGAAGCGGTTGTACTCGGTCAGGGCCAGCACCGCGTCCACCACGCGCCGCGACAGAAGCCGGAAGTCGCCCACGCCGTCGACGAGTTCGACGTCGACGAGCCGGTTGACCAGTCGGTAGTACAGACGGGCGGTGAGGGTGCGGGTGAACCGGTCGCCGCGCCTGCTGCGCCGGGCGAGGACCTGGTCGTAGCCCTGGGCGCGCAGCTCGACCATGCGCCCGATCAGCTCCGGCGGGTGCTGGAGGTCGGCGTCCATGACCACCACCGAGTCGCCGGAGGCGTGGCGCAGGCCGGCGAGCAGGGCGGCCTCCTTGCCGAAGTTGCGGCTGAAGGAGACATAGCGGACTCGCGGGTCGCGGTCGGCGAGCTGTTCCAGGAGGGTGAGCGTCCGGTCGCGGCTGCCGTCGTCGACGTAGACGAACTCCATGTCGTGGCCGAGCGGCAGCAGGTCGTCGGCGACCTTCTGCACGGCGGCGTGGAAGCGTTCGATGACGTCTTCCTCGTTGTAGCAGGGGGCGACGATCGAGATGAGCATGGTTCTCTCCGGGGGCGCGGTCAGAGGGCGCTGGTGGTGCGCTCGCGCGGGCGTGTGGTGGTGCGGAGCGCGGTGCGGTGTGGGGCCCGCCGTCCGCGGACGGCGGTGACGATGCCGAGCAGGACGAGGGTCAGGAGCGAGACGCCCCCGACGGCCGCGCCCAGCCGCAGGCCGGGCGGGTGGAAGGTGCAGGTGACGCTGGTCGCGGAGCCGTCCAGGGGGATGGCGATCAGCCCGTAGTACGTCTCGGCGGGTGCGGCCGGGGCGTCGCCCGCGGCGCACCGCCAGCCGGCGATCCGGGGGGTGGCGAGGACGGCGGTGCCCTTGCTGCCGGCCGGGAGCTGCGCCCGTACGGTGCCGTCGGAGACGGTCACCTCGGTGGCGCCGGTGGTCTTGAGCCGCTGGACGGCGGTGTGCAGCCGCGCGGTGTCCAGGCAGCCGACCGCGCCGTCCGGGACGCTGCCGGCCCGGGTGGGCGACAGCTCGATCCGCACCCGGCCGGACTGCGGGGCCGTGCCGAGCCGCTGCATGGCGGCGATCTTGGCGGCGTCGGCGGTGAACCGTCCGGTCAGCGGGTGGGCCGGGGTTTCGGCGAGGCGGGCGGTGCCCGAGAAGTGCGGCGCCCAGAGGTAGACCTCGCTGCCGGCCGGGCACTGGGCCGCGATCGTCGGCCGGTGTGCGGCGGCTGCCTTGGTGCGGGGGGCCTCGATCACCGCGTCCGGCCGGTCGCCGGCGGCCCGTTCGGGCTGCCCGCCGTCGCCGGTGCGCACGGTCAGCGGGGGCACGGTGTAGACGCGGGTGCCCAGCAGCAGTTCCTGGTTGCGGTAGGGCGAGGGCCCGAAGGCGGAGACGCCGGTGCGGGCGGAGGAATCGGTGGACGGCCGGACGGTGACCAGGGGCGGTACGTCCTGCCGGGACACGGTCACCGGACTGCGGTCGCGGGGGTTCCACCTCTGGTGCTGGTCCGGCGGGGAGTGCACCCGGGCGCCCACGGAGAAGATCGCGTCGGTGACGGCGTTGTCCAGGCTCTGTACGTTCCGGCCGCGCGAGGTCCAGCCGTCGCCGAGAGCGGTGAGGGTGCGGCTGAGGACGTCGGCGGTGAGGCTGCTGTAGTACTGGGCGCCTTCGCCGCCCACCACCATCGGATCGTTGCCGACGGTCTGCTCCCGGCCGGGGTCGGTGCGGTAGGCGGGCCAGCCGTCGGCCTTGGCTATCGCCTCCGACTGACGCTGCTGCCGGCTCCCCCAGGGCGCGTAGTCGTCCAGGTGGTCCAGCCGCAGCCGGGTGGCCACGGCGGAGGTGGCGGTGGCCTCGCCGAGCTGGGCGCCGACCAGGAGGACGACGGCGGACCCGACGAGCAGCCGACGGCGCCGCCCCGCCGCGGGTGCGCCCTCGGCGGCCCCGCCCGCCCGGTCGAGGCCGAGGAGGACCAGCCCGCCCAGTGCGCCGACCGCGGCCAGCGCCAGCACCGGCCAGGCGAAGGAGCGCACCAGAGCGCTGCGGCTCGCGACGGCGGCCATGAGAGCGAGCAGCGCGGCGGCCGCGGCCAGCGCGCGCCGGCCGGGCACGCCGTAGGACAGCGTGTGCCAGGCCGCGATCACCAGCAGCGCGCACAGCACGAACGTCTGCCGGTAGGGGCTGCCGTTCGGGGTGGTGAAGGCGTGCCAGGCCAGATGGGTCGGCATCCACTGCATCGACAGCGTGACGGCGACCACCAGCAGGCCCCACCCGGCGCGCACCCGTACGGGGGCCGCCCGGTGGAAGGGCAGGGCGAGGGCCAGCAGCAGCGCGGTGGTGCCGACGAAGAGCCCCGGGCTGGCGAATCCGTACGTCGTCGGCAGCAGACGGGCCAGCAGGTCCTGTGTGGCGACCGGGGCGAAGTGCGTGACCCGGCCCGGGTAGGCGTGCTTGGTGCCGAAGTAGATGACCGTGACCAGCGGCGCGGCCAGGCCGACGCCCAGGGCGACGGTGACCGCGGCCCGGCCCGCCGCGGCGAGCGCCCGCCGGCGCGGGAGACCGGAGAGCCACAGCCGGAGCAGCAGGACGAGGCCGGCGCCGATGGTGGCCATGTACGCGGTGTAGAAGTTGGCGATCCAGGCGAGCGCCACGATCGGCACGCCGAGCAGCCGGTGCCGGCCGGTGAGTGCCCATTCGCCGACCAGGCACAGCAGGGGCAGGGCGATGAGGCCGTCGAGCCACATCGGGTTGTACGAGGCGTCCGCGAGCGACCAGCCGCACAGGGCGTAGGCGGCGCCCAGCAGCCCCGCCGCCCACCAGCGGCCGGGCCGCAGCCTGAGCAGCAGCCAGGCCATGGCGGCGCCGGCGCACGCCGTCTTCAGGACGGTGACCACATAGACGGCGAGGTCGATCTCGTCCCTCGGGAACAGGGCCACGAGCAGGGCGAACGGGCTGCTCAGATACGTCCCGAGGTCGGGCAGGAAGCTGGAGCCGAAGCCGGACTGCCAGTTGACGAGCAGGCCGCCGTCGGCCCGGCCGTGCAGCAGGTCCCACAGGTGGGCGTGGAACGGCACGTACTGGTTGCCCAGGTCGTTGACCGCGCGGGTGCGCGGGCCGAAGGGATAGCTGCGGGCGACGGCGTCGGCCGCGCAGAACGCGGTGACGGTGATGGCCGCGGCGAGCAGTGCGGCGGCCTGTCGCGGTCTGCCGCGCAGGGTTGAGCGATCCATTCTCGGCGGGCTCCCAGGAAATCCGGTACATACAGCGCCTCTTGTGGGGACGTCACTCCCCGTGCGCTTTTGTTCGACCGATTAGACCCGGAGTATTTCCCCTTGGTCGTACCCCCACCGGTGAACGGTGGACGAATGGTGAATGACGAATACGCGCGGGGGTACGCCGAAACAATTCGGGACGCACTCCGTTCACCGAAAGGAAAACGGAATGCGTCCCGAGAATGATGCGGAGGTTACGGCTTCGGGGCTACTTCTGCCTGATCCGCAGGAAAGTGACGGAGTTCGCCGGGAAGGTGTATGTGAAGCCGTCGGCGACGCCGGTGACGGTGGAGGTGACCGGTGCGACCGGCGTGGCGGTCTCGGTGTTGACGGCGTCGGACGCGGCGGCCGGCGTGATCGCCTCGGCCTTGGCGGCGACCTTCGCCCCGCCCAGGTCGATCGCCGTACCGGCGGCCGAGGACTGGGCGTCGACCGCACATGGGGAAGCCGTATGAGCACGTCAATGGGGCGGACAGCGCACCCCGTAAGCTCGATCGCGATTGCGACCATGACGAAAGGCACGGTGATGGACGTCGGGTTCCGGCCGGTGACGGACGTGCTGGCGCATCTTGCCGGGCGGTGGCGCGTGGAGCGCGAGGTCCGGGACCTGACGAGCGGTGACGTGGGGCACTTCGCAGGGGTCACCGTCTTCAGCGCCCTGGCCGGCGGCGGGCTGTTGCACGAGGAGTCGGGGACCTTCACCTGGCGGGGCGTGTCCCGGCCCGCGACGCGGACGCTGCGGTTCCTGCCGGGGAGCGTGCCGGGCACGGCCGACGTGCGGTTCGCGGACGGGCGGCCCTTCCACCCGCTGGATCTGAGGACGGGCCGGTACGTGGCCGAGCACCCGTGCGCGGCCGATCTCTACCGCGGTGAGTTCACCGTCCGGGACGCGGGCCGCTGGCGGTCGGTGTGGCGGGTCGGCGGTCCGGCCAAGGACCTGGTGCTCACCACCGACTATGTGCGCGAGGGCTGAGCGCTGGCGCCGTCGAGGCGGAGGTTCCAGCGGCCGGAGCGGCCGCTGACGGTGGTCGCCGACAGCGGGCGGACGTCGATGTTCCAGTAGGTCGAGGGCGGGGCCTTCAGGGCGTAGACCAGGGCGGCGCGGATCACCGAGGGCTCGGCGACGGCGACGATCCGGCCGCCGTCCTCCACCGGCCGGGTGTCGAGCCAGCCGCCCACCCGGGCGATGAAGGCCAGCAGGGACTCCCCGCCGTGCGGGGTGGAGCGCGGGTCGGCGAGCCAGGCGTCCACCGACTGCGGCTCGCGGGCCATCGCCTCGCCCAGCGTCAGCCCGCGCCAGCGGCCCATGTCGCAGTCCCGCAGCGCGAGTTGGACCAGCGGGGCGTACCCCAGGGCGTCGCCGGTGGCCCGGCTGCGCGGGGTCGGCGAGCAGTAGCGCAGCTCGGCCGCCGCCAGCGGCAGCAGCTCTCCGGCGGCGCGCTGGACCTCGTCCCAGCCCGCCTGGTCCAGCGGCCGGTCGTCCTCGAACCGCTCCGCGAGCAGCGGTGAACTGCGTGCGGCGGCCACGAACGTCACCCTCAGTGGCATGCGGTGATGGTGATCCTCCTGTGTCAGCAGGTCAAGGGGCGACGAGTCCTGAGTTCTGCGGCGTGCGGGCCCGGCTCAGTCGAAAAAGTGCGCCATCCACTGGTCCGGCCGTTCCAGCGGACGGAAACCGAGCTTCTCGTAGACCCCGTGCGCGTCGTGCGTGGCGAGCAGGACGCGCTTGAGGCCGTACGGCCGCAGGTGTTCGCGTACGGCCCCCACGAGCGCCGTCCCGATGCCCTTGCCGCGGACCGCGCGGTCGACATACACGTCGCACAGCCACGCGAAGGAGGCCAGGTCGGTCACCACCCGCGCACAGGCGACCTGGTGCCCCGACGCCGCCTCGTACACCCCGAAGTTGAGCGACCCGGCGATCGCCCGTTCCTGCTTGTCGCGTGAGCGCCCGAGTGCCCAGTAGGCGTCGGTGGACAGCCAGCGGTGCACCCGCTCGACGTCGATGCGGGCGGGGTCGGTGGAGATCTCGTAGCCCTCGGCGAGGCTCGGCGTCTCGGTCCTGTGCGTCTCGGTCCTGTGCGTCTCGGTCTTGGGCGTGTCGGCCTGGGGTGTGTCGGTCATGGACGAGAGATTTCCAGGTCACGGGAGCGGGCGTCGAGACGTTTTCGCCGGGAGCACCTCGTCGCAGGCCGCCCGCAGTCGGCGTACCCCCTCCGTGATCTCCGCCGTGCCGGCGACCGCCGCGAAGCTCAGGCGGAGGTGGGGGGCCGGGGGTTCGGCGCTGAAGTAGGGGCGGCCGGGGGTGAGGGCGACGCCCGCGCGCAGGCCGGCGGCGGTCAGGGCGGACTCTCCACCGGAGCCGAAGGCCCGGGCGGCGTCCCCCGTGCCGTCGGGCAGGCGCAGCCAGAGGTGGTATCCGCCGTGCGGGACGTGCGGCAGGGCGAGTTCGGGCAGGTGGCGTGCGAGCGCGGCCGTCATGGTGTCGCGGCGGACCTTCAACTCGGCCGAGAGCGCCCGCAGATGACGGGGCCAGGCCGGGGAGCCGACCAGTTCCAGGGCCGCCTCCTGGAGCGGCCGGGGGACGAAGAAGCTGTCCACGACCTGGATGGCGCGCAGGCGTTCCAGCACGGGTCCGCGCGCGGCGAGCGCGCTCACGCGGAAGCTGGGCGAGGTCGCCTTGGTCAGCGAGCCGACATGGACGACCACGCCGTCCGGGTCGTCGGCGGCCAGCGGGCGGGGCAGCGGGCCCGCGTCCGCGTGGGCGAGGCGGCGTACGAAGTCGTCCTCGATCACGAACGCGCCGGCCTCTCGGGCGATGCGCAGCACCTCTGTGCGCCGGTCGGCGGCCAGCACGGCGCCCGTCGGGTTCTGGAACAGGGGCTGGCAGACGAACACCCGGGCGCCGCTGGCCCGGAAGGCGTCCGCGAGCAGGTCGGGACGTACGCCGTCGGGGTCGACGGGCACGGGTACGGGCCGCAGGCCGGCCGCGCGGGCGAGGGCGAGCATGCCGGGGTAGGTGGGCGACTCGACGAGGACGGGTGCGCCGGGCGGGGCGAGCGCGCGCAGGGCGGTGGCCAGCGCGGACTGGCCGCCGGCGGCGATCAGCACCTCGGCCGCGGTCATGCTCCCGCCGATCTCCCGCGCGAACCACTCGCGCAGCTCGGGCAGTCCCTCCAGCGGCGGCCTGCCCCAGGCGCCCGGCCGGCGTCCGGCCCGGGCCAGGGCCGCCGCCATGGCGCGCTCGGGCTGGAGGGAGGGATGCGGATAGCCGCCGTTGAACTCCAGCACGCCGGGCGGCGGCGCGGCGAGCGAGACGGTGACCCCTGAGGCGTCCACGGTGCGCGGGACGAGGTCGAGGGTGCCGTCGGCGCTGAGCGCGACCTCCTGCCAGGAGGTGTCCCCGGCGGGGGTCTCCGTCGCGCGCGGCCGGGCGCGGAAGGCACCGGCCCCGGGCCGGGTGATCACCAGGCCCTCGGCGGCGAGCTGGGCGAGGGCCCGCGAGACGGTCACCGGGCTCACACGGAACCGCTCGACCAGTGCCCGGCTCGACGGGAGCTTTCCACCCGGTGGATAGCGGTCGAGGTCTTGTCGGAGCTGTTCTGCCAGTTCACCGACACTGCTACGCTGGTGCATGAGTACACAGAGTAGCGCTACTGCCTCGAGCGCGATAGCGGTCACCGCTCCCGGCGAGCGCCGCGGCCTCGGCACGGCACTGGCGGCGCTCGGCGTCGCCTCCTTCTCGCTCACGTTTCCGGCCACCGCCTGGGGACTGGAGGGGTTCGGGCCCTGGTCGCTGGTGGCCGTGCGCAGCATGCTCGCCGCCGTGATCGCGGGCGGCGCCCTGCTGGCACTGCGGGTGCCGCTGCCCGCACGCCCGCACCGGCCGGGGCTGGCGGTGGTCGCCGCGGGTGTGGTCCTCGGTTTCCCGCTGCTCACCACGCTCGCCCTGCGCACCTCGACCACCGCGCACGCCGCGGTCGTCGTCGGCCTGCTGCCGCTCACCACGGCGCTGCTTTCCGCCCTGCGCATGGGGACGCGGCCGTCGCGGGCGTTCTGGGCGGCGGCGCTGGCGGGCGCCGCCGCCGTGGTCGCCTTCACCGTGCAGCAGAGCGGCGGCGCCCTGACGGCCGCCGACGGGTATCTCTTCGCCGCCCTGCTGGTGTGCGCCGCCGGCTACACCGAGGGCGGGCGGCTGGCGCGGGTCATGCCCGGCTGGCAGGTGATCGCCTGGGCGCTCGTGCTGTGTCTGCCGGTGGCCGTGCCCGGTGCCGCGCTGGCGCTGACGTACGAGCCGGTGCACCTGGGGTGGCACAGCGTGGCGGGGCTGCTGTGGGTGGCGGCCGGATCGCAGTTCCTCGGGATGGTCGTCTGGTACCGGGGCATGGCGGCCGTGGGCATCCCGAAGGCCAGCCAGTTGCAGTTGGCGCAGCCCCTGCTCACACTGGTGTGGTCGGTGCTGCTGCTCGGCGAGCATCTGACGCCGGCCGCCCCGTTGACGGCCGTCGCCGTGCTCGTCTGCATCGCCGTCACCCAGCGGGCGCGCGGCTGACCGGCGCCACCGGTTCCGACCGCACTCCGGCCCCGGCCGCTTCACCGGTTCCGGCCGCGCTCCGCGCCGTAGACTCGAAGCCGAGGACGCTGCTCCCGCATGTGGTGAGGAGGCCCTGCAGATGCGAGCAACCGTGGGCGACAAGCTCGTCCAGCACGGCCGGGTGGTCGGCCAGCACGACCAGGTCAGCGAGGTCGTCGAGGTCATGGGCCAGGAGGGCAACCCTCCGTACCGCGTCCGTTTCCCGGACGGGCACGAAGCCGTGATGTCACCGGGCCCCGACTGCCAGGTCCGGCACGAGGAGAAGAAGCAAAGGTCGAAGTAGGTCAGCGCGGGGCGTTCGCCGGCTGCCGGTAGTGGTCGGCGACCACCCGTGCCATCGCTCCGGACGGATCCGCGGCGACGTCCTTCGCGGCGAAGAACACATGCCCGCGCACCTCGGGGTACTTCTCGGCCAGGGCGAGGTGCCGCGACAGCTCGTCCGGGTCCCGCCAGGCCGCGCCCTGCGTCGCGTCACCCGCCTTGTACAGCGCCTCGCCCACGTACAGCTTCGTACGGCTGCCCCGCGCGACCCGGGCCCACCAGGGCACCAGCTTCGCGTAGTCGGCGGCCGGCTGGCCGACGGACCAGTACAGCTGCGGGACGATGTAGTCGATCCAGCCCTCCCGGACCCACTTGCGGGTGTCCGCGTACAGGTCGTCGTACGTCTCGACGCCCGCCTTCGTGTCCGAGCCGCGTGTGTCGGTCGAGGCGTTGCGCCACACCCCGAAGGGGCTGATCCCGAACTGGGTGCCGGGCCGCAGCCGCTGGATCCCGGCGGCCGTCTCGCGCACGAGGCGGTCGATGTTGTCGCGCCGCCAGGCGGCCCGGCTCGCGAAGGCGCCGCCGTGGCGGGCGTAGGCCGCGTCGTCGTCGAAGGACCGGCCGGCCTCCGGGTAGGGGTAGAAGTAGTCGTCGAAGTGGACGCCGTCCACCGGATACCTCCGTACGGCGTCGGACATCGCCTGCTGCACGAAGGCCCGGACCTCGGGCAGGCCCGGGTTGTAGTACAGCTTGCCGCCGTAGGGCACGACCCAGTCGGGGTGCCTGCGGGCCGGGTGGGAGGCCACCAGCCGGGACGGGTCGGCGTGCAGGGCGACGCGGTAGGGGTTCAACCAGGCGTGCAGCTTCAGTCCGCGGGCGTGCGCCTCCTCGACGGCCGTGCCGAGCGGGTCCCAGCCGGGGTCCTTGCCCTGGGTTCCGGTCAGCCACTGCGACCACGGTTCGTACGGCGAGGGCCACAGCGCGTCGGCGGTGGGGCGCACCTGGAAGATCACCGTGTTGAGCCGGCGGCGCACCGCCGCGTCGAGCAGGGCGGTCAGCTCTCCGCGCTGCCGGGCCGCGCTGAGGCCGGTGCGCGAGGGCCAGTCGCGGTTCGTCACGGTCGCCAGCCACATGCCGCGCATCTCGTCGGCGGCCGCGCGCGGGCGGCGGGCGCGGGAGGCGCCCGGTGGCTGGGGCGCGGCCGGTGCCGCGGCGGCCGCCTGTGTGATCGCCAGGGTGGACAGGGCGGCGACGGTGAACGCCCGTCGCGTCACTCGGCTCATCCCGGGGCTCCCCGTACGCCGTGGATCCGCGCCATCACGGATCGTGTACCGGCTCAGCATGCACGACCCGGGCGATCGATCATCGCTGCGACAGGGGTAACGTGCACGATCGGAGCAGGCACCGCTCACATGGACCGCCTGCCCCACGCTGTAGATCAGCGCCGGCGAGGGCGCCCCAAGAGCGCGCCGGTGTCGCGCATGCAACGGAAAGGGACGATGTGACCGACATCGAACGCGTCGGAGTGGTGGGCTGCGGCCAGATGGGCGCGGGAATCGCCGAGGTGTGCGCCCGGGCCGGTCTGGACGTGAAGGTCGCCGAGACCACCGGCGAGGCCCTGGAGTTCGGCCGTACCCGGCTGTTCAACTCCCTGGCCAAGGCGGCCGAGCGCGGCAAGATCACCGAGGAGGAGCGGGACGCGACGCAGGCGCGGCTGAGCTTCACCACCGACCTCGGCGAGTTCGCGGACCGCGACCTGGTGATCGAGGCCGTGGTGGAGAACGAGCAGGTCAAGACGGAGATCTTCCAGGTCCTGGACCAGGTGGTGACCCGGCCGGACGCCATCTTGGCCTCCAACACCTCCTCCATCCCGCTGGTGAAGCTGGCCGTCGCCACCGCGCGGCCGGACCAGGTCATCGGCATCCACTTCTTCAACCCGGCCCCGGTGCAGAAGCTGGTCGAGCTGATCCCGGCGCTCACCACCTCCGAGGGCACGCTGAGCCGCGCGCAGCTGTTCACCGAGAAGGTGCTCGGCAAGCACGCGATCCGCGCCCAGGACCGCTCCGGCTTCGTGGTCAACGCGCTGCTGATCCCCTACCTGCTCTCCGCGATCCGGATGTTCGAGTCGGGCATCGCCAGCCGCGAGGACATCGACAACGGCATGGAACTGGGCTGCGCCCACCCGATGGGCCCGCTGAAGCTGTCGGACCTGATCGGCCTGGACACGGTCGCCTCGGTGGCGCAGAGCATGTACGACGAGTACAAGGAGCCGCTGTACGCCGCTCCCCCGCTGCTGCAGCGCATGGTCGACGCCGGGCGGCTGGGCCGCAAGAGCGGCTCGGGCTTCTACACCTACGGCTGACCCCGGCTTCACAGGGACACGGCCGTCCCGGCTCCGCGGGACGGACCCGGCTGCCGCCCGGCCCCGGCACCGTACGACGGGATGCCGTCGACGGTGCCGGGCCCGCGTCATCCGAGCCTGAGGTGGTGCAGGAGCAGTAAGGCGGCCGCCATGTTCGCGGCCGGGACCTCGCCGCGGGCGACCATGTCGGGGACGAGCTTGAGCGGCACCCACTCGCGGCGGTCCGACTCGAAGTCGTCCACGGGGTGTCCGATGTACTCGCCCTCGTCCGACCAGTAGATGTGGTGCCGGGCGTCGGTGAGGCCGTTGGACGGCTCCACGCTCATGAGGTGGTGCAGGGGCCCCGGCCGCCAGCCGGTCTCCTCCTCCAGTTCCCGGGCCGCGGCGCGGGCGACGTCCTCGCCGTCCTCGACGACGCCCGCGGCCAGTTCCCAGCCCCAGCTGTCGGTGATGAAGCGGTGGCGCCACAGCAGGAGGACCTCGTTGGCCTCGTTGACCACCGTGGCCACGGCGACGGGCCGCAGCCGTATCAGGAAGTGGTCGAGGTGCCGGCCGTCCGGCAACTCGACATCCGCGAGGTTGACGGTGAACCAGCGGTTTGCATACACAGTTTGTTCGTTCTGCTTCGTCCACTGCACGGTTCTGCCACCTTCCGTCGGGTCAGTGGCAATATCGCAGCCGAAGCGGCCCGGCAGCAGGCGCACAGTGCGCCACTCATGGCGCACGGTTCATCACAGCGGCACGCGCAGCGCCCCGTCGATGAGTTCGGCCGCCTCGGCGGTGCCGGCACAGCCGCTGCGCACCAGGTGCTCACGCACCGCCCGCAGTCTGTCGCGCAGCCGCTGCGACTCCATCCCCCGGGCCTGCTCGGCCATCTGCACGGCGGTGGCCACCGCCTTCTCGGCGTTGCCCCGACGCAGCTCGATCGTGCTGAGCATGGCCAGCCGGTGCACCCGGCCACGGTCGTGCGCCGGGTTGCCCACGGCGGCCGTGGCGTGCTCCTCGGCCGCCGCCAGCTCGCCGAGGCTGAGCAGCGCCTCCGCCACCTGCACATTGACCAGGCCCGGTTGGACATAGCCCGTCTCGTCGGGCTCGTATCCGCGCCGGATGCGTTCGGCGGCGGCCTCGGCACGCCGGATGCAGGACAGGGCGCTCGTGCCGTCGCCGAGGTGGGCGTACGCCTTGGCCTGCATCGCGTACAGGTCGGAGGCGAGCGCGGGTGTGATGTGCTTGCCGGCGGCGCGCAGCGCGGCCTCCGCGAAGGCGACGGCCTGGCGGTGCTCCCGCATGAACAGCGACTGGTTGACGAGCAGCGCTATCACATAGGCGCCCAGTCCCCGGTCACCGCTGGCCTTGGCGAGCCTGAGCGCCTGGTGGAAGTAGCGCTGGGCCAGGCCGTGCGCGTCGGAGTCGTACGCGCAGATCCCCGCGATCGCCACCAGACCGCCGGTGGCCCGGTGCAGTTGACGGCCGGTGGCGTCGGTGTAGCCGCCGCGCAGCAGCGGCGCCGCCTCGGCGTTGAGGAAACCCACGACGCGGCTGCGGGTCGCCACGCCGCCGGCCTTGCGGTACATCTGCTCGTAGTGCGTGCGGGCCGCGCGCAGCATCTCGATGTCGGCCGGGGTGACCCGGTGCCGGCCGCCCCGGGAGACGTCCACGTCCTCGGGCGGGTTCTCCCACTCCCACACCGGCATCACCGCGGGCGTCCCGGTCACGGCGGGCGCGCCCAGGACGTGCGGGCGCTGCTGCTCGTCGGAGCGCCACAGGGCCGTGGCCCGCTCGACGAAGCCGGACAGCGAGGTGCCGTGCGGCGCGGACGGCTCACCGGGCACGCCCAGACCGATGTCGTCGAGCGTGACGGGCCGGTGCAGCCGGGCGGCGAGCACCTCGCAGATCAGGTCGGGCACCTGGCCGCGCGGCCGCTGGCCCTTCAACCACCGCCCCACCGCCGTGTGTTCGTATCGCAGTACGAGTCCGCGTGCCCGTCCCGCCTGGTTGACGTGCGCGGCGAGACCCGCGTGCGACATCCCCGCCTCGTCCAGGATCGCGTCGAGCAGAGTGTTGGGCTGCATGTCCTGCCCCCCGGTGGCTCGGTGCCGACAGCGTAGTGCGTCCGGATTCACACGGGGTGTGAACGGAGTGCCCGCATCCGCACCGTGCGCGCGCTGTCGCGGAGCGTGGGCAGTCGGTTGACTGAGATGCCTCGTCAAGAGGCCGGCCGGGCCGCCGGCTCCCCCTCGTACAGTGCGGCGGCCCGTATCCGCGCCGCCCGCTCCGCCGCCTGCCCGACACTCCGTGGCGGAACGGGCGGCTCCGCCGGCAGTGCGGGGCGACTACTGGCTCGGGGCTTTCGGTTCTTGGTCGGCTGCCGGCCGGTGGGGGCTGGTCGCGCCCCGCGGCGGAGCCGCTATCGGTGGAGCCCCGCGCCCCTTTTTTCTGCAGTCGCCCCCCTTACGACGTCCCCGACGTTGTGGATCACCAGGACCGCTACGTCGTCTGCGGGGCGTTGTGTTGTGTGGTCGAGGAGCTGGGTGAAGACGGTGCGCAGGACGGCCTGTGGGGACAAGGGGCCCGCTCGGGTCGCCTCGGTCAGTACCGACGGCAGGGGGAAGAAGCGGCCCTCGGTGTTCCGGGCGTCCTCCACGCCGTCCGTGTAGAGGACCAGGGTCTCGCCCGGGAGCAGGGAGCCGGGGTTCTCGGTGGGCAGGTCGGGGGGAAGGGGGAACGGGCCCAGGGGCGGCAGTGGCTCGGTGCGGGAGACGGGCTCCGCCTCTGTGCCGTTCAGCCGGTATGGCCAGGGGTGGCCGCAGTTGAGGGTGTGCAGGGTGCCGTCGCCGGCGATCTGCAGGAGGAGCACGGTGACGAAGTGCTCGGGCCCCTCGGGGTCCGGTTCCCGGTCGCGGACGTGTCGGGCCAGTGCGCGGTCCAGGCGGCGCAGCACGCCTTCGAGGTCCGCCTCGTCGTGGGCGGCCGCGCGGAAGGTGCCCAGCACGGCGGCGACGGTACCGAGGGCGGCGAGGCCGTGGCCCCGGACGTCTCCGATCACGGCGCGCACGCCGTGCTCGGTGGCGATCACCTCGTACAGGTCGCCGCCGACGGCCGCGCCCCGGTCGGCGGGCAGCTGGGCCGCCGCCAGGTCCAGCCCGGCCACGCGCGGCGGCAGGGGCCGCAGCGGCATGCTCCGGGCGGAGGCCACGGCGGCGCGGGCCTGCCGCAGTTCGCGCAGGAACGCGCGCCGGGCGTGGAGGACGAGGCCGGTGCCCACCGCCAGGAATGCGGCGCCCGACCGCATCCGGCGCGGAGCCCCAGCCCTGATGCGGATCACGACGATGACCCCCAAACGGCGCCGACAGCGCGGACCGGCCCCGGGCCCTGTCGTCAGAGCGCCGCCGGGCAGGCGGGAATGTGACGACAGGCCCCAAGAGGCCGGTTGCGATTCTGTCGAGCGCACGGGGCGCGAGGGCGGGATCGCCTCCCGTTCTCACCCGAACGAGTGAGCACCCTCCGAGCGTGCATTTATGCAGGTCACAGCGGAGGGGCGGGCCCGGCGTACCGGACCCGCCCCTCCGTGACGCGGTCTCAGCCGCGCAGGACCGCCCCGGTCCGCTCGGCGGCCAGGGCCACCGCGGCGTCCCGGGCGGCCGACGCCTCGTCGACCGTCAGCGTGCGGTCGGGGGCGCGGAAGCGCAGGGCGTACGCCAGCGACTTGCGGCCCTCGCCGAGCTGTTCGGCGTTCTCGTAGACGTCGAACAGGCGGATGGCCTCCAGGAGCTCACCGGCGCCCTCGCGCAGCGCGGCCTCGACCTCGGCGGCCGGGACCGGCTTGTCGACGACGAGGGCGACGTCCTGCGTGGCGACGGGGAACGAGGAGATCCGCGGCGCGCGCACGATCCCGTCCCCGGCCCCCTGGATCAGGTCGAGGTCGACCTCCATCGCGCAGGTGCGCTCGGGCAGGTGCATCGCCTTCACCACGCGCGGGTGCAGCTCACCGGCGTGGCCGACGAGCGTCTGCACGCCGTCCACCTCGGCGTACAGCGCGGCGCAGCGGCCGGGGTGCCACGGGGCGTGCTGGTCGGCGCGCACGGTCAGTTCCGTACCGGCCTCGCGGGCCACCAGGCGGGCCGCCTCGATGGCGTCCGCCCAGTCGGTCGGCCGGCCCTTGCCCCACCAGCCGGCCTGCTCGCGGGCGCCCGCGAGCACCACGGCGACCCGGCGCGGCTGGTGCGGCAGCGCGGTGTCGAGGGCGGCCAGCTCCTCGTCGGTGGGCCGGCGGTCGGCGGGCAGCCGGGCCGGGATCTCCTCCTGCCCGGTGGGCCGGAAGACCAGGCCGGTCTCGAACAGCGCCAGGTCGTGGCTGCCGCGTCCGTCGTTGCGGCGCAGCGCGCCGAGCAGGCCCGGCAGCAGCGTCGTCCGCAGGGACGGCTCCTCGTCGGAGAGCGGGTTGACGAGGCTGACCACGGTGCGGCGCGGGTCGTCCGCCTCCAGGCCGAGCTGGTCGAGGGCGGCCTCGCCGATGAACGGGTAGTTCAGCGCCTCGACGTAGCCGGCGCCGGCCAGCGCGCGCCCGACGCGGCTGTGCAGCCGCTGCCGGTCGGTCAGGCCGTGCCCGGGCAGGGGCCTGGGCAGCGTGGAGGGCAGGTTCTCGTAGCCCTCCAGCCGGATGACCTCCTCGGCCAGGTCGTTCGGGTCGGTCAGGTCAGGCCGCCAGGACGGGACGGTGACGATCAGCTCGTCCTGCCCGTAGACGTCGCAGCCGATCTGCTGGAGCCGGCGTACGACGGTCTCGCGGCCGTAGGTGACGCCCGCGACCTTGTCGGGGTGGTCGGCCGGGATGGTGATGGTGCGCGGCGCGGAGGGCGCGACGACCTCGGTGACGCCCGCGTCGGCGGTGCCGCCGGCGAGGAGGACCAGCAGGTCGACGGTGCGCTGCGCGGCGGCGGAGGCGGCCTGCGGGTCGACGCCACGCTCGAAGCGGCGGGAGGCCTCCGAGGACATCCTGTGCCGGCGGGCGGTGCGCGCGATGGCGACCGGGTCGAAGTGGGCGGCCTCGATGACGACCTCGGTGGTGGTGCCCTCGGTGTCGTCGATCTCGGTGTGGGCGCCGCCCATGACACCGGCGAGGCCGATGGGGCCGCGCTCGTCGGTGATGACCAGGTCCTCGGTGGACAGCGTCCGGGCGACGCCGTCGAGGGTGGTGAGCTTCTCGCCGCGCTCGGCCCGGCGCACGCCGATCGCGCCCTGGACGCGGCCGCGGTCGTAGGCGTGCAGCGGCTGGCCGAGCTCCAGCATCACGTAGTTGGTGATGTCCACGGCGAGCGAGATCGGGCGCATGCCCGCCTTCTGCAGCCGGCGCTTCAGCCAGATCGGGGACCGGGCCTCGGGGTCGAGGCCGGTCACCGTGCGGGCGGTGAAGCGGTCGCAGCCGAACGGGTCGGAGATCCGCACCGGGTGCCCGAAGGCGTTCGGCGCCGGTACGTCCAGCAGCGCCGGGTCGAGCAGCGGGCGGCCGTAGGCGATGGCGGCCTCGCGGGCGACGCCGCGCAGGGACAGGCAGTAGCCGCGGTCGGGCGTGACGGCGATGTCCAGGACCTCGTCGACCAGCTGGAGCAGCTCGATGGCGTCGGTGCCGACCTCGTGCTCGGGCGGCAGCACGATGATGCCGTGGCTGCCGTCGTCGCCCATGCCCAGCTCGTCGGCGGAGCAGATCATGCCGTGCGAGACCTTGCCGTAGGTCTTGCGGGCGGCGATGGCGAAGCCGCCGGGCAGCACGGCGCCGGGCAGCACCACGACGACCTTGTCGCCGACGGAGAAGTTGCGGGCGCCGCAGACGATCTCCTGCGGCTCACCGGTGCCGTTGGCCTGGCCGACGTCGACGGTGCAGAAGCGGATGGGCTTCTTGAAGCCCTCCAGCTCCTCGATGGTGAGCACCTGGCCGACGACGAGCGGCCCCTTGAGGTCGGCGCCGAGCTGTTCGACGGTCTCGACCTCGAGGCCGGCCGAAATGAGCTTGGCCTGGACGTCGCGCCCGGTCTCCGTCGCCGGCAGGTCGACGTACTCCCGCAGCCAAGAAAGCGGGACCCGCATCAGATCTCCATCCCGAACGGCCGGGTGAACCGGACGTCACCCTCGACCATGTCTCGCATGTCCTCGACGTTGTGGCGGAACATCAGCATCCGCTCGATGCCGAACCCGAAGGCGAAGCCGCTGTACCTCTGCGGGTCGACGCCGCAGGCGGTGAGCACCCGCGGATTGACCATGCCGCAGCCGCCCAGCTCGATCCAGCCCTCGCTGGAGCAGGTGCGGCAGGGCCGGTCGGGGTTGCCGACGGACGTGCCCTTGCAGACGTAGCAGAGCATGTCCATCTCGGCGGACGGCTCGGTGAACGGGAAGTAGTTCGGGCGCAGCCGGGTCTTCATGTCGGCACCGAAGAGCGACTGGACCATGTGGTCCAGGGTGCCCTTGAGGTCCGCCATGGTCAGGCCCTCGTCGACGGCGAGCAGCTCGATCTGGTGGAAGACCGGGGTGTGCGTGGCGTCGAGCTCGTCCGTGCGGTACACGCGGCCGGGGCAGACCACGTAGACCGGCGGCTCGCGGTGGAGCAGGGAGCGGATCTGCACCGGCGAGGTGTGGGTACGCAGCACGACGCCGCTGTCCTCGCCCTTGCCGCCCTCGACGAAGAACGTGTCCTGCATGGTGCGGGCCGGGTGGTCGGGCGCGATGTTGAGCGCGTCGAAGTTGAACCACTCGGCCTCGACCTCGGGGCCCTCGGCGATCTCGTAGCCCATGGACACGAAGACGTCCGCGACCCGCTCCATCATCGTGGTCAGCGGGTGCCGGGCGCCGGCCGGTACGCGGTCGTAGGGCAGCGTGACGTCGACGGCCTCCTCGACCAGCACGCGGGCGTCGCGCTCGGCCTCCAGCTCGGCCTGGCGGCCGGCGAGGGCCTTGTTCACCGCGCCGCGGGCCATGCCGACTCGTTTGCCGGCGTCGGCCTTGGCGTGCGGGGGCAGGGCGCCGATCTCGCGGTTGGCGAGGGCCAGCGGGGAGGCGGGGCCGGTGTGGGCGACCTTGGCCTCGTGGAGCGCGTCGAGGGAGTCCGCGGCTGCGAAGGCGGCGAGCGCCTCGTCCCGCATGCGCTCGATCTCTTCCGGTTTCAACGCCTCGACCTCGACAGGGTCGTACGACTTATTGGGTGCCGACATCTCTTCCCGTGCTTCCGATTGGCTGGCTGACGGTCCCCGTCACCGACTCGTGGACATTCCGTCTCCAGTGGTGGGACACAAAGGTGCCAAAGGCCGAGTCTAACGGGGCTGGGGAAAGCGGATGCGCCCGTGGGTCCTCGGCCGGTGTCAGAGCAGGTGTGCCGGGGTGCCCACGGGCAGGGTAAATCGGAACCGGGCGCCGCCGCCTGCGGCGCGGCCGACCGTGATCGTTCCGCCGTGGGCCTCGACGATGCCCTTGACGATGTAGAGCCCGAGGCCGGTGCCGCCGCGCTTGCTGCCCCGCCAGAAGCGGGTGAAGACGCGGTTCATGGACTCCTCCGGGATGCCGGGCCCCTCGTCGCTCACCGTGACCGACGTGCCCGTGTTCTCGATGTTATCGGTGTTCTCGGCGTTCTTGGGGTCGTCCCCGTCACGGGGGGACGACGCCGCTGTGATGTCAATGGTGACGGTTCCCTCACCGTGCCGCACCGCATTTTCGATGAGGTTGCTCAGCACCTGGTCGATCTTGTCCGGGTCGGCCCACAGCTCGGGCAGCGGCTGCTCCGTGCGGACCAGGAAACGGTCCGCGGGCTGGCCGGCGGCGACGTAGGCCTGGACGTGCCGGCCGACCGCGGCCCCCATGTCGACGAGCTGGCGGCGCACCTCCAGGCGGCCGGAGTCGATGCGGGAGATGTCGAGCAGCTCGGCGATGAGCCGGGTGACGCGGTCGGCGTCGGCGTCGACGGTCTCCAGCATCAGCCGCTTCTGGTCGTCGGTGAACCTCTCCCACTTGGCGAGCAGCGTGGCGGTGAAGCCCTTGACGGAGGTCAGCGGGGAGCGCAGCTCGTGCGCCACGGTGGCGATGAGCTCGGCGTGGCTGCGCTCGGTGCGCCGGCGGGCCTCGGTGTCCCGCAGGGAGACGACGACGCGGCGGACGGGGCCGGTGGGGCGGTCGCGGACGTACCGGGCGGAGACCAGGACCTCCCGGCCCCCGTGCAGCAGGAGGTTGCGCTCGGGCTGGCCCACGCGGATGGCGAGGCCGCCGTAGGGGTCGGTCAGCTGCCACCACCGGCGCCCTTCCAGGTCCTCCAGGGGCAGGGCCTTCTCCAGGTGCCGGCCGAGGGCTTCCTCGGCGGGGACGGCGGTGATGCGGGCCGCGGCGGCGTTGAAGCAGATCACCCGTCCGTGTGCGTCGGCGACGACCAGACCGTCGGGCAGGTCGTCGGGGTCGACGCCGAGTCCGGTCGGATCGCCGGTGCCGAGTCCGCTGGGGTCACCGGCGCTCCGGGGCGCGGGCGGCCGTCGCGCCTCGCGCCTGCCCGGTGCGCCGCTGGTGCCGACACTCATCCCCGTACCCCACCCTTCCCACTGTGGGCCCCCGAGCTGGTCAGCCTACTAGGGCCTGCCTGACAATTCCCGGCGTCCGCCGGACCGCGAGGCAGGCGGGAATTGTCAGGCAGGCCCTCGGTGGTCCGTGACGGAGCGGCATCCTCCGGAGGCGCGCTGTGCACGGGCCGAGGCGTAGAGACATACGGCGGCCGCGGTCGCCAGGTTCAGGCTCTCGGCCTTTCCGTGGATCGGGACGCGGACGACGGCGTCGGCCAGGGCCCGGGTCTCCTCCGGCAGGCCCCAGGCCTCGTTGCCGAACACCCAGGCGGTGGGCCCGCCCATCGTGCCCTTGTCGAGCTCGTCGTCGAGGTCCTGCTCGCCCGCGCCGTCGGCGGCGACGATGCGCACCCCGGCGGCCTTCAGGCCGGCGACCGCCTGCTCGACGGGGACGCCCACGGCGACCGGCAGATGGAACAGCGAGCCGACGGAGGCGCGCACGGCCTTGGGGTTGTAGAGGTCCACGGAGGCGTCGGTGAGGACCACCGCGTCGGCTCCGGCGGCGTCGGCGCAGCGCAGCACGGTGCCCGCGTTGCCGGGGTCGCGTACGTGTGCGAGGACGGCGACGAGGCGGGGGCGGGCGGAGAGGACCTCCTCGAACGGCCTGTCGAGGAACCGGCAGATCCCGACGAGACCCTGCGGGGTGACGGTGGTGGAGATGTCCGCGATGACGTCCTCGGAGGCGAGGTGGACCCGGGCGCCTGCGCCGCGGACCTCGCCCACGATGTCGGCGTACCGCTCCGCGGCCTCGACGGTGGCGAACAGCTCGACGAGCGTCGCCGTCCCGTCCGCTCCCCGGTGCCCGGCCGCCTCACGCACGGCCTGCGGCCCCTCCGCGAGAAACAGCCGGTCCTTGCCCCGGAAGTTCCGCCTGGCCAGCCGCCGGGCGGCGCTGACGCGGGCCGAGCGGGGCGAAATGAGCTCGGGAGTAGCTGACGGCATCCTCTTCACCTCAGAAAACCTCTGTCCGCCGCGACGGCGATCAACCACGACGGCGGAGTCCGGCGGTGCCGACTCGGCAGAACCGCACAACAAACGGACCCGCAGGCACAAAGCCCACGGGTCCGTACGTCACGTCGGCCTAAAGCCGGCGCAGCGTCACGCCGCCTTCGGCGCGTTGACGTCGCTCGGCAGGGCCTTCTGGGCGACCTCGACGAGCGCGGCGAACGCGTTCGCGTCGTTCACGGCCAGCTCGGCCAGGATCTTGCGGTCCACCTCGACGTTGGCGGCCTTCAGACCCTGGATGAAGCGGTTGTAGGTGATGCCGTTGGCGCGAGCGGCGGCGTTGATGCGCTGGATCCACAGCTGCCGGAAGTCACCCTTGCGCTTCTTGCGGTCGTTGTAGTTGTAGACCAGCGAGTGGGTGACCTGCTCCTTGGCCTTGCGGTACAGACGCGAGCGCTGACCGCGGTAGCCGGAGGCCTGCTCGAGGATCGCCCGGCGCTTCTTGTGGGCGTTGACTGCCCGCTTGACGCGTGCCACTTGATTAACTCCTTGTAGCGGGGTCGTGGTTGTCCTCACACGACCCGGAAACGAATGGGTCCCGGTCCCGACGTACGGCGCGGAAGGTCAGCTGTGCGCGGGGCTCAGCGGATCGGGCGCCGCCGCGTCACTTGCCGAGAAGCTTCTTGATCTTCTTGGCGTCGCCCGGGGCCATTTCGGCGTTGCCGGTGAGGCGACGCGTCAGACGGGACGACTTGTGCTCGAGCAGGTGGCGCTTGCCGGCGCGCTCACGGAGCACCTTGCCGGAGCCGGTGACCTTGAAGCGCTTGCTGGCACCGCTGTGCGACTTGTTCTTCGGCATAGCGCCGTTCTCTCCTCGTCGGTGGCGCTCCGGTGCCCGGTCACGAAAACCGGGCACGGTGGAGCGTCGCTCTCAATGTTTTCGGTTACATCCTGGGACGCGGGTCCCGGGGGTCACGCCTCGGCGGGCTCCTCGGCCGACGCCTCGACGTCCGCGGCGTTCTGCGAGCGGCCGGGGTTGGCCTTCGCTTCGGCCTTGCGGGCCTCCTGCGCCTGGCGGGCCTCGGCCATCGCCTCGGTCTTCTTCTTGTGCGGACCGAGAACCATGATCATGTTGCGGCCGTCCTGCTTCGGGTTCGACTCCACGAAGCCGAGGTCCTGGACGTCCTCCGCGAGCCGCTGCAGCAGCCGGTAGCCCAGCTCGGGCCGGGACTGCTCGCGACCACGGAACATGATCGTGATCTTGACCTTGTCGCCCTGCTTGAGGAACCGGACGACGTGACCCTTCTTGGTGTCGTAGTCGTGCGGGTCGATCTTCGGCCGGAGCTTCATCTCCTTGATGACCGTGTGCGCCTGGTTCTTGCGCGCCTCACGGGCCTTCATGGCCGACTCGTACTTGAACTTCCCGTAGTCCATGAGCTTGCACACGGGCGGACGGGCGTTCGCCGCGACCTCGACCAGGTCCAGGTCGTACTCCTGGGCAAGCTCCAGTGCCTTCGCGAGCGGCACGATGCCGACCTGCTCGCCACTGGGACCGACAAGTCGCACCTCGGGAACGCGAATCCGGTCGTTGATGCGGGGCTCGGCGCTGATGGATCCTCCTCGGTAGCACCACGCGGCGGTCTGGCGGACAGCCGCGTACGTCTGTGTTCGTAAGACCTAACCGCGCCGAAGCAACAAAAATGCCCCGGACGATCACAGGCGGGGCTCCAAGCACAACCGGAGCACCGCCGCGATGTTCGCGGGGCGCGCTTTCGGGCGACTCCATCGTCCGTACGGAACGATGGTGGCCGCCTGACCGGATGACCCGCCGTCCCGGAGGACGGTCAGGTGGGAGATCGGAGCCTCCACTTGTGGGCCGAGCACGTACGTGTCCGGCCGGTCGGAAACCAGATTAGCAGGATCGCTTGACAAGGACTAATCGAGAAACCGTAATCCGGAACCGCCTATCGTGTGGGGCATGAGTGAGACCCCTCCTGAGACCCCCGACTTCGACGCGATGACCCGGGACATCGCCGAGGTCCCCGCCGTCGAGGTGATCGTGACGGTCGCCGTCAACCTGATGAGCGCCGCCGCCGTGAAGCTCGGTCTGACCGAGGAGGGCGACAAGTACAAGGACCTGGACGAGGCCCGCAAGCTGATCACCGCGCTCGCCGGTCTGCTGGACGCGAGCACGACCGAGATCAGCTCCTTCCACGCGGCGCCGCTGCGCGACGGCCTGAAGTCGCTGCAGCTGGCGTTCCGCGAGGCGTCGGTCGTCCCGGACGAGCCGGGCCAGGGCCCGGGCGAGAAGTACACCGGGCCGGTCTACGGCTGACCCGCTTCCCGCCTGCCCCGCCGCCCGGCGCGGCGGGCGGCTCCCTTCACTCCTTCACGTACAGGGGCTCGCCCGGCGGCGTCGTCCCGGCCGGCAGCAGTGCCAGGTCGAGACCGCGCACCAGGCGGGCCCTCAGCGTGTCGCTGGCGGCCAGCCGCTCGGCGACGGCGCGGGCGGCCTCGGCCGGGGCCGCGGCGGCGTCCGGGTCGAGGACCAGGGCGAGGGTGCCGTCGGCCTGACCGGGACCGAGGTGGGCACGGAGCACGGCCGGCTCGGCGGCCACCGCCTCCCGTACGGCCGCCACCACCGCCGGGTCGGCGAGCGGGTCGGTCGTGGTGCGGCCCTCGGCGAGCGCGAGCAGCGCCGGCCCGGTCAGCTCGAACGGCACCGGCCCGGCCAGGTCCAGCACCACCGTGTCCGCCTTCTCGTGCGCGGCGGCCTGAAGGGCCTGGTGCAGGGGTACGGCGACGGGGCGGGCCGCCGGGTCCCAGCGGGCCAGGGAGTCGGTGGAGGTGAAGGCGGGCAGGGCCGTGCGCCCGCCGGCCTTCAGGGTCGGCACGGCCATGTCGCTGGTCTTCTCGCGGCGCAGCCCCCGCTCGTCCTCCTCCACCTCGCCGAGCACGGCCACGACGGGGACGAGCAGCCGGGCGCCCTTGAGTGCCTCCAGGACGGGTGCCACGGCGGTGCGGTCCTCGGCCCAGGCGGCGAGCGCCGCGCTCAGCCGGGGGTCGGCGGAGCCGTCGTCGTCGGAGAAACCGGGGTCGGGGATGTTCTTGTTCGCCACGGCCACGACCCTATCCGGGGCCGGGCACGGTCCTGTCCGGGACCCTTCACGGATTTCTCAGGGTCCCCTGACCCGTGTCTCACGCCGGTCTCACGGCGCGCACAGTCACCGCCAGAAGCATCCCGGGCATGGAGTCCCCGTCCGCCGGCGGCCGTCGTCGCCGCCATGGCCGTCGCGCGCGCCCGTCCCGGCGCCGGCCCCTGCTCTGCGCCGCCCTGGTCTGTGTCACCGTCGTGGGCGGTACGGCGGCGGGCACCGCGTATGTGAGGGCCCGGGGCTCCGCCGGGCCGGGCGCCGTAGGGTCGGCGGCGTCGGCGTCCCCGTCGGCGTCGGCGAGTGGGAGGGCATCGGTGGAGACCGTGACGGACCAGGCGGCGGACCGTACGGCGCTGCTGGCCGGGGCGATGAAGTCGGTGGCGCCGGAGGACGGCGCGACGGTGTCGGTGGCGGTGCTCGATCTCGGCTCCGGGCAGAGCGCCGTCTACGGCGACGGCACGTTCGACACGGCGAGCATCGTCAAGGTCGACATCCTGGCGGCCCTGCTGCTCCAGGCGCAGGACGCGGGACGACGGCTGACCGCCCAGGAGAGGACGTACGCCACCGCGATGATCGAGGACAGCGACAACGACTCCGCCTCGGCGCTGTGGCGGATCGTCGGCGGCGCGGACGGCCTGGACGCGGCGAACCGCCGCTTCGGGCTGGCGGACACCTCCGGGGGCGACGGCGCGCTGTGGGGCCTGACGCGGACGACGGCCGCCGACCAGCTCGCCCTGCTCAAGCAGGTGTTCGGCGACGACTCGGACTCCGAGCTGAGCACGGCCTCGCGGACGTACCTCCAGGGGCTGATGGGGCGGATAGCCGAGGACCAGCGCTGGGGGGTGTCGGCGGCGGCGGACGGTTCCGCGTGGGCCCTGAAGAACGGCTGGCTGCCGCGCAGCACGACCGGGCTGTGGGTCGTCAACAGCATCGGTCGCGTGACGGCCGACGGCGACGACTACCTGGTGGCCGCCCTGTCCCAGGGCAACGCCACGAAGGAGAAGGGCATCTCGCTGGTGGAGGGGGCGGCGCGGGCGGCGGTGTCGGTGTTCGCGGGCGGGACCTGATTCCGCTGCCAGGGGACTTTCGCCAGAAGTCCGAGACACCCCCTAGCGCCGGAAGCCGGCCTCGCCGTCGCCTCCGGCGTCTTCGCGGCGGGCGCGCCACAGGACGACCGCGACGACCAGCAGCACTCCGCCGACGCTGCCGGCGAGAGGCCCGGCCCAGCCGGAGGCGGTGTCGTCCGACTCGGCGGTGTCGGGGCCGGGGCCGAAGTACCTCTCGCCGTACGCCACCGCGTGCAGTCCCTGCGGTTCCAGGCGGTCCGCGGCCTTCAGGGCGGCCACGGGGTCGATCATGCCGAAGCCGCGGGAGTCGTCACGGCCGCCGACGGGGGCGTTGCGGGCCGTGTCCTCCAGGAGCTTCTTGATCTGCGCGGGCGTCAGACGGGGGTGGGCGGCCTTGATCAGGGCGGCGGCGCCGGAGACGAACGCGGAGGCCGCGCTCGTGCCCCAGCCCTCGTAGTACCGGTGGTCCGGGTCGGCGATGACGATGTCGACGCCGGGCGCGCTGACCGCGGCGTACCAGCGGCGGGTGGAGAAGTCGGCGCGGGTGCCGTAGCGGTCGACGGCGGTCGCGGCGATCACGCCCGGGTAGGCGGCCGGGTAGGAGATGTGGTCGCCCTTGTCACCGCCGTTGCCGGCCGAGGCGACGACGACGGTGCCCTTGCTCAGCGCGTACTGCACGGCCTCGTCCTCGGCCGGCTCCGGGTGCGCGGAGTCGGAGTCGTCGCCGAGGGAGAGGTTGATGACGTCGGCGCCGTGGTCGGCGGCCCAGCGGATGCCGTCGGCGAGGGCGTTGCCGCGGGTGGTGCGGGCCCGGGCGCGAGCGGAGTCGCCGTCCTCGAGAATCACGCGGACGGGAAGGATCTTCGCCTCGGGGGCGATGCCCATGACGCCGTCGGTGTCGCCGGGCCCGTGGCCGTGTCCGGCGATGATGCCGGCCATGGCGGTGCCGTGGCGGGCCCAGGTGCGGTCGCCGGGCCGGGCGCCGAAGCCGATGAAGTCCTTGGTGGGCAGGACGTTGCCGACCAGATCGGGGTGGTCGCTCTCGACGCCGGTGTCCAGGACGGCGACGGTGACGCCCTTGCCCTTGGTGACGCGCCACGCCTGCTGGGTGTGCATGGCGTCAAGTGCCCACTGCTGGGCGCGGATGCCGTCGGCGTGCGCGGCGGTGGCCGGGACGAGGGCGAGGGAGGCGGCCAGGAGGACGCTCAGCGCGCCGCTCCTGCGGGTGATGACGGCTCTCACGAGGGTTTCTCCGTGTCCGTGGCCGGATCGACGTTCCTGCGCAGGGTGCGTTCGATGCGGTCGGCCAGGCCCTGGGCCTCGTTGCCGAGGCCGGCCTGGGCGGGGGCCGTGGTGGCGCCGGAGCGCATCGCGTCGGCGGCGGGCTGCGGGGAGTCGACGGTGCGGCCGTCGGCCCAGCCGGAGACGGCGTAGACGACCACGGGGGCCTCGGTCAGCACGGAGATGGTCCAGGACGCGCGCTGCTTGTCGCCGAAGGCGGCGGCGACGGTGTCCTTGGCGGCGTACGGGCGGGGCATGAGGTCGGTGCGCCGGGCGAGGCCCTCGTTCTGGAACCGGGCGGCGAGGGATCTCATGGCGGGCGCGTCGGCCTTGGTGAAGAGCAGCCCCACGGTGGTGACGTAGCTCTGGGTGGCGTCGGTGTAGGTGGCGCGGAGCAGCCGTGCGCAGCCGGCGGGGGCCAGGGCCTTGCGCAGCAGCGGGTCGAAGGCGTTCGCGCAGCCGCTGTCGGGTGCCACGGCGACGCGGGTCCAGGTGCGGTCGGCCCCGCCGGGGCCGGCGCCGCGGCCCTCCACCGTGGGCGGGAACAGCTGGTCGACGGGGATGCTGTGCCACATGCTGCCGGCCGTGGCGAACGCACCGGCCGCGCCGCCCTCCCCGGAGTCCCCGGTGAGCCAACTCCCGGTCACGGCACCGCCGATGAGTCCGAGCCCGAGCACGAGGCACGCCGCCGCCACGGCGGTCCGCGCCCGCACCCGCCCGCCGAGCGCACGCCCCCGTCCCCGCTCGTCGTACCCCTCGGGCTCCCCGAGCCGCACCTGGGCCCGCGCCGCGCCGGGCACGGCGGCGGTCCCCGCGAAGGCGCCCCACGACAGGGCGGGGTCGGGCGCCACACGCGGCCCCGGCGACACAGTGGTGGACCCCGCGAAACCGCCCGCTGGGGAACCGGCGGGCGGGCCGCCGGTGGCCAACGCGTCCGGGCCGGGGGCGGCGGAGTCACGTCGGAGGTCGCCGCCGGAAGGCGCGGCCGGCGGCCCGGCAGCGGCGCCGGGCCGGCGGGCGGAGACGGGGCGCAGGCGCGCGGTGGTCTCCGAGGGGGTCTCGGCGGGTACGGCAGTCCGCGGCGCGGCCGGCGACGGCCGGTGTCCCGGCTGTGCCGGCACGGCACCGGGCACGTCCCGGTCCGACGTCCCGTGCCCGGAGGCCGGCGCCGCGCCGGTGCGGGCCCGGTCCTCGCCGTAACCGGCGGCGGACGGCCCTGCGGCCGGGCTGCGCGGCGCGAACGGGAGGCCCGCCCGGGTCGGCTCCGAGCCGCGCGGCGGGCCGGTGAGACCGGCGCGGGCGCCGCCCTCGCCCGCAGCGGGCTCTCCCGGCCCGCCGGAGCGCGGCCCGGCCGGACGGCCGATCCGTGGCGGCGCGTCGGGGAAACGGGCGGAGGCGGCGGGCGGAGGCGGTGTCGTCGGGGCCGCCTCGCGCCGGGCCGGAGGCTCGAACGCCTGGAAGCGGGACCGGGCGGCCGCGGCGCCGGCATCTCCGTCGGCACGGCCGGTGCGCGGGGGCGTGAGGCCGGAGCCGGGTACGGCGCCCGGTTCGCCGGGCCCGTTCCACGCGGCGGCCTGCCCCGCCGAACGCGGCTCGCCACCCCGGCCCGCCGCCTCGCCGTCCGGCGAAACACCGGACACCACCGATCCGCCGCGGGGGCCGTCCGTCGCGCTCGTCGGCCGCTCGCGTGGCACCTCGGGTGGGCTCACCGGTACGACGGCGGAGTGCGGTTCGGCGGGCGGTTGCGGGGCGCCGTCGGGAGGGGTGGACGGGCGTGGGGGCTTCGGGGGGCGCGGGGGGATCGGGGCGTGGCGCGCTTCCGTGCTCATGCACCCCCCGTTTCCTCGTGCGCGGGCCGTTCTCCCCGGCGCGGTCTTCCTCGTGGCCCCGCCCGGCGGCGACTCGTCGTCACCGGGCACGCATACCCGTACGAACGAAGTGCCATCCCGGCTCAAGGGCGCGGCCGGGAGCGTTCCGCCGTTCCGGCGTACGTGCGCGTCACTTTACGGGCTGATCCCATGTGGGCGGGAACCAGTCCGCGGGCCCGGGGCATCTGCCCGGAACGTCCCCCTACCCTGTGGTAATCCTCTCTGGCAGGCTTCGTTCATGACCGCGCGCGCCGCCGACCGGGCCCGTTACGACCGGGCCACCGCCCATCTCGACGCCCCCGTCGCGATCGTCGATCTGGAAGCCTTCGACGCCAACGCCGACGACCTCGTCCGCCGCGCCGCCGGCAAGCCCGTGCGGGTGGCCAGCAAGTCCGTGCGCTGCCGGGCGCTGCTCGAACGCGTCCTCGCCAGGGACGGCTTCGCGGGCGTGATGTCGTTCACCCTCGCCGAGTCGCTGTGGCTGGCCCGCTCCGGGTTCGAGGACGTCCTGCTCGCCTATCCGTCCGCCGACCGGGCCGGCTTCGCCGAACTGGCCGCCGATCCCAAGCTCGCCGCCGCCGTCACGGTGATGATCGACGACCCGGCGCAGCTCGACCTCGTCGACGCCTCGCGCGAGGGCGGACGCGAAGTCGTGCGGGTGTGCCTGGAGTTGGACACCTCGCTGAAGCTGCTCGGCGGACGGATACGCGTCGGCGCACTCCGCTCGCCGCTGCACTCCCCCGCCCAGGTCGCCGAGATGGCCCGTACGGTGGCCCGGCGGCCGGGGTTCCGGCTCGTGGGGATCATGGCGTACGAGGGCCATGTCGCGGGCGTCGGTGACGCGGTGGCCGGGCGGCCGCTGCGCTCGCGCGCGATCCGGCTGATGCAGGCGGCCGCGCGCCGGGAGCTGGCGGAGCGGCGGGCCGCGGTGGTGCGGTCGGTCCGGGCCGTGGCGCCGGAGCTGGAGTTCGTCAACGGCGGGGGCACGGGCAGTGTCCAGCACACCGCGGCGGAGGACGCCGTCACCGAGATCGCCGCGGGCTCGGGGCTGTACGTCCCGCGCCTGTTCGACAACTACACGTCCTTCCGCGGCCGTCCGGCGGCGCTCTTCGCCCAGCCGGTCGTGCGCCGCCCCGGGGTGGGGGTCGTCACGGTGCTCGGCGGCGGCTACCCGGCCTCGGGAGCGGCCGGTGCGGACCGGCTGCCGGTGCCGTATCTGCCGGAGGGGCTGCGCTACGACCCCCAGGAGGGCCCCGGCGAGGTGCAGACCCCGCTGCTCGGGTCGCCCGCCGACGACCTGCTGATCGGCGACAAGGTGTGGTTCCGGCACGCCAAGGCGGGCGAGCTGTGCGAGCGGTTCGACACGCTGCACCTGGTGGAGGGCGACCGGGTGACGGCGACCGTGCCGACGTACCGGGGCGAGGGCCTCACGTTCCTGTGAGCGCCCCCGCCGGCCGGCCGGCCCTCCGGTTCAGCCGGACGGGCCGATGCTGCTGCCGACGCCCCCGCTCGTGCCGGCGTCGCCGAGGGGCCGTATGCCCTTGGTGATCCTGTCGATGTCGGACAGGGGCGGCCCGTCCGCGCCCGCGTCGAAGACGAAGCGGACGACGACCGGCGCCTCGCTGCCCACGCTGGACGGGAAGACCAGCGACTGGACGTAGCCGCCGGAGCCCTGGGCGGTCCTGACCCGCCAGCGCACGAAGTACCCGGCGCGGCCCGCGACCGCGATCTGACCGGAGGCGACGGCCTGGTGGGAGGTGATGCCCCCGTAGAGGCGCTGTCCGGCCGCGTTCTCGTCGTACGCCAGGTCGGCCGCGTTCTCGATGTCCTGCTCCGCCAGGGCCTTGGGCGAGGTCGCGTCGGTCGCGGTCGCCGTCAGTGTCAGGACCAGGCCGTGCCGGCACAGGCCGGTGTGGGTCGGGCAGTCGTAGGTGCCGTGCGTGGTCATGACGACGTTGTTGTCCGCGACGTACTGCGGCTTCTCCCAGCCGTCGGGCACCGGCAGCGTGATGCCGTTGAGCTGGTCGACGACGACGGACGGGTCGCCGGTGGCGGTCGCCGACGGGGAAGCGGACGACGGTGACGGGGAGGTCGCGGCGGTGGCGGGGCCGGCCGCCGTGGCGGAGGCGTTCGAGGGCGCCGTCCGCGCGCCGGTGCCACCGCCGTCGTCGCGGCCGAGCACGACCGCTCCCGTGACGATCGCGGCGACCAGGACGGCCCCGGCGGTGGTCAGGGCCACCGCCTTGGCCCGGGTCGGGCCCCCGCCGACGGGCGGCGGGGGTGCGGGCGCCGGCGAGGGCTGGGGCTGGTGCGCCTCGGGGGCGCGCCGGTGGTCGGTCCAGGCCGTTCCGTCCCACCAGCGCTCCAGATGCGGGGCCGACGGATCGCGGTACCAGCCGGGCGGGGGTGTCATGCTCACCCCGGAACTGTAGGAGGACCCGCCCCGGCCCGGCCACAGGGGCCTACAGAGGAGTGACGTACGCCCCCGAGATGCCCCCGTCCACCAGGAAGTCGGTGGCGTTGACGAAGGAGGAGTCGTCGCTGGCGAGGAAGGCGACGGCGGCGGCGATCTCCTCGGCCCGGGCGAACCGCCCCAGGGGGATGTGCACGAGCCGGCGCGCGGCCCGCTCCGGGTCCTTGGCGAACAGCTCCCGCAGGAGCGGGGTGTCGACCGGTCCGGGGCACAGGGCGTTGACCCTGATGCCCTCCCGGGCGAACTGGACGCCCAGTTCCCGGGACATGGCCAGCACGCCGCCCTTGGACGCGGTGTACGAGATCTGCGAGGTGGCCGCGCCCATCCGGGCCACGAACGAGGCGGTGTTGATGATGGAGCCCCGGCGCCGGCGCCGCATGTAGGGCAGGGCGGCCTTGCAACACAGGTAGACGGAGGTGAGGTTGACCTCCTGGACCCGCTTCCACGCCTCCAGTCCGGTCTCCAGGATCGAGTCGTCGTCGGGCGGTGAGATACCGGCGTTGTTGAAGGCGACGTCGACGCTGCCATAGGTGTCGTACGCCGCCTGGAACAGCGCCTCGACCTGGTCGGGATCGGTGACGTCGACCTTGACGAAGAGCCCTCCGGTCTCCTCGGCGGCGGCCTTGCCGCGGACCTCGTCGACGTCGCCGCAGACGACGTGCGCGCCCTCGGAGGCGAGCCGGCGCGCGGAGGCGAGGCCGATGCCGCTGCCGGCTCCGGTGACGACGGCGGTACGGCCGACCAGGCGGCGGCAGACGACGGCCTCGGGGTCGGGAATGGTTGCGCTCACTGTGCCGGGCCCTCCGTGCTGATGAAGACGTTCTTGGTCTCGGTGAAGGCGGTCAGCGCGTCCGGGCCGAGTTCGCGGCCCACGCCGGACTGCTTGAAGCCGCCGAACGGGGTCCAGTAGCGGACGCTGGAGTGCGAGTTGACGGACAGGTTGCCGGCCCGCACCGCCTGGGAGACGCGCAGGGCGCGGCCGACGTCCCGGGTCCAGATGGAGCCGGAGAGCCCGTACGGGGTGTCGTTGGCGAGGCGGATCGCGTCCTGTTCGTCGGTGAAGGGCAGCAGGACGGCGACCGGGCCGAAGATCTCCTCGCGGGCCGCGTCCGAGTCGTGCCGCTCCCCGGTGAGGACGGTCGGCGGGAACCAGAAGCCCGGCCCGTCGGGTGCGCTGCCGCGCAGGGCGGGGGCGCCCTCGGGGACGTAGGACCGTACGCGGTCGAGTTGCCGGCGGGAGATCAGCGGTCCCATCTGGGTCCGCTCGTCGGCCGGGTCGCCCACGACCACGGCGGCCAGCGCCTTCGCGAGAAGCTCGCGGACCTCGTCGTACACCGGCTCCTGGACCAGGATCCTGGTGCGGGCGCAGCAGTCCTGGCCGGAGTTGTCGAGGAAGGAGAACGGGTCGACGGCTGCCTTGAGGTCGGCGTCGGCGAAGACGACGTTGGGGCTCTTGCCGCCGAGTTCGAGGGTGACGGGCTTGGTGTGCCGGGCGCAGCGTTCCATGACCTCGCGGCCGGTCCGGGTGGAGCCGGTGAACACGATCTTCGCCACGTCGGGGTGGTCGACGAGGGCGCGTCCGGCGGTGTGGCCGTGACCGGGCAGGACCTGGAAGAGGTGTTCGGGCAGGCCCGCCTCCAGGGCCAGTTCGGCCAGCCGGAGCGCGGTGAGCGGGGTGGCCTCGGCGGGCTTGAGCACGACCGCGTTGCCGGCGGCGAGGGCCGGGAAGGAGCCCCAGCCGGCGATGGGCATCGGGAAGTTCCAGGGTGCGATGACGCCGACGACCCCGAGGGGCTCGAGGAAGGTGACGTCCCAGCCGCCGGGGACCGGGATCTGCCGGCCGAGGAGGCGTTCGGCGCCGCCGGCCGCGTACAGCAGCAGGTCGCGGGCGTTGCCGGCCTCCCAGCGGGCGTTGCCGAGGAGGTGCCCGGCCTCGCGGACCTCGAGGTGGGCCAGCTCCTCGAGGTGGGCGTCGACGACGTCGGCGAAGCGGCGCAGCAGCCGTGCCCGGTCGGCGGGGGCGGTGGTGGCCCAGGCGCGCTGGGCGGCCACGGCGCGTTCGACGGCGCGGTGGACGTCGCCCGCGTCGGCGGCGGGGACGGTGGCGACCACCTCTTCGGTGGCCGGGTCGAGTACCTGGAGTTCGTGGGACTGGTCCTGGTCGGGCAAGGAGGCCTCACATGCGTTCGGGGGAACGGCTCACGCGCGGTCGGAGAAACGGCTCACATGCGTTCGAAGGAGCGGCGCAGCTCCCAGTCGGTGACGGCGGCGTCGAAGGCGTCCAGCTCGACGCGGGCCATGTTGCGGTAGTGCGCGACCACCTCGTCGCCGAAGGCGGCCTTGGCCAGGGGGCTGTTCTCCCACAGCTCGGCGGCCTCGCGCAGGGTGGTGGGAACGTGCTCGTAGTCGGCGGCGTAGGCGTTGCCCGGGCAGGGCTCGGGCAGGGGCAGCTTCTGCTCCAGGCCGTGCAGGCCCGCCGCCACCAGTGCGGCGACCGCCAGGTGGGGGTTGACGTCGCCGCCGGGCAGGCGGTTCTCGAAGCGCAGGGAGCGGCCGTGGCCGACGACACGGAGGGCGCAGGTGCGGTTGTCGTGGCCCCAGGCGACGGCGGTCGGGGCGAACGAACCCGGCTGGAACCGCTTGTAGGAGTTGATGTTCGGGGCGTAGAGGAGGGAGAAGTCCCGCAGCGCGGCGAGCTGTCCGGCGAGGAAGTGCCGCATGAGGTCGGACATGCCGTCCCCGCCGCGTGCCGCCATGGCGTTGGTGCCGTCGGCGTCGGCGAGGGAGAGGTGGATGTGGCAGGAGTTGCCCTCGCGTTCGTTGTACTTGGCCATGAAGGTGAGGGAGACGCCCTCCTGGGCGGCGATCTCCTTGGCGCCGGTCTTGTAGATCGCGTGCTGGTCGCAGGTGACGAGGGCCTCGTCGTAGCGGAAGGCGATCTCGTGCTGGCCGGGGTTGCACTCGCCCTTGGCGGACTCGACGGTGAGGCCGGCGCCCGCCATGTCGTTGCGCAGGCGGCGCAGGAGGGGCTCGATCCGGCCGGTGCCGAGGATCGAGTAGTCGACGTTGTACTGGTTGGCCGGGGTGAGCCCGCGGTAGCCGGAGTCCCAGGCCTGCTCGTAGGTGTCCTTGAAGACGATGAACTCCAGCTCGGTGCCGACCTGGGCGGTCAGGCCGTGTTCGGCGAGGCGGTCCAGCTGGCGGCGCAGGATCTGGCGGGGCGCGGCGGCGACCGGGGAGCCGTCGTTCCAGGCGAGGTCGGCGACCACCAGGGCGGTGCCCGGGTGCCAGGGGATGCGGCGCAGTGTGGACAGGTCCGGGCGCATGGCGAAGTCGCCGTAGCCGCGGTCCCAGGAGGACATGGCGTAGCCGTCGACGGTGTTCATGTCGGTGTCGACGGCGAGGAGGTAGTTGCAGCCCTCGGTGCCGTGGCGGAGGACCTCGTCGAGGAAGAACCGGGCGGCGAACCGCTTGCCCTGGAGCCGCCCCTGCATGTCGGGGAAGGCCAGGACCACCGTGTCGATCTCTCCGCATCCGACCAGGGCGTGCAGTTCCTCCACGGCGAGCGGGGGTGTGCGGTCTGCCACGGGCGAGCCTCCTTAAGGCTTCATCGACCGGCGCCGGGAGCCATAAGGTATTGCCGGGAACCATTGCCTGGGAAGGGGGCGCGACCGGATGGCGCGGGACACGGGCGCGGAAGGGCCGGGCGACCGGCTCACGGCGGTGCTGCGGCCGGTGCGGGCGGGCAACGGTTTCGAGGAGGCCCTGGAGCAGGTGCTTCAGGTGGTGCGGCTCGGCCTGGTGCCGGCCGGCGGGCGGCTGCCCGCGGAGCGGGAGCTGGCGGAGCGGCTGGGGATCAGCCGGGTGACGCTGCGCGAGGTGCTGAAGGTGCTCCAGGACCAGGGGCTGGTCCAGGCGCGGCGCGGGCGCTACGGCGGCACGTTCGTGCTGCCCCGCACGGACGCGGGCGGCGGCGACGAACTGCGGCGCCGGGTCGCCGGTGTCGACATCGAGGACGTGCTGCGCTTCCGCGAGGTGCTGGAGGTCGGCGCGGCGGGGCTGTGCGCGGCGCAGGGGCTGGCCGGGGAGCGGGCGGAGCGGCTGCGCGAGGCGCTGGAGCGCACGTACGACGCGCCGCTGGCGGACTACCGGCGGCTGGACACGCTGCTGCACCTGACGCTCGCCGAACTGTGCGGCTCGCCGAGCCTGGCCGCGCAGTACGCGGCGGTCCGGGCCACGGTGAACGACCTCCTGGACTGCATACCCCTGCTGGTGCGCAACCTGGAGCACTCGCAGCGCCAGCACATCGCGCTGGTGGAGGCGGTGCTGGAGGGGGACGCCGACGGGGCGCGGGAGATCACGCGCGAGCACTGCGCGGGCACGGCGGCGCTGCTGCGGGGCTTTCTGGCGTGACGCAGGAGTCCACAAAGGTATGGCCGAACACCTTTGCGGAGCACACCCTCACGGGCCTGGGAGGACCGTATGACCGGAGGACGACCGCTGATCGGCATCAGCACCTACCTGGAGGCCGGGACGCGCTGGGGCGTGTGGGAGCTGGACGCGGCGCTGCTGCCGGCCGGCTATCCACGGCTGGTGCAGCGGGCGGGCGGCCTCGCCGCGATGCTGCCGCCGGACGTGCCGGAGCGGGCGGCGTCGGCCGTGGCCCGGCTGGACGGACTGGTCATCGCGGGCGGCCCGGACGTCGAGCCGGTGCGCTACGGCGCCGAGCCGGACCCCCGTACGGGCCCGCCCGCCCGCGCCCGGGACGCCTGGGAACTCGCCCTGATCGAGGCCGCCCTGAGCGCGCGGGTGCCGCTGCTCGGCATCTGCCGGGGCATGCAGCTGCTGAACGTCGCCCTCGGCGGCACCCTGGTCCAGCACCTGGACGGACACGCCGAGGTCGTCGGCGTCTTCGGCGACCACCCGGTCACACCGGTCCCCGGCACCCGCTACGCCGCGGCCGTCCCGGAGGTGACGACCGTCCCGACCTACCACCACCAGGCCGTCGACCGCCTCGGCAAGGGCCTGATCGCCTCGGCCCACGCCCCGGACGGCACCGTCGAGGCCATCGAACCGCCGCCCACCGGCCACTGGGTGCTCGGCGTCCAGTGGCACCCGGAGATGGGCGAGGACCCCCGGGTGATGCGCCACCTGATCGACGCGGCCAACGCTTCCTGAAGCCCCCCGTGTGCCCGCCCCGTTCAGCCGGTTCCCGAGCGGGTCAGGGACAGCAGGTCGCGGGCCGGGCCCGCCGGGCGGTGGCCGGTGGGCCAGACGGCGCGCAGGTCGCGGCGGAGGGCCATGCCCTCCACCGGGATGGTCACCAGGCGGCGCAGGGAGAGTTCGTCGCCCACCGCCAGTTCGCTCAGGACCGCCGGTCCCGCCCCGCTCACCGCCGAGGCCTTCACCGCCGTGGTGGAGGACAGTTCGATCAGCGGGCGCGCCAGGCCGCCCAGCGCCGCGTCGAGGACCTGCCGTGTCCCGGAGCCCTTCTCCCGGAGGATCAGCGGGGTCGAGGCGAGTTCCGCCGCGTCCAGCGGGCGCCGGCGGCGGGCCCAGGGGTGCGCGGGGGCGGTCACCACGATCAGCCGGTCGTGGGCGATCACCACCGAGTCCAGTCCGGCCGGCACGGTCAGTCCCTCCACGAACCCGAGGTCCGCCTCACCCGCCAGCAGCCGCTCGGCCACCATCGCCGAGTTCCCGGCGAGCAGCGAGACCGCCGTGTCCGGCCGGTGCGCCCGCAGCGCGATCAGCCAGCCGGGCAGCAGATACTCCGCGATCGTCATGCTCGCCGCCACGCGCAGCCGCGAGTCCCGCCGGTCCCGCAGGGCCTGCGTGCCCGCGTCGAAGGCCTCCGCCGCCTCCACGACCCGCCGCGCCCAGTCCGTCACCAGCGCGCCCGCGTCCGTCAGCCGTGAGCCGCGCGGCGAGCGGTCCACCAGCGCCAGCCCCAACTGCCGCTCCATGGAGCGGATCCGGCTGCTCGCCGCCGGCTGGGTGATGCCCAGCTCCCGGGCCGCCCCGCCCAGACTGCCCAGCCGCGCCACGGCCAGCAGCAGCTCCAGCGCGCCCAGATCCGGAACCCGGTGGGCCAGCGACGCGGCCACGGACGGCCGCCCGTCTCCGTTCCCTGCGTTCACACCCGCGTTCCTCATAAAGCCAGCTTATGCCCCGATAGAGACAAACCCCCTGGTGGGGGCCCTGAGCCTGCGAAAACCTCACGTCATGGTCACCGCAGCCCATTCCCTGTCCCCCCGATCGTCGTCCCCCCGGTCGTCACCCCTCCGGTCGTCCGACCCGGCCGCGTCCCGGCCCCGCGTCCCCGCGCTCCGTCATCTCGGCCCCAACTGGTACGGCTCGGTCATGGGCACCGCCGCGGTCGGCACGGCGGGTGCCGCGCTGCCGGTCCACATCCCGGGTCTGCGCACCGCCTGCACCGCCGTCTGGGCTCTGTCCCTGGCGCTGCTGGCGGTCCTGCTGACGGCCCGAGTGCTGCACTGGCGGCACCATCGCGACCAGGCCCGCGCCCATCTGCTGGACGCGGCGGCCGCCCCGTTCCACGGCTGTCTGTCCATGGCGCTGCTGGCCGTCGGCGGCGGCGCGCTGTCCGTCGGCCGGCACTGGACCGGCACCAGCGCCGCGCTCGCCCTGAACACCGTGCTGTTCACGGCAGGGACCGTCGTCGGACTGGTGGCCGCCGTGGCGGTGCCGTACCTCATGGCCGTGCACCACCGGATCGAGCCGCGGCAGACGACGCCGGTGTGGCTGCTGCCGGTTGTCGCGCCGATGGTGTCCGCGGCCCTCGGACCCGCCCTCGTGCGCCACCTGCCGGCCGGACAGGCGCGAGAGACCCTGCTCCTGGCGTGCGTGGCGATGTTCGGACTGAGTCTGCTGGCCACGCTCGCCCTGCTGCCGCTGATCCTCGGCCGGCTGATCGTCGCGGGTCCGCTGCCGCTCGCGCTCACCCCGACGCTGTTCCTGGTCCTGGGCCCGCTCGGGCAGTCCACCACCGCCGTCGGCGCGTTCGCCGACACGGCCCCGGGCGTCGTACCAGCCCCGTACGACACCGGCTTCGCGGTGTTCGCGCTGCTCTACGGCGTTCCCGTGATGGGCTTCGCCCTGCTGTGGTTCGCCTTCGCCGCCGCGCAGGTGGTGCGCGCCGCACGGCGCGGCATGGGCTTCGCGATGACCTGGTGGTCCTTCACCTTCCCCGTCGGCACCTGCGTGACCGGTGCCTCGGCTCTCGCCCGGCACACCGACCTCGTCGCGTACGACATCCTCGCGGTCGCCCTGTACGCGGTCCTCGTCACCGCCTGGGCCGCCGCGGCCGTGCACACCGCCCGCGGACTGGTCAGCGGCTCGCTGCTCGCAGCGCCCGCGTCAGCACCCGCGGAGCCTCGGCCAGCGACGGCCCGTACCACGTCAGGTGCCGCCCGCTGACCAGCGCGCACGGCAGCCCGGGAAAGGCCTCCGGCCCGTCGCCCGCGGTGAAGCGGTACGGCTCGTCGGGCAGCACGACGACGTCCGGGGCCGCCGCCCGCAGCTCCTGAAGCGGGATGCGCGGGTAGCGCTCGGCGTGGTGGGCGTACAGCTGCTCGACGCCGAGGCGGGCGAGGACGTCACCGGCGAAGGTGTCCCGGCCCAGTACCATCCACGGCCGGCGCCAGACCGGCACGATCGCGGTCGTACGGCGCTCGGCACCTTCGCGCACCGGCGGCGCGGACCAGGCGCTCTCCGCCTCGTCCAGCCACCGCGGCCGGCCCGCCGCCCCGCAGGCCGCCAGGACCCTTGCGAGTTCCCGGAAGCCCTGCGGCACGTCCCGCACCTCGGTGACCAGCACCTCCAGGCCGGCCGCGCGCAGGGCGTCGAGGTCGGGTGCGCGGTTCTCCTCCTCGTTGGCGATCACCAGGTCGGGGGCGAGGGAGACGATCCGGTCCACGTCCGGGTTCTTGGTGCCGCCGACGCGGACCACGTCCAGATCCGCCGGACGGACGCACCACCGGGTGGCACCGACCAGGACGCCGGGCAGCGTCGCGGCGACCGCCTCGGTCAGCGAGGGCACCAGAGAGACGACCCTCATCAGCGCGTCCGGTCCTGCACCGCCTCGATGTGCTCCGCCACCGCGACCACGATCACCCGGGTGTCGGGCACGGTCGCCCGCCAGCGGTGGCGGACCCCGCCGGTCAGGTACATCGTGTCGCCGCGCGCCAGCCGGTAGGCGCGGCCCTCCGCCTCTATCTCCACCGCGCCGTCGGCGACGTACATCAGCTCGTCGTTGCGGTGCTGGAACTCGCGGCCCGCGTCGTGGTCGCCGGTGAACTCCGAGGCGTGCAGCTGATGATGACCGCGCACCAGAGAGCGCACCCGGGGTTCGGGCACCAGCTCGGGGACCTCGGTGACCTCGGCCCGTACGACGTCGACGCTGCACGCCGGGTCGGCCGCCGCCAGCAGCTCCACGGCGGTGGTGCGCAGGGCGTCGGCGACTTTCTCCAGGGAGCTCCTGCTGGGGCGGGCCCTGTCGTTCTCGACCTGGCTCAGGAAGGGCACCGACAGGCCGCTGCGCTCGGCCACGACGGCGAGCGTGAGGTCCAGCGCGCGGCGCCGCCGCCGTACGGCCGCGCCCACTCGAAGGGACTGCTCTTTGTGGTCGCCCATCGCTCCGGCTCCCTCCTTCGCTCGTCGTTCCGTTCGTCGTTCCGTCCGCCGCCGGCGGGCCCGGTCCGGTCCGGTTCCGGGTCCAGGTCCGGGCGCAGTGCTCCTGATGACTTCTCTGCACCCTACGCATGTTCGGCAAACCGTTTCACGCGGCCGTCACATCCCCGTAAGACGGGAGGGCCGTGGACCTCATGGTTCGCGCCAGCGGTTCGGCCCCGCTGCGGGGGTGCTGTGCGGCCCCCGCAGCGGATCGGCACCGGTGAGGTCTTCCGGGAGCCCACGGGCCCTCGAGCCCAGGGTAGGGGGATGGCTCTCCGTGGTTGTCCGGATTCCTACCGTGCACAGGCCGAGGGGCGGGCCCTCTC
>NZ_BNBC01000005.1:252043-289470 GCF_014654675.1 Streptomyces spiralis
GGGTGCTGCTTCAGCCAGGCGTCGACCGCTTCGTCCTCGTGTCCCTGGCCGCGCTTGTTGATCTCGCTCTCCAGGCTGCCGAGTTCGTCCTCGCTCATCCTGAAGTTCTTGATCCACTTCGTGAGCTGCGGATACCGCCCGGGGAAGTCCGCGCTGGAGATGGTGCGGATGGTGTTGCCCTCGCCGAAGAGCTTCTTGTCGTCCTTCAGCTTGGTGAGGCCGTAGCGGTTGTACGCCCAGTGCGGCGACCACAGCACGACGGCCACGGGCTGCTTCTTGGCGTACGCGCGCTTGAGCTCGGCGAGCATGGCGGGCGTGGAACCGTCGACGACCTTGTACTCCTTGTCCAGGCCGTAGCCGGGCAGGACCTTGCTCTTGAGCAGGTTCATCTCGCCGGTGCCCGGCTCGATGCCGATGATCTTCCCGCCGAAGAGGGAGGACTTGCCCTTGAGGTCCTGAAGGGACTTCACGTCCTTGACGTAGGAGGGCACCGCGATCTCCAGGGAGGTCGGCTGGTACCAGGTGCCCAGGTCCCTGAGCTTGTCCTTGCTCTTGTCCCAGTAGTTCTTCTGGGCGTACGGCAGCCAGGCGTCGAAGTTGAGGTCGATGTCCCCGCCGGCCAGGCCGGTGTAGACGGGGCCGACGTCCATCTGCTTCAGGTTCAGCCGGTAGCCGCGGCGCTCCAGGACGTGCTTCCACAGACGGGTGACGGCGATGTCCTCGTCCCACGGGAACCAGGCGACGTTCAGGGCGCGGGAGGCCTCGGCGGGCTTGCCGCCCGAGCCGCCGGGCAGCGGGGCCAGCTTGTCGACGAGGCCGGGGTGGGACTTCAGCCAGGTGCGCACGGCGTCCTGCTGCCGGCCCTTGCCCGCCTTGTTGATCTCGGCCTCCAGGCTGGTGAGCTGCTCCTCGTCCAGCTTGAAGTTCTTCAGCCAGGTGCCGACGACCGGGTTGTCGGCCGCGAAGCCCTTGCGGGCCAGCGTGTGCACGCCGTCGCCCTTGCCCCAGGCGCCCTTGGGGTCCTTCAGCTTCTTCAGGGAGTAGTCGTTGTACGCCCAGTGCGGCGACCAGAGCGTGACGACGACCGGTTCCTTCTTGCTGTAGGCGCGCTTGAGCTCGGCCAGCATCGCGGGCGTGGAGCTGTCGACGACCTTGTACTCCTTGTCCAGGCCGTACTCCTTGAGGACCTTGCTCTTGAGCAGGGCCATCTCGCCGGCGCTGGACTCGATGCCCGTGATCTTCCCGCCGAAGAGGGACGCCTTGCCCTTGAGGTCGTCGAGGGAGTCGACGCCCTTCATGTACGACGGCACGGACAGTTCCAGGGACGTCGGGCCGTACCAGGAGCCGAGGTCGTCCAGCTGCTTGCCGTACTTCTGCCAGTACTGGGCATGGGTGGTCGGCAGCCAGGAGTCGGTCTCGAAGTCGACGCTGCCCTGGGCGAGCGAGGTGTACAGCGGGCCGGCGTCGAACTGGCGGGCGTCGACCTGGTAGCCGCGCTGCTCGAGGATCTCCTTCCACAGGAAGGTGGAGGCGACGCCCTCGTCCCAGGGGATGTAGCCGATGGTGAGCTTCTTGCCCTTGCCGATGTCGTGGCCGTCGGCGGTGGCCGTGGCGCCGGAGCCGGAGCCGCCGAAGACGCCCATGCCGCCCGCGATCAGGCCCAGGATCACCACGCCGATGACGGCGATCTGCGGGTGCGGCCGGTAGGACCAGATCTTCAGGCCCTGGGCGGCCCGCGCCCGGGCGGCGGCGCGCCGGCCGAGCGGCGAGACCTGGGTGCCCAGGGCGCTGGTCATCCGGTCGAGGTAGATCGCGAGGATCACGATGGCGACGCCGGACTCGGAGCCGAGACCGACGTTGAGCTGGCCGATGGCCTCGTTGACGTCGCCGCCCAGGCCGCCGGTGCCGACCATGCCGGCGATCGCGGCCATGGACAGCCCGAGCATGATCACCTGGTTGACGCCGGCCATCACCGTGGGCAGGGCCAGCGGGAGCTGGACGCGCAGCAGGGTGTTGCGGGGCGTGGTGCCGAACGCCTCGGCCGCCTCGACCAGTTCCGCGTCGACCTGGCGGATGCCCAGCTCGGTCATGCGCACGCCCGGTGCGAGCGCGAAGATCAGGGTGGCGACGATGCCCGCGGAGGCGCCCGTGCCGAAGAACAGGATGGCCGGGATGAGGTAGATCATCGCGGGCAGCGTCTGCATGAAGTCCAGCACCGGCCGGACGACGGCGCTGACCCGGCTGGAGCGGGCCGCCCAGATGCCCACCGGCACCGAGATCACCAGGGCGATGATGGTGGCGACGAGCACCAGGGACAGGGTCACCATCGCGTCCGACCACAGCTCCATCGAGTCGATGAAGGCGAAGCCCACGAAGGTGAGGACACCGGCGAACAGGCCACGCAGCCACCAGGCGAGCACGGCGAGGATGCCGGCGAGCAGCAGCGGCTCGGGCGCCTGGAGGACGGCGTTGATGCCGTCGTAGGTGCCGGTGAAGACGGCCTTGAAGAAGTCGAAGAGCCAGGCCATGTGGTCGAGCAGCCAGTCGACCGCGGAGTTGACCCAGTCGCCGAGCGGGATCCTAGGCACGGGCCACCTCCTTCTCGCCGCCCTGGTCCCGCGGTGCGTCGCAGCTCACGGGGGCGGGGTCCGGTGCGTCGCCGAGGAAGCCGACGAGCCGCTGGCGCGGTACGACGCCGACGACGCCGCGGTGCTCGTCCAGGACGGCGACCGGGTGGGAGAGCCGGGCGCTGATCGCGCACAGCTCGGTGAAGGGGGTGTCCGGCGTCGCGGTGTCGCAGTCGCACTCCGCCTCGTCACCGCGCACCTCGCGGTCCATGACCGCCTCGGCGGTCAGCACGCGGGAGCGGTCGACGTCCTGGGTGAAGGAGGCGACGTAGTCGTCGGCGGGGCGCAGCAGGATGTCCTCCGCGGAGCCGGTCTGCACGATCCGGCCGTCGCGCATGACGGCGATGCGGTCGCCCAGGCGCATGGCCTCGTTGAGGTCGTGGGTGATGAACACGATCGTCTTCTTCAGGGTGTGCTGAAGCTGGAGCAGCTGGTCCTGCATGTCGCGGCGGATCAGCGGGTCCAGCGCGCTGAAGGACTCGTCCATCAGCAGCAGGTCGGCGTCGGTGGCGAGCGCGCGGGCGAGGCCGACGCGCTGCTGCATGCCGCCGGAGAGCTCGTCCGGCCAGGACGCCTCCCACCCGGCCAGGCCGCACAGGGCGAGCGCCTCGTCGGCGCGGCGTTCGCGCTCGGCGCGGGGCACGCCCTGCACTTCCAGGCCGTAGGCGGCGTTGTCCCGGACGCTGCGGTGCGGGAAGAGCGCGAAGTGCTGGAAGACCATGCTGATCTTCTTGGAGCGGACCTCGCGCAGCTCCCGGGCGCTGAGCGCGGTCAGGTCCTGGCCGTCGAAGCGGACCTGGCCGGCGGTGGGCTCGAGCAGCCCGTTCAGCATCCGCAGCAGGGTGGACTTGCCGGAGCCGGAAAGGCCCATCACGACGAAGATCTGTCCGGGTTCCACCGTGAAGGAGGCGTCGATGACGGCGGCGGTGGTTCCGTCGGCGCGCAATTCCTCGCGGCCGGCTCCTTCACGGAGCTTCTCCACTGCCTCGTCCGGTCGTCTGCCGAACACCTTGTACAGGTGTTCAGCTTGAAGCCTGGCTGACACACGCACCTCTCACCTCGGGGCCAGGGACAGGAGACGAAGGACGAATAACAGTTGAATAACGCAACCACCTTCGCTCCGGCCCGCACCTGCCCCCGCGCCTCCGTGACAAACCCGAAAGTGGCCTGCTTCACACTCCGTCACCTGCACCCGTCATGAACCCCGCTTTCCCGTACAGGCCGGTGACTGACGGTGACTGTCAGTGCCGTACGGCATGATGCGAGACGTGACCGGACGACTGATGCTCCTCGACACCGCCTCCCTGTACTTCCGCGCCTATTTCGGCGTCCCGGAGTCGATCAAGGCCCCGGACGGCACGCCGGTGAACGCCGTGCGCGGGCTGCTCGACTTCATCGACCGCCTCGTCAAGGACCACCACCCCGATCACCTGGTGGCCTGCATGGACGCGGACTGGCGGCCCCAGTGGCGGGTGGAGCTGATCCCCTCCTACAAGGCGCACCGCGTCGCCGAGGAGCATGCCGGCGGCCCGGACGAGGAGGAGGTGCCGGACACCCTCTCCCCGCAGGTCCCGGTCATCGAGGCGGTCCTGGACGCCATCGGCATCGCGCGGGTGGGTGTCGAGGGATACGAGGCGGACGACGTGATCGGCAGTTACACCGCCCGCGCGAGCGGCCCGGTCGACATCGTCACCGGCGACCGCGACCTGTACCAGCTGGTGGACGACGCCCGCGGGGTGCGCGTGCTGTACCCGGTCAAGGGTGTGGGCACGCTGCAGACCACCGACGAGGCGGTGCTGCGGGAGAAGTATGGGGTCGACGGCAGCGGGTACGCGGACCTGGCGCTGCTGCGCGGCGACCCGAGCGACGGACTGCCGGGCGTGCCCGGCGTCGGGGAGAAGACGGCGGCCCGGCTGCTCGCCGAGTTCGGCGACCTGGCCGGGATCCTGGCCGCCGTCGACGACCCGAAGTCCCGGCTCACGCCGTCCCAGCGCAAGCGGCTCGACGAGGCGCGGCCGTATCTCGCGGTGGCGCCGACGGTCGTGCGGGTCGCCGCCGACGTCCCGCTGCCGGACGCCGACACGACGCTGCCGCGCTCCCCGCGCGACCCGGCGGCGCTGGAGGAGCTGGCCGGCCGCTGGGGCCTGGGTGGCTCCCTTCAGCGGCTGCTCACCACGCTGGCGGTGTGAGGCAGACCGCCGACGCCTGCTCATGAAGCCGGGAAAGAGAGGGTGTTCACCGACGGAAGGTGCTAACTTAGGTAAGCCTAAGCATGGGGAACAGGGAGGCCGTCATGGCAGATCGTCCGGCGCGCAGGCCGCGCAGGGCCCACACCGCGCAGGTAGTCCGCACCGAACGGCTGACTCCGCACATGCAGCGCGTGGTGCTCGGCGGTGAGGGCCTGGCCGGCTTCTCGGCCGACACCTGCACGGACCACTATGTGAAGCTGCTGTTCCCCGCCGACGGCGTCACCTACCCCGAGCCGTTCGACATGGAGCGGATCCGCGCGGAGTTCCCGCGCGAGCAGTGGCCGGTGACCCGGACCTACACCGTGCGCGCCTGGGACCCTGCGCACCGCGAGCTGACCCTGGACTTCGTAATCCACGGCGACGAGGGCCTGGCCGGCCCCTGGGCGCTGCTGGCCCGGCCGGGCGAGACCGTGCGCTTCATGGGGCCCGGCGGCGCCTACGCCCCGGACGCGAGCGCCGACTGGCATCTGCTCGCCGGTGACGAGAGCGCCCTGCCGGCGATCGCCCGCTCCCTGGAGACGCTGCCCGCGGGCGCCACGGCGCATGCCTTCGTCGAGGTCGCCGGCCCCGAGGAGGAGCAGAAGATCGACTCCGAAGTGGAGGTGGTCTGGCTGCACCGCGGGGACCGGCCGGTCGGCGAGGCGCTGGTGGAGGCCGTCAGGGCGCTCGAGTTCCCCGAGGGCCGGGTGCACGCGTTCGTGCACGGCGAGGCCGGTTTCGTGAAGGAGCTGCGCCGGCTGCTGCGGGTGGAGCGCGCCATCCCGCGCGAGGACCTGTCGATCTCCGGCTACTGGCGTCTCGGGCACAACGAGGACGGCTGGCAGGCCTCCAAGCGGGAGTGGAACGCCCGGATCGAGGCGGAGCAGGAGAGCGCGGCACCGGCCGCATGAGGCACGCCACCTCGTAGGCACATGAGACAGGCCACCTCGTAGGCTTCGGGCGATGAGACGCAGGACCCCCATCCCACCCGCACCCCTCCCCCAGCGACACGGGGTGGATCCGGTGCGGGTGCGGCTGCCCGCCCAGGGGGCGTGGACCACCGTGCGGGAGCATCTGGTGGAGCGGTTGTCGGGGGCCGGGCCCGGTGTGATCGAGGCGATGTTCGAGGCCGGGCGGATCGTCGGGGCGGACGGACGGGCGGTCGCGTACGACGCGCCGTACGAGGCCGGAATGTTCGTGTGGTTCCACCGGGACCTGCCCGCGGAGGTGCCGGTGCCGTTCCCGCTGGAGGTGGTCCACCGGGACGAGCACCTCGTCGTCGTGGACAAGCCGCACTTCCTGGCCACCACCCCGCGCGGCATGCACGTCGCCGAGACCGCGCTGGCGCGGCTGCGGCGCGAGCTGGGCATCCCGACGCTCGGCGCCGCGCACCGTCTGGACCGGCTCACCGCCGGCCTGGTGCTGTTCACGGTGCGCCCCGAGGAGCGCGGCGCGTACCAGACGCTGTTCCGTGACCGCCGGGTGCGCAAGGAGTACGAGGCCGTCGCACCGTACGACCCGGAGCTCGCCCTGCCGCTGACGGTGCGCAGCCGGATCGTGAAGGAGCGCGGGGTGCCCGCCGCCCGGGAGGTGCCGGGCGAGCCGAACGCCGTGACGCGGGTGGAGCTGGCCGAGCACCGTGCGGACGGCCTCGCCCGGTACCGGCTGGTGCCCGGCACCGGGCAGACGCATCAGCTACGGGTGCACATGAGCGCGTTGGGCGTGCCGATCCTCGGCGATCCGCTCTATCCGGTGGTGACCGGCCCCGTCCCGCCCGGCGACTTCCGGCGCCCGTTGCAACTGCTCGCGCGGGAGCTGGAGTTCACCGATCCGGTGACGGGGGCGGCCCGCCGTTTCCGCAGCAGCCGGACACTCGAGGCCTGGACCGGTGCCACCGGCTGGGCGAGGCAGTCGCCGACGGACGGCACCGGGACCGGGTCCGGAACCGGTCAGTAGCCGCGCCACCAGCGCAGGAACCGCTGCCGGACGCCCCGCGGGCGGCCGTGTTCCCCGGCCTCGCCGGTGCCCGCGGACGGTGCGACGCCGGGCGGTACGAGATCGGGCGGTGCGGGCCAGGGCTGCCGCGCGGGAGAGCCCGCGCCCTGGGGGGCCGGTGCCTCGGCGGGCGGCTCGGATTCCGCCCGTACGGTGCTGATCTCCCAGGCGGCGCGCGGCTGCGGCACCGGCATCGGGGTGTGGCTCGGCTGCGACATCACGTCCTGCTGCGGCTGCGGGGTGAAGCGCACGGGCAGTTCGACCAGGTGCTGCGAGGCGATCGACTCGGTCCAGCGCAGCTCCTCCTCGGCGCAGTCCAGCTGTACGTCCGTCAGTCGCATCAGCAGCTTGTCGACGCCGACGTCGGCGATGGCGCGGCCGATGTCCTGTCCGGGGCACTCGTGCGGGCCGCCGCTGAAGGCGAGGTGGGAGCGGTTGCCCATCATGTCGGCCGTCGGGTCGGGGCGTAGCCGGGGGTCGACGTTGGCCGGCGCGATGCCCAGCAGCAGCCCGTCGCCGGCGCGGATGCGCTGGCCGCCGAGTTCGGTCTCCTGCTTGGCGAAGTAGCCGAGGATGGTGCTGAACGGCGGCTCGTCCCACAGGGACTGCTCCACCGCCTGCGGCACCGTCATCTGTCCGCCGTTGAGCTGGGCGCGGAAGCCCGGGTCGGTGAGCACCCGGCGGAGGGTGTTGGCCAGGAGGTTGGCGGTGGCCTCGTAGGAGGCGATGAGCACGAGCCGCAGGTGCTGGGCCACCTCGTCGTCGCTCAGTCCGGCCGGGTGCTCGACGAGGTGACTGGTGAAGTCCTCGTCGGGCCGGGCGCGGCGGCGGGCGACGAGCCGTCGCAGGCAGCCCATGATGTACTCGTTGCTGGCGATCGCGGTCTGGGTGCCCTTGAGCATGTCGCGGGCGGCCTGCACGATCCGGTCGTTGTACTCCTCGGGCATGCCGAGGACGTCGCACATCACCGCCATGGGCAGATGCTCGGCGAACTGGTCGACGAGGTCGGCCCGGCCGGTCTCGCAGAACCTGTTGACCAGGAGCTGGGTGGCGCGGCCGATGGTGCGGCGCAGGCTGCGGTGGTCGATGGTCACCATGGCCGCGGTGACCGCGGCGCGCAGCCTCTTGTGCTCCTCGCCCTCGGCGTGGGAGCAGATCGGCTGCCAGGCGATGTGCGGCATGAGGGGGTGGTCTGGTTTGACCATGCCGTCCTTGAGCGGCGTCCAGACGCGGCTGTCCCGGGTGAAGTGCGAGGGCGTGCGCACCATGTGCAGGTTCTCGGCGTGGCCGAGGACCACCCACATGGGCACGTCGTCGTGGAGCAGCACGGGCGCCACCGGACCGTACTTCTCGCGGAGTTGCTCGTACAGCGCCCGGAGGTCGGGTGCCTCGTGGAGCCGGTGCAGCCCCCCGGGACCGATGCCGTGCGCGGGGCAGCCGGGGGGCGGGGCGGGCATGCGGTCGTCCGGACCGGTCAGGAACTGGGATTCAGACGTCACAGCGGTCGCTTTCGGGACGAAAGGAGATGAAGAAGGGGAAGGAGATGGGGAGTCCGGGTCGGTTCGGCGTGGTTTCGGCGTTCGGTTCAGCGGAGCGAGCCGGTCATGGTGAGGGAGTGCAGATAGCGCATCAGGGTCAGCAGCACGTCCCGGCTGGAGGCGCGGCGACGGACGTCGCACTCGACCATCGGGATCTCCTCGGACAGGTCGAGCGCCGAACGCAGCTCGGGGAGCGGATAACTGGGCGCGTCCGGGAAGGAGTTGATGGCCACGACGAAGGGCACTCCGCGCTCCTCCAGTCGCCCCATGACGTCGAAGCTGACCTCCAGGCGCCGGGTGTCGACCAGGACCACCGCGCCGAGCGCCCCCTCGAAGAGGCCGTTCCACAGGAACCAGAAGCGCTGCTGACCGGGGGTGCCGAAGAGATAGAGCACCAGTTGGTCGGTGATGCTGATGCGGCCGAAGTCCATCGCCACGGTGGTGGCCGTCTTGGACTCGGAGCCGTAGTTGTCGTCGATGCCGATGCCGGCCTGGGTCATGGTCTCCTCGGTGGTCAGCGGCCTGATCTCGCTGACCGAGCCGACCATCGTCGTCTTGCCGACCCCGAAGCCCCCGACGATGACGATCTTCGCCGCGGCCTGGGCCGTGTGCGGCAGATGGTCCTCGGCGCGTGGACCGGGGAGGGTGTCAGAGCCGTTGTAGTCCATGCATCACCGCTTCGAGGAGGGAACGGTCGGGGAGCGCCTGGCGGACGATCGGGGCGCGCGCCTGTACCAGTTCGGCCGTCAGCAGTTCCGTGATCAGGACCGTCATCGCGCTGAACGGCAGGTTGAGGTAGGCCGACAGCTCGGCCACGGACAGCGGGGCGCCGCACAGCCGCAGCACCGCCGCCTGCTCCGGGGTCGCGGACGGCGGTGGATCGGCGCGCGCCACGACCAGGGTGACCAGGTCGAGCGCGGCGCGTGCGCCGTCCTCGTCGGCGCCGGCGACCACGTACAGCCGCTCGGGGTTCTTCTGCCGGCCCCCCTTGGCGGGTTTGGCGGGCGGCGGCGGTTCGGGTGCGGGGTAGCGCCTCTGGCGTCGCGGAGGAGTCATACGGTCTGCCCGTTGCGCCGGGGCGGACTGGTGAGATGGGAGCCGATGCGGACCACGAGGTCGCGCATGTGGGCGCTCATCGTGCCGGGTTCGGTGCGGACGTCGGCGAGCACGGCGAGGTAGGCGTTGGCGCCGGCGGACATCAGGTAGAAGTAGCCGCGGTCGATCTCGATGACGACCAGCTTCATCCGGCCGTCGCTGCCCGGGATCTCCACGGCCACGGCGCTCGCCAGGCTCTGCAGGCCGGCACAGGCCGCGGCGACGCGGTCGGCGGAGTCGGGCTCGCCGCCGTAGCGGGCGATCCGAAGGCCGTCGGCGGAGAGCACCACGATCATCTCGATGCCGGGCACGGAGTCGTGGAGCTGCTTGAGCATCCAGTCGAAGTTGGCGCGCTGCTGGATCACTTGAGGTCCCCCTCGTCGTCGGCCTCGGCGCGGGCCGGCTTCTCGATCAGGTGCAGGAATGCGGTCGGGTCCTGGGTGAACGCGGTGGGGTCGGGGTGCGGGTTGTCCCTCTTCAGTCCGTCCCAGAAGGCCTCGACCCACATGCCCGGCGGCGGTTCCTCCACGGCCGGCTCGGGCTCCGGTTCGGCCGACGTCCACACGGACCGGCCCTCTTCCTCGGCGCGCTGGGCCGCGTACTGTTCTGCGATGCGCTGGCTGAGCGGGATCTTGACCTTGCTGCGGCGCTGCGGCAGACCGTTCGCCGTCCACTCGGTGACCTCGGGGACGTCGTCATCCATCGGCACGGTGGCGGGGATGCGCGGGCTGGTGGGGCGGCGCTTCTTGGGGGCGCGCTTGGGGCCCTCCAGCGCGTCCTCGCCGGGGTGGGGAATGGAGGTGGCGCCGATGCCGTGGGCCAGGCCGGGGGCGGGCTCGGTGGTCATCATGTTGCTGGGCACGATGAGTACGGCCCGCACGCCGCCGTAGGCGGACGGCCGCAGGGAGACCTGCATCTTGTACGCCGTGCACAGCCGGCCCACGACCGCCAGGCCCAGGCGGGGTTCCGCGCCGACCTCCTGCAGGTCGATCCCGGCCTTGGCGGCCTCCAGCATGCCCTCGATACGGGTGCGGGACTCCTCGTTGAGGTTGACCCCCGCGTCCTCGATCTCGATGGCGACGCCGGACTGCACCTCGATGGCCGTGACGTGCACCTTGGTGTGCGGGGGCGAGTAGCGGGTGGCGTTGTCGAGGAGTTCGGCCGCGGCGTGGATGACCGGCTCGACGTCGGTGCCCTTGATGTTGACCTTGGCGATGGAGTGCAGCTCGATGCGCCGGTACTCCAGGATCCGGGACATGGCGCCGCGCAGCACGCTGTAGAGGGTGACGGGGTTGGGCCACTGGCGGCCCGGGCGGCCGCCGCCGAGGACGGAGACGGAGTCGGCGAGGCGGCCGATCAGCGCGGTGCCGTGGTCGATGCGCAGCAGGTCGTCGAAGACCTCGGGGGTGCGGCCGTGGTCCTCCTCCATCTCCCTGAGTTCCATGGCCTGCTGGTGCACGATGGCCTGGACGCGGCGGGCGATGCTGACGAAGGAGCGCTGCGTGGAGTCACGCATGTTCTCCTCCTGGTCCACGATCTTGAGGATCATGCGGACCACCGCGCGCTGCGACTCGGGCAGGTGCCGCCACTCCGGGTCGCCGTCGATGATGTCGCGCATCACCTCGCGCACGGTGTGGTTGCCGCGCAGATAGGCGACCGCGTTGGGGATGATCTCCGTACCGAGGTAGGTGATCTGGGCGTCGTGGGAGGCGATGCGCCGCTCCAGATACTCGGTGCGTTGGGCGAACTCCGCCCGCTGGTCCCGGATGGTGCGCCCGCGGCGCACCGCTTCGGCACCGGTGAGGAGTACCAGCAGGATGGCGACGGCGCCGCAGCAGCCGACGGCGAGGCGGGCCGAGTCCGTCACCAGTGCGACGGCGGCTCCGGAGGCCGCCGCCATCAGCACGGCGGGCAGCAACAGCACACGTGTGTAGGGAAGTTCGCGGCCGCCGGGGGGCGATTGGACACTCACCATGTAAGCCCTCTGAGACGAATCGGCTGGGGTTCGGGGCAGCTTCCAGTGGGGTATGTCATGGAACTGTCGGCATCTTCGGGATGTTTGGGAACAAGCGCACGAATACAGATCAACTCGGTGCGCCGCGGGCGAGCTTAGTCCGACCGGATCATCGCCGTGTCATATTCGGCAAGCGCCTGAAACCGGGCGCGGGACAGGAGTACCCTCGGGTCGTTTGCACGCCGTGAATTCGTTCGAACACGGACCGTGACTGCGTACGGGCGTGCGAAAACCGCTCACCGTGACGGGTGAGGAAGCAGCGAGGGGCGTGACCCGCGCGGCTCGGCCGCACATGGTCACGCCCCACAGTTCAGGAGCCGGTCAGGGTCCGAGGGCCCGGAGGCCTACCCGACCGACGAGTAGGCGACCACGCCCCGCAGCAGCCCCTCGACCGCCTTGCGGGCGTTCTTCGCCACCGTCGACCCCTCGACGGGAGCCGCCGCCGAGATCTGGCCCAGGACGTCGATCACCTGCTTGCACCAGCGCACGAAGTCGCCGGCCGGCATGTCCGCCTCGCGCAGCACCTCGTCCAGACCCGTGCCCGAGGCCCACATGTACGCGGCCCAGGCGAAGCCGAGGTCGGGCTCGCGCTGGCCGACGCCCTCGGCCTGGTTGATCCGGAACTCCTCCTCCAGGGCGTCCAGCCGGCCCCAGATCCGCACCATCTCGCCGAGCGCGGCCTTCGCCTTGCCCGAGGGCAGCTTGGGCGCCAGGGCGTCGTCGCCGACCCGGGCCTCGTAGACCAACGCCGAGACGCAGGCGGCCAGTTCGGCCGGGCTCAGGCCCTCCCACACGCGCTCGCGCAGGCATTCGCTGGCGAGCAGGTCCAGTTCGCCGTACAGCCGGGCCAGTCGCTTGCCGTGCTCGGTCACCTCGTTGCCGCGCAGGTAGTCCAGCTCGGTCAGCAGCGACACGATGCGGTCGAAGGTCCGGGCGATGGTGTTCGTACGGCCCTCGATGCGGTGCTCGAGCTGCTTGGTGTCGCGCAGCAGCCGGTGGTAGCGCTCGGCCCAACGGGCGTGGTCCTCGCGGTCGTTGCAGCCGTGGCAGGGGTGGGCACGCAGGGCGGTGCGCAGCCGGGCGATCTCCCGGTCGTCGGCCGCCTGGGAGCGCCGCCCCCGGTGCCGCTCCGGCCGGATGTGCCCCGCCTTGGTGCGCAGCGCGGAGGCCAGGTCGCGGCGGGACTGCGGGGAGCGCGGGTTGAAGGACTTCGGGATGCGCATCCGCTCCAGCGCCTCGACGGGCACGGGGAAGTCGATCGCCGCCAGCCGCTTGACCTGCCGCTCGGCGGTCAGCACCAGCGGGCGCGGCCCGTCGTGGTGTTCGAAGCCCCGGTGGCCGTTGGACCGGCCGGCGGGCAGGCCCGGGTCCAGGACCAGCGCCAGCCCCGCGTACTTGCCCGTGGGCACGTGGATGACGTCGCCGGGCTTGAGCCTCTCCAGGGCGACGGCGGCCTCGGCACGGCGCTGCGAGGCGCCCTGGCGGGCCAGCTCGGTCTCGCGGTCCTTCAGCTCCCGGCGCAGCCGCGCGTACTCGGAGAAGTCCCCGAGGTGGCAGGTCATGGCCTCCTTGTAGCCGGCCAGGCCCTCCTCGTTGCGCTGCACCTGCCGGGAGATCCCGACCACCGACTTGTCGGCCTGGAACTGCGCGAAGGAGGTCTCCAGCAGCTCGCGGGAGCGGTGCCGGCCGAACTGCTCGACCAGGTTGACCGCCATGTTGTACGAGGGCTTGAAGCTGGAGCGCAGCGGGTAGGTGCGCGTGCCGGCCAGGCCCGCGACCTGCTCGGGGTTCATCGCGCGCTGCCACAGCACGACCGCGTGGCCCTCGACGTCGATGCCGCGGCGGCCGGCCCGGCCGGTCAGCTGCGTGTACTCGCCGGGGGTGATGTCGGCGTGCTGCTCGCCGTTCCACTTGACGAGCTTCTCCAGCACCACCGAGCGGGCGGGCATGTTGATGCCGAGGGCGAGGGTCTCGGTGGCGAAGACCGCCTTGACCAGGCCGCGCACGAACAGCTCCTCGACGACCTCCTTGAAGGTCGGCAGCATGCCCGCGTGGTGAGCGGCGATGCCCCGCTCCAGGCCCTCCAGCCACTCGTAGTACCCGAGGACGTGCAGGTCCTCCGGCGCGATGTGGGCGGTGCGCTCCTCGACCAGGGCGCGGACCTGCTCCCGCGCCTCCTCGTCGTTGAGCCTGAGGCCCGCGTACAGGCACTGCTGGACGGCGGCCTCGCAGGCGGCGCGGCTGAAGATGAAGGTGATCGCGGGCAGCAGGCCCTCGGAGTCCAGCCGCTCGATGACCTCGGGGCGGCTGGGCGTCCAGATCCGGGAGCGCTGCCGGCGCTCGCGCTCGCGGTCGGCCTCGCGCATGTTCCGGCCGCGCCGGCGGTCGGCGTAGGTGGGGCGGCTGGCCTCCAGGCGGGCCATGCGCGTGAGGTCGGGGTTGACGGCCCTGCGGTGACCCTCGCCCTCCTCGAACAGGTCGTACATCCGGCGTCCGGCCAGCACGTGCTGGAACAGCGGCACGGGCCGGTGCTCGGAGACGATCACCTCGGTGTCGCCGCGGACGGTGTCCAGCCAGTCGCCGAACTCCTCGGCGTTGGACACGGTCGCCGACAGTGACACCAGCGTCACCGAGGCGGGCAGGTGGATGATCACTTCCTCCCAGACGGCGCCGCGGAAGCGGTCGGAGAGGTAGTGCACCTCGTCCATGACCACATAGCCGAGGCCGCGCAGGGTCTGGGAGCCCGCGTAGAGCATGTTCCGCAGCACCTCGGTGGTCATCACGACCACGGGGGCGTCCGCGTTGATGCTGTTGTCGCCGGTGAGCAGGCCGACCTTGCCGCTGCCGTAGCGACGGCACAGGTCGGAGTACTTCTGGTTCGACAGGGCCTTGATGGGGGTCGTGTAGAAGCACTTCCTGCCCTGCTGGAGGGCGAGGTGGACGGCGAACTCGCCGACGATCGTCTTGCCCGAGCCGGTGGGCGCGGCGACCAGCACGCCCTTGCCCGCCTCCAGGGCCCGGCAGGCCTCGATCTGGAAGGGGTCGAGGCCGAAGTCGTACATCTCGCGGAAGCCCGCGAGCGCGGTGGCCTGCTCGGCAGCTCGCCTGCGCGCTGCCGCGTACCGCTCGGCCGGTGAGAGGTCCTGAGTCATCGTGCTTTCGAGCGTACCGGGCCGCACTGACAACAGGACGATCATTATCCGGATCACCCCGGAACACGGAAAGGCCGGCCGCTCGCGGTGGCGAGCGGCCGGCCGTGTGCCTTCGGTGGTGGGCTCAGGTCACGTCGTCGTAGCCGTTGACCCGGTCCGGGCCGGACTGCTCGGGCAGGCCGCGGCTGGCGCTGACCGGTTCGACGTCGCCGACGTCCTCGGGGGTCAGGTCGAGCTCGGAGGCCTCGTCGTCGGACGGGCCGGCCTCCTCACGGCGGCGCTTGCGGCGGTCGTTCAGCAGCGAGAAGGCGACCGCGCCGAAGTACAGCACCCAGATCGGACCAGCGAGGGCCAGCATCGACAGCGGGTCGGTGCTCGGGGTCGCCACGGCCGCGAAGACCGTGATGCCGAGGATCATCGCTCGCCACCAGCCGAGCATGCGCCTGCCGGTGAGCACCCCGGTGAGGTTGAGCATGATCAGCAGCAGCGGCAGCTCGAAGGAGAGACCGAAGACGATCACCATGCGCGTGACGAGCTGGAGCAGGTCGTCGAGCGGCAGGAAGTTCCTGATGGACCCGTTCGGCGTGAAGTCGAGCAGCACCTTCGCCGTGGTGGGCAGCACCTTGTACGCGAAGAAGGCACCGCCGAAGAACAGCGGGGCGCCGGTGAAGACGAAGGCGTAGGCGTACTTCTTCTCGTGCCGGTGCAGGCCGGGCGCGACGAACGCCCACAGCTGGTAGAGCCAGATCGGCGACGCGGCCACGACGCCGGCCATCAGGGAGACCTGGAGGGCCAGCGTGAACGGTGCGAGGAGGCCGTTGATCGTGATCTCCGCGCACTGCTGCTTGCCGCTGGTCCTCGCCAGCTGTTCGAACGTCTGCGGGCAACCGATCGAGTCGAGGATGGGCCTCGTCAGGAAGTTGATGATGTCGTTGTAGAAGAAGGCGGCGACGATCGTGACGACGACGACGGCCAGCATGGCCTTCGCGAGCCGGTTGCGGAGCTCGCGGAGGTGGTCCGCGAGAGGCATGCGCCCCTCGGGATCCCTCTCCTTCTTGCGGGCAGGCTTGAGCAAACCCACATCCTCATCTCGTGCGGCAGGCCGGAGGAGTCCGGCCGTGCGTCAGCGCTGGGTGGTGTCCGTCGGCTCGTTGACCGGGCGCGAGCTCGTCACGTCACCGGGGGCGGCCTGGATCGTGCGCTGCGCGGGAGGCTGCTCGTCGCCGGGCGCCGGCGCGGAGGAGGAGGTGGTGGTGCGGCCCTCCTCCTTCATCGCCTTGGCCTCGCTCTTGAGGATGCGGGCGGACTTGCCGAGCGAGCGCGCCATGTCCGGAAGCTTCTTCGCGCCGAACAGCAGGATGATGACGACGAGGATGAGAATGATCTCGGGGGCTCCGAGCCTTCCGAACATAAGTCTTTACCTTCTCACCGAGGCGGCTGGGTGGGATGCTGTCCGACCGGTCGGACACGTGTCCGAGCGATCGGCTGGCAGCGATCGTAACGCTCAGGGGTGAACGTGAGGCAATCCCTGTGCGTACTCCCGTCCGCGGCCCGGGCCTCGTTCTCCGGTCCGCCTTCAGCAGCGTACCTGGCCGAAGCGGCAGCATGACAGGGCGAAAGCCGTCCGCGCCGCACGCCCACGGAACTCTTACCGGGCGTCGTCCAACGGCGGTTGACCGCGGGACTCACAGCGACTCCGCCGACCGGGCGGCGCTCAGGCTCGCCCGCTCCAGCTCCTCGGCCGCCCGGTTGATACGGCGCGCCGACTCCGAGACCTGCCTCCCGAGCCGCCGCGCCTCGACGAAGACCCGCACGGCGAGGACTCCGAGGACGGCGAGACCCAGGAAACCCGCGGCTACCGCGAACATCGGCCAGAACATGCCCACGAGACTAGACCGTCGAGTGCAGGCGCAGCGTCCTGACCCCGCCGCCGGTGAGCAGCTCCACGATGCGCTCGCCGGCCGGCTTGCGGACCGCCGCGCCGCAGTCGGGGCAGGTGAAGGAGTAGAAGGTGGAGCGCCTGCTGGCGCCGATGGCCAGGCGCAACGCGCTCGCGGCGAGCTCGAAACGGCCCCGGCAGTCGGGGCAGCCCGCCCGGAACACCACCGGGGCCACACTCCTCATCCCGGCGAACGCCGCCGCCACCGACATCCCGCGCACCCCGGCCACCGACGACTCGCTCAAAGTCCCTGCTCCTGCCTGTCGTACCGCCCGTCCAACCCACCGGACCCCGCGGGCACGCCCCGGACTTCCGGCGCGGCACGCCCCGAGGAGCCCACGGCCTGCGGGGCGCCGGGAACGCCCGGGGACCCCGCAGCGCCCGAGGCACCGGGAACGCCCGGAGAGCCGGCGGCGCCCGGGAAGCCCTCGGCGCCGGGGCCGCCCTCACTGGTGCCGCCGACCCGGGTGTCCCCCGCGTGGTCGACGTCCGCCTTGCCTGCCGCACCGCCCGCGTCGGCCATGCCCGCCGCGCCCGTCGCGTCGTCGTAGGCCGCCAGTGCGTCTGAGGCCGCCTGGCGGGCGCTGGCGGCCAGGTCGCGTGGTTCGACGATCCGGCCGTCCCGGCCGAGGCGCAGCGCCAGGCGTCTGAGCGAGGCCGGATCGGGGGTGCGCAGAGTGATACGCAGGCCGCCGTCGGGAAGTTCATCGGCGCTGTCGTGCGGGTAGTACTCGGCGACCCAGCGACCGCCCGGGCCCACCTCGACGACGACCTCGGGGTCCTCGGCGGCGGGCTGCACCAGCGCCTCAGACAGATCGCGCAGCTCTATCTCGGGGGGCGCGGACGGCTCGTCGAGGATCTTGATCTCGGCGACCCGGTCGAGCCGGAAGGTGCGGCGCGCCTCGGAGCGGCGGCACCAGGCCTCCACGTACGTGTGCCCGACGCTGACCAGGCGGATGGGGTCGATCTCGCGCTCGGTGACCTCGTCGCGCGCGGGCGAGTAGTAGCGGATCCACAGACGGCGGCGCTCGGAGATCGCCCGGTCCACGTCGGCGAAGACCCCGCCCTCGGACTCGAAGGTCACCGACAGGCGCGAGCTGGCGCCCGCCGCCTCGCCGGCCGCCGCCTCCACCTTGGCGGTCGCCCGCAGCAGCGCCTGCCGGTCGCTCTCGCGCAGTCCGGGCAGGGTGGCCACCGCGCGGGCGGCCACCAGCAGGGCGGTCGCCTCGTCGGCGGCCAGCCGCAGCGGCTCGGCCGCCTCGGCGCCGAGCGCGGCCGGGTTGTGCCACCAGATGCGCTCGCCGTCGGTGTCGATGTCGAGCAGGTCGCCGCCGCGGAAGCTGGTGCCGCACATGGGCAGCACGTCGAGGTCCGAGACCAGCTCGTCCTCGGTGATGCCGAAGGCACGCGCCACGTCCTCGATCCGGGCGCCGGGGCGCTCCCTGAGATACGTCACCAGGGAGAGCATCCGCCGGGTCTGGTCGATGGCGTTCACGGGCCTGACCGGTTTGCCTGCCACAGTGTTGCTCGCTCCCCCTCAGCCCTTGGCCACGGCACGCAGCCGGTCCACCACGTCCGCCCGCAGCTCGGCGGGCTCCACAACCACCACGTCCGGTCCGAACTCCACCAGCCAGGCGTCCAGCCCGTGCCCGTACGGGATGTCCAACTCGTCCCACCCGTCACCGAGTTCCCGTATCGCCGAGGCCTTCGCCCGAAGGGGGTAGCCCGCGCCCGAGCGCAGCCGGATCCGGGCGGAGCGGTCGGCGATCTCGCCCGCCCAGCTCGCGACGGTCTCGCGGACGGTGACGACGTCGGGGACCGGGGCGGTGAAGCCGGTGCCGCGGGAGCGGACCTTCCCGGTGATCCGGGAGAGCCGGAAGACGCGCTCGGCGCCGCGGTCGCGGTCGAAGCCGGCCAGGTACCAGTGGCCGCGCCAGCACTCCAGCGCCCACGGCTCGACGTGCCGGGTCTCCGGGCGGGCGGCGCTGGCCTTGCGGTAGTCGAAGACGACCGGGCGGCGGTCGCGGCAGGCCAGCATCAGCGGCTCGAAGGCGGCCTCGTGCACCGGGATGCGCGGCTCCAGGGCGCCGTGCGCCTCGTACGGGTCGACGTCCTCGGGCAGCCCGGCCGCACGCAGCTTCTGCAGGGCGCCGCTGGCGGCCCCGGCGAGACGGGCCTGCTGCCAGACCTTGGCGGCCAGCCCCAGCGCGGCGGCCTCCTCGGCGTCCAGGGTGATGGCCGGCAGCCGGTTGCTGTCCCGGCGGGCCAGGTAGCCGATCTCGCCGTCCAGGCTTTCGACGGTCTCGATGACCAGCCCCAGCTCCCGCAGGTCGTCCTTGTCCCGCTCGAACATGCGGTTGAAGGAGTCGTCGGACCCCGCTTCGAGATAGGCCTCGATGGACTCGCGCAGCTCACGCTTGCTGAGCGGCCGCCGCGCCCCGAGCAGGCACAGCGCCAGGTTCATCAGCCGCTCGGCCTTGGCAATGGCCATCGGTGCCCTTCGCCTTCCTTATGGTGCTTACGACCGATGACCGTACCGCTCCGCGACGCGGTGGCAAAAGCCGAGGGCCCATGCCCGAACAGGCATGGGCCCCAGGTGATCGGAACCTGCTGGATCCGTGTGGGATCCGAAGCAGGTCGGTCAGACCCCGAGCAGGTCCACGACGAAGATCAGCGTCTCGCCGGGCTTGATCGCCGGGGTCGGGCTCTGGTTGCCGTAGGCGAGGTGGGCCGGGATGGTCAGCTGGCGGCGGCCGCCGACCTTCATGCCCTGCACGCCCTGGTCCCAGCCCTTGATGACACGGCCGGCGCCCAGCGGAAAGCGGAAGGGGGTACCCCGGTTCCAGCTGGCGTCGAACTCCTCACCGGTGCTGAAGGCGACACCCACGTAGTGGACGGTGACGGTCTGACCCGCCTTCGCCACCTCGCCGTCGCCCTCCCAGATGTCCTTGATCTCCAGCTCCGCCGGGGGCTCGCCGCCCGGGAAGTCGATCTCGGGCTTGTCGATGCTCACGTCTCTAGCTCCTGCTTTGTCTGCGATAAGGCAACAGGCACAGTCTTACATCTCCCGCGCCTCACATCGCGGCGAGGATGTCCACGGTGAACACCATCGTGGAGTCCTTCTGGATGCCGCTGTTCGGCGGCGGGTTGTCGCCGTAGCCCAGCGCCGGAGGAATCACGATCAGGATCCGGCTGCCCACCTTCTTGCCGGTCATGCCCTGCGCCCACCCCTTGACGACCTGCTGGAGGGAGAACGACGCCAGGGTCTTCTTCTGGTAGGTCGAGTCGAACTCCTTGCCGCCGTCCCACAGCACGCCCTTGTACTGGACGAGCACCGTCTGGTCGGCCTTGACCACCGGACCGCTGCCCTCGATGACGTACTCGGACACGAGGTTCTTCGGCGCGGCGGCCTTCGGCACGGCGATGGACGGCGCCTTGCCGTCGGTGTTGGTGCCCACCTTCGGCAGGTCCGCCTTGTTCTGCGGCACGGCCTTGCCCTTGGCCGAGCTCGTCGCGTTGAAGGTGTTCTGCACATCGACGACGAACACCAGCGTGTCCGTGCCCTTGATGCCAGCCTGCGCGTTGCCCTGCGCGCCGTAGCCCCAGGTCGGCGGCACCGAGAACAGGAGCCGGCTGCCGACCTTCTTCCCGGCCAGCGCATAGCGCCAGCCGTCGATGATCGACCCCTGGGAGAGCTGGATGATCAGCGGCGCCTTGCGGTCGTAGGAGTTGTCGAAGACCTTGCCCGAGTCCCAGATCTGCCCCAGGTAGTGCGCCTGGACGTAGTCGTTCTCCGCCACCGAGCGGCCGCCGCCAGCGATCACGGTCTTCAGAGCGAGGTCCTTCGACGGCTCACCGGTGCCCTTGGCCACGGTCGGCTTCTGCCCGAACTTCGTACCCGCGGTGATCGCCGGCAGCGGCCCGGAGACGATCTTCGGCGGCGGGGCGGCCGACGTGGCCGGGGCGGTCGGCGACGGGGAGGCGGTCTCACTGGCCTTGCTCGTGCCGGCGTTGTCGTTGCCACAGGCGGCCAGAGTGACCAGCCCGGCGGGGACGGTAAGAAGAAGAGAGCGTCGGCGCACGGTGGGGGCCTCGTAATCGATCGGTATGTTGATGGCGTGCGCGCAACTCTACGATGCCGCACGGGCGCCGTACGTGAAACGTACGGCGCCCGTGTGGCGTTCCGGTAATTCGTGCGGGCCGCGCCTGCCGGCCCGCACACGGCTCACATTCCGGCGATCAGCTTCTCCACCCGGTCGTCCACCGAACGGAACGGGTCCTTGCACAACACCGTCCGCTGCGCCTGGTCGTTGAGCTTGAGGTGGACCCAGTCGACGGTGAAGTCCCGCCGCTGCTCCTGCGCCCGCCGGATGAAGTCGCCGCGCAGCCGCGCCCGAGTGGTCTGCGGCGGAACCGACTTGCCCTCGAAGATCTTCAAGTCGTTGCAGATCCGGGTCGCTTGGCCCTTCTTCTCCAGCAGGTAGTACAGGCCACGACGGCGGTGGATGTCGTGGTAGGCGAGGTCTATCTGGGCGACCCGCGGATGCGACATGGTCATGTTGTGCTTGGCGCGGTACCGCTCGATGAGCTTGTACTTCATCACCCAGTCGATCTCGGTGCCGATCCGGTCGAGATCCTCCGTCTCGATCGCGTCCAGCGTCCGGCCCCACAGCTCCAGCACCTGCTCCACCGTGCCGGTGCGGATGCCGCGCCGCTCGCAGAAGTCCAGCGCCTTCTCGTAGTACTCGCGCTGCACCTCCAGCGCCGAGGCCTCCCGGCCGCTGGCCAGGCGGACCTTGCGGCGGCCCGTGATGTCGTGGCTGACCTCGCGGATCGCCCGGATCGGGTTCTCCAGGGTGAGGTCGCGCATCACCGTGCCCGCCTCGATCATGCGCAGCACCAGGTCGGTGGCGCCGACCTTGAGCAGCATGGTCGTCTCGGACATGTTCGAGTCGCCCACGATGACGTGCAGCCGGCGGTAGCGCTCGGCGTCCGCGTGCGGCTCGTCGCGGGTGTTGATGATCGGCCGGGAACGCGTCGTCGCCGAGGAGACGCCCTCCCAGATGTGCTCCGCCCGCTGGCTCACGCAGTACACGGCCCCGCGCGGCGTCTGCAGCACCTTGCCCGCACCGCACAGCAGCTGCCTGGTGACCAGGAACGGGATGAGGATGTCCGCGAGCCTCGAGAACTCCCCGTGCCGCGCCACCAGGTAGTTCTCATGGCAGCCGTAGGAGTTGCCCGCCGAGTCGGTGTTGTTCTTGAAGAGGTAGACGTCGCCCGCGATTCCCTCCTCGTGCAGGCGTCGTTCCGCGTCTACCAGGAGTCCTTCCAGAATGCGCTCGCCGGCCTTGTCGTGGGTGACCAGTTCGATCACATTGTCACATTCGGGTGTCGCGTATTCCGGATGTGAGCCCACGTCGAGATAAAGCCGGGCGCCGTTCCGCAGAAAGACATTGCTGCTGCGGCCCCATGACACGACACGGCGGAAGAGGTACCGCGCCACCTCGTCAGGCGACAGACGGCGCTGTCCCCTGAACGTGCACGTGACACCGTACTCGTTCTCCAGCCCGAAAATGCGGCGGTCCATGAGTGAACATTACGCCCGATCCCCCGAGCTGAAACGGGGTTCGACAGCACGATTTGGATCATTTTCCGATGAAGCCGCAACGACCGCCCTCCCGGCGGGAGCTGCGAGGACCCGCCCGGTGGCCAGAAGCACCAGCAACGACACGGCCCCCGCCGCGCCCGGCACCGCGAATCCCCACAGCGCGCCGCCCGCCTGGACCACCGGCCCGGCCACCCCCGTCCCCACCGACGCCCCCACTGTGAACGTCGTCACAAGCCAGGAGAACGCCTCGGTGACCGTCCCGCTCGGCGCGTGCCGGTCCACGATGATGAACGCACATGCGATGCACGGCGCCAGGAACACCCCGGACAGCACCGTCAGCGCCACCATCGCCACCGCATCCGGCATCAGCATCAGCGGCAGATAACACACCGCCAGAAGCGCCACCAGCACCCGCAGTCGCCGCTCGGGCACACCCCTCCACGGCCGCGCCCCGTAGACCGTCCCGCCCATCAGCGCCCCCAGGCCCAGCGCCGCCATCAGCCAGCCGTACACCGCGTCCCCGCCATGTGCGTCCGCGTACGGCACCGACGCCACCGTGATGGACCCCAGCGCGATCCCGACGAACAGGAACGCCCCCAGCAGCACCAGCAGCCCCGGCGAGCGCAGCGCCCCGAGCCAGTGCGCCTCACGCGGCGCCGAACGCCACCCCCGGGACGGCGGCGAGACCACCACCGACAGCGCGCCCAGCACCCCGATCACGTTCAGCACCACCAGCGCGGCCCGCGCCGACCACAGCGACGCGCACAGCGTCACCAGCAACGGCCCCACGGTGAACATGACTTCCTGCGCCACCGCGTCCATCGCGTACGCCGTGTGCACCTGGCCGTCCTTGCGCAGGACACTCGGCCACAGCGCGCGCAGACCGCCCTCCAGCGGCGGGGTGAACAGCCCGGCCGCCGCGACGGCCGCCCAGGCGAGCACCGGCGGCTCGGTGCCGGTCAGCGCGAAGGCGGTCATCGCCAGGGCCGAGGCGACCGCGGCCGGCAGCTGCACCCGGGGCTGTCCGTGCAGGTCCACCAGGCGGCCCAGCACCGGCTGGCCGACCGCGTTGGCCACCCCGTACACCGCCGCCAGCGCCCCCGCCAGGCTGTACGTGCCGCCCTCCGCGCGCACGAACAGCACGATCGCGATCGCCGCGGTGGCGTTCGGCAGCCGCCCCACCAGCGTGCCCGTCAGCAGCCGGGCGGCGTGCCGCGCCCCGAGGATCTCCAGGTAACCCGCGAATCCCGCGGCCATCGCACGCCCTCCCAGGCTCAGGTTTTACGTATAACGTCGCCTGCCATACGTACCATGTGCGCAGTTCACCGGTCCAGACGCCCGAACCCCCGGGCCAGGACCACCGAAGACGACCGCACGAAGACGACCGCGAACGACCCGACGATGAGGAGCAGGCCCGCGGTGGCACCAGCAAGCACGCGCCCCACCAGCCGTGACGTCGCCCAGGCCGCCGGGGTCTCCCAGGCCGCCGTCTCGCTCGTCCTGGGCGACAAGTGGCGCGGCCGGGTCTCGCAGGCCACCGCCGAACGGGTGCGGCAGGCCGCCCACGACCTCGGCTACCGGCCCAACCTCGCCGCCCGCAACCTGCGCCTCGGGCGCACCCGCACCGTCCTCCTCGTCGTCCCCGCCCTGACCACCGAGTTCTTCGCCGGCGTCTACACCGGCGCCGCCCGCGTCGCCGCCGAACACGGGTTCGGCGTCGTCCTCTACCCCTCCCCCGAAGGCATCGGACCGGCCCGCAACCCCTTCGCCTCCGCCCAGGCAGCCCTGGACGGCGTCATCGCCTCCTCCATGGCCGCCGACGCCCTGACCGCCATCCGCGGCGACCAGCTCCCCCTGGTCATGCTGGACAGCGACCCCGAGGGCAGCCTCGGCGCCGCCACGGTGAACCTGGACATCGCCGACGGTGTACGCCAGGTCGCCGACCATCTGCTCGCCCTCGGCCACCGGCACCTCCTCCACCTCGCGGCGGACGTGCCCTCCTGGACCTTCGAGGTACGGGCACGGGAGCTCGCGGCGCGCGTCGGCGCCGTACCGGGCACCTCCGTCGGCACCGCCCGCGCCCCCATCTCCATCGAGGACGCCCACGCCGCCACCGAGGCCGCCCTGAGCGCCCCCGGGCGCCGACCCACCGCGCTGGTCTGCGACGACGACAAACTGGCCGCCGGCGCCTACAAGGCCCTGCGCCGCCTCGGCCTGCGCGTACCCGACGACATCTCCGTCACCGGCCTCGACGACCTCGCCCTCGCGACCGCCATCGACCCCGAGCTGACCACCGTCCGCCTGGACGCGGAACTGTTCGGCGAACGCGGCATGCACGCCCTCCTGGCCGTCCTGGAGGGCCGCACACCGGTCGGCGGGGACATCCCGGTCGAACTGGTGGTACGAGGCTCCACGGCCCCGCCCAGAGCCTCCTGAGACGCCGGTGCCCCGGAGCCGGCGTCCGTGACGCCGGCTCCGGGGCACCCGGGAGCGAAGGACCGCTCGGAAGGACTACTTCTCCTCGGAGCCCGAGGAGTCGGCCGAGTCGGCCGCGTCGTCGCCGTCCTGCGAGGTGTCCGCCTCGCCGCCCTCCAGCAGCCGCGCCAGCTGGCGCCCCACGATGCGCTTGAACTTGCGCTTCTGCGGACGCGTACGGTCCAGCACCGCCACCTCCAGGCGCTCCGCGGGGATCTCCCGCTCGCTGCCGTTGGTGTCGCGGGACAGGGCCTGCACCGCCAGCTTCAGCGCCTCGGCCAGGGTCATCCCGTCCTGATGGCGCTGGTCGAGATAGCTGCTGATCTGCTCGGCGTTGCCACCGACCGCGACCGAGCCGTGCTCGTCCACGATCGACCCGTCGTGCGGCAGCCGGTAGATCTGGTCACCCTCCGGGGTCTCCCCCACCTCGGCGACCACCAGCTCCACCTCGTACGGCTTCTCCGCCGCGCTGGAGAAGATCGTGCCCAGCGTCTGGGCGTAGACGTTGGCCAGACCGCGGGCCGTGACGTCGTCCCGGTCGTAGGTGTAACCCCGCAGGTCGGCGTAGCGGACGCCGCCGATGCGCAGGTTCTCGTACTCGTTGTACTTGCCGGCCGCGGCGAACCCGATCCGGTCGTAGATCTCGCTGAACTTGTGCAGCGCGCGGGACGGATTCTCACCGACGAACACGATTCCGTCGGCGTACTGCAGCACGACCAGGCTGCGGCCGCGGGCGATGCCCTTGCGGGCGTACTCCGCCCGGTCGGCCATGGCCTGCTGAGGTGACACATAGAACGGCGTCGACACCGGTTATCCGTCCCTTTCTGTAGAAGTCACTCGATCACCCTGGACAAGAGCGGCCCCCGGCTACAGCAGCGCCGCCCGCGGGCCGTCGGGCTGCTCCAGACGCCGCTGGAGCACCGAGCGGGCGATCTCGGAGGCCTCGTCGTCGGTGAGCCGGCGGAAGCCGTCCTCGGTGATCACGGTGACGATCGGATAGATCCGGCGGGCGACATCGGGACCACCGGTCGCCGAGTCGTCGTCTGCCGCGTCGTACAGAGCCTGCACCACCAGCGTCGTGGCCTCGGCCTCGGACAGATCCTCACGGAAGAGCTTCTTCATGGCACCGCGCGCGAAGATCGACCCGGAGCCGGTCGCCGCGAAGCCGTGTTCCTCGCTGCGGCCGCCCGTGACGTCGTAGGAGAAGATCCGGCCCTTCTCGCGGTCCAGGTCGTACCCCGCGAAGAGGGGCACGACGGCCAGGCCCTGCATGGCCATGCCCAGGTTGGAACGGATCATGGTCGACAGCCGGTTCGCCTTGCCCTCCAGCGAGAGCTGCGCCCCCTCGACCTTCTCGAAGTGCTCCAGCTCCAGCTGGAACAGCTTCACCATCTCCACGGCGATACCGGCGGTGCCGGCGATGCCGACGGCCGAGTACTCGTCCGCCGGGAACACCTTCTCGATGTCCCGCTGCGCGATGACGTTCCCCATGGTCGCCCGGCGGTCACCGGCCAGCACGACGCCCCCCGGGAACGTCGTGGCGACGATGGTCGTGCCGTGCGGAGCCTCGATCACGCCCTGCACGGGCGGCAGCTGCCGCTTGCCCGGCAGCAGCTCCGGCTGGTGCTCGGAGAGGAAGTCCATGAACGAGGAGGACCCAGGCGTCAGGAAGGCGGCCGGTAGACGCCCGGTGCTACGAGTGTTGGCTTCCACGCGTTTCCTTCCAGGTAGTCGGCAGCTCGGTACGCGGCTCCGGGATCGTCCCGCAACAGGCCGAGGCCGGAATTGCAGTTGAAGCACAGTACGCCACGGACCCTACCCGCCTTGTGGCGGTGATCCACATGAACGGCGGAAGCCTGCGGGCGGCTCGCACAAAGCCCTCGCCGAACCCCGTGCACGGTGGCGCCGCCCGGAAGCGAAGGCTGCGTGCGGTGTGGCCTCACCGCACCGCACGCAGCGCTTCGCCGACCGGATCGTCCGCCGCCGCTCCGCCCGCCCTCCTTCGAATCGAAGGAGGACGCGGCCTAGTAGGACGCGGCCTACTGGCCGCCCTTCTGGACGAAGGACCGCACGAAGTCCTCGGCGTTGGACTCGAGCACATCGTCGATTTCGTCGAGGACGTCGTCCACGTCGTCGCTCAGCTTCTCGTGGCGTTCCTTGAGGTCCTCGGCGGCCTGTGCGTCCTGGACCTGCTCCTCGACCTCCTCGGTCGAGTGCGTGGCCTTCTGCTGCCCGCCGCCGGTGTCCTTCGTTGCCATAACCCTCACCCCGCTCAGTTCGCCCGACATGGTCGGCATTACGGCCGATCGGTGATGATCAGACCCTACAAGCCGGGTCCGACATCGGCCCCGTGGTTTCTCCAACGTACGGGGGCCGTCTCGATGATTCCCGGCCGGAGGGATTTCCACCCCGTCCGGCCGGTCCGGTCCGAGTACCCGCTCAGCCGCCGGACAGGACCCTGACCAGGTCCTCCGCGGTGCGGCAGCGGTCCAGGAGCTCCTTGACGTGATTACGCGTTCCGCGAAGCGGTTCCAGGGTCGGGACGCGCTGGAGCGAGTCCCGGCCGGGCAGGTCGAAGATGACCGAGTCCCAGGAGGCCGCGGCGACGTCGTCCGCGTACTGCTCCAGGCAGCGGCCGCGGAAGTAGGCGCGGGTGTCCTCCGGCGGCTTCCTGCGGGCCCGGTCGACCTCGGACTCGTCCAGCAGGCGCTTCATGCGTCCGCGGGCCACCAGACGGTTGTACAGGCCCTTCTCGGGGCGTACGTCCGCGTACTGGAGGTCCACCAGGTGCAGGCGGGCGGCGTCCCAGTCCAGGCCGTCGCGGCGCCGGTAGCCCTCCATGAGCGCCCGCTTGGCGACCCAGTCCAGCTCGCCGGCCAGGCTCATGGGGTCGTTCTCCAGCCGGTTGAGCGTGTCCTCCCAGCGGGCCAGGACGTCCTTGGTCTGGTCGTCGGCGTCCGCGCCGAAGCGCTCCTCGACGTACTTGCGCGACAGCTCGTAGTACTCCATCTGGAGCTGGACCGCGGTGAGCGTGCGGCCGCTGCGGAGCGTGATCAGACGCTTGAGGGACGGGTCGTGCGAGACCTGGTGGAGGGTGCGTACGGGCTGGTCGACGGCCAGGTCGACGGCGATGAAGCCGTCCTCGATCATGGACAGGACCAGGGCGGTCATGCCCAGCTTGAGGTAGGTCGAGATCTCGGAGAGGTTCGCGTCGCCGATGATCACGTGCAGCCGGCGGTACTTCTCCGCGTCGGCGTGCGGTTCGTCGCGGGTGTTGATGATGGGGCGCTTCAGCGTCGTCTCCAGGCCGACCTCGACCTCGAAGTAGTCCGCGCGCTGGCTGAGCTGGAAGCCGTGCTCGTGGCCGTCCTGACCGATGCCGACGCGGCCTGCGCCGGTGATGACCTGGCGGGAGACGAAGAAGGGCGTGAGGTGGCGCACGATGTCGGAGAAGGCGGTCTCCCGCTTCATCAGGTAGTTCTCGTGCGTGCCGTAGGAGGCGCCCTTGTTGTCGGTGTTGTTCTTGTAGAGGTGGATCGGCTGGGCGCCGGGCAGCTGGGCGGCGCGTTCGGCGGCCTCGGCCATGATCCGCTCGCCGGCCTTGTCCCACAGGACGGCGTCGCGCGGGTTGGTGACCTCCGGGGCGCTGTACTCGGGGTGGGCGTGGTCGACGTAGAGCCGCGCGCCATTGGTGAGGATGACGTTGGCCAGGCCGATGTCCTCGTCCGTGAGCTGACTGGCGTCGGCGGCCTCGCGGGCGAGGTCGAAGCCACGGGCGTCCCGCAGCGGGTTCTCCTCCTCGAAGTCCCAGCGGGCCCGGCGGGCCCGGTGCATCGCCGCCGCGTAGGCATTGACGATCTGGGACGAGGTGAGCATGGCATTGGCGTTGGGGTGACCGGGGACGGAGATCCCGTACTCCGTCTCGATGCCCATTACTCGCCGTACGGTCATGCGGCCCTCCTTGCCCGGCGGCGCCCTCGGTCGTGGGCGGCGCTCAAGTACCGCTGGTGCTCGGGTGCCTGTGCGGTGCCCGTCCCCGCACTGCGCGACCCGGCGGTACGAAAGAGCCTAGAACGCCTTTGCGCTGGTGGGGAGATCATTTGCGTCATTGCCTGCTCCGTGCGTGGCCCCGAAAAACAGGTCGGCTGCGGGTACCCGCCGAGGGCACCCGCAGCCGCCCTGCTTTTACAGGTACTGTCCGGTGTTCGCCACCGTGTCGATGGAGCGTCCGGTGTCCGCGCCCTGCTTTCCGGTGATGAGGGTGCGGATGTAGACGATCCGCTCGCCCTTCTTTCCGGAGATCCGGGCCCAGTCGTCCGGGTTGGTGGTGTTGGGCAGGTCCTCGTTCTCCTTGAACTCGTCCACGCATGCCTGGAGCAGATGGGAGACGCGGAGGCCCTTCTGGTTCTTCTCGAGGAAGTCCTTGATCGCCATTTTCTTGGCGCGGCCGACGATGTTCTCGATCATGGCGCCGGAGTTGAAGTCCTTGAAGTAGAGGACTTCCTTGTCGCCGTTGGCGTAGGTGACCTCCAGGAAGCGGTTCTCCTCGGTTTCGGCGTACATCTGCTCGACCGCGGTCTGGATCATGGCCTGGACCGTGGCGTCCTTGTCGCCGCCGTGTTCCGAGAGGTCGTCCCCGTGCAGCGGAAGACGCTCGGTGAGGTACTTCCCGAAGATGTCCTGGGCCGCCTCGGCGTCCGGACGCTCGATCTTGATCTTCACGTCGAGCCGGCCGGGGCGCAGGATGGCCGGGTCGATCATGTCCTCGCGGTTGGAGGCGCCGATCACGACCACGTTCTGCAGGCCCTCCACGCCGTCGATCTCGGCGAGCAGCTGGGGGACGATGGTGTTCTCCACGTCCGAGCTGACGCCGGAGCCGCGGGTGCGGAAGAGGGACTCCATCTCGTCGAAGAAGACGATGACGGGGGTGCCCTCGCTGGCCTTCTCGCGGGCTCGCTGGAAGACCAGGCGGATCTGCCGCTCGGTCTCGCCGACGTACTTGTTCAGGAGCTCGGGGCCCTTGATGTTGAGGAAGAAGCTCTTGCCGGCGGCCTGGCCGGTGACCTCGGCGACCTTCTTGGCCAGCGAGTTGGCGACGGCCTTGGCGATGAGCGTCTTTCCGCATCCGGGCGGCCCGTAGAGCAGCACACCCTTGGGCGGGCGCAGTTCGTGCTCCTTGAACAGGTCCGGATAGAGGTACGGCAGCTCGACGGCGTCGCGGATCATCTCGATCTGGTTGCCGAGGCCACCGATCTGGTCGTATCCGATGTCGGGCACCTCTTCGAGGACGAGCTCCTCGACCTCGCTCTTGGGCACGACCTCGTAGACGTAGCCGGACCTGGGCTCGAGCAGGAGGGCGTCGCCGGCGCGGATGGTCACGTCCAGCAGCGGCTCGGCGAGCCGTACCACCCGTTCCTCGTCGGTGTGCCCGATGACCAGGGCGCGCTCGCCGTCCTCGAGGATCTCCTTGAGGGTGACGATGTCGCCGACGCGCTCGAACTCCATGGCCTCGACCACGTTGAGCGCTTCGTTGAGCATCACTTCCTGGCCGCGCCGGAGCTCGTCGAGCTCGACGCTGGGGCTGACGTTCACCCGCAGCTTGCGGCCACCGGTGAAGATGTCGGCGGTGCCGTCCTCGTTGGCCTGCAGGAAGACGCCGAAGCCGGCGGGCGGCTGGGCGAGCCTGTCGACCTCTTCCTTGAGGGCCACGATCTGGTCGCGGGCCTCGCGGAGAGTGTTCGCGAGGCGTTCGTTCTGCGCGGAGACGCCGGCCAGGTTGGTCTGCAGCTCGACGATCCGCTCTTCGAGAATCCTCGTGTGCCGCGGAGAGTCGGCGAGCTTGCGTCGCAGGACGGCGATCTCCTGCTCAAGGTAGGCAATCTGCCCGGCCGGGTCTTCGGACCCTCGTCCCGGGCGGATGCCGCGGTTCATGTCGTCGTCGTGGGCTGCCACGGTCCTCACCTCCTCCAAGGGGAGCTGGACGCTTCCAGACCCTACCTGGGTGGGTGTCGATTGAAACCCCTAGATCACAAAGACGGTCGGGGTGTGTCCGATCTTCACCCTTGCGCTCTCCCTCACGCCAGGGGAATACCCACCGAACATGATTGGAAAGCGGACAGAGATAGTCTCGAGATGTTCAACACCCGTCAGAGCTGGCCTGATTCCCGTGCGGCTCGACGTGATACGGCAGGAGAGATGAGCGTGCAGCAGCGGACCGCGGACGGTGGCGAGGCACTGGAGGTCTGGATCGACCAGGATCTGTGCACCGGTGACGGCATCTGCGCACAGTATGCGCCTGAAGTCTTCGAGCTGGACATCGACGGCCTGGCCTATGTGAAGGGCGCGGACGACGAGCTCCTGCAGGAGAAGGGGGCGGCAACGCCCGTGCCGCTGGCGCTTCTCACGGACGTCGTCGACTCGGCGAGGGAGTGCCCGGGCGAGTGCATCCATGTGCGTCGCGTTTCGGACAAGGTCGAGAGGTACGGACCTGACGCGGGGTGACCGCACGAGCGCCTGCCGTCACTACTGTCTGATTTCTCACACCCCTGCGGGCGCGGTGTCAGACGCCGCGCGCCTGGGCGGGCGTGGAGCGGACGAACGCGCCGTTCTGCCACCGCCACTTCACGCTGTCCTTCACGTCGGGGCAGCAATTGGGCACGTCGGGCGAGGAGTAGCCGAGGAGGGTGGCCGTTATGTCGCCGGCCCGCACGGCGAAGTCGGTGACGGTGTACCGGTCCTTGGGGTCGACGAGGGTGGCCACCACGCGCGGCGCCTTGGCCCCTTCGGCCTGGGTGAGGACGTAGACGGCGTCGGGCGGGGTGCCCATGGAGGCGTCGCAGTGCACGACGGCCACGGTCTCCGGCCGGCCGTCGCGGTCGAGGTCCCCGGAGGCCTTCTTCGCCACGACGGCCTTCACGGGTCCGCACTGGAGCGGGAAGGTCACGCCGGTGGTGGCGGGTGCGGCGGCCGCGGGGGCGCTCTTGGCCCGGGTGCCGCCGTCGGCGGTCTGGGCGGCGGTGGCGGAGCCGGGCTGCAGGGCCGGGGAGAGGGCGATGACACCGGCGACGGCCGTGGCGGTGGCCACCCAGTGGATGGGGCGGGTGTGCGTGTGTGCCAGTTCCGGAACGGCTGGGTGCTGCACTAGGAGTGTCTCCTGTGAGGGCTGTGCCGGTGGGGGTGGCCAGCATCGTGCCACACGTCACAGTGCGGGGGAACGGTGGGGTGGGTACTTGTGACCGGCCCGGGCCGCCGCCGTGCGGCGGCGGCAGGTTCCTGTGCGGGTTCAACGCGGGGGCGCCGTGGCGGAGTTCCCGTTTCAGCAGGGGGAACTCCGCCACGGCGCCCGTTCGTTGGCTGCAGCGGGGGCCGCGTCAGCGGCCGGTGCCTCCGTCGGCGTTGGGGCCCTCGTAGTCCTCGCCGTAGGCGCCCTTGGCGGGGCGGCGGCGGCGCATGGGCGGCTCGACGCCGTCCGCGAGGCGGCGGGCGGTGAGCAGGAAGCCCGTGTGCCCGATCATCCGGTGGTCGGGGCGGACGGCGAGGCCCTCGATGTGCCAGTTGCGGATCATCGTCTCCCAGGCGGTCGGCTCGTTGAAGCAGCCGATCTCGCGGATGGACTCCACGGTCCGGGCGAGCTGGGTGGTGGTGGCGACGTAGCAGCACAGGATGCCGCCGGGGACGAGCGCCTTGGAGACGGCCTCCAGGCACTCCCAGGGGGCGAGCATGTCGAGGATGACGCGGTCGACGTCGGTGTCGGACAGGTTGTCCTGGAGGTCGCCGACGGTGAGCTGCCAGGCGGGGTGCGGGCCGCCGAAGTAGCGCTCCACGTTCGCCTGGGCGATCTCGGCGAAGTCCGCGCGGCGCTCGTAGCTGTGCAGCATGCCCTGGTCACCGATGGCGCGCAGCAGGAAGCTGCTGAGCGAGCCCGAGCCGACACCGGCCTCCACGACGCGGGCGCCGGGGAAGATGTCGGCGAAGGCGAGGATCTGCCCCGCGTCCTTGGGGTAGACGACGGCTGCCCCGCGGGGCATGGACAGGACGTAGTCGGGGAGCAGGGGACGCAGCGCGAGGTAGGCGACGTTGCCGGTGGTGCGGACAACGCTGCCCTCGGGTGCGCCGATCAGTTCGTCGTGCGGGAAGGAACCCTTGTGGGTGTGGAAGTTCTTCCCGGCCTCGAGCGTGAACGTGTAGTGGCGGCCCTTGGGGTCGGTCAGCTGTACCTGGTCCCCGACCTTGAAGGGCCCGCGGCGGCGGGCGGCACCGGTCGGTTCGGACATGTGACCAGCCTACCGGTCCCCGAAGGGCCCGCCGACCACGCGGGCGGCGGTCGCTAGGCGGAAGCGGAGGGCCGGGCCATGGCCTTCACGAAGGCCCGCTCGACGTCGGCGGCGGACAGCACGCCGTAGATCTCCCCGGTCTCCTCCACCACGAGGTACTCGGTGGCCGGGGTGGCGCGCAGCACGTCCAGGAGCTGCTCGCCGGCCAGCTCGGCGGAGACGCGCATGCCGTCGGTGAGGTCCTGGGCGAGCTCGCTGGCGTACACCCAGGGGCGGCGGTGTTCGGGTACGCCGACGATGGCGGACTCGCGGACCAGGGAGAGCGGCTCGCCGTGGCCGTCGACGACGACGAGGGCGCGGGCACCGGCGGCGTTGGCGCGGCGCAGGGCCTCGGCGAGGGAGGTGTTGGTCTGGACGGGGACCGCACGCCGGGTGAGGGCGCGGGCGCGCAGTTCGGGGAGGTGTTCGCGCAGGCGGGCCATGCGCAGGCTGTTGCCGGCGCCGGTCCAGATGATCGCGGCGATGATGGCGGCGAGCAGGGCGTCGGTGACGGTGTCCATACCGACGCTGTCCTCGGCGGTGGAGCCGAGGGCGCCGGACTGGGTGAGCAGGGGCAGGCCGATGAGGACGGAGACGGCGAGGAGCCGGCCGACCCAGGCGGCGGCGACGGTGCCGGTCATCGGCCGGCCGGTGATCTTCCAGACGACGGCGCGGAGCATGCGGCCGCCGTCGAGGGGCAGGCCGGGCAGCAGGTTGAACGCGGCGACGATGAGGTTGGAGACCATCAGGGCGGCCAGGAGCACGCCGAGGACCGTGCCGCGTTCGACGGGCTGGAGGGCGAGGTAGAAGACGCCGGCAAGGACCAGGGAGAGCAGGGGGCCGACGAAGGCAAGGACGAACTCGCGGCCGGGGGTCTCGGCCTCCTTCTCGATCTCCGAGACACCGCCGAAGAACTGCAGGTGGATGCGGCGGACGGGGAGTTTGAAGCGGATCGCGGCGAGGGTGTGGGCGAGCTCGTGGACGAGGACGGAGCCGTAGAAGGCGACCGCGAAGAAGAGGGAGACCAGGTAGCGGGCGGCGCCGAGCTCGGGCAGCACGCGGTCGAGCTGGCCGCCGAAGACCCACGTGATCAGGGCGGCGACGAGGAACCAGCTGGGCCCCACGTAGACGGGCACACCGAAGGGCCGCCCCATGAGCAGCCCGCCTCCGGGCTCCCGGGGCCGCCGGGGCGGCGGTGCCTGACCGCCACCGGCGTGGGCGTGGGCGCGGTCGGGGTGGGTGTCGTGCTCGGGGTCGGTACCGGGGCCGGGGCCGGGGCCGGCGGCGCTGTCCCGGAAGGGCTCGTCGGCGGCGTCGGCCGGGCCGGCCGGGTGGTGGTCGCCTCCGTCGTCGGCAGCGTCGGCCGGGTGGTGGTCGGCTCCGTCGTCGGCAGCGTCGGCCGGGTGGTGGTCGCCTCGGTCGTCGGGGGCGGAGAAGTCCCCGCCGGGAGGTCCGTTCTCGTCCGGGGCGCGCTCGTCTCCCGCTCCGGGGCCGGGGTCGTGGCCGGGTGACTCCGGGCGGGCGGTGCCGTCGTGGGGTGCCGGGGCCGAGGGGCCCGTGCGGGGTTCGGTCGGCTCGTCGTTGCCGGACCGCGGCTGCCCGCTCCCGCCGCTCACGTCCACGGTGTCCCCTCGTTCGAAGCGCGTCTTCCGTGCCTGCCGGCCGGAAGGTCTCGGGTCGATGGTATGCGGCCGTGGCGAAGGCTTCCGCCCGGCACCCCTGTGTTCTGCCCGCTGTCGTGCCCGTCACCCCGGACCGGGGCCGCGCGGCTGGGTCACTGTCAGTGGCGGGCCGTAAGGTCTGTGGCATGGAGACCACCACGGCGGGCGGGACGGAACCCGACGGCACCGAGACCGCACCGGCCGCTGAAGGCACCCCCGCACCGCCACCGGCCCCGGACCAGACACCGACCGCGACGGCGGACGCCCCCATGCCCGGAGCGGATGGGTTCGGCGCGGTCGGGGCCGGTGCGGGGCGGCGAACCGGGCAGCCGACGCCGCGGTGAGCACGACCGCGGAGAGCAGCGACGCGGGTGTGGGCCCGGCGGCGCAAGCGGTCACCGGCACAGTCCGCACGGCCGGGCCGGTTTCGTTGTCGCCCTCCCGGGCCGGGGACTTCATGCAGTGTCCGTTGCTGTACCGGTTCCGGGTGATCGACCGGCTGCCGGAGAAGCCGAGTGAGGCGGCCACGCGGGGCACGCTGGTGCACGCGGTGCTCGAGCGGCTCTTCGACGCACCGGCCGCCGAGCGGACCGCGCCCCGGGCCAAGGCGCTGATCCCCGGCCAGTGGGACCGGTTGCGGGAGTCCCGGCCGGAGCTGGTGGAGCTGTTCGCCGACGACGTGGACGGCGAGCGGCTGGCCCGCTGGCTGACGGAGGCGGAGCAGCTGGTGGAGCGCTGGTTCACGCTGGAGGACCCGACCCGGCTGGAGCCGGCCGAGCGGGAGCTGTTCGTCGAGACGGAGCTGGACTCGGGGCTCAGGCTGCGCGGGATCATCGACCGGGTGGACGTGGCGCCAACCGGCGAGGTACGGATCGTCGACTACAAGACGGGCAAGGCGCCCCGGCCGGAGTACGCCGAGGGCGCGCTGTTCCAGATGAAGTTCTACGCCCTGGTGGTCTGGCGGCTGAAGAAGATCGTTCCGCGGCGGTTGCAGCTGGTGTACCTGGGCAGTGGTGACGTGCTGACGTACGACCCGGTCCCGGCCGACCTGGAGCGGGTGGAGCGCAAGCTGCTGGCGCTGTGGGAGGCCATCCGGCTGGCGACCGAGACCGGTGACTGGCGGCCGCGCCCCACGAAGCTGTGCGGCTGGTGCGACCACCGGGCCCACTGCCCGGAGTTCGGGGGCACTCCCCCGCCCTACCCGCTGCCGCTGCCCCAGGGACCGACCACCGCACAGGTGCAAGGCAGAATGGGCCCGGAGTAGGGGCCCAGCGAAGGAGACTCACGTGGCCATCCGCGTCCTACTGGTCGACGACCAGCCGCTGCTGCGCACCGGGTTCCGGATGATTCTGGAGGCGGAGCAGGACATCGCGGTCGTGGGCGAGGCCGGAGACGGCCTCCAGGCCCTGGACCAGGTGCGGGCCCTGCAGCCCGATGTGGTGCTGATGGACATCCGCATGCCGCGGATGGACGGGGTCGAGGCGACCCGGCAGATCACCGGACCCGGGCGGGACGGCCCGGCGAAGGTCCTGGTGCTGACCACCTTCGACCTCGACGAGTACGTGGTGGAGGCGCTGCGCGCGGGCGCGAGCGGCTTCCTGCTGAAGGACGCCCCGGCCAACGAGCTGGTGCAGGCGATCCGAGTGGTCGCGGCCGGCGAGGCGATGCTGGCGCCGAGCATCACGCGCCGGCTCCTGGACAAGTACGCCACGCATCTTCCGTCCGGGGACGAGCCGGTGCCGGACACCCTGCACACCCTGACCGAGCGTGAGGTCGAGGTGCTCAAGCTGGTGGCGCGCGGGCTGTCCAACGCGGAGATCGCCGCGGACCTGTTCGTCAGCGAGACGACGGTCAAGACGCATGTCGGGCATGTGCTGACCAAGCTGGGGCTGCGCGACCGCGTGCAGGCGGCGGTGTACGCGTACGAGAGCGGTCTGGTGCGGCCCGGCGCGCAGTAGGGCGGCGGCCGAACGCTTCCTGCGACGAGAGGCGCCCCTCCCGGAAGGTCCGGGAGGGGCGCCTCGTCGTTCGTGCGGTGTGGCCTCAGCCGCTCACGCCGCGGCCGAGCTCCCACAGCTGCAGGGTGGAGGAGGAGTTGAGGGCGTACGCGGTGCCCGTGACGTCGTCGCGGGCGGCGACGTACTGCTTGCCCTGCCACAGCGGAATCACCGGGACGTCGGTGGCGACGATGTTCTGGATGGTCGTCAGGCTGGAGGAGCCACGGTCGGCCTCACGCCGGGACTGCGGGATCAGGGTGTTGCGGATATCGCTGTTGGCGTACGGCGAACCGAGGAAGTTGTCCTTGTCGAGGAACGGCGCCAGGAAGTTGTCGGGGTCCGGGAAGTCCGGGAACCAGCCCATGCCGTAGACCTCGTACTGGCCCTTCTGCTCCGCCGGGCGGAACTGCCCCCACGGCGTGCCCTGGATGCTGACGTCGAACAGGCCGCTGGAGTTGAGCTGCTCCTGAAGGATCTCGAATTCCTTCTTGGTGGCCGAGCCGTAGTGGTCCGTCGTGTAGTGCAGCGTCAGCTTCACCGGAGTGGTGATGTCCGCCTTGGACAGCAGGGACTTGGCCTTGGTGACGTTCGGGTCGCCGTACTTGTTGAAGAACGAGTTGGAGTGGCCGGTGACGGCGGCCGGGACCAGCGAGAAGAGCGGCTCGGCCTGTGTGCCGTAGACCTTGGCGACGAGTTCGCTGCGGTTGACGACCTGGGCCATCGCCTGGCGCACGGCCTTGCTCTTCACCGACGGGGCGTCGGTGTTGAAGGCCAGGTAGCGGATCT
>NZ_BNBC01000006.1 GCF_014654675.1 Streptomyces spiralis
GAAGTCGTCCAGCATCGGCTCCATCAACAGGCTGTGGAAAGCGTGCGACACCGACAGACGGCTCGTCTTACGACCCATCGCCGTGAAGTGCTCGCCGATCGCCAGCACCTCGCCCTCAACGCCCGAAACCACCACGGACGTCGGTCCGTTGATCGCGGCGATAGAGACCGTCTCGGTGAGCAGCGGCAGGACCTCGTCCTCCGACGCCTGCACCGCGACCATCGCGCCACCCCCAGGCAACGCCTGCATCAACCGCCCACGCGCCACCACCAACCGAGCCGCGTCCGCCAAGGACAGCACCCCGGCCACGTGAGCCGCAGCCAGCTCGCCGATGGAGTGACCGACCAGCACATCCGGCCGTATCCCCCACGCCTCGACGAGCCGGAACAGGGCCACCTCGACCGCGAACAACGCAGGCTGCGCATAACCCGTGGCGTTCAACGCACCCGGATCCTCACCCCACATCACCTCACGCAACGGCCGACCCAGATACCGGTCCAGCTCAGAGGCCACCTCATCGAGAGCGGTGGCGAACACGGGAAAGGTGTCGTACAACCCACGCCCCATCCCCAACCGCTGCGCCCCCTGCCCCGTGAACAGGAAGCCGAGCTTGCCCTCCCGCACGCTGTCGGTGCCGCCGAGTGTCTCCAGAGCACGGGCCAGTTCCGCGCGGTCCGCGCCGACGGCGACCGCGCGGTGTTCGAGGGCCGCACGGGTGGTGGCGAGGGCGCGTGCCGTGGCGGCGAGGCGGTCGTCGGGCAGGGTGTCGAGGAAGGCGAGGAGCTTGTCCGCCTGGCCGCGCAGGGCCTCCGGGGTGTGACCGGACACCACGAGCGGCAGCACCGCCGGAGCGCCGGAGCCACCCTCGGTGCCGGCCGTCCCCGGCTCCTCGGGCGCCACCGTCTCCTGGGGCGCCTCCTCCACGATGACGTGCGCGTTCGTACCGCTGATGCCGAAGGACGACACGCCCGCCCGGCGCGGGCGCCCGACGGCCCGCGGCCATTCGCGCGCCTGCGTCAGCAGCTCCACCCGGCCGGCTTCCCAGTCGACCTGGTCGGAGGCGGTCTCCGCGTGCAGGGTGCGCGGCAGCAGGCCGTGCCGCATCGCCAGGACCATCTTGATGATGCCCGCGACACCGGCGGCGGCCTGCGTGTGGCCCATGTTCGACTTGATCGAGCCCAGCCACAGCGGCTCACCGGTCTCCGGACGCTCCTGTCCGTACGTCTCGAGCAGCGCCTGGGCCTCGATCGGGTCGCCCAGCCGGGTCCCCGTGCCGTGGCCCTCGACCGCGTCCACGTCGGCCGCCGACAGCCCGGCATCCGCCAGCGCGGCCCGGATCACCCGCTGCTGCGAGGGGCCGTTGGGTGCCGTGAGGCCGTTGCTGGCACCGTCCTGGTTGACGGCCGAACCGCGCACCACCGCCAGCACCTGGTGCCCGTTGGCCCGCGCGTCCGAGAGCCGCTCCAGCAGGAGCAGGCCGGCGCCCTCGCCCCAGCCGGTGCCGTCGGCGCCGACGCCGAAGGACTTGCAGCGGCCGTCGGAGGCCAGGCCGCGCTGGCGGGCCATGTCGGTGAAGGTGTCCGGGGTGGACATCACGGTGACACCGCCGGCCAGCGCCAGGGTGCACTCGCCCCGGCGCAGCGCCTGGGCGGCCCAGTGCAGGGCGACCAGGGAGGAGGAGCAGGCGGTGTCGACGCTGACGGCGGGGCCCTCCAGTCCCAGGGTGTAGGCGACACGGCCGGAGACGACGCTGGCGAGGCTGCCGTTGCCGTGGTAGGCGGCGACGTCCTCGGGGAGCGGTCCGAGCCGGAGGCCCCAGTCGTGGTACATCACCCCGGCGAACACGCCGGTGCGGCTGCCCTTGGCCGAGTGCGGGTCGATGCCGGCGCGTTCGAAGGTCTCCCAGGCGACTTCGAGGAGGAGCCGCTGCTGGGGGTCCATGGCGTGGGCCTCGCGCGGGCTGATCCCGAAGAAGGCGGGGTCGAACCGGGGGGCGTCGTAGAGGAACGCGCCGTCGGTGGAGTAGGTCTTGCCGGGCTTGCCGATCTCCGGGTCGTACAGGTCGGTGGGCCAGCCCCGGTCGGTGGGGAAGGGGCCGACGGCGTCGGTGCCGTCGGCGACGAGCCGCCACAGGTCCTCGGGGAGCGTGACACCGCCGGGGTAGCGGCAGGCCATGCCGATGATGACGATCGGGTCGTCGTCATCGTCCGCTGCGGCGTGCCGTGCGGGGATCGCGGAGGTCGCGGGGGTCGCGGAGGTCGCGGCCGAGGTGGTCTGCGCGGCCTGGCCGAGGAGCCGGGTGAGGAGGTTCTCGGCGAGGGCGGTGGCGTTGGGGTGGTCGAAGGTCAGGGTGGGGCTGAGGCGCAGGCCGGTGGCGGTGGAGAGCCGGTTGCGCAGCTCCACGGCCGCCAGTGAGTCGAAGCCGGCTTCGGCGAAGGCGCGGGTGGCGGTGAAGTCGTCGGCGCTGTCGTAGCCGAGGGCGGCGGCGGCCTCGGTGCGGACGATGCGCAGGACGGTCTCCAGGCGGGCCCGCTCGTCGAGTGCGCGCAGGGTGTCGGCGAGGGTCGCACCCGCGACGGCGGCCGGTTCGGAGGCGGTCGCGGCGGCCCGGCGGACGGGCCGGCGCACCAGGGCGCGCAGCAGGGTGGGGATGTCGTCGGTGCGCTCGCGTACGGCGCGGTGGTTGACGCGGACCGGCACGACGGCCGGGGTGTCGTGGGTGAGGGCGAGGTCGAGGCGTTCGAAGTTCTCGGCGAAGCTCAGGGAGTCCAGGCCGAGGCGTTCGATGCGGGCCAGGGCCGCGTCGTCGAGGGTGGCGCCCATGCCGCCGCCGCCCGCCCACAGGCCCCAGGCGAGGGAGGTGACGACCTGCCCGGCGGCGGCGCGCCGGGCGGCCAGGGTGTCGAGGAAGAGGTTGGCGGCGGCGTAGTTGGCCTGGCCGGCGCCGTCGAGGACGGTGGAGGCGGAGGAGAACAGCACGAAGGCGCGCAGGTTCATGTCCCGCGTCAGCTCGTGCAGATGCCAGGCACCGTCGACCTTGGGCCGCATGACGGCGTCGAGTCGTTCGGGGGTGAGGGCGGCGGCGAGTCCGTCGTCGATGATGCCGGCGGCGTGCACGACGGCGGTCAGCGGATGGCCGTCGGGTATCTCCGCCAGGATGCGGGCCAGTGCGTCCCGGTCGGCGACGTCGACGGCGGCGACACGGACCTCGGCACCCGACTCCGCGAGATCCGCGCACAGTCGGGCGGCGCCCGGGGCGTCCACGCCGCGCCGGCTGGTCAGCACCAGGTGCCGTACGCCGTGCACGCCGACCAGGTGGCGGGCGAGGTCGGCGCCGACGCCGCCGGTGCCGCCGGTGATCAGGACGGTGCCGCTGGCGTCCCAGGGCTGTTCGCGGGGTGTCTCGGGCTCGGGCACGGCGGCCAGGCGCGGGATGTACGCCTGCCCGTCGCGCAGGGCGAGTTCGGGTTCGCCGGTGGCCAGTGCGGCGGTCAGGACGGCCTCGGACGCCTCGGTGCCGTCGGTGTCGACGAGGACGAAACGGCCGGGGTTCTCCACCTCGGCGGAGCGGACCAGACCCCACACGGGTGCCTGGCCGAGGTCCACGTCGGTGCCGGGCACGGCGGCGCCGCACCGGGTGACGACGACGAGCCGGCTCTGGGCGTACGGCTCCTCGGTGATCCAGGTGCGGACGACCTCCAGCACCTGGCCGGCGACGGCGCGGACGGCGGCCGGGACGCCACCGTCGAGCAGGGCGGGGGTGGCGGGGACGCGGTAGAGGACGCTGCCGGTGACGGCGGGGGCGGTGGCGCCGACGAGTCCGGCCATCGTGGTGAGGTCGATCGCGTCGGCGAGGTCGACCGGTTCGGCGTCCCGGTCCGGTGTGCCGCTGCCCGGTGCGGTGCCGGGCAGCGGCAGCGTCAGTGGCAGCGGCTGCCACTGCACGCTCAGCAGCGGGTCGCGGCGGGCGTTCTTCAGCTGGTCGCCGGAGACGGCGCGCAGCAGCAGCGAGTCGATCGCGGCCACCGGCCGGCCGGCGGGGTCCGTGAGGGCGACGGCGAGTTCGTCGCGGCCCCGGGCGGTGATGTGGACGCGGACGGTGGCGGCGCCGGTGGCGTGCAAGGTGACGCCGCCGAAGCAGAACGGGATCCAGGTGCCCTGGAGGTCCTCGCCGGCGAGGGCGTGGTCGGCGGGGTGCAGGGCCGCGTCGAGCAGCGCCGGGTGCAGTCCGAAGGCGGCGGCGTCGGCGCGCGCCGAATCCGGCAGGGCGACCTCGGCGAACACCTCGCCGGCACGCCGCCATACGGCGCGTACGCCGTGGAAGGCGGGCCCGTAGCCGTAGCCCTGTTCGGCCATGTCGGGGTAGAGGGTGCTGACATCGACGGCCTCGGCGCCGGCCGGGGGCCACTGGCCGGCGAGGGAGCCAGGGGCGTCCGCCCCCGAGGGGGCGAGCGTGCCTGCGGCGTGCCGTACCCAGGCGGTGTCGTCGGCGCTGTCCTCGGGACGCGCGTAGCAGTCGACGGTACGCCGCCCGGCCGCGTCGGCCGCTCCGGCGACGACCTGCACCGCGACCCCGCCGGCCTGCGGCAGCACGAGCGGCGCGTGCAGGGTGAGCTCCTCCAGCACCGGGCAGCCGGTCTCGGTGCCGGCGCGCAGGGCGAGTTCGACGAAGGCGGTGCCGGGCAGCACGGTGACGCCGGAGATCGTGTGGTCGGCGAGCCACGGGTGGGTACGCAGCGACAGCCGGCCGGTGAGGACCGTGCCGTCCGCGCCGGCGAGACCGACCACCGAACCGAGCAGCGGGTGTTCGGCGGCGAGCTGGCCGAGGCCGGACGGGTCGCCGCCGTCCCGCTCGGGCGTCAGCCAGTAGCGGCGGGTACGGAAGGCGTACGTGGGCAGGGCGACGCGGCGCGCGCCCGGGTACAGCGCGGACCAGTCGACGGCCGCGCCCCGGGCGTGCGCGAGGGCGACGGCGTGCAGGGTCTCGTGGACGTCGTCCTTGCCGGCGCGCAGCAGCGCGGCGAACGCGGTGGTGCCGGCGGCCGGCTCCGGCAGGCAGTCCTGGGCGATGGCCGCGAGGACGGCGTCGGGGCCGAGTTCGAGGAAGGTGCGTACGCCGCCCTCGCGGCTGAGCCAGTCGATGCCGTCGTGGAAGCGGACGGCCTCGCGCACGTGCCGGACCCAGTGGTCGGGGGAGCAGAGCTCCTCGGCGGCGGCGAGACGGCCGGTGAGCGTGGACACCACGGGGATGCGCGGCACACGGTAGGTGAGGATCGCGGCGACGCGGCGGAACTCGTCGAGCATGGGCGCCATGAGCGGCGAGTGGAAGGCGTGGCTGACGCGCAGCCGCTTGGTCTTGCGGCCGCGCGCGGCGAAGGTCTCGGCGAGTGCCAGTACGGGTGTCTCGGCGCCCGAGATCACCACGGCCTGCGGGCCGTTGACGGCGGCGATGCCGACCTCGGCGGCGAGCAGCGGCCGCACCTCGTCCTCGGTGGCCTGGAGGGCGACCATCGCGCCGCCGGTGGGCAGTTCCTGCATGAGACGCCCGCGGGCGGCGACGAGGGCGGCGGCGTCCTCCAGGTCGAGGACGCCGGCGGCGTGCGCGGCGGCGATCTCGCCGATGGAGTGCCCGGCGAGGTAGTCGGGCCGTACCCCGAGGGACTCCAGCAGCCGGAACAGGGCCACCTCGACGGCGAACAGCGCGGGCTGGGCGTACCGGGTCTCGTCGAGCAGCGCGGCGTTCCCGGAGCCCTCCGGTGCGAACAGCACGTCCCACAGGGACACGTCGAGTTGCAGGTCGAGGTAGCCGATGGCGTCGGCGAGCGCGTCGGCGAACACGGGGAACGCGCCGTACAGGGCGCGGCCCATGGCGAGCCGCTGGCTGCCCTGCCCGGTGAAGAGGAACGCGAGGCGTCCGGCGGGGGCGGTCCCGGTCCGTACGTCGCCGCCGTCCGCACCGTCCGCGACGGCCCGCAGCGCCGTAAGCAGCCCCTCCCGGCCGTCGGCGACCACGACGGCCCGGTGCTCGAGTGCGGTGCGGGTGGTCCCGAGCGAGAACCCGAGGTCGGCGAGCGAGATCTCGCTCGCCCCTTCGACGAACGCGGTCAGCCGCTCGGCCTGCGCCCGCAGCCCGGCCTCGGACCGCCCGGAGACGGCGAGCAGCGCGGGCATCCCGTCCGGCCCCGCAGCCGACTCCTCGGCCGGCTCCACGGCCGACTTCTCGGCCGGGGAGCCGGTCTCCTCCGCGGGCGGCTCCTCCAGGATCAGGTGCGCGTTGGTGCCGCTGACTCCGAAGCCCGAGATGCCCGCGCGGCGCGGGCGGTCGGTGTCGGCGGGCCACGCCACCGGCTCGGTGAGCAGGCGTACCGTGCCCGCCGACCAGTCGACGTTGGGCGTGGGCTCGTCGACGTGCAGGGTGCGCGGCAGGACGCCGTGCCGCATCGCCATGATCAGCTTGGCGATGCCGGCGACCCCGGCCGCGGCCTGGGTGTGGCCGATGTTGGACTTCACCGAGCCCAACCACAGCGGCTGTCCGTCCGCGCGATCGCGGCCGTAGGTGGCGATCAGGGCGCGTGCCTCGATCGGGTCGCCGAGCGTCGTACCGGTGCCGTGGGCCTCGACGGCGTCGACCTCGTCCGGGGTGAGGCCCGCGTCGGCGAGGGCCTGGAGGATGACGCGCTGCTGGGCGGTGCCGCTGGGCGCGGTCAGACCGTTGCTGGCGCCGTCCTGGTTGATCGCGGAGCCCCGGACGAGCGCGAGCACGGGGTGTCCGTGGCGGTGGGCGTCGGACAGCCGCTCCACGACGAGCAGGCCGGCGCCCTCGGCGAAGCCGGTGCCGTCGGCGCCCGCCGCGAACGCCTTGATCAGGCCGTCGGGGGCGAGCCCGCGCTGCCTGCTGAACTCGGTGAACAGCCCGGGGGTGCTCAGCACCGTGATGCCGCCGGCCAGCGCCAGGTCGCACTCGCCGCGCCGCAGCGACTGCACGGCCAGGTGCAGGGCGACCAGCGAGGAGGAGCAGGCGGTGTCGACGGTGAGCGCGGGCCCTTCCAGGCCGAGGGTGTAGGCGACCCGGCCGGAGGCGACGCTGAGGGCGCCGCCGGTGACGAGGTAGCCGGTGAGGTTCTCGGGCGCGTCCTGCACCCGGGTGCCGTACTCGGTGGGCCCGGCGCCGACGAAGACGCCGGTGCTGCTGCCGCGCAGCGAGGCCGGGTCGATGCCGCCGCGCTCCAGGGCCTCCCAGGCGGTCTCCAGGAGCAGCCGCTGCTGGGGGTCCATGGCGAGCGCCTCGCGCGGGCCGATCCCGAAGAACTCGGCGTCGAACTCGGGTGCGTCGTAGAGGAATCCGCCGACCCGGCTGTAGCAGGTGCCGGGCTTGTCGGGGTCGTCGTCGAAGAGGGTGTCGAGGTTCCAGCCGCGGTCGTCGGGGAAGGGACCGACGGCGGTACGGCCCTCGGTGAGCAGCTCCCACAGCTCGTCGGGGGTGCGCAGGCCGCCCGGGAGACGCATGCCGAGGCCGACGACGGCGATGGGATCGTCGTCGTCACCGGCGGCCCGCGGGCTGACCACGCCGACGGGACCGGTGCCGAGTCCGGTGCCGGATCCGAAACGGGATCCAGCACCGGTCCCGAGGAGTTCGGCGCGCAGATGGTCGGCGAGCAGTTCGGGGCTGGGGTGGTCGAACGCGGCGGTCACGGGCAGATGCAGTCCGGTGGCGGCGTTGAGCCGGGCGTGCAGTTCGACCAGGCCGATGGAGTCCAGGCCGAGTTCCTTGAAGGAGCGGCCGGTGTCGGTCACGGACTCGGTGTCGGGCCGGGTCGTGGCGCGCAGCACCTCGGCGGCCCGAGCGCACACCAGGTCCAGGAGGATGCGCCCTTGCTCGGTCTCCGGCAGGCCGGCCAGCCGGTGGGCGAGTCCGGCCCCCGGCCGGGCCTCCGCACCGGACAGGGGTTCAGCGTCAGGAACGAAGCCCGCGGACATCTGCACGCTCCAAGCTCGGTGTCGTTTGCTGTGGGCTGACTCAGCCACGAGGTCCTCGCACGCTAGGTCGGGTCCGATTCGTGACGACACCCCTAACGACCCCGGCTGTTTGCCCCGCGGGGCACACCACGCGCTCCCGTCACCCGCCCCCGCGGCCGGGCCCGGATCTGCGCTTTTCCCAGCGTGCGTACGGGTTTCCGGCCCTCGGGGGCGGGATCAGGGGGGTGGGCCGGGTTCTCGCTCACGGCGTGCCCGCCTTCAATGGCCCCCGGCACTGCCCTCGGCACTGCCCCTGGCCTGCCGAGGGGCGGGCCTGCCGGACGACGAGACGGGTGAGGCATGACTGTGTCCGACGTTCAGGTGAGAGTCGCCGAACTGCTCGCGATCAAGGAGGCCGCCGGGTTCGGCCCGTCCCGGCGCGCCTCGGAGGCGCAGCACTCGCGGGGCAAGCTGACGGTCCGCGAGCGCCTCGACCTGCTGTTCGACCGGGGGACGTTCCACGAGATCGAGCAGCTGCGCCGGCACCGGGCGACCGGCTTCGGCCTGGAGGACCGGCGCCCGCACACCGACGGCGTGGTCACCGGCTGGGGCAAGGTCGACGGCCGCACGGTGTTCGTCTACGCCCATGACTTCCGAATCTTCGGCGGCTCGCTCGGCGAGGCCCACGCCGAGAAGATCCACAAGGTGATGGACCTGGCGCTGTCCGCCGGCGCCCCGCTGGTGGCCCTCAGCGACGGCGCCGGGGCGCGCATCCAGGAGGGCGTCACCGCGCTCGCCGGGTACGGCGGCATCTTCCGCCGCAATGTGGCCGCCTCCGGTGTGATCCCGCAGATCAGCGTGATGCTGGGCCCGTGCGCGGGCGGCGCCACCTACTCCCCCGCGCTCACCGACTACGTGTTCATGGTGCGGGACATCGCGCAGATGTACATCACCGGCCCCGACGTGGTGCAGGCGGTCACCGGCGAGAAGATCTCCCACAACGAGCTGGGCGGCGCGGAGGTGCACTCCTCGGTCTCCGGGGCGAGCACGTTCCTCTACGACACCGAGGAGGACTGCCTGGCGGACGTACGGCATCTGCTGTCGCTGCTGCCGTCGAACAACCGTCAACTGCCGCCTTCGGTACGGTGCGACGACCCGGCCGACCGCCGCAACGACGCACTCCTGGACCTGGTGCCGGCCGACCCGAACCGCTCGTACGACATGCGTGCGGTGATCGAGGAGATCGTCGACGACGGCGACCTGTTCGAGGTGCACGGCACCTGGGCGACGAACATCATCTGCGGCCTGGCCCGGCTGGACGGGCACGTCGTGGGCATCGTCGCCAACCAGCCCGCCTCCCAGGCGGGGGTGCTCGACATCCACGCCTCGGAGAAGGCCGCGCGATTCGTGCAGACCTGCGACTCGTTCAGCATCCCGCTGGTGACCCTGGTGGACGTCCCCGGCTTCCTGCCGGGCGGCGCGCAGGAGCACAACGGCATCATCCGGCACGGCGCGAAGCTGCTGTACGCGTACTGCGCGGCGACCGTGCCACGGGTGCAGATGATCCTGCGCAAGGCGTACGGCGGGGCGTACATCGTGATGGACTCCCGCTCGATCGGCGCGGACCTGTCCTTCGCCTGGCCCACCAACGAGATCGCGGTGATGGGCGCCGAGGGCGCGGCGAACGTGGTGTTCCGCCGGGAGATCGCCGCCGCGGACGACCCGGAGGCGGCGCGGGCGCAGCGCGTCAAGCAGTACCGCGAGGAGCTGATGCACCCGTACTACGCGGCCGAGCGCGGCCTGGTCGACGACGTGATCGACCCGGCCCGCACCCGCTCGGTGCTCATCGAGGCGCTGGCCGTGCTGCGCGCCAAGCACGCCCCGCTGCCGGAGCGCAAGCACGGCAACCCGCCGTTCTGACGGACGACGCTCCGACGAAGGTGAGGCGAGATGACCCCGGCCACCGAGCCACTGGTACGGATCGTGCGCGGCGCCCCCGACCCCGAGTCGGTCGCCGCGCTCACCCTGGCACTGCTGCTCGCCACCGCCGCCCGGACGGACGGCGACGGCGAGAGCGAGGGGCCGCCGACAGCGGCCTGGGGCCCGGCGCGCGGCTGGCGCCCGCCGGGCAGCTGGACCTCGGCGTGAACGACGCGCCGAGGCACGGCACAGACACGTACGAACGTTCCGCAGAGAGGACTCGGGTCCGACGATGACCGAAGCGACGACGGCGGCCGGGGCATGGGTGCGCCGGTTCCACCCGGCCGAGGACGCCGCGGCCCGGCTGGTGTGCTTCCCGCACGCGGGCGGCTCGGCCAGCTACTACTTTCCTGTGTCACGGGCGCTCTCCCCGCGCCTGGACGTGGTGGCCGTGCAGTACCCCGGACGCCAGGACCGGCGCCACGAGCCGTGCGTGGACGACGTACGGCGCCTGGCGGACCTGGCGGCCGCCGAGCTGCGGCCCTGGTGCGACCGGCCGCTGGCCCTGTTCGGCCACAGCCTGGGCGCGACGCTGGCGTTCGAGGTGGCGCTGCGGCTGGAGGCGGACGGCACGAAACCACTGGTGCTGTTCGCGTCGGGCCGCCGGGCCCCGTCCCGGCACCGGGAGAACGAACGGGTCCACCTTGCCGACGACGAACGGCTCATCTCCACGATCAAACGCATGAGCGGCACGGACGCGGCGGTCCTCGCCGACGACGAACTCCTCCGCACGGTCCTGCCCGCCATCCGCGCCGACTACAAGGCGGCCGAAACCTACCGCCACCACCCGGGCCCACCCCTGGCCTGCCCGCTGGTGGTCCTGAACGGCGACCGGGACCCCGAGGTCACCGCCGAGGAGGCCGAAGCCTGGACCGACCACACCTCGGCCGACTGCACCTTCCACTGGTTCCCCGGCGGCCACTTCTACCTCAACGACCACGCCCCCGAGGTGATCGCCCTGATCCGTGACGAGGTCCTGAACCGCCTGTGACCGAGGACCCCGGCCGCGTGCCCTCCGGGACGGTGTGTCAGAGGATGGCGAGCCGGTCCACCAGCAGCTCCACCCTCGGATCGGCGTCCTCGGGCAGCAGGCGGCCCGCGCGGCTCAGGGTCGCAAGGCCGTGCAGGGCCGCCCAGAACACCTCGGTGAACAGCCCCGGGTGGACGCCGTCGCCCGCGACCTCGTCGAGAGTCTCCAGCAGGGCGGCGAAGGCGTCCTTCAAAGGCTCGGGGGTGTCCTCCTGCGCGTACGCCAGGCCGCCGTCGAGCTGGAACAAGGCGTCGTAGACCGCCGGGTTGCGTGCGGCGAAGTCGAGATAGGCACGGGCCAGGGCGGCGACCCGGGCGCGCGGGCCGTCCGCGGCGGAGGTCGCGGCCCGCACCGCCGTGGCCAGTTCGGTGGCCCCCTGGAGGGCGACGGCGCCGATGATCTCGCGCTTGCCGCGGAAGTGGCTGTAGAGGACGGGCTGACTGTATTCGATGCGCTCGGCGAGCCGGCGCGTGGTGACTGCGTCCCAGCCCTGCTGCTCGGCGAGTTCGCGGGCTGTCGCCACGATGAGGCGCTCGCGCTCCGCCCGTTCACGCTGCTTGCGTTCCTGTACCGACATGAATCGATCCTAGCACCGCTAGACAATCGAGCGGCAGCAGTACTAGCGTTGCCTCATCGGCTAGCAACGCTAGTTCAACGGGAGGGATCGTCATGCTCAACGCACTCGAGGTCGTCACCACCGTCGTCGTAGGCCTGATGGTGGGGGTGGAGTTCTCCGTCGCCTTCATCATGAACCGGATCCTGGACGCGCTTCCCGAGGACAGCGGCCAGCTCGGCCACGCCCACGGCGGCCGGATGCTCGGCGCCCTGATGCCGTTCTGGTACATCGGCTCGCTCGTCCTCAGCGCGATCTGGGCCGTCGCCGGATGGCACCACCACGGTGCCGGACTCGTCGTCACCGCCGCCGGACTGCTGATCGTCAGCGTGGTCATGTCGATGCTGCTGCTGGTCCCGATCAACAACCGGAACAAGACCTGGACCCCCGAGAACCGGCCCGCCGACTGGAAGGAGCAGCTGCACCGCTGGGGCCGCTACCACTACGTCCGCGTCGCCGTCATCATCGCCGCCTTCGCCCTGCTCGCCGCCGCCCTCGTCTGACACCACGGCTGCCCCGAAGCTGCGCAAGGAGAAGAACAATGTCGCTGAAGAAGATCAACACCGTCCTGGTCGCCGCCTTCATCGTCTTCATCCTCTGGTTCGGGACGGAGTTCATCCTGAGCCCGGAGACGACGGCGCCGGGCTTCGGCCTGCCGAGTTGGCCGTCCGGCGACGGCGGCGGCTTCCTGATCATCAAGGGTATCCGTGACGTCGTCCTGGCCCTGGTCCTGGGCATCCTGCTGGTGACCGGCCACCGCCGGGCGCTGGGCTGGGTGCTGCTGGTGGAGGCCCTCGCCGCGTACGGCGACATGGCCACCGTGCTGGCCCACCACGGCTCCGTGGCCACCGCGCTCGGCGTCCACTGCCTGACCGCGACACTGATGGTGGTCAACGGCCTGCTGATAATGCGCGAGACCCGCAGGGTCGCGGCCGCTCCGGCAACACCCGCCCCGCAGCCCGCCTAGGGCGCGGATCGCCTTCAAAGGCGGGCCGACGCCTCGAGGGGCACCTCCGCCCATACCGTCTTGCCCACGGGGTGGCGAGGCGCCCACCCCCAGCGCACTGCCAGCACGTCCACGAGGAGCAGTCCTCGTCCGGACTCTCCCTCGGGGCACGACGTGGGCGGGACCGTGGGCGGCCGCTTCGCGGAGGCGGCGTCCGCGACCTCGACACGGACCAGGCCCGCGGTGGCGTCGAGGGAGAGCCGGAGGCCGAAGTCGCGTCCGGGCACCCGGCCGTGCTGGACGGCGTTCGCCGCCAGTTCGCCGACGACGAGAGCGACCGTGCACGAGACGTCCGACGCCGGCGGGTGACCCCACTCCTCCATGCACCGGACGGCGAGACGCCGGGCGAGCTGCGCCCCTCTCGGCGAGGAGGCGAACTGCCCGCACGACGAGGCCAGTTCGCCTTCGTCCCCCGGGGTGGTCATTCCTGTCAGCACGGCTCGTCCGCCCTTCTCTGTCGCACTTGAGGCATCCGCGACGTGCACACGTCGTCACGTTCCGTGCCCAAGGGTCGCCGTTTCGCCCTACGCTCAACAGGTGGCGCAGCCTTACTGCTCAGGCCATAAGGAACGGAAGTGACGCTTTGGCCAACGGGATTGACCCCAGCGCTTCGATGGCGGCGCTGTTCGGCGCGCGGGTACGCAGGCTCCGTACGGCGGCCGGACTCACCCAGGCCCAGCTCGGCGCCCGGACACATGTCGTGAGCACACGGATCACCCAGATCGAGCGGGCGTCCGGAGCGAAGCCCACGCTGGAGCTGGCCCGTGCGCTGGACGCGGCCCTCGGTGCGGACGATCTCCTGGTCGAGTTGTGGCCTTACGTGTACCGGGAGGCGTTTCCGGACTGGTCGCGGAAGTTCATGGAGTACTCGGAGCGGGCGGTGGCCCTCCGTGAGTACGCAGCTCATGTGGTGCCAGGCTTGTTGCAGACGGAGGACTACGCGCGATCGGTCCTGAGAGTCGGTCGACCGCTCGGCAGCAAGGAGCAGTTGGAGGAGCGGGTCGCTCTTCGCATGGGACGACAAGAGCGCCTGCGTGCTCCCGATCGCCCCGAGTTGTGGGTGGTCCTCGACGAGGCGGTGCTCAGGCGTCCGGTCGGTGGCCGGGCAGTGATGCGCGAGCAGTTGGCGCGGCTGCTCGGGACGGCGGCGGAACATCGCGTCACCGTGCAGGTACTGCCGTTCGCCCAGGGCGAGCACGATGCCATGGGCGGTTCGCTCACCGTGCTCACCATGCCGGACGGCTCGGAGACGGCCTACACGGAAGGCGCGCACTACGGCCAACTCATCGAGGATCCGGACGAGGTCAGGAGGTTCGCGCTGACCTACGATCGGCTGCGGGCGGCAGCTCTGCCCCCGCTCATGTCACTGGACATGATCCGATCCGTGATGGAGGACAACCACCGTGGAGCGAAGGTCCCGTCCCGATCTGACCGGCGCCGCCTGGCGCAAGAGCAGCTACAGCAATCAGGAGGGCGGCAACTGCGTGGAGGTGGCCGCCGGGTCCCAGGGGGCCGTCGTCCCCGTCCGTGACAGCAAGGTTCCGCACGGTCCGGCCCTGTGCTTCGAGGCCGCTTCCTGGGCCGCCTTCATAGGCGAGTTGAAGGCCGGGCACCGCCGTCCCTGAGGTGGCCGGGACCCGGCCACCGTCCGTCCTCCGGGCTCACCGGGCCCTTGCCCGCCAGGGGCCGGTGGGCCACTGACCTCCTCAAAAACCGAGGGAAAGAACTACCCGCCCACCCACCCTCCCCGCCGGAAAGCCCTCATCACCCGTCCGGGTGACCGGCTTGCAGCGGCGGGATACGGACGGTTACGTTCGCCGCGACAACCGCAAACAGATACGGCCCCCGGCCGGGACTGGCATCCCGATCGAGGGCCTGACCGATCAGGAAGAGACAGAGACTTCCCGATGGCTGACCGGCAGTCTAACGCGCCCCTGCGCGCCGACGACGGAGCTCCGAAAGCTCCGACCTCCGGCGTGATTCACGTTCGTGACGGCTGCGAACGGGCATTCCGCGCTCCGGAACCCGGACACTGCCGGGAATGCCGATCCGGAAACCATCTCCGTGCGGCCGGGTGACGGCTTCCCCTCCAGCCCGCGGCTGAGGCAGTACCCGGAGCTTCAGGCCGTTCCCCCCATCCAGCCCGCCGCGTCCAGCCGGAACGCCCCGGGCGCCACCACGGTGCTCAGGTCGTCCTCGATGGCGCTCAGGCGGTCCTCGCCCAGTCGGGCGGCCCACTCGGTGCGCAGCCGGTCGAAGATCGCGGCCGAGCGGGCCAGGACGTCGAAACCGCGTGCGGTCAGGCGCACCACCTTGCGGCGGGCGTCGGCGGGGTCGTCGGCGCGCTGGGCGTAGCCGAGGGCGACCAGGCGATCGACGGTCTTGCCCGCCGCCTGCTTGGAGATGCCCAGGCGGCGGGCGATGTCGCTGGCGGCGCTGCCCTCCGGACCGATCGCCTGGAGGGCGAACCCGTATGCCGGGCGCACCTGCGGGTGTCCCTGCTCGGCGAGTTCGGTGTGCAGCGCGTCGATGAGCGTCCTGAAGCCCGCGAACAGAAGCAGCGGCAGCTCGTAGCCGGCTCTCGGCCGGTCGGCGTCGCCGCCCTGCGCTTCCGCGCCCTTCCCCGGAAAGGCAACCTGGTTTACCATCTCATCGTCAACCATGTTGACCATCTTAGGAGGTGCCATGTTCGCCGCACACACCATGGAGAGCGCCCCCGAGGCGTCGCGACCGGCGATGCGGTCCGTCGCCGACGGCTTCGGCGGGGCGCTGCCGGACGCCGTGGCCCGGCTGGCCGCGTCACCCGAGCTGCTCAACGGATTCCTGTCGCTGAGCGCGAGTTTCGAGCGCTGCACCCTGGACCCTCTCTCCAGGGAGACCGTCATCATGACGGTCGCCGTCCGCAACCAGTGCCACGTCTGCATCGCCCTGCACACCGGCAAGCTCCGCAAGCTCGGCGCGGACCCCGAGCTCGTCGCCGCCCTGCGCGAGGAACGCGCCCCGGCCGACGTACGGCTCGCCGCGATCCGTGCGTTCACCCTCGACGTCCTGACCACCGCCGGCGCCGTGGACGACGACGCGGTCAAAACCCTCCTGGCTCACGGGTACACCGAGCGCAACGCCCTGGAAGTCGTCCTCGGCATCGGCACGTACACGATGTCGACCTTCGCCAACCGCCTCGTCCGGGCGGCATGACGGCGGAGCCGTACAGGGGGCCGGTTCAGAGGGCCGGTTCAGAGGGCCGGTTTCAGAGAGTCAGGCTGATCGCCGCGCCTATGCCGCCCAGGAGGAGGGCGACGGCCGCCTCGGGCCAGCCGCCCGAGCCCCAGCGGAAGAACCGGTCCACGGCCAGCCGGCCCGGGCCGAGGGCGGCGACGGCCAGGGCGACCACGGCGATGCAGACGTTGTACTCGACCCCCTGCTCCGTGACCCACAGGCCCTTCGCGCCGGTCACCGTCACCATGGCGTTGATCATCACGCCGATGAGAGCGGCGGCGGCCAGCGGGGTGAGCAGCCCCAGGGCCAGGCCGAGGCCGCCGAGGAACTCGGAGGCACCACCGATCACCGCGAAGACGTTTCCCGGACGGTAGCCGAGGCTCTCGAAGAACCGGCCGGTCGCGGTCAGGCCCTGACCGCCGAAGAGACCGAACAGTTTCTGGGCGCCGTGCCCGGCCATCAGCAGCCCGAAGGTCAGTCTGAGGAGCAGAAGTCCGCAGTCGGCCGCGGACGCGAGGGGGGCGGCGGTGCCGTGCGCGGCCGTTTCCGTCGGGCGCGCGGGACGGACCAGGATGCGCTTGGTAACCATTGAATACTCCGGATGGTCCGGAATGCCCCGGATGTTTCCGATCCTTTCGCAGTCGTCACCGTCGTGCATCTGGGACGCGACACGAAGGGCCGGCTCGGGGAGCCCTCCTCTCCGAGCCGGCCCTTCGGGCATCGAAAAGCGCGCGAATCAGAACGTGACGGTCGCGCCGACCTGGTGGTACTGACCGAGGGTGCCCAGCGCGGTGCCGAGGGCACCGGCCGTGGCGGCCTGGGCCTGGCCCAGGACGTCCGAGTCGCTGATCGCCGTCGGGCCGGCGACGACACCGGCGTGCGGGCTCAGGCCGCCCAGGCCGCCGGAGACGCCGTCGAGCTCGGCGTCGGAGATCTCGGTGGTCCGGATCTGGGGAGCGGAGTTCATGTGGGAACTTCCCTTCGCATGGGTGTGGCACAAGGGGCGGTCCCGCTGGGGACTGCGAGCCGCCGCGACCGCCGGCGTGCGGCATCCGATTCCGGACGCCTTCGCTCCACCGGCGGCGCAACGGATCAAACCACGGAGCACGCCGCGCATCTATTCAACGAACGCTCCCGCCAGGTCCGTTGGACGCTCCGGTTACGCATCTGTGTGCACGCCGCCACGAAGAGGGAGCAGCTTCTCTACATGCTCCACGACATGGTCGACGAATCCTGAAGTGACAGGTGTTGCCAGAGTGGTTGCGAACGGGACACTCCGCACCAATACGGCGCGGCGCGGCAGGCTTTCCCGCCCCCTCACCGTCTCCCGTGCCGCCGTTGCGCAATCGCCGTGAAGATTCGCGGCAGCCGGGCCCGGCAGGCCGCCACCCAGCGAACACCACCGGGCACAGAAACAGGAAGTTTCATGATTTTACGGACAAAAGCCATCCCATTCGCGTCCTGCACCGTATCCAGTACAAGACCCGCTCAAGGAGGAGCGGACAGGAGAGGAAGCACGCAATGGCGATCTTCAAGGATCTCTTCCCGGCCAAGAGCCACGGTCACGGGGGCAGTGGCCACGGAGGTCACGGCCACGGCGACCACGGCCACGGCGACCACGACCACGGACACGGATCCGGACACGACGACTCCTCGAGGAGGGGACGTCGGCACGGTTCGCGTCACGGCGACTACTGATACATGAGGAACACCACAACCACTGACAAAGGGCCCAAACGGCCGAGCGGACCGGCGCACGAGGGAGCCGGTCCGCTCCGTCGGCATGCCCGCCCGCAGGCTCTCCGGCAATTGCTGCGCGGTCTGCTGTCGGTCGGCACGGACACGGACGCCGTGGTCGCGGCCGCCCCGCCGCTGTCCGTCCGCGAGGTGTTCCGCCGGTTCTGGCCGTACACGCGCGGCCGGCGGGGGCGCCTGCTGCCGCTCGCGCTGTTCAGCGTGCTCGGGCCGCTCGTCGACGGCGGGGAGCTGTGGCTGTTCAAGGTGGTGGTGGACGAGGTCCTCGTCCCGAGGGATCTGTCGCCGTTCCTGTGGATCGCCCCCGCCTATCTGGGGCTCATCGTCGTCTCCGGGATCCTGGGGTTCGCCGACGACGTGCTGTCGGCGTACGTCAGCGAGAGCTTCCTGCTGGCACTGCGCTCCGATGTCTTCCGGCACGTCCAGGGTCTGTCGCTGGGGTTCTTCGAACGGCGGCGGCTCGGGGACCTGCTGTCCCGGGTCACCGGTGACGTGGACGCCGTGGAGACGTTCCTGCTGTCCGGTGTGGCGGACGTGCTGTACTACGTCATCCAGTTGGGCGTCTTCCTCGGTCTGCTCTTCTATCTGAGCTGGGACCTCACCCTCCTCGCCCTCGTCATCGTGCCGCTGTTCTGGGGCGCCGCCCGGCACTTCTCCCGGCTGGTCAAGGAGGCGTCCCGGGAGCGCAGGCGCCGCAGCGGCTCGCTCACCGCGGTCGCCGAGGAGTCGCTGGGCAACGTCGCCCTGGTCCAGGCGTACAACCGGCAGGCCTGGGAGGGCCACCGCTTCGAGCGCGAGAACATCGGCAAGTTCCACGCCGCGATGGCCTCGGCGCGGATCCGCGCCGTCTACCGGCCGCTCGTCGAGCTCATCGAGGTCTGCGGCGCCCTCGCCGTCATCGGCCTGGGCACCTGGAAGCTGGCCCAGGGGCAGCTCACGCTGGGCGGCCTGCTGGTCTTCCTGGCGCTGATCAGCAAGCTCTACGGTCCGGTCCGCGACCTCTCCCGGCTCGGCACCACCTTCTACTCCGCCTCCGCCTCCGCCGAACGGATCGCCGAACTGCTCGACCAGCGGCCCCAGGTCACCCAGGCCCCCGACGCCCGGCGGATCCGGCGGGCGCGCGGCGAGATCGAGTTCGACGCGGTCTCCTTCCGCTACCCCGGCACCACCCGCCCGGCGCTGTCCGGCGTCTCCTTCCACGTCTCCCCCGGCGAGACCCTGGCACTGGTCGGCGCCAGCGGGGCCGGCAAGTCCACCGTCGCCAAGCTGCAACTGCGCTTCTACGACCCCGACCTGGGCGCCGTGCGCCTCGACGGGGCCGATCTGCGCCGCCTCGACCTGACCGACGTACGAGAGAGCGTCGCGGTCGTCCTCCAGGAGACGCTCGTCCTGCACGGCACGGTCCGGGAGAACATCGCCTACGGCCGGCCCGACGCCACCGAGGCCGAGATCGTGGCGGCGGCGCGCGCCGCCGACGCCGACGGCTTCATCCGGCTGCTGCCGGACGGGTACGACACGGTGGTCGGCCAGCGCGGCCGGACGCTGTCCGGCGGGCAGCGCCAGCGCCTCGCCATCGCCCGCGCGATGATCAGGGACGCGCCCGTGCTGCTTCTGGACGAGCCCACCACCGGACTCGACGCCCAGTCCGGCCACCGGATCATGGACCCGCTGCGCCGCCTCATGGCCGGCCGTACGACCGTCGTCATCTCGCACAACCTGCTCACCGTCCGCGACGCCACCCGCGTGGTGGTCCTCGACCACGGTCGGGTCGTCGAGTCCGGCACCCACGACGAGCTGTTCCTGCGCGACGGCGCCTACGCCCGCCTCCACCGGCTGCACGCCACGACCGGCCCGGCGGGCACCGTGCCCGGTCCGGCGGGCACGATGACCGGGCCTGAGGGCAACGGATCGGGGAGGGTGCGGCCGTGACCGAGACCCAGGTGCGTGCTTCGCCCGGCCCCGCCCCGCCGCCACCGCTGCCGCCGGGCACCCGGCCGGTCCCCGGATACGTGTTCCTCGGGCACCTCACGCGCACCGGATGGCTGGACCTGTACGACTCCTGGAGCGAGGAACGCGACTGCCGGTGCGTCATCAAGGTGGTGCGCCCGGACCGCCACGGCGAGGCGGACCTGACCGAACGACTGCTGCGCGAGGGGCAGTGGCTGCGCGACTTCACCCACCCGCACCTGGTCCGCGCCTACGAGGTCTTCGTGTCGCCCGAGCCCCTCGTCGTCCTGGAGACACTGAGCGGGGAGACCCTGTCCCATCTCGTCCACCGGCTGAAGCGGCGGCCGGCCGCCACCGACCTGGCCGTGCTCGGGGCGCAGCTGTGCTCCGCGGCCCACTATCTGCACGGCCGGGGCCTGCTGCACCTGGACCTCAAGCCGTCCAACGTCGTGGTGGAACGCGGCCACGCCAAGGTGCTCGACCTCAGCCTGGCCCGCCCGCCGGGCCTGGCCCCGCCCGGGATCGGCACCTTCGCCTATCTCGCTCCGGAGCAGGCACGCGGCGAGCCGCTCACGGCCGCGGCCGACGTGTGGGGCATCGGCGTCACGCTGTACGAGGTGGCCTGCGGCAGCCTCCCCTTCACCGCGCCCGGCGACCACTGCGCGAGCTCGTACGGCCACGACTCCGAGGACGAGCGATACCCGCAGCTGGAGGAGACGGCCCCGCCGATCGCGGCACGGCGGCGACTGCCGTGCGAGCTCGCCGCGCTCGTCGACGGCTGTCTGCGGGCGGACCCGCGGGCACGGCCCACGGTCCCGGACCTGGCGACGTCCCTGCGCGCACTGCTCCCCTCCCCCGAGACGCACGAGTGACAAGACCCCGGCGCGGGTGAGAGGAACTCAGGTCTCCGCGCCCGTGGCGAAGTGGGTGGTGGCCAGCACCGTGCCGTCGGGTTCCGTCAGCCGGGCGCCGGAGAGCCCCGCGCGGCCGACACCGGCCGGGGTGGGGGCTCCCCACGAGCCCTGGCCCTTGTGGAGGCTGAAGCTGCCGACCCGGACGCTGCTGCCGTCCTTGTGCACCAGCAGGCAGGAGACCCGGCCGCTGTAGGGGGTGCCCGCCCCGGCGAGGTCGACGGTCATGAAGATCCAGCCGGGGGTGCCCGCGTGGGCGTAGACCTCGCCGGCCGGCCTTCCCGCCTGGGCCTGGGCGGACATCAGGCCGCCCCACAGCATGTCGGTGTCCCGGTTCGCGGTGGGCGGAGCGGGGCGGGACATGGTGTCCTCGATGGCCGTGCCGACCGACCAGCCGCCGAACCCCACGGCCAGGACGCACACGGTGGCGACGGCGGCGACCCCGGGCCGTATGCGCCGGGCGAACCGGCCCCGACGGGGCCGGCCGGGCACCCGGGCGAGCCTACGGCCCTCGTGTGCCGCCGCGCTCGCCGCCGCGTCCTGCGTCAGCACCTGCGCCACCCGGGTCTCGAACCCGACCGGCGGCTCGCTGCCCGGCAGCAGCCCGATCAGCCGGTCGCCGACCTGGGTCAGCTGCCGGATGTGCTCACGGCAGTCCGCGCACCGCTCAAGATGCGCGACGGCGCCGGCCCGCTCGCGGCCGGGCAGCACCCCGAGAGCGAGTTCGGCGCCGATCTCGCGCAGCTTGTCGCACATCACGTCATTGGGCATGGTCGTCGCCTCGGCACTCGGACGCGAGCGTGGTCCGCAGCTTGCCCATGGCCGCCCGGACCCGGGTCTTGGCCGTGCCCAGCGGGATGTGTTCCCGGTCGGCGATCTGCTGGGCGGTCATGCCGTAGATGCCCGCCATCACCAGTGCCCGGCCCTGCTCGCGTGGCAGTTCCGCCACGGCCGCCCGGAGCCGGGTCGACGCCTCGTCGGCCAGGGCGTGCTGCTCTGGGGTCTCGCTGACGACGCCCAGGATGGCGTCCAGGTCCTCGGGCGGCACCGGCTCCGATCTGCGTGACCGGACGGCGTCGATGGCGAGGTTGTGGGCGATGGTGGTCAGCCAGGTCGTCACCGATCCGCGCCGCGAGTCGTAGATCTGCGCATGACGCCACGCCCGCTCGAACGTCTGCTGGGCGATGTCCTCGGCGAGTTGCGGGTCTCCGGTGACGGCGATCGCGACACCGAAGACGCGATGCTGGAACCTCCTCACGAAACTGACCGCGAGCTCCGGGTCACCGAGGGCCAGCCCGGACAGCAGAGCCTCGTCCGGGAGACGGCCCACAGTGAACCGAAATCTCGACATATCCCTATATACGGGTCGGAAGCGCCTCGGGATTTCCCGGCTGATACGGAATCCCATATTCCAATTCTCCTCCGGGCCCGCTCCCCCGCATGTTCTTCCGCGGGCCCGGCCGCGCGGATGCCGTGCCGGCCGGCGACCCGCTCGGTCAGAGCGCGTCGGCGATGCGGTCGACCTGGTCGGGGTCGAGGCCGTAGCAGTAGAGCATGACCTCGTCGGCGCCCAGGTCTCCGTAGGCCGTGATGGCCTCGCGGACGGCCCGCGGGGTGGTGAGCATGCCGGAGACCATGCGGTCGGGCATGCCGGTGAAGGCGTAGTACGCGTGCATGGCGGCCCGAGCGTCCTCGACGACCTTTTCCGGGCCCAGCGCGACGTTCATCTGGGCGACGAGGCGCGGGGCGCCCTCGCGGCCGTACTCCTTCCACTGGCCGCGCACCGTGTCGAACAGGCCGTCCGCCCAGGACGGCGGCGCGGCGGCGAGGAAGCCGTCGCCCCAGCGGGCCACGCGCTCCAGAGCGACGGGCTTGAAGCCGCCGAAGAGCACCTCGGGACCGCCGGGACGGAACGCGGCCGGACCGATGGGGCCCACACCGTCGCCGTACGGTTCACCGGACCACAGACGGCGCAGCACCGGCATCTGTTCGTCCAGGCGGCGGCCCCGGGTGCGGATGTCGACGCCCGCGGCCCGGTGGTCGTCCTCGCGGCCGCCGATGCCGAGGCCGAGGACCAGGCGGCCGCCGGTCATCCGGTCCAGGGTGGCCGTCTGCTTGGCGAGCAGGGCGGTGTCCCGCAGCGGGGCCAGCAGCACCTCGGTCTGGACACGGATCCGGGACGTGGCCCCGGCGAGGACGGCGAGGGCGACCAGCGGTTCGGGGTTGTCGTACACGAGCCGGTCGAGCAGGCCGAGGGTGGTGAAGGGGCCGGCCTCGGCGCGCCGGGCCCAGGTGAGCAGGGTGGCCGGGTCGCCGATGGGAAGACCGATTCCGACGTTCATGAAGAGCCTCCGTGGAGAGGAAACGTGCGACAGGGAGAAGGACGGGTCGACAAGGACAGTTGCCGCCCTCTCCTGCGCCTCGGCACGACGACTCGGCGAGGCGGGACGCTCCCGCTCTGCGGCGTACTTCCGGGGAGGTCTCTTCGAAGTGCCGCCAGTCTAGGCCGCGTCCGGCCACGGGAACCAACGGTTTTCCCGCCGGTGCCACGTCTCGTCGTACGGGTGGTGCGGATCGTACGGATGGTGCGGGTCGTGCGGGTCGTGCGGTGTCCGTCGGTGGAACCACCCGTCCCGGTGAGGCAGTCTGTCCCCTCGTGGGGAGCGTTCCGAATCAGGGTGGTGCGCCGGGTGACGCGGCCGGCGCGCACATGGTGGTGTGCGGTGACGACGGCCTGGCGCACCGGCTGGCCGCCGAGCTGCGCGGTGTGTACGGCGAGCAGGTGACGCTGGTCGTGCCGCCCTCCGGGCGCTCGGTACGGCCACCGGTGGTGGGCCGCGTCCGCGCGGCGTCGGCGCTGCTGGACCGGGTGGTGAGCGCGGCCGTGAGCCGGGCCGGTGGCAACGGGGGCGGCGGCAACGGCAACCGTGACAGTGAGGGCGGCCAGAGCGGTCAGGGAGGTCAGGGAGGTCAGGGAGGTCAGGGCGCTCCGGGCGGTCAAGCACCTGTCGCCGACCGGGTGTTGGAGGCCGCCGAGCTGACCGAGGCCGTGCTCGCGGAGGCGGGCGTGGACCGGGCGACCGCGATGGCGCTGGTGTACGACGACGACGAGACCAACATCCGTGCCGCGCTGACCGCGCGTCGGCTCAACCCGCGGCTGCGGCTCGTGCTGCGCCTGTACAACCGGCGGTTGGGGCAGCACATCGAGGAACTCCTCGACCAGGCCGCCGCGTTGGCGACCGGGGACGACGACACCTGGCTGGGCGCCGACGCCTCCACTACCGTGCTGTCCGACGCCGACACGGCCGCGCCCGCGCTCGCCGCCAGTGCCGCACTCGGAACCACCAAGGTGGTGCAGACGGACGGGTTGCTGCTGCGCGCGGTGGAGCGGCAGCCGCCCGCACCGGGACAGGTCGCCGACCCCGGGCTGTGCACGCTCGCGCTGCTGTCGGCGACCAGCGGTGATCCGGCCGGCGCGGACGGGTCCGAGGGCAGCGGCGACCAGCGCCCCCACCTGCTGCCGGACGAGACGGCGGTACGCGAGGCCACCGGCCGCGGGACCGTGGTGCTGGAGCAGGTGTCGTACGCCGCCGGCCGGGGTGCCGCGGGGCGCGGGGTGGGGGTCGGGGCCGTTCCCCCGCTGACGTCGCTGTTCTCACGGCGGCTGCGCTGGTCGCTGGCGGGGCTGGTGGGGTGCGTCTTCGCGCTCGCGGTGGCGCTGTGGCTGGTGACCGGGGTCCATCCGCTCGGTGCCCTCTATCTGACGCTGCTGGACCTGTTCGCGATCGACGATCCGGCGATCGGGGCGCCGACCGGACGTCAGGTGCTGCAACTGCTGTCCGGGCTGGTCGGGTTGTTGTTGCTGCCGGTACTGCTGGCGGCGGTGCTGGAGGCGCTGGGTACGTTCCGGTCGGCGTCCGCGCTGCGCAAGCCGCCGCGCGGGCTCGGCGGGCATGTGGTGCTGCTGGGGCTGGGCAAGATCGGCACGCGGGTGCTGACGCGACTGCGGGAACTGGGCATTCCGGTGGTGTGCGTGGAGTCGGACCCCGAGGCGCGGGGGCTTGCCACGGCGCGGCGGCTGCGGGTGCCGGTGGTGCTCGGGGACGTCACGCAGGAGGGCGTGCTGGAGTCCGCGAAGATCCACCGCGCCACCGCGCTGCTCGCGGTGACCAGCGCGGACACCACGAACCTGGAGGCCGTGCTGTACGCCCGGTCGGTGCGGCCCGATCTGCGGGTGGTGCTGCGGCTGTACGACGACGACTTCGCGACCGCGGTGTACCGCACCCTGCGGGCCGCGCACCCGCACGCGCAGACGCGGAGCCGGAGCGTGTCGCACCTGGCGGCGCCCGCGTTCGCCGGGGCGATGTTCGGGCGGCAGATCCTGGGGGCGATCCCGGTGGAGCGACGGGTGCTGCTGTTCGCGTCGGTGGACGTCGACGGGCATCCGCAGCTTGAGGGCAGGACGGTCGCGGAGGCCTTCCGGGCCGGGTACTGGCGGGTGCTGGCGCTGGACACGGACGCCTCGGCGAGTGCGAGTGCGGGTGCGAGCGCTGGTGCTGGTGCGGACGCGGGGCAGGGAGCGGCGGCGCAGGGCCGTCGCGAGCCGGCCGCCCAGCAGGCGGCCGAGGAGGGGGGACGCGCCTCGGGCCTGCTCTGGAACCTGCCCGCCACGTACGTCCTCCGCAAGGAGGACCGCGTGGTGCTCGCCGCGACGCGGCGCGGACTCGCGGAGCTCCTCGGCCGCCGGTCCCGGCAGCGGACGGTGACGTAGGCGGCGGATGCGGGCCTCCGGGTCCCGCCCCCGCCGCCCCCACCCGTCCCTTCCAAGGGGCTCCGCCCCTTCGACCCCGTCAGGGGCTTCGCCCCTGACCCCACCGGGGCTTCGCCCCGGACCCCGTTTCCCACCTGCCCACCCGTCTCGGTGAGATGAGAGGGCACCCCCTGGGGCTCCGCCCCAGACCCCCGCGGGGGCTCCGCCCCTGCACCCCAGGGCTCGTGCCCCGACCCGGACTCCGCCGTGCCGCCCTCCACGGCGGCCGACCGCCCTACCTCGGCAAGTGGCGCTCGGCGAAGTCGAGTTCCAGGCGGAGTTGTTTGATGCGTTCGTCCACGACGAGGGAGCCGTGGCCGGCGTCGTAGCGGTAGACCTCGTGGACGGCGCCGCGGGCCTGGAGGCGTTTGACGTAGTTCTCGATCTGGCGGATGGGGCAGCGGGGGTCGTTGACGCCGGCGGAGATGTAGACCGGGGCCTTGACCTGGTCCACGTAGGTGATCGGGGAGGACGCCTCGAAGCGCTCGGGGACGTCCTCGGGGGTGCCGCCCAGCAGGGTGCGGTCCATGGCCTTCAGGGCTTCCATCTCGTCGTGGTACGCCGTGACGTAGTCGGCGACCGGGACCGCCGCGATGCCCAGCGTCCACGCCTCCGGCTGCGTGCCCAGGCCCAGCAGCGTGAGGTAGCCGCCCCAGGAGCCGCCGGTGAGGATCAGGCGCTCGGGGTCGGCCAGGCCCGAGTCGATCGCCCACTGCCGGACCGCCGCGATGTCCTCCAGCTCGATCAGGCCGACGCGGTGCTTCAGGGCGTCCGTCCAGGCGCGGCCGTAGCCCGTGGAGCCGCGGTAGTTGACGCGGACCACCGCGTAGCCGTGGTCCACCCAGGCGGCCGGGCCCGCGGCGAAGGAGTCGCTGTCGTGCCAGGTGGGGCCGCCGTGGATGTCGAAGACCGTGGGCAGGGGACCCGCCACGCCCGCCGGCCGTTGGACCAGGGCGTGGATGCGGCCGCCGGGGCCGTCCACCCAGACGTCCTCCACCGGGACCGAGCCCGGGGACTTCATGCCGGGCGGGTCCAGGACCACCCCGCCGTTCGTGGAGCGGACGGCGGACGGCTCGGCCGCCGACGACCACAGGTACTCCACGCTGCCGTCCGGACGGGCCGTCGCCCCGGAGACCGTGCCGGGCAGGGTGGGAATCCGCGTCAGTTCGCGGCCGACCAGGTCGTAGCGGAACAGCTCGCTGCGGGCCTCGAAGCTGTGCGCGACGAGCAGGCCGCTGCCGTCCGGGTACCACTCGGCGCTCACGTCGCCGGGCAGGTCCAGCTCCAGGTCCGTCTCCTCGCCCGTCGCCACGTCCCACACCAGCGGCTCCCAGCGGCCCCGCCGCTGGTGGCCGACGAGCAGCCGGGTGTCGCCGTCGACCGGGGCGAAGCCCAGCACCTCCAGGCCGAGCTCCAGCGTCCCGCCCTTGGTGTCGTCCAGCTCGGCCACCGGCGTGCCGTCCGGGCGCAGCACGCGCAGCGCCGAGTGCATGGCGTCGCCGTGCTCGGTGTGCTCGATCGCGATCAGCGAGCCGTCGTGGGAGAGGTCGCCGACGCCCGCGGACTCCCGGTGCCGGTAGATCTCCACCGGGTCCTCGTCCGAGCCCACGCGCGCGAGGTGGATCGTCGTGCCGTCCTCGTCCGTGGAGCGGCCCACGACCGCCGTACGCCCGTCCCGGCCGAGCGCGAGGCCCGCGGGGTAGGAGGGCTCCAGGCCGGGTACGGCCGCCGCGTCGGGGCCGCCGGTGAACGGCTGGCGACGCCAGACGCCGAACTCGTCGCCGTCCTTGTCGTCGAACCACCAGATCCACTCGCCGTCCGGGGACAGCACGCCCTCCGTCGTGCCGTTCGGCCGGTCCGTCGCCTGGCGCTGCTCGCCGCTCGCACGGTCCCAGGCGTACAGCTCGTACGTCCCCGTCGCGTTCGACACGAACAGGGAACGGTCGGGTGCGTCCTCCGCCCAGTCGGGCAGCGAGACCCGGGGCGCCCGGAAGCGCTTCTCCCAGTCCGGCATCGGCTCCTGCCGGTCCCGCCCGGCCGTCCGGCCCTGCCCGTCCCGCTGGTCCTGCGCCGCGGACCCGTTGCTCTCAGTCATGGCCCCATAGTGCCTGGCCGCACCGACAACGCGCCGCCCCGCTCCCCAGCCTGTGGACAACCGACCCGTCCGGCCCCGGGCAACCTGTGGAAAACTCCGCCCCACCCCGACCCCGCGACCGGACCGCCCGGCCGGGGGCCGTACCGTTGAGGGCGTGTACCGGTTTCTGCTGACGCCCCGCTGGTGGGGGATCAACGTCTTCGTGCTGCTGGCCATCCCGTTCTGCATCTTCATGGGGTCCTGGCAGCTGAGCCGGTTCGACGCGCGGGTGCAGGAGCACCGGACCGCGAACGCCCAGGCCGCCTCGGACCGCACTCAGGCCCCCCGCCCGCTGGCTCGGCTGCTGCCCGTCGACAAGCGGACCTCCGGCATGCGGGCCACCGCGACCGGCCGGTACGGCAAGCAGCTGCTGGTCCCCGGCCGTGAGCTGGACGGCAAGCGCGGCTTCTACGTGCTGACGCTGCTGCGCACCGACTCCGGCAAGGCGCTCCCGGTCGTCCGGGGCTGGCTGCCGGGCGACGCGAACGCCGCGAAGGCCCCGGCGCCCCCCACGGGCGAGGTCTCGGTCACCGGTGCGCTCCAGGCGTCCGAGACGCCCGGTGACAACGGGGTCAGCGCACAGGGCGGCCTGCCGGCCGGGCAGACCTCGGCGATCAGCGCCGCCTCGCTGGTCAACCTCGTGCCGTACGACGTGTACGACGCGTGGGTGACGCTCGACAAGGCCGACTCCGGCATGAAGCCGGTGCCGGCCAAGGCCCCGGACAACACCGGGCTGGATCTGAAGGCCTTCCAGAACCTCGGCTACACCGGCGAGTGGTTCGTCTTCGCCGGGTTCGTGGTCTTCATGTGGTTCCGGCTCGTACGGCGCGAGGTGGAGGCCGTACGGGACGCGGAGCTGGGACTGGTGCCGGAGCCGGAGGAGCAGAAGGGCGAGCAGGCCGCCGCGGTGTGACCGCTCGCGGTCACGCGCCCCACGGGCTCGCCGCCCCTACGACGCGGCCAGCACCCCCGTGCGGTACACCGTGCCCGCGCACGCGTTCGGCACCGTCGCCGAGACCGCCGGTGAGCCCGCCTCCGGCGTGTGGGAGACCACGACGCTGCCCTCGGCCGTGCCGCCGTCCTCCGTCATCAGCTGGGTCGTGGTGCCGGCGTCGGTGCCCGTGCCCGCGGACGTGCCACCCGTCGTGCCGGAGTCCTGGCTGGAGGACGGATCGGGTGAGGGCGCGCCGGTCTCGGTGCCGCCGTTGCCGGTGCCGCCGCTGGTGGGACAGGTCTCGGAGGGCACCCAGGCGAACTTCACCTCGTACGCCGAGCCCGGCGTGAGGACCAGCCCGGAGACCTCGGTGGAGGGGTCGGGCAGGGCGGTGGCCGGGTCGCCGGCGGTGTGCTGCGCCATGCTGATCTTGCTGGTGTCGGCGGCGCCCTGCGCCAGCGTGGTCACCGTGCCGGGCCCGCCGACGGTACAGCTGCCCTTGGAGATGTTGGTGACGCGGAAGGTGCCGTAGACGGCGCCGGAGGTGTCGGGCGCGCCGATCGTCGCGGTGGCTGAGCCCAGCTGGGGCGCCGTGCACACGGGCGCGCCGGTGTCGGCGGAGGCCGAGGGACCGCCCGTGCCGGCGCCGGCGGACCCGCTGCCCGGGGTGGCGCTCTTGCCGTCGCCCCTGCGATCGTCCGGCTTTCCGCTGCTGCCCTTGCCGGGTGTCCGGCCGGAGGCGCCGCTCGCGGTGCCCTCCCCGCCGTCCGGGCCCTTGCCCTGGCCGGTGCCGCCCTGGGCCTGCGAGGCCTGGCCGGCGATGGCCGGGTCGACGCCGGAGCCGCCGGCGTCGGAGACGTGCACGAGCGCGGGGATGGCGGTGCCGATGAACAGGGCGGCGGCGGCCATGCCGACGGCGGCCTGCCGCTTGCGGGCGCGCCGCGCCGGAACGGCGCGCCGGAGGTGCTCCAGCGTGCCCTCACGCGGCTCGAACTCCTGGACGGCCTGGTGCAGCAGCCTGCGCAGTGCCAGCTCGTCCGGGTCGAGCCCCTCGGGGTCCCTTTCGTCGGGGCTGTGCTTCACGTGTCCGTTCCCAGCGTGCGATTGCGTGTCGTCCTGCTCCGGCCGCGTCGGCTCGTGCCACGCGTACGGCTCGTGGCGCTCGTGCGAGTCGCGTCCCTCGGCGTTCTCGCTCATGCCCGCGCCTCCATGGCGACCCTGAGCGCCGCGATGCCGCGTGAGCCGTACGCCTTGACCGATCCGAGCGAGATCCCGAGGGTCTCGGCGACCTGCGCCTCGGTCATGTCCGCGAAGTAGCGCAGCACCAGCACCTCACGCTGGCGGCGCTGCAGGCCCTTCATCGCCTTGATCAGGGAGTCGCGCTCCAGCTGGTCGTAGGCGCCCTCCTCGGCGCTCGCCATGTCCGGCATCGGCTTGGAGAGCAGCTTCAGGCCGAGGATGCGGCGGCGCAAGGCCGAACGCGAAAGATTGACGACGGTCTGACGCAGGTAGGCGAGCGTCTTCTCGGGGTCACGGACCCGCTTGCGGGCGGAGTGGACGCGGATGAATGCCTCCTGGACGACGTCCTCGCAGGAGGCGGTGTCGTCGAGGAGGAGCGCGGCCAGGCCCAGCAGCGAGCGGTAGTGGGCGCGGTAGGTCTCGGTGAGATGGTCGACGGTGGTGCCGGCCGCCACGGTCTCCTCGGCGCCGTCACGCTGGTTCGGTATGCGGGCGGGCCGCGCGGCGGGCATGGGGGCGATCACCGGCAGGCCACCGGACGAGCCGGGCGAGCCGGACATTCCAGGTGCGAGCGGTCGGAGCGCCGCACGGCGCGGCCGCAGGCCGCCGCGGGTCGCCGCTTGGAAGTCGAGTACCTCTGCCACGCCAGTTGGACACGCCGCCCCCCTCGGGGGTTGTACGTGCCGGGCGTCCTTTTCGCGCCGAGTGTGCCGAGCGACGCGGCCGACCACGTTCTCGCGTCAGGCAGCACCCCGTCCGGTGCCCCACATGCCCTCATGCGTCCCGCTCTTCCCCTATGTGTGAAATGACGAGGGCGCCCCACGCCCTCGCGGCGTCCCCACGCCCCCGAAGGGCGACCGCAAAGACGCTCCCCGCCCTCCGCGCGGTTGCGGAGGGCGGGGAGGAGAATCTTCGGACGCCGAGGCAGCACGGTCCAAGTGGTGACGAACCATTGATCCGACCATATTTACACAGATCCTACAAAGGAGCAGAGCCGTGGCCAGGGCTTTCCCCCCGGTAACAGGCCTCGGTGCGGCCCCAGTCGGCCTCGGAGCAGCCTCAATCGGCCTCGGAGCGGCCCCAATCGGCCTCGGAGCGGCCCCAATCGGCCTCGGAGCGGCCCTCAGTCCGCCTCGGCCGCCACCAACTCCGCGATCTGCGCCGTGTTGAGCGCGGCGCCCTTGCGCAGGTTGTCACCGCAGACGAAGAGCTCCAGCGCCGTCGGATCGTCGAGCGCCCGCCGCACCCGGCCCACCCATGTCGGATCGGTGCCCACCACGTCGGCGGGCGTGGGGAACTCGCCCGCGGCCGGGTCGTCGCACAGCACCACACCGGGTGCCGTGGCCATGATCTCCCGCGCCTTGCCGACGGTGACCTCGCCCTCGAAACGGGCGTGCACGGTCAGGGAGTGGGTGGTGACCACCGGGACGCGTACGCAGGTCACGGCGACCGGCAGCTGCGGCAGCCCGAGGATCTTGCGGGACTCGTCCCGCACCTTCATCTCCTCCGACGACCAGCCGTCGTCGCACAGCGACCCGGCCCACGGCACCACGTTCAGCGCCACCGGCTCCGGGAAGGGGCCGGTGTCGTCGCCCACGGCGCGCCGTACGTCACCGGGGCTGGTCCCCAGCTCCGTGCCCGCGACCAGGGACAGCTGGCGGCGCAGCGTCTCCACGCCCGCGCGCCCGGCCCCGCTCACCGCCTGGTACGAGGAGACGACCAGCTCACGCAGCCCGAACTCGGCGTGCAGCGCGCCCAGCGCCACGATCATGGTCAGGGTGGTGCAGTTGGGGCTGGAGATGATGCCGCGCGGGCGCCGGCGCGCCGCGTGCGGATTCACCTCGGGCACCACCAGCGGCACGTCCGGGTCCGCACGGAAGGCCCCGGAGTTGTCCACCACGACCGCGCCCTTGGCGGCCGCGACCGGTGCCCACCGGGCGGCGACCTCGTCGGGCACGTCGAACAGGGCGATGTCCACCCCGTCGAAGGCCTCCTCGGCAAGCGCGGCCACCTCGACCTCCTCGCCTCGCACGGCCAGCTTGCGGCCGGCCGAGCGCGGCGAGGCGATCAGGCGGATGTCGCCCCAGATGTCCGCGCGCTGGGACAGGATCCGGAGCAGGACCGTGCCGACGGCTCCGGTCGCTCCCACGACCGCGAGCGTCGGTCGACCGGTCATCGTCGTACGCCTCCGTCACGTCCGTACGACGGAACGGCGGCAGCGGGGACGGTCATCGCCCGGTGCCTCCGTAGACGACGGCCTCGTCGCTGTCGGAGTCGAGCCCGAAGGCGGTGTGCACGGCGCGCACGGCCTCCGGCACGTCGTCCTTGCGGGTGACGACCGAGATGCGGATCTCGGAGGTCGAGATCAGCTCGATGTTCACGCCCGCGTCGGACAGCGCGGTGAAGAAGTCCGCGGTTACCCCGGGGTTGGTCTTCATACCCGCGCCGACCAGGGAGATCTTGCCGATCTGGTCGTCGTAGCGAAGGGAGTCGAAGCCGATGCCGGCGCGGTTCTTCTCCAGCGCGTCGATGGCCTTGCGGCCCTCGGTCTTCGGCAGCGTGAAGGAGATGTCCGTCAGACCGGTGGAGGCGGCGGACACGTTCTGCACGACCATGTCGATGTTGATCTCGGCATCGGCGATCGTACGGAAGATGGAGGCGGCCTCGCCCGGCTTGTCGGGCACGCCGACCACCGTGATCTTGGCCTCGGAGGTGTCGTGCGCGACACCGGAGATGATGGCCTGCTCCACCTTCTTGTCCCCTTGCTCGATCGGCTCGCTGCTGACCCACGTGCCCTGCAATCCGCTGAAGGAGGAGCGGACGTGGATCGGGATGTTGTAGCGCCGGGCGTACTCCACACACCGGTGGAGCAGCACCTTCGACCCGGACGAGGCCAGCTCCAGCATGTCCTCGAAGGAGATCCAGTCGATCTTCCGGGCCTTCTTCACCACACGCGGGTCGGCCGTGAACACGCCGTCGACGTCGGTGTAGATCTCGCACACCTCGGCGTCGAGGGCGGCGGCCAGAGCGACCGCGGTGGTGTCGGAGCCGCCACGCCCCAGCGTGGTGATGTCCTTCTTGTCCTGGCTGACGCCCTGGAAACCGGCGACGATGGCGATGTTGCCCTCGTCCAGCGCGGTCCGGATACGGCCCGGCGTGACGTCGATGATCCGGGCTTTGTTGTGGACCGAGTCGGTGATGACACCTGCCTGGCTGCCGGTGAACGACTGGGCCTTGTGACCCAGGTTTTTGATCGCCATGGCCAGCAGGGCCATGGAGATCCGCTCTCCGGCGGTCAGCAGCATGTCGAGCTCGCGCCCGGCAGGCATCGGGGAAACCTGCTCGGCGAGATCGATCAGCTCGTCCGTCGTGTCGCCCATCGCGGAAACGACCACGACAACGTCGTTGCCGTTCTTCTTCGCTTCCACGATTCGCTTGGCGACGCGCTTGATGCCCTCGGCATCGGCTACGGAGGAGCCTCCGTACTTCTGCACGACAAGGCCCACGTGCGCTCCTCGCTCAGTCCATGTGTATCGCACTTGCGCAGATGCAGTGCGGTCGGCTCAGTCTATCGAGCGTCCGAATTTTCCCCCTGCGATATCGCATGGTGAGATCTTCGGCGCCCGCCGTTCAGGACGGCTCATGCCCAGGGGACGGGACGGCACTCGGAACGTGGCCGGGGTCACAGCACGGGGAGAAACCACGGAGAGCAGGGGGAGAACGGAGCCAAACGCCTTCCGCGCGGGGCGGGATCACCGTCCGCCGCCGGCGTCAGGTCACTGCGGCCCGTGCAGGCCCAGCGGGGCCGCGATCTCCTCCGCCATGACCTTGCCCGCCTCGAACTCCAGGGTCTCGTCGCCCATGCCCTGGTCGGTGTCCAGGCCGTCCAGTTCCTCCAGGGGCTGGTTGAGGCGGACGTGGTTGACGATGGACTGCAGGGCCCGCAGCACGGCGGAGGCCGTCGAGCCCCAGTTGGAGAAGTAGGAGAACTGCCACCACCACAGGGCCTCGGTGGTGCGGCCCGCGCGGTAGTGGGCCATGCCGTGGCGCAGGTCGGTGACGACGTCGGCGAGGTCGTCGGAGAGACGGGCCGGGACCGGGGCCCGGCGCGGCTCGTAGGGGTCGAAGACCTCGGAGTACACGTCGATCGGCTCCAGGAGGCGGGCGAGGTTCTCGCGCAGGATGTCCACGTCCTGCTCCGGGCCGGAGTCGGGCTCGTAACGCTCGTCGGGGACGAAGTCCTCGTGCGCGCCGAGCCGGCCGCCGGCCAGCAGCAGTTGGGAGACCTCCAGCAGGAGGAACGGCACCGCCGAGTCGGGCTCGTCGCCCCTGGCGACCTCGGCGACCGCGACCAGGAAGCTCTCGACCTGGTCGGCGATCTGGACCGCGAAGTCGTCCGGATTCTGGCTGGTCGCGTGCAGCGTGGCGTCAGACATCTAGGAGTCGTCTCCCCTCGAAGGCGCGGCCGAGGGTCACCTCGTCCGCGTATTCCAGGTCGCCACCCACCGGGAGGCCGCTGGCCAGGCGGGTGACCTTCAGGCCCATGGGCTTGATCATGCGGGCGAGGTACGTCGCCGTCGCCTCGCCTTCCAGATTCGGGTCCGTGGCCAGGATGAGCTCCGTGACCGTGCCGTCCGCGAGACGGGCAAGGAGTTCCCGTATCCGCAGGTCGTCCGGGCCCACGCCCTCGATCGGGCTGATCGCGCCGCCCAGGACGTGGTACCGCCCGCGGAACTCGCGCGTGCGCTCGATGGCGACGACGTCCTTCGGCTCCTCGACCACGCAGATGACGGACGGGTCGCGGCGGCTGTCGCGGCAGATCCCGCACAGCTCCTCCTGCGCCACGTTGCCGCACGTCGCGCAGAAGCGGACCTTCGCCTTCACCTCCATCAGGGCCTGGGCGAGCCGCCGTACGTCCGTCGGTTCCGCCTGGAGGATGTGGAAGGCGATCCGCTGGGCGCTCTTGGGACCGACGCCGGGCAGCCGCCCCAGCTCGTCGATGAGGTCCTGGACCACGCCTTCGTACACCGGACTGCCGTCCCTTCCCGCGTGTTGCTTCGCTTGGTAACCGTAGTGGCCGGGCGGCCCCTCAGAAAGGCACCCCGAGGGGTCAGAAAGGCAGCCCGGGGATGCCGCTGCCGCCGCCCAGGCCCTGGGCCAGCGGGCCGAGCTTCTGCTGCTGCAGCGTCTGGGCGTTCTCATTGGCCGCCTGGACGGCCGCGACGATCAGGTCGGCGAGGGTCTCGGTGTCCTCCGGGTCCACCGCCTTGGGGTCGATCTTCAGCGCGCGCAGCTCGCCGGCGCCGGTGACGGTGGCCCGCACCAGGCCGCCGCCCGCCTGCCCGTCGACCTCGGTCTGCGCCAGTTCCTCCTGGGCCCGCTGCAGGTCCTGCTGCATCTTCTGGGCCTGCTGGAGCAGCTGCTGCATGTTGGGCTGGCCACCACCGGGAATCACGATCAGCTCCTGCTTTCGTACGGCATGTCCGGATGTCCGGGCGGAGTATCCCCGCTGGCATGAGCCTACGTGGTCCAGGGAGGTGGCGCCCTGCCACTCTTTCGAGTGAGTCGCGGGTGGGCCCTATACCTGATCAAGGCCCCCTTCCGGGCGGAAAAGCGAGGCTTCCCTCCTCTTCGCCACCCATTGGGGGGTAGGAAGGGGGCCGGCGCGTCAGCCAGCGTCACAGACCGTGATCAGTAGGGAGTGCCGGGTGGGTCAGCCGGAGATGCAGCCCGAGGGTTCGCGACAGGACGGGCGCGGCGACGGGGCGGCCAGGCTGCGGCCGGGCGACCTGACCGGGCGGCCGTTCCCGCTCGGCGACTGGGGCGAGCCGGCCGAGCGGCTGGACGAGCTGTACCGGTGGGTGGAGCGGGGCGCGCTCGAGACCGCGTCCTGGTACCTCGCCGAGCGGGTGTGGAAGCGGCGCGGGGCGCGGGTGCTGCGGTGCGGAGCCACGGTGGGGGCGGTGGCCGGGGCGGCGCTGCCGCTGCTGGACCTGACGCGGGCCGTCGGTGGAGCGGCGCCCTGGGGATATCTGGCACTGCTGCTGTCCGTGGCGTGCGTCGGCATCGACCGGTACTTCGGGGTGACCTCCGGCTGGATAAGGGACGTGGCGACCGCGCAGGCCGTGCAGCGGCGGCTGCAGGTGCTCCAGTTCGACTGGGCGTCCGAGAACGTACGGGAAGTGCTGGGGCCGGCCGAGGGGACGGCGAGCGAGGCCGCCGAGCGGTGCCTGACGGTCCTGCGGCGGTTCTCGGAGGACGTGACCGAGCTGGTCCGGACCGAGACGGCCGACTGGATGGTGGAGTTCCGGATCGGCTCCGCGCCGATGGGCCTCCAGTCGGCGGTGTCCGGCGCCGGCCGGTCGGAGGTGGGGGCCGCCGGAGGCGGGCGCCTTCCGCTGCCGCCGGGGGGTGCCCGGCCCAACATGCCCCGGCAACGCCCCCCGGAGCCGCGCTGACCGCCCGCCGCCGTCGCCTCCGTCACTCCTTGGTGTAGGTCAGCTGCTCCCCGGTGGTGGTGTTCACGCGCCGCAGGCTGCCGTCCGACAGGAGGCTGACCTGCGTGGCCGCGCCGGGAGAGCAGCCCTGGGTGCCCTGGCCGACCGTGAGCGAGGACGGGCCGATCTCCAGTGGACCGCCGTCGACCGGCTTCCTGGTCAGGTCGGCCCGGAACACACAGTGGTAGGTGCCGCCACCCTGCAGCGGGCCGTCGGCGACGAGCGTGAGGACCGTGTCGCCCACGTCGCCCTGGCTGATGGTCAGGCGGCGGGGGTTGGCGCCGTAGGCGTTGTCGATCGTCGTCGTCCAGGTGCCGAGGTACGCGGCCGGGACGACGCCGTCCGACGGGGAGGGCGAGTCGGGCGGCGACGTGGTGGGCGACTGGCCGGGGTCCGTCGCGTCGGCGGGGGTGGTGGGTGCCGTGACGGCCGGCGAGGGGCCGGGACCGCCCTTGTCGTCGTGGTCGCCGCCGCCGCTGCGCATCAGGGCGTACACCGATCCGCCCGCGACGAGCGCGACGACCAGCGCCATCGCGACCAGCGCGGCGGTGGAGCGGCCGCCCCGGCGCGGTTCGTGCTGCGCGGGCAGCGGGCTCGGTCCGTACGGCGGCGTGGACCCCACCGGCGGCGGCCCGTACGGCGGGGTCGCGCCGAGGCCGCTGTACGGGTTGTGCGCCCCGGCCGGCGCCCAGCCGCCGGGCTGCTGCGGATAGCCGTAGGGGCCGGGGGCGGGCTGCTGCGGGTAGCCGTAGCCAGGGTGCACGGGCGCCGGCCCGGGCGGCGGCGTCTGGCCCGCGACCATGGTGGGCAGGTGATTGACGGGCGGCTGCGCCCCGCCTCCGCCCGGCTGCCCGGGAACGGGCGGGGTGGCCCCGGGGGCCGCGGGGGCGTGCCCGGCGGACGGCCGGGGAGCCTCGGCCGGAGGCTGAGCGACGGACGGCTCTGTAGGAGCCGGGCGGACTGCGGCGGGATCCTGCGGGGTGGGAGCAGGGGGAGTCGCGGCAACGGCACCGGGGGCGGCCGGGGTCCCGGCGGCGGCGCCGGGAACGACCGGAGTGCCGTCGGCGGCAGGAGCCGCCGGGGTTCCGGCAGCGGCGGCAGGAACAGCCGGAGCAGCCGGAGAACCAGGGACGGCGGGGCCCGGCACGGGCGGATCCCCGGCAGCGGCGGCGTAGGCCGTCCCTGCGGCTCCCGCATCGGCTCCCGCGCCGGCACTCGGAACGGCTTCAGCACCGGCACCATCATCATCGGCCTCGGCAACAGCTCCGGCATCGGCCGCAGCACCAGCACCAGGGCTCCCCGACTCACCGGAGTCGGCGGCAGCCCCCGCCGGACCCGCCTGCACCCCCTTGGTCAGCTCGGGCCTACCCCCCTCCCCTGCCACCGGGCCCGCGGAGCCCGCCACCGGACCCGCCGCACCCGCCAGGTCCGCCGGACCCGCCGCTCCCGGCCCCGCCGGAGTCACCGCATCCGCCGTACCCCCCGGCGCCCCCTGCGGCTCTCGTTCCTCCGGGTTCTCCGCGTCCAGGAGTTGCACCGCGTGGCGGCCGAGCTGGGCCACCAGGGCGCTCGGCAGCCAGGGGTCTCGGAAGCGGCCGTCGGCCAGGGTGTCCTCGGCGCCGGTGCGGTCGAGGATCCAGTCGAGCGTGGGCCGCACCGCCGGGTCCTTCTTCAGGCAGGCGCGGACGAGGTCGGCGATGCCCTCGGGCAGCGCCTGGAGGTCGGGTTCCTGCTCGGCGATGCGGTACATCAGCGCGTGCACCCCGCTGTCGGCGGTGCCGAACGGCAGCGCGCCGGTCGCCGCGTAGGCGAGCACGGAGCCGAGGCAGAAGACGTCCGCCGCGGTCGTGACCCGGTCGCCGCGCACCTGCTCGGGCGCCATGAAGCCGGGCGAGCCGACCAGCGCCCCGGTCCGGGTGAGGCCGCCGTCCGTGACGGTCTCCAGGGCCCGCGCGATGCCGAAGTCGATGACGCGCGGGCCGTCGATGGTGACCAGCACGTTGGAGGGCTTGAGGTCGCGGTGGATGAGCCCGGCCGCGTGGATGTCCTTCAGCGCACCCGCGAGACCGGCCGCGAGGATCCGTACCGAACGCTCGGGCAGCGCGCCGTGGTCGTGCCCGACCACCTGTTGCAGGCTGGGCCCGGCGACGTACCCGGTGGCGACCCACGGCACGGCGGCCTCGGTGTCCGCGTCCAGCACGGGTGCCGTCCAGTGGCCGCCGACCCGCCGGGCGGCCCGCACCTCCTGCCGGAAGCGCGCCCGGAACTCCTCCTGCTGCGCCAGCTCCTGCCGGACCAGTTTCACGGCGACCGTCCGCCCCCGGTCCGACCGGGCCAGATACACCTGCCCCATGCCGCCGGCCCCGAGCCGCGCCAGCAACCGGTAGACACCAATCCGCTGCGGATCCCCGGGCCCCAGCTTCTCCATGGCTCAGCGCCTCCCCCCGATGCCCGACCGATGTCCGACATCCCCCGATACACCCCTGCCCAACAGCCCGAGGATAGTGCCGCCACCGGGAGTGACGGAGCGGCCCGGTGTCTACGGTTCCGTAACAGCGGCCCGCCCGTACCGGCACCAGGCCTCGTCCGTACCCGCATCCCTCTCCCCGACAACCTGTCGCTAAATCCCTCCGAGCGCAGACAGGACGCCCATGCCGGGTCCGCATCCCGGACATCTACGCTCGCGGCCATGACCCCTCAGTCCCCTCAGCCCCCGCTGAGCCCCCAGCCGAACCCCGAGGTCGGTGCCGCCGTGAAGGCCGCCGACCGGGCGCACGTGTTCCACTCCTGGTCCGCGCAGGAGCTCATCGACCCGCTGGCCGTGGCCGGCGCCGAAGGGTCGTACTTCTGGGACTACGACGGCAGGCGCTACCTGGACTTCGCCAGCGGGCTCGTCTACACGAACATCGGCTACCAGCACCCGAAGGTCGTCGCCGCGATCCAGGAGCAGGCCGCACGGCTGGCCACGTTCGCGCCGGCGTTCGCTCTGGAGGCGCGCTCGGAGGCGGCCCGGCTGATCGCCGAGCGGACCCCGGGCGACCTGGACAAGATCTTCTTCACCAACGGCGGCGCCGACGCCGTCGAGCACGCGGTGCGCATGGCCCGGCTGCACACCGGGCGGCCGAAGGTGCTCTCGGCTTACCGCTCGTACCACGGCGGCACGCAGCAGGCCGTGAACATCACCGGCGACCCGCGCCGCTGGCCCTCCGACAACGGCACCTCGGGAGTCGTGCACTTCTGGGCTCCCTTCCTCTACCGCTCCCGCTTCTACGCCGAGACCGAGGAGCAGGAGTGCGCGCGGGCCCTGGAGCACCTGGAGACGACGATCGCCTTCGAGGGGCCGTCGAGCATCGCCGCGATCATCCTGGAGACGATCCCCGGGACCGCGGGGATCATGGTGCCGCCGCCCGGCTATCTCGCCGGGGTGCGCGAGCTGTGCGACAAGTACGGGATCGTGTTCGTCCTGGACGAGGTGATGGCCGGGTTCGGGCGCACCGGTGAGTGGTTCGCGGCGCAGCTCTTCGACGTCGTGCCCGACCTGATGACCTTCGCCAAGGGTGTGAACTCCGGGTACGTGCCGCTGGGCGGTGTGGCGATCTCCGGGAAGATCGCCGAGACCTTCGGCAAGCGGGCCTACCCCGGTGGTCTGACGTACTCCGGGCACCCGCTGGCGTGTGCGGCGGCCGTCGCGACGATCAACGTGATGGCCGAGGAAGGCGTCGTGGAGAACGCGCGGCGGCTCGGCGCCGAGGTGGTGGAGCCGGCGCTGCGCGAGCTGGCCGAGCGGCACAGCAGCGTCGGCGACGTGCGCGGTGTCGGCATGTTCTGGGCGCTGGAGCTGGTGAAGGACCGCGAGACCCGCGAGCCGCTGGTGCCGTACAACGCGGCCGGGGAGGCGAACGCGCCGATGGCGGCCTTCGCCGCCGCCGCGAAGGCGAACGGCCTGTGGCCCTTCGTCAACATGAACCGCACCCACGTGGTGCCGCCGTGCAACGTGACGGAGGCCGAGCTGAAGGAGGGCCTGGCCGCCCTGGACGCCGCCCTCTCGGTGGCGGACGAGTACACGAAGTAGCCCGCCGGATCCGGGAAACCCCCGTTCCCGCCTCACTGGGCGGTTGGGGGAACCCGAACGCGTAAGGTGGCGTGCTCGTAGACATACGTACGTACGCGACCTCGTGGACGTATGTTCGAGGACGACGAGCATGCCACCGCACGCGTAAGGGAGAGGGCCCGACCATGCCCGGCATCAGCGGCACCCCGGCCGTGACGCGCAGCACCCTGCGGCAGCAGATCGCGGAGGCGCTTCGGGACGAGGTGCTGGCCGGGCGGCTGCAGCCTGGGCAGGAGTTCACGGTCAAGGAGATCGCCGAGCAGTACGGGGTGTCCGCGACCCCGGTGCGTGAGGCGCTCGTCGATCTGTCCGCACAGGGCCTGCTGGAGTCGGACCAGCACCGCGGGTTCCATGTGCGCGAGTACTCGCCGGCCGACTTCCGCGAGATGATCGAGGCCCGCAGCCTGGTCACGGACGGCATGTTCCAGGCCATGGCCGCCGGGAGGGCGGCCCTGCGCGACCCGCTGGACCCACGGACGGCGGCCACCCTCGCGGGAGTGCGCCGGCGCGGCGAGGAGGCCCAACGCGCGGCCCGCGCCGGTGACCTGACCGTGCTGATCGGCTACGACCTGCGCTTCTGGCGCGAGCTCGGCCTGCTGTTCGGCAACTCCCATCTCGCCGACTTCCTGCAGCGGCTGCGCGTGCAGTCCTGGGTGTGCGCGGTGCAGCACCTGCGCCGGCTCGACGATCTGCGCGGGGTGCTGTGGTCCGGCCATACCGAACTCGTCGACGCACTGGCGAAACGTGACGCCCCGGCGGCCCGGGCGATCCTCGCCGCGTACAACGCGCACTCCCTCGCCCTGGCCGACCGGATGGCAAGAGCATGAGCGGATCCGCCCCCGGAGCCGAGGAGCCGTCCGCCACCGACGCGTCCGCCGCCGACCCGTACGGCGCCCGGGAGCAGTCCGCCGACGCGCCGCCGGTCGAGTTGTCGGTCGTCATCCCCGCCTACAACGAGCACGAGCGCCTCGGCCCCACCCTGGACGCCGTCACCACGTATCTCGGCGACAACGAGAGCCGCTTCGGCACCTGGGAGGTCGTCGTCGCCGACGACGGCTCCACCGACGGCACCGGCGACCTCGTCACCGTCCGCCGGGACCCGCGGGTCCGGCTCGTCGGCGGCGGGCGCAACCGCGGCAAGGGGCACGCCCTGCGCCTGGGCGTCGCGGCCACCCGCGGCCGGCGGGTGCTGGTCACCGACGCCGACCTGGCCGCCCCCGTCGAGGAGCTGGAGCGGCTGGACAAGGCGATGGGCGAGGGCGGCGCCGCCGCGATCGGGTCCCGCTCGGTGCCCGGCGCGACGATAGGCAGCCGCCAGCACCGGGTGCGCGAGCTGATGGGCCGCGCCGGGAACGTCCTCATACGCCGTATCGCGGTGCCCGGCATCCGCGACACCCAGTGCGGCTTCAAACTCTTCGACGGCGAGCGGGCCCGCACGGCCTTCGCCGCGTCCCGGCTCAACGGCTGGGGCATCGACGTGGAGGTGCTCCAGCACTTCCGGCGCGCCGACTGGCCCGTCACCGAGGTCCCGGTCCGCTGGTCCCACCAGTCCGGTTCCAAGGTCGGCCCGCTCGACTACGGCCGGGTCCTCGCCGAACTCGCCCGTCTCAAGGCGCGCACCACCCGGCGCGCCGACGTCCTCGCGGTCCTCGCCTTCCTGGTGATGGCGGTGGTGCTGTACTCAGGCCGGCTGACCGACCCCGGTCACCGCTACCTCCCCGACTCGCTCCAGGACCAGAACCAGTGGGAGTGGTTCTTCGCGGTCACCGCGGACAGCGTGGCCCACTTGCGCAACCCCCTCTTCACCGACCTCCAGGGCTTTCCCGACGGCGTGAACCTCATGGCCAACACGGTCATGCTGGGCCTGTCCGTCCCCTTCGCCCCCATCACGCTCGCCTTCGGCCCGGCGGTCTCGCTCAGCGTGTGCATGGCCCTGGGTCTGGCCGCGACCGCCGCCGCCTGGTACTGGCTGATCGTCAAACGGGTCGTACAGAACCGGGGAGCGGCCTTCGTCGGCGCCTCGCTTGCCGCGTTCGCCCCGCCGATGGTCAGCCACGCCAACGCGCACCCGAACTTCGTGATCCTGTTCATGATCCCACTGATCGTCGACCGCGCGCTGCGGCTGTGCGAGGGCACCCGGGTCCGCCGGGACGGGATCGTGCTGGGGCTGCTCACGGCGTACCAGATCTTCCTGGGCGAGGAGCCGCTGCTGCTCGCGGCGATCGGCATGACGCTGTTCGCCGCCGCCTACGGCATGGCGAACAGGGAGGCGGCGAAGGCGGCCTGGCGGCCACTGCTGAAGGGCCTGCTCATCGCCGGGGCGGTCTGTCTGCCGATCGTCGCCTTCCCGCTGTACTGGCAGTTCGCGGGCCCGCAGAGCTACAAGAGCGTGCTCCACGGCGACAACGCGGGCAACAGCCCCCTGGCCCTGCTCTCCTTCGCCGAACGCTCCCTGTTCGCGGGCGACGCCACACGGGCCGACGCCCTGTCCCTCAACACCACCGAGCAGAACGCCTTCTACGGCTGGCCACTGGTCCTGCTCGCCTTCGGGATCGTCGTACGGCTGTGGGAGCAGGCGCTGGTGAAGGCGCTGGCGGTGACGGCGGTCGGCGCGGCGTTCCTCTCCCTGGGACCGAAGTTCCGCCTGCCGATGACCGACACGGTCTACCCCGGCCCGTGGGCCCTGCTCGCCCACAAGCCGCTGTTCGAGTCGGTCATCGAGGGCCGGGTCGCGATGATCTGCGCCCCCGCGCTCGGCATGCTGCTCGCGCTCGCCCTGGCCCGGCTGTCGGCGACCCGCAAGGTCAGCACGCTCTACGCCGGTCTGATGGCCGTCGCCCTCGCGCTGCTGCCGCTGGTGCCCGCCCCGCTGAAGGCGGTGGACCGCGAGCCGGTGCCGGCGTTCATCGCGGACGGCATGTGGAAGCCGTACGTCCGCGACGGCGAGTCACTCGTCCCGGTGCCGCTGCCCGACCCGGGCGCGGCCGAGGCCCTGCACTGGCAGACCGCGGCCCACCTGGGCTTCAAGCTCCCCGGCGGCTACTACAACGGCCCCTGGGGCCCCGACCGCATCGGCATCTACGGCGCCTCCCCGCGCTACACCTCCAACCTGCTGCGGGACGTGCGCTACACCGGCGTGGTGCCCACCATCGGCGAGAACTGGCGGGCCCAGGCCCGGCAGGACTTCGCCTACTGGCACGCGGGCGCCCTGGTCCTCGCGCCGCAGCCCAACGACGGCCCGCTGCGCAAGGCGATCACCGCGCTGGTGGGCCGTCCGGGGAAGTGGACGGGCGGGGTGTGGGTATGGGACCTGCACGAGGGGAGCTGACGGCACCCGCACCGACTACCCTTCCCTGACCGCGTTTTCCCGACCGTGTCGTGTGCTTCACACTGGATGAGGAGCCCTCTTTGGCCTGTGACCTGTGGCTGGTACCGCTCGTCGACGTGTTGTGCCACACCCCCGACAACCCGTTCGCCGAGGAACTCGCGCAGTACAACAAGGTGCTGGCCGAGAACGGGCTCCCGCCCGTGCCGGTGTACCAGTACATGCCGGGCCTGTCCGGTGAGGTCGCGCCGGTGGCCGGCTTCGACTACGACGCACTGCACTTCCTGCGCCGCTCCTACCTCCTTCAGGTGTGCGGCCTGCCGCTGACCCCGGTCGACGAACTGGGCGGCGACTACGAGCAGCTGCTGGAGATGTTCGAGTCCACGGCCCAGCAGTCCCACCTGGTCTGGCACTACGACCACGCGGGCGCGTACGTCCCCCTGGACTTCCCCCAGCCGCTGTCCAACGACGAACTCCTGGCGAGCGGCGGCCCACTGGGTTCCTCCCAGGCCCTGCTGCGCGAGCTGGAACACGTCGCCCCGGCCATCGGCATCGACCCGGCCAACCCCCCGGCGGCCCCGGCACCCCCACCCGCCCCCACGGAACTGGAACAACCGGCCGCCCCCGCCCCCTACGACCCCAGCCCCTTCGCCCGCGAACGCCATGTCTGGCTCGGCCTCCATGCTGCGGCGACCCGAAGCCTGGCCCAGGGCTCGATGATCGTCTTCAGCTGAGAGCGGCCGGCCGGATCACCGTGCCGGCCGCCCCGCGCTCGTCGGTCAGAACACCGGTGTTCCGGCCTGGGTCAGCTTCCAGTTGGGCGACGCGAAGTCCGCCGGGTCGAGGGTGCCCTTCGAGGTCACGTAGTCGATCATCAGCTGGCGGATCTCGTCGGTGGAGCTGTAGGCGATGGGGGCGGACGCGATGTGCGGGTAGCCGGAGCCGCCGTTGGCGCGGTAGTTGTTCACCGCGACGACGAAGAGCTGGTCGTCGGCCACCGGTGCGCCCTGGTACGTCAGGTTCTTGATCCGGGAGCCCTCCGGCTGGGCGATGTCGATCTCGTAGTCGACGCCGGCGGCGGTGTCGTACATGTAGTCCCAGAAGTTGTCGGCGTTGGTCAGGGTCGCGGTGTCGACCTTCGTGCCGGCCGGGACCTGGTGGTAGTACTTGGCCGCGTACTCCAGGTACTCCTTCAGCTGGGCGCCCGTGAGCTTCTTGCCGTAAAGGGTGTTGTCGTAGATGTAGAGCCCGGCGATGTCGCGGATGGTGACGTCGCCGGCCGGGATGTCGGCGGTCCGGCTGAAGGGCGCCGCGACGGAGATGAGCGGGAGCGCCGCGTCCGACGCCGACAGACCCGTCGCCACCTGCTTCATCTGGACCTCGTGGATGAAGTCCATGATCGGCACGTCCTTCCAGCACGACTCGGCCGCCGAGAGGTCCTGCGTACAGGTGCCGACCGGGGTGTTGACGTACTTCACCACCAGCTCGTGGTCCGCCCGGAGCAGCCGTGTGATCTCCGGGTCCTCCTCCACCGTGTCGGGGTTGAGGGTCTGCGCCGTCTTGCCCGTCACCTTCCACTGGCCGTGGTGGAGTTCGAGCTCGAAGTCGAAGACGCTGAGACGGTAGCCCCAGCAGTACGGCTCCGACAGGAGCACGTCCTCGCCGGTCTCCGCGTTCTTCACCGTGTAGGACGGGACCTCCACGTGTGTGTGGCCCACCAGGATCGCGTCGATGCCGGGGACTTGTTCGGCCACGAGGTTCGACGCGTTCTCCACGTAGGGGAGTTCGTCGCCGTAGGAGGACGAGCCGTCCAGACCCGAGTGGTCCGTCAGGAAGACGACGTCGCAGCCCAGCGCCCTGAGTCTGGGCACGTACTTCTTCGCCTGCTCCACCAGCCCGGTGAACGCCATCCTGCCGCTGACGTTGTCCTTGTCCCACAGCGCGATGCCGGGGTTGGTGAGGCCGAGGATGCCGACCTTGATGTCGGGCGCTCCGGGGACCCGGATCCGCTTCACCGTGTACGGCCGGAAGGCGGGCCGCAGCGTCTTCGCGTCCAGCGCGTTGGCGCCGAGCAGCGGGAAGTCGCACTGGCTCTCGAACTTCCGCAGCACGTCGATGCCGTAGTTGAACTCGTGGTTGCCGAGCGCGGCGGCGTCGTAGCGCATCTGGTTCATGGCCACGGCCATGGGGTGGACGGGGCCCTTGCGGCCGTCCTTTCCGGTGATCGGGTCCACGCGCGCGTAGTAGTACGCCAGTGACGTGCCCTGGATGATGTCGCCCGCGTCGACGAGCAGCACCCGGTCCTCGCCCTTCGCCTCCCGCTGCTGCCTGACGAGCGTGGCGACGCGTGCGACGCCCACGGAGTTGCCCTTGGCGTCCTTGTAGGCGGCGTCGGTGTAGTAGTCCCAGTCGAAGACATGGCTGTGCAGGTCGGTGGTGCCCAGGATGGAGAACGACCAGGTCTTCGGCGCCTTTTCGGGCTTGCGGCCGGCGGCCTGCGAGGCCTCCGCGGCCTGCGCGGCAGGCGCGCCGGCCGTCCCCGCGACGGCCACGGCCGCTGATGTGACGGCGGACTTCTTCACGAACTCCCGGCGGTTCATGGGACTGACGGGCATACAGGGCTCCTGAAAGGCTGACGTGACGCGTGTAGATATCGATGCCGTACGGAACTACTCGCGTAGAGCGTGACCTCTGCCCGGGTCCGCCGGAAACCAGGAAGTGGCCATGCCCGGGTCAAGCCTGGGTCATCAGGTGCTCGACGAGCGGAGGTTCAGGTACCGGAGTCGTACAGGCTCCAGCGGCCGGTGGTCTCGATGCGCAGCAGGCAGCGGTCCGGCACCGGTACGGTCAGCCGCGCCTCGCCGCGTCCGTCGGCCAGCACCGGACCCGTGTGGAGCGAACGGGTGACCGTGAGAAGGCGGTACGGGCCGTCGCCGTGGTGCTCGAACCGCACGGCCCGGAGCCCGGCGGCCTTGACCACGCTCTCGACGCCCCGGCCCGTCAGCCGGGTGCCCCGGCGCAACTGCCGTGCCTCGCCGGCCGGGCGCAGCGCCAGCCGCCACGGACCCGGGGCCGACACCTCCAGCAGCATCACCGCGCCTCGCTGCGGCGGCACCAGCACCCGAGCGCGCGTGACGTCCGGGCCGCACGCGCCCTTCACCAGCTCGGTCGCACGGCCGAACCCCGTGCCGGACACCGAGTAGGCGCCGTGCTCCCGGCCTTCGGCCTCGAAGACCAGGAGGACCCGGCCGCCCGTCCCGGGCCTGTGCACCCGGACCCGGGTCGTCCCGGAACCGTGGATCCAGGTGAGGCCGTGTCCCACGGCTCGGGCGGCGACGTCCAGCCGTTCCAGGGCCGCCCGCCCCCGCTCCAGGATCTCCGGAACCCGGTCGGGGGTGCTCGCCTTGGCGTCCTCGTACGCCTGCAGGGCCGTGGCGTAGTCCGCCAGGTCGTCCGGGTCGTTGGCGGGGCGGGGCGTGTAGGGGTGACCCGTCAGCAGCTCGCCGTACTCGGTGACGGCCTGTTCGGCGGCGTGGACGGCGTCCGCTCCCCGCTCCGGGGCGGGTGGTGCCCCGGGCTTCGATCGTGGCCCGGGCTTGGGGCGGGAGACGCGCTCGGTCCGTGGCTCGGGCTTCCGAGCGTGCGCCGACGCCGACCTGAGTGCCCGTCCGTTCCTGGGTCTCGCCGTCGGCTTGGACCCGAACCGGCGCGCCACCAGCGCCGGCGGGACGACGAGAGCCGCGTACATGAGAAGGGCGACGCCGCCGTCGTCGACCGGCAGCAGCCCCACGGCGAGCATCAGTACGACGAAGGCGGCCGTCCCACTGATCAACCCGTACGCCAGGCACCTGCCCCAGGACGCCCTGACCGGCTTCATCGAGCCACCCCCCGTCGGTCCCGACGGCTCACCGCACTGTCCGTGGACCATCGTGCGGCGGGCAGTCGCGGGCGAACAGGGGTGGACGCGGGCAAGCGGTACCGGATCCCGTTGCCGGACACCGGCAATCCGGGAGATGCGGGCGGCACCGGGCGCACGGCGGCCGACGCGCGAGGCGGCGGCCGCCGTTCTCGACAAGGGCTTACGGCACGGGCCGGCTTACAGGAACGAGTTGATCTCGATCGTCTCGTCGCGGCCCGGACCGACGCCGATCGCGGAGATCGGGGCGCCGGACATCTCCTCCAGGGCCTTGACGTAGGCCTGGGCGTTCTTCGGCAGGTCGGAGAACGCCTTGGCCTTCGAGATGTTCTCCTGCCAGCCGGGCAGGTACTCGTAGACCGGCTTCGCGTGGTGGAAGTCGGTCTGGGAGTACGGAAGCTCCTCGACCCGCTTGCCGTCGATCTCGTAGGCCACGCAGACCGGGATCTGCTCCCAGCCGGTGAGGACGTCGAGCTTGGTGAGGAAGAAGTCCGTGAGGCCGTTCACCCGGGTGGCGTAGCGGGCGATCACCGCGTCGAACCAGCCGCAGCGGCGGTCACGGCCGGTGGTCACACCGCGCTCGCCGCCGATCCGGCGCAGCGCCTCGCCGTCCTCGTCGAACAGCTCGGTCGGGAACGGGCCCGAGCCGACTCGGGTCGTGTAGGCCTTCAGGATGCCGATGACCCGGCTGATCTTCGTCGGGCCGACGCCGGCGCCGGTGCAGGCACCGCCCGCCGTCGGGTTGGAGGAGGTCACGAAGGGGTACGTGCCGTGGTCGATGTCCAGGAGGGTGCCCTGGCCGCCCTCGAACAGGACGACCTTGTTCTCCTCCAGGGCCTGGTTGAGGATCAGGACCGTGTCGGCGACGTACGGCCTGATCTGCTCGGCGTAGCCCAGCAGCTCCTCGACGACCTGACCCACGGCGATCGCGCGCCGGTTGTACAGCTTGGTCAGGATCTGGTTCTTGATGTCGAGCGCCGCCTCGACCTTCTGGGTGAGGATCGACTCGTCGTACAGGTCCTGCACGCGGATGCCGACGCGGTTGATCTTGTCCGCGTAGGTCGGGCCGATGCCGCGTCCGGTGGTGCCGATCTTGCGCTTGCCGAGGAAGCGTTCCGTCACCTTGTCGACGGTGACGTTGTACGGCGTGATGACGTGAGCGTTTCCGCTGATCAGGAGCTTCGACGTGTCAACGCCGCGCTCGTTCAGACCGCTCAGCTCGGAGAGCAGGACCGACGGGTCGACGACGACGCCGTTGCCGATGACAGGCGTACAACCGGGCGACAGGATTCCGGAAGGGAGGAGGTGCAGTGCATACTTCTGGTCGCCGACGACGACCGTGTGGCCGGCGTTGTTGCCGCCCTGGTAACGCACCACATAGTCCACGGAGCCGCCGAGCAGGTCGGTGGCCTTTCCCTTGCCCTCGTCACCCCACTGAGCACCGAGCAGCACAAGTGCGGGCACGCGCGTACACCCCTTCCGGGCGGGGCATGTCCAAGGTCAGGGGCGTACGCGGGTTCACCGCCGCGTACACCGCGCGACCGTCGTTGGCCGCACAAACCGTCGGACCGGATGCCCCGGAATAGACGAAGCCCCTGGCGCAATAGCGCAAGGGGCTCTTGCACAAAGATGCTACCCGAGGAAGCGAGGCAGGACCGAGGTGGCAACCTTCGCGACGTCCGATCAGCTGCTGGTGGTCATCGACCCGGTCGCCCGGCGGACGGACGGGGAGTCCGTGCGGATCGCGAAAGACGTGCTCAGCGCGGGTGCGGCCACGAAGGTGTGTCTGCCGGACGGGCCGGAGGAGTTCGCCCGGGCACTGGCGCGGCGCGGCTCGCGGCGGCCGGTGGTGGTCGGTGACGACCGGGCGCTGCTGCGGGCGGTGTCCCTGCTGCACCGGCAGCGGGAGCTGGCCGCGTGCGAGCTGTCGGTCGTACCGGTCGGAGATGTCATGTCCCTGGCCCGTTCGCTGGGTGTGCCCGCGGGGCCGGTGGCGGCGGCGCGGGCCGTGCTCGACGGGGTCGTACGGCGCCTGGACCTGCTCGTCGACGACAGCGACGGGGTGGTGCTGGGGGCGCTGCGCATCCCGCCGCTGGCCCCGCACGAGGTGCCTGCGGGCTCGACGGCACTGACCGCCGAGGTGCCCTCCGCGCCGGGCCACCCCTGGCTGCGGACCTGCCAGTCGCTCGTACGCACCCTGGTGACCCGCCCGCCCCGGACGGCGTTCGACGCCGGCCCCGAACCCTCCCGGCTCCGGGTGGAGGTCGACGGGGAACTGGTGGTGGACCTCGACCAGCCCGTGGAGGCGGTGTCGGTGGTGCCGGGGGCCGCCGGAGTGGCCGAGGTGGAGGTACTGCCGCTCTCCGTGGGCGCCGCAGGATCCCCGGTACGGGCCGAGGGACGCACGGTGACCGTCTCGGGGGCCCACTTCCGGTACCGGGCGGACGCGGTGGTGTCCGGGCCGGTGCGAACCCGGACGTGGGCGGTACGGGAGGGGGCCTGGGGGCTGGTGGTACCAGTACCGCCGGCCTGAACCGGAACCCTTCAGGGCGGGGGCTGCCACGCTACCGGGACGGTCGGCCGCGCCGTCGGGACGGGGCGGCCTCGCCGTCGGGGTGGGTCGGCCGCGCCGCCGGCACGGGTCCGCCGCGCCGCCAGGACGGGTCGGCCACGCTGCGGAGGCAGGTCAACCGCGCTGCCGGGGCGGTCGGCCACGTTGCCGGCCGGGTCGGCCGCGCCACCAGGACGGATCGGCCGCGCCGCCAGGCAGGCCCACCGCGCCGCCAGGCAGGCCCACCGCACTGCCAGGGCAGGCCCACCGCACTGCCAGGCCGGGGTCGCGCCGCCAGGGCAGGCCCACCGCACTGCCAGGCCGGGTCGGCCGCGCTGCGCAGTCAGGTCGGCCGCACTGCGCGGGCAGGTCGGCCGCACTGCCAGGGCGGTCGTCCGCGCTGCCAGAGCGCGATCATGAAGCCCCGAAGAGCTCCTCCCGGCGCACCCGCCAGCGCTCCATCATCGCGATGACCTCACCGTCGATGAACTCGAAGAAGGCCAGCGTCTCGGCCAGCCGCCGCCCGGCGGGGGTGTCGGCGCCGAGGCTGTCGACGCCCTCGCGCAGGGCGTGCTCCCAGCGCTTGATGACCGCCTCGCGGTTGGTGAGCGCCTCGTACCACTGGCCGGCGTGGACCCGGTAGCGCTCGCGGCGTGAGCCGGGCTCCCGCTCGCGCGAGACCATGTGGACCTGCGCCAGGTACCGCACCGCGCCGGAGACCGCGGCCGGGCTGATCTTCAACTGCTCGCTCAGTTCGCTCGAGGTGAGCGTGCCCGTGTCGGAGGAGAGCAGTGCGGCGAAGACGCGGGCCGGCATCCGCTGCAGCCCGGCCTCGACCAGTTGGGCCGCGAAGCTCTCCACGAACTTCGACACCGCCTCCGGGTCACGCTCCGGCGCCTTCTCGTCCGTCATGCCCGCATCCTCTCCCCTCGTCCCGACGCGCTCCCGAGTTTATACGCTTCCTTAACTTCACAAATTTCTGAAAGTAGCGTAGCTTCCGAAGCATGACGAAGGCAATCACCGTCTCCGGCCTCCACAAGGCGTTCGGCGCCACCCACGCGCTGGACGGACTCGACCTGGACGTGGAGCGGGGCGAGGTCCACGGCTTCCTCGGCCCCAACGGCGCCGGGAAGTCCACCACCATCCGGGTCCTGCTCGGACTGCTGCGCGCCGACTCGGGCGCCGCCCAGGTGCTGGGCCGGGACCCCTGGAGCGACGCGGTCGAGGTGCACCGCCGGATCGCGTACGTCCCCGGCGACGTCACCCTGTGGCGCAACCTCTCCGGCGGCGAGGTCATCGACCTGTACGGCCGGCTGCGCGGAGGCCTCGACCAGCGGCGCCGCGCCGAGCTGATCGAACGGTTCGAACTGGACCCGACGAAGAAGGGCCGGACCTACTCCAAGGGCAACCGGCAGAAGGTGGCCCTGGTCGCCGCCTTCGCCTCCGACGTCGACCTGCTCATCCTGGACGAGCCCACCTCGGGCCTCGACCCGCTGATGGAGGAGGTCTTCCAGCGCTGCGTGACCGAGGAACGCGACCGCGGCCGCACCGTCCTGCTCTCCTCCCACATCCTCAGCGAGGTGGAGGAGCTGTGCGACCGGGTGAGCATCATCCGCAAGGGCCGCACCGTCGAGAGCGGTTCGCTGGCCGACCTGCGCCACCTCACCCGCACCAGCGTCACCGCCGAACTCGCGGGCCCGCCGAACGGCCTGGCCCACCTGCCCGGCGTGCACGACCTCGACGTGCAGGGCCGCCGCGTCCGCCTCCAGGTGGACACCGACAAACTGGACGCCGTGCTGCGGCAGTTGAGCGAGTCGGGCGTCCGCTCGCTGACATCGACACCCCCGACGCTCGAGGAGTTGTTCCTGCGGCACTACCAGGACGAGCTCGACGAGGTGTCCCGATGACTGCTCTCGCGACCGCCGCACCGCGCGGCTCCCGTCAACTCGCGGGCACCGGCACCCTGTTGCGCTTCGCCCTGCGCCGCGACCGGGTGATGATCCCGGTCTGGATCGCAGTGAACGCACTCATGGTGCTCTCCATGCCGAACACCCTGAAGGGCCTGTACGGCACCGCGGCCGAACGCGCCGACCTGGTGCGCCAGATGGAGACCAACGCCTCCTTCCGCGCCCTGATCGGCCCGGTCTTCGACACCTCGATCGGCGCGCTGACCGCCTGGCGGGTGGGCGTGTTCGCCGCCGCGCTCGCCGCGGTGACGAGCCTGCTGGTCGTCGTGCGGCATACCCGGGACGAGGAGGAGAGCGGCCGCCAGGAACTGGTGGCCTCGGGCATGGTCGGCCGCCGCGCCTCCCTCACGGCGGCGCTGCTGGCGGCGGCCGTGGCGAACACCGTGCTGGCCCTGCTGGTCACCGCGGGCCTGGCCGGTCAGGGGGGATCGGGCGCCCTGTCCTTCGGGCTCGGCCTCGCCGGGGCCGGCATGGTCTTCGCCACGATGGCGGCGATCGTCGCCCAGCTGACCGAGAGCGCGCGTCTGGCCCGCGGCCTGACGGCGGCGGTGCTGGGAGCGGCCTTCGTGCTGCGCGCGGCGGGCGACTCGGCCACCGACGACGGCTCCTCGGTGCTGACCTGGCTGTCGCCGCTGGGCTGGGTGGAGAACCAGCGGTCCTTCGCCGGCGAACGGTGGTGGGTGCTGCTGCTGTTCGCGGCGGCGACGGCGGTGCAGGGCGTGCTGGCGTACGCGCTGGCGGGCCGCAGGGACGTGGGCATGAGCTTCCTGCCCACCCGGCCCGGACCGGCCGCCGGCCGTCTCGGCACCGCCGCCGCGCTGGCCTGGCGGCTCCAGCGCGGCGGCGTCCTCGGCTGGAGCATCGGCTTCTTCGTGGCGGGGATCGTCTACGGCGGGTTGACGGACGGGGCGGCCGACCTGGTTCGCGACAACGACAGCGCCCGTGAGATCTTCCAGCGGATGGGCGGCCGGTCGGGGCTGACGGACGCCTTCCTCGCCTCGATGGTGGGGATGCTCGGGCTGATCGCCGCGCTGTACGTCGTGGCCTCGGTGCTGCGGCTGTACGGCGAGGAGTCCTCCGGCCGGGCCGAACCCCTCCTCGCGAACGCGGTCGGCCGTCTTCGCTGGGCCGCCGGCCATCTCGCCATCGCCTTCGGCGGCTCGGTGTGGATCATGTTCCTCGCCGGCCTCGGCTTCGCCGTCGGCTACGGCAGGCAGATCGGCCCGATCCTCGGTGCCTGCCTGGTCCAGGTCCCCGCGATCTGGGTGATCGGAGGCATCGCCGTCCTGCTGTACGGCGTCCTCCCGCGGGGCGCGACGGCGGCGTGGGGAGTGGCCGGCGCCGTGCTGCTGCTGGGCTGGGTCGGCCCGGCCCTGAACGTGCCGCAGCCGGTCCTGGACATCTCTCCCTTCGGCCACCTCCCGAAGCTGCCCGGCGCGGAGATGGCTTGGGGACCGGTGGCGGTACTGACCGTGATCGCGGTCGCCCTGGTGACGGCGGGACTGGCGGGGCTGCGACGGCGGGACATGACGACCTGACCTCCCTGAGCCGGCCCTGCTGTCAGCCCACCGCCACGCTCAGCCCCTTCAGCCCCCGGATCACGAAGTTCGGCTTCCGCTCCGGCTCGGCCGCCAGGGTGAGGGCCGGGGCCCGCTCCAGCAGGGCCGCCATGGAGGCCGCCAGCTCGATCCGCGCCAGCGGGGCGCCGATGCAGTAGTGGATGCCCGCACTGAAGGAGATGTGCGGGTTGTCCCGCCGCGTCAGGTCCAGCCGCCCGGGATCGGTGAAGACCTCGGGGTCGTGGTTGGCCGAACCGAACAGCATGGCGATCTCCGCGCCCCGCGGGATCGTGGTGTCGTCGATCTCGATCTCGTCCAGCACCCACCGCTCGAAGAGCTGGAGCGGAGTGTCGTAGCGCATCAGCTCCTCGACGGCGGACGGGATCAGGGAGTGGTCCGCGCGCAGGGCGGCCAGCTGGTCCGGGTTGCGGAACAGCGCCCACCAGCCGTTGACCGTCGCGTTCACCGTGGCCTCGTGACCGGCGTTGAGGAGCAGCACTGCCGTGGAGATCATCTCCTGCTCCGTGAGCCGATCGCCCTCGTCATGGGCGGCGATCAGCCCGGAGATCAGGTCATCGCCCGGCTCCCGGCGGCGGGCCGCGATCAGCTCCCGGAGGTAGTCCGAGAACTCCACCGAGGCCCGCACCGCCCTTCTCGCCGTCTCCTCGGACGGGTTGAGCTCGTACATCCCGCAGATGTCCGCCGACCAGGGCCGCAACTGCGAGCGGTCCGACTCGGGGATGCCCAGCATCTCCGCGATCACGGCGACGGGCAGCGGTTCGGCGACGTCCGTCAGCAGATCACCGCCGCCCGCCTCCACCAGCGCGGTGACCAGATCCTTCGCCAGCCGGTGGACGTAGGGCTTCAGACGCTCCACCGTCCGCGGGGTGAACGCCTTCGACACCAGGCGCCGGATACGAGTGTGGTCCGGCGGCTCCAGGTCGAGCATCCCGTGGTCGTTGAGGACATGGAACGGCTCGTGCTCCGGCGGGGGCGGCGTACGGCCGAAGTCCTCGTGCGTGAACCGGTGCTGGTAGGTCCGGCCCAGCCGGCGGTCCCGCAGCAGCGCCGACACGTCCGCGTGGTGCGGCACGAGCCACTGGTCGCTCGGCTCGTAGTAGAGCACGCGGCCCCGGGCGCGCAGTTCGGCGTAGGCGGGGTAGGGGTCGGCGACGAACGCCGGGTCCCAGGGGTGGAACGGGAGACCGGAAGGAGCGGAGGAAGCGGAGGGAGCGGCCATGCACGGACGCTAGCCCGGCATCCCCCGGCCTGACCAGGGGTCCCGTGACCAGGGGATTCCGACCAGGGGCGCCTCTGACCAGGTGTGTCCCTCTCCCCCGGGCCCTATCCCGGCGTCACCAGTCTCGCCTCGTAGGCGAACACCGCCGCCTGTGTCCGGTCCCTCAGGCCCAGCTTCACCAGGACCCGGCTGACGTGGGTCTTGATCGTCGACTCGGCCACCACCAGGCGCTCGGCTATCTCCGCGTTGGACAGGCCCTGCGCGATGAGCACCAGCACCTCCGTCTCCCGCTCGGTCAGATCGCCGTACGCCGCCCGCGCGGACGGCATGATCCGTGGGGCCTCGGACAGCTTCGAGAACTCCGTGATCAGCCGCTTGGTCACCGAGGGCGCGAGAAGCGCCTCGCCGGACGCCACCACCCGTACGCCCTCGGCCAGTTGGCGCGCCGAGGCGTCCTTCAGCAGGAAGCCGGAGGCACCCGCGCGCAGGGCCTGGTAGACGTACTCGTCCAGGTCGAAGGTGGTGAGCACCAGCACCTTCGCCGCCCCGTCGGCGGCCACGATCTCCCTCGTCGCCTCGATGCCGTTCAGCTCGGGCATGCGGATGTCCATCAGGACGACGTCCGGGGCGAGTTCGCGGACCCGGTCCACCGCCTGGCGCCCGTTGACCGCCTCGCCGACGACCTCGATGTCCGGCATCGCGTTCAGCAGGACCGAGAAGCCCTCGCGCACCATCATCTGGTCGTCCGCGATCAGGACGCGGATGGTCATGCCTCGCCCTCGATCGCCGTCTGGACCGGCAGGAACACCGACACCTCGTACCCCCCGTCGTCCGCCGGGCCGGCCGTCATCTCGCCGTTCAGCATGGAGACCCGCTCCCGCATGCCGGTGATGCCGTGCCCCGCCCCGGGCGAGGGCTGGATCCGGGACGGCTCGGGCGGCGGACCGTTGACTATGCGCAGGCCCAGACCGCCGAGCACATAGCCGATCTCGACCCGGGCGCTCGCGCCGGGTGCGTGTCTCAGGCTGTTGCTCAGGGCCTCCTGGACGATCCGGTACGCCGACAGCTCCACGCCCTGCGGGAGCTCCCGCACCGCACCGGTCACCACCTTCTCCACCCCCAGGCCGGCCTCCCGGACGTTGGCCAGCAGCGCGTCGAGGTCGGCGAGGGTGGGCTGCGGGGCCTCCGGGGCCTCGTAGTCCTCCGCTCGGACGACTCCGAGGACGCGGCGCAGCTCGGTGAGGGCCGCCACCGCGTTCTCCCGGATCGTGGCGAAGGCCTTCTCCAGCTCCGGCGGAGGGTCCTGGACCCGGTAGGGCGCCGCCTCGGCCTGGATGGCGACCACGGACATGTGGTGCGCCACGACGTCATGCAGCTCGCGGGCGATCGTGGTGCGCTCCTCCAGCAGAGTGCGGCGCGAACGCTCGTGAGCGGTCACGGTCTGCTGGGCGGTCACCGTCTGCTCGGCCTCCCGGCGTATGTGCCAGACGGTGACGGCCAGCAGGGCCAGGGCGGACACGACCAGCATGGGCGCCGAGTTGTTGCTGAAGTGGTAGCCGAACACGGACTCGACGACGAAGGCGTACAGGGCGGTGAGCACCCACATCCATCCCGCCGTGCGCGGCCGGGTGCGTATCGCCACGACCGTGAGCACCGTCAGGTGCGAGAGGAAGCTGCCGGGCTGCCACGGCCAGTCGCCGAAGGTGCCGGCGGCCATCGACGTGACGGCGCTCGCCGCCAGGGACAGCCAGAACGCCCCGACCGGGCGGACCAGGGTGAGGAGCACCGGCGCCAGGGCCAGCAGGGCGGTCACCGGTGCCCACACGTCGTCGTAGGAGCTGGTCCAGGCGGCGAACATGGCCAGCACGCCGGCCACCGCGACCAGCAGGTGCGGTGCCCAGGCCGCGTACTCCCGGGTGCGGCCGGGCAGCCGCCCGGCCAGGGGGCCGTCGACACCCCTGCGGTGCAGAGGGCGGTAGGCGAAGGCGTCGTGGAACAGGTCCTGCCGCAGCCCGCGCAGCGCGTTCACGGCCAGCCGGTACTCGGGGCTGCGCCCCTCGTACGGGGGGACCGCGCCGTCCGGCGTCGTCTGCGTGTGGGTCGTCTCGGTCACGGTGAAAACGGTAGGCGCCGGAGGGTGTCTCGGTCGTCCCCAGTGAGAGGGGTCCTTCGGTCTCCCTCTCAGGTACTACGAGTACGCCCGGGCCGGCCCGCCTCTGTCCGCGTCCGCCCGCGGCCCGCATCCGCCTCTCGCTCAGTACCCGGAGGGACGCACCAGTCCCGACTCGTAGGCGAACACCGCCGCCTGGGTGCGGTCTCTCAGGCCCAGCTTCACCAGGATGCGGCCCACGTGCGTCTTCACGGTCTGCTCGGCGACGACGAGGTGCTCGGCGATCTCCGCGTTCGACAGGCCGTGCGCGATCAGCGTCAGCACCTCCGTCTCGCGCTCGGTGAGGTCGCCGACCCGCTCCTTCAGCGGGGCGCGGGGTCTGTCGTTCATCCGGGAGAACTCTGCGATCAGCTTGCGGGTGATCGCCGGCGCCAGCAGGGCGTCGCCGGCCGCGACCACCCGCACGGCCTCCGCCAGCTGGTCGGCGGAGGCGTCCTTCAGCAGAAAGCCGGAGGCTCCGGCGCACAGCGCGTCGTACACGTACTCGTCGAGGTCGAAGGTGGTGAGCACCAGGACCCTGGTGCCGGGCGTCTCGGTGGTGACGCGGCGGGTGGCCTCGATGCCGCTGAGCTCGGGCATGCGGATGTCCATCAGGACGACGTCCGGGGTGAGTTCGGCGACCTTGGCGACGGCGTCCAGACCGTGCACGGCCTGGCCGACCACCTCGATGTCCGGCTGGGTGTTGAGCAGCACGGTGAAGCCCTGCCGGACCATCTGCTGGTCGTCGGCGATGAGTACGCGGATGCTGCCGCTCGTCATGGGTGGTCTTCTCCTGTCGGATGGGGTGGACCGGGAACGCGCGGGCCGAGGGCCGGCGGGCCCGGCGAATCCTCGGGGGCCCCGGGCACGTCGGGTGGTTCGACGTCGACGACGGGTGCGTTCTCCAGGGCGGTGAAGTCGGTGTGCAGAACGGGCAGTCCGCGCGTGCCGGACCGGGTGGTGGGCGGGGCGGTGCCGTCGCGGGGCAGGAAGGCCGACACCGCGAAACCGCCGTGCAGCGTCCTGGCGGCGGTGACGTGACCGCCCAGCATCGCCGCCCGCTCGCGCATGCCGAGCAGCCCGTGCCCGGCGCCCGGGGAGGGCGGCACGGGGTGCCGCGGACGGGAGTTGACCACGCTCAGGAACAGGCCGTCGGGGACATGGGTGACCTCCACACGGACCGCCGAGCCCGGGGCGTGCCGCAGGGCGTTGCTGAGCGCCTCCTGGACGATGCGGTACGCCGACAGCTCCACGCCGGGCGGATAGGGCTGGACCTCCCGCCGGGTGTCCTCGACGTCCAGGGCGACCGTGAGGCCGGCGGTGCGGGTGTTCTCGACGAGGGCGTCCAGGCGGTCGAGGGTGGGCTGCGGCGCCTGCGGCGCGGCCCGGCCGCCGGACTCGCCGAGGCCGTAGGGGTCCTCGGGGTTCTCCGAGCGCAGCACGCCGAGCACCCGTCTCAGTTCGGCCAGTGCCTCCAGGGCGTTCTGCCGGATGCCGGCGAGGTTCTCCTTCAGCTCCTCGGAGGGGTCCTCCGTCAGGTGCGGGGCCACTTGCGCCTGGATGGAGATGACCGACATGTGGTGGGCGACCACGTCGTGCAGCTCGCGGGCGATGCGGCTGCGTTCCTCCAGCAGCGTGCGGCGGGCCCGTTCCTCGGCGGTGAGCGTGGTCTGCTGCAACAGTTCAGCGCGGGCCACACGGCGGCCGCGCAGGGCGGTGCCCAGCACCACCACGACCGCGGACAGAACCACGGCGAGCACGCCGGTGGACGCGTAGTTCGCCGCGCCCCACAGGCCCTGGAGGACGTAGCTGACCAGCACGGTCAGCCCCAGCGCCTCCGCGGCGACGCGGGTGGGGACCCGCAGGGAGAGCAACAGCAGGACGAACAGGTGGGCGACGATCCCGGCGGCGGTCCACGGCCACTGGAAGTCCTTCGCCCGCCCGGACAACAGCGGGCCGTGGACCGCGATCGCTCCCAGCACCATGGCCGCCATCGACAGCCACCACGCCGGAATGGGCCGCCACAGGGCCAGCACCATCGCGCCGCTCTGGCCGACCGCGACCAGGAATGCGGTCCCGGGGCCCACATGGCCGTTGTCCTGGAGTTGCGCCGCAGCACCGATCAGGACGCCGAGCGCGGCCACGCACACGATCCCGTGCGGCAGCCAGCGCAGCCACACCGAGGGAGGCAGCGGATCGGCCCCTGCGGTCCACAGGTCGTCACGCAACACCCGTAGCCCTCGCCGGACGGCGTTCCCCCTTCGCATCACACGTCCACCCTAGGGCCGGACGTGTGAGCCGTCCCGGGGCGACGGGACCGCACCACAAGGGAACGGCGCCGGCCGCCGGCCTGCTCGAATCCGCGGAACGCCGCCCAGCACACGGCCAGGGCCAGGGCGAACACCGGGAGCCAGGCGAGCCGGGCCGCCACCCAGCCCAGGCCGTCGGGGAGGGTGTGCAGGCCGGGGAGGCGGCCCGCGAGCAGGCCCGTGGCCGTGGTCGCCATCAGCGCCGTCTGGTGCCACAGGAAGATCGTCATGGCGGAGAGGTTGACCAGCGCCACGGCCGCCCAGGCGAGCGGACGCCGCATCGCACGGCCCAGCCGCTCGCGCACCAGCAGTGCCAGGCCGCACTGGGCCAGCCCGAAGGTGACGGCGGCCAGGGTCGGCGGGTCGAGGTTGGAGACCGTGGCGCCCGGGACGCCGACCATCGACGCCGGGTAGCCCGCCCAGGCGACGAGGGCCGCGGTCGCCGCCGCCCCGCCGGTCAGCAGGAGCCAGCCGGCGCGGCGGCGCTGGAGTTCGCCACGGGTCCAGGCCGCGCCGAGGGTGTACGGCACGAGCCAGCCGGCGGGCAGGTTCAGCCAGCCGAGCCAGCCGGGCGCGCCGAGGCCGAAACGGAGGAGGTCCACATGCAGAACGACCACCAGGGGCCACAGCGGGTTGAGCCGGGTCAGCAGCGGGGTCGCCGCCGTCAGCACGGCGAAGACCAGGAGGAACCACATGGGGGACAGGGCCAGCTTGACGAGGGTGCGGACCGTGCCCGGGTCCGCGCCGGTCAGCAGGAGGGCGACCGCGGCGGCCGTCCACAGGGTCAGGACGGCGGCGACCGGTTTGAACAGACGGGACAGACGGGCGCGGAGCCATTGCGGGTAGCCGGTGCCGCGGGCGCGGGCCGAGACGTAGCCCCGTGTCGCCACGTGCCCGCCGACCAGGAAGAACACGGCGAGGGTCTGGAAGACCCAGGAGATGGGGGCCAGCCAGGGCATGTGCTGGAGAGGACTGGCGGTGTGCAGCGCCGGGTGCGTTCCGCCGCCGGTGTCCGCGACCAGCGCGGTGACCAGCCAGTGGCCCAGCACCACGCCGAGGATCGCCAGCGCCCGCAGCGCGTCCACGGCCCGGTCCCGGTGCGGGGGAGTGCCGGCGTCGATGAGCCGGACCGCGGCTCGCACACGGGTCGGCACGTCAGTCACCTGACAGCTCCTTCGTCGCGCCCAGGACGATCCGGGACAGGTTGGTCAGGGACGGGGAGCCGGGGGTGAAGTAGGCGCTGTGACCGCCTCGTCCGGCCGGGAAGGTACGGGCGCCGAAGGCCGGGGCCATGGGGTCGGTGCCGAAGCCGACGGTCGTACCGAAGAGATCCGCCTGCACGTGCGGCACGTGCGCTATCCAGTCGTCGGCGCCGCGGGCCGCCCAGACCCGGGCCCGGGTGTGCAGTGCCCGCACGGAGCCGGCGCCGGTGCCCGGGCTGCCGACGAGGGCGATGTCGTTCACGTCCAGGCCGGCGGCGGCTCGTCCGCACACCACCGAGCCGTAGGAGTGACACACCAGCGTGATGCGTGGCCCCCGGCCCGTCACGCCCCGCAGGTCATGGATGAACTGCCGCAGGTGCGGGGCGGCCTGCTCGGCGCGGCCCGTGGTGAGCACCGTGGTGCTGATCGTGCCCGGCGTCTCGTAGCCGAGCCAGGCGACGACCGCCGTGCGCGTCGCGGCGGGGGCGCCGCGGGTCAGCTCGCGGGAGAGCGCCGACACGCCCGCCCGGAAGCGGTCGTAGGTGTCCAGCGAGGTGTCCGAGCCGGGGACGAGGACCGCCACGCGGTCCGCGTGCGCCAGGTCGCCGATCACCTCCACGGCACGCCCCGAGCCCCGGCCGTCGAAGGAGAGCAGCCGATGCGAGGGGGCCGCCAGCTCCCGGTCCACGGCGGCGCGGTGCGCGTCCCCGTGCGCCGCGGCCATGCGGGCCGCCTGCTCGGCGTTCGCGCGGTTGGCCGTGTAGGCCGCGTCCAGGCCGGCCCGCGTCGGGGCGGCGAGGACGGCCGGGGCCGGGGCGGGGATCCGGGGGCGGGCCGCGGCCGACAACGGCACCACCACGGCGGCGGCGACAAGCGCCGCCAGGAGGGCGCGGAGGGCGCGCAGCCCCCGGCGCCACCGTCGAGCGGAACCCGGGGCACGAGCAGGAGCGCGGTCCGCGGAACCGTCCCCACGCTCCCGCGCTGCCGGCTCCTGATCCCGCTCCCGCTCCTGACCCTGCTCTTCCCCCTGCTCCCGCTCTCGCTCCTGCTCGACGACGCTCGTCCGCCCAGGCCGCCCCATGGCTCGTCTCCCCCTCCGGTCCGCCCGCCCGTCGGGCTCGTCCAGAGGGGAAACTACGGATCCGGCCGCGTCGTCCGCGTCCCGCCCGAGAGCTGTTCCGAGCCGTAGCTCTCAGGTACTACGGGTCTGACACCCAGGGGTTGGACGGCTCACCACGCCAGCTGCGCGATCTCCTCCACCACCACCGCGCACGCGTCCGCCGCCGGGTCGATCAGGGGGAAGTGGCCGACGTCCTCCAGCAGGGTCAGCCCGACCACCTCGCCGGCCTTGGCCGCCGCCTCCGTGTACGACTCCGCCACCGCCTGCGGCACGTCCACGTCCGCACGCCCCTGCACCAGCGTCGTCGCGATACCCGTCGGCAGCAGCAGCGCCGGGTCGGCATACGGCCGCCGTACGTCGAACTCCTCGACCCCGCCCAGCAGTTGCAGTGCCGCACCACCGCACACGTTCAGCTTCCCGGCGACCGCGAAGTCCGCGACCGGGGCGAGGGCCACCACGCCCCGCAGCGGCGCGGGCCGGTCGGTGCGCCAGGGCGCGTCGGCGGGCAGGACGTGCCGGGCCGCCGCCCACAGGGCCAGGTGGCCGCCCGCGGAGTGGCCGGTGATCACCGTGCGCCGCGCGTCGGCCTGCGGCAGCACCTCCCCCACGAGCGCGGGCAGGGCGTCCAGCGCGGCCGCCACGTCGTCGAACGTCTCCGGCCAGCGGCCCGCGACCGCGGCCTCCCCCTCGCCGTCCGGGGCGGCGCCGCCACGCCGGTACTCGACGTTGGCCACGGCGAAGCCCCGGCGGGCGAGGAAGGCCGCGAAGGGGGTGATGTGCCGGCGGTCGTACGGTGCCCGCCAGGCCCCGCCGTGCAGGACGACGACCAGGGGGGACGGGCCGGGTTCCGTGGTGCGCGGGGCGTAGAAGTCGATCACCTGGTCGGGGTGGTCGCCGTACGCGGCGGTGCCGTCGGGGTCCACGGGTGCGTGCGAGAAGGCGGACTCCTCTTCGGCGGCGGCTCTGGCTGCGGCGGCGGCGTCGTCCGGCATGCTCCAACCTCTCAGCGACGTAACAGTGTTCGGCGGACCAGGTGAGATGGCGGTGACGGTATCAGGACGGTGACATGGGTGTTCGGCCGTGGGGGTGCCGCTGCCGCGGCGGCACCCCGCACGCCGTCACGCCTTCACGCCGTCAGCCCTTCGTGCCGTCACGCCGTCACGCCGTCACGCCGGTTCCAGCACCTCCCCCAGCACCCGCGCCGCCCTCTCCGCGTCCGCGAAGCCCACGTACAGCGGGGTGAAGCCGAACCGGAGCACGTCGGGGTGGCGGAAGTCCCCGACCACACCCCGCCGGATCAGCTCCTTCATCACACCCCCGGCGTTCGGGCAGCGCAGCGCCACCTGACTGCCGCGTTCCGCGTGCGCCTGCGGGGTCAGGGACTCGACCAGGCCCTCCGGGACGTACGCCCCGACGCACTCGAGGAAGAAGTCCGTCAGGGCGAGGGACTTGGCGCGGACCGCCGCCACCGTCACGCCCTCCCAGACCTCCAGCGCCGCCTCCAGGGCGAGCATGGAGAGGATGTCCGGGGTGCCGACCCGGCCGCGGAGCGCGCCCGCCGCCGGTTCGTAGGACGGGCGCATCCCGAAGGGCTCCACGTGCGAGTTCCAGCCAGGAAGCGGGGAGTCGAAGCGGTCCTGGAGACCGCGGCGGACGTAGAGGTACGCCGGTGAACCCGGGCCGCCGTTGAGGTACTTGTAGGTGCAGCCCACCGCGAGGTCGACGCCGTGCTCGTCCAGCCCCACCGGCAGCGCGCCCGCCGTATGGCACAGGTCCCAGACCGACACGGCGCCCGCCGCCCGCACCGCCGCCGTGAGCGACGGCAGGTCGTGCAGCCGGCCGGTGCGGTAGTCGGCGTGGTTGAGCAGCACCGCCGCCGTGCGGTCGCTCACCGCGTCCGGCACCTCGGCCGGGGTCACCGGTCGCAGCGCGCACCCCGTCATCCGGGCCGCCGACTCGGCGATGTACCCGTCCGTGGGGAACGTCGTCGCGTCCACCAGGATCTCGTCCCGGCCCTCGCCCGCGAGCCGCACGGCACCCACGAGTGCCTTGAAGACGTTGACACTGGTGGAGTCGCCCACCACGATCTGGCCCGGCGCCGCGCCGACCAGCGGGGCGATCGTGTCGCCGATCCGCTCGGGCGCCGTCCACCAGCCGCTCTCCTCCCAGGAGCGGATGCGCAGCTCGCCCCACTCACGGCGGACCACGTCGGCGACCCGGCCGGGGACGTTCGCGGGCAACGCGCCGAGCGAGTTGCCGTCCAGGTACACCACGTCGTCCAGCACGAACCGCGAGCGCACCGGCGCCAGTTCGTCGGCGGCGTCCAGCTTCTCCGCACGCAGCGCCAGTTCAGACATGGGACCTCGCCGTCCACAGCTCGGGGAACACGTTCTTCTGCGCCCGCTTCTCCAGCCAGGCCACCCCGGCGGAGCCGCCCGTACCCTGCTTGGCGCCCATCGCTCGGCGGGTGGCGACCAGGTGGTCGTTGCGCCAGCGCCACACCAGCTCCGCCACGTCCGTCAACGCCTCACCGAGACGGGCGAGTTCGTCCTGTTCGGCGCCGGAGTAGAGCTGCGTCCAGACGGCCTCCACCTGCTCGGAGGGCTCGTAGCGCAGCGACACGTCACGGTGCAGTACGGCGTCCGGGATCGCGTGCCCGCGCCGGGCCAGCAGCCGCAGCACCTCGTCGTAGAGGCTCGGCTCGTGCAGCGCCTTCTCCAGTTCGGCGTGGGCGCGGGGCGCGCCCCGGTGCGGGACGAGCATCGACGCCGACTTCTCGCCGAGCAGGAACTCCATGCGGCGGTACATCGCCGACTGGAAGCCGGAACCCTCCCCGAGGGCGCCGCGGTAGCTGTTGAACTGGGCCGGGGTGAGCTGTCCGAGCGGCTTCCAGGAGGCGTTCAGCGCCTCCAGTTCGCGTACGGACCGCTTCAGCGCGGCGATCGCCGACGGCACGTCGTCGGCGCGCAGGGCGCCGGCCGCGGTCTCCCATTCGTGGACGATGACGGTGAACCACAGCTCCATGACCTGGGTGGTGACCAGGAAGACCATCTCTCCGGGATCGTCGGAGAGGGTGTGCTGGAGGTGGGTGAGCACGTCCGCCTTGACGTAGTCCTCGTACGGCGTCGTGCCCTCGAAGTCGAGATGCGGGGTCTCGGGCTCAGCGGCCTCGTCGGGCCGAGGGGTCGGGTGAGCCTGGTGGGACATCGCTGTCTCCTGCATGTACTCCGGGTAGCGGTCCGCCCCTGCCGATGCCGGCACGGGGGCCCCGGTCCCCACCCGAATCCTGCGCAACACCCACGGAGATCGCAAGGCCCGCCTGATCACACAGGCGGGCCAGGTCGGACAGGCGGGCCGGGCCACACGGGCCGGTCAGGCCACACGGGTGGGCGGGCCACACAGGCGGGCCGGGCCACGGGCGGCGCGGGCCGCGTACGTCCCCGCGTGTCTCCGCGTACGGCTCAGCCCAGCGTCTGGGCGGCCGTCTCGGAGGAGTCCTTCAGGAACTGCGAGCAGCGCGCGTACTCCTCCTGCTCGCCGATCGCCTGGGCGGCGCGGGCGAGGGCGTGCAGGGCGCGCAGGAAGCCGCGGTTGGGCTCGTGCTCCCAGGGGATCGGGCCGTGGCCCTTCCACCCGTTGCGCCGCAGGGCGTCCAGACCGCGGTGGTAGCCGGTACGGGCGTACGCGTACGACTCCACCGCCGCGCCCCGCTCGAACGCGTCGTCGGCCAGCTGCGCCCAGGCCAGCGAGGACGCCGGGTACCGCGCGGCGACGTCGGCGGGCGAGGTGCCCTGCGCGAGGAGCTCGCGGGGCTCCGGGTCGTCGGGCAGGTGGGTGGGAGGCGGGCCGCCGAGGAGGTTCTCGTGAATACTCATGGGTTCAGTCTGCTGCATCCCTCCCGGCGGAGTGCGCCCACCCGGCAGCGCCTCGGCTCAGGCCCGCTGGTCCGGTTCCAGCGGCGGGGTCGTCACGAGACCGTGGGTGCGGCACTCGGGATGGCGGCACTCGGGGCCGGGGCGGCGCACGGTCGCGAAGGCGATGATCGACCCGGCCACCAGCACCGCCGCGATGATCGGCATGGCCCGCCGGAACGCGGCGTCGAAGGCGTCCGCCGAGCGGTACGCCTCCGGGCCCATCCCGGCCAGCAGCGGCAGCGCGGCCACCGCGATCAGCCCGGCCGCGCGGGCCGCCGCGTTGTTGATGCCGCTGGCCAGGCCCGCCCGGGAGGTGTCGACCGAGGCGAGGACGGTGGCGGTCAGCGGGGCCACCAGGATGACCATGCCGGCGCCCATGACCAGCAGGGCCGGCAGGACGTCGGTGACGTAGTCCGCGTCCTTGCCGACACGCAGCATCAGCAGCATCGCGACCGCGCACAGCAGCGGGCCGACGGTGAGCGGGATGCGTGGGCCGATCCGGTCGGCGAGGGCCCCCGAGCGGGCCGAGAACAGCAGCATGAGGAGGGTCGTGGGCAGCAGGGCGGTGCCCGCCCGCAGCGGTGAGTAGCCGGCCACGACCTGGAGCTGGAGCGTGGTGAGGAAGAAGAAGCCGCCGAAGGCCGCGTAGACGCACAGGGTGACCAGGTTGACCGCGGTGAACTGGCGGGAGGCGAAGATGCCGAGCGGCATCATCGGGTCCGGTACCCGCTTCTCGACGTAGACGAAGGCGACGGCGGCGGCCACTCCGGCGGTCGCGGTCAGGGCGACGGCGAGGGAGCCGCTGCGGGCCTCGATCAGGGCGTACGTCACCAGAGCGAGGGAGACGGCGCCGAGGGCGGCGCCCAGTACGTCGAAGCGGCGGTGAGCGCGGACCTTCCCGGCCGTTCCGCCGGCTCCGCCGGGCTCGGCCAGGGGGACGCCACCGGTCGACTCGGGGACGTGCCGCAGGGCGACGGGGACACAGACCAGGGCGAGCGGGACGTTGAGCAGGAAGACCCAGCGCCAGCCGGGGCCGTTCACCAGCCAGCCGCCGAGGAAGGGGCCGACCGCCGCGCCGATGCCGCCGAACCCGGACCACAGGCCCACGGCCCGGCCCCGGTCGTCGGGGTGGAAGGACGCCTGGATCAGGGCGAGGGAGCCGGGCGTGAGCAGGGCGCCGCCGATGCCCTGGAGGGCGCGGGCGGCGACGAGGACGGTGGAGCCGGGGGCGAGGCCGCACAGCAGGGACGCGGTGGCGAACCAGATCACGCCGATCACGAAGATCCTGCGGCGGCCGTACAGGTCGCCGAGGGAGCCGCCGAGGAGGATCAGGCCCGCCAGGGTGACCATGTACGCGTTGACCGTCCACTGGAGGGTGGCGAGGTCCGCGTTCAGATCGTGGCCGATGCGGGGCAGGGCGACGTTGACGACGGTCGAGTCCAGCATCGCCATGCTGGAGCCGAGCACGGTGGTCAACAGGATCCACTTGCCCTGTGCGGACGACAGCCGGATGTCGGGCATGGGTGGATCATCCCGCGTCCGGCGCCGGCGGGCCAGACGAGCGACGGACCCGGTGCTCGGCGCACCGGGTCCGTCACGGTCAGGCGAAGACGGCTGAGGACAGCCGGAGACAGCTGAAGACAGCCGGAGACAGGCGGTTACTTGATCTTCGTGCCCGTCGAGCGCAGGTTGCCGCAGGCCTCGACGACGCGGGCCGCCATGGACGCCTCGGCCAGCTTGCCCCAGGTGCGCGGGTCGTAGGTCTTCTTGGAGCCGACCTCGCCGTCGACCTTCAGGACGCCGTCGTAGTTCTTGAACATGTGGTCGGCCACCGGACGCGTGAAGGCGTACTGGGTGTCGGTGTCGATGTTCATCTTCACCACGCCGTTCTCCAGCGCGGTGCGGATCTCCTCCTCCGTGGAGCCGGAGCCGCCGTGGAAGACGAAGTCGAACGGCTTGCTGTCGGTCGGGCGGCCGAACTTCGCCGCGACACCCTCGTTGAGCTCCTTCAGCAGGTCGGGGCGGAGCACGACGTTGCCCGGCTTGTACACGCCGTGGACGTTGCCGAAGGACGCGGCCAGCAGGTAGCGGCCCTTGTCGCCCAGGCCCAGGGCCTCGGCGGTGCGGATGGCGTCGTCGACCGTGGTGTACAGCTTGTCGTTGATCTCGTGGGTGACGCCGTCCTCCTCGCCACCGGTCGGGGTGATCTCGACCTCAAGGATGATCTTGGCGGCGGCGGTGCGGACCAGCAGCTCCTGCGCGATGGCGAGGTTGTCGGCGAGGGTCTCCGCCGAGCCGTCCCACATGTGGGACTGGAACAGCGGGTTGCGGCCGGCCTTCACGCGCTCCTCGGAGACCGCGAGCAGCGGACGTACGTACCCGTCGAGCTTGTCCTTCGGGCAGTGGTCCGTGTGCAGCGCGATGTTGACCGGGTACTTCTCGGCGAGCACGTGCGCGTACTCGGCCAGGGCCACGGCACCCGTGACCATGTCCTTGCTGTACTGGCCGCCGAGGAACTCGGCACCACCGGTGGAGATCTGGACGATGCCGTCGCTCTCCGCCTCCGCGAACCCGCGCAGCGCCGCGTTCAGGGTCTGGGAGGACGTCACGTTGATGGCCGGGTAGGCGAACTTGCCTGCCTTCGCCCGGTCGAGCATCTCGTTGTAGACCTCGGGGGTTGCGATGGGCATCTGTCCGCTCCTTGTATGTGCGGGGTGCGTTCTGCGTGTTTACGGCCCTGACCTAGGGAGTGACGTCATCGTCGGCCCCATCTTCGCAGACGATGCCGGATGCTTCGGACACCCTGTCCAGCCTGTGGATGACGGGTCGGGCGGCCCGGACCACCCCGCTCCGGACCGCGCCGCCGTCCCTGCCTCAGTCCAGGCCCAGGTCGTCCTTCGAGTACGCGAACACGTACGGCACGCCCGCCTTCTCGGCGACCGTCTCGGCGGCACCCGTCGCCCGGTCCACGATCGTGGCGACCCCGACGACCTCGGCGCCGGCCTCCCGCAGCGCCTCGACGGCGGTGAGCACCGAACCGCCGGTCGTGGAGGTGTCCTCGACGGCGAGGACCCGGCGCCCCGCGACCTCGGCGCCCTCGATACGACGCTGCAGCCCGTGCGCCTTGCCCGCCTTGCGCACGACGAACGCGTCCAGCGTCCTGCCGCGCGCGGCGGAGGCGTGCAGCATCGCGGTGGCCACCGGGTCGGCGCCCAGGGTGAGGCCGCCGACCGCCTCGTAGTCCAGGTCGGCGGTCAGGTCGAGCATGACCTGACCGACCAGCGGGGCGGCCACGCCGTCGAGGGTGATGCGGCGCAGGTCGACGTAGTAGTCGGCTTCCTTGCCCGACGACAGCGTCACCTTGCCGTGCACCACGGCCTTGTCCTTGATCTGCTGCAGCAGCTCGCCGCGAACGTCACTCATGGCAGCCAGCTTAAGCGCGGCGCCAGCTCCAGGTCGTCGTCGCCTCCAGCGGTTCCAGGGGCGTGACCAGGTGCGGGTGGGTGTTCAGGCCGTCGGGCGGGCCGGTCTGCGGTTCCACGCACACGGCGGCCTCCTGCTCGTCGTAGACGACGACCCACTTCTCGGGGCTGGTCACCCTCAGCTCCAGCTGCCCGGGCCAGGTGAGCGTGACGTCGACGCCGTCGGGCATGCCGAAGCAGTCGTCCCAGGGGCCGGGCTTGGGGTCGACGCGGTGACCGGTGGGCAGGTGGTCGTCGCCTCGTTCCTCCTGCCAGGCCGGGGTGAAGTCCAGCCGCACGTCCTGGGCGCCGGGGCCGCCGAGGTTGCGGTGGAACCACGGATGCCAGCCGATCTGCGCCGGGAAGGAGGACTCGTACGTCTCGACGGACATCGTCAGGGTCAGGGAGTCCTCGGTGAGCGCGACCACCTGGGTCACCCGGCCGCGATAGGGCCAGGGGTCGACCAGGTCGTACGTGATCACCGCCTCGTCCGCCGAGACGCGGGCCGTGTGCCAGGCGCCGTCGCGGGCGGTGCCGTGGATGGCGTGCGGCGGGGAGTTGAGCGGCATCTGGTGGACGGTGGCGCCGTCCCGGAACCGGCCCTCGCGGATCCGGCCGCACCAGGGGACCATCGGGAAGCAGCCGAACCTCTCGCCCTTGCGCAGCAGTTCGAGCCCGCCCACGCGGAGCCCTCCGATGCGGCCGCCGTTGCCCGGCTGCACGGTCGCTTCCGCGTCGCCCGCGGTCAGCGTGATGTCTTCGTTACTCACGGAACGAGGCTACTGGCACGATCAACAGGGCGTTCCGCGCGCCGTCTGCGCACGCCGTGGCGCGTGCCGCTTCGTCACCGGCGGCGTCTGAGAGCCCGGCCCACGACGATCGCCGAGGCCACGACCAGCGCGGCGGCGGGGGCCGCCCAGCGGAGGGTGGGCGTGGCGGAGACGGTGAGCGGGGCGGGGACGGGTGCGTAGCGGCCGCGCGGCGGGGCGTGGTCCACCTCCTCCGCGCTGCGTCCGATCATCGTCCGCCGTGCGTGCGCCGCCTCGGCGGGCGGCTCGGAGGCGTCGTCGAAGCCCTCGGCGAGGGACATGTCCTCGTCCAGGGACATGTCCTCGTCGTCGCGGTCCGGTTGGTCCTCCCCGCCGTCCTCTTCGTCGGCTTCACCTGCTTCGGCCGCGTCGGCCTCGTATCCGTCGTCCTCGGCGAGGGGATCGAGGGAGGACGGCGGGACCTCGGTGTCGAAGACGGAGACGTGCTCGGCGGAGCCCGGTTCGGAGAGGCGGGGTTCGGGGGCCTCCTCCGGGGGCGGTACGGGCGCGTCGTCCGCGTCCGGTGTCGCCTCGAAGTCGCCCGTCGCCAGCGGGGCGAAGTCCTCCGTCGCCAGGGCCTCGGCGGACTCGGCGGGCTCGAGGGGTTCGGCGGACTCGGCGGACTCGGCGGGCACGGTGGGCTCCGTCGGCTCCGCGGGCACCGCAGGTTCCACCGGTTCCGCCGCCAGGTTCTCCGCGAAACGGTTCAGCAGCCGGATCACGGCGGCCCGTACGGCGTCCGGGGCGAGCTCGGTGAGCCGGCCGGCGGCCGAGGCGGTGCCGTCGAAGGCGAGGGCCGAGCCGTCGTCGGTGTCGCGCAGCCGGATGGTGAGCGCGATGTCCACCGAGCCCGTGCCGCGGGACTCCGTGGCGACGCCCTCGACGCCGTACGTCCCGTCGTCGCGGGCGGAGACGCGCAGGGTGCCGCGGTAGGTGACGGAGTGGCTCCCGACGCGTACCTTGAGCCGGCCGGCGACGGGCTCGGCGCCGGAGTCCTGCTGGAGTCCGGGCACCGCCCGGGCGACCCGCGCGGGGTCGGCGAGCGCCGCCCGCAGCCGCCGGGCCGGAACCGGAACGAACACCTCGTGCTCCATGTCAGCCGAGCGTACCCAGTGCGGGCCCGGAATACCCTCTCCTCGCCCGCAACGCCCCCACACCCTGCTCCCCCGTGCCACCATGCCCTGCGGCCCACGCCTCACCTGCACGCACCGCGGGCCGGCGTCGGTCAGGACTCGCCGCCGGGACGTACCAGACCCGACTCGTAGGCCACTACCACCGCCTGGGCCCGGCTGGCCAGGCTGAGTTTTGCCATGGCGCGGTTGAGGTGCGTCTTCACCGTGGCCTCGCTGATGAAGAGACGGTCGGCCGTCTCGGCGTTGGTCAGGCCCCGGGCGACCAGTCGGAGCACCTCCAGCTCGCGGTTCGTCAGCGCGCGCAGGCCGGCCGGCGCCTTCGCGGGCGGCATCGGGGTGTCCGCCCGTTGTGTGAACGCCTCCACCAGCCGCCGGGTGACCACCGGGGCGAACAGGGAGTCCCCGCCGTGCACGGCGGTCACCGCGGCCAGCAGCCGCTCCGGGCCCGCGTCCTTGAGAAGGAAACCGGCCGCGCCGGCCCGCAGGGCGCCGTACACGTACTCGTCGAGGTCGAAGGTGGTGAGGATCAGGACGCGCGGCGCGGGGTCCGCCGCCTCGGCGAGGATCCGGCGGGTCGCCTCGATCCCCGTCATCCCGGGCATGCGGATGTCCATGAGGATCACGTCCGGCCGGGTCTTCGCGGCCAGGGTCACCGACTCCGCCCCGTCGGCGGCCTCCCCGACGACCTCCATGCCGGGGGCGGCGCGCAGCAGCGCGACCAGCCCGCTGCGCACGAGGAACTGGTCGTCGACCACCAGCACTCTGATCATCCCGTGACGGTGTCTCCCCGGCGTGCGGCCTGCTCCGACGTCGGCAGGGTCAGATGCACGCCGAATCCACCCTCGCGCCGCGGGCCGACGACGATCGTCCCTCCGTAGAGCTTGGCGCGCTCGCGCATGCCGATCAACCCGTGGCCGCCAGGTGCGGGCATTCTGTCCGGATCCACCCCCCTTCCCCGTTCCTCGGTGTGCCCGTCGTCGGTGATCGACACCGCCACCTCGCCCGCGCGGTAGGCGAGTTCGACGGCGGCAGCGGCTCCCGGGGCGTGCTTGAGCACGTTCGTCAGAGCCTCCTGGACCACCCGGTAGACGCACAGTTGCACTCCGGGCGGCAGCGGTCTGGGCTCGCCGTGGACCCTGAGATCGACCGGGACGCCGCCCGCGCGGACCCGCTCCACCATCTCCTCCAGCCGGTCGAGGCCGGGCGTCGGCTCGGTGGCGGCGCCGTGTTCTCCCGCGCCGTCCGTGCCGTCCAGGTCGTCCGCACGCAGCAGGCCCAGCATGCGTCTGAGCTCGGCCAGCGCCTCGCCGCCGGCGTCGCCGATGGTGGTGAGCGCCTCGCGCGCGGTGCGGGCGTCGGAGTCGAAGACGAACCGGGCGAGGCCCGCCTGGACGTTGATGACCGCCATGTGGTGGGCGACCACGTCGTGCAGTTCGCGCGCGATCCGCACGCGTTCCTCCGCGACCTCGCGCCGGGCCCGCTCCGCCTGTTCGGCGCGGAGGCGTACGGTCAGCTCGGCGGTCCTGCGGGCGGCGTACCCGAACCGCCACAGCACGAGCGGGTATCCGATCGCCTGGCCCACGACGGACGCCATCGCGTCCGAGTCGCTGATCACTCCCGCGTAGATCCACACACCGCCCATCAGGGCGGCGCACACCGCGGTGACCCGGTTGGACCGGGTGGCGGCCACCGTGTACAGGGCGACCATCGCGGCGGGCGAGTTCACCACCGGCCAGTACCCGAGGGTGACGTAGACGGTCCAGGACAGGTGGACGACGACGAAGACGGTGAGCGGGGCCAGGCCGCGCAGCGCGAGCGGCAGGTTGGTCAGGGCGACCAGCGTCCAGGCGAACGCGTCCAGCGGCGGCCATCCCTGTGTGGCGGCCTCGGCGCCGAGCAGGCACGCGACGGTCGTGGGCGCCAGGGCCGTCAGACCGTCGACCGTGAGGGGGCGGATCCGCATCGCCGCAGGGTAAACCCGTGCGTGGGCGGCGACGTCAGCTTTCCGCGGTACCGCGAAAGTTGCAGGAACCGCGCGGCTACCGCGCAGGGTGGGCAGGAGATCCACCCGGTGACGGATTCCGCCGCCTCGGGGCCGCCCGTACGTTCGTGGGGCGACGGTGGCACGGGGGCCGCCGAGTCGGGGGAAGCACGGGGGACCCACGGGGGGACGCTTGGGGGGAAGGCGGCCCGTTTCCACTCCGGGAGCAGGGGGAACGGGCCGCCCGGGCGACCCCGACACCTGCCCCGGCACCTGCCCCCGGCGCCTGCCCCCGGCACTGCCACCACGAGCCGGCCCCCAGCCCCCTACAGGAACGTTGCCTCAGTCGGCGTAGCGCGGGGCGATGAGGGTCGAGGGCGGGAGTCCGGGCACGCGGGTGGCGGCGGCGGCACGGACGGCTGCGGCGAGGGCGGCCGGGGTGAGCGTGCGCGGGTGCGGGGCGCGGGGATCCAGGGCCAGGACCGGCGGGGTGCGGGAGGCCAGGACGAAACCCCAGTCGCGGGGCGCCCGGGTGGCGCCGGTCGTCCGGTCGGGTCCGGCGGCGAAGGCGGAGTCGCCGCCGCGCACTCGGTAGGCGACCGTCCGCAGGCCGGCCGCCCGGACCGTCGCCTCCACCGTCCAGAACGCGCGCGGGCGCGAGGCCACCGGCCCCGCGTGCACCACGAGCCGCCCGCCGGGCGCCAGGGCGCGCCGGGCCAGGCCGTAGAACTCCTGCGCGTACAGCTTCGTGCTTGCCGTGATGCCCGGGTCCGGCAGGTCCTCGATCACCACGTCGTACGCCCCCGCGGACGCCCCGCGCAGCCAGCCGAAGGCGTCGGCCACGGTCACATGGAGGCGGCGGTCGCCGTACACGTGCCCGTTCAGCCGGGCGAGCCCCGGGTCGGTGCGCGCCAGGCGGACGACGGCCGGGTCGAGTTCGACGATGTCCACCCGGCGCACACCGGGGTGGCGCAGCACCTCTCGGGCGGCGAGGCCGTCACCACCGCCGAGGATCAGCACGCGCGCGTGCGGGCCGGTCATCGCGGGGTGGACGAGCGCCTCGTGGTAGCGGCGCTCGTCCTGGCCGCCGACCCGCAGCCGTCCGTCGAGAAACAGGTCCAGCGGCCGGCCGCGGGTGCCGCCGGTGAGGACGAGCTCCTGGACGCCGGTCTGCTCGGCCACGCGGACGTCGCCGCCGTACACCGCCTGCCGCGCCGCGCGTTCGAAGTCGCCGACCAGGGCGGCGGCCGAGGCGAGCAGGCCGAGCACGGCGAGGTTGGCCACCAGCAGCAGCCAGCGTCCGCGCCGGGTCAGGTCCCGCCGGAACAGGCCGAGCACCAGCGTCCCGCCGGCCACCACGTTGATGGCGCCGGTGAGCAGCGCCCCGGTCAACTGGCCCAGCAGCGGCAGCAGAAGGAACGGGAAGGCGAGACCGCCGACGAGCGCGCCGACGTAGTCGGCGGCGAACAGGTCGGCGACCGCGCCGCCCGCGTCCTGCCGGCGGATGCGCTGGATCAGCTCCATCAGCAACGGGACCTCGGCGCCGATCAGCAGGCCGATGGCGAGCGAGAAGGCGACCAGGAGGCAGCGCGGGCCGTTCGCCCACAGGCCGCCCCAGTCGCCGGTCCAGGCGAAGACGGCGTACAGCGCCATGGCGCTGCATCCGCCGACGAGTGCGAGCGTGGCCTCGATCGCGCCGAAGGCGACGGCGGCGCGCCGGCGCAGCCGCTTCGCTGCGAGCGAGCCGATGCCCATCGCGAACACCATGACGGACAGCACGACGGACGCCTGGGTGACCGAGTCGCCGATCAGGTACGAGGCGAGCGCGACCAGTTCGAGTTCGTACACGAGTCCGCAGGCCGCACAGACGAAGACGCCCGCGAGGACGAGGAACCGGCCGGTTCCCGGCCGGACGGGCAGCCTCGCGGGGCCGCGCCAGGATGACGCCGGGCAGGTCGGGGCCGTGCCGGGCGGGGCCGGGGCGTGCGGTTCGATCACGACTGCGACGTTACGTCACGGGTGTGGGACGCTTCGTCACCCACACGTGTGGAAATTGGGGCTTCTGAGGCATTCCTGGTTTGGGGACACGGAGTTGGCGGGCAACCGCGCGGGGACGCCGGTTGACGAGGGCCCGCGCAGGGGACGCCAGTTCGACGATGACGACTCGTGCGAGGGAGGCCGGTTGACGGACAACCGTGCGGGGGACGTTCGTTGACGAAGGTCCTTTCGTGATCGGTCAGTTGACGGGGACGCGGGTACGTCGGCGCGCGCCCACCCGTGTGCGGGTCGCCACCAACTGGCCGTCCTGCGGGTAGGCGTGCCAGGTCCGCCAGTGCACCTGCCCCTCCTTCTGCTGCGCGAGCAGCGCGGTGAAGGCGTGCGGACTGCCCGGGAACACTCCGGCGAGGCCGTGCGGATGATCGGAGACGAGGGCCAGCAGCTCCTGGGCACGGCCGGCGAACGATCCCGGCGACAGTTCCTCGACGCGCGCCGCGAACTCGTACTCCCAGTCGCCGACGCGTTTGGCGACGCCGAGCGGCAGGGGCGTACTGGAGCCCGCGATGCACGCCACCGTCTCCGAGCAGATGCCCCGCTCTTCCTCGAGGAGCACCTGGTGGGACGCGCCGAGCAGTCTCAACTGCAGTTTCTTCCCCGACAGTTCGAGATCGAGGGTGGCCAGCGCGGGCAGCGGCTCGCGTCCCAGGGCCCAGGCGAGGTCGGCCGCACGCGTGTCGGTGTAGGAGGTGTTGAGGGTCGTGAGCATGGATCGGCTCCGCTAGCACGCAAAGAACGAAGAAAAGGGAGGCTTGGGCCGGCGCACCCCGGTCCACAGGGAGAGAACGGCCCGGTCAGCCCGGTTCAGAAGAGGTGTGAGCAGGACGTCCTGGGGGCTGCGTCGGCGTGGGAGAAGGGAATCATGAACGGCGGCACCGCCACAGCGTTTTTACCCAAGTTCGTAGGCTTTCCATCCCTCAGAGGGCCTACCTGCTCAACTGTTCAACCACGGCGTGCGCCGGGGCGCGCGCGACGGCGCACCACGCGCCCGGCGAGCCCACGCGAGGGCCTCTGCCGGGCCCGCGCCAGGGCCCGGCAGCCCGAGACCCGGCCGCCCGAAGCCCGGCCGCCCGGATCAGCTGCCTCCGCCGCAGCCGCCCCCGCCGCCGCACGACGAACCCCCGCCGCAGGAGGAGGACCCGCCGCACGAGGAGGACCCGCCGCAAGAAGAGTGCCCCCCGCAGGAGTGGTGCCCGCCCGAGTGATGCCCACCCGAGTGGTGGCCGCCGGACGACGAACCGCCGCCGTCCCCCGCCGCCCACCAGCCGCCGCCCCCGCCGCTCGCACTCCCGCCGTACGCCCGTACGCGCCGGCCGCTCTTGGACAGCCGCACGTTCCGCCCGCCACCGGACCTGCCGCGCGCCGCAGAGGCCATCGAGACCACGAACAGCACCGCGATCACCGCCAGAACGATGCCGAAAACCATGGCGTCACGCTCCTTCCGCTCCCCCCGGGAACCACCCCCGGAACGCCCCCCGTGGGCGCCTGAAATCGGTGCGTGATGCGGGGATGCCCGGCCACCGCGCCGGCCAAAGCACACTTGAGGAAGTTCAGAGGGTTCTCTCGGGGAAAGGGCCCCTGACCTGCGCAGAAGGCAGCCTCGGCCGAACACGTCGTGGCTGGGGCGGTCGCCTGTCACGTAGCGTCGAACCAGGGCTTGTTGGCAGCCCAGTGCTCAACCCACCCGGCGAATCCGGGCTCGGCCGTGGTGAACCCGAACTCGGCTCCGAACGGAGTGGCGCCTTCCCCGGTGATCAACCAGACATGTCCACGATGCGGGCCAGTGACGACGAGGTGCCAGTACATGCCGCATCCGTCCGTCCCGAGCACGATTGACCCGTGATCGAAGACCCGGTCCATGAGCAGGTCGGTTTCCTCGGACGGCTCTGAGTCGTCCTCTTCCCACAGCCACTGCGAGGTGAGGGGGAAGGGCTGCCTCAGGTCACGTTCCGGCCGGTCATCCCCCCAGTCGTCGGGCAGCTCCGCCAGGCCCACCAACCCGTAGTCCGGCGGCCCGGAGTACGAGCCATCGGTGATCTCCGCAACGAAGGTCCGATACGGCTCCGGCAGAACTATGCCGTGCTCCGCTTCGAAGGCGCGGACCCCTTCCCAGCCCAGCGCGGACTGACCGCCATCGTCAACAGCGAAGGCCGCACGAAGCACCGCGAGGTCCTCAGGATCTGCCTGCTCAAGATTCATGCGGCCATGGATACCAGTCAGCGGTGACAGCGCTTGGGCCCACCGACGTAGCCGGCAGACGCAATCACTTCGGAGCCGTGCTGGCGGCCCTGGGACACGCGTGGCGGCCTGAGCTTGTCGTATTGGGGGTCGAAGCAGACCAGTCCCATGGACTGCTCCAGGGACGCTGCGAAGGCGGGGGCTTCCTCGGCCATGCACCCGCTCGCCGCCCAGGCTCCGGGCCGTTCTGGGCCGTACGAGGGTGCTCGCCAACGACAGATGACGACAGTCGGCGGCGGCTCCTGCCCTGCTCAGAGACGGTGCTTCGGGTACCTGCGCAGGCGCCTGTCAGTGAAGTAGTGTTGAGGAAGTCCGGAGCTTCGGCGCAGGATGGCCGGCATGACCTCCAGCGCACGCCCCTTCCTCAATCGCCGGCTCGCCGAGTTCGGGACGACGATCTTCGCCGAGATGTCCGCCCTGGCCACGCGGACCGGGTCGATCAACCTGGGGCAGGGCTTCCCCGACACCGACGGGCCCGAGGAGATTCGGGAGGCGGCGGTGCGGGCGCTGCGTGAGGGCCGCGGCAATCAGTACCCGCCGGGTCCGGGCGTCCCCGAGCTGCGCACCGCCGTCGCGGCGCACCAGCTGCGGCGGTACGGGCTGTCGTACGACCCGGACACCGAGGTGCTGGTCACCGCGGGCGCCACCGAGGCCATCGCGGCCTCGCTGCTGGCGCTGCTGGAGCCGGGGGACGAGGTGGTCGCCCTGGAGCCGTACTACGACTCCTACGCGGCCTGCATCGCGATGGCGGGCGGGCGGCGGGTACCGGTGACACTGCGCCCGCACCACGGCGAGGGCGGCCCGTCGTTCCGGCTGGACCTGGACGAGCTGCGCGCCGCGGTGACCGGCCGGACCCGGCTGCTGCTGATCAACACCCCGCACAACCCGACGGGCACGGTGCTCACCCGCGAGGAGCTGACCGCGATCGCCGAGCTGGCCGTGGAACGGGATCTGCTGGTGGTCACGGACGAGGTGTACGAGCACCTGGTCTTCGACGACGCCGAGCACGTCCCGCTCGCCACCCTGCCCGGGATGCGCGAGCGGACGGTGACGATCGGCTCGGCGGGCAAGACGTTCTCGTTCACCGGCTGGAAGGTCGGCTGGGTCACGGCGCCGTCCGCCCTGGTGACGGCGGTGCGATCGGCCAAGCAGTTCCTGACGTATGTGGCCTCGGGGCCGTTCCAGTACGCGGTCGCCGAGGCGCTGGCGTCACCCGAGTCGTACTTCACGGCCTTCCGCGAGGACATGCGGGCCAAGCGGGAGGTGCTGGCGGCGGGGCTCGCCGAGGCGGGCTTCACGGTGTTCCGGCCCGCGGGCACCTACTTCGTCACCACCGACATCCGCCCGCTGGGCGAGACGGACGGCTTCGCCTTCTGCCGGTCGCTGCCCGAGCGGGCCGGTGTGGTCGCCATCCCGAACGCGGTCTTCTACGACCACCGCGAGGAGGGCGCGCCGTTCGTCCGGTTCGCCTTCTGCAAGCAGATCCCGGTGCTGGAGGAGGCGGCCCGGCGGCTGAAGGCCCTGGCGGGCTGACCGGCGGAACCGGCAGGGCACGGGTCACGAAATCAACCTTTATGCCCGATTTATCGCGCAAGATTCCGCTGTGAACAACATCAGCAAGTCCGTGCCCTCCCCCGCGTCCCCTGTGCTTTCCCCTCCCGCACCCTCCCGCTCTCTGCCAGAGCCGGACTCCTCCGGAGCAGTCCGGCTCTGGCACCGACTCCCGGACCCGGCCACCGCGGTCGGTCTGTTCCTGGCGGCCCGGCTCATCGGGGTCGCCGCGGTCACGGTGGCCGCCGTCGCCGCGCACAAGCGGCCGCTCGGCCTGCTCAGCCGCTCCTGGGACTCGGTGTGGTACCTGGGGCTCGCCCACCACGGCTACGGCCACACCTACTACCGGTTCGGCCACGTCCTCAGCGACCTGGCATTCTTCCCGCTCTATCCGGGTCTGATCCGCGCCACCACCGCCGTGTCACCGCTGGAGCCCGGGAAGGCGGCACTCCTGCTCTCGTGGACCGCGGCCGCCGTGGCCGCCTGGGGGATCTACGCGATCGGTGCCCGGCTGCACGGGCGGGCCGTCGCCATCGCCCTGGTCCTGCTGTGGGGGCTGCTGCCGCACTCGGTGGTGCTGTCGATGGCGTACACCGAGCCCGTGTTCACGGCCTTCGCCGCGTGGTCGCTGTACGCGGTGCTGACCCGGCGCTGGCTGTGGGCGGGCTCGCTGGCCCTGCTCGCCGGACTCTCCCGGCCCAGCGGATTCGCGGTGGCGGCGGCAGTCCTCGCAGCCGCGGCGGTGGAGGTCTGGCGGGCCCGCGGCAGGGTTTCCCCCAGGCTGTGGGCCGGTGCCGCGCTCGCACCGCTGGGCTGGACGGCCTACGTGCTGTGGGTGGGGCAGCGCACGGGTGATCTGCTCGGCGGGTACTTCGCGGTGCAGCGAGGGTGGGGGTCCCGCCTGGGCCTCGGCGCGCTGCGCTTCTCCAAGCACCTGCTGCTCCAGCCCGACCAGTTCGTGTTCACCATGTCGCTGGTCCTCACGGGGGCGGGCCTGCTGCTGTACGTGCTCCTGCTCGTCGACCGCGCACCCCTTCCGCTGGTCGCCTTCACGAGCGTCCTGGTTCTCGTGGCCGTCGGCAACTCCGCGTACTTCGAGTGCAAGCCCCGCTTTCTGCTGCCCGCGTTCCCCCTGTTGCTGCCGCTCGCGCAGGCCTTGGTGCGCACGGCGAGAGCCCGGCCCATGCACGCGGCCGTGGTGGCCTGCGCCCTGGCCGGGCTCTCGGTGGTCTACGGGGCGTACCTGGTCGTACTCGCCCGCCTTCCCGTTTAGGGCTCGCGACGGCGGATCACTCCTCGCCGTCCTCGGGTCCGTCGGTCTCGTTGATCTCCTGCTCCAGGCCGAGCTGCTCGACGAGCCACCGGTCGAACTCCAGCGCGGCCCGCACCCAGCTGACCGTCGAGGAGACGAAGTGCTCGAGGCTCACGCCCATGCCGATCAGCATCTGCGCCTCGCCGATGAGGCGGACGGTGCCGTCGTCGTGGGTGTGGGTGTAGACCTTGGGCCACAGGGTGCGCCGGTTCCAGTCGTCGATGGACTCCAGCAGCTGCGGCTTCTCGTCGATCTTGTGCGGCCGGTCGTAGAACGTCCGTACCGAGAAGACCTGCTGGTCGGCCTCGCCTCGGAACATGAAGTACGTGCGGAACTGCTCCCACGGCGCGACGAGGTCACCCTCCTCGTCGACGAGGTGCTTGAGCTCCATCTGGTCCAGGAGCTGCTTCACAAGATCCTGATCCGGGACGACGGGGCCCGCCGGTCCTTGGGGCTGCGGCTCGGGCTGGCCCCCGAAGTTCGGAATCGAGGACGGGTCGATGCTCACCGTGTTTTTCCCTTCGTACGGATCCCGCCATCCTCCCCCATGCGGGGAGGGGCGTGGCAAGCCCGCCGGGCGCTTGTCAGCCCTGGGCTGACATGATCCGGCCGACGGGTGGACGTCGGGCGGGTGGAGGTGGGGGCCATGGCCCGGACACGGACCGGAAGGGCGGAACAGCCCGGCGCCGGCGGAGTGCCGCGGGGCCGGACCAGGTGGTGGCTGGTCGCGGCGGTCGCGGTGCTGCCGGCCATGGCCCTGCTCCCCTTCGTCGTCGCCTTCGTGGGCATGGCCTTCTCCGACTCCGAGTACCCACTCGGCGGAGGGCCCAAGGCGGTCTCCTGCACGCAGGCGCTGGCCTTCGGCGGGGCGGCCCTTCCGGACGGTGCCACTCCGGTCGGGGGGTGCGTGGAGCAGGGCTGGCAGGACGTCTCCTACAGCGCGGACTTCCGGATGCCGCGGGCCGGTGTCCGCGACTGGCTGCACCGCACCTACCCGGACGCCCCAGCGCCGGAGACGGAGTCCTGTCTCACCGACGACGCGGATCTGTGTCTGGAACTGAGCCACATGCAGGGCCTGCCCGAGGGGGTGGGCGCCGACGTCGTACAGGTGAGCGTGACGTACGAGGACTCCGGCACCGCCCTGGTCGGGTTCGCGGCGTTCACGATATGAGCGCGGCGGCCCGCCACCCGACCGGCGGGTGACGGGCCGCGTGGGCGCGGGAGCCCGTGGGCGCTACAGCGTCTTGCCCGTGGCCGGGCCCACCAGGAGGCCCTCGCCGAAGCGGTCGACGCGGACCGTGTCGCCGTCCTTGATCTCGCCGGACAGGATCTCCTTGGCGAGGCGGTCGCCGATGGCGGTCTGCACCAGGCGGCGCAGCGGGCGGGCGCCGTAGGCCGGGTCCATGCCCTCGTCGGCCAGCCACGCCAGGGCCTCCGGTGTGACCTCCAGGGTCAGACGGCGCTCGGTGAGGCGGCGGGCCAGGCGGTCGATCGCCAGCCGGGCGATCCGGCTCAGCTCGTCCTTGGTCAGGGCCGAGAAGACCACCAGGTCGTCCAGGCGGTTGAGGAACTCGGGCTTGAAGGAGGCCCGGACCACCTCCAGGACCTGCTCCTTCTTCTCCTCCTCGCTCGAGATCGGGTCGATCAGGAACTGGCTGCCCAGGTTGGAGGTGAGGATCAGGATCGTGTTGCGGAAGTCGACCGTGCGGCCCTGGCCGTCGGTCAGGCGGCCGTCGTCGAGCACCTGGAGCAGGATGTCGAAGACCTCGGGGTGTGCCTTCTCCACCTCGTCCAGCAGGACCACGCTGTACGGGCGGCGGCGCACCGCCTCCGTGAGCTGGCCGCCCTCCTCGTAGCCGACGTAGCCGGGCGGGGCGCCGACCAGCCGGGCGACGCTGTGCTTCTCGCTGTACTCCGACATGTCGATGCGGACCATCGCCCGCTCGTCGTCGAAGAGGAAGTCCGCGAGCGCCTTGGCCAGCTCGGTCTTGCCGACGCCGGTCGGGCCGAGGAAGAGGAAGGAGCCCGTGGGCCGGTCGGGGTCGGAGATGCCCGCGCGGCTGCGGCGCACGGCGTCGGAGACGGCGCGCACGGCCTCGCCCTGCCCGATCAGCCGCTTGCCGATCTCGTCCTCCATGCGCAGCAGCTTCTGCGTCTCGCCCTCCAGCAGGCGGCCCGCCGGGATGCCGGTCCAGGAGGCGACCACGTCGGCGATGTCGTCCGGGCCGACCTCCTCCTTGACCATCGTGTCCTTGGCGGCCTCCTCCTCGGCCTGCGAGGCGGCCTCCAGCTCCTTCTCCAGGCCCGGGATCTCCCCGTACAGCAGCTTGGAGGCGGTGTCGAAGTCGCCGTCGCGCTGGGCGCGCTCGGCCTGCCCGCGCAGGTCGTCCAGCCGCTCCTTGAGCTCACCGACGCGGTTGAGGGACTGCTTCTCCTTCTCCCAGCGGGCGGTCAGCCCCCGCAGCTCCTCCTCCTTGTCGGCGAGGTCGCGGCGCAGCTTCTCCAGCCGCTCGCGCGAGGCGGCGTCGGTCTCCTTGTCGAGCGCCAGCTCCTCCATGCGCAGCCGGTCGACCACGCGCTGGAGCTCGTCGATCTCCACGGGCGAGGAGTCGATCTCCATGCGCAGCCGAGAGGCGGCCTCGTCGACCAGGTCGATCGCCTTGTCGGGCAGGAAGCGGGAGGTGATGTAGCGGTCGGACAGGGTCGCGGCGGCCACCAGGGCGGAGTCGTTGATCTGCACCTTGTGGTGGGCCTCGTAGCGGCCCTTGAGCCCGCGCAGGATCGCGATGGAGTCCTCCACGCTGGGCTCGGCGACCAGCACCTGCTGGAAGCGCCGCTCCAGCGCCGGGTCCTTCTCGATCCGCTCCCGGTACTCGTCGAGCGTGGTCGCGCCGACCATGCGCAGCTCGCCGCGGGCCAGCATCGGCTTGAGCATGTTGCCGGCGTCCATGGCGGAGTCGCCGCCGGCACCCGTGCCGACGACGGTGTGGAGCTCGTCGATGAAGGTGATGATCTGGCCGTCGGACTCCTTGATCTCGGCCAGGACCGTCTTCAGCCGCTCCTCGAACTCGCCGCGGTACTTCGCGCCCGCGACCATCGCGCCGAGGTCGAGGGCCACCAGCCGCTTGTCCTTCAGCGACTCGGGCACGTCGCCCTTGACGATCCGCTGGGCGAGCCCCTCGACGACGGCGGTCTTGCCGACGCCGGGCTCACCGATGAGGACCGGGTTGTTCTTGGTGCGGCGCGAGAGCACCTGCACGACGCGGCGGATCTCCTGGTCCCGCCCGATGACGGGATCGAGCTTTCCTTCCCGCGCCGCCGCGGTGAAGTCGGTGCCGAACTTCTCCAGGGCCTTGTACTGGCCCTCGGGGTCGGGTGTGGTCACCCGGCGCCCTCCCCTCGCGTTCCGGAACGCCTCTTGCAGTTTCTTCGCACCGGCGCCCTGCCGGGTGAGCACCTCGCCGGCCGCGCCGCCCTTGGCGGCGATGCCGATGAGCAGGTGCTCGGTGGACAGGTACTCGTCGCCCAGTTCCTTCGCCCGGCTCTGCGCGTCCGCGATCACGGCCAGCAGCTCGCGGTTGGGCTGCGGCGGGGCGACGGTCGAGCCGGTCACACTGGGCAGCGACGCGAGCACGCGCTCGGCGCCGGAGCGGACGGACGCCTGGTCGGCGTCGACGGCCGACAGCAGGTCGATGATGTTCTCGTTGTCCTGCCCCTCGAGCAGGGCGAGGAGCAGGTGAGCAGGGGTCAGGTCGGGGTGTCCCCCGGTCACGGCCCGGTTTCCGGCCGCGTTGATCGCGTCCCGGCTCCTGTTGGTCAGCTCGGCGTCCACGGTCGCTTCTCTCCTCCTCGGCGTCAGCGGTCTGCCACGTCTCCCAGTGCTGACTCAATCAACGTGCACAAAGTTGAGTCTATTCCACTCAAGGCAGCACTCAAGAGGGAGGGCGGCACTCAAGGGGCCAGTCGGAGGGGCGGCCCCGTGATTCCCGTTCCCGCTCGGGCGCGGGTTAGGTTCCATGTCCATGGCCACCACCACGTACAGCCTCGACCCGGGCGCTCCCGACCCCGCCTATCTCGGCTTCTGGCAGGAGCGGCACCTGTGCACCCTGACGACACTCCGTCCCGACGGCACCCCGCACGTGGTGCCGGTGGGGGTGACGTACGACCCGGAGGCCCGGCTGGCCCGGGTGATCACCAACAAGGGGAGCGCGAAGGTGGGCCACGTCCTCACGGCCGGGGAGCAGGGGGCACCGGTCGCGGTGTGCCAGGTGGACGGCCGGCGCTGGGCCACGCTGGAGGGGCGCGCCTTCGTCCGCACGGAACCGGAGCGCGTCGCGGAGGCGGTACGGCGCTACGCCGAACGCTACGGCCGCACCCCGGGTCCCAACCCGTCCCGCGTGGTGATCGAGATCGAACTGAGCCGGGCGCTGGGGCGCGGCTGAGGAGGACGGGCCCGGCGCCGGGACGGCGAAAGCCTTGCGACGAGCCCGGCGACCGGCGTTTTCCGGCCACTAGCCGGATCCACCCGTTCCCGGAGATTCCGGGGAAAACTGCAGCGGCGTCACCGTGTTCAGGTCACGGTGACGCCGCTGCGGGGGGAAGCACCTGAGCGATCTGTTGCGACGGGGGAATCGCGTCAGGCACTGCGGGGGGTGGCTGAGGTGGTTCGTAGAGTGGCGGGCTCCGGCGCCACCTGCCGGTGGTCCCGCTGGTCCAGGTTCACAAAGATCATTCCGTAGCGGACGGCACACCGTACGGGCTGTGGCGCCCCGCGGGGCCGCCGCAGGCACCGGAAGGCCCGTACGTCTCCGTCCTCGTCCCGCGTGACGACGACCGGCTCACCGAAGACGGTCACCATCAACGAGTCACCACTGTGGGGGAGGGCGGTGACCAGGTCGATGAAGTGCCAGCCCGAGCGGTAGGCCGTGGCCATTTCTCGGCGGAACGAGCGGTCGTCGGGAGGAGTCGTCACGTCATCCCCTCACGTCGCCATCCGCGGGAGCGATCGGCCAACTCGTGTCACTTGCGGTCGACGCGGCTACTGCCGGCCAGCTGGTGTCCGCCCGAACGTCGCCCTTCTCGCCTGAGAAGCCGGCCCACAGTCCCATGGCCGCAGCGGCGGAGAAGGCGGCAACAAGTACCGAGCGAAGCATTCTCTTGCCCATAGTCGGCTTCGTCCTCACTTGAAGGTCCCCTCTTCCCCCGTCGAGTACGACGATGGCTCATTCGGGCACGTCATGGCCACATAATCGATGCATCATGTTCCTGCATGTTCAGGACCCTGGGGGGTGGAGATTTGGCGACGAATCAGACTAAAAACATACATCCCCATGCGGCCACCGAGATGTGTGAGGAAGGTGCTCGCCTCTACGCGAACGCTCTACGAGCAGGACGCATCGCGCGCACGGAGGCTGAACCCGCCCCCTGCCTCATGGAGTTCGCGCTGCTCCACCCGGACCCGGACGATCCGGACTGGCTGCGCCCGGTTCCGGCGTCCGTGGCGCTGGCCCAGCGACTGACCCCGCTGGAGCGCGAGATCGCCGAACGCAGGCGTCTGTCAATCCAACTGGCCGACGCCTTCGAGCCGTTCATGACGCTCAGCGCCCATATGACGGCGGGCACCGACTCCCTCACGGTGCTGGAGGGCGGCGACCGCATCAACGCCGCCCTGAACCTGGCCACCTCCCAGTGCCAGGCCGAGGTGCTCACGATCCAGCCGAGCGACCGCTACACCGAGCGCAGCCTCCTCAGAGGACTGGAGCGCGACCGGCCCCTGATCGAGCGGGGCGTACGGATCCGCACCCTGTACCAGCACACGGCGAGGTACAACCCGGAGAAGCTGGCGTACGTGGCACAGCTCGCCGACGGCAAGGTGGAGTACCGCACCATCGACGAGCTCGTGGAACGCCTCATCATCTGCGACGAGACGGTGGCCTTCATCCCCACCCGGGACGACCAGCAGGTCGCCCTGGAGCTGCGCCACCCCGGCCTCGTGCGCTATCTGATCAAGGTGTTCGAGTTCATGTGGGACCGTGCCGTGCCCCTGACCGCCGGCGCCCCCTACGAGACGGCCGCCGACGGCATCACCAGCATCCAGCACTCCATCGCCAAACTGCTCGTCGAGGGCCACGTCGACGAGGCCATCGCCCGTCGTCTGGGCATGAACGTACGCACCTGCCGGGCCCACATAGCCAAGCTCGCGGGCGCCCTGGGCAGCGGCAGCCGCGCCCAGCTCGGCTATCTCATCGCCCAGTCCGGGATCCTGAAGCAGGAGGAGCACTGAACGGCGGGGAGGCGGAGGCGACGGACGGGGCGGACGCGGCGGACGCCGCCCGCACAGACGCGGGAAGCCACCATGAGCACCCCCCGGACCTCCTGTGCGCGGCGGGCTCGGCGCTGTACGAACGCGCCCTGCGCGAGGGACGGGTGCCGGCCGAGGACGCGGGCCGTGCGCCGTGCCTGATCGACTTCGGCCTGCTGCACCCCGCCGTCGACGACCTGGGCCGCCTGGAACCGGTCGCCCCCGCCACCGCCCTGCACCGTCTGCTGCGCACCGCCGAGGAGCGCGTCGCCGCCGAGCGGCGGCGGCAGGAGCGGCTGGCCAGGACGTTCGAACCGCTCCTGCGGATCGGGGACCCGCGCGACGGGACGGCCGGCACGCCCGGGCTGAGGATCCTCAGCGGTACCGCGCGGATCAACCTGGCCATCACCGAGACCATGGCCGAGGCGACCCGGGAGATGCTGTGCATCCAGCCCAGCGCCCACTACGGCAGCGGGCGCGGTGAGGCCGCGCAGGCCGTCGCCATGGACCGCGACCAGGCCCTGCTCGACCGCGGCGCCCGCATCCGCACCCTCTACCAGCACACCCAGCGCCACGCGCCGCTCGTCCGCGCCCGCTACGAGCGGCTGCGCGGCGACGCGGAAGCCCGCACCCTGGACGAGCTCACCGACCGCCTCCTCGTCATCGACCGCACGGTCGCCTTCATCCCCGCCAACGAGGACGGCACACTCGCCCTCGAAGTGCGCCACCCCGCGCTGATCTCCTACTTCGTCACCACCTTCGACCGACTGTGGCGGCTGGCCACCCCCATGTACCCGCAGAGCGTCCAGCGGCCGCCGGCCGGCGGCGTCACCCCCCGCCAGCGCGCCATCGCGGGCCTGCTCGTGGAGGGTCACACCGACGCCGTCATCGCCGAGCGGCTGGGCATGAACGTACGCACCGCGCGGGAGCACATCGCCAAGCTCGCCGCCTGGCTGGGCAGCACGAGCAGGGCCCAGCTCGGCTATCTCATCGCGCGATCCGGGATTCTTGATCAGGAACACTGAGCGGGACGGGACCGGAGATGCCCGGCGGGCCGTCCAGGCCGGCCTGGGCGATCCGTACGCCCAGCTGCGTACGGCTGGCCGCGCCCAGCGTCTCCGACAGACGGGCGATGTGCGCACGGCAGGTGCGCACGCTGATGCCCAGCCGCTCGGCGATCACCGCGTCCTGGTGACCCTCCGCCAGCAGCGCGGCGATGGACCGCTCGCGGTGGGAGATGCCCTCGATGCCGGTGTCGGGCAGCGGCGCGGTCAGCGGGATCGCCAGCCGCCACAGCCGTTCGAAGACCGTCACCAGGTACTCCACCAGCGCCGGGTGGCGCAGCTCCAGCGCCATCGTGCGGTCGGCGTTGGCGGGCACGAAGGCGACCGTGCGGTCGAAGAGGATCAGCCGGTCGATCACCTCGTCCAGCGTGCGCGCCTCGACCGCGTCGCCCATCAGCTCCAGGTAGTTCAGCAGCCCTTGGCCGTGCCGGGCCACATGCGTGTACAGGTCGCGCATGCGCACGCCCCGGCCGCGCAGCGCCAGCGCCCGGTGCAGGCCCTCCGACAGCTCGTGCTCGCGGCGGATGCCGCCGGGCTGGACGGTCAGCACCTCCGTCCGGCACGCCTCCGTCGCCTCGTCCATGGCCGCCTGGATGCGGGACAGACCGTCCAGGACGCGGATCGCCGTGCCCTCGGCCGCGGCCTGGGGCTGCTGGACCCGGCTGCCCAGGCCCGCGTACCGCTCGAAGGCCGCCACCGCCGAGCCCACCCGCCGGTGGCTCTCGCTGACCTCCTCGTACATCCCGCGCAGCAGGCGGGTCATGACCTCCTGCGGCGCGGTCGGCACCAGGTAGTCCATGTCGTCGGGGTCCGGGTGCAGCAGGGCCAGTTCGAGCAGACAGGGCACCGGGTCGGCGTCCCGGCGCGGCACCCGTCCGCGCCGTACGGCCCGGGAATACACGCGATCCCCGGCCTCACACAGTCGGTCGGCACCGTGTGGATGCTCCTGAGTCCCGCGCCCGGCCATGCCTCATCACACCCCCGGATTCCGCGTCTTCGCAGCGCAACTATGCGCGGCCCGGACCGGCTGTGCAACACGGCTCCCCGCACCCCGCACACCGGAAACGACCGGTATCACCCGGTGTGTACGGCCCCTGGAAGGGCGTGCCGCGGACAGCCGGTCAAAGGTGCGGCCGGCGCGGACGGTGCCCTACTTCAGATCGGCGGCCGCGCAGGCGGACTTGTACGGAGCGGTGCAGATGTCGGACACCTTGTAGATGCCGTCGGCCAGGACCGTGTCCTTGATGTTGCCCTTGGTCAGGGCGACGACGGGCACCAGCTGCGCGGGAATGCCCTTCCGGGTGGCGTTGTCGACCTTGTCCCGGGTCAGGGCGTCGAACTGGATGTCCTTGCCCTGGACCTTGGCGATGGCCATCTCGGCGGCGTTCTCGGCCTCGGTCGGGAGGGACTTGTAGACGGTCATGTACTGCTCGCCGGTCAGGATCCGCTGCACCGCGTCCAGGTCGGCGTCCTGGCCGGTGATCGGGGGCATCTTGGTGACGCCGGCAGCCTTGAGGGCCTTGATGATGCCACCCGCCATACCGTCGTTGGCGGAGTAGACGCCGGCGATGTTCGCCCTGCCGATCTCGGTGATCGCCTGGGCCATGTTGGCCTCGGCCTTCTTCGGCTTCCAGTCTGCGGTGTCGTACGACTTGGCGATCGTCACCTTGCCGTTCAGCTGGTTGAGGGCGCCCTCCTTGAACTGCTTGGCGTTCGGGTCGGTCGGCGAGCCGTTCATCATGACGATCTTGTCGGAGGTGTCCGCTCCCGAGCCCAGCGCCTCCAGCAGCGAGCGGCCCTGCACCTCGCCGACCAACTCGTTGTCGAAGGAGATGTACGCGTCGATCGGGCCCTCGGCGAGCCGGTCGTAGGCGATGACCGGGATGCCCGCGTCCTTGGCCTTCTTCACCTGGGCGGCGATGGCGTGCGAGTCGACGGCGTCGAGCAGGATGACGTCGACCTTCTCGTCGATCATCCGCTGCATCTGGTCGGCCTGCTTGGAGGCGCTCGCCCCGGCGTTGGCGTAGTCCACCACGCCCTGCTTCTTGGTCAGCTCGGCGACCTTGCTCCTGATCATGGGGGCGTCGAACTTGTCGTAGCGCGCGATATCCGTGTCCGGCAGCAGCAGACCCACCTTCACGGCGTCGCCCTTGGTCGGGCTCGCGTCGGCGCTGCTCCCTGAACCACCGAGCGCCCCGCAGGCGGCCAGCGAGAAGGTCAGCGTGGGCGCGGCCACGGCTATGGCGATACGACGCATCGAGGTGCTCACTTCTGGTGCCTTCCGGACGAGGGCGCAGCATTGCGACCCAGGTGACTGAAAAGCCAACGCGGAGGCGCCCACCGCCGTCAAGCGGAACCACTTAACGAGATGACAACACCACGCTCCGCTTCGTGCGTGAAGAGCTTGCGAACCCTCACCGAACCCTCTCCAAACGCCCTTTACGGACCCTCCATCCAACGAACGTTCATCGACCGGCAAAGATCCGTACAACCGGCCGGGCGTGCGAGCGGACGCACAACCGACCGAACGAACTCGGTCAGGCACCGGCCCCGCACCGGCCCTGTGCGGCCGCCCCCGGGCATGACGAAAGGCCGGAAGGCGGTCACGCCTCCCGGCACGGCGAGGGGCCGGAAGGCTGTCCGCCTCCCGGCCCCTGATTCCACGCGTGTGCGGCCCGCGCAGGCCTGTCGGCCCGTCAGTCCGACTGCTGCCGCTTGGGGCGCCAGACGACCAGGGCGCTGGTCTGCTGGACCTCCTGGTAGGGGACCAGGTCGCGGCGGTAGGAGGCGTGGACGGCGGCCTCGCGCTGGCGCATCGTGGCCGCGGCGCCCTCCAGGGCCGCCTGCAGTTCCGCGATCCGGGACTGCAACGCGGCGACCTGGTTCTCCAGTTCGATGATCCGCTTGATGCCCGCGAGGTTGATGCCCTCGTCCTGCGACAACTGCTGCACCTGACGGAGCAGTTCGATGTCGCGGGCCGAGTAGCGGCGGCCCCGGCCGGCGGTGCGGTCCGGGGACACCAGGCCCAGCCTGTCGTACTGACGGAGGGTCTGCGGGTGCAGTCCGGACAGCTGAGCGGCCACGGAGATGACGTACACCGGTGTGTCTTCCGTCAGTTCGTACGGGTTGCGACGGCGCCCGTCCATCTCCCTCATGCTCCCTTCGCGGCCTCGAACAGCTCCGCCCGCGGATCCTCGCCCGCGGTCGCCTCGCGATACGCCTCCAGCGCGTCACGAGCCTTCCCCGACAGGTCCTTGGGGACACGCACCTCCACGGTGACCAGCAGGTCCCCGCGGCTGCCGTCCTTGCGGACCGCGCCCTTGCCACGGGCCCGCATCGTACGGCCGTTCGGCGTGCCCGGAGGCAGCTTCAGCGTCACCGGCGGTCCGCCCAGCGTGGGCACCCGGACCTCGCCGCCGAGCGCGGCCTCCGGGTACGTGACCGGCACGGTGACCGTGAGGTTGTCGCCCCGGCGCCCGAAGACCGGGTGCTCGCCGACGTGCACCACCACGTACAGGTCGCCCGCCGGTCCGCCGCGCTCGCCCGGGGCGCCCTTGCCGCGCAGCCGGATGCGCTGCCCGTCGTTCACCCCCGCCGGGATGCGGACCTGCATCGTCCGGGACGACTTGGCACGCCCCGAGCCGTTGCAGACCTCGCACGGGTTCTCCGCGATCAGCCCGCGGCCCTTGCAGTCCGGGCACGGGTCGGTCAGCGAGAAGCCGCCGCCCGAGCCGCGCGCCACCTGGCCGGTGCCGACGCAGGTCGGGCACACCCGCGGCGTGCCGTTCTTGTCGCCGGTGCCCGAACAGGCCTTGCACGGCTGCTGGCTGGACATCCGCAGCGGCACCGTGGCGCCCTCGATGGCCTCCGTGAAGCTCAGCGTGACCTCGGACTCGACGTCCTGGCCGCGCCGCGGCTGGGTACGCGTGCCGGCGCCGGCGCCGCCCCGGTTGAACAGGCCCCCGAAGACGTCACCGATCCCGCCGCCGAAGCCGCCCCCGCTCTGGGTGCCGCCTCCGAAGAGGTCGCCCAGGTCGAAGTTGAAGGAGCCGCCGCCCGCCCCCGGCCCGGGGCGGAAGCCGCCGTTGCCGAACAGGGTGCGGGCCTCGTCGTACTCCTTGCGCTTCTTGGGGTCGCCGAGCACGTCGTTCGCCTCGGAGATCTCCTTGAAGCGCTCCTCGGCCTTGGCGTTGCCCTTGTTGGCGTCCGGGTGGAACTCGCGGGCGAGCTTCCGGTACGCCTTCTTGATCTCGGCCTCGGTGGCGTCCTTGGGGACGCCGAGGACCTTGTAGTAGTCCTTCTCGATGAAGTCCTTGGTGCTCATCCCCGACGTCCCTCCTCTCCTGCGTCGTCACTCACGACGCCCCCGGCGGCCATGGCACCCGCGGGTGCCATGGTGCCTATGGCGCCTTCGCCGTCAGCCCTCCTCAGGGCCACTGTCCTTGCCCTCACCGGCGTCGCCGGCCTCACCCTGCGCGTCGCCCTTGGCCTTGCCGGACTCCTCGGCCGGCTTGACCGTCTGGGCGCCCGGCTGGGGCTCGGCCACCGCCACCCGCGCGGGGCGGATGGTGCGCTCGCCGATCCGGTACCCGGGCTGCAGGATCGCCACGCACGTCGTCTCGGTGACGTCCGGCGCGTAGGAGTGCATCAGCGCCTCGTGGACCGTCGGGTCGAAGGGCTCGCCCTCCTTGCCGAACTGCTGCAGTCCCATCTTGGCCGCCACGGTCTCGAGCGACTCGGCGACGGACTTGAAACCGCCCACCAGTTCGCCGTGTTCCCGTGCGCGCCCGATGTCGTCGAGCACGGGCAGGAGCTCGGTCAGGAGGTTCGCGATGGCGATCTCCCTGACCGCGACCCGGTCGCGCTCGACCCGGCGGCGGTAGTTCTGGTACTCGGCCTGCAGCCGCTGGAGGTCCGCCGTGCGCTCGCCGAGCGCCGTACGCACCTGGTCCAGCTGGGCCGTCAGACCGGCCGACTGAGCGGCGTCCCCGGCCGGGGCCGCCCCCTCCTCCTTGGCGGAGGAGGCGGCCTTCGGCTCGGCGTCGTCGGAGGTGGCGCCGGAGGGGACGTCGGGCTGCTGCTCGTCGAAGCCCGGGGTCTCCTCCGTCACGCGGCACCGTCCTTGCGCTCGTCGTCGACGATCTCGGCGTCCACCACGTCGTCGTCGGCCTTCGCCTGGCCGGCACCGGCGTCACCGGCACCGCCCGCGGCCTGCGCGGCCTGGGCGTCGGCGTACATCGCCTGGCCGAGCTTCTGGGAGACGGCGGCGACCTTCTCGGTGGCGGTGCGGATCTCGGCGGTGTCCTCGCCCTTCAGCTTCTCCTTGAGCTCGCTGACGGCGGACTCCACCTCGGTCTTGATCTCGCCCGGGACCTTGTCCTCGTTGTCCTTGAGGAACTTCTCGGTCTGGTAGACGAGCTGCTCGCCCTGGTTGCGGGTCTCGGCGGCCTCGCGGCGCTTGTGGTCCTCCTCCGCGTAGCGCTCGGCCTCCTCGCGCATGCGGTCGACCTCGTCCTTCGGCAGCGAGGAGCCGCCGGTGACGGTCATCTTCTGCTCCTTGCCCGTGCCCAGGTCCTTGGCGGTCACGTGCATGATGCCGTTGGCGTCGATGTCGAAGGAGACCTCGATCTGCGGGACACCGCGCGGGGCCGGCGGCAGACCGGTCAGCTCGAACATGCCGAGCTTCTTGTTGTACGCCGCGATCTCGCGCTCGCCCTGGTAGACCTGGATCTGCACCGACGGCTGGTTGTCCTCGGCCGTGGTGAAGATCTCCGAGCGCTTGGTCGGGATCGTGGTGTTGCGCTCGATCAGCTTGGTCATGATGCCGCCCTTGGTCTCGATGCCGAGGGACAGCGGGGTGACGTCGAGCAGCAGGACGTCCTTGACCTCGCCCTTGAGGACACCGGCCTGGAGCGAGGCGCCGATGGCGACGACCTCGTCCGGGTTCACGCCCTTGTTGGCCTCCTTGCCGCCGGTCAGCTCCTTGACGAGCTCGGCCACGGCGGGCATACGGGTGGAGCCACCGACGAGGACGACGTGGTCGATCTCGTTGATGGAGATGCCGGCGTCCTTGATGACGTTGTGGAACGGCGTCTTGCAGCGCTCCAGAAGGTCCGCGGTCAGCTGCTGGAACTGGGCGCGGGTGAGCTTCTCGTCCAGGTGCAGCGGGCCCTCGGCGGACGCGGTGATGTAGGGCAGGTTGATCGAGGTCTCGGTGGACGAGGACAGCTCGATCTTGGCCTTCTCCGCCGCCTCACGCAGACGCTGGAGGGCCATCTTGTCCTTGGACAGGTCCACGCCGTGGCCGGACTGGAACTGCTTGACCAGGTAGTCGACGACGCGCTGGTCCCAGTCGTCACCACCGAGGTGGTTGTCACCGTTGGTGGCCTTCACCTCGACGACGCCGTCGCCGATCTCCAGCAGCGAGACGTCGAAGGTGCCGCCACCGAGGTCGAAGACCAGGATGGTCTGGTCGTCCTTGTCGAGGCCGTACGCCAGGGCGGCGGCGGTCGGCTCGTTGACGATGCGCAGCACGTTCAGACCGGCGATCTCACCGGCCTCCTTGGTGGCCTGACGCTCGGCGTCGTTGAAGTACGCCGGGACGGTGATGACCGCGTCGGTCACCTTCTCGCCCAGGTAGGCCTCGGCGTCCCGCTTCAGCTTCTGCAGCACGAACGCGCTGATCTGCTGCGGGTTGAAGTCCTTGCCGTCGAGGTTGATCTTCCAGTCGGTGCCCATGTGGCGCTTGACCGACCGGATGGTCCTGTCGACGTTGGTGACGGCCTGACGCTTGGCCACCTCGCCGACCAGCACCTCGCCGTTCTTGGCGAAGGCGACGACGGACGGCGTGGTCCTGGCGCCCTCGGCGTTGGTGATGACGGTGGGCTCGCCGCCCTCCAGAACGCTGACGACGGAGTTAGTCGTGCCCAGGTCGATGCCGACCGCACGTGCCATGGTGAATTCCTCCAGCTGACTTGAGTGGAACGGACTCAAGTGTGCACGACCCATGCATCCGGGTCAACAGACCTGAGTCGGCTCCACTCAACTCTTATCCATCCCTTACACGCAAGGACTCTCTGACCTGCGAAAAAGCGGACCCCCGGAGCGGCGGGGCGGGATATTCAGGTTGACGAGCGGGGCTGGGAGTGAAGATCTGCGAGGCGTACTCCCGCCGGTTCTGCGTCATATGCGTGCTGTGCGGAGCTCCGAGCGCGTGGGGCGCGGGAGGGGGCGTGGGGGCGTGGAGCGCCCGGAGTGCGCCGGGGGTGCGCAGCCCTTCGGAAGGGGATACGACCGCGGGGGTGCGCACCGTTCCCGGATCGGCGGCGGCCCGGGCTCCGGTGCCGTACGGATCGGCGGGGCGCGGGCGGGACCGGGTGGCCGTGCCGTATCCGCCGTACTCCTCGACCGTACGCGACCGGGCGGCCGTGCCGTAGCCGTCGGCCGCCGGGCGTGACCGCGTGCCGGTGCCACGGCCCTCGGCCCCCGCGCGCGACCGGGTGGCCGTGGCGTACGTCCCGGTCGTGCCGGACCTGGTGGCCGTGGCATGGAGTTCGGTGGGGCGGCGCGGGCCGTACACCCGTACGCACAACAGGCCGAGAACGGCCGCCAGGACAGCGCCCGCCAGCCACAGCCCGCCCACCGGTGCCAGCCAGCCCGTGTGGATCAGGACGCCGACCAGGACCGCGGCGAACGTCCCGGCGCCGAGCACGACGGTCGCGCCCGGCGGAGTGAGCCCCAGCCGGCGCAACCGGTGGGCGAGGTGGTCGGGGCCGCGGCGGTGCGCGGGGCGTCCCGCCAGCCGACGGGAGAGGACGACGAGGACGGCGTCGGCGGTCGCCATGGCGGTGAGCGCGAACAGCACGGCCGCGGTGGACCCGGCGTCGTACCCGGTGCGGACCAGCACCGCCGCGGCGGCCAGCACGAACCCGGTGAACAGGGAGCCGCACGCGCCGAAGGCGATCCGCGCCGGATGCCAGTTGTGCATCAGGAAGCCGGTGAGGGCGGCGGCCAGCACGCTCAGCAGCACCGCGAGGTCGTCCATCATCTCTGCCGCCGCGCACACGCCCGCGCCGAACGCGGTGAGCACGCCCACCGTGCCCGCGAGGCCGTCGGCGTGGTCGAGCCCCCGGAAGGCGGCGGCCACACAGGCGATCCAGGCCACCGCGGCGAGACCCGCCGGCAGCCCGGTCTCGTCGTACGGCACCACGAAGGCCGCCGCGACGGCCGTACCGACGAGCAGGAACCGCGCCTTCAGCCGCCAGACGTCCGCGACCAGCCCGAGGACGGCCACCCCGGCGCCCGCCGCCAGCAGCCTTCCCACCTCGTGGCTCAGTGGCGCCGCACCCGTCCAGCCGCCCGCCGCCGCGACCAGGCAGGTGCTGCCCACCACGGCCACCCCGCCGAGCAGCGGCACCGGCCGCACCCTGCGCCGGTCGACCATCCCCAGGCGCAGCGCGGGCACCCGGAGCAGGGCCGAGAGCACGGCGGCGAGGAAGAGAGCGGAGGTGGCGGTCGCGATCCCGTAGAGCACGGCTCTTAAATTAGGGGTATATCGATCGATTGGGTGTGAATAACACGATCAGGACAGAATTGGATCAACAGGAGCCTCTCAGGCAACCCTCAGCGACCCAGATCACCCCGCGTGCGGCTACATTGCGACGGAGGATGGGGGTAGTCTCAAACGGACTGCATAAGTTACCGCTTAGTAATTTCGAGGCCGCCTCACAGGAGCCCCAATGCAACTCGCCGCGATCATCGTGTCGCTGGTCCTGATCGTGGTCGGCGTGGCACTGTTCGGCCGCGCCCTCCTGCAGATCTACAACTTCATGCGGCTGGGTCAGTCGGTACCGGCCGGAACGCGGACCAACGATCCCACACAGCGCACCATCACCGTGGTCAGGGAGTTCCTCGGCCACACCCGGATGAACCGCTGGGGCGTCGTCGGAGTGGCGCACTGGTTCGTGGCGGTGGGCTTCTTCACCCTGCTGCTGACGATCGTCAACGCGATCGGGCAGCTGTTCAAGGCGGACTGGATCCTGCCGGTCATCGGCGAGTGGGCGCCGTACAACGTCTATGTCGAGTTCATCGGCACCATGACGGTCGTCGGCATCCTCGTCCTGATCGCGATCCGCCAGCTGAGCCACCCGCGCACGCCGGGGCGCAAGTCCCGCTTCGCGGGCTCCAACTTCGGCCAGGCGTACTTCGTCGAGGCCGTCATCCTGATCGTCGGCGTCTGCATCTTCATGCTGCACGCCCTCGAAGGCGCCCAGCACCACGTGGACTCCTACGAGGCCTCGTTCTTCATCTCCTACCCGGTCGTGTCGTGGCTGAAGGGCATGGACGTCTCCACGCTCCAGAACCTCACCTACTTCTTCGCCGGCCTGAAGATCGCGACCTCCTTCATCTGGATGATCGTGGTCGGCCTGAAGACCGACATGGGTGTGGCCTGGCACCGCTTCCTGGCGTTCCCGAACATCTACTTCAAGCGCAACGCCACCGGCGAGACCTCCCTCGGCGCGCTGCTCCCGATGACGTCGGGCGGCAAGGCGATCGACTTCACCGACCCCGGCGACGACGACGTCTTCGGCGTCTCCCAGGTCGAGCAGTTCTCCTGGAAGGGCCTGCTGGACTTCTCCACCTGCACCGAGTGCGGCCGCTGCCAGTCGCAGTGCCCGGCCTGGAACACCGGCAAGCCGCTCTCCCCGAAGCTGCTGATCATGTCGCTGCGGGACCACGCCCACGCCAAGGCCCCGTACCTGCTGGCCGGCGGCGGCAAGACGATGGAGGGCGAGGAGAAGGCGAGCGAGGAGCAGCTGGCGGGCGTGCCCGCGTCCGCACTCGCCGAGGCCGAGCGCCCGCTGATCGGCACCGCCGAGGAGAACGGCGTCATCGACCCGGACGTGCTGTGGTCCTGCACCACCTGCGGCGCCTGCGTGGAGCAGTGCCCGGTGGACATCGAGCACGTCGACCACATCGTCGACATGCGCCGCTACCAGGTCATGATCGAGTCCGCGTTCCCGTCCGAGGCGGGCACGATGCTCAAGAACCTGGAGAAGAAGGGCAACCCCTGGGGCCTGGCCAAGAAGCAGCGCCTGGAGTGGACCAAGGAGGTCGACTTCGAGGTCCCGGTCGTCGGCAAGGACATCGAGGACCTGACCGAGGTCGAGTACCTGTACTGGGTCGGCTGCGCCGGCGCCCTGGAGGACCGCGCCAAGAAGACCACCAAGGCCTTCGCGGAGCTGCTGCACATCGCGGGCGTGAAGTTCGCGATCATGGGCGGCGACGAGAAGTGCACCGGTGACTCCGCGCGCCGCCTGGGCAACGAGCCCCTGTTCCAGGAGCTCGGCATGGAGAACGTCATGTCCCTCAACGCCGCCTTCGGCGAGGAGATGGACGAGGACGGCAAGGTCGTGCCCGAGTCGGCCAAGCCCAGGTCGGCGAAGAAGATCGTCGCCACCTGCCCGCACTGCCTGAACACCCTCGGCAACGAGTACCCGCAGCTCGGCGGCGACTACGAGGTCATCCACCACACCCAGCTGCTCCAGCACCTGGTCGACGAGGGCAAGCTGATCCCGGTCACGCCGGTCGAGGGCATCATCACCTACCACGACCCGTGCTACCTGGGCCGCCACAACAAGATCTACACGCCCCCGCGCGAGATCATCGGCAAGGTCCCGGGCCTGCGCAACGAGGAGATGCACCGCCACAAGGAGCGGGGCTTCTGCTGCGGCGCGGGCGGCGCGCGGATGTGGATGGAGGAGCGCATCGGCAAGCGCATCAACAACGAGCGCGTCGACGAGGCCCTGTCGCTGAACCCGGACATCGTCTCCACCGCCTGCCCGTTCTGCCTGGTGATGCTGACCGACTCGGTCAACGGCAAGAAGAACGAGGGAGCGGCGAAGGAGTCCATCCAGGTCGTCGACGTCGCCCAGCTCCTGCTCGACTCCGTCAAGACCCCGGTCGACCCGGCCGGCGACGCGGAGAGCGAGAACGCTCCGGAACCGGAGCCGGTGAAGTAGGAGCCGGTGAGGCAGTCGGCCCGCTGGGTCGACGACCGACGCCCCCATGCCCGTCGTACGCGTACGGACATGGGGGCGTCGCCGTTTGTCGCCCGGCGGGGCCTACGCGCCCTTGGGCGCGGCTTGCTGCACCACCTCGAAGGACCACAGGGTGGAGCCGGAGGCGGCGGGCCTGGGCCGCTCCTGGCCCTCACCCGCACCTCCCTGATGAGCGGCCTTCATCGGCCCCTCCATCCAGGCCTGGAACGACTCCTCGTCCCGCCACCGGGTGTAGACGAGGTAGGTGTCGGTGCCCTCGACGGGACGCAGCAGTTCGAACCACTCGAACCCGTCGGAGTTCTCGACGGCGTGCGCACGCGAGGCGAACCGCTTCTCGAGGGTCTCCCGCTGCTCGGCGGGCACGGTCAGCACGTTGATCTTGACTACGCTCATGGGCCCATCCTGCCCGCTGCGCTGCCGGAGCGGCCCGGGGACACCCCCGGCCACCCACTGCCGAGCGCTCGAAGGCACCGTCCCCGCCTCCCCGACCGGAACCCCGACACCGCCCCGGTACTCAGGTAGGAGAGCCGTCCGGCGGTCCCCTTAGGGGATGTCACAGCTCGGCCGCAAAGCCGGGCCCGGACCCCCGGGCCCGGCACGCGGCCGTGCCGGAGCAGGTACGTTCGACGACGTGGCTGGATTCAGGATCGGACGCGGCGGCCGGGACGGCCGGGCCCCGCAAGCGCGCCCCCAACAACCCCCGTACGGACGGCAGGCGCCCCGCCAGGCGCCGTCGTACGGCTACCCGTCGGCGCCGCAGCCGTACCCGCAGCAGCAACCGCAGTACGGAGGCGGCGGGCCGGGCGCGGGCCCCTGGCCCCAGGCGAACGGCGGCGGCTACGGCGGCCACGGCGAGCCGGAGTACTTCGGTGACGGCGGCACCCATCCGCAGGGCGGCCCCGACCCGTACGCGGCCAACAACCCGGGGCACACGCAGGCGTTCTCGATCGGCGAGGACCCCTACAACCAGGGCGAGACCTACCGCGCGGGCTCGGCCCCGGCCGGCCCGATCGGCCCGCGCCTGCACTGGAAGGACCTCCTGCGGGGCATCGTGCTGTCCCCGCAGCAGACCTTCCTCCAGATGCGCGACTACACGATGTGGGGTCCCGCCCTCATCGTGACGTTCCTCTACGGCCTGCTGGCGGTCTTCGGTTTCGACGGCGCCCGGCAGGACGCGATCAACGCCACGCTCTCCAACGCGGTCCCGATCGTCCTGGTCACGGCCGTGGCCATGGTGATCAGCGCCTTCATCCTGGGCGTGGTCACCCACACCGTGGCCCGCCAGCTCGGCGGCGACGGCGCCTGGCAGCCCACGGTCGGCCTGTCCATGCTGATCATGTCCCTCACGGACGCGCCGCGCCTGCTCGTCGCCCTGTTCCTCGGCGGTGACGCGGGCTTCGTCCAGCTGCTCGGCTGGGCCACCTGGGTGGCCGGCGGCGCCCTGCTGACCCTCATGGTCAGCCGCTCCCACGACCTCCCCTGGCCGAAGGCCCTCGGCGCCTCGGCGATCCAGCTGATCGCGCTGCTGTCGATCGTGAAGCTGGGCACGTTCTGACGGCACGCACGGACTCCGACGGCACATACGAACAGGGAAAGGGCCCCGGCACGAAAGCCGGGGCCCTTTCCCTGTCGTAGTCGTGTTGCGCTCTTCTCCCGGGGGACCCCTAGGCGTCGAGCACCTGCCCCGCCCGCTTCACGACAGGCGGCTCGACCGACCAGGCTGACTTGACTCTATGACGGTAGTAGTCTGACCCCTGCTCCGGAGGCAGGGGAGGCCCGAACGTGGCACGCAGGGTGGGGATCTACACCCGCATCTCGCGGGACGACGAAGGCGAAGCGCTCGGTGTCGCGCGGCAGCAGCAGGACTGCGAACGTCTCGCGGACCTCCGATCCTGGCAGGCCGTGAAGGTCTACGAGGACAACGACGTATCCGCCTTCAAGCGCAACGTCGTGCGCGAAGAGTTCGAGCTGATGCTCAAGGATCTCCGCGCGGGCCTCATTGACGGCATCGTGGCGTACGACCTTGACCGGCTGGCGCGACAGCCGCGGGACCTCGAACGTCTCATCGAGATCTACGACGAACGCCCACGCCTGGAGTTCGCCACGGTCACGAACGACATCAACATCGGAACGCCGGACGGCCGCACGATGGCGCGCATCATGGTCGCGTTCGCCAACAAGTCGTCGCACGATGCCTCACGCCGCATCCAGCGGAAGCACCTGGAGTTGGCCCAGCAGGGCAAGGACAGCGGCGGGCCGGCGCCGTACGGGTGGCAGAAGGACGACCGCACAAAGGTCGACCCGGAAGCAGCAAAGGCCATCCGCGAGGCACAGCGGGAGATCCTGGCCGGCGTCCGCATCGGGACCATCCGAACGAGATGGCAGGAGCAGGGCTTGGGTAACCCTCGGGCGGGGACCAAGCGAATGGCTCACCACCACGTCGAGCACATCCTGACGAACCCGCGATTGGTCGGGTACCGGACGTATCACGGCGAGATCCTTTACGGGGAGGACGGCCAGCCCGTCAGGGGCGAGTGGGAGCCGATCAACACTCTTGATGAGTGGGAAGCGGTGTGCGCGGCGATCGCCGAGCGGAAGCAGAAGCACCCCGGAAAGATGCTCGCGCGGAAGTACCTACTCTCAGGGATCGCCCGCTGCGGACTCTGCAAGACCAAGATTCGAGGTCAGGTCAACCAGAAGTGGCAACCGGGCTCGAAGGCGGCACGGTTCACCTATCAGTGCTCCGTGGTGAACGGCGGTTGCGGCAAGGTCGGACGCGTTGGCGATCCCGTTGACAAGCTGATTGCTCAACTCGTGCTTGAAGAGCAGCGTGCCCGAGCGGCGGTAACAGAGGTCCCTTTCGATCAACGCTGGCCCAAAGACGCCGAGTTGGAGCAAGTCAACGAAGACATCGCCCAGCTCGTCGAGGCCGAGAGGTCCAAGCAGATCACGGTGGCCACGCTCTTGCAGCTCTTGCCCGCTAAGGAACGGGAACGCGACGAGCTGAAGTTGGAACGGGCTCGCTTCTACAAGGAGCAGAAACAAGCAGAGGCCAAGGGCGAGGCCAGGAACATGACCGTCGACGAGTTCTTGGCACTGCCCGTCGAGCGCCAACAGGAGATCGTGCTGCACAGCCTCTCTGCTGTGATCATCCATCCAGCCGGCCGAGGCCGACGCAAGTTCGACCCCAGTCTCATCGAACCAGTCTGGCGCTGATGGTCAGGCCCGCCCCTGCAACACGAGCGCACGGCGGACCCACTCCTCATCCCGCTCAGGAGCCCGGCGGAGATGCATCTGAATCCACTCATCCGTAGTCATGATTTTCTGCTTCACCGCGTCCTTCCGGGACGGTGGCCGCTTAACGTCCTTGCTCATCGGGGGCACCTCCTGCCAGTTCCTCGCGTGCGGTTTCGCGGTTGAGCTGGATGTCCCGGCGGATGTTGGCGGCGAGCCAGGATTCGCCGGGCGTGTGGCCGTGGCCGGCGTAGACCCAGTGGGCAAGGGTGAGCGTGGTTGCTTCCTCGTCGTCCGGGTCGGGCAGGCCGAGGGCTTCGCGTTGCTGGGCGGCGCGGTAGTCGGCGCGGACCTGGCGGAGGGCGCCGAGGGTGGTGGAGTAGCGGCGGGACTTGGTGGAGAAGTGGCCGCGGAAGCCGAGCATGTGAGCCCAGTCCCGTAACTTGCGGTCCGGGTAGAGCGCGTGCAGGTCGAGGCATGCGGCGATGAGACGGGCCGGATGCTCGGGGACGCCGAGCAGGGCCAGCGCTTCCTTGTTGCCGATCCGGCGGTCGACGGTGCCGGTGGTTTCGGCAGCTTTGGTGGCGTACTTGGCCACGTAGGAGGCGACGGCCTGTTCGGTGATCTCTTCGCCGTGGCCGAAGGCGCCGATGGGCTGCACGTCGAGCTGGGCGCCCCAGCGCAGCGTGCGGGCCGGTTCCTCGCCCGCGGGAGGCACGTCGACCTGGACGCGGGCGGCAGCGGCCCGGATGGAGTCGGCGAGGAGATCGAGGGTGGCCCAGGCCGGCGGGGGGCTGTCGGGTCCCTCGGGGCCGTCGAAGCGGATCACGGCGTGGAAGTGGACGGCTCCGCGCTTTTGGTACTCGGCGACTTTGCCGAAGGAGACGCGCGACTGTTCGCGTGCGGCTTTCTGGGTGAGCCCAGCGCGGCGGGCGATCTCGCGACGGAGGTAGATCGTGAAGTAGCGCCACAGTTCAGAGGCATGGTTGTTCCACAGCACCGCGCCCGCGTAGTCGTAGGCGTCCGGGTCGAGCGGGGCGCCCAGCTCGGGGGCGTCTTCGGGATGGTGGGTGCCGCAGCGGCAGGGCCGGTTGCCGGGGCGGTTGTGGACCGGGCCGAACGAGGGCGCGGTGAGGGTAGCGAACACGCGCGGGTGGTCGCGGATCGTCTCCGGGGTGCCCTTGGCGGGGTCACCGACGAGGCCCGCGCGGATGAGGTGGTAGGTGTCGCCGGCGTAGGTCCAGGCGCAGGATGGGCAGCGGGAGGCCCTGCGGTTGCCGCAGGCCACACGCAGGACGCCGCCGGGCTCAGTGGCGGTGGAGTAGGAGTGCAGGACGTGCCCGGTCTCGCGGTCGCGGGTGATGGTGGAGCCTTGCAGGCGGATCGGGTCGGTGCAGCCGCCGGTGCGGCGGATCTGTTCCTGGATGCGGTCGAAGCCGTCGGACCCGGCCAGCCTCAACACGTCGGCGAGAGTGGCCGGGTCCAGGCCCGCCAGGGTGGCGGTGTCGGTCACGCAGCCACCTCCAGCAGGGAGGCGTACAGGCGGGAGCCGATCCATTCGGTGTAGGCGGGCGGGATGCACTCGCGGATGCCGTCGCGGTTCATCCACGGCACGCGCATGTCGTCGCGGGCCTCCTGGACGCCGGAGAAGTTGCCGACGTAGTGGGCGAAGTGCCCGGCGGCGCGGGGGCGGCCCATCTTGGTCAGGGGCGCGTTGTGCGGGCGGTGGCGGGGCGGGGTGAAGGCGAAGCCGCCACCGGTCTCGAACAGCCGATGCCGGTAGGTGCGCATCCCGAAGACGGCAGCGCACAGGGTGACCGGGTCACGGAGTTCGGGTGCAGCTTCTTCCACGTTCTCGATCACCCAGGGCCGGCCGGTGGCTTCCAGCGCGGACCGGATGGGGGCGATCAGGTCGGGGTGGTCGCGGTGCTGGATGCGCTGGGCGAGGGTGTAGCGCTGGCACGGCGGCGAGGCGTGGATGAAGTCGAACTCTGCCCCGTGTTCGCGTACAAAGGTGATGGCGTCGGCCTGGATGAACCGGAAGGGATAGCGGGGCTGCGGGGCGAGGTCGACGCCGGTGACGTCGAAGCCGGCAAGGTGGTAGCCCATGGCGGCGCCGCCCTGGCAGCAGAACAGATCCAGTACCCGCAGGCCGTTGGGGAGCGCGGTGTTCACCGGTTCTCCTCCTTCGGGGTGTGGGTGTCGATCCACTCCTCGGCGCACACCTTGTGGACGGGCTTGCCGCTGTCGGAGCGGAGCGGGGTGGGCTTGGTGCAGATCACGCACGGCTTGTCGCCGGTCGGGTCGAAGTGGTCGGCGGAGCGCCAGTCGAGGAGGGCCACTGCGGTCACCTCCCGGCCCGGGCGAGGTCGGCGGCCGGGGCGGTGTGGCCGGTGCCCTTGCAGGTCGGGCAGGCAACGATGAGGGTTACGCGAGTGCCGTCCGGGTGGCGGGTGCCGGCGGTGATGGCGACGGCGGCGAAGCCGTCGCAGTCACGGCAGACGCGCGTGTTCTGGGCGTGCTGGGGCATGATGAGGCTTCCCTTTCGGGTCCGATGGGTCTGGAAGGGGTGCAGGCGCCGGGGCGGCGGATCTTTGGCGAGAGAGCCGCCCCGGGGCCGTTCAGCGCTTGTGCAGGTCCTTGATGAGCAGGCGCAGGACGACCGCAACCACGGCGACCGAGACGCCGGTGATGGCGACGGCCAGGAGCATGGAGACCAGGACCGTGCCGACGACGAGGACGACGGCGCCGCCGCCGGCCGCCAGGGCGAGCGCGCTGCCCGGGGTGAGCTGAACCGTGGGCCGATTCGACACCGGGGCCGGGGCAACCCGAGCCGGCGGGACGGTGGCCGGGGCGGTGTTGGTCGTGGGCCCCGGGGCCGGGGCTGTGGGGGCGGTGTCCGCGGGCGGGTACTTAGGCGTGAGCATGAGAGCTTTCCTCCTGTCAGGCGGTGCAGCGGTGGGTGCGGGCGGAGAGTTCGGCGGCCGAGCGGTCGCGGTGGTCGGTGGAGAAGCCGCAGCCGGGGGCGGTGCAGGCGGCGGTGTGCCGGGTCTGGCCACGGCCGTTGTTGTAGGTGCCGACCTTGACCGGCCCAATGCGGATCACGTCGTAGAAGCGGTTCGGGCGCACGGGCGAACCTCCCTTCGGCATCAGGCGAGTTGGAGTTGTGCGGCGATCGCTTGGCAGGTCGGGGCAGGCAGGCCGAGCCGGGCGGTCAGCGCTTCGGCGGTGATCTGCTCGCCCGTCGTCTTCCGGTGTGCGTCGACGATCGAGCGGGCGTGGTCGAGCAGGGCCGACGGAACGGCCGGGGTGCCGGCGGGCGGCTTGGCCGGTGCCGGGGCGAGTTCCGCCGTCAGGACCGGAGCCGGGGCAGGCTCGGGGGTGTCTGTGCGGTGCATCTCGACTTCCGGCGCTGCCGGTTCGTCCGGCTCCGGGGCCAGGGCCGTGGTGGCCGGGGCGGGGGCGTGGACGAGGAGGGTTCCGCCGAGGAAGGCGAGGGCGGGCCAGCCGGCGACGAGGATGCGCAGCCAGGCGGGCACGTGGTGCAGGTCGAGCATTCCGGCCGTGGCGACGTTGGCGCCGAGTGAAGCCGCGAGGGCGATGGCGAACCAGGTCCAGGAGGACCGGTCTCGGCCGGCGCGCAGTCGACGCCAGGCAGCGACCAACAGTAGGTCGACCGAGACCGGGTAGGCCCACGCCTTCCATCCGGACTGCCCTGCCGCCGCAGCCAGGTCGTGCAGGTGCGCGAAGGACAGGGCACCGGCGATCACGGCTTGGATGAGGACGGCATCAGGGCGGATCGAACGGTTCACGGCGATCACTCCCCGTCCGTCGGCACTTCGCCGGTTCCCAGGCAGGTCAGGCAGAAGCCGGACTGTTTGCCGACCGCGCGGCGCTTGCGGCCGACGAGGACCGTGGTGGGAACCTCCCCGCTGCCCTTGCAGTCGGGGCAAGGGACCGGCTTGGGCTTGGTGTTCTTGCGCTGAGCCATGACGGATCCCCCTCTCAGTCCGTGACCGGCAGCGGCTTGACCAGCGACGGACCCGGCTTCGGGGCGTCAGCGGGCACGTGCGGCCGGTAGGGGTCCAGGGCGGGGAGATCCGGGACGAGGTGGGCGAACTCCCGGCAGACCGCCATCACCTCATCGCGGGAGGTGTGCGGGGTGCGGATCTTCGCCCAGCCCCCGGAGGAGTCCGCCGCGACCGCCGTTCCGGGACGCTCCGCCGGGATCAGAGAGGCGGCCACAACGGCATCCGGGGCCACGTCCGCCAGGCCCATTTCGGCGGTCTGTTTGTCGTTGACCCGGTGAACGACCCGGCCGGTGAGCTGGGCGCGGAGCATGGTGGCGCCCTTGCCCAGCTCGGAGCCGAAGCGCTGCCCGCAGATCTCCAGATGTATGCCGACCGCGCGGGCCATCTGCGCCAGCCGGATCAACGCGGTGACGATCCGCTCCCGCCGCTCCTCATCCTTCCGGGAGGAGATCAGGAACAGTTCCGCCACCTCGTCGACCAGGACGACGACCGGCACCGGCCGTAACTCCTCGGGCAGCTCCCACACGTCCGAGACGCCGTGCAGGCTCAGCAGGTCGAAGCGGTCTTCCATTTCGGAGACCAGCACGTCCAGCAGTGAGACGGCATCGTCCGGGGTGGTGGCCAGGGCCGACAGCCGGGGCGCGTACGCGGAGTGTTCGACACCGCGCTTGCAGTCGATGCCGACCAGCGCCACCGGCAGCCGAGCCAGGCCCTTGATCAGGTTGCGCTGATAGACGGACTTGCCCGAGTTGTTCGCGCCCAGCGTCAGCGCCATGGGCACCTTGCGGTAGTCGCGGACGAACGCGGTCCCGTCCTCCCGTAGAGCCACCGGCACGGCCAGGCCCTCAGGGCGGGCACCGCGGGGAAGCCGGACCCGGCGCAGCACGTCATAGCCGGTCATGCGCAGCTCGACGTACCCCGGCTTGGTCTCAGCGATGGTCACTGAGTGCACACCCCAGGCGTGACGCAGCCGCTCGGATGCGGCCATCAGGTCGGCAGGTTCCAGGCCGGCGGGAAGCCGCAGGGTCACCCGCAGCCCCGTCGACGTGCCCCGGACCCGGCGCACCTTCGGCGGGACGGGAAGCACGTCACGACGGGCCACGTTCCGCGTGATGAACGCCCGCAGGCGCGACGGCTGGACCGTCAGCCCACACACGTCCATCGTCGAGCGGTAGGAGAGGGTGAACCGGCCCCAGGTGACCGGCAGCCCGACCAGCGACCAGTACACGCGCGGCGCACGGTACTTCGCATAGCCGATGCCGCCGGCCCCCGCGAGGGCTCCCGTGGCCTCCAGCACCATGGACAGGTCGGTCATGGTCAGGCCGCCGGGGTGATCGCGACGGCGCGGAACGAGATGCCGTGCCGCTTCTGGCCGTTGAACTCGTTCTCCCAGTCCCGCGCCTTGAGGCCGACGACCCGCACCGGCATGCCCGGCGCCAGGCCCTCGGGGTAACCGGTCTCCGCGATGGTGACCTGGTAGAGGTTGCCCTCTCCCTCGTCCGAGACCAGCAGCCCCACCGTCGACAGCGGCGCACCGGTCTCCCGGTCCATCGCACGCTCACCCGTCTTGGCGTTGGCCAGCTTCGGCGTCGGGGCGGTCGCCACGAACACCACAGCGGTCGAAAGGTCGATCTTGAACGACGGCATTATGGAGTCTCCCTCTTGGGATAAGCCCCGGGCTGCGTCGTGATCTTGGCGGATGGCACGTAGCCCGGGGCGCCTTGTTCTTGCGACGCCACCGAAGCTACTCGCAGAAAAACTGCGAGTCAACAGAAAAACTGCGACTAGTAGTAGAACTCCGGGTCTGCGAGACTGAGTGCTAAGCCAAGGGAGGAAGATATGAGCAACTACGGGCTCTTTGTCCGCTTCACGCTGCGCGACGGCGCCGGCGAAGCGTTTGACGCCCTGGTCCGACAGACCGCCGCAGGCATCCAGGCGCATGAGCCCGGCACGCTGGTCTATGCGTGCCACGAGGTCGAGGGTGCGCCCAATGAGCGGATCTTCTTCGAGATCTACGCCGATCGAGAGGCCTTCGAGGAGCACGAGCGTCAGCCCCACACGCGCCACTTCCTGACGGAGCGCGACAAGTACGTGCAGAAGACCGAGGTGGACCGGCTCCAGCCGTACGCCGGCAAGTACCCCACCGGAGCCGAGAAGTGACGACTGCCGACACCACGGCCCTGGGTCCGAAGGTCAAGGAGCTGCGCCGCGCCGCGGGCATGTCGCAGAGCGACCTTGCCGCCGCGATGGGGCGGTCAGAGAGCTGGGTGTCACAGGTCGAGAGAGGCGTACAGCCCGTCGAGCGACTGTCTGTCCTGCAAGCCCTGGCCGACGCGCTCAATGTGTCCGTGCGAGAGCTTCGGCCAGACGCACCCCCAACAGAGGAAGCCGAACCAGAAGCCCAGGCGAGGAGCAACGATCTCGACGGCCTACGGGTAGCCCTCACCGGTCACCCCGCACTGGGCAGCCTCTTTCAGCAGCCGCCGACCGAGCCGACCCCGTCGGTTGCCGACTTCCGTCAGCAGGTTGAAGAGGCGTGGACACTCGTACACGCATCGAGCTACGCGGCACTCAGCGATCACCTCGCCAAGCTGCTACCCAGCATCGAAACCGCAGTACGTCAGGCGCCTGCGGGTGACCGCACCGAGCTTCACTCTTTGCGTGCCAAGGCGTACCAGGTGGCCGCAGCCAGCTTTACACGGCAAGACCAAGCGGATGCGGCGTGGATCGCAGCAGACCGGGCATTGCAGGCGGCGGAACTGGCGGGCCAGCCCCTAGAGGTGGTCGCCAGCCTGTTCCGCATGGCGCACGCCTTCATGAGGCAGCAGCACATGGAGCAGGCGGAGCAAGCAGCGAGGTCCGCTGTGGCCGTCATGGAGCCGAGGGCAGAAGCGCCGGCATGCCCACCGGAAGAACTGTCACTGTTGGGCGCCATGAACTTGGTCCTTGCGGTGATCAACGCGCGGGAGGGGAACCGGGCGCAGACCCATGAGCACATCGAGCGGGCACGGGGGATCGCGGCGCGATTGGGAGGGGACCGCAACGACTTCGACACGGAGTTCGGGCCGACGAACGTGGAAGTCCATGCTGTGAGTACAGCGGTGGAATTGGGGGACGCAGGGCTTGCCCTGGAGGTGGCCCAGGACGTGAACACATCGGACCTGTCGCCCGAACGGCAGTCCCGTTTCTTGCTTGACGTGGCGCGAGCACACGCGCAGCGGCGACATGTCGGCGAGGCTACAGCCGCGATCTTGGAGGCCGAGACTTTGGCGCCCGAGCAAATCCAGGACCACCACCTTGCCCGCGAGGTCATCCGCGACTTGATCCAGCTCTCCGGTCCCCGGGTGCCCGAAGCCCTACGCGACTTGGCCGAGCGAAGCGCTGTCCTCTAGACCGCCCTGTTACAGGTTTCTCTACCTCATCAAGGCACCCGGCTGCGCTCCGCTCCGCCGGGCGCGCTTCCCGGCTCCGCTCCGCGCTGCGCTCCTGCCTTCGGCCCGCTCCGCGCGCGCTGCGCCGACGCGCGCCCACATGTGGATAGGGCCGGTGGCCATGAGTCGATCACCGCATAGAGCGGCCCACGGTCAAGACAATGCCTCCGGCGGGGGATCGGCCGGCACCGGGATGACGGGGGCGCCGCCGCCGACTGCGGGTCCATAGGGGCGTGCGCGGGGAGCTTCCATCCCGTCCACCACCGACCCAGGCAGAGCCGAGCAGACGCGGTTCAGGGGCGTCAAGGTCGTTCGTACAGTGGCGCGCTCCACCTTGACGCCCCTGAACCACGCCCGCTCCACGGTGTGTGGGTCGACGGCGGACGGGATGGAAGCTGGGGCTGGTGGTGGGCTGGGGAGATAGCAAGACCAGCAGCCCTTGTTGACCTTCGAATTCAAGGCCATAACCCTGCCCCGCAGCTCCTCGCCAGTGTGTGCCAGGCCTGGAACACGTCGCGCTGCCCACAGTGGGTAATCAGCGTCGCGATCGCGCAAAGCCTCCAGATACGCAGGTGAGACGAGGAGGTTCAGTTGGCCCAGCGAGACATCCGTCACACCACAGTGGTGTCCACCTGAACAAATGGAGCGACTCTGGCACCGGGTGACGGGGCGTCAATCAGCAACGTTCCCATGGAATCGAAGGCTCCGGCTGAGAGCAGCGGCACGCAGTGCCTACCGAAAGCATGACTGTCTGTCAGCGCGGTCCCGTAACCTGATTGTCATAAGACCGCCTTCGAAGTGAAGGCGGTCTCGGCAGCTCGCGTACGGGTGCAGCCGGACGCGAGCCAGGAGTTCAAGGGAGTTCAACCTTGTCCAACGTGGACCTTACCGTGCCACCCGAAAAAGGTAACCCCCAGGGCAGCCTTTTTGATCGACTGATGCTTCTGGACCACAACGGCCAGGAGTGTTGGTCTGCTCGCGACCTTCACGCTCCCATGGGGTACGACAAGTGGGAACGCTTTGAGGTTGCCATCAACCGGGCCATGGCTGCAGCCGAGAACAGCGGACTCGACCCCCGTGATCACTTTCGAGGCGCCTCGAAAGCGATCAACGGCGGACGGTGGGGCAGACAGATGGTGTCGGACTACCGCCTCACCCGCTACGCCTGCTACCTGATCGCCATGAACGGCGATCCGCGCAAGCAGGAGATCGCAGCAGCCCAGACGTACTTCGCCGTGAAGACCCGGGAAGCCGAGGTGAGGCAGCAGCCCACAGACGTCTCCAGCCCGGAGGGCATCCTCGCTCTCGCCGAGAAGTACGTCGAGGCGGCGCGCGAACTGGTCTCGACGAAGAAGGAACTCGCGATCGCCGCACCGAAGGCAGGTAAGTGGGACGCATTCTGCGACTCCGACGGTCTCATCGACATGGCGGCCGCCGCCAAGGCTCTGAACAAGCTCACGGGCGGACTCGGGCGCACGAAGTTCATGGAGATGCTGCGCCGCGACGACATCCGCTTTCTGCAGCGTCAGAACCCCCGCCTGCCGTACGAGTGTCACACCAAGGCCGGCCGGGCCGAGGTGAAGTTCGTGGCGACGCCCAACGGGCAGTGGGTGGAACAGACGTTCTTCACCTCGAAGGGCCTCGACTGGCTCGTCGATCGGTTTGGCGGCTCGATGCTGCCAGCGGCCTGACTAGATCGCAGAGCCTCTGTCTCTTGAGGCACGGGCTCTGCGTGCGGTCGACATGGGTTGACCCGGGCAACGTACGTCACCCGGGCCTGCCTGCTTGTGGTCACACAATGTGAACGCGCTCCAAATTGCCCTGCTCGTCGCGCAGCAGCACTTCCTTGCCATCCTGCATTTGTTCGGCGAGGAAGCCATACACCTGCACAGAGCGGTTGATGACGTCCGTCTTGGACAGGCCGGTGATCCTCATCAACGTGGCGACAGCCTGCGCAGCAGTCGCGATGAGGGTCACGGTGAAGCGCTCGCTCTCGCGCACGGCTTGCACGCCGTTTGAACGAGTCACGCGCACCTTCCTCTCTGTTGTATCCCCCGACTCCTGTTCGCTGGTGGGTCTGTCTTCTGATCACGTCCCTGATCTTCTGTCAAGCGGAGGCCATGGCGCCGACGCCCTCCATCATCGCATGCACAAACCGATATTGCACCAGGTTGGTGCGTGATAGGCACCAAAATTTCGAGCTACAGGTGCGTTACGGGTCACCCCGGGAGTATGCTCATTGCCGAGAGCTCGGAACTCCCGAGCTTCGCTACTGGGGGTAGCAACCACATGACGAAGAACGCATTGCCCGTACTCACCGTCGATCACCAGGGGGATTCGCCCTAGTCAGGGTCGGTCCCGATCGCGTGGTGAGTCCCGCGGCAACCGTGGCCGATCAAGGACAGACGTCCTGCGGTCCGCTGCGTACACCGAGCTCAGGTCCGACGCTCGGTTTGCCCCATGGGACGAAAGGATCCACGAACCGTGTCGGATGTCGTCATCCCGGCAGAGTTGCCGGAGGACGAGGAACAGCCCTCGGGACAGGCCGAGGTTCGCGTCTGGACCAGTCAGGACGACCAGTCGGAGGTGCCCACATCGGGCGCTTCCGTAAGTTTCAAGATCGAGAAGCTGGGCGCGGAGGCTGGGATCGAGGTCCCACCCGAGAACGCCGGGCAGCTCATCGCGATATCCCCGCTGATGCTGGGCATGGTGAGCTCCACAGCCGGACCGATCATCCTGCTGAACACCACTGCGAGCCTGGAGATGCACTGGAGCGCGAAGTTTGCTCTTGCGCTGATCCTGGCGGTCATCCCGATCGTCTACGTACTCCTCGGCAACCGGCGCAACGAGGCCTGATCTCGGAGCGCACCCCCAGCCCCTTCTCAAGTACGTGCGCCACCCAGTGCCGGGTCCTGCGTTATGCGGGACCCGGCACTTTTGGCATCACCGGAGATCACCGGTATACCCCCAAGCAACACGAGGGGCGTCTGGCTAGCACTTCTGCAGCCCCTTCTTCGGGGTGCGGCCAGACTGCCGCGAGTGACCGAAGGGCACGGCGTCGCGGCCTTGGTTCCCGACAGACAGGCCTAAGAGGTTCAAAACCTGTGAGGACCAGATGGGACCCGCGGGGACCGGGAAGCTATAGTCGTGATGGACAAACTGTCCACCAGGTCAAAGCGTGACGATCACAGTCCGTGACACCCCACAGTTTGGCCCCACGCAACACGAGCCCGAATCCTGGCGGCAACCAGGACCGGGCCCGTGCGTGGAGTCGTTAAGCGGGTCCGGCCGACTAACCAACGGCCGGGCTCGCTTTGCTTTGCCCTACCTTCGTCCGGTGCACCACTCAACGTCAGCGCTAGCGCGCCAGCTGCTCCACACAGCCTGCGAGTGCCGTGATCGCCGTGAGGATCGCCATCAGGATCTCTACCCTCGTCGGGCGAGGTCGCTGATCACGGTCCGGCTCTTCCGGCTTTCGCAGTTCTGCCATGTCACACTTCCAGTCTGGTCGTGCTAGCCCCTGGCGTACTGGGGCCTTCGGCTCCTAGGTCCGAAGCTCGGGATGGACCGGAAGTGGACGGCACTAAGCATATCTGTCGGCGCTGACAACCACGGGTGCTCCCTGTGCAGCGCCGGCAGCGAACGGCCTTACAACGCTTCCTTGTTCACCTTGGGCGCCGCACCCGACCTATGTACTGGAGGCAAGACACTCCAGGGGAAGTTGATCCACTCGTCGGTCCGCTTCCACACGTACTCGCACTTCACCAGCGAGTGGGACTTCTCGTAGATCACGGCGCTGCGCACCTCGGCGACGGTGTCCAGGCAGAAGTCACGCACCAGCTTGAGCGTCTTGCCGGTGTCGGCGACGTCGTCCGTGATCAGCACCTTCTTGTCGGAGAAGTCGATCACGTTGGGCACGGGCGCAAGCATGACGGGCATCTCGAGGGTGGTCCCGACACCGGTGTAGAACTCGACGTTCACCAGGTGGATGTTCTTGCAGTCCAGGGCGTAGGCGAGCCCACCGGCGACGAAGACCCCGCCGCGGGCGATGCTGAGCACTATGTCGGGCTCGTAGCCGTCGTCGGCGATGGTCTGCGCGAGTTCGCGGACGGCGTGGCCGAACCGCTCGTAGGTGAGGTTCTCTCGTACGTCGCTCATGTCGGTGGTGGTGCCCCTCAGACCCGGGTCCGGTGGAAATTGAGGTAGGAACGCGAGGCGGTCGGCCCACGCTGTCCCTGGTAACGGGACCCGTAGCGTTCACTGCCGTACGGGGCCTCGGAGGGCGAGCTGAGCCGGAACATGCACAGCTGCCCGATCTTCATCCCGGGCCACAGCTTGATCGGCAAGGTGGCGAGATTCGACAGTTCGAGCGTGACATGCCCGGAGAACCCGGGGTCGATGAACCCGGCGGTGGAATGCGTCACAAGCCCCAGCCGCCCGAGGGAGCTCTTCCCCTCCAGCCGGAAGGCGAGGTCGTCGGGGACCGTGATGACCTCGTACGTACTGGCGAGCACGAACTCCCCGGGGTGCAGGATGAACGGCTCCTCCCCCTCGGGCTCGACGAGCCGGGTGAGGTCCGGCTGCTCCACGGAGGGGTCGATGTGGGGGTAGCGGTGGTTCTCGAACACCCGGAAAAAGCGGTCGAGGCGCACGTCGATGCTCGACGGCTGCACCATGGATTCGTCGAATGGATCGATCCGCACCCGCCCGGCGTCGATCTCGGCCCGGATGTCCTTGTCTGAGAGAAGCACGCCCCGAGGATACGCAAGGCGCGCGGAGCCACCACAATCAGGACGACCCCACGCGCCTGGACAGCGGTGCTGCCACCGCTTCTGCCGCTTCTACCGCTTCTGCAAGGTCACCGGCACCGCACTGCGGAGCCGGGCACACCGCGGACACCTCACGAGCCGGCCGGGACCGAGCCGCTCGGCCTGCTGCATCGGGAACGAAGCGGTGCTGAACACGTGCCCCTCGGCACAACGGACGACGGTGCGCTCCATCAAGCCCTCAAGTCCCTTCCCCAGAACCGCGTCTGGCCTTCTGCCGCCTGACGACAAAAGCCACACTACGGGATCAAAGAGACGACCCTCCAGGCGGCACTCCGGCCCCACGAGCACCCTCCCCCACGTCCCCACCGTACGCCCCAACTCCGTTCACCCGCAGCCCTCCTACCCCCCGAAACAAGCCAGGCCCCACGGCGATCAACGCCGGGGGCCAGGGATGAGGTACAGTGAGCGAGCACCGGACACCGACCGCGGTCGGCGTCTTACGCGGGTGTAGTTTAATGGTAGAACATCAGCTTCCCAAGCTGAGAGCGCGAGTTCGATTCTCGTCACCCGCTCCATGAAGAAGGCCCAGGTCGGAGACCCGGGCCTTTTTGTTGTGCGCTGCGATCACTATCCGCGTGCCGGATTCGTGCCAGATGGCTTGTCGCACCGCGTCTTGCCCAATCTCTGTTTCCGGCTGGGCACGCGAGGACGAGGGCTTGGGAGGGCGCTTCCGGAGCGGCTTGTCCTCCGGAAGCGCGGAAGGGGTTACTTGCCGACCTGGCTTTCTGCTTGATGCTTGAGGTTGTTGACCCAGTTGTGGAGGGAGTTGTCCAGGGCGGTCTGCAGGGTGGCCTCATTGGCGGTGACCGGGTCGCCGGTCCAGGATTCCTCGGTGTGGACGAGGACGCCGTCGGCGGTCGGTGTGAAGGTCCATACGTGGATGGCGGTAATGCCCTGGGCGGGGCCGCCCCAGGCCAGGCGCTTGCCGTAGTCGACCTGCTTGACGGTGGAGGTGATGTTCAGCCCCTCTGTGGTCCAGCGGAAGACGGAGCCGGGACGCAGGCGTCCGGGGGTGTCCTTGACGACGACGTCGACGTCGGGCTGCCAGGTGGGCCAGTTCTCGACGTGGGTCTGGATCTTCCAGATGGTGTGCAGGGGAGCGTGGATGAGGATGTCGTCCCGGGTGATGACCGGGGCGCCGGCGTCGATCTGCACGTCGTCGGTGTGAGCGGCGGCGCCGGCCGCGATGGTGGCGGCGGTGGTGGGCTTGTCGTCGTCGAGGGCGTGGGCGGTGCCGGTGGCGAGGAGGACAGCGCCGGCGGTGGCGGCGGCGAACTTCGTCGCGGTGAGGATGCGCATGGTCGGGGGCCTTTCATCACTGGTGGCGGTGGTTGTCCGCGGGGCAGCGGACCGGGCCGGGCCGGGAAGCGGGGGTACTTGCGGGACGGCGGAGACGGATGGTGGCGGATTGAGGCGGTGGGGGTCAGTCGGCCTGCTCAGCGCGGGTCTTCAGGCAGGAGAGCCAGGCGGTCAGGGACTGTTCCAGGGCCTGGCCGAGCTGCTGGGGGGCGGCGTCGACGGGGGCGCCGCTCCAGGACTCCTCGGTGCGGACGGTGACCTGGCTGCCGGTCTGCAGAGGGGCGGGGCTGTCCAACCCCGTCGCCGGCCCGGTTCGCCGGGGCCTCAGGAATGCCTGATGCCTGCCGACAGCGTCCTGGTCCAGGGGGCGCTCACCTCGTCGGCGCCCATGGAGGCGATGAGGTGGCACACCATGCCCAGCGCGAGGAACTCCTGGACCTGCTGCTCGCTCCCACCGGAGGCGCCGCGGACGTATTCGGCGGGTCCAGTAGTGGTCATGGTGCTATCGGTCGGTGCCGGTAGGGCTGTGGTGTCAGTCGGCGCAGGTGGTACCCGGTGCCGGCGGGGCGCGGGTGGTCAGGTGGCGATTGGTGGCGTCGCGCACGCCTGGTAGATCAGGAACATGCAGTCGTCACCTTCGCGGCTGAGGGACAGCGCGGCGGACGCGCGAACGCTGCGACCGCCGGGGGACGGATGTGTGCCGGCTTCCGCGTGGCGTCAGGCGTGCAGGACGACCTTTCCGGCGACGGTGCCGGACTCGGCCAGCCGCATCGCCTCGGCAGCCCGGGTGAGGGGCAGTTCGGCGGCGATCTGGGCGGTGATCTCACCGCGTCCGAGAGCTTCGAAGACCTCGGTGAGGTCGGCGCGCAGCCTGGCCTGGAAACGACCGCGGTTCAGGGCTCGGCCGGCCCAGACGTTGAAGAAGTAGGCGCGGCGGCGGTTGGGCAGGGCGTTCCACAGCCAAACCCGACCGAGGAGCTTGAGCACGGGCCACTGCTTGGAGCCCTCGTCGTCGCGGGTGGAGGCGGTGCCGTAGGAGACGAGGGTGCCGCCGGGTGCGAGCAGGCGCCAGGAGTCGACGATGCCACGGCCGCCGACGTGATCGAAGACGGCGTCCACGCCGCGCGGGGCGAGCTCGCGGACGCGGGCGGGGATGTCCTCGCTGCGGTAGTCGATCGGGGTCACGCCCTGTTCCCGCAGGGCGGCGTGGTGGCGCGCGGAAGCGGTGCCGATCACCTTCGCCCCGGCGGCTTGTGCGAGTTGAACCAGGACCGAGCCCACTCCCCCGTTGGCGCCGTGCACCAGGACGGTCTGCCCGGCGCGGACGCGGGCCTTGCGGTGCAGCATCTGCCAGGCCGTGATGCCGTTGATCACCACGGTCTCCGCCTGTGCCGCGCCGATCCCGTCCGGGACCGGCACCACGTCGGCGGCGTCGAGGACGACGTGGCTGGCCCAGCCGCCCACCTTCAGCAACGCGGCCACCCGGGTACCGACGAGGCCGGGACCGACTCCGTCCCCGGTCGCCAGCACGGTGCCGACCATGTCGTAGCCGGGGACGAAGGGGAAGGGCGGCTGGTCGTAGTAGCGGCCGCGGCGCATCTGCTGTTCGGCGAAGGAGACACCGGTCGCCTCCATGCGGACGACGACCTGCCCCGGCCCGGCGCTCGGGACGGCACCCCGCCGCACCTGCAGTTCCTCCGGCTCGACCTTGCCCGGCAGCACGACCTCGATCATTTCTGCGGCGTTCATGGCGACCTCCCTCGACTCCGCCAGCTTCGTTAGTGGCTGGCGCCTTCGTTAGAAGTTATAACTCGATCGCAGAGTGACAGTCAAGTGCGTTCGTAATAGGGTCTAACTCAGAGCGTGCGAGTAGTCGCTCACCCGGACCACGGGAGCCGGCGAACACGACAAGGAAGGGATGAGCACATGGCCATCGCGGGCAAGGAGACCCCACGTGAGCGCTACCGCGCCCAGCTACGCGCCGAGATCAAGCAGCACGCCTGGGAACAGATCGCCGCCGCCGGAGCGGCAGGACTGTCCCTGAACGCCATCGCCAAACAGATGGGCATGAGCGGCCCCGCGCTCTACCGGTACTTCGCCGGCCGCGACGAGCTGATCACCGAACTGATCCGCGACGCCTACCGCAGCCTCGCCGACACCATCCGCGCCACCGCCGACTCCGGCGCGGACCTGGCCGGACTGGGACACGCCCTGCGCGCCTGGGCCCTGGACGACCCTCAGCGCTACTTCCTCATCTACGGCACACCCGTCCCCGGCTACCACGCCCCCGACGACATCACCATGATCGCCTCGGAGATCATGGACGCCCTCCTCGACGCCGCCCAGCCTGGCGGCACCCCCGCCGACACCCCGGGCGACTCCCGCTTGGAGGCCCACCTCGCCGAGCACCGCGGGTGGGCAGCCAACCACCCCGCGCCCCCGGCCGCCCTGCGCCGCGCCCTGCTCTTCTGGACCCGCCTGCACGGCATACTCTCTCTGGAACTGGCAGGCCAATTCACCGGCATGGGACTCGACCCGGCCGAGCTGTACACCAGCGAATTGCGCCACCTGACCCGATAGGCACGCCTCCGCTCTCCGGCCCACAACATGCTGTGCGTGCGGTGTGCCTGTCATCCTGCGGACTGCCGGTGCGGCATCCAAGCTGCGGACACGGGTGAAACAGTCGGCATGGTCGGCTCGCATCACGCTGACCGACGTGCGGGCTACGGGTTCCCTTCCCCCCAGAGCCGGCCACCAGTCAAGATGAGGTCCTTCTCACCGAAGTCCATCTGGTCCCACGGGTCCCAACGTGAGCGCGAGTTCGATTCTCGTTCACCCGCGCTTGAAAGAAACCCCAGGTCAGTGGCCTGGGGTTGTTTGTTGTCCGGTCAGTCGGCTCTCCGCCGTTCCCTGAATCGGGCGGCGGCCGCGGCGAGATCCACGATCGGGGCGGGGTAGTCCAGGCCCGCACGGGCGGCTGCGTCGAGGTGGGGGACGCGGTGGACCGCGGTGGCGTCGAGGTGGCGGAGCTCGGGGAGCCAGCGGCGTACGTACTCCCCCTGGGGGTCGTACCGGCGTGCCTGGACGAGTGGGTTGAGGACCCGGTTCGGGCGGGTGTCCGTGCCGGTCCCGGCGACCCACTGCCAGTTGAGCTGGTTGTTCGCCACATCGCCGTCGACCAGGAGGTCCAGGAAGTGGCGGGCTCCCGCCCTCCAGTCCACGTACAACGTCTTGGTGAGAAAGCTTGCCGCGAGCAGGCGGGCCCGGCCCGGCATCCAGCCCTCGTGGCTCAGCTGTCGCATCGCGGCGTCGACGACGGGGTAGCCCGTGCGGCCGTCCTGCCAGGCTTCGAACTCCTTCGCGGCGGGGCACCAGCGGTCGTGTCGGGGGCGGTAGTCGTGGTCGGCCGCGTCGGGGCGAGCCGCCAGGACCTGGTGGTGGAAGTCCCGCCAGGCGAGCTGGCGGAGGAAGGCATGCGCCCCGGGGTTGTCCTGCGCGCGGGCCCGGTGCAGCAGTTCGACGGGTGAGAGACAGCCGAAGTGCAGGTAGGGGGAGAGCCGGGAGGTCGCGTCGGCGGCCAGGTCGTCGTGCCGGTCGCCGTATGCGGACAGCGGGCCCGCCAGCCATGACCGCAGCCTGCGACGGGCCTCGGATTCCCCGCCGGGGGGCAGGCCCGGCGACGTGGAGCCCGACGCGAGGGACTCCGCGCAAGGAAGGCCGGCCGAGCCTACGTCCGGCAGCCGTACGGCGTCCGGTGGCGGCACGACGCCGCGCACGGAGAAGCTCCCCCATCGGCGGAAGTACGGGGTGAAGACGGCGAAGTGGTTCCTGTCCTTGCCCGCGGGTGTCAGGGCCCCCGGCGGTACGACCGTCAACGAGGCTTCGTGGACACGTAGTTCGCGTCTGCCGCTCTCCAGCTCCGCGCGCAGCCGGTCCTCGCGCCGTGCCGCGTAGCGGCTCACCCCGCCCGCGAGGTGCACCACGGCGGCCCCGGTCTCCGCCGCCACCCGGCAGGTCTCCTCGACCACGTCGCCGACGCGCACCACCAGCCGACCGCCCCGAGCCCGCAGGGCCGCGTCCAGGTCGGCCAGACTGTCGGCGAGGAACGCCGCGCGGTTGGGTCCGGCGAAGCCGGTGCGGCGGATGCCGGTGTCGACGACGAAGAGCGGGACCACACGTTCCGAGTCCTTCAGAGCGGCCTGGAGGACCGGATTGTCGTGCACCCGCAGGTCGGCGGTGAACAGGGCGACCGAGACGCGCACGGTTCCTCGAGACCTCTCAGTGAGTACGGGCCGGTTCAGGGGCGGCCGATTCGGCCGCTGCGGCGATGTTGCGAGCCATGCCGCCGAAGACCGCGGCGTGGAAGGGGGCCACGCCCCACCAGTAGGCGTGCCCGGCCAGACCGTGCGGATGGAACAGGGCCCGCTGCCGGTACACCGTGCGCCCCTGCTGATCCCGGTCGACAGCCATCTCCAGCCAGGCCAGACCGGGCAGCCGCATCTCCGCGCGCAACCGCAGCAGCCGGCCCGGCTCGATCTCCTCCACTCGCCAGAAGTCCAGGCTGTCGCCGACCCGCAGCCGGGTCGCGTCTCGGCGGCCCCGGCGCAGACCGACACCGCCCACCAGGGTGTCCAGCCAGCCCCGCAGGGACCAGGCCAGCGGCGAGGAGTACCAGCCGTTCTCGCCGCCGATCGCCTCCACCACCCGCCACAGGGCCTGCGGCGACGCAGCGACCGTGCGCTCGCGGTGATCCGTGTAGAGGCTTCCGCCCGCCCAGTCGGGGTCGGTGGGCAGCGGGTCGCTGGGGGCACGGGGAGTCGAGGCCGAGGACCACCTGGTGGCAACGTCCGCGTCCTGCACGCGCCGCAGAGCCAGCCCGATCGCCCGGTCGAGGGTGACCGGTCCCTCCGGCGGGTCCGGCACGTAACGGACGATGTCCCGCTCGGCGCACACCACCTCGTGCTTCAGCGACTCGACCAGCGGGCGCGCGAGGGCGCCCGGCACCGGGGTGACCAGACCGACCCAGAGACTGGACAGTCGGGGGGTGAGCAGCGGAACGGGGACGATGACGCGTTTCGGCAGCCCGGCGACGACGGCGTACCGCCGCATCATCTCCTCGTACGTGACGATGTCCGGTCCGCCGATGTCGAAGGCGCGATTCACGTCGTACGGCAGCCTCGCACCTCCCACGAGGAAGCGCAGCACGTCGCGGACGGCGATGGGCTGGATGCGGGTGCGCACCCAGCTCGGGGTCACCATCACGGGCAGCCGCTCGGTCAGATACCGCAGCATCTCGAACGAGGCCGAACCCGACCCGATGATCACGGCCGCCCGCAGTACCGCCGTCGGCACGCCCGAGCCCAGGAGGATGCGGCCCACTTCGGCGCGGGACCGCAGATGGGCCGAGAGTGCGTGCTCGGGTACTCCGGAAGGGCTCAGACCGCCGAGGTAGACGATCCGACGGATTCCGGCGGCACGCGCCTGTGCACCGAAGATCGTGGCCGCGCGCCGGTCGGTCTCCTCGAAGTTCCGACCGGTGCCCAGCGCGTGCACCAGGTAGTACGCGACGTCCATGCCCTCCATGGCCGCGCGCACGGCCCCCGCGTCCGTGACGTCCCCGCGCACGGCCTCCGCCTGCCCGGCCCACGGATGGTCCCGCAGCTTGCCGGGCGAGCGGGCCAGGCAGCGTACGGAATGCCCGGCGGCCAGCAACTCCGGCACCAGCCGTCCGCCCAGGTAACCGGTGGCGCCGGTGACCAGACAGCGCAGCGGCCGGTCGTCGCCGGTCACGCCGACCGCACCCGTGCCTGTCGACTGCGCCTTGTCCGGCGACGGCCGGCGGACCGGAGCGCAGGAAACGTCATGGCTCTCATGTCCTCCCGGGACGTGCCTTCTGATGTGCTCTGCCGCTGTTCCCCTCAGCCCATGCTTGGGGCCGAGGACGGGCACCGCAACCTCGCCGCTCCCGGCCGGAGGGTGGTGACAACGGGGTCGGCGCACACCTGGGTGCCGACCGAGGACCCACCGCGGACCCCCGTTTGCGAAGTGATCGCGAGTCGTCGCGCTTTTGACCGGTGGGAATTCTTATTCGGCATCGCACGGCACCCGCACGACTCGCAAAAATCTGTAAGGGGACGGTAGACAATCGGTCATGGCCGCCGGCTTTGGTTCTCTTCGTCGACCATCCGGCGAACCTGCGTACTTGCGGCCGTAAGCAACTCGAGACGCCCCGGGTCGGCATTCTCCCGAAGGGCTAGAAACATGCGCATGGTGATGGGGTCCCCGTTCAGCGGGAGCAGCGCGACCCGGCGGGAGGAGACCATGGGGGCCGCCGTCGGGTACATCAGCGTCCAGCAGGCGGCACCCGCGCCGATCTCGGCGAGCGTTTCCTGGAGCCGGGTGAAGGGCGGCCCGAGGACCGGCTCGAAGCCGGCCTTCCGGCAGGCGGTGACGACGGCATCGAAGAGCACCGGGTTCTCGGTGCGGGCGGCGATGCGCAACGGCAGCTCCGCGAGGTCGGCCAGGTCCAGCGGGTCGCGCCCGGCCAGCGGGTGCGCGGCGGGCAGTGCGACCACCAGGGGGTCGTGCCAGAGGGTGAGAAGCCGCAGGCCGGGGGCGCTTTCGACACCGCGGACGAAGGCCGCGTCCAGCCGCCCGGCACGCACCTCCTCCAGGCGGGTGTGGGCGTCCAGGGTCTGGAACTCGAAGCGGGTGCCGTCGCCACGGCCGGGCAGCGCGTCCAGGAAGTCGTCGAGGCGCTCACCCAGGGCGGAGCTGATGCCGACCCGGAACGTGGCCTCGCTCTGCTCGGCGAGGCGCTCGGCCTTGGCCGCGAAGGAGTCCATGGCCCGCAGCAGTTCGCGCGCCTCGGGCAGCAGGGCCTGGCCGACGGGGGTGAGGGTGACGGTGCGGCCGGAGCGGTCGAAGAGCCGCGTGCGCAGTTCGCGCTCCAGGCGGCGCACCTGCTGGCTGACCGCGGGCTGGCCGATGTGCAACCGCTCGGCCGCCCTGCCGAAATGCAACTCCTCCGCGACGGCGACGAAGTACTGAATCTGACGCAGTTCCACGGAATCCCCCTGTCTCTCCAGGCGACTCCATTCGTTGAATTCGAGATCTTTCAATCTCCGGGATCGCCGCAGGGGAATCCAAGCACACCGAGAGGCGACACCCGCAACCGGGCGGGGTTGCTATCCCGATTCGTGCATTCTTGGTTACTCGACCGCAGTTCTGTGCAATTCCCTGGACCGGTTCCCCGCGCCACGGGTGTCGTCGCCCGCCTCGCAGGCACCGATGACTCGACCCGGACACGGCGACTGAGGGGAGCGGCCGACCGTCGCCGGCCGCGGCTCATGGCGACCTGGCGGCCCGCGGGGTCAGCGCCTGGCGGCGCGGGCCGCCAACGTCTCGCCGGCGATCGACCAGCTGTCCGGGGCGATCTCCTGCACGGTCACCCACACGCTCTCCGGCTTGCTGCCGGTGGCCTTCACATAGGCGTCGGTCAACTCTCGGACCAGTTCGGCCTTCTGCTCGGCGGTCTTGCCGGGGGTCTGCTGCACGTGGATGAGAGGCATCACGTTCTCCGGGGGTGAGGCTGGACTGGTCGCGCACGGTCCGGGGCCACTGGGCCGGGGAGCCGTCCTGGACCAAGTCCAGCACCGGGCCCCAGGCCGTCCAAGACGCAATCCGATCTGGCACCGATCACGAATCGTGATGGGTCACCGGGGTCGGAGACCTGGGACATGGTGACGTCAACGTCCCCGGACGGGGACGTACATCAGCGTCTCTGTCCGGCTGTCCCACCAGTCGACGACCGCAGCCGGAGCAGGCCCGGATCGAACTCCTGAAGCGGTGTCGTAGATCATGCGCGGGGCCGCTGATGAGCTCAGTGGCAGCCTTGCCCCTCAGGCCGTGGCTTCAGATCCCACCCTCTGTCGGCACGCGGAACACCGGGCCTCGGGCACCCAGTCGCCCGGGTACGGTCTGCCACAGGTCCGTGCCGTTCGCCCGCTCCCATTTCGCGGTCGCCCGGGACTGCGCCCACTGGGCGACGGCCACCGGAACCAGCATGAGGGGCGGCATCAGCTGATGCGATGCCAGGCCGATGAGCATCATCCAGCAGACCACTCCGCCCACGAATCCGGCCGTGCGCCGTAGCGACAGCCGCTGCGCCGCGTCCTGGTCGGTGTGCGGTCGTTCTCCGGCGCTGTCGATCCGCACGGCATGCTCGAACGTTCGGCGCAGCCGGGCGGGGAGGCGGAGGCGCAGCGGCAGTAGCACCAGCGACACAAGAGCCACCGCAACTGCTCCCACCAGGAGAGCCTCCAGCCGGTGAGCCGTCCCGATCAAGGCCAGCAGCAACACTTCGGACAGCACTGCGCCCGCGCCCATCATCAGTGCGGACGTCTGCTGGAAGTACACCACCCTTATCAGCCCGGGTCTGGCGTCCTCGGTCATCGTCCCAGCTCTCTGCCCGTACACCCGCACGGGCAGAGACGATCCAACGCCGGGTGGAACGCGGCGTCAACAGGCCACGTGTCAGAACATCGTCAAGACTGTCGGGCCCACCGGCGGATCACGCCGACTCGCCGGAGCCGCGACCTCGGTCAGCACATCCGCACGCCTTCCACACAACCAACACGCCTGTCATACAATCCGATCCTCGCAAGGCAACTGAATCGTTTTTCAGTACGCCGGCACACAACTTGAACAGTGGGGGGCCATTGTCCAGTTCGCGCGCGCACAGCAGATCGCGCCGTTCCCGCCTGCTCGGCTGCACCGCCTTCGCGGTGGCGGCAGGCATGTTCCTCAGCACACCGGCGCTCGCCGCTGACAAGCCGTCGCCGCTGGTGAAGGTGCCGACTCCCAAGTCCGCACTGCCCCAGGCCGACCGGCCGAAGCCGCAGTCGCGGTTCGGGGCGAGCACGGCTGCCGACGCCGCCGGGCCTCAGTTCGACGTGGACGGCGACGGCGTCACCGACAACCTCGTCCGGCTCATGGACGGCAGCACCTACGCCTGGCTCAGCACCACGGGCGACTTCACGCCGTACACGATCAACACGTACGACTACGACGAGACGTCCAAGGACATCCTGACGCCCGGCAACCTCGACGTCACCGGCGGACCGGAGATCCTCACCCTCTCCGCGACCGGCACCCTGGCGCTGTACCAGAGCTGGGGATCGGACGGCACGGGGTACGCCACCTGGAGCGGCCAGGGCTGGCAGATCTACAACAAGGTCTTCGCGCCCGGGGACGTGACCGGCGACGGCAAGCCCGACCTGTTCGCCCGCACCTACGACGGCAGCCTGTACCTCTACACGGGCACGGGCAACGTGAGCAACCCGTTCCGCGCGCGGGTCCTGGTGGGCGGCGGCTGGTCGATGTTCGACCAGCTGGTCGGCGCCGGTGACATGAACGGCGACGGGATCGGCGATGTCGTCGCCCGCACGCCCGCCGGCGACCTGTACTTCTACGCGGGCCGGGGCAACACCACCGCTCCGCTCGCGACCCGGGTCAAGATCGGCAGCGGCTGGAACACCTACAACCAGATCGTCGCCGCCTACGACTGGAACGGCGACGGACTCGGCGACCTGCTCGGCCGCACCGCCTCCGGTGCCCTGTACTACTACAGGGCCAACGGATCGGGGAACTTCCTCGCACGCCAGCAGGTCGGCACCGGCTTCGAGCCCATCAACCTCTTCGCGGGCAGCGGCGCCAACCCGCAGTTCGGCAAGAACTCGCTGATCGGGCGGAACACTTCAGGCACGCTCTACTGGTACGGCGTGCAGAACAACGGCCAGTTCACCGCCCGCCAGCAGGCCAGCGCCGACGGCGGCTTCGCCGGCGCCCGCCTGGCCTACGCCTCCTCCCTCGACAAGGACACCTACGCGGACCTGATCGAGCAGTGGAACGGGTCCGTCTACAACTCCTCCACCGGCGAGCCCATGGCCGGCGGCTGGGGCGGGTACAACCTCTTCCTCGGCCCGGGCGACCTCAACGGTGACGGCAAGGGTGACCTCCTCGCCCGGGACGGCTCCGGCAACCTGTACCTCCTGCGCGGCAAGGGCGACGGCGCATCCCTCGCCTCGCCGCTCAGGATCGGCGCCGGCTGGAACGCCTACAACACCCTGGTGGGCGCGGGCGACTTCACCGGGGACGGTCGTGCCGACATCGTCGCCCGCACGCCGTCCGGCACCCTGTACCTCTACCGCGGTACCGGCAACAGTTCGGCGCCGTTCGCCGCCAAGACGAAGATCGGCACCGGCTGGCAGCAGTACAACAAGCTGGCCTCCCCCGGCGACATCGACGGGGACAACCGCGCCGACCTGGTCGCGGTCAACTCCAAGGGCGAGCTGTACCGCTACTCCTCCTACGGACAGGGGAAGTTCAAGACCAGGGCGAAGCTGGGCACCGGCTGGAGCACCTACAACACCCTGTACTGACACACCCGGTCCGGTGCCGTCGCCCGACAGCCCGGCACCGAAGAACAGGGGCTTCCCCCGGCACCGCTGTGCCGAGGGGAGCCCCTTTCTCCTGGACATCACGATCGGCCTTGCCTTCCGGGTGTCGCCGCCCGGGGTGCTGCTGGGACGCGACGAAGGAGGTCTCGACGCGACTGGGAGACGCGTATCCGACTGTCGCCGAGGACGTCCGCAGCCGCTAGAAGCGCGCAGCGCACCCGTGGCCGAGGATCCGGCAGCACGGTGCCCCGCACGACGCCAGGGGTCCGACGTGGGCCGCGGTCGGACCTTGAGCGGGTTCGAAACCGCATGTCGAGCGGTGATCCCTCCTGCTACTGTCACCCTGCTCGCGCAGGGCTGAGCGGCGGTTCCATGAGCGCCCCCCTTGCGTCGATCGCCCTGGGGAGGGACTTTTTCGTGATTCGTCCGCTGAACAGGCGGGCCAGGCGTCGGCAGCACGCGCTCGGCCGTACCGCTCTCACCGTCACGCTTGCCGTGACCGCCGGAATCGGCACCGCGGCGGGGACGGCCGTCGCCGACGGCCCCGGCACGTCCACCGGTCCCGTCGTCATCAGCCCGGGCGCACGCTTCGTGCCCCGCGCCACCATCGTCCTGAACGCCGGCGAGACCGGCTTCCTCACCGCACAGGAGGGTGACGACCGCCTCCGCTGGATCGACTACGCCACCGGTGCGACGACCGTCCTCGACCACCGGCTGCCCGAGCCGCTCGACTACAACGTCGACGACTTCCGCTTCACCCGGTACCCGGCGGACTTCGGCCACGGCTCCGACACCGTCGCCATCTACTCGCAATCCCCGACCCCGCACGTCACGCTCCAGCAGCGGGCCGGCGGCAGCGGACCGACATCCACGGTCCCGGTCCCGGAGGACCAGACCTATGTCGCGACCTACGGCGACACCGTCATCACCCGGACCGGTACTGAGAACGCCGTCACCAGCCTGCACCTCCTGCACCTGGAGAACGGCGAGGTGCGGGACCGGAAACTGGAGGGCCTGCCGGAGGGGTGGAACCTCTCCGTCGGCGAGGGCGACGCCCGCTCCGTCGCCGTCCGCGGCATCAAGTGGGAGGACACCACGATGTCCCAGGGGTGGTGGGTCGTCGACCTCGCCACCGGGAGCGTGAAGGCGCTCTCCACGCAAGGCGAGAGCGTCTCCTTCGACCGGGACACCGTCTTCCAGTTCGGCGCCCCGTCCAACGAAGCCGCCCTGGTGTACCGCCGTGACGACCTGGACGCGGAGCCGACCACCGTCGACCTGCGGGACGTCGCCTCGTACGACGACGTCGTCCGGCCCTTCGGCGGCGGCTTCGTCACCGTGACCCCGCCCAACCCCGGCAACAACGAGTACCGGGGCAACGAGCTCGTCCTGCACGACGCCGCAGGGAACTCGAAGTCCCTGCTGGCCGTCGCCTCCACCTCGGTGCGCCGCACGCCGGACGGCTCGCTCCTGGTGGCCGGCGCGGAGAAGAAGACCTCTTACGGCGCACTCGACTGGGGCTACTACCTCTTCACCCCGGCCGCGGACGGCACCATCACCCGCAAGCGCCTCGCGGACATCGAGGACCGGGAGGCCAAGCCGGCCGGTATCTCGCTGGGCAGCGGCATCCTCACCACGGCCGACGACTCGCAGTACTACAGCCCCGGCACCTACATCGGCGGCTATCGGAGCACCTGGCTGAAGACCTCCGGCCGTCCGGAGGAACTGAACTCGACCGTCGACGGTCTCGTGTCCGGCCGGGACGACGACGGCTGCAGCCCCACCTACGGCACCTACTGCGTCACCATGTTCGCGAGCGGCGACGGGTACCACGGCCGCAAGGCCGCGACCGAGCAGGACGCCACCATGCTCTACCGGAACGGCGCCGCCACGTGGGGTCCGAGGGTGACCTCCGGACTCTCCAGCCCGCAACTCGTCGACCTTTCCGGCCGGTTCGGCATCGTGAACCAGGCGTCGGGCAGCCGGCAGGCAGTCCTCCAGTTCAAGGACGCCGACACCGGGAGCGTGCTGCTGAACCGGGAGCCGGTCGCGGCCTCCGTGTGGGGCAACACCCTGTGGAGCGCCCTCGGCCGGTGGGACGACACCAGTTCGGGCGTGCCGACCGGAGTGACCGCGAAGAACCTGTCGACGGGCGCCGCCGGTGACTCCTTCGACGCGGGGTGCGTCCCCAGCGACCTCCAGGCCGTCGGCCGTTGGGTGTACTGGCGGTGCAGCGACTACTGGGGCTCCTTCAAGGGCGCCGGTGTCTACGACCGGCAGGCCAAGCGCTCCCTGAAGCTCGGGGCCGACGAGACGCTTCTCGGCGACGGCTACCTGGTGCACCGCTCGGACGCGGCCGGCCTCACCCTCGTCGACCTGCACAACGGCCTCCCGACCAGCGGCAAGGAGGCGGACCTGCCCCAGCGCGTCGTCGCCACCGCCGCCGAGCTCGGCGACCGGACCGGGCGCCGGTCCGGGTGGACCGTCGACCGCTTCGGCGGTCACATCGCCTACACGGGCGGGGACCGCCGGGTGCGGATCGTGCCGTCCGGCGTTCCGGCCTCCCGGATCGCCGTCATCGACTCCGACACGCCTGCCATGGACGCCAAGGCCGGTGCGTGGAAGCCGCGTTGGTGGCTGTCGAAGCCGGCGGCCGCGTGGTCGCTGACGCTGAGGAACAAGGCGACCGGGAAGACCGTGCGGACGCTCTCCGGCGGGGAGGCCCGCGGGCTGATCGCGCCGTCGTGGGACGGCAAGGACACGGCCGGGAAGTACGTCCCGAACGGGGCCTACACCTGGACCCTGACCGCGAAGCCCGCCGACGGCGTTCAGGCGGACCTCTCCGTCTCCGGGACGGTGCCGGTGACCGGCGGGGCCGCCGTATGGCGGGACATGGCCGGTGACGACGGTTTCGGCGACCTGCTGGCGATGGACACGACCGGGGCCATGTCGATGTACCGGGGCACCGGGACCGGTGCGCTGTCGTCACGTGTCGCCGGGTCCGGCGGCACGTTCGCCACCAACTCCGTGCTCGTGCCCGTCGGGGACGTGAACGGGGACCGGTGCGCCGATGTGCTCGTGCGGGTGGGTGACCAGCTGCGGGCGTATCGGCCGGGGTGCGGGAAGATCGTCACCGCCTCCTCGCCGTACACGCTGATCGGAGCCGGCTGGGGCCAGTACGACCAGCTGACGTCGCCGGGTGATGCCAACGGTGACGGCTTCGTCGACCTGATCGCCCGCCAGGCCTCCACCGGTGACATGTACTTCTACGCCGGTACGGCCGATCACCGGCTGAAGGCCCGGCTGCGCATCGGGACGAACTGGAAGCTGTACAAGCGGATCGTCGGCGCCGGGGACCTGAACGGGGACGGGCGGGGCGACCTGCTCGGGGTCGACTCGGCCGGTGTGCTGTGGCGGTACTACGGGACCTCCACCGGTGGCGTGACCCCACGGGTGCGGGTCGGCGGCGGGTGGAACGTCTACTCCGCTCTCGTCGGAACCGGTGACCTGTCCGGTGACGGACGCGCCGATCTCGTGGCACGGGACACCACCGGAAAGCTGTGGCGGTACACCTCCACGGGGGCCGGCACGTACAGCACCCGGGTCCTGATCGGCACCGGCGGCTGGAACGGGTTCAAGGCACTGTTCTGACAGGTGACGGTCCAGCTGTGCGGGAACACCGACGCACCGCAGCGGACGGGCTGAACGCCCGGGGTACGAGGCCCTGGGACTCGTCGGATCGCGCCACTTCCGCGCTCCACTGGCACAGTCGATCGAATGCGGCCGCGGGCGGCCACGGCCCCTGCCCCTGGGGCCGATCCAGACAGAGCGCCTGTAGGGGCGCCGCACCGGTCGCCCCGTCCGGTCAGCGGCCGGTCACCTGGGGAGCCCACTCGCAGGCCTCGATCGCGGCCTCCAGCAGCGCGCGTTCGGTCGGGGTGAGGGGGTAGGGGGCCGCCGGACCGAGGGAGGGGTCCAGGTGGGGGCGGACTCGGTCGGCGTCAGCAGGGGTCAGGCTGAGGAGCGGCTTCACCAGGATGTTGAGGGGATGCTCCAGGTCCTGGACGACGGTGGTGTAGAACGAGTCCGGGCCCCGGGTGGGGGTCGCGAGGCCGCCCTCGTAGACCGCCAGTCGTCCGTAGGGCGCCGAGGCGAATCTGCCGATGGCGCGCGAGCCGCGCAGGTCGTCGTCCTTGTTGTCGGGGCCCGTGGGCACCAGGAACTCCGGGGAGTCGGTGCGCTGGAGGGTGGCCATGTCGTAGTGGTAGTTGACGTTGCCGCCCTCCGCCACCAGCAGGTTCCACGCGGCCACCGGGTTGAGCCGGAAGATCGTGCGCGGCGTGGAGTCCCAGCCCGAGTACAGGCCCCGGAGCCGGCCGCCGATGATCTGCCAGCGGTACAGGCCCTTGTCCCGGCCGGCGGTCACGATGGAGTCGCCGGTGAAGGTGATCGCGTTGAACTCTCCGTGCCGCACGGACTCCGTCACGAGGTCGTACAGCGGCTGCAGCCGGCTGTCGGTGACCAGCAGCCGGGAGTCGTCCGCGAAGGCGATCCGGGTGCCGGTGGCGTCGACGGCGAACAGGTCGGCGCGGCGCAGGCCGTACTCCCGCAGATCGAGCTGCTCCTGCTCGCCGTCCGCGAGGGCGAGGGCGACGCCGAGCAGCTTGGTGCCCACGACCCACCCCGTGGCGGTCGGCTCCACCACCGCGTCCAGCAGCCCGCCTCCCGAGGCGAGGACGGCCTCGCGGCCGGGGGTGTACTCGACGATCTCCGTGTCACCGCGGTAGCCGCCGCTGTCGAACTCCCGGCGGGCGATGACGGTTTCGCTGTCGAGCGCGCACAACGACCAGTGCTGGGCCGGGCCTTCGTACAGCGTGTTCCGTACGCCCGTGCGGTCGGCCGTGACGACACGGGAGGTGTGCGGGTCGCGGCCCGTGGTGTCGAGCGCCACCACGGGATGGCGGACGCAGAAGCCGGCCGGGTTCGCGAAGCCCATCGTGGTGGGCAGCCGCACGGTCGTACGCTGGAACAGGTCCGCGCCGAGCCGGGCCGCCTCCTTGGTGTCGATGCCGGTGAGCACGGCGGCGAGCCGGGCGTCGGCGTCCGACGGCGGGGCCCACTTGCGGAGTTTCAGATGCGCCGCCGCGGCCACCGCCTGCGGCAGCGGCGAGGACAGAATCTGCCACCACAGGCCGCGCCAGTCGCCTCTGCGGGCCATCTTGCGCGCCTGACCGGCCGGATCCGAGCCTCCACTGATGCGTGGGATCACCCTGTGTCGCCTCCCCGTTGGTGTACATCCGCGGCCGGACGCGCGTACGGACTCCGTACGGCGTCGTAGGACGTCCGCTGTACGGCGCCGTACGACGCTCGTACGGACCGGCTTTCCCGCTGTGTCACACCGAGAACCATCCGCCCGGCCTGATGTCCACGCCGAGCTTCCGCAGCGTGGCCTCCTTCAGCTTCGGGTCGAAGTCGCCGATGGCGCCGGCCGCATGGACCCGTACGGAACGCCCCGCCTCCGGGGACTCCGCCAGTTCCCGCAGCAGGCGCAGCCCCTCCTCCCGGTCCACGCCCGCAAGGGCGCGCGCGGCGCTCACCCGGCTCTCCCCGTCCGACTCGGCGACGTGCTCGCGCAGCAGACGCAGCCCGGCCTCCCGGTCGCGGCGGGCCAGCAGCACGGCGGCCCGGAGGCGCGGCCCGGCGTCCCAGCCCGGCTCCCGGGCCAGCCCGGCCAGCAGGGGCTCGCCCTCCGCCGGTGCGTAGTGGGCGAGTTCGGCCGCCGCCCGCAGCCGGTGCTGGGGCTCCTGGCCGGTGGCGCGGGCGATGACGCCGAGAATCCGTACCCCCTCCTCGCGGTCGTGCTGCGGGAGCAGCACCGCGGCGTCGCAGCTGTACCGGCCGGGCAGGGCGCCGCCGGCGAAGTCGCGCAGGAGGGGGACGCCGGCGGGGTCGTAGCGGGCGAGCCGGTGAGCCGCCTCGACGCGGTAGCCGGCGTCGACGCGCTCGTCGCGGGCGATGCGTTCGAGGAGCAGCGTCGCCTCGGCGCGTTCCTGGTCGCCGGGTTCGGCGAACGCGGCCAGCGCGTCGGCCGCGAACACCCGGCAGTCCGCGAAGAAGCGCCCGTCGGCGGCGAACCGGCGCAGCCAGTCGGTTCCGGCGGCCCGGTCGTGGGCGCGCAGCCCGAGGGCCGCCTCGACGCGGGCCAGGTCGGGGCAGTGGGGGTTGGCGACCAGCGCGCGCAGCCGGGTGATGCCCCCGGGCGTGTCGTGCTCGGCGAGCCGGGCGGCGGCCTGGGCGCAGTAGCGGGACGTGGTGTCGTCCGCGAACCGGGTGAGCAGTGCGGTGCCCGCGTCCCGGTCGGCGTGCGCCAGGTGGGCCGCCGCGCCGATCCGCAGGTGCAGGGGGAACGACGTGTCCTCGGCGAAGCCGCGCAGCAGCCCGGTGCCGCGGGGGTCGTGGCCGGCCAGCGCCGCCGCGGCGTTGACCCGGTCGACCGGTACGGAGTCCGGGTCGGTCGCCATGTCGTGCAGGCGGCGCTGCTGCCCGGGCAGGTGGGCGAGTGCCGTATGGGTCTGCTGCCAGTCGTGGACGACGGGGGCCGTGTCCGGCTCCCGCTCGTCGGGGTGCCGCCAGAGGGTCTCGAGGATCCGGTCGCGGGTCTCGTCGTCGCACATGCCCTCCGCGAGCAGCCATGCCGCCTGCTCCACCCGCCGGGGGTCGGCGGCCAGCACACGGACCAGTTCGCGCTGGAGCTCGGCCGGCCGGCGGTCGAAGGCGAACAGCGCGGCGACGCGGGTGTCGGCGTCGGCCAGGGCGTCGCCCCAGGCGTCCGGGTCGGTGCCGAGGCGGGCCCGGTAGTGCTCCGCGGCCAGGTACTCGGCGAACGTCCGGTGCAGGAAGCGGGGATCCGGCCCGTGGACGTCGACGACGAGGCCGGTGGCGTCGAGCAGCGCCGCGACCGTGCGGTGCTCGGCCGGGTCGTCCGTGGCGGGCGTGGGCAGGTCGTGCGCGCGGTGCGTGGCCGGCTCGGCCGTGCCGGGCGCGGCCGGATCGTCGTCGTCCGGCCGGCCGGTCAGCAGCCGTGCGGCGGCCCGGGGCAACGGCGTGCCGTGGTGCAGGTACGCGTCGGCCAGGTCCCCGAGGAAGCCGCGCAGGGCGGTGGTGACGGCGGCGTGGGCCGGCGCGTCGCGGGCGTAGCGCTCGCGCAGCCGGCCGAGGAGCTCCTCGACACGGTCCCGCAGCCAGGGTTCGTACGGGTCCTGCCGCTGCGGGAAGCGGCCGAGGAACTCCGCCACGGCCCGCGCGTACAGGTCGACGCGGCGGCCCCGCAGGTGCGGCTGCCCGCCCGGGTCGAAGTACTGGCCGACCGCAAGCTGCGCGAGCAGGGGCAGCCGCACCAGGTCGAGTACGTTGCCGGCGCGCACGTACGCCAGGAACTCCGCGGCGCGGACGGCGGCCCGCTCGCGGATCACGGGGTCGGCGAGCCGGTCGGCGCCGCCCGTCTGGTGGGCCATGACGAACCGGTGCAACTGTTCGTCGGAGAACGGCTGGAGGCGGAACTCCGTGACGCCGACGCCGGTGAGGCTGCGCCAGGTGCTGTCGTGCAGAGCGCGGGTGGACAGCATCAGGCGGCGCTCCATGCCGGGGCCGCCGGTGCTCTCCCGGGCCGTGGCGAGCAGCAGCTCCACCACCTGCCGCCAGTCCTCGGGCCGGGTCACCTCGTCCAGCGCGTCGACCAGCACCAGCACCCGGGCACCCGGCACGGGCGGGCCGGCCTCCAGCAGCACGCGCGCCCGGGGCCGGACGGCCGCGGCGAGGGAGTCCTTGCCCACCAGTTCCCGCGCGGCGATCCGCAGCGGCAGCAGCGGCCCGAAGGGGGCCTCGCCGGGCCCCTGGCCCCGGGTCGCACCGCGCCACCACCGCCAGGCGGTGACCTCGACGTGCTCCAGCAGGCTGGACTTGCCCACGCCCGGCTGGCCGGTGACGGCGATGTGCCGGACCGTGGGGTCGGCGAGGAGGCGGCCGACGGACATCGGCTGCCCGGTGACCCGGAGGGAATGGTGGCCCTCGCTTCCGGAGGCCGGCCCCGAGGGCGGCGCGGCCGGGCCCTGGGTATCGCGGTCCGTGGTCGTGTCGAGGTACTGCTGGGTGTAGACACGGGCGAGCTCGCCGGGCTCGGTGGCCCGGTAGGTGAGGCCGCCGCGGTCGCGTACGGCGTCGGCCTCGGGCGCGGCATCGAGCAGCTCGGGCGGCAGCAGCGGGCGGTGGCGGCGCTGCCGCCAGGCACGGACCGGGGAGGTCCAGCCCGTTGCCGTACGGCGGGGCGGCGGGGTGTCCGACGATGCGGGCCGACGGCCCGGCTCCGGCTCTTCGATGCGCCCGTGCGCCCATACGCCCGCTCCGCCGGCCCACCGGATCCAGGCCGTCAGGCCCGGGTCGTCCGCGAACGCCGCCGCGGGGACGGCCCGCAGCTCGGCGACCGGTCCGGACCGTCCACCGGCGTCGGCGGTGACGATCCCCACGAGCCGGTCCCCGGCGAACAGCGCCGCACCGGACATCCCCGCCCAGCCGCTGCCCGGTGTCGGCCGGGCCAGCGCGCCGGTCGTGATGACCCACTGCCCGGACCGTACGCCGGACAGCGGATGCACGACCCCGCTGAACTGCCGCGACTCGCGCATCCCGCTCACCACGTCGTGGTCGGGGAAGCCGACGGCGGTGACGTCGACCGGGTCGGCGGAGGTGAGATCGGCCCAGTACGTCGGCGCCCACCCGGCCGGTGACGCGGGCTGCCGGACGTCGGTGACCAGCAGCAGCGCCACATCGCTCTCCGGCCGCCACCAGACGGTCACCGCGTCCCGGAAGGCATGCCCCTTGCGGGCGTCCGCCAGCGCCCGTACCCGGCATCGCGGGCGGTCGCGGGACAGCTCGTCCAGGGTCGCCGGCGACAAGGGGCGACGCGGCGGCGGCTTCCCGGGCGGGGGCTCGCCGTCGTGTGTGGTGCCCTCGGCGGCGTGCCAGACCGTGAGGACGAGCTGCGGCGCGACGAACCATCCCGAACCCACCACGCCGGCCGAGGGATTGAACACCTCGGCGACGCGCTGGGCGCTCAACGCCACGGCCGGGTCCCCCTCAACGCGGCTCGCCGTCGACGTCCGCCGTCACCCGCACCGGCCCGTCGCCACGCGCCGCCACCGGGTTGAGGGTGAGCGACAGCCGGTGCGTCGTCTCCGCCGCCGCCTTTCCGGCCGCGCCGAACGACACCACCCCGAACCGCAGTCCCCCGTTGCCCGATCCCTCACGGGTGATGGCGAGCGCCAGCTCGATGTCCACGGGCCCGAGTTCGAAGCGCAGCGGATGCCCGTCGCCCTGCGCCATCGCCGCGGTCAGCTCGGCCCGCAGTGCCTCGATGGTCTCGGCCAGCCCTCCGGCGACCGCCACGTTCTCACTGCCCATCAACGACCCCTGGGGTAACTCGGCTGACAACTCGGCCCGCGGCTCTGCGTGCGGTTCCATGATGACACCCGTATCCCTGTGCGCAGACGTGGAGTTGGGCCGCGTCGAGCCGCCCCGTAAGTAGCCTGGTGGGACAGAGAGGGAGGGGTGGACATGTCGCGGGCACGGAAGATCGTGGTTGTCACGCTGGCCGCGGGGGCCGTCGGCTGGTGCTGGAGGAACAAGGACTGGTTCCTGGGGATATGGGCCATGCGCCACGCCAACGACTGACCGACACACGACGACAGCGGACGCCCCGCGCCGGGGGCGTCCGCCGGACCGGCGCGCCTGCCGGGCCCGGGCCAAGGCGTCCGCCGGGTGAGGCCGTCCGTTCCTCCCGGCTGCGGGAGTCAGACCGATGCCTCGGCCGTCGCGTCCGTCGTCTTGGCCGTCGCGGTCGTTCGGGGCGCGGTGGCCACGATGCCGCGGCGGCGGGTCGGCAGGAGGGTCGGGTTGGCGACGCCCCAGGCCGCGCCCTTGCAGACCAGCTCCTTGTAGCCGGCGGCGAGCCGTCCGGTCAGGGCCGCTCGGACCGCTCGGTCGTCGGCGGTGACGTACTGGATCAGGCCGTCCTTGCGGCCCAGCGAGATGCACTGGTTGAAGTAGCGCAGCGGGACGTTCGGGAGCTTTCCGCCGGTCAGGCGGGCCGCGATGGCGTCGGCGGCCTGCCATGCGGTGGGCACGCCCGAGGCGCAGGACATCCGCAGCGGCTTGTCGCCGGGGCCCGTCGCCATGGCCGCGTCGCCGATGGCGTACACCTCCGGGTGCGAGAGCGAGCGCATGGTCCGGTCGACCACGATCTGGCCGGTGTCCGTGGTCTCCAGGGTGGTCGCCTTCGCGATCGGGTGGACGGCGAAGCCGGTGGTCCACACGGTGACCGCGGCCGGGACGGTCTTTCCGTCGGCGGTGGTGACGTGGTCGGGCTCGACGGCGGTGACGGCGGTGTGCTCGTGCACGGTGATGCCGAGCCCGTCGAACACCTTCCGCAGGTGGCGGCGGCCCTTGGGCGAGAGCCAGTCGCCGAGGCCGCCGCGGGCGGCGAGGGCCACGCGGAGGTCCGGGCGGGCCTCGGCGATCTCGCTCGCGGCCTCCAGTCCGGTGAGTCCGCCGCCGACGACGACCACCGGCTGTCCGGCGTCCAAGGCGGCCAGGCGCTCGCGCAGCCGGAGCGCTCCGGGGCGGGAGGCGATCTCGTGGGCGTGCTCGGCGGCGCCGGGGACGCCCTGGTCGTTCCAGGCGCTGCCGAGCGCGTACACCAGGGTGTCGTACTGCAGTTCCTCCCCCGGCTCCTCGGCCCCGTCGACGTCGCCGACGGTGACGGTCCTGCGGTCCACGTCCACGCCGGTGACCTTCGCCAGCCGCACGTCGACGCCGGTGCCCGCGAACATCTCGCTGAAGGGGCGGGGCTCGAGTTCCTGGCCGACCGCGAGCTGGTGCATCCGGACGCGCTCGACGAAGTCGGGCTCGGCGTTGACGAGGGTGAGGGCGACGTCCTCGCGGCGCAGCCGCCTGGCGAGGCGGCCCGCGGCGATGGCTCCGGTGTATCCGGCTCCGAGGACGATGATGCGGTGCTGCATGTCCGGCTCCTGTCTTCGGCGGGTTCGCCACCTGAACCGGGCGGCCCGCCGTTTCCTGACAGGAACGCGGTGTGAAGCACCTCACATCGGTCAGAAGGCGGCGTCGAGCAGGGGTTCGCCGTGGTCGGTGGCCGCCCAGTGCCTGGTCGCGCGCTCGAGCTTGTCGGGGTTGGCCTGGCTGCGGAGGGCGGCGATGCCCTCGGGGGTGACCTCCAGGCAGGTGACGCCGATGACCCGGCCGTCGAGGACCGCCACGAGGGCGGGGTCGCCGTTGGCGGTGGTGGCGTAGATCTCGGGGGAGCCGCCGACCAGGGCCTGCTTGGCCTTGCCCGGCTTGAACAGGCCCCGCATGAACGTCGCGACCGCGAGCGCACCCTCGAACGGCCTGGTGCGCGCCGGGACCTTCCCGCCGCCGTCGCCGATCGAGACGGCGTCCTGGGTGAGCAGCCGTACGAGCGGCTCGGTCCGGCCGCTGGTCGCGGCCGCGAGGAACTCCTCGATGATCTGCCGTGCGGCGGCCCGGTCGATCTCGATACGGGCCTTGCCGTCCGCGACGTGCTTCTTGGCGCGGTGGTGGATCTGCTGGCTTGCGGCCTCGGTGATGTCGAGGATCCCGGCGATCTCCCGGTGGGAGTACGCGAAGGCCTCCCGCAGCACGTACACCGCCCGCTCGTTGGGAGACAGCCGCTCCAGTACGGCCATGACCGCGTACGAGACCGACTCGCGCTGCTCCACCGTGTCGGCCGGGCCCAGCATCGGGTCGCCGGCGAGCAGCGGCTCGGGGAGCCATTGGCCCACGTAGGTCTCGCGCCGCGCGCGGGCCGAGGTGAGCTGGTTGAGGCACAGGTTGGTGAGCACTTTCGTCAGCCAGGCCTCGGGGACCTCGATGTGGTCGACGTCGGCGGCCTGCCAGCGCAGGAACGTCTCCTGCACGGCGTCCTCGGCCTCGCTCGCGGAGCCGAGGAGGCGGTAGGCGATGGCCTCCAGGCGGGGCCTGGAGGCCTCGAACCGGTCCACGTCGGTCATGGTCAGGGCCATGCCCGGATCCTAGCCCGCGCGAGGTCCGGGAGCGGTGGCGGAGGCAGGCGGAGCGGTGGCGGAGGCAGGCGGCGGCGTGCCCGGCCCGCGTCAGTCGGGTTCCGCGAACAGCGTGCCGAACTCGTCGGGAAGGGCGCCGCGCAGGTCCGCCGCCAGGCCGATGTCCTCGGCCGTGAGCCGGCAGACCACCGTCCGTGCCAGGAACAGGGCCTGCTCCGGGGTGGCCCCCACGGGCCGGGCCACGTCGGCCAGCAGTTCGTCGAGGCGCGCCGCCGGGCCGGCCGCCGCGGCGCCGCCGCGGTCCAGCGCGCCACGTTCATGGGCCGGTACGGCCTGCCGCAGATGCTCCCGGCGCGGTCCGTCGAGGCGACTGCTCAGCGCCGCGAGGACGAGGTGCACGGCGGCGTCGGCCGCCTCCGTGTCGTCGAGCCGGCTCCGCGACGCCACCTCTTCCACCAGTTGCTGATGGCTGATCATGCTGCCTCCCGCTGGTGAGGACGGGTGCTGCCCCCCTCGGTGCGGTCCGCGCCCCCGAGGCCCGGCGCCGCCCTCTGACGGGTGCCCGTGGGGACCGACACGTACACGGACCCCCCGTACACGGACCCCCGCGTACAGGGGGCTCCACCGGGCGGGTGGGGGACCGCCGAGGCCGCCGCCTCAGTACCACTGCGTGGTTTCGCGCCGAGCCGGAGCCGTAACCGGAACCTGGGCCCGTGCCGGGTCCGCACCCGAAGCGGGAACCGGGGACGGGGCCGGACCCGGGGCCTGCAAGCTGCCGTAGCGCTCCATGCGCTGCCAGCGCAGCCTCGAGCCCGACACGGCGGTGAAGACGGACTGGATCACCACCAGGTACATCAGCTGCCGGTAGACGAACTGCTGAAACGGCAGGCTCCACAGCGGGCCGGGCCGTTCCCCGTCCAGGCGGAACGCGTACAGGCCCATCACGAGCTGCAGCACCAGGAAGGCCAGCCACAGCCCGACGATCCGGCCCTTGTCCCGGGCGACCGCCGCGGTCGTCGCTTGGACAGAGCGCACCGGGCCGGAAGTGTTACACCTCGCGGGTACGGGACGGAGCGGCCGGAACCCCGCGCAGTGGGCGGGGTCCCGGCCGCTCCGTCTCTCTCCGCGCCGCTCACGGGGGGAGTCACGAGCGGCGCGGTACTCACTCAGCGCATGGCCGCCGCGAAACATCACCCGGCCGTGACCGGCGGTGATACATGGGGCGGCCGGTACGCGGTGACACTTCTGTGAGGACGGACGCTGGTCACCATGGGGGGCCGTCGAGGCGACCGGAGCGCGGCGGACGGCATGGACTCGGTATGGACCGGTGCGAACGAGGACAGTCTTGGGCCAGGCACCACAACCCCGGCGCGTACAGGCGTACGACGGGGAACTCGGCGCGGCCGTCGCGCGGGCCCAGGACGGTGACGAACTCGCCTTCGCCGTCGCCTACCGGATCGTGCAGCCGGGCCTGCTCGGCTATCTGCGCGGGCTCGTCGGCGACGACGCGGAGGACGTGGCGTCCGACGCCTGGCTGGAGATCACCCGCGACCTCGGCCGTTTCCAGGGGGACGGGGCCGGGTTCCGCGGCTGGACGGCGACCATCGCCCGGCACCGGGCCCTGGACCATCTGCGGCGCAAGCGCGTGCGGCCCCGGGCGGGAGGGACCGAACAGGACGTACTGGATCTGCCCGCTCCGCACAGCACCCATGACCAGGCCATGGAGTTCCTCTCCACCGAACGGGCGCTGGAACTGGTCCGCGGGCTGCCGCGGGACCAGGCCGAGGCCGTTCTCCTGCGGGTCGTCGTCGGCCTGGACGGCCCCGCCGCGGCGCGCGTCCTCGGCAAGCGCCCGGGAGCGGTGCGCACCGCCACCCACCGCGGCCTGAAACGCCTGGCCCGCCGGCTTGGTCTGGGCGACGGGGCGGACGAGGGTGTGACGGATGGGGCTTCCCGCACGCTGGGGGAGTCGAAATGAACGAGGGCGGCAAGGTCGCCATGAACGACGACGGCAGCAGGGCGCCGGCGGACGGGCGGCAGGGCCCGGCACGCCGGACGGATCGGACCGCCGGACTGGAATGGACACGGACATGGGTGAACGGATGAGCGGCGACGGAGCTCGGGACCGTCGGCGTACGCATCCTGGCGGCGCCGTGTCCGGCGTGCGGGACGTGCGCGACACCTCCGCGCTGGAGACGGCGCTGGCCGCCGCCATCCGCGGCGGCGGACAACTCGACCCCGAGGCCGAGCAGCGGGCCGTGGCCGCCTTCCGGGCCGCCCGGGGCGCGGGCGCGCACCGGGCCCGCACCCGGCGCCGGGACGACTGGCGGCAGCCCGCGCAGCGGCGAGCCGGACGCTCCCTGAAGACGACGTTCGGCGTGGTGTTCGCCAGCCTCACGCTGGGCGGGGTCGCGGTCGCGGCGATCGGTTCGGCCGGCTCGTCCACGCACGGGGCCGGTGACGGCCGGGGCACCGCCCACCCGTCGGCCGCCCGGCCGTCGGCCGTCGCTCCCGACCGGCCGGACGGGCAGACCTCGTCAGCGTCGTCCGGCGGCGCCGGTCCGACGGACGGCCCGGCCCCCGCCAAGGACACCGAGGCCCACTGCCGCGCCTACGAGAACGTCGAGGACCGCGGCAGGGCGCTGGACGCGACGGCCTGGAAGCGGCTCGTCACGGCCGCCGGCGGGAAGGACAAGGTCGCCGCGTACTGCTCCGAGCAGCTGGCACGGACGACGCCCGCGCCGGACAGGCCGGGCGGTGCCGGCAGTGCGGCTGCTGCGGGCGGGACGGGCGGTACCGGCGGCACGGGTACAACCGGCGTCGGCAGCCGTGCGACAGCAGGTGCCGCAGCGTCGGGCAACGGCACCTCCGGCAGCAACTCCGGCGGCACAGGCAGCGGTACCGGCGGCACGGCCGGGAGCGGCCGGACGAGCGGCGGCGGAAGCAGCGGAGACAGCGGAAGCGGCGGAAGCGGCGGCAACCGCAGGTAGCGGGGACTCACGTCCCGCCCGGCTGGCACCGCGGGCACCACACCGTGCCCCTGCCCGCGACCCGGGATCGGCGCAGGTGGGTGCCGCAGCGGGGGCAGATCGGGTCGGGGTCGTCGCGGCGGCCGGTGAGCCAGGAGTCGCGCGGCGGGACGCAGCCGGCGGCGATCGCGGAGCGCAGGGTGCGGCGCATCTGGGTGTACAGGCGCCGGCGGTCGGCCTCGGTGAGGTCGTGGGCCGGGATGTCGGGGCGCAGCCCGGCGCGCCACAGGATCTCGTCGGCGAGCAGGTTGCCGAGGCCTGCGAGGACGGACTGGTCGGTGAGGACGGGCTTGAGTCGGCCGCGGCGGGAGGAGAGCGCCGTCTCGAACTCCTCGCGGCCGACCGCCATCGCGTCGGGACCCTGGCGCTCCAGCCGCCGGGCCACCTCGCCGTCGTCGCGGGCCAGCCACAGGCCCTGGAGTTTGCGCTGGTCCCGGTAGCGCAGCTGACGGCCGCCGCTCACGGTGAACAGCACGCGGTCGTGGGCCTCGGCCGGGTCCTCGGGACGGCAGCAGATCAACCGGCCGGTCATGCCGAAGTGCAGCATGAGGGTGGGGCCGTCGCCGGTGCGCGCCAGCAGCCACTTGCCGTGCCGCTCCGGTTCGGTGAACCGCCTGCCCTCCAGCGCCTCGCGCAGTCGTCGCACGCCGAACCCGTGCAGGACGCCCGTGTCGCGCACCTCGACACGCTGGACGACCCTCCCCTTCGCGCAGGACGCGAGCACCTCCCGGAATCCCTCGACGTCCGGCAGCTCAGGCACGGCGGTCGTCCTTGCGGGCCGGGTGCGGCCCGGCGGGCGGCGGCGCGGCCGCCGCCGTCGTCAGGAGGCGGATGCCCAGTTCGCGTACGGCGGCGCGGTCGTCGGGCCGGGCGATACGGGACTCCGCGTCGGCCAGGACGAGGCGGGCCTGGTCGGTGAACTCCCCGACCGCCGCGGCCTGCGCACCCCGCCGCACCCGCCGCATCTCCGCTCACCTCCCGCCTGCCGTCGACCGACCAGTGCCGACCGACCACCGCCGACCGACCACCGCTTCTGTCGGCAGGCTTCCCCCGCGCGGTGCCCGTCCGCGTGGCCGCGCCCGCACCTCCACCGGACGGACCACACCTGCACCGGCGGACCGGTCGTGCGCTGCCCCGGGGTGGACCGGCCGGTTCAGTCGTCGTCGGCGCCCGCGTGGGCCGCCATGAGCTGCTCGGCCGCCTCCTGGTAGAGCCGGGCGGCGCGGTCGAAGTAGTCGAAGAGGACGTCGAGCTGCTCGGGTGTGCAGCCGTCCAGGATCTGGCCGATCATCTGCCGCGCGGGGGCCGTCACGTGGTCGAGGTCGACGGGTGTGGCGATCGGCTCGACGATGACCTTGCGCCTGTCCCGGCCGTCGGGGACGCGGCGGACGTAGCCCGCCCGTTCCAGCCGGTCGATCAGACGGGTGGTCGGCCCGGTCGTCAGGCCCGCGCGGGCGCCCAGCCCACCCGGGGACAGCGGCCCGGACAGCCGCAGGATGTTCAGCGCATACAGGTCGGTCGAGCCGAGCCCGCAGGCCCTGGCGCTCGCCTGGCCGTGCAGCATCACGGCACTCAGATAGCGGCGGTAGGCCGCCTCGCTCGCGTCGGATCGCTGCGGTGGCGTTGACACTGGCTCGCTCACCCACTCCATGATCTCTTCTCCGGCGCGTCCGGCGAAGAGGCACCTGCTGCCACGACACTTCTTACCCGCGACCGTGCCTAATCGATCAGGTCGGCCGCCCACTGGGCCCATTCGCGGCGCATCGCGTTGAACCTCAGGCCGTACTCCAGGACCATGCGGCCGTAGACCGACAGATTGCCGTCCTCCCAGTCGATGGAGTCCATCAGGCCGCGCAGGTCCTCGCACGCCTGGTCGGACAGGTCGACCAGCTCGGCCAGATAGCCCCGTGCCTGCTCGGGCGACAGGACACCGAGGAAGAACACCCGCAGCATCATGTCGCTGCGCACGGCGCGCTGGGGCCTGGTCTCGGTCAGCCAGTGCCGCAGCTCGGCCATCCCCTCGTCGGTGAGGGCGTACTCCTTGCGACCCCTCGGCCCCTCGGCCGTCACCGCGATCAGTCCGGTGCCCGCCAGCTTGGTCAGCTCCGTGTAGATCTGGCTCTGTGTCGCCGGCCAGACGTTGGCCAGCGACGTCTCGAACAGTTTCAGCAGGTCGTAGCCGCTGGCGGGGCGCTCCGAGAGCAGGCCGAGCAGCGCGTGTCGAAGGCTCATGACCCCACTGTACATTCCAGTATTGACATGTCACTAGGCGACGTTCTACTTTCGACATGTCAGAAAAGAGCCCGGCGAGCAACGCCGAAACGGAGACCTCATGTCGTACCTGCGCACCTTCCTCCCGTGGATCGTCTTCGCCGTGCTGCCCTCCGGAAGCTGGCAGTGGGCCGCGCTGGCCGCCCTGGTGGTCGCGGTGGCGGTGATCGGCCAGCAGGTACGGGCCGGTGTCGGCCTCGACGCGCTGATCATCGAGCTGGGCTCGGCGGTCTTCTTCGCCGCCCTGGCCGTGGTCGCCTTCGCCGACCCCCACTCGGGCGTGCACGACTACTCCGCCGCCCTCTCCTCGGGCACGCTGGCGGTCATAGCCGGGGTCTCGCTGGCCGTCGGGCGGCCGTTCACGCTGGGCATCGCCAAGCGCACCACCCCGCGCGAGGTGTGGGGGCTGAAGCCGTTCATCCGGACCAACGTCGTCATCACCGCCGTGTGGACCGCCGCGTTCGCCCTGACCGCCGTCGTGCTCGCCTTCGTCGCGCACGCCGGGCACGGCCACTCGGTCTCCGCCGTCGTCATCCAGATCGCCGGCTTCGTGGTCCCGATGGTGTTCACCATCCGCTACGTCGCCCACGTCCAGGCCAAGGCCGGTCAGCTCGCCCGGTGACCCGGACGGGATCTCTCTCCACTCGACGCGACGAAAGGCACGACAGATGTCCGAGAACCCCGAGAACACAGCGGATCCCAAGAACACCGAGAACACCGAGAACACCGAGAACGGCTCCCCGGCCGGGGTGGTCTCGTCTCCGGTGGGCCGCGTGGTCGGCGGGCGGGAGGAGGTCCGCGACGACGACTGGGGCGCGGTGGAGGCCGTGATCCGCCTGGACGGGCACCGCTTCGGCCCCGAGGCGCTGGCCGGCCTGGACGGCTTCTCCCACCTGGAGGTCGTCTACCACTTCGACCGGGTCCTGGAGGAGAGGATCGAGACCGGTGCCCGCCATCCGCGCGGCAACACCGACTGGCCGCTGGTCGGCATCTTCGCCCAGCGCGGCAAGAACCGGCCCAACCGCATCGGCGTCTCCCGCTGCCGCCTGCTCAAGGTCGACGGCCTGGACGTGCACGTGCGCGGCCTGGACGCGGTGGACGGCACCCCCGTCCTCGACATCAAGCCCTACATGACGGAGTTCGGCCCCCAGGACGGCCCCACCACCCAGCCCGCCTGGGCCACCGACATCATGCGCCACTACTACTGAGACACCACCGAGGTCCACCGACGCTCCACCGAGGGGCCTGACACCGGGAGCAGGCCCCCTTATCCGAAGCCCCCGAAGCAACCCGATCTCCGGCTGCTAACGTCTACCCATCTGTAGACGTTCACCCATCGGACAATCCGACGTCACGAGGATTCCACCTCTGCGTCGCCGAGCGTTCGTCCGAGCGCTCGTCCGCACGGAGCAACCGGCCCGGAGATCCACCTGATGACGACTTCCTCCCCGACCGCGCTGGCGCTCGACGGCGCGACCATCGACGGCGGCCTCTACACCGACGTCACCGACTTCGCCCGCCACACGCACTGGCTGAACGGGACCGCCGAGGCTTACTCCTCCGTCGGCATGGGAGTGTTCGTGGTCCTGCTGCTCGCCGCCTGGTGGGGCGCCCGGCGGCGGGGCAACTCGGTCATGGCCGCCGTGCTGGCGACGCCGTTCGCCGTCGTCATCGCCTACGTGGTCAACAGCGGCATCAAGGACGTCTTCCAGGAGCCGCGCCCCTGCCGGGCCCTCCCCCACGACTTCCTCATCGAGGCGTGTCCTCCGGTGGACGACTACGCCTTCCCCAGCAACCACACCACGGTCGCCTTCGCGTTCGCGGTCGCGCTGCTGATCGTCAGCCGGTGGCTGGGCTCCGTCGCCCTGCTCGCGGCCGTCGCGATGGGCGCCTCACGGGTGTACGTCGGCGCCCACTACCCGCACGACGTCGCCGTGGGCGCCTTCGTCGGCAGCGTCGTCTCGCTGCTCGTCGTCCTGCTGGCCTTCCGGTTCTGCACACCCCTGGTTCAGCGGCTGCGCGGCGGGGCACTGCGCCCGCTGCTCGCCGCACAGCCGTCCTGACGGACCCCGCCCCGGACCCCGCGGAGTCCCCGGACCCCCGGATCCCCCGGGTCTCCCGAACCCCCCGGACCGCCGGTGTACGCCCGGGCACACCGGCGGTCCCGGCGTATCAGCACACAGGTGCAGACGGCAACGATCAGCGCCGCGGCCGTGAGGGGGACCAGGAAGGGCGTCATCGCCGTCACCGCCGCCGTCACCGTTCCCTCGGGTCGGGCGCGCGCCCCGTCCGGTGGGCGACGGCGGCCGTGAGGGCGGACTCGATGGCCGCCATGCGGTCGGCGAGCAGCGCCAGGGCGGCGGTCGCGCGGGTCAGGGGCTCCTCGGCGGAGCCGCCGAGGTCCCGGGCGCGGACGTGGGCGGCCTTCAGCTCGGCCCAGCGCCGGGACTGTTCGGGGGTGAGGGTGCCGCGCAGCTCGGCCAGTTTCAGGAGGTTGGCCTCGGCTCCGCCGCTCAGGGTCTGGGCCTCCGCGGTGAAGTGGTCGTCGAGCACGGCGGCGAGCTCGGTGTCGTTCATGACCGGCCGGATCCGCTGGGCGATCTTGTTCATGGTGCGGTAGGACCCCTGGAGCCGGAACGGCGGCTCGGGGCGCGTGGCGTCGGACCGGGCGGCGGAGGCGATGTAGGCGGCGTTGACCGCGAGGACCGTCTCGCGCGCGGTGAGCAGATGGCGCAGCACCGAGAGGATCCGGTCCAGCTCGGCGGGGGCGTAGGGATGGGTGAGACGGTCCGCGCGGGCCGTGGGGTCACCGTCCGCCAGGCGGAGCAGCAGGTCCAGGTCGGCGCGGTCCCGCCCGGCGAGCGGCGCGAGGACCGGGTTCGCGGTGAGCGCGTTCTCCAGGAAGCTGAGCGCGAAGACGTCCTCCTTGCCGGTGAGGACGTCACCGAGGTTCCACACGTCGGCGCGGTTGGCCAGCATGTCGGGCACGCGGAAGCGGTCCCCGGACTCGGTGTAGGGGTTGCCGGTCATGCAGACCGCGAAGCGCTTGCCGCGCAGGTCGTAGGTGCGCGGCTCGCCGTCCCACACGCCGTCCACGCGCCGGGTGGCGTCGCACAGCGGGATGAACTTCTGCAGCAGCTCCGGCGAGGTGTGCTGGATGTCGTCCAGGTGCAGAAGGGTGTTGTTGCCCGCCGCCAGCGCGAAGTTGATCTTCTCTACCTCCTGGCGGGCGGTGGCGTTCGGCGCCTCGGCCGGGTCGAGCGAGGTCACGGCGTGGCCCAGGGCCGGGCCGCTGACCCGCACCATCATCAGTCCGAGGCGGCCGGCGACGTACTCCATCAGCGTCGTCTTGCCGTATCCGGGCGGCGAGACGAGCAGCAGCAGGCCGCCGGTGTCGGTGCGCCTGCTCTCTCCCGTCGTGCCGAGCTGGCGGGCCAGGCTGTCGCCGACCAGCGGAAGGTAGACCTCGTCGATCAGCCGGTTGCGGACGAAGGCCGCCAGGGAGCGCGGGCGGTGCTCGTCCAGGCGCAGCCGGGCGCGTTCGGCCGCCACCAGGGCGGTACGGCGCCGCTGGTGGGCGCGGAAGGCGGATACGTCGCGCTCCTCGAACCGCTTCGTCCGGGCCAGGAACTCGTCGACGCGCAGCACCAGGGTGCGGCCGGTGAGGCGCGGGTGGCTGCCCAGCAGCCCCTCGGCCACGGTCCCCACCGGGACGTCCGACTCGTGGCGGGTCAGGCCGGGGCACAGCTCGGCGGCCACCGCCTCGGCCAGGTCGCCCTCGGTGACGTCCGCGCCGGTCGCGTCGGCGTACGCGGTCAGCCACGCCCCGGCCAGCTGCCGGCGCGCGGCGAGCTCGTCGAGCGCGGCCAGGTCCTCCTCGTACGCCGAACCGTCCACCGTACGGCGGAACTTGTCGAGCAGGGTGCGGGCGCCGGCGCTGATGACGAACCCCTCGGGCCCGGTCGTCAGCTCCTCGAAGAGATAGGCCGCCGCGGCTCCCGCGAGCTCCTCGGCTCCGGCCGGTGCGCCGGCCTCCGTCGCCGCCGGCAGGTCGCCGCCCGCGGTGGCCCACCACTGCCCGATCGCCCCCGACAGCTCCGCCTCCAGTTCGGTCACCGCCGTCGCGGCCGCCCGGCCGAAGGTGTCGCGGGCCCGGGCGAGGGAGGCCGCCCGTCGGGTCCAGGTGGCGCGGGCGGCGGGCGTGGTGCCGTGGGACCAGAAGAGCTGGGCGGCGGCGCGTGCGGCGGGCTCGTGGCGGACCACGCCCGCCTGCTCGTACAGGGGCAGCAGGGCGGTGAGAATCACGGTGGCGTCGTGGTCGTGGACCCCGCGCTCGTAGCCCTCGTCGTACGCCTGAGCGGCCGCCTCGCGCACCAGGGCGGGCAGGTCGTCGGCCGCCGCGAGGGCGGCCGGGCCGTGCTCGCGCAGCAGCCGGGCGGCCAGGTGCTCGGCGCGGTAGACCTCGGGGGACTCCGAGGGCAGCTGCCGGTCCCAGTGGGCGCGGGTCGCAAGGAAGTCCGGGTCGGTGACCGGGCGGCGGTAGTCGGTGCCGGTCAGCGCGAAGGCGAGGCCGTCGCCGTCCGGGACCAGGGTGAGGTCCAGGGGCTGGGTGGTGACCGCGAAACGGTGGGCGCCGAGGCGGATGGTCCGCCCGCCGTCGGCGTAGAGGTCGGAGCGGTCGCGCAGGGCGCGGGCCGCCTCCTGCCGGGCGGCCTTCAGCCGGCCGTCCAGCTCCTCCGCCCGTACCGGGTCGCCGAGTTCGCGCAGCTCCTCGGCGGTGCGGCGGACCTTGGCGACCATCGGGTCGGAGGCGAAGTAGGTGCTGACGGCCTCGGCGTCCGCGAGCGTGGCCGCCCGCCGGGCCACCGTCTCGAGGATCCGGGCGGCGGCGCCGGCCAGTTGTTCGGCGCGGCGGGCGCGGGCGTCCAGGAGGGCCTGCTTGCGGGCGGAGAAGGCGTCGTGGACCTCGGTGCGCCGGGCGGCCAGCTCGCCGAGGAAGTCGTCGAACTCCGCGAACCTCGACTCGAGGTTCTCCAGCCTGACCAGCGCGCCCGCGAGCTGCTCGTCGCACGCCTCGGGGGTGTCGGCGGCGGCGAGCGCGCCGGTCACCGCCTGCCCGAGCAGCGCGAACTCCGCGGCGAACTCGGCGCGCCCCTCCCGTTCGCCCAGCTCGCGGCGGCGGGCGTCGAGCAGGGCGCGGGCGCGGTTGACGCCGCCCAGCACCTCGGCGATCCGTTCCAGCACGGAGGTGCGCACGGTGGCGTCGGCGATGTCGAGCCCGGCGACGACCTCGGTGACCGTGCGCAGCGCCCCGGTCAGTTCGTCCAGGCGGGCCGCGACCGGCCCGGCCTCGGCCACGCTCGCGATGGACTCGGCGTCCGCGACGAGCCGTTCGACGTCCCGGTGGTGCTCGGCGAAGGCGTCCTCGCGGGCCAGATGGGCGACGGCCCGCTTGCCGAACGCCGCGAGGTCGGCCTCCGCCCGGGCGGCGAGCTCGTCGATGCGGGCGGTGTCGGCGTACCGCATCTCCTTCAGGGTCAGCAGGTGGCCCTGCGCCTGCCGCAGTTCGGTCAGTCCGCCCACCCAGGCGGCGGCCCCGCGCGGTGCCTCGCCGCGCAGCCGGCGCACCACCGTCGCGAGCCGCTCCGCGGCCTCCTCCAGCGCCTCGGCGGCCCTCCGGGTCAGGTCCTGCACGGTCCTGAACTCGGCGAGCACCTGCTCCGCCGTCGCCCGTACGGCCTCCAGCGGGGTCCGCAGGTCTCCCAGCTCGGCCTCGCCCAGCCAGTGGTGGGTGTCGGCGGCGCGCACGCAGGCGGCGGCCAGCGCCTCGTACACCTCGACCGTCGGCGTCGTCTCGGCGACCGCGCGGCTGATCGACAGACAGTCGGAGATGCCGCGCACCAGGTCGGCGTTGCCGACCCGGGCCAGCGGGCCGGTGCCCGCGCCGGCGGCGGCGTGGGTGTCGGAGACATACGGGGAGGTCCACTGCTGGACCGGGTGGACGCGGGCCGGCTCCCCGGCCGCGCCCGCCGGGTCGGCGCGCAGCGCCAGCAGCGCGCCGTCGTCGAACAGCGCCCAGCCGTGGCAGGTCAGCGGGTTCGCGACCTCCTCGCGGATGGTGTTGTACGACAGCAGCAGGCCGCGTGACCGGGCGCGCGCGCGGAAGGCGTACAGCACGTCCTCACCGTAGGGCGAGCGCACCTCCCGCTCGAACTCCAGGCCGGTGGTGTCGAGTTCGTACGTCTTGTACACCCCGGTGGCCAGGCAGTAGCCGCCCGCGAAGACGATGCCCTGGTCCTCGGGGAGGCGGCGGCAGCCCTGCCCGATGCCGTCGAGGCGGACCACCGCCCTGGTGAGCGTGTTGAACACCAGGTAGCGGTCGGCGTCCTCCTTGTACGGGCGGATCCGCAGCAGGATCAGCGCGCCCACCCGCGCGTGCGCGACGACGGCGTCGGCGAGCGCCTGCAGCGGCTCCTCGACCGGCTCGCTGTGGATGCCCTCGCCGGTCTCGGTGTCGTCCTCCGTCTTGATCGTGAGGGCGCCGCCGACGGTGGAGACGTACAACTCACCGCGCACCCGGACGTGCGGGTGGCGGCCCAGGACGTGGTCCTCCCGGGTGGCCTCGGTCCACGCGAAGTCGTGGGCGGGCGGCGGCACGTGGTCGCGTTCCCCGCGCGCGTCCACGAAGACGGCGGCCCGCCCGTCGTCGGTCAGGTCCCAGCGCAGCGCCCGGATGTCGTCGGCCTTCTCCCCGGTGCGGAAGACGGCCAGCAGCCGTCCCTCGACGCGGTGCAGGCGCAGCAGCCGGGCCTGCCGGTAGTAGCGGTACAGGGCCGCGAACTCCCGTACGAACGCCGGGTCGTCGAGCAGCCCGGGGACGGCGTCCTCGGGCAGCCGGTTCAGATCGCGGTCGTACAGCGCGAGGACGTCGCCGACCTCCGGCTCGGGCCGGCCGCCGGCCGCCGGGCCCGCGCTGTGGCAGCCGAACAGCAGCCGGTCGCCGACGGCGACGACGTCCCCGGGGACGCTCGGGTGCTCGGTGCGCAGCCGGCCGGTGCCGGTGAGGTCGAGCCGGGTGGCGCCGAACTCCTCGGCCCTGCGGGCGTTCAGCGCCTCGGCGCCGCGCGCGAGGTCGGCGGCCTGGGCGGTGAGCCGGTCGCGCAGCACCTCGTACGTGCCGCTGTCCACGGCGTCGTACGAACCCGTCTCCAGGGCGGTTGCCATGGGTCGTGCGTCCCTTCGCGAGAGGTAGGGCCGTCAGCTGCCGTCCCCTGTACGGCAGCTGACGGCCGCCGCGTCCGATCAGGCCCTGGCGGTGCCGTTGCTCGAAGCGAGCGCGGCCAGCGGGGTGTCGGCCAGGCCCAGCTCGCCCGCGTGCTCCAGGAGCTGCTGGAACCGCCCGGCGTTCGCGCCGCCCGACTTCATCAGCTTCATCAGCAGCGCCGAGACCGTCAGGTCGCGCACATCGGCCGTGGAGACCGAGCCGAGGATCCGGCTCAGGTCGTCGGGGAGGCTCGCCGAGCCGTCCAGGTAGGGCCTGGCGAGGGCCTGCGCGGTGCCGGAGTGCTCGACGAACCCGTCGACGCCCTTGCCCAGCGAGATCGCGGACATCAGCCGGTCGAAGAAGACCGACTCGCCGCCGACGATGTCGATGTCGGCGTTCTCCAGCCCGGTCGCCAGGACGGTCGCCTGTGCCTCGGCCACCTGACGCTGCACCTCCAGACCGGCGAGGCGGATCTCCTTCTCGGCCTGAAGCCGCAGCCGGTACTCCTCGTGCCCGCGCGAGGCCTCGTCCAGGGCGGCCATCGCCGTCGCCTTCTCGGTCAGGCCGGCCGCCTCCGCCTTCAGCTTCTCGCCGATGGCGGTGGCCTCGGCGAGCGCCTTGGCCTGGGCACCCTCGGCCTCGGCCCGCATCCGCGCCTCGGTGCCCTGCGCCTCCGCCAGCATCCGGGCCTGGGTCGCCTCGGCCTCCGCCCGGCCGGCCTTCTCGATGACCTCGGCCTCCTTGTCGCGGACCTGCACGGCGGCCAGTCCCTCGGCGGCGGCCTCCGCCTGGACGCCCTCGGCCAGCCGCAGCTTGGCCCGCGCGTCGAGGTCGGCGGTCTTCAACCGGGCCTCGGCGAGGGTGAGTTCCTCGGCGGCGCGGTGGGTGGCCGCCTGCTCGGCGGCCTCGGCGGCCTTGATGTCCTTGACCAGCTTCTCCTGCGCCTCGGCCTCGGCGGCGATGATCACGGCCTGCCGCTCGCGCTCCGCCTGCTCCACGGCGCGCAGCTTCTTGATGGACTCCTCCTGCTCGGCGACCGTACGGTCCACGGCGACCCGCTCGCGCACGACCTCGGCGATCTCCCGCTTCTCCGCCTCCACCTCCTTGTCGGCGGAGATCTTCGTCAGCTGCGTCTCCCGCTCCCGGGCGATGACCTCCAGCAGCCGGTCCTTCTCGATGCGCTCGTTCTCCACCGCGATGACCCGCTCGCGGTTCTTCGCGGCGACGGCGACCTCACGGGCCTGGTTCTCGCGCTGCACCCCGAGCTGCTCCTCGGTGCGCAGGAAGGCGCTCTGCGCGCGCAGCCGCTCCTCCTCCACCACGCGGGCCGTCTCGGCCTCCTCGCGGGCCCGGGAGGTCTCGATCTCCCGCCTCTGCTTGATCTCGGCGTCCGCCTGCCGGCGCTCCAGCTCCAGGATGGCCTCGCGCGCGTCGACGTTCTGCCGGGTGATCTCCTTCTCCTCGTTGCGCTGCGCCTCGTTGGTGCGCACGTGCTCGACCGCCGTCAGCTCGGTGATCTTGCGGATGCCCTGCGCGTCGAGGACGTTGGCCGGGTCGAGCTGGGACAGCGGCGTCTGCTCCAGGTAGTCGATCGCCGCGTCCTCCAGGTGGTAGCCGTTGAGGTCGACGCCGATCAACTCGATGATGTGGAAGCGGAGTTCCTCACGCTTGGTGTACAGGTCGGTGAAGTCCATCTGCTTGCCGACGGTCTTCAGCGCCTCGGAGAACTTCGCGTGGAACAGCGTCTGGAGCGTGTCCTGGTGGCTGGCACGCTCGGTGCCGACGGACTGGGCGACCTTGATGACGTCCTCGACGGTCTTGTTGACCTTCACGAAGAACGAGATGCGGATGTCGGCACGGATGTTGTCCCGGCAGATCAGCCCGTCCCGGCCGGAGCGGCTGATCTCGATGGTCTTCACCGAGATGTCCATCACCTCGGCCTTGTGCAGCACGGGCAGCACGACCTGCCCGGTGAAGGACACGTCGACCTTCCGCGTCCTGGAGACGATCAGCGCCCTGCCCTGGTCCACCTTGCGGTACAGCCGGGAGAAGACGAACAGCGCGAGCAGAACGAGAATCAGGCAGGCAGCGGCGAGCGCGCCGATGACATCCATGGTGTACGTCCTTGACGGTACGGAAGAGAAGGCGGGTTGGCGCGCTGCACCGAGCGCGCCGGCGGCCACGGGGCCGCGATCGTGGTTCCCCCTCTCCCCCGTACGGGCCTCCGGCCCGGCCCGGCTCCTGCCGGGATCCGGCACCGGAAGCCCCCGTAGTGCTCCCCACCGCCATGATGCCCAGCCACGAACGCCCCGCGCATTGCCGGTTCCCGGCAGTCTTCCCCCCACCCTCGATGCCAGCGCCCCGCCAAGAAACCGTCAGCGGGGCGTCGGAATCGCGGCGGCCGGCTTGACGGTCCGGGGCGGTGAACGCGCGGGCGACCGCGTACGGCCACGCCTCCGGGTCCGGGTTCAGGGCTGGGAGGTGGCGACCTTGATGCCGAAACCGATCAGGACGGCGGCCAGGCCGGCCACGGTGAGCACGCCCCAGATGATGGGCTCAGTCTCACCCCCTAGGTGCTCACGCGTCACTTCGGTGTCGTCCAGCGTGGTGCCGTGCCGGACCAGGCCGTGGCCCAGGCGGCGAGGTTGCGGCGGTGCACGACGAGGGTGACGGCCCCGTAGCCGGCGGAGCCCAGGGCGATGACGGACAGGGCGGCGAGGATGGCCCATCCCATGGTGCGGCTGCGGATCTGGTCGGGGGTCAGCGGCGGGCCGTGGATGCCGCCGTGCGCGTCGGCCCAGACGTGGACGGTGCTGCCCGCCCGCAGACCGGGTGGGACGTCCGTCGTCGCGTTGCGGGTCCGTCCGCCGGCGTCCGTGAAGCGGACCTCGGCCGGGTAGCGGGTGTTCTTCTCCTCGGCCGAGCCCGGCTCGGGGTGTCGCGGGGCGGCCTGGACGAGGACGGCGGTGGTGTGCCGCCGGATCTGCGTGTGCCGGTCGGCGGTGTGCGTGTAGTGGCGGTGGGCGGCGTCGGCCGCGAGGTACGCGGCGACAGGCGCGGCGGCCAGGACCGTCGGCAGCAGGACGAGGCCGAGCCAGGCCTGGAACAGGTCGGTGCGGCGGCGCAGCGGGTTGCGCCGCAGTCGCCACGGCGTGATGGCTGTCCTCCCTTCGTCGGTCCGCGGTGTGGGGACGGGGGTGCGGTTACCGGGGGCGCGGGGTGGGTGGGACGGAGGCGGTGAGCGACGGGTGGGTGTGGGCGGCGTGGAGGAGGGCGGCGGCACCGCGGACGGCGGCGGTGTGGGGCGCCGCCACGGCCTTCAGGGGGACGTGCAGCCGGCCGGTGAGGTGGTAGGTGATCTCCGGGCGCAGGGCGCCCCCGCCCGCCAGCAGCGGGCCCCGGTGCAGCGCGTCGAGGGTGAGCGACGTACGGTCCTGCCGCAGCATCGCGGTCACCATGCCGGCCACCGCCTCACTGATCTGCGCCGAGGAGACGGTGTCCAGGTCGGTGGTGCCGAGCGCGGTGCGGCGCGCGTCGACGACGGCGCCGTCCGACAGCAGCACCACCTCCGTGAGGTGCGCGCCGATGTCGACGACGAGCAGCGGCCGGGACAGGTCCGCGCCCGCCCCCAGCGCGACCGCCCGGGCGCCGGGAACGGTCAGCACAGTGCGCGGCCGCAGTACCTCCACGGCCGTACGGGCCTCGGCGCGGTAGGCGACGCCGTCCAGCACGGGGGCGGTCACGACGATCAGCGGGCGGGTGAAGCGGGGCAGGCGGTGGCCGAGCAGACGGTCCAGCATCCGGGCGGTACCCGGGGTGTCCACGATGGCGCCGCGCTGGATCGGGTACACCGCGCCGGCGCCGGGGAAGGTCACCGTGGGGACGTCCAGGACCAGGCCCCGGCCGCTGATCCACGCGCGGGTGCGGGCGCTGCCCATGTCGAGGGCGACACCGCAGCACTGCCGGCACAGCGGCCACGGCCGGTGGCGCACGGCGGAGCCGGCCGTGACGCGGGGACGACGGGTCGTACTCACCGGCCCGCCTCCCTGACCTGCTGGCAGCGGGCGCAGTAGCGGGCCTGCGGCACGATCTCCAGCCGTTCCCGCGCGATCGGCCGCCTGCACAGGTGGCAGTAGCCGTAGCTGCCGTCGTCCATGCGGGTCAGGGCCGCCTCGACGTCGGCGAGGACCATCCGGGCGGAGGCCGCCAGTTTGACGCTGACCTCGACCTGCGAGGCGGCCTGCCGCTGGCGCAGGGCGTCCGTGCGGGCGGGCGCGGCAGCCGTGATCTCCCGCAGCTGCTCCTGCCGGAACAGGCGCTGCTCGTGCAGGTTCTCGCGGAGCCCGGCGAGGTCCTCGGGCGTCAGGTCCACGGGCGTCAGGTGCGGGTCGCGGGCGTCGATGATCTGGTGGTTCACCACTTCACCCCTCGGGCAGGGCGGGAGACGAGTGACGGCAACAGCGGGCGTACGACGGAAGACGTGTGTCGGACGGTGGTCAGGCGGGCCGGCGCAGGCAGCCGACGCAGTGGCTCGTGTACGGGAGGATCTCCAGGCGTTCCGCGGGGACCGGCTTGGCGCAGCCCCGGCAGATCCCGTAGGTGCCGTCCTCGATGCGGGCGAAGGCCTCGTCGATCTCCTTGAGCACCCGCTCGATGGCCTCCCTCTGCGCGGACATGAGATGGTCGTCCACCGTCTGCCCGGTCGCGGTGAGGGCCTGCAACTGGACCAGCCGGGTGCCGCGGGCGTGCTCGAGACGCTGCCGGGCCTCGTGAGCGGTCGGACGCGGCGGGCGGGATTGGGTCCGGGCGGCGTCGAGCGACATGGCGGGGTTCCTTTCGGTGCGGCCTGTGGCCTGTGCCTCCACCCTGGTCGCACGGGCGGTCGAATCCCATCGGGTCCAGACCCCATTTGCGGGAGGTCCGAGGACCCACTCCGTACGGAATGGGTAGGCCGCACCCCGTCGAATGGGCGCCATGACCCATCGACCCCACCGGCGGGAACGGGCAGGCTGGACCGGGAACAGGGCCCGCGACTCGTCCGGCTGCGAGATGCCCGACAGTGGAGGCAGAGGCGCGGGCAGCAGACAGGCCGCGTCACGTGAGGAGGAGCAACCCGGTGTCCCTGTTCTGGCGGATCTTCGGGCTCAACGCCGTGGTGCTGGGTACGGCCACCGCGCTGCTGCTGTGGGCTCCGGTGACCGTCTCCGTACCGGTCGTGCTCACCGAGGCGGTCATCCTCGTGGGCGGCCTGGTCGTGATGCTGGTCGCCAACGCCGCGCTGCTGCGCTGGGGCCTGGCCCCACTGGACCGGCTGACCAGGCTGATGACCACCGTCGACCTGCTGCGCCCCGGCCAGCGGCTCCCGGTGGACGGCGGCGGGGAGGTCACCGAGCTGATCCGCACGTTCAACGCCATGCTCGACCGGCTGGAGCACGAGCGGGCCACCAGCAGCGCCCGCGTGCTGCTCGCCCAGGAGGCCGAGCGGCGCCGTATCGCCCAGGAACTGCACGACGAGGTGGGACAGAGCATGACCGCGGTGCTGCTGGCGCTCAAGCGGGCCGCGGACCAGGCCGAGGCCCCGCTGCGGGACGAACTGCACCAGGTGCAGGAGATCACCCGGGAGAGCCTGGACGAGGTCCGCCGGCTGGTGCGCAGGCTGCGGCCCGGCGTTCTGGACGACCTCGGCCTGGTCAGCGCGCTGACGTCGCTCACCTCCGACTTCGCCACCCACACCGGCCTCAAGGTGGTACGCCGCTTCGACGCCGACCTGCCCGCACTGGACCCGGAGACGGAGCTCGTCCTCTACCGCGTCGCCCAGGAGGGCCTGACCAACGCCGCCCGCCACGCGGACGCCGCACGCGTCGAGGTCGCTCTCACGCACGGCGACGGCGCCGTGGTGCTGGACATCACCGACGACGGCCGGGGCATCAAGGCGGCCTGCGAGGGCGCCGGCATCCGCGGCATGCGCGAACGGGCCCTGCTCATCGGGGGCGACCTGGACATCACCGACGCCCCCGGCACCGGGACCGGCGTCGGCTCCGGCTCCGGTGGCCGCTCTCCCGGCACCCGCGTCCGGCTGACCGCCCCCGTCACCCCCTCCGTCGCCGCGCCCCTGCCCAGCAACCCCAGGAAGCACCTCTGACCATGGCCGACCACGCCCCGACCACGATCCGCATCCTGCTCGCCGACGACCACGCGCTGGTACGCCGCGGAGTGCGGCTCATCCTCGACCAGGAACCGGACCTGGAGGTGGTCGCCGAGGCCGGTGACGGCGCGGAGGCCATCGAGTTGGCCCGCGCCCACGACGTCGACCTCGCCGTCCTGGACATCGCGATGCCGCGCCTGACCGGCCTCCAGGCAGCGCGCGAACTGGCCGCCCTCAAGCCGGACCTGCGGGTGCTGATGCTCACCATGCACGACAACGAGCAGTACTTCTTCCAGGCGCTGAAGGCCGGAGCCTGCGGTTACGTGCTGAAGTCCGTCGCGGACCGCGATCTGGTCGCCGCGTGCCGGGCCGCGATGCGCGACGAGCCGTTCCTCTACCCCGGCGCCGTCACCGCGCTCATCCGCAACTACCTCGACCGCGTCCGCCACGGCGAGGAGACCCCCGACCAGGTGCTGACACCCCGTGAGGAGGAGGTCCTCAAGCTGGTGGCCGAAGGGCACTCCTCCAAGGAGATCGCCGAGATCCTCTTCATCAGCATCAAGACCGTCCAGCGCCACCGCGCCAACCTGCTCCAGAAGCTGGGCCTGCGCGACCGTCTGGAGCTCACCCGGTACGCCATCCGCGCCGGCCTGGTCGAGCCCTGACAACCCCGACCACGACAGCAGCCACGACCGGGCCCACGAGAGGGGGCGGTGCATGCGCCGGGCGTCACGCGCCGCCATCCCTGGGGGGTGTCTCGTCGATCAGGCCGGATCAGGGAGCGGTGGCTGGTGGTGGGGGCACCTCCCACGCCGTTCAGGCAGTGGGGGAACAACGCAAGGCGGAGGAGGGAGCCGATGCGGAGCATCGGCGACCGACGACAACGCCGCGAGGTGCGGTGCCAGGCGCCGCGAACCCGGCATGATCGACGAGACACCCCCCAGGGCGCTCACCCTGCTCACGGCCGTACTGCTCACCCTGCTGGGCCTGCTCACCGGTTTCCACGCCGCCCCGGTCGTGGCCGGACAGCCCGAGGCACCCCCGGTCGGCCACCACGCCCGCACCACGGTCCACGCACACACCGCGCCCCACACCACGCTCCACGCAGACGCCGCGCCTCACGCCCCGCCCCACGCCGGCGACCAGTGCGCCGACGCCTGCACCGCCCAGGCCGGCGTCCGCCACGAACTCCACGGCGAGCGCCCCGCCCCGCCGGGCCACCTCGCCATCACCCCCGACACCACGGCGGCCCCCGCGACCACCCCCGCACGGACACCGCCGTCCCGTGCACCCGACCCCGCCTCTCCGGGCCACCCGGTCCCCGACCGCGGCCGGGCCCCGCCCGCACCCTCCGGCACCTGACCCCCACTCCCCAACCCCCAGGCCGCCGGAGGCCCCGTTGATCCGTTCCAACCGGGTGAGGGCGCTGTTCGCCCTCGCCGTCATCGCCGTATCCGTGTACATCGCCGTGACCGTGCCCGTCCGACTCGGACTTGATCTGCGCGGCGGCACCCAGATCGTTCTGGAGACACGCTCCACCCCGACCACCAAGGCCGACCGCGCGGCCACCGACCGCACCCTGGAGGTGCTGCGCGGCCGCGTCGACGCACTCGGTGTCGCCGAGCCGACCCTCGTCCGCTCCGGCGCCCACCGGATCATCGTCGAACTGCCCGGCGTGCAGGACCCGAAGCAGGCCGCCGACGTGCTGGGCCGCACCGCCCAGCTGTCCTTCCACCCGGTGCTCGGCGCGGCCGGTGCCGGGACACCCGAACCCGCCGAGTCCGGGGAGCGGGTGCTGCCCGACGAGTCCGGGCAGCGGCTGCGCCTGGGGGCGTCCGCCATGACCGGGAAGGACGTCAAGGGCGCCGACGCCCGGTTCGACCAGGAGACCGGCGCCGGCTGGCACGTCACCGTCGACTTCGACCGCACGGGCCGCGACCGCTGGGCCGAACTGACCGCCGACGCCGCCTGCCGTCCGGTCGGCGACCCCACGCGCCGGGTCGCCATCGTGCTGGACGACCGGATCATCTCCGCGCCGCAGGTCGATCCGTCGGTCGCCTGCGGAACGGGCATCGCGGGCGGCTCCACGCAGATCACCGGCTCGTTCAGCGACGCCGAGGCCCGCGAGCTGGCCCTGCTGATCAACGGCGGCGCCCTGCCGGTGCCGGTCGAGACGATCGAACAGCACACCGTCGGCCCCACCCTGGGCGCCCGTGCCATCACGGCCAGCGCCTGGGCCGCGGTCGTCGGCACCGCCCTGACCGCGTTGTTCATCATCGTGGTCTACCGGCTCATGGGCGCCCTCGCGGTCGTGGCGCTGCTCGCCTACGGACTGATCTCCTACGCCGCGCTGGCCGCGCTCGGGGCCACCCTGACCCTGCCGGGGCTGGCCGGTTTCGTGCTGGCGATCGGCATGGCGGTGGACGCCAACGTGCTCGTCTTCGAACGCGCCCGCGAGGAGCACGCCTCGCGTCGGCGGCCCAGCGCACGCTCGGCACTGACCGCCGGTTTCCGCAACGCGTTCAGCGCGATCGCCGACTCCAACATCACCACGCTGATCGCGGCCGGGCTGCTGTTCCTCCTCGCCTCCGGACCGGTGCGCGGCTTCGGCGTCACCCTCGGCATCGGTGTCATCGCCTCCATGATCAGCGCCCTGGTGGTCACCCGGGTGCTCGCCGACTTCGCCGCCTCCCGTCCGTGGGTGCGCCGGCGCCCCCGTGTCACCGGACTCGCCACGGCCGGCCGGGTGCGCGAGGCGCTCGTGCGCCGCGACCCGCGGCTGATGCACCGGCCGCGCCGCTGGCTGGCGGCCTCCGGCGTCGTGCTCGTGCTCGCCACGTCGGGCATCGCGGTGCGCGGCCTGGAGTTCGGGATCGAGTTCACGGGCGGCCGCCTGATCGCGTACGAGACGCCGCACGCCGTGGATCCCGAGCGGGCCCGCGGCGCGCTCGCCGACGCGGGACTCCCGCACACGGTGGTCCAGTCCGCCGGTGACACGGGGCTCACCGTGCGCGCCGGGAAACTGACCGACGCCCAGGTGGACACGGTCACGCGGACCATCGGCACGCTCGGCGGGGACGGCGCGAACGGAGCGAAGAACGGGGACGGCGCGAAGACGGCCAAGGTGCGCGACGAGCTGATCGGCCCGAGCCTGGGCGAGGAGCTGCGCCGCAACGCCCTGATCGCTCTCGTGGTGGCCCTCGGCGCCCAGCTGCTGTATCTCGCCGCCCGCTTCCGCTGGCTGTTCGGCACGGCCGCCGTCGCCGCCCTCGCCCATGACGTGCTGATCCTGGTCGGCGTCTTCGCCTGGCTCGGCAAGCCGCTGGACGAGGTGTTCCTGGCCGCCCTGCTGACCGTGATCGGCTACTCGGTCAACGACTCCGTCGTCGTCTTCGACCGCATCCGCGAACTGCTCCGGCGCGACCGCAAGGCGCCGCTGTCGCAGATCACCGACCGGGCGATCGTGCAGACGCTGCCCCGTACCGTGAACACCGGGATGGGCGCGGTGCTGATCCTGGCCTCGCTGGCGGTGCTGGGCGGGGAGTCGCTGACCGACTTCGCGCTCGCCCTGCTCATCGGCCTGGCGGTCGGCACGTACTCGTCGGTCTTCACCGCCGCCCCGGTCGCCGTCGCGCTCCACGGTCACCGTCACGGACGCCGTCGCACTCCACGGCCACCGACGCGTCGCGCCGCCCCGCCCCGCGTCGCCCAGCGTCGCGGCTGAACGTCTCCGGCCCGCAGGAACCATTCATCTAGGTGCCATCTAGGTGCCATCACCAAATATTGCAAAGGACAAGAAAAGCTCCGTACAGCCACTTTCCAACTCAGCGTAGTTCTGCGAACACAGAGTGCTCCGACAGGTGACGCTGACGGCAAGCGGAAACGCCGGTCGCGCGGGGGTCCAAGCCCCCGGACCGGCGTGCTGTGCCGAGTTCGAAAGGGATGTGAGGCCAGTGGGACGGCGCGGGGCCCGGCGGGAAGCGGAGGGTGTGGCGGCGGTGGCCGCCGACCAGTTGCTGCGGGCCGGGCGGATACTGCGGCGCTCCCCCACGACGCCCGGCCTGCGGGCTGTCCTGCGCACCGACCAGGCCGTCAACGACGCGCCGTACCGGGAGCGCTGGGCGCACGACAAGGTGGTCCGCTCCACGCACGGCGTGAACTGCACCGGCTCCTGCTCGCGGAAGGTGTACGTCGAGGACGGGCTGATCACCTGGGAGACCCAGGAGACCGACGCGTCGTCGGCGGGCGGCTGGTGACCACCGTCTTCGACCTGCTGCTCGCCCAGTACGGCGTCGGCCGCGAGGGGCTGCCGGGCGAGTGGCCCGAGGACTGCGACGACGCCTCCCAGCCGCACACCCCGGCCTGGCAGGAGGCGATCACGTCCAGGATGTACGGCACAGACGTGATGAGCGCCTTCCATGCCCCGCCCGTTCCCACGACCGACGGCACGGGCGGAGCGCACGGCGGGCTGCGCGGCCGCGTCAGCCTGCTGAACCGGAACGACCGCGGCCGGCCGCGAGGGCTGTTCCCCGAGCGGAGGGCCGGGTCGCGGTGATGAACCAGCAACGAGCCGTGCACCGGGCCGCCTCCCTGCTCCTGCAGTACCCCGACCAGCGCTGGCCGGCCCACCGCGCCCTGGTGCTGGAGTCGATCGGCGGGCTGCGCGGCCCGGCGGCGGAGCCCCTGCTGCGGTTCTGCCGCCGCACCGCCGACACCCCGCTGCTCGACCTCGCGGCCCAGTACGCCACCACCTTCGACCGCAGCCGCCGCCGCACCCTGTACCTGACCCACTACACGGACGGCGACACCCGTCGCCGGGGCGCCTCGCTCGCCGCGCTCAAGGCCCGCTACCGGCAGCACGGCTGGGAGCCGTCCGACGGTGAACTGCCCGACCACCTGCCGGCCGTGCTGGAGTTCGCGGCGCGCTGCCCCACCGCCGGCCGTGCCGTGCTCCACGAGCACCGCGGCGCCCTCGCCCTGCTCGCCACCGCCCTCGCGTCCCACGGCAGCCCCTACCTCGACGTGATCCGCGCCGTCCGGGCCACCCTCGACGAAGGAGTCCGCCGCCTATGACGCCTCCGCCCCCTAGCGGCAGCCCCAGCCCCACGTTCGACCCCGACGTCACCGCCACGGCCCACGCCCCGCTCGTCTACCGGCTGCACGCCCTGCTCGCACCGGCCCTGTTCGCGCTCTGGCCGTTCGGCCGCCTCGTGCACGCCTTCGCCGTCCCCCTCGGTCATCCGGCCCGCCCCTGCGTCGTCTACCGCTCCCGACGAGCGGCACCGTCCGGGCGTACTCCACGCAGGTCACCCGCGCGCTGAGACGAACGCCGCCCGGCGCGTGGGAACGTCTCCGGCCGTATTCGGGTCCATACGGTTGTGCGCACGGAGTGGGGAACTGCTTCGAGGAGCCGAGCGGTGGTCCAGGAGTACCGGAAATACCAGAACGGGCGCGGGGTGCCGGCCCGGCTCGCGCTGTTCGTCGTGCGCGCCCTGCGCCGCGAGTGGCACGCCATGGTCGTGGCCCCGCTGCGGCAGCTGGCGCGCCGTGGGCTGTCCGGGCTGGTGCTGGCCTTCGTGGCCGCCTTCGGTGTGATCCTCTTCCACGCGATCGCCCAGCACCCGAGGGGCGAGACGGCGGTGCGGGCCCTCGGCGGCGTCCAGGGCGACCTGCCGCTGTGGCTGGCGCTGCTGCGCACCCCCGTCTCCCTCTACGTCCCGGCTCTCGACCTTCCGGTGTGGGCCGGCATCACCCAGTTGTTCCTCGCGTTCGCCCTGGCCGAGCTCACCCTGGGCCGGGGCCGCACCCTGTTCATCTCCTACGCCACCACCCTGGCCGGCACCCTGACGGTGCGGGTGATGCTCGCGATCGGGCCCGGCCGGTGGGGGCTGGGGCTGCCGCCCGAGATCGGGCACGTCCTCGACACGGGTCCGTCCGCCGCCGTGGTGGGCCTGTTCACCTATCTGTCCGTGGTGCGGCGCGCCCCGGTCGTCTTCTTCCTCACCGGCGGCTCGATGGTGGCCGAGTCGGTGGTCAGGCCCAACCTGGCCGGCCGCGAGCACCTGATCGCGGTGGCCACGGCGGTCGTGCTGGCCCTGGTCCACGAACGCGCCTGGCGCCGACTGCCGCGACCGGTCCGGCGCACGCGCCCTGGCGCCGCACCGACCCCTCCCGTTCCGGTCGCCGTTGCCTATCCTGAACCCATGCGCACAGGGGGAAGGACGGGGGATCGATGAACTGGATCTGGTGGGTACTCATCCTGTTCTGGACCGGCGGCTTCGCATGGCTCGCCGACACCGCGCGCACCGCGCTGCGCAACCGCCACCAGCGGAAACTGGAGTTGATGGAGGCGCAGAAGGCGGAGCGGCTGGCCGTGGAGGCCGCGCACAAGCCGCCGGAGCCGGTGTGCGGCTGCACGCACCACCTGGCCAAGCACGACAAGAACGGCCGGTGCCACGAGCGCGTGGAGGTGCCGACCGCCTGGGACGAGAACAAGAAGCCGCTGCGCTACGAGCCGGGCCAGTGCAACTGCCAGCGGTACGTGGGCCCTCAGCCGCTCTCCCAGGTGTACGCCGAGGAGCTCACCGACCGGGCCTGACCGTCGCCTCCCGCCCCGGGTGAGGCGCCCAGGCCGTTGCGGGGCGGACGCCGGGGCCAGAACAGGACGTACAGCGCGGAACCGGCCGCGAAGGCCAGCCGTATCAGGCCCTGGACGGAGGCGGAGGGCACCAGCAGCGCACTGCCGTACAGGGAGATCAGTGCCGTCCAGCTCACCCACGGCACCAGCCACCGCCGGCCGACGGAGTCCCAGATGAGGGTGCCGAGCAGCACCGAGGCGTTGTAGTACGTGTACACGCTGGGGTCCAGCACGATCCGCGCGTCGGCGGCCAGCAGCACCACGGCGGTCCAGCGGTTCCGGCGGACCGCGAGCACGCCCAGGGCGATGCCGAGGCTCATCTGCGCGGGGCGGTCCCACCAGGGGGTGGCCGGGTCGTTCACGCCGAACCAGCGCAGGGCGGAGGCCGGCTGGTTGGGGATGGTGAAGCGGGCGGCGTGGAACGTGTCCAGGTGGGTGAGGTAGAAGGGCAGCCAGGCGGCGGCCACCAGACCGACGGTCCAGGCGCCCGCGCGCAGCCGCACCGGGCGGGGCAGGGCGAGCAGCAGCGGCAGGAAGCCGACCGCCCACGGTTTGGAGTCCACGGCCAGCGCCAGCAGCACGCCTACGGCGGTGGCGTTGCCGCGCACCAGGGCGCGTACGGCGAGGGTGGTGAAGAACAGTGCCAGCACGTCGTCCAGGTGCGCGAACCGTACGGAGACCTCCACCCACATGGGGATGAAGGCGGCCCCGGCGACCAGGACGCGCTGCTGCAGACGCCGGTGGTTCAGGCCTGTGCCGAGGCCCTGCTCGGCGGCCGTACGGCCGACGAGGACCAGCATGTACAGGCCCAGGCCGGACATGAACGCCTCGGCGAGGTTCTCGCCCACGGCGGCGGGGAACGGCTCGAACAGCGCGGCGACCACGAAACCGACCGGGCCGATCTGCAGTTCCGGATGGTGGGCGTAGAGCGCCAGGCCGCCGCCCGGCACCTGACCGAACAGCAGTTCCTCACCGGTCCTCAGGTAGTGCCAGGAGACGGCTCCGTGGCGCTCGGCCACGAGGAACCAGACGGCCGTCCACACGGTCAGCAGGGCGGTGTGCCATCGCACCACCGGACGACCGCCGATACGCGCGCCGCGCCTGGGAGCGGCCGCTGCCCTCTCGCCGTTGCGCACGTTCCGTCCCTTCTCCGGCATGTCCGCCCAGTCAGATGCGGATCGGAAGGGGACGGTTCAGCTTGACGTCCCGGCCGGGGCGCCCGGCGCGCGGGAGCGGACGGACCGCCGAATCCCCGCAGGAGCGTCACACGGGCTGCACACAGGGAAGCGCCGCCCTTGTTAGCGTGGCTGGCCGCCCGGCTGGCCTACTCAGGAAGATCCGGATGGACTACTGCTCCACGTGCCGACGGCACCTCAACGGTGCCCTGGTGTGTCCCGGCTGCGGGGCCTACGCCCCGGACATAGCCCCGAACGCCACCGCGGACTCCGCGGCCCCCTTCGCTCCGGGGCCCGCCGCGGACCCCGCGTCCGACGACGGCTTCGCCGCCCACCCCGCACCGTCCTTCACCCCGCCCGGCACCGCCACGCCCCCCTTCGCCTGGGAGCCGACGCCCGGACCGGCCGAGGCCGCGCCCGCGGCCGGGGACGCGCGGTTCGCAGGCGCCGGGGACTCCATACCCGGCACCGCCACGGGCGCCATGTCCGCAGGCGCGGCGGACGGCGCAGCCGCCACGGCGGACGCGTCGGACGGGTGGCAGCGGCCGGGGCGGGCCGCGCGGCGGCGGCAGCGGGCCCGCTGGAAGAAGACCCAGCGCCGCGCCCTGGTCGCGACCGCCGTGGCGCTGGTCGGCGGCGGTCTGACCGTCGCCTCGCTGGACCGCCACACCGCCGCCCCCGCCCAGGCGGCACCCGCGCCGGGCGCCCCGCACACGGACTCCCTGGGCCGGCAGCCGGCCGGGCACACCGGCACGGCGACCGGGGACGCCGACCTCGGACCTGCCTCGCCCACCTCCCCCGCACGGCCGTCCACGCGCCACACGCACCAGCCGGCCACCACGGCCGCGGCGCCTCAGGACACCGCCACGGCACAGGGCGTCCACCCCTACTCGGCCGCCCCGCACACCACGGCGGCCGTGCCCGCTCCGGCGGCCGCGCGCCCGTCGGCGCCGGCACCGCGGTCGGGAGGATCGGGGAGTTCCGTCACCTCCTCGGGCTCCTCGAGTGGATCCGGCGACGACCGTTCCCCGGGCACGACCACGCAGCAGACATCGCAGCCCGCCGGCTCCGACGGCTCGGGTTCCGGTTCCGGAACCGCCCAGACCGGCCCGACGACCACGGCGCCGTCGCAGACCTCGCCCTCGTCGACGTCGTCGTCGCAGCAGCTCTGTCTGCTCGTGGTCTGCCTGGGCTGACGAGAGCCGGTCAGGCCCGGTCCGGGCCCTCGGTGGCCTTGTCGTCGAAGCTGGCGAAGTACGCCGCCGCCATGTCCTCGTCGGCGTGGCCCAGGGCGGCGGCGCGGGCGAAGCGTTCGGCGCTCGCGGCGGCCACGTCGAGGCGGACGCCGTGCCGCTCACCGGCCTGGACGATCAGCCGGGCGTCCTTCTCCGCCGTCGCCACGGCGAAACTCGGCGGCAGCAGCCGGTCGTCGAGGATGAGACCGGCCTTGGCGTGCAGATAGCCCATGTCGAGCGGGCCGCCGGAGATGAGGTCGAAGAAGCCCTGCGGGTCCACCCCGAGGGCCTTGGCCAGGGCGAGCGACTCACCGGTCGCCGTGGTGGCCGCGATGACCCAGCTGTTGGCCACCAGCTTCAGCCGGGTCGCGCTCGCCGCCGCCCCGTCCTCGCCGGTCCACACCGTACGGGCGCCGATCGCGTCGAACACCGGCGCCACCGCGTCCCGGCCCTCGGCCGGCCCTGCGGCCAGCACCGTCAGCTGTCCCGCCTCCGCGGGCTGCTTGGTGCCCAGCACCGGGGCGTCGTAGAAGACCAGGCCGTGCTCGCGGGCCAGCGCGGCCAGTTCGCCGACCGACTCGAGACCGGCCGTGGTCGACTGCACCCAGGCGGCGCCCCGGCGCGAGGCGGAGACCGCCTCGCGCATGACCTCCAGCACCGTGCCGCCGTCGTACAGCATGGTCAGGACCACGTCGGCGTCGCGCACCGCCTCGGCGGCCGTGTCGACGACCCGCGCTCCGTCGGCGGCGAGCGGTTCGGCCTTGGCGCGGGTGCGGTTCCAGACCCGGACGGTGTGCCCGGCGCGCACGAGGTTGCGGGCCATCGCCGAGCCCATGATCCCGGCGCCAAGGACGCCCACGGTACGGCTGGTGTCGGTCATGTCGTCCCCTTCGTGATCCATGCGGCGAGTATCGCGCGCCCACCGTGCTCGCCCGGGGAACGACCGGCACCGCCGACACGGACGGACCTTCCGTCAGGCCATCCAGAAGAAGACCGCCGTCATCCGCTTGTCCTCCAGCGTCCGGCCGACGTAGCCGGTCGCGCTGTGCACCAGGTTGGCGTGGTACAGGAGCAGCCGGTTGGCCTTGTGCGGGACGCGCACGTCCTCCTCGAAGGCGTCCGGCGCGACGAACCGGGTGCCGAGGGCCTCCACGAGGTTGGTGTGCGGGGCCTGCACGACGTTGCCGCCGAGCCTGCCGCCGGGCAGCGACTGGCGGTAGAAGCTGGTGCCGCAGTCCTTGGGGACGGCCGGGTTGAGGTAGAGCACGGCCGCGTACCGGCACAGCGCCCGCGAGTCGGTGTGCGGGCGGGGCTCGCTCTCGCCCTCGCCGACGACCTGCACGCAGTTGTGGTTGAGGGTGCCGCCGCCGGGCGCCTGCTGCACCCACAGTTCCTTCGCGCCGGTCGCCTTCTTCACCAGCCGCTCCACCCGGGCCAGTTCCGGCGGCTCCAGGCCGGGCATGGTCCGCAGTCCCGGCCAGGTCTCGGAGGTGTACGGATACCCCTTGACCCAGTCGTCCTTCGCCAGGCACCGCTCCCGCACGGCCTGCGCGTCGGGCAGGACGTCGTCGATCACCCAGTAGTCGCGCCCCTTGGTGGGCTTGCGGTAGGGCAGGACGGGGAGCGCGGCGGGCGCCCGGCGGGGCACGGGAGGCTGTGGGGGCATGCGGCCGAATGTAGGTCGGGCGCTCCCCAGGGCTCTCCCAGGCGCCGGTCAACGTTCCGTCAACCTTGGTGAAAGCAGGGACGGTTGCGCATCGGGGCGGCGGAGCCGGCGCTCACCGACCCGCCGCGCCCGTCCGCGCCTCCCCGGCCGCCCCGTGGCACCGGCATACGCTCGCCGCGTGCTCAACGTGCCCGGATTCCTGAAGCGGCTGGTCATCGGCCGGGCCATGCGCAGCGAGGAGCTGCACGAGACACTGCTGCCCAAACGGCTGGCGCTGCCGATCTTCGCCTCCGACCCGCTGTCCTCGGTGGCGTACGCGACCCAGGAGATCCTGCTCGTGCTCACCCTGGGCGGCCTGGCCTATCTGCGGTTCGCCCCGTGGATCGCGGTGGCCGTGGTGTCGCTGCTCGCGGTGGTGGTGCTGTCGTACCGCCAGGTCGTGCACGCCTATCCGAGCGGCGGCGGCTCCTACGAGGTGGTGTCCACGAACCTCGGCCCCTCGGCGGGCCTGGTCGTCGCCGCCGCCCTCCTCGTCGACTACGTCATGACCGTGGCCGTCTCGGTCGCCTCCGGCGTCGACAACGTCATCTCCGCGCTGCCCTCGGTCGCCGGGCACCGGGTGCTGCTGGCGCTGGGCTTCGTGGCGCTGCTGACCGCCGTGAACCTCAGGGGCGTGCGCGAGTCGGGGCGGGCGTTCGCGGCGCCGACGTACCTGTTCATCGGCGCGGTCCTGATCATGGTGGTCACCGGGCTGATCCGGTGGGCGCTCGGCGCCGCCCCGGTGGCGCGCACCGCCGGGTACGGCATCGAGCCCGCCCCCGGGGAGGCCGGGCTCACGGGGCTCGCGCTGCTGATGCTGGTGCTGCGCGCCTTCTCCTCCGGCTGTACGGCGCTGACCGGTGTGGAGGCCATCTCCAACGGCGTGCCGGCCTTCCGCCGGCCGAAGTCGCGGAACGCCGCGGCCACGCTGGCGGCCATGGGACTCACCGCGATCGCCATGTTCGCCGGGGTGACCGCGCTCGCCCTGCTCGCGCGCGTGCACATCACCGACGACAGCTGCCGGCTGACCGGCCTGCCCGGCGACTGCCGCACCTACCCGCAGCGGACGGTGATCGCCCAGCTCGCGGCGGCCGTCTTCGGCGGCGAGCACAGCGTCGGCTTCTACGTCGTGCAGACGGCCACCGCGCTGGTGCTGATCCTCGCCGCGAACACCGCCTTCAACGGCTTCCCGCTGCTGGCCTCGATCCTCGCCCTGCACCGTTACCTGCCCCGCCAGCTGCACAACCGCGGCGACCGGCTCGCCTTCTCCAACGGCATCCTGGCGCTCGCGATCGTCGCCGGGCTGCTGCTGTGGGGCTACCGGGCGAGCGTGACGAGCCTGATCCACCTCTACATCCTCGGCGTGTTCACCTCCTTCACGCTCTCCCAGCTGGGGATGGTGCGGCACTGGAACCGCGAGCTGCGCGCCGGGTCCGGTACGGGGGCCGGGGCGGGCCCCGAGCTCCGGCGGCGGTACTGCACGGCACGCGCGGTCAACACCCTCGGGGCCTGTGTGACCGGGCTGGTGCTGCTGATCGTGCTGGTCACCAAGTTCACCCAGGGCGCCTGGCTGGCGGTGCTCGCGGCGGCCGTGCTGTGGGTGACCATGCGGGGCATCCGCCGCCACTACGACACCACCTCGGCGGAACTGGCCGTGACCGATCCGCAGGAGCACCTGGTGCCGCCCTCGCGGGTGCTGGCGCTCGTCCTGGTGTCCCGGCTGCACAAACCGACCCTGCGGGCGCTCGGCTACGCCCGCGCCTTCCGCCCCGACCAGCTGGAGGCACTGACGGTCGCCACCGACCGCGCGGCGGCGGCCGCCCTGGCCCGGCAGTGGGAGGACTACGGCATCGACGTGCCGCTGAAGGTCCTGGACTCGCCGTACCGGGAGGTGGCCCGCCCGGTCGTCGAGTACGTGCGCTCGATGCGCCGGGAGAGCCCGCGCGACCTGGTGGCCGTCTTCATCCCCGAGTACGTCGTAGGGCACTGGTGGGAGAACCTGCTGCACAACCAGTCCGCCCTCTGGCTCAAGAGCAGGCTGCTGTTCACCCCGGGCGTGATGGTCACCAGCGTGCCCTGGCAGCTGACCTCCTCCAGCCGCGCCGACCGCCACCCGGCCCGAGCGCCGGGATCCGTACGGCGGGGAGAGCCGGACCGGCCGGACCCGCGGCGCCCCTGAATCCCGGAATCCTTTACCAGGACCAAAGGTTCCGGGGGCTTTCCCGTCCGTACTGCTGTGTGTCCGAACCGCCCCTGGGCGGGCTTCACTTACCGGGCAGGAGGCACGGTGCGCTTTTCGCGGAACACGACGGGAACCCTCTTCGTGGGCGGAGCTCTCGGTCTGACCCTCGTCGCACTGGCCTATCCGAGCATGCTCGGTTTCCAGAAGGTCTCCAGCGACCCCTCCCGGATCGTCTCCCAGACCCAGTGGGGGCCGCTCACGGAGGCGGACCGCGACTTCGTGGTGAAGGTGCGCGCGGCCGGGCTGTGGGAGTACCCCGTCGGGCAGATGGCCGTGAAGAAGGGCACCACCAAGGCGGTCGTCACCGCCGGTCAGCATCTGATCGACGGACACGCGGCGCTGGACGCCAGCTGCCGGAAGATCGCGCCGATGCTCGGAATCGCCCTGCCCAACGTGGCCAGCCCCCAGCAGCAGGGCTTCGTCACCACGCTCAGCGCGGACACCGGCAAGAAGTTCGACAGCGACATGGCCAACATCCTGCGGGTGACGCACGGCTCGATCTTCAACACGATCGCGAAGATCCGCTCCACCACCAAGAACAGCCTGGTCCGCGCGCTCGCCAACCAGGCCAACGCCACCGTCCTGGACCACATCACGGTCATGGAGGACACCGGTCTGGTCGACTACGACCAGGTGCTGTTCCAGGAGACGACCCCGCCGAAGCTGCCCGCCTCGGACCTGACCCCGCCGCCCCCCTCCGGCGGGCAGCCCCAGGTCGTGCTCACCCCGCCGCCGAACGCCACGTCGAGCCCGCTGGACGTCGGCGGCGCGCCGGGCGGCGCGCCGTCGCCCGGCCCGACGGTGGGGTGACAGCCCCTACGCGAGCCACACGGTGGTGTCCGGTCCCAGCCGGTGCCCGGACAGCGGCGCGCTGCTCAGCAGCACCTCCCCGGGCGGCAGCGGCACGTCCGCGTCCGACAGGTTGGTGACGCACCGCCAGCCCTCGGACCGGGCGAAGGCGAGCACCCCGGGCGGGGTGTCCTCCGTCCAGGTGAGCGACTCGCCCGCCGACAGCTTGCGGCGCAGCCGCAGAGCCGTGCGGTACAGCTCCAGCGTCGAGCCCTCCACCCCGTCCTGCGCCTGCACGGCGTACGCCCCGAAGCCGGCCGGCTGCGGCAGCCAGGCCGCGCCCGCCCCGAAGCCGTACGACGGCCCGCCGGTGGTCCACGGCAGCGGCACCCGGCAGCCGTCCCTGCCCTTGCGGACATGGCCCGTCTGCTCCCAGATCGGGTCCCGCAGCACCTCGGTGGGCAGGTCGGCCACCTCGGGCAGGCCGAGTTCCTCGCCCTGGTAGACGTAGGCCGAACCGGGCAGCGCCAGCATCAGCAGCGTCGCCGCGCGGGCCCGGCGCAGCCCCGCCGCCTCGTCCACGGCCGGCGCGCGCCCGCCGGACAGCAGCCAGGCGTTCTCGTCGGTGCCCGGCGGGAGCATCAGCCGTGAGGCGTGCCGGATCACGTCGTGGTTGGACAGCACCCAGGTGGCCGAGGCGCCGGCGGCTTGTGCGCCGGCCAGCGAGGCGGTGACGACCCGGCGCAGCTCGGCCGCGTCCCAGCCGGTCTGCAGGTACTCGAAGTTGAAGGCCTGGCCCAGTTCGTCCGGGCGGGCGTACAGCGCGCGCCGGCTGTCCGGCACCCAGGCCTCGGCGACCGCCGTGCGGGGCGGGAGATAGGCGTCGAAGATCTTGCGCCAGTCGCGGTAGATCTCGTGGACGTCGTCACGGTCCCAGTACGGGTGGCTGCCGGGCGCCACGTGCGGCAGGGCGTCCTCACCGGTGACCCCGATGTTCCCGACGTCGCGGAGCGGTTCGTCGAGGTCCTTGACCAGGGCGTGCGCCACGTCGATGCGGAAGCCGTCCACGCCCCGGTCGGCCCAGAACCGCAGGGTGGTGCGGAAGTCGGCGCGGACCTCCTCGTTCCGCCAGTCGAAGTCCGGCTGCTCGGGTGCGAACAGGTGCAGGTACCACTGCCCGTCCGGCACCCGCCGCCAGGCGCTGCCGCCGAAGACGGACTGCCAGTCGGTGGGCGGGAGTTCGCCGTGCTCGCCGCGCCCGTCGCGGAAGACGTACCGGTCGCGGGCCGGGGAGCCGGGGCCGGCCCGCAGCGCCTCCTGGAACCAGGGGTGCAGGTGCGAGCTGTGGTTGGGGACGATGTCGACGATCACCTTCAGGCCCAGGCGATGGGCCTCGGTGACCATGGCGTCGAAGTCGTCGAGGGTGCCCAGGCGCGGGTCGACGTCCCGGTGGTCGGCGACGTCGTAGCCGCCGTCGGCCAGCTCGGAGGGGTAGAAGGGGCTCAGCCACATCGCGTCCACGCCGAGCGCGGCGAGGTGGGTCAGCCGCTGGGTGACGCCCCGGATGTCGCCGAGCCCGTCACCGTCGGCGTCGGCGAAGCTGCGGGGGTAGACCTGGTAGACGACGGCCTGCCGCCACCAGTCGGGGTTCCTGGGGGAGAGGTCGGGGGGTGCGTCGTGGGGGGACGTGTCCGTCGAGTCGTGCGTGGTGGTGCGGTCGGTCACGCGGTCTCCTCTTCGGTGCGTTGTTGAAGCAACAAAGAGAACTCTGTCCAGATCGCCGGAAATATGAACACCGCCACGAGGAGGCAGGAAGGCAGAGGGGGCGGCGATGGGGGCGTACGTCAGCCGACGTCCGCCGCGCAGTGCTCCAGCAGGCTCCGTACGTCCCGGTCCACCACCCGGTAGCGCACCACGCGCCCCTCCTTCTCCCCCTCCACCACCCCGGCCGCCCGCAGCAGCCGCAGCGCCTGGGAGACGGCCGGGTCGTTCATGCCGGTGGCGATCGCGAGGTCGGAGACGGCCAGCGGGCCGGTGCGGTGCAGGGCGAGCAGCAGCGCGAGCCGCTTGGGGTCGGCGAGCAGCGAGAAGCGGTCCGCCCAGGCGCGGACGTGCGCGGCGTCGCCGATCGCCGCGATGGCGTCACACACCCGGTGACCGTCGATGGTGCGGCGGTCCGCGCGGTCGGCAGGGACGAGATGCATGCCGCCATCCTCGCAGCGGCACTCTGTGATCTTCCATACCTGCGCAGGTATGCAGCTATGCAGGCAACCGCTTCCGCCTCTACGGTGGGCGGGCCGTGGTGTTCGGGAAGTCGATGCAAGGTCGACGCGGCCCTCGCCACTGTGATCGGGGAGTTCCAGGCCCACGTCCCGCACGGGACAGCCACTGGCCGTCGTAAGGCGGCCGGGAAGGCGGGCCGGGCACGCACCACCCGTAAGCCAGGAGACCGGCCACGGCAGCTCACGAAGTGATCCACGAGGTGCTGGAGCGTGATGACCGGATGACCCTGCCCAACCCTGCCCCGACGACGGCCAAGGCCACTTTCACCTGGCGTCGGGAGGACACCCTCAAGACCGCTGGCCTGATGGCCGCCATCGCCGGACTGCACGTCGTCGCCTTCGGAATCCTGTTCCTGCTCGTCGTGCCGGGGCACTACGAGGTCGGTTCCAAGGCGTTCGGCATCGGACTCGGCGTCACCGCCTACACCCTGGGCGTACGGCACGCCTTCGACGCCGACCACATCGCCGCCATCGACAACACCACCCGCAAGCTGATGGCCGACGGCAAGCGGCCCGTGTCGGTGGGCTTCTGGTTCGCGCTGGGTCACTCCAGCGTCGTGATCGTCCTCGCCGTGATGATCGCGGCCGGGACGCAGCTCGCCGACCGGGTCACCGACGAGGGTTCCACCACCCATCAGGTGCTCGGCTTCATGGGCACGACCATCGCCGGCGCCTTCCTCTACCTCATCGCCGCCCTGAACCTCGTCGCCCTGGCCGGCATCCTGAAGGTCTTCCGGTCGATGCGGGCGGGGACCTACGACGAGACCGAGCTCGAACGGCACCTGGACTCCCGGGGGTTCATGAACCGCTTCCTCGGCCGGCTCACGCGTTCCATCTCCCGGCCGGGTCAGATGTACCCGCTCGGCTTCCTCTTCGGCCTCGGCTTCGAGACCGCCACCGAGGTCACGCTGATGGTGATGGCCGGCTCGGGCGCGGCCGCCGGACTGCCCTGGTACGCGATCCTGTGCCTGCCCCTGCTCTTCACGGCGGGCATGTGCCTGTTCGACACCCTCGACGGCACGTTCATGAACTTCGCCTACCAGTGGGCCTTTTCGAACCCCGTCCGCAAGGTGTTCTACAACCTCACCATCACCGGCCTGTCCATCGCCGTCGCCTTCTTCATCGGCACGATCGAACTCGTCGGCGTCCTGCACGACAAGCTCGACCTGAGTGACGACGTCACCGGCTGGATCGCCGGCCTCGACCTGGACAGCGTGGGCTACGTCATCGTCGGCCTGTTCGTCGTGGTGTGGGCGGCGGCGCTGGCGTACTGGAAGGCGGCCCGAGTGGAGCAGCGCTGGGCGGTACGGGCGGCGGACACCGACTAGGTGTCCTGGGCACCGGAGGCCGTGGCGCCTTCCACCGTGGCCAGGTACAGCTTCACGTACCGGTCGGGATCGATGTCCAACGCCACGTCCACCAGGGGCTGTTCACGGGCCTCGCCGTGGAGTTCCGCCTCGCCCGGGCGCGGCCGGCGGTCGACGACCGTCTGGCCGCGCGCCGGGCCCGGCGCGAGGTTCACCTCCACCGGCAGCCGGTGCGTGGTCAGCCCCGCCGGGTCGGCGACCGAGCAGACGGCGCCCGCGTCGCCGAGCCCTCCGGAGGCGTCCTTCTCGGAGGTCACCGGGCCGCGGTGGGCGAGCAGCCGCCCCGCGAGGTTCGCACCCGGCTCGGCGCTCTCGCGCAGCCTGCGCACGTCGTCGGCCGGGACGATCACCCGCCGGAAGACGTCCAGCCCGTACATCGTGATCGGCACCCCGGCGGTGAGCAGGACCGCCGCCGCCTCCGGGTCGTGCCAGACGTTGAACTCGGCGACCGCCGTGGCGTTCCCGGTGGCCACCGCGCCACCCATGAACACGATCCGCTCGATGTTGCGCGTCACCTCCGGGTGGGTGCGCAGCAGCAGCGCGATGTTCGTCAGCGGGGCCGTCGGGATCAGCGTGACCGGGCGGGGCGAGGCGAGGATCTCGCGGCGCAGCAGCGTCACCGCGTCCACGCCGACCGGGCGGCGGCGCGGCGCGGGCAGCCCGAGGTCGCCCATGCCGTCCCGGCCGTGCACGTGGTGCGCGGTGCGCAGGGGCTCGATCAGCGGGCGTTCGGCGCCCCGCGCCACGGGGATCTCCGGGGCGCCCGCCTGTTCCAGGACGGTCAGCGTGTTGCGCACCACCTGGTCCACGTCCGTGTTCCCGGCCACGCAGCCGACCGCGCGCAGCTCCAGGCCCGGGTGGCGCACGGCGAACAGCAGGGCCAGCGCGTCGTCGACACCGGTGTCGCAGTCGATGATCACGGGCGTGGCAGGGGTGGCGGGGGTGGGCTGACCGGTCACGGCGGGCTCCCTGGTGAACGTTCCGTCGGCGGACGTTCCGACACTGCGACCTTATGCGCCGGACGCCTCACCACCCTCACCCCACAGCCCGGTGCCCCGCGCCGCCACCTGCTCCGCGACCCGGTCCAGCAGCTCCCCGACGGGCACGGGCTCCGGCCGGCGGCCGTCCCGCAGCCGCGGCGCGGCCAGTCCGGCCGCGGCCTCCCGCTCCCCGATCACCGCCTGGTACGGCACGAGCCGCGCCGCCCGGATCCTGGCCCCCAGGCTGCCGTGCTCCGGGCCGGCGAGTTCGGCGCGCAGCCCGCGCGCCAGGGCCTGCCGTACGACGTCCTCGGCGCACGCCGCCTGTGCCCCGGCCACCGGCAGCACCACCAGCTGCACGGGCGCCAGCCACACCGGGAAGGCCCCGCCGTGCTGCTCGATCAGGTGCGCGACCGCGCGTTCCACGCTGCCGATGACGCTGCGGTGCACCATCACCGGGCGGTGCTTGGCACCGTCGGCGCCGATGTAGTGCAGGTCGAACCGTTCGGGCTGGTGGAAGTCGATCTGCACGGTGGACAGGGTGGCCTCGCGGCCGGCGCCGTCCACGATCTGCACGTCGATCTTGGGGCCGTAGAACGCCGCCTCGCCCTCGGCCTCCTCGTAGTCGACACCGGCTCCGTCGAGCACCTCCCTCAGCAGCGCGGTGGCCCGCCGCCACAGCTCCGGGTCGGCCACGTACTTGCCGCCCTCGCCGGGCAGGGACAGCCGGTACCGGGCGGCCTCGATGCCGAGGTCGGCGTAGGCGCGGGCGATCAGGTCCAGGGCGGCGCGGGCCTCGTCGACGGCCTGGTCCAGGGTGCAGAAGACATGGGCGTCGTTGAGCTGGATGGCCCGCACCCGGGTCAGGCCGCCGAGGACGCCGGACAGCTCCGAGCGGTACATGCCGCCCAGCTCGGCGATCCGCAGCGGCAGTTCCCGGTAGCTGTGGGACCGCGAACGGTAGATGAGGGCGTGATGCGGGCACAGGCTGGGGCGCATGACGACCTGCTCGGCGCCCAGCTCCATCGGCGGGAACATGTCGTCGCTGTAGTGCGCCCAGTGCCCGGAGATCTCGTACAGCTCGCGCTTGCCGAGGACGGGCGAGTACACGTGCCGGTAGCCGGCCTCGCGCTCGGCCTCGCGGATGTACTCCTCCAGGGTGTGGCGCACCACGGCGCCGTCGGGCAGCCAGTACGGCAGGCCCGCCCCGATCAGCGGGTCGGTGTCGAACAGGGCGAGCTCTCGGCCGAGGCGGCGATGGTCGTGCATGACGGGCTCCTCAAGGGGTGCGAGTGGGGCGGGAGGAGCGAGGAGCCCTGGGGCGGAGAGCGGGAGAACGCCGAAGCCCCGGGGCACTCGCCCCGGGGCTTGTTCGATCAGCTCAGCTGTCAGCGCGCCGGGACACTCTCCGGCGTCGTCGTCACGAAGGACGGCATCAGGGTCGGCACGGCACGCTGCATGGACGGGACGCTAGCAGGGCGCCGCTCGCCCACGCGAGGGATTTCCTCCTCGCGTTCGTCCTCGCGCGCGGTGCGGGCCGGGAACGCTCGACGGCGTCCGCCTCACCCGTACGGCCCGCACCCGCACGGCCCGGCGCGCTGGTGGGCGGGGCCGCCAGGTGGTGCCGTGGAGACGAACGCCCGCTCCGTGTCGCCGCCTGCCCCTCTGGAGGCATCCGCTCATGCACCGTCTCCCGGCCGCCCGTCTCCTGCCCGCCTGCGTCCTGTTCACGGCCGCCCTGCTGACCGCGACCGCCTGCACGCCCGGGTCCGGCGACGCCTCCGCGTCCGCCGCCGCGGCCACCCGCCCGGACGGGTCCGCCTCGACGGGCACCTCCACCACGCTCACCGCCGCGCAGGCGCAGGCCGCGCTGCTCACCGAGGCCGACCTGGGCGCGCCCTGGGTACCGACGCAGGGCGCCGCGACCTGGCGGGACGGGGTGCTCAAGGCCCGGACCACCGTCGCCGGCTGCCAGCGCCTCCTCGACGCCCTCTACAGCGACGAACCGCTCGGCGCCCCGACCGGCACGTACGCGGTGACCGGATTCGACGACGGCAACGACTCCGCCCAACTGCGCTACCAGGTCCTCTCGCAGCGCCCGGCGGACGTCGACCGCGCCCTGGCCTGGCTGCGGACACTGCCGGAGACGTGCTCCCGCTTCACGGCGACGACCACCCGGTCCGGGGAGCAGGACGTGCGGGTCACCGCCCTCGACCTGCCGGACGTCGGCGACGCCCGCCAGGGCCTGCGGATCACCTTCACCTCACAGCAGAACACCAGTGACGACTCGTACGACTCCTACGACTACGACGAGTGGGACGAGGGAGACGGGCGGAACACGGAGCCCACCACCGCCCTCACCCTGGAGCTCGCCGCCGTACGCGTCGGCAGCGAGGCGATCGCCCTCACCGAGGGCGCCCCCGGCACCCTCCCGCCCAACGTCACCGCCCACGCCGTCCAGTCCGGCACCCAACGCCTGACCGACGTCCGCCGCTCGGCCCGCGTCCAGGCCTGACCCGGCCCACGACGGAACGCACGCCGGAAGCCGGCGCGGCTGTCACAGTGGTGGCTGGGCCGGGGCCGGGCCGAGTGTGGTCGTGCCGGGGGCGGTGCGGTGGCCCAGGCCGGTGCGGTAGGCGTCCAGGGCCGCCTCCACCCGGCCGGTGCGGCGCAGCAGATCGCCGAGGAGCCGGCACAGGTCGGCCAGGTCGCCCGCGGCACCGGCGCGTTCCAGCAGGCTCAGCGCGCGGACGTAGTGCTCCTCGGCCGCCTCCGTGTCGCGGCCGTCCTCGGCGATGATGCCGAGCAGGCGGTGGGCGGCGGCCGCGTGCACGGCGCCCCGCTCGGAGTGCAGGTCGCCGAGGACCTGCCGCAGCAGCTCGGCGGCCTCCCCGGACTTGCCGCGCCGGTGCAGCACGTCGGCCAGTTCGACCACGACCTGGCTGGTGTAGAGGGCGGCGCGCCGGGCGGTCAGCATGTCCTGCGCGGCGCGCAACTCCTCCTCCGCCCGCTCCAGTTCGCCGTTCTGGGCACAGACGTAGCCGCGCATCCAGTGGCAGTTGGCGAGTTCGGTGCGCAGCTGGAGGTGCCGGTAGAGCTCGGCCGCCTTGGCGAGCGAGGCGTCCGCCTCCGCGATCCGCCCCTCGGCGAGCAGCGTGCGTGCCACCGACCGGTGCATCCGGGCCACCAGCGCGGGGTCGCCCGCCTGCGGGGCGAGGGCGAGGGCGAACTCGGCCGCCTGCGCGGCCCGCGCGTGCGCGCCCATGTCCATGTACGGGCCGATGACGCTGGCGTAGAGCAGCAGCAGGGCGTCGGGGTCGTGCAGCCCCCCGCGGTTGAGCTCGTCGAGGGTGGACTCCAGCAGGTACACGGCGTACCGCAGCTCGCCCGCCAGGTAGTGGGAGACCGCCCGGCCGCGCAGCGCCGGGACACGGGCGGGCAGCGGCGCCTGTGCCAGGGCCCGCTCGGACCGCTCGAAGTACTCCCGGCCGCCGGCCAGCTCGCCGGTCTCCAGGGCGCACTCGCCGAGCCCCAGCAGGGCCTCGGCCTGCACCTCGGTCAGCTCGTGCTCCTCGGCCTCGGCGAGCAGCCGCGCGTACTGCTCGGCCGCCTGCGCGGTGTCCCCGCCGGTCAGGGTGCGCTGCGCCTCGGTCAGCCGCAGCCGCAGATCGGTGGCGAGATGGGCGGGGCGTCCGGTGGCCAGCTCGTCGAAGGCGACGCCGAGCCGGTCGGCCAGATGCCGGAGCGCCTCGTCGGATGGGCGTACGCGGCCGGCCTCCAGCGTGGAGACATACGCCGGCGTGTAAGCGGGCTCGGCCAGCTGCCGCTGGGTCAACCCGCGTTCGCGCCGCAGCCGCTGCACCCTGCGCCCGATGGTCTCCGGGTCGTCCCGCTTCGCCATGCGGTTAATCATGCCAGTAAGCGCACTTACAGGAAGGCCGTTCACTGACCTGCCGTCAGCACCGGACGTTTTGCCCACCACCGCCCAACTCGCCTTGGTGCCCTTCCGGTTGGACCCCCTCACCCCCTAGTTTGGATAACGCGTTAAACGCAATTAATCCGCCACTGTCGTTCACCGTCGCTGCGAGGTCGGTTGCCGTGCCCGGACACACTGTCGCGCGCCGAGGTCGAATCTCCGCACGCCACGTCAGAGGATTCGGCGCGGCCCTGATAGCCGTGGCCGCCCTGGTCGCCGCGGCGAACGCCGGGCCGGCCGGGACCGTAGACCCCCAGCCCGTCCAGCAGGTGACCGTCCAGGACCGTTAGGCGGCGCGCGAGGGCGTGACGGGGAGTCCGACGGGACGGACCGTCCGTCTCTCCGCCCGTCAGGGCGTCCGGCGTCCGGACGTCCGCGCGGTTCGGCGCCGGTTCCGCCTCAGTTCGGCAGCGCCTTGCGCAGGGCCTCGTCCAGCCGGTTCGCCAGCACCGGGTCGCTCGGCGGGTCGTCGGTGAACAGGTCGCCCAGTTCGGTGGTGAAGGTCTGGGTGAAGGCGCCGTAGAGAGGAGTGCGGGGGCGGGGGACCGCGTCGCGCAGCGCGGGGAGCAGGATGCGGCGGGCGTACTCCGGGCGGCCGGCCGCGTCACGGGGCATCCGGTCGGTGCTCTCGCCGGTGGGCGACGCCGAGGGGCCTGCGCCCGCTCCCTCGGTGGGCGCGGAGGCACAGGTGACGCCGTCGTCCACGTACGCGGACGTCCGGGTCGCGGCGAAGCCCGCGTCCAGCAAACAGCGTTCGCTCTCGGCGCTGGTGAGGAAGGTGATCAGCTCGGCGGCCTTGCGGGCCCGCGGCGAGGACCGGGTCACCGCGAGGTTCTGCCCGCCGAGCACCGCCCGGCCGGGCAGCGGCGCCACGCCCAGCTGCTGCCCGGTGAAGGTCTGGTGGAGCGTGCCGTAGGCGTACGGCCACTGCCGCAGGAAGGCGGTGCGGCCGTCCGCGAAGTCGCTGAGCGAGGCCGCCTCGTCGGAGCCGAAGGCGTCGTCCAGGGTGTACGGCTTCTCGGTGCGCCGGCGCAGCTCCATGATGCCCGCGGTCAGCTCCCGCACGTCGCCGGTGTAGTGGCCGGAGGCGTCGGTGAGGGAGAAGTCCTTCGTGGCCGAGGCGAACGCCTCGACGGCGTTGACCGTACGGCCCTCGTACGCGGCCAGCTGCGTCGTCCAGAGCTTCTCGTAGCCCTTGGGCGGGTGGTCGTCGAGGGCGTTGCCGAGATCGAGCAGGTTCTGCCAGGTCAGGCCGGGACCGAGGGTGGTCCGCTGCACGCCCGCCTCGCGCAGGTAGTCGCGCCGGTAGTACAGCAGCCCCACGTCGCTGTTGAACGGCACCGCGTACACCCGGTCCTTCCAGCGGGCCGTGCCGGCCACCGAGGGGATGACGTCGCCGTCGATCGCGCTGTCGGACAGCGGCCTGATCAGCCCCGCCTCGGCGAACTCCGGCACCCAGGTCACGTCCAGGTTGACCACGTCGTACTCGGCGCTGCCCGACTGCAGCGCGCCCAGCAGCTGGCTGCGCTGCTCGTCGGCGGAGCCGGGGAGTTCGACCAGGCGGGCGCGGTAGCCGGAGTTCTGCTTCTCCTGCTGCCGGTTCCAGGCGTCGATGAGCTGCTGGCGGATGCCGCCCTTGCCGGTCACGTCCCGGCCGCTGGCCACCACGATCTCGCCGGGCACGTCGGCGGCGGGCGTCTGCGCGTCCCGGGGGCCGCCCCCGGTACAGGCGCCGGCCGCGAGCAGCAGGGGCAGCAGGCAGAGCGAGACCAGCCGTCGTCCCATCGGTCCTCCCACCCCCGCTCGGCGTCGCTCCGGCCGCCGTGCCATCAGTCCTCCCCCGTTCCCACGCGTGCGACCTCGTCGTGCAGGCCCGTGCCGAGGTCGTCGCTCGCGTCCAGGCAGCGGCCGTGGCTCGCGTCGGCGATCCGGGCGTCCGGGCGGCCCTTGTCGCAGCCGCCGCTGACCAGGGACACCATGTCCACGGGCACCTTCGCCGTCCCCGCCCGCTCCAGCACCTGGCCCAGGTTCTTCCCGGTCAGCCGGTTGTCGTCCTCGTCGTCGGTGATGAAGACGATCAGCTGCGGCCGCTCGTCGTCGGTGCCGCGCCGGGCCATGTCGTCGAGGGCGGCGAGCAGGGCCGCGTGCGGGTCGGCCTCCGCGTCCCGCACCCGCGCCCTGGTGTCGATGACCCGTTCGGCGTCGCCGCGGCGGTGGGGCCCGAACGACAGCAGCGTCTCGTACCGGTCACCGGTCGTGCCGTGGACCGCCCACACCCCGTACTCGTCCCGGCCGCCCAGCCCGCCCAGCGACTGCTTGAGGATGCCGGGGCCGCCGCTGGGGCCCGGCCACCGCGTGTTCATCGAACCGGAGCTGTCCAGGAGATAGAGCACCCGGCCGGGGCCGTTGGCGCTGCGGTACCTCTCGAGCACGGTGTCCATCGCCGTCTGCCCGGCGGCGCCCGGCAGCGGACCGGGGTCGCGCAGCACACCCGTCCCGGGGTGCTCGGCGTCGAGCAGCGGATGCCCCGGACTGGACGCGGAGCGGAAGCCGGCGCGGGTGAAGGCCGCGAGCCCGTCCTTGCCGGTCAGCCACTGGTGGAAGCGGCTCACGGCGTCCTCCCGGTCCGTCTCGTCCCGGTCCCCGCCCTCCCAGTGGACCCGCACGAAGGTGGGCGTCAGCGCCGGTACGTCGACCGGGTACTCGGCGCTGCGCGGCACCCGCGTCGTCCGCGCACAGCCGACACCGCTCCTGAGCAGGAACTCCGGCACGAGCGCGGCGGTACGGCCGTCCGCGGCGCGGTCGCCCGGCAGCGCGCACAGCAGGTCGGCGGCCGTCGGGGAGGGCGGTCCCGTGGGCCGTACGCTCTGCTCGGCGCCGCGCGGATCGGTGGCCCCGCCGCCGTACAGGCCGATCGTCGCGAGGAGCGCGGAGTCGGTGACCTCCGGGTCGGCGCGCAGGACACCAGCGGTGCGGTCCTGCTGCTTCAGGTTCGTGATCAGCCGGGACAGGGGGAGCCCGATCCGTTCGCCCAGGGCGGCCCCGGCGATGTTCTGCGGGACGGCCAGCACGACGGGGGAGTACACGAACGGCTCGGCGTCCGGCCGGAGTTCGGCGAAGGTGCGGTCGGTCTGGTCGGTGGTGACCCGGGCGACGTCCGTGATCGACGCGGGTATCCAGACGTCCGGTTGCGGCCCGATGTCCCGCTGCGGGTTGGTGTCCTCCTCGCGGGGCTCCTGCCAGGCGTCGGTCTGCTGGCGCAGCGCGGTGACCGCACTGCTCGCGCCCGCGCTGTAGACGGTGATTCCGGTACGGCGGCAGCCGTGCCCGGTGGTGTTGGCGTCCGAGGTGAGGTACGCGTCGGCGGCGGCGCGGACCGTGGACTCCAGGTCGGGGTCGGTCAGCAGGCGCAGCTCGAGCGGCGGCGCGCAGGAGTGGCCGCCGCCGAAGCCCATGAGCCGGTAGCCGACGAGACCGGCCCCGGCGAGCACCAGCACCAGCGCGGCGCTCAGCACGCCCCGCACCCGCCCGCCCAGCCACCACCGCACGACGGCCCGCACCCGCCGCCACCCCGCACGAAGCCGCGCCCGCGGTCCACCGGACGCGACACCCGGAACCGGCCCCGTCCGCTCACCCCCCGGCGGCGCCACCGACGACTGCGCGGAGGGTGTGGGCTCCTCGGACGACTGGGGCGGGGTGGGGTCGGGGGCCGGGCCGGGGGCGGGGGCCGATGCGGGTCCGGTTCCGGACGCGAGTCCGGGATTCGGTCCGGGAGCAGATCCGGGACCCGGTGCGGGCGGGGGTCCAGGGTCCGGTGCGCACGCGGGTGCGGGGTCAGGTGCGGGCCGGGTTCCGGGATCCGGTGCAGGCCCGGTTCCGGGAGCAGATCCGGGATCCGGTGCGGATGCGGGTCCGGGGGCCGGTGCAGGCCGGGTTCCGGAACCCAGTGCAGGCCCGGTTCCGGGAGCAGATCCGGGATTCGGTGCGGGTGCGGGTCCGGGTCCGGCTCCGGGATCCGGTCCGGGCACGACTCCGGGGGCCGATGCGGACGCGGATCCAGAGACCGGTGCGGGCCCGGTTCCGGGGGCCGGTGCGGGCGCGGGTCCTTCTCCGGGGCTGGATTCGGGGTCCGGTCCGGGCGCGGGTCCAGAGACCGGTCCACGTCCGGGATCCGGTCCGGGCGGGGGTGCAGGCACGGGATCCGGCACGGGCGCAGGCCCGGTTCCAGGATCCGGCGTGGGCACCGGGCCGGCCCCAGAACCCGAGGTGGGCGTACCCCTGGCCCCGGAACCCGGCACGGAGAGAGCCCCCTCTCCAGAACCCGGCGCAGCCGCAGACCCTGCTCCGGAGCCCGGCACAGGCACAGACCCGACTCCAGGGCCCGGCGCAGCCCCAGGCCCCCTCCCGGAACCCGAGGAAGGCATAGCCCCGGCCCCGGAACCCGGCGCGGACCTGGCCCCCGAGCCCGGCCCGGGCACAGCCCCCGCCCGAGAGTCCGGCACCGGCACAGGCCCAACCCCAGAACCCGGCGCAGACCCGGACCCCGTCCGGGAACCCGACCCGGGCACAGACCCCGCCCCGGAACCCGGCACAGGCACAGACCCGACTCCGAGGTCGGAACCAGGCCCCGGAGCCGGCCCCGGCCCGGGGCCCGTCTCGTTGTCAGGAGTCGTCGGTCCGGCAGGCAGTGGTCGTCGCCGGCCCGGGGAACGGGCCGTCAGCAGTACGTCCGTGCCCGGTTCGGCGACGAACTGGGGTTCCCACAGGTCCCCGAGGGTCGTCGTGCGGTCCGCCCGGAGCATCCCCTGGCGCGCCCGGGTGAAGAGGTCCAGCGCCGACAGATCCTCGTCCGCGCCGAGCAGCCGCACCAGTTCCCCGGTGAACGGGGTGGGCCCGCTGCCGTCGCCCGAGTCGATGAGGCGGTTGGCCTGCACGCCCATCAGCAGCAGGACCCTGTGGCGGTGCACGAAGTCGTGCCACACCCTCGCGGCGTTGCCCGCGTAGCAGCAGTCCAGGATCACCACGATCCTGCGGGCCCCGCTGCCCGCGAGCACGGTGAGCACCCCGGTGAACGCGTCCGCGCCCGGGAACACCGCCCGCCCGCCCGCGACCACGCGCGCGTTGCGCATCTGCAGGAAGAGCTCGTTGCCCGCGCTCGGCACGGCGCCGTGCCCGGCGAAGTAGCACAGCAGCAGCCCCTCGGCCTCCTGGGCGGCGGTGTGCAGCTCCTCCGTGAAGTCGTCCAGGGACGGCGAGCGGCAGACGACGATCTCCCGCTCGTCGAACACCCCGCCGCGCTGAAGGGCGTGCCGGAGCCGGTTGAGGTTGTGCTTGACCGCGGGAAGATCGCCGGGGACCCCGTCCGGCTCGGCCGGCTGCGTGTGGTCGTACTCCGAGACGCACACCAGCAGCGCCCGGTTCTCCTGCCCGCGCGGGTCGAAGCGGCTCACGGGCTACCCCTGGTCGGGGTTCACCGGATCGACGCGAGCCTCGGGCGAATCGCCGCTCTCGACCCGGCGGCGGTTCTCCAGCCAGGCATCGACCGCCCGCCTGGTCTGGTCCAGCAGTTCCCGGAACACGGCCTCGGCACCCGCGCCGATCACGACCAGGAGGATCTCCATGCCCGCGCCCATGTGCCCGGGCGGCCCGCCGGCCCGGGGCCGTTCGAGGATCTGCAACTGCCCGTCGCGGACCCGGTCGTCCAGCGGTTTCTCGCGTTCCAGCCACGCCTTCAACGCAGCCACGTCGTTGTTGCTCGCGCTTCCGTCCAGCCGGACCCGGATACCTCGGCCGGCCACGCCATCCCCCTCAGCCATGACTCACCATTCTGGCACCAGGAACGGCGCCCGGAAAGGTCCACGCCCGCCTACGAATTGACGTAGCGTCAGCTCTGACCCTGCAATTGCCGCAGCTGCCGCCGCACGTCATCCAGCGCGCCCCGCCGCCGCCCGGGGACGCGCCCGCGCAACTCGGCGAGAACGGGCCCGAGTTCCCGGGCTCGCTCGGGTTCGCGGATCTGCCCCCACTGGTGGTGCGCCCGGTCGACGGCGGCCTCGACCGCGGGCGCGTCGGCGCTCTGCCCCATGGCCAGCCGGGTCGCGGCGACGGTCAGCCAGGCACGGCAGCTGCGGGCCGCGTCCCCCGCGAACATGGCCAGGTCGGCGCGGACCTCCGTCCAGTGCAGCGCGTCCTCGGAGGCCGCCCCGTACGCCCGTACGGCCGCCTGCTCCCAGCGGGCGGCGAGCGCGTCGGCATCGCCGTGCCGTCCGGACTCCACCCAGGCGGCGATGGCGGCGTGCGGGTCGGCCGCCGCGGGCCGCCGCGCGGCGAGCACGATGCCCGGACCGCCCTCCGCGCCGGCCCTCACCGCACCGGCCCCTTCCGCACCGCCGGCCAGCCGTGCCAGCGCCTGCTCGTGCAACTGCTCCAGCGGCGGCCGGTGTCCGCTGCGCAGGATCGTCGCCACCGCCTTCATGTACGCCGGGACCGCCACCGTGCGCCGCGACGGCGGCGGCGCGATACGCCCGTACACGGCGACGGTGCGGCCCGCCTCCAGCGGGCGCTCGCGCAGCTGCCGCCAGCTCTCCTCGTCCGCGTACAGATCGGCCACGAGCGTGGTCGTGCCGTCCGGGCGCAGCCGCAGCTCCTCGCGCAGCCAGTGCCAGGGCAGCGCGGTGTAGCGGACGGTCGCGGGCGTGGTGCGGGCCAGCGCCAGGTGCGGCAGGCGCTGGCGGCGGTCGAGCTGCAACTGCCCGGTGACGAAGACGGTCAGCGGAGCGGGGGACGCCGCGGCGGCGCGCAGCCGGGTGAGGACGGCCTGCGGCTCCACCGGGTCGGCGAGCTCGACGACGCTCGCGGTGTCGGTGCCGGACAGCACGGCCGGCTCGACGGCGGCCAGCACCGGAAGCACGGACGCGGCATCCACCAGACGCCCCCTGCCCACCGGCGAGGCCGCGAGCAGCAGCACGGTTCCAGGCATGGTCCCCCCGCGTCGTCGGTCGCGTACGGACAGCACCGTAACCGCAGTAACCGCTGCGGCTGCAAAGGCGGGTAGGAATGCGCGTCCGCCGACTTGCCAGGGATCCGTCCCAGGTGTGCTCTGGTAGGCGGGGGCGACGAGGAGAGAGGAGCGCTCTCATGGCTCACGCGGCACCCGTTCCCGCCCGCACCACCACCCCGGCCACCCGGCAGCCCCGTACACCCGACTTCTTCAGCCACCGGGCACACAACATCGGACGGTGGGCGGGACCCTTCGCCATCGGTCTCGTCTACGGCTACTGGGCCGCGGCCAACCGGCGCTCCGGCGGACCGATCACGACCGGGAACCTGGTGTTCGGCTTCGTGACCGTGATCGTCTTCACGGTGCTGATGGCGGGCGTGCTGTACCTGGCCCCGCGGCTGCGACGCGAGCTGCACGCCTTCGTGTGGTTCCTCTTCTCCGCCGCGGCCTTCGGGTTCCTGTACAACCAGTCCGGGGAGTCCGTCCTGCTGACCGTCGGCCTGTCGCTGGCGTTCGGCGTTCTCGTGGGCCTGTTCTGCTTCTACTGGTTCTACACGCACGAGGACGCACAGGGTCACCGCGTCCACTGACGCGTGAAGCCTGCTGCATGAGGCCGCCGTGCGCCGGCGCTGACCGTCCGAATCCGCGCACTCACCCCGCGTCACCCGAATGCAGCCTCTCCACTGGCGGATCCGGTGCCGGCGGCTTTCGCTGAAAGGGTGTCCCGACCTCTGCGAAGCGGCCTGTCGGCCGTGCTGATCACCCTGTCGTGCCTGCTCGTGCCGTTCGGCGCGCTAACGGCCTGGGCGGCGTACGGGCTCACGGACACCGGCCGCTACGTCACCACGATGGCCCCGCTCGCCGCCGACCCGGACGTGCGCGAGGCCGTCGCGGACACCGTCGGCGACGGGATCCTGGACGAGATCGGCCGCCAGGTGGACGCCAAGGTGATGCGCGCGACCGTGGCGCCCTTCGTGCACGACGCGCTCCACTCGTTCACGCAGACCGCGGCCTTCCGCACCGCGTGGAACGAGGGCAACCGGGCCGCCCACGACGCCGTCCTGCGCGCCCTGCGCGACGAACCCGGCGGGAGCGACCGCCCGGTCACCGTCGACCTCGCTCCCGTCACCGCCAACGTCAAGGCCCGGCTCGCCCAGGACCACGTGCCGCTCGCGAACCGCATCCCCGTCGAGCACGCCGAGGTCGCCCTGCTCCCGGCCCAGGAGCTGGGCCGCCTGCGGAAGGGGTTCCACGTGCTCGAAGTCGCCGGCTTCTGGCTCCCCGTCGCGGCCGTGGTGTTCGCCGTCGCCGGGATCGCGCTGGCCGCCTGCCGCCGCCGCGCGCTCGTCGCAACAGCGCTCGGCACCGCCGTCGGCGGCGCGCTGCTCGCCCTCGCCCTCGCCGTGGGCCGCCGCCTGACCCTGTCCGACCTGCCCGACGAGGTCTCCCAGCCGGCCGCGGCCGCCGTCTACGACGCCCTGACGGCCACCCTGCGCACCGTCTCGTGGCTGCTGGTGGCCCTCGGGCTGACCGTGGCCGCCCTGACCTGGCTCACCCGCCGCCGCACGGCCGGCAACGACCGGGCCGGCCGAAGCAACCGGCCCCGTCCACGCCCGCGCCTGCGCCTCCTTCTCGGACGCCGCCGCCGCGCCTCCTCCGCCCCCACGCAGACCCAGCCGCCGGAGCCGACACGCGTCGACGCCTGATCTCCTGGCGCGTGCGGGCCGTGCCTCGTAGGCTCCAGGGCCGTGGCCGCGACCCAGTACGAGACCGACCGGACCTCCGGGGAAGGGCTCCGGGGAGGGCGTGCGAGGGCCCGCGCCTGGTGCGCGGGGCTGCTGTTCGCCGGGGTGAGCGTGGTCGTCGGCTGCCGGCTCGCCGACAGCGACGGTGTGACGCCCGTGCCGCAGCTGCTCGCCTTCCTCCCGTGGCTGCTCGTCCCCACCGGCCTGGGGCTGGCGTTCGCCCTGCTCGGCCGCTGGTGGTTCGGGACGGTGTGGGGTGTGGTGGTCCTCGGTCTGCTGGCGTGGTTCATCGAGCCGTACGGCAGGGTGGCGGAGCCGTCGGGCGCCCCCGTCGCCCATGTCCGCGTCCTCACCTCGAACGTGGAGTTCGGCCGAGCCGCGCCGGCCCTCGTCCCGGTGATCCGCCGCGAGCGGCCCGACATCGTGTTCGTGGAGGAGTGCGACTACGCGTGCCAGGACCTGCTGCGGCAGGACGTCGGAGGCGACTACCCCTACCGCCGGGCGGTGGCGGCGGCCGGCTCGAAGGGCTCGATCATCCTCAGCAGGTACGCGCTCAAGGGAACGGACGGCGTCCGCGGCCAGATGGGCATGCCGGGCGCCCTCGCCGACGTACGGGGGCATCCCGTACGGCTCCAGCTGGCGCACCCCAAACCACCGCTGCCCGGCCAGGTCGCGCTCTGGCACCGGGAACTGGGCAGACTGCGGGCCTTCGCGGCGGCCGACCGCACGACGCCCACCGTCCTGGCCGGTGACTTCAACGCCTCCCAGGACCACGCCGGTTTCCGCCGCATCCTCGACACCGGCCTGCGCGACGCGGCCCGTCTCGCCGGCTCCGACCGCACCCCCAGCTGGCCGGCCCGCACCACCCCCACCCTGGGCGCCCAGATCGACCACGTGCTGGTGTCGGACGAGTTCTCCGCGGCCCACGCCCGCTTCCTGCGCCTGGCCGACACCGACCACCGGGCCCTCCTGGTCGACCTCACCCTCCACGTGCGCCAGGCCGCGGCGACCCGGCCTTGACACGGTCCCGCCCCCGACGCTCTCCCCTGCCCAAGATCACCAACGAGGGCCGCTAACCTTACGTGTCCGTCCTGGCCAGGGATCGACGGGAACAACTCACGCGAAGGGTTGCGCACATGGGCATTCTCACTCGCCTGCGGAATGCGTTCGGCCGCTCACGCAAGGGGCGTACGGCCGAAGCAGAGGGTGCGGACCGGGTTCCGACCCAGGAGCCGTCCCCCGCGGTCGCGCAGCACCCGGAGCCGAAGGCCCAGGTCCCGTCCCCGGCCTCGGAACCCACTCCGGACCCCGCGCCCGCGCCCTCGGCCCCGGTCACGGCCCATGTGCCCGACCCCCGCACCTCACCTCGCGAGGAACGCGAGGACGACGAGGAACACGAACTGGTGGCAGCGGCCTTCGACAACGTCACGGTCCCCAAGCCGGCGAAGCCGGTGGAACCGACGAAGGAGACGCCGGCCGCGGCCCAGGAACCCGAGCCGGAGCCCGAGCCGGAGGCAGAGGCACACGCACAGGCAGAGACAGAGGCAGGGGCAGGGGCAGGGGCAGAGGCGGAGAACGAGCCGGAGCCGACCCCGGAACCGGAGGCGAAGCCGGAACCGCAGGCGGAAGCAGCGGACGCCCCGGAGCCGACGTCTGAGACGGCGGAGACGGCAGAGACCTCTGAGACGGCGGAGACGGCGGAGACGGCGGAGACGGCGGAGACGGCGGAGATGGCGGAGCCGAACGCCCCGCAAGCCGCCGACGCGGAGGAAGCCCCGCAGGCGTCACCCGCACCCGACGACGAAAGCGGCACGGACGGTGCGGGCGGGAACGAAACCGCGGCCGAAGGCGAAGCCGAGGCCGAACCGCAGACAGCCACGCCCGCGACCCCCCTCGCCCGCCTGAAGTCCCGCGCCCCCGGCCTGACAACCGCCTACAAGGCCGCCACCGCCGCCCTGAAGAAGAACGACCTGACCGGCGCCCGCGCCAAGGTCTACCTCGTCCTCGACCGCTCGGCCTCCATGCGCCCGTACTACAAGGACGGCTCCGCCCAGGCCCTCGCCGAGCAGACCCTCGCGCTCGCCGCCCACCTCGACCCCGAGGCCACGGTCCACGTGACGTTCTTCTCCACCGAAGTGGACGGCACCGCCGACCTCACCCTCACCGACCACGAGAACAAGATCGACGAGGTCCACGCCTCCCTGGGCCGCATGGGCCGTACGAGCTACCACGCGGCGGTCGAAGAGGTCCTCGCGCACCACGCGAAGTCCACGGACGGCGCGACCGCCCCCGCCCTGGTGATCTTCCAGACGGACGGCGCCCCCGACGCCAAGACCCCCGCCACCCAGTCCCTCACCGAGGCGGCGAAGAACCACCCCGCCGTCTTCTTCTCCTTCGTCGCCTTCGGCGAGCACGACAACAAGGCCTTCGACTACCTCCGCAAACTGAAGACCGAGAACACCTCCTTCTTCCACGCGGGCCCCGCCCCCCGCGAGCTCACCGACAAGGAGCTCTACGAGGGCGTACTGGCCGCCTGGCGCCCGTAGCGTCCCGCCGGACCCCGCCCGTGGGGTGGACGGAGCCGTGCCCGGCCTCGTCCACCCCACGAAACGCATGTGAGTCGATCTTCACGGGGCCAGTAGGATTTCGACCATGGCGGCCACTGGATCCGAGAAGCAGGGTGACAAGGCGTTCTACGTCTCCACCCCCATTTACTACGTCAACGACGCTCCTCACCTGGGCCACGCCTATACGACCGTCGCAGGCGACGTGCTCACGCGCTGGCACCGTCAGCGCGGCGAGAAGGTGTGGTACCTCACCGGCACGGACGAGCACGGTCAGAAGATCATGCGCACGGCCGAAGCGAACGGGGTCACGCCCCAGGAGTGGGCGGACAAGCTCGTCACCGAGTCCTGGCGCCCCCTGTGGGAGCACCTGGAGATCGCGAACGACGACTTCATCCGCACCACGCAGAAGCGGCACACCGACCGCGTCCAGGAATTCGTCCAGGACCTGCACGACAAGGGCGAGATCTACAAGGGCGGCTACGAGGGCCCCTACTGCGTGGGCTGCGAGGAGTACAAGCTCCCCGGCGAGCTGCTCGACGGCGAGGGCGAGTACGCGGGCCAGAAACTCTGCCCGATCCACAAGAAGCCGGTGGAGATCCTCAGCGAGGAGAACTACTTCTTCAAGCTGAGCGCGTACGGCGACAAGCTGCTCGCCCACTACGAGGCGAACCCCGACTTCATCCAGCCCGAGTCGGCCCGCAACGAGGTCCTGAACTTCGTCCGCCAGGGCCTGCAGGACCTGTCGATCTCCCGCTCGACCTTCGACTGGGGCATCCCGATCCCGTGGGACCCCAAGCACGTGATCTACGTGTGGGTCGACGCGCTGCTGAACTACGCCACGGCGGTCGGCTACAACGAGAACCCGGAGAAGTTCGAGTCGACCTTCCCGGCGGATGTCCACCTGGTCGGCAAGGACATCCTCCGCTTCCACGCGGTCATCTGGCCGGCGATGCTGATGGCCCAGGGCCTGCCGCTGCCGCGCAAGGTCGCGGCCAACGGCTGGCTGATGGTCGGCGGCGAGAAGATGTCGAAGTCGAACCTGACCGGCATCAAGCCGCAGGACCTGACCTCGCACTTCGGCGTGGACGCCTACCGCTGGTACTTCCTGCGGGCGATCGCCTTCGGCCAGGACGGCTCGTTCTCCTGGGAGGACTTCTCCGCCCGCTACACCAGCGAGCTGGCCAACGACTACGGCAACCTCGCCTCGCGCGTGGCGGCCATGGTCGGCAAGTACTTCGGCGGCACCCTGCCCGAGGCGACGGCCGACGGCGAGGCCGAGAAGGCGATCCACGACGGACTGGCCAAGGCGGTCGCCGAGGCCGACCGGAAGATCGGCGACGAGCTGGACTTCCAGGGCGGCATCCTGGCCGTCTTCGACTTCGTCAAGCAGGTCAACGGCTACATCACCGAGCAGGAGCCCTGGAAGGTCGCCAAGGACGACTCCGAGGAGGGCCGGGCCCGCCTGGCCACGATCCTCTACACGGCGGCGGAGTCCCTCCGTGCGGTCGCCGTCCTGCTGAACCCGGTCATGCCGGAGACCTCCCAGAAGCTGTGGGACTCCCTGGGAGCCGACGCGTCCCTGGGCGCCCTGGCCGGCCAGCGGGTCCAGGAGGCCGGCACCTGGGGCAGGCTCCCCGCCGGCTCGACGGTCACCAAGGGCGCGGTGCTCTTCCCGCGTCTCGAGGAGAAGCCGACCGCGTAACACGCTCGCTACAGCGCGGGGCCCGGGAGAAGGAAACCCTTCTCCCGGGCCCCGCGCTTTGCGAAGATCATCGTCGTACGACGGCCACCCGGCCGCCGTCACTCGTGTGGGGGGACCATCCATGGGACTGTTCGGCAACGCGCACAGCATCGACCCGGCCCAGGCGCAGCAGGAGTACACGCGTCTGCTGGGCCAGGGCGAGCAGGTGCACGCCGCCTTTCTGCTGATCCGCGACACCATCCTGTTCACCGACCGGCGCCTGATCCTGGTCGACAAGCAGGGCATCACCGGCAAGAAGACGGAGTACCACTCCGTCCCGTACCGGAGCATCACGCACTTCTCCGTCGAGACGGCCGGCCACTTCGACCTCGACGCCGAGCTGAAGATCTGGCTCTCGGGCACCGCGGCCCCGATCGAGAAGACGTTCACCAAGGGCGTGGACATCTACGAGGTCCAGGCGATCCTCACCCAGTTCGTGGCGCGGTAGACCGCGGCGGCACACGACGAAGGGCCCGGCACCGGAGCGTTCTCCGGTGCCGGGCCCTTCGTCGTCCGGCGGTACTCGTCCCGCGGTACTACTTCGGCTGCGGCTTGCGCACCGACAGGTGCAGTTCCTTCAGACGGGACTCGTCCAGCTCCGTCGGGGCGCCCATCATCAGGTCCTGGGCGTTGCCGTTGAGCGGGAAGGCGATGGTCTCGCGGATGTTGGGCTCGTCGGCCAGGAGCATGACGATGCGGTCGACGCCCGGGGCGATGCCGCCGTGCGGGGGGGCGCCGAAGCGGAACGCCCGCAGCATGCCGGCGAACTTCTCCTCGACGGTCTCACGGTCGTAGCCCGCGATCTCGAAGGCCTTGAGCATGATCTCCGGCTCGTGGTTCCGGATCGCGCCGGAGGACAGCTCGACACCGTTGCAGACGATGTCGTACTGCCAGCCCAGGATGTCCAGCGGGTCCTGGGTCTCAAGGGCCTCCAGGCCGCCCTGCGGCATCGAGAAGGGGTTGTGGGAGAAGTCGATCCCGCCGGTCTCCTCGTCCTTCTCGTACATCGGGAAGTCGACGATCCAGCAGAAGCGGAACACGTCCTCCTCGAAGTGGCCGGCCCGGCGCGCGGCCTCCACCCGCACCGCGCCCATGATCTTCGAGACCTCGTCGAACTCGCCCGCGCCGAAGAAGACGGCGTGACCGGCCGACAGGGACAGGCGCTTGGTCAGCTCCGCGACGTTCTCCTCGGTGAGGAACTTCGCGATCGGGCCGGTCAGGGAGCCGTCCTCGCCGACACGGACCCACGCCAGGCCCTTCGCGCCCTGCGCGACCGCGTAGTCCCCCAGCTGGTCGAAGAACTTCCGCGGCTGGTCCTGGACCGCCGGCACCGGCAGCGCGCGCACGTGCTTGCCCGCGAACGCCTTGAACTCCGAGCCCTCGAAGACGTCCGTGATGTCGACGAGCTCCAGCTTGGCGCGCAGGTCCGGCTTGTCGGAGCCGTACTTCAGCATCGCCTCGCGGAACGGGATCCGGGGGAAGGGCGAGGTGACGTGCCGGCCGTTGCCGAACTCCTCGAACAGGTCGGTCATCAGCTTCTCGACCGGCTGGAAGATGTCCTCCTGCTCGACGAAGGACATCTCGATGTCGAGCTGGTAGAACTCGCCCGGCGAGCGGTCCGCGCGGGCGTCCTCGTCGCGGAAGCAGGGCGCGATCTGGAAGTAGCGGTCGAAGCCGGAGATCATCAGCAGCTGCTTGAACTGCTGCGGTGCCTGGGGGAGCGCGTAGAACTTGCCCGGGTGCACACGGGAGGGGACCACGTAGTCGCGGGCGCCCTCGGGGGAGGTGGCGGACAGGATCGGCGTCGCCATCTCGTTGAAGCCCATCGCGGCCATCTTCTGGCGCATGGCCGAGATCACGGCCGTACGCAGCATGATGTTGCGGTGCATGCGCTCGCGGCGCAGGTCCAGGAAGCGGTACTCCAGGCGCCGCTCCTCGTTGACCCCGTCCTCGGTGTTGATCGTGAAGGGCAGCGGGGCCGCGGCGCCGAGCACCTCCACCTCGCCGACCTCGATCTCGACCTCGCCGGTGGGCAGGTCGGGGTTCACGTTCTCGGTTCCACGTGAAACAACCGAGCCGTCGATCCGGACCACGGTCTCCTTGGAGAGCTTGTCCAGCGCCTCGTACGCGGGCGTGCCGGGACGCGCGACCAGCTGCGTGATGCCGTAGTGGTCGCGCAGATCGATGAAGAGGATGCCGCCCAGGTCGCGCCGATTGTGCAGCCAGCCGCTCAGCCGGACGTCGGTGCCGACGTCAGAGGCGCGGAGCTCGCCGCAGGTGTGGGACCTGTACCGATGCATCGTCGTTCATCCAGTCTTCGCGGATCGGGGATCACCGGGGCGCGGACACGGACCGGCCCGGACCTACCAAGGGTACCGGCCGCCCCACGCTCGGCTCTCCCCTATTCACGCGGGGCGTCGGAGCATTCGCGCGAGGCGACCGCGGCGGTGCCCGGGACGCGTGCCCGTGCGCCTTCGGTGGCAGTGTTCGAGAGCCTGTTCTTAGAGTGGGGCAATGCGCACTGGTGAGCCCCCCCTGCCCGCTGTGGGGGACGTTCTCGCCTCCCTGGCGACCGGAGTGTGGCGCTGGGACACCTCCACCGGGCTGGTCGCGGCCGACGCCGAGGCGGCACGGCTGCTCGGGCTGCCCGCCGAGGAGGTCACCCTCACCGAGGCCCAGGTGCGCGCCCGTCTGCACCCGGTCGACTGGAACGAGATCACCGGCGTGGTGCAGCTGGCCGTCGCCGAGGGCACCCTCGCCGAGGTGCGCATCCGGATCATGGACGAGCGGGGCCGCATCATCCGGGTCGTGCGCAGCCGCTCCCGGCCGACGTACGACCGGCGCAAGAAGGCCTACGAACTGATCGGCACCCTCCAGGAGGTCACCGAGCCGACGCCGGGCTCCCCGGCCGGGCGCAGCACGGTCACCGGCGACTGGCGGCGCTCCCGGGAGGCGTTCCTGCTGGACGCCGGACGGGCGCTGGCCGAGGCGCGGTCGACGGCCGAGGTGCTGCGGGTGGCGGCCGGACTGTCGATGCCCGGTTTCTCACCGGACGGTCTCGCCGTGTTCGGGGTGGAGGGCGACCGGCTGACGATCATCGGCCACCACGGGCAGCGGCCCGGCGACGAGGGCCCCTTCGTGCACATGGCGCTGGAGACGGACTACCCGGCCGCCGAAGTGGTGCGCACCGGCCGGGCCGTCTACCTCTCCTCCCCGGAGGAGTACCGGGCCCGCTACCCGCTCACCTGGCCGCTCGCCCAGCGCTTCAACCGCCACTCCTGGGCCTTCCTGCCGCTGACCGCATCGGGCCGCACCATGGGCGCCTGGATGGCCGCCTTCACCCACCGGGTCGCGTTCACGCCCGACGAGCGCTCGGTACTGACGACGGTGGCCCGGATGCTCGCCCAGGCGCTCTCGCGGGCCGGGACCGCGGAGACCGAACGGGAGCTGAGCGAGGGGCTGCAGCGCTCGATGATGCCCACGCTGGGCCCCGAGGTCCCCGGCATGGACCTGGCGGCCCGGTACGTCCCCACCGGCGGCGGCCTCCAGGTCGGCGGCGACTGGTACGACATGATCCCGCTGCCCGGCGGACCCGCCCGCAGCCGCACCAAAAGCGGGGCGGGACGGTTCGCCCTGGTCATGGGCGACGTACAGGGCCATGACGTGCGCGCCGCCGGCCTGATGGGCCAGCTGCGCATCGCCCTGCGCGCCTACGCCTCCGAGGGCCACCGCCCGGACGCGGTCCTCTCCCGCGCCTCCCGGTTCCTGCACGGCATCGTGGGCGCCGACGCCGAGGACGGCGACATCGTCGACCTGCGCTTCGCGACCTGCCTGTACGCCGAGGTCGACCCTCGCACGGGAGTCCTGGAGGTGGCCCGCGCCGGGCACCCGGACCCGGTGATCCGTATGACGGACGGCACGGTCCTGATGCGTCCGACGGCGGGCGGCCTGCCCCTCGGCGTCGACCCGGACGCCGACTACCCGACGACCCGATTCACCCTGGAACCCGGCGAGACCATGATGATCTGCACGGACGGGCTGATCGAGACCGGCGGGCACGACCTGGACACCGGCTGGCAGCGCGTCCGTACGATCCTGGAGCAGCACGAGGGCGACACCGAGGAGCTGGCCGACGCGCTCGTCCAGGGCGTGCACGGGCCCTCCTCGCACTACACCACCGGCCCGCTCGCCGACCGTCGCGAGGACGACATAGCCGTCCTGCTGCTGAACCGGCACCCCGAAGCCCCCGTTGGCGCGGTGGCCGTACGGCCCGAGATCCGGCGCACCCTCCTCACGGTCGCGCAGGCCGAGCCCGAGCGGATCTCGGTGGCCCGGCAGCAGCTGCGGGAACTGCTGCACGACTGGTCGTCCTCGGAGCAGGTGGACTCCGCGGTGCTGCTGCTGTCCGAGATGCTGACCAACGTCCTCGTGCACACCGACACCGACGCGCTGCTGCTCGCCGAGGTGAGCGGCGAGAAGGGCGAGCGGCGGATGCGGGTGGAGGTCACCGACGCCGGCGAGGAGCTGCCGCACAAGCGCCGGCCCGGCGAGCTGGCCTCCTCCGGGCGCGGGCTGCTGCTGATAGAGCTGCTCGCGGACGCCTGGGGCGTCGAGCCGCGGGGGGTGGGCAAGAGCATCTGGTTCGAGCTGTACGAGCCGCCGCGCGACAAGCTGTGACGGCAGGTCCTCACATGACGACCCGTCCCCAGGGGGCCGGCGCTCGCGTCCCTAGGTGTAGCGCTCGCGCAGTTCGTGGGCGATCCCGAACGCCGCCGCCGTCAGCGGCACCGCCAGCAGCATCCCGACGATCCCGGCGACCGATGCCCCCGCCGTGATGGCCAGCAGCACCGCCGCCGGGTGCAGCTGCACGGTCCGGCTCTGGATCATCGGCTGGAGCACATGCCCCTCCAGCACCTGCACGGCGAGCACGACCCCGAGCACCCACAGCGCGACGACGAACCCCCGGTCGGCGAACGCGACCAGCACCGACACCGCACCCGAGATGAACGCGCCCAGGTAGGGGATGTAGGCGCCGACGAAGACCAGCGCGCCCAGTCCGAAGGCCCCCGGCACGCCCAGCACGATCAGGCCGACGGTGATGCAGCCGGCGTCGATGAACGCGATGATCGTGGTGCCGCGCATGAAGCCCTCGACGGCCGCGAAGGCCCGCCGCGCCATCGCCTCCGCCACGTCGGCCGTGTCGCCCGGGGCGAGCGTGCGCAGGGAGCGCAGGGCACGGTCGGCGTCACGCAGGAAGAAGAACACCAGCAGCAGGGCCAGTACGGCCATGGCCAGGTACTCGGCGACCACGCTGACCCCGCTGATCACGTTGGAGACCGCCGTCCCGCCGAACTTCGACAGCAGCTCCCGGCCATGGGAGGCGAGGTCCTTGAGGGAGGTCCCGGCACCCCCGAAGCGGTCGGTCAGCGACTTCGCCGCGCTCTCCAGCGAGGAGGCGATCTGCGGCCCGCTGTCGATCAGCGCGAGGGTCACCACGTAGCCGACGCCGCCGACGACGACCAGCACGGCGGCGCAGGTGATCCCGGCCGCCAGCGACCGATTGACCCTGGCCCGCACCAGCCGCCGGAACAGGGGCCGCAGCAGCGCGGATCCCAGCAGCGCCAGCAGTACGGGCGTCACGGCCGTACGGAACGTCACGCACAGCCGTACCGCGATCCACACCACCCCGGAGACCAGCAGCACGACGGCACACCAGGCGGCGAGACGTCGGACGGGCTCGGGCAGCAGGCGCACCCCACCAGCGGACCACGCGCCGCCCGAACTGTCCTGCACGGACGGCCCGGCCGGGTGAGTGGGGTGACGAGAGGTCAGCCCCGCTCGGCCCGGTCGGTCGCGGCGAGCCCCGGTCGGCCCGCTCAGTCCCGCTCAGTCCCGGGTAGCCGCGGCTGCCCGGGGGCCGGGCTCGGCCCCCGGGGACCCGTCTCCGCCATGGCGTCAGCTCTGCGGACCCGTCTCCGTCATGCCGTGGACCGCCGGGATCGTTCCGAGGCGGCCCTTCTGGAAGTCCTCGAAGGCCTGCATCAGTTCGTCCCGGGTGTTCATGACGAACGGCCCGTAGTGCGCCATGGGCTCACGGATGGGCTGTCCGCCCAGGAGGACGACCTCCAGGTCCGGCGTGTGGGAGTCCTGCTTCTCGTCCGCGCGGACGGTCAGCGAGGAGCCGGCGCCGAAGACGGCGGTCTGGCCGAGGTGGATCGGACGCCGCTCGGCGCCCACAGAACCGCGCCCGGCGAGCACGTACGCCAGCCCGTTGAAGTCCTCCCGCCACGGCAGGGTGACCTCCGCGCCCGGCGCCACCGTCGCGTGGATCATCGTGATCGGTGTGTGCGTGATGCCGGGACCGGCGTGCCCGTCCAGCTCACCGGCGATCACGCGCAGCAGCGCGCCGCCGTCGGGCGTGCTCAGCAGCTGGACGCTGCCGCCGCGGATGTCCTGGTAGCGCGGGGCCATCATCTTGTCCTTGGCGGGGAGGTTCACCCACAGCTGCAGGCCGTGGAAGAGACCGCCGGACATGACGAGGGACTCCGGCGGCGCCTCGATGTGGAGCAGGCCGCTGCCCGCCGTCATCCACTGGGTGTCGCCGTTGGTGATGGTGCCGCCGCCACCGTTGGAGTCCTGGTGGTCGAAGATCCCGTCGATCGAGACGGCGAGCACGGGCCGTGCCACGGCGTCGGCCGGCGCAGCCACTCGGGGCAGCGCAAGCGGGTTCTCGACGGTCACTGCAGGCATGTCGGTACCTCCTTGTACGACCACTCTAGTTGAGCATTCAACTTTTCGCCACCTGCAACAGAGAAGGCCCGGAGGGCATTCCCTCCGGGCCCGATCCGCCCATACAGTCACGCGAACGGCAACACCACCGCCGCCACCGCGACCAGCGCGCCCCACCGCATCCGCGGCGACGGCGAGCGTCGGCTAGCCGTACATCCTGCGCATCGCGAAGTCGACCATCTGCTCCACCGCCTTGGCGTCGAACACCATGCGGTGCTCGCCCTCCATGTCCAGGACGAAGCCGTACCCGGTCGGCAGCAGGTCGATCACCTCCGCGCCGGTGATCACGAAGTACTTGGACTCCTTGCCGGCGTACCGGCGCAGCTCCTTCAGCGAGGTGAACATCGGGATCACCGGCTGCTGGGTGTTGTGCAGCGCCAGGAAGCCCGGGGTGTCGCCGCGCGGGCAGTACACCTTGGACGTGGCGAAGATCTGCTGGAAATCCTCCGCGGACATCTGCCCGGTGGTGAACGCACGGACCGCGTCCGCGAGCGAGGGCGGCGACGGCTCGGGGTACAGCGGCTGCTGCTGCCCGTAGCCCCCCGCCATGCCGCCCGGCATCTGCTCCTGCGGCGGCGCGTACTGCTGCTGCGCTGCACCGTCCATCGGCTGGCCGTATCCGTACATGCGGCAAGCGTACCGACGAGCCGGCCGCCGGACCTACGATGCGTCGACGAGGACCGGAGCCCGTGGCCGGAACCGGGGCTCGCCGCAGACGCGTCACAGACCACACCGTCAGGGGTTGCTTCTTATTACCGACGGGTAGCATCATCGGAGCTACTAGTTGGTAGGTCAACCAGACGCGAGGAGTCAGTGCCTCGCCGAGTCCACAACGGGAGCCGTGGCCATGGGGCACTACAAGTCCAACCTCCGCGACATCGAGTTCAACCTCTTCGAAGTCCTCGGACGCGACAAGCTGTACGGCACCGGACCGTTCGAGGAGATGGACACCGACACCGCCAGGAGCATCCTGGAGGAGCTGACCCGCCTCGCGGAGAACGAGCTGGCGGAGTCCTTCGCCGACGCCGACCGCAACCCGCCGGTCTTCGACCCCGAGACCAACACCGCGCCGATACCGGAGACCTTCAAGAAGAGCTACCGGGCCTTCATGGACTCCGAGTACTGGCGCCTCGGCCTGCCCGAGCAGATCGGCGGCACCACGGCTCCCCCGTCCCTGATCTGGGCGTACGCGGAGCTGATCCTCGGCTCGAACCCGGCGATCTGGATGTACTCCTCCGGCCCGGCGTTCGCCCGCATCCTCTTCGAGGAGGGCACCGAGGAGCAGAAGAAGCTCGCGAAGATCGCGGTCGAGAAGACCTGGGGCTCCACCATGGTGCTCACCGAGCCCGACGCGGGCTCCGACGTGGGCGCCGGCCGCACCAAGGCGGTCCAGCAGGAGGACGGCTCCTGGCACATCGAGGGCGTGAAGCGCTTCATCACCTCCGGTGAGCACGACATGGAGGAGAACATCCTCCACTACGTCCTCGCCCGCCCCGAGGGCGCCGGCCCCGGCACCAAGGGCCTGTCCCTCTTCCTCGTCCCGAAGTACCTGTTCGACTGGGAGACCGGCGAGCTGGGCGAGCGCAACGGCGTCTACGCCACCAACGTCGAGCACAAGATGGGCCTGAAGGCCTCCAACACCTGCGAGATGACCTTCGGCGACCGTCACCCGGCCAAGGGCTGGCTGATCGGCGACAAGCACGACGGCATCCGCCAGATGTTCCGCATCATCGAGTTCGCCCGCATGATGGTCGGCACGAAGGCGATCTCCACGCTGTCCACGGGCTACCTCAACGCGCTGGAGTACGCCAAGGAGCGCGTCCAGGGCCCGGACCTGGCGAACTTCATGGACAAGTCCGCGCCCAAGGTCACCATCACCCACCACCCCGACGTGCGCCGCTCGCTGATGACGCAGAAGGCGTACGCCGAGGGCATGCGCGCCCTCGTCCTCTACACGGCCTCGATCCAGGACGCGATCGCGGTCAAGGAGGCGAACGGCGAGGACGCGAAGACCGAGCACGCGCTCAACGACCTGCTCCTGCCGATCGTCAAGGGCTACGGCTCCGAGAAGGGCTACGAGCAGCTCGCCCAGTCCCTGCAGACCTTCGGCGGCTCCGGCTTCCTGCAGGAGTACCCGATCGAGCAGTACATCCGCGACGCCAAGATCGACACCCTGTACGAGGGCACCACCGCCATCCAGGGCCAGGACTACTTCTTCCGCAAGATCGTCCGCAACCAGGGCGCGGCCCTGAACTCCCTCGCCGAGGACATCAAGAAGTTCCTGGCGCTGGGCGAGGGCGGCGAGGACCTGGCCGCCGCCCGCGAGCACCTCGCCAAGGCGGCCGTCGAGCTGGAGGCCGTCGTCGGCGTGATGCTGACCGACCTCGCGGCCACCGAGCAGAACGTCAAGAACATCTACAAGGTCGGGCTCAACACGACCCGCCTGCTGCTGGCCTCCGGTGACGTGGTCGTCGGCTACCTGCTGCTCAAGGGTGCGGCGATCGCCGCCGAGAAGCTCGAGACGGCCTCCGCCAAGGACCGGGCGTTCTACACCGGCAAGATCGCGGCGGCGAAGTTCTTCGCGGCCAACGTCCTGCCCGGCGTCACCCTGGCCCGCAAGCTGTCGGAGAACGTCGACCTCGACCTGATGGAACTGGACGAGGCGGCGTTCTAGCCCGCACCTCCACATCGTTCTCACGAGGGTCCGCTCCCGGCACCGGGAGCGGACCCTCGTCCGTCGTTAAGGTGAACCCATGAGTACAAGCCAGCGCTTCGACCGCGGCCACACCGACGACCTGATGTCCTTCCTCGCGGCGAGCCCGTCGCCGTACCACGCCGTCGCCAACGCGGCCGAGCGGCTGGAGAAGGCCGGCTTCCGCCAGGTCGCCGAGACCGATGCGTGGGACGGCACACACGGCGGCAAGTACGTGCTGCGCGGCGGGGCGATCATCGCGTGGTACGTCCCCGAGGGCGCGGCGCCGTACACACCCTTCCGTATCGTCGGCGCCCACACCGACTCGCCCAACCTGCGCGTCAAGCCGCTGCCCGACACCGGAGCGCACGGCTGGCGCCAGGTCGCCGTGGAGATCTACGGCGGCCCGCTGATGAACTCCTGGCTCGACCGCGACCTGGGCCTGGCCGGCCGGCTCACTCTCCGGGACGGCTCCAGCCGCCTGGTGAACATCGACCGCCCGCTGCTGCGCGTCCCCCAGCTGGCCATCCACCTGGACCGCTCGGTCTCCACCGAGGGCCTCAAGCTCGACAAGCAGCGGCACCTGCAGCCGGTGTGGGGCCTCGGCGACGACGTCCGCGACGGCGACCTCATCGCCTTCCTGGAGCACGAGACCGGTCTGCCGGCGGGCGAGGTCGCCGGCTGGGACCTGATGGTGCACTCCGTGGAGCCGCCCGCCTACCTGGGCCGCGACCAGGAACTCGTGGCCGCCCCCCGCATGGACAACCTGCTCTCGGTGCACGCCGGTACGGCGGCCCTGGCGGCCGTGGCGACGGGGCCGGGCGCGGGCGAACTGCCGTACATCCCCGTGCTGGCCGCCTTCGACCACGAGGAGAACGGCTCCCAGTCCGACACGGGCGCGGACGGCCCGCTGCTCGGCGGCGTGCTGGAGCGCTCGGTGTTCGCGCGCGGAGGGTCGTACGAGGACCGGGCGCGCGCCTTCGCCGGCACGATCTGCCTGTCCTCCGACACGGGCCACGCCGTGCACCCCAACTACGCCGAGCGGCACGACCCGACGCACCACCCGCGCGCGGGCGGCGGCCCCATCCTCAAGGTCAACGTCAACAACCGCTACGCCACGGACGGTTCGGGCCGGGCGGTGTTCACCGCGGCCTGCGAGAAGGCCGGCGTCCCCTTCCAGTCGTTCGTCTCCAACAACTCCATGCCGTGCGGCACGACCATCGGCCCGATCACCGCGGCGCGGCACGGCATCCGCACGGTCGACATCGGTGTGGCCATCCTGTCCATGCACAGCGCCCGGGAACTGTGCGCCGCCGACGACCCGTTCCTGCTGGCCAACGCGCTGGTGGCGTTCCTGGAAGGCTGACCGCGCCGACCACCCGGCCCATGAGGGGCCGTCTCCGCATGCGCACCCCGGTTGCGGGTACCCGCAGTTGACCGGGAGGGACCGGCACACGCCGGAACCACCGGATGCGACACCGGACTAGGAGGCGACACTCATGGGCCTCGGCGGGTGCATCATCCTCATCGCCGTGGGAGCCATCCTCACATTCGCGACCGACTGGCACATGCAGGGGGTCAACCTGCATGTGGTCGGCATCATCCTGATGATCGTGGGCCTGATCGGGGTCACGACGTTCAGCAGCATCTACCGGCGCCGCCGGGTCATGGTGCCGCCATCCACCACCGTGGTCGAGGAGGAACGGCACCACCACCGCGACGGCTACATCGACGGCGGGTACGGCATGTGACCCCGTGCCGGATCAGGCGTCCATGCCGGCCAGGACCAACGGCAACCGGTCCGCGCCGGCTTCGGTCAGGCGGACCGGCACGCCCCAGTCCTGCTGGTGCACATGGCAGGCGGGGTACTCGTTGGCCGGGTCGTCGTCGCAGGAGGCCGCCATCGCGGAGACGTGCAGCACGCCGTCCCGGACCTCCGGGTTCAGCTCCAGGGTGCGGGACAGGTCCGTGTCCGCGCCCTCTCCGTCCAGCAGCAGCTCCGGCGGGGTGGAGGACACCAGCAGACGGGTGGACGGGCCGTAGCGGGTGTCCAGCTTCTGGCCCGCCGGCGCCTGGAAGATCACGTCCAGCCGCAGTCGCCCGGGGGCGACTTCCGTGGCCGCGCGCCGGGTGCGGTGGGCGACGGCCTCGACCCGTACGGCGTCCTCCGGCAGGCGCAGCCGGGTCAGCCGGTGCCGGGCCGACTCCACCACCACGATGTCGTCGCCGACGAGCACGGCGTCGCTGGGCTCGCGCAGATCGGTGGCGAGCGTGGTGACCTCGCCGGTCGCCGGGTCGTAGCGGCGCAGGGCGTGGTTGTAGGTGTCGCTGACGGCGACCGAACCGTCCGGGAGCGCGGTCACGCCCAGCGGGTGCTGGAACAGCGCCTGGCCGGCGGCGCCGTCCCGGTGACCGAAGTCGAACAGCCCGGTGCCGACCGCGGTGTGGACGTCACCGTCGAGATCGACCCAGCGCAGGGCGGAGGTCTCGGAGTCGGCGAGCCAGAGCCGCTCGGACGTGGCCGCGAGCCCGGAGGGCTGCGCGAACCAGGCCTCGCTGCCCGGGCCGTCGACGAGCCCCTCGTTGGTGGTCCCGGCGGTGACCGAGACGGTGTCCTCGGCCGGGTCGTACGCCCACAGCTGGTGCACGCCCGCCATGGCGATCCACACCTTGCCGTTCCACCAGGCGACGTCCCACGGCGAGGACAGCTTCACCTCCCGGCCGGGACCGGAGGTGGCCTCGCCCTGCATCCACTGGTGCCCGGTGCCGGCGAGAGTCGTGGTCAGCCCCGTCTCCGGGTCGAAGCGGCGCAGGGTGTGGTTGACCGTGTCCGCGACCACGACCGTGCCGTCCGGCAGCAGCGCGAGACCCTGCGGCTCCTGGAAGCGGGCCTGGTCCGCGGGGCCGTCGGTCAGCCCCCGGGTCCCCTGCCCGACCCGGCGTACGACCGTCTCCCCGTCCGCCTCCAGCTCCACCAGCTGGTGCCGGGTGGTGTCGCTGACCAGGAGGTTGCCGGACGGCAGCAGCAGCGCCTTGCCCGGGAAGCGCAGGGTGGAGGGCTCCGGCTCCGGCGGCACGTACGGGCCGTCCCCGCGCCGCAGGGTGCCCTTGGCCTCGTGCTCGGTCTCCAGCTCCTCAACCAGCCGCTCGATGGCGTGCGCATGCCCCTCGCCGGCGTGCTGCGCGACGACGTACCCCTCCGGGTCGATCACGACCAGGGTCGGCCAGGCACGCACCGCGTACTGCTTCCAGGTGGCGAGTTCGGGGTCGTCGAGCACCGGATGCTCCACCCCGTACCGCTCCACGGCGTCGACGACCGCCTGGTGTTCTGCCTCGTGCACGAACTTCGGCGAGTGCACACCGATGACCACCACCGTGTCCCGGTGCTTCTCCTCCAGCTCTCTGAGCTCGTCCAGGACGTGCAGACAGTTGATGCAGCAGAAGGTCCAGAAGTCCAGCACGACGATGCGGCCACGCAGGTCGGCAAGGGTGTACTGCTTGCCTCCCGTGTTCAGCCAGCCGCCCTTGCCGGTCAGCTCGGGGGCGCGGACGCGGGCGCGGCGGGGGGTCGGGGCCGGGGGCGTTTCGCTCATGGATCAAGGGTGCCACTCGCCACCGACAACCGGACCGGCGCCTGCCCCGCTCAGCCCGTCGGGCTATCGGCGGGGTTTCCGGCCGGTCGCCGGGGAAGCGGTGAGGGCATGAGATTCCTCGTACGCGACCGGATCCTCGGCATCGGTGACGACTACTGGATCGAGGACGAGCACGGCACCAAGGTCTTCCTCGTCGACGGCAAGGCCATGCGGCTGCGCGACACCTTCGAGCTGAAGGACACCCGGGGCCGGGTCCTGATCGACATCCACCAGAAGATGTTCTCCCTGCGGGAGACCATGGTGATCGAGCGGGGCGGGGAGGCCCTGGCGAAGATCCGGCGCAAGCGACTGTCGCTGCTGCGCAACCACTACCGGGTGTCCCTCGTGGACGGCACCGAGCTCGACGTCAGCGGCAAGATCCTCGACCGGGAGTTCGCCGTCGAGTACGACGGGGAGCTGCTGGCGGTGATCTCCCGACGCCGGCTGAGCGTCGTGGACACCTACGGCATCGACGTCGTACGGGAGGACGCCGATCCGGCGCTGCTGATCGCGGTGGCGGTGTGCGTGATCCACCTGGCGGAGAAGGAGCGGGAGGAGCGGCACGCCGGGGCCGCCGAGTAGACCCCCTGGGACCGGGCCCGCTCAGCGACGCGGCGGCTCCAGGCCCAGCACCCGGTCTTTCAGCGCCGGGAACTGCTCCCGGGTCGTCGCGACCTTCGCCGGGTCGAAGTCGACCGTGAGGATCTCCTCGCCGTGGCCGGCCTCGGCCAGGACCTCGCCCCAGGGGTCGACCACGATCGAGTGACCCGCCTGGGGAACCCCGGCGTGCGTCCCGGCCGTTCCACAGGCGAGCACGAACGCCTGGTCCTCCACGGCCCGCGCCCGGGCCAGCAGCGTCCAGTGCGCGCGCCGGCGCTCGGGCCAGCCCGCCGGGACCACCAGGGTCTCGGCCCCGGCGTCGACCAGTCCGCGGAAGAGCTCGGGAAAACGGAGGTCGTAACAGGTCGCCAGGCCCAGGGTGGTGTCCGGCAGACGGACCGTCACCAGGTCATGCCCCGCACCCATCAGCACGGCCTCGCCCTTGTCGAAGCCGAAGCGGTGGACCTTGCGGTAGGCGGCGGCCAGGTCGCCGGTCGGGGTGAAGACGAGGGAGGTGTTGTAGAGGGGTCCCTCCGGGTCACGTTCGGGGATCGAGCCCGCGTGCAGCCATACGCCCGCGTCGCTCGCCGCCTTGGCCATCGCCTCGTACGTCGGCCCTTCCAGCGGCTCGGCCTCGCGCCCGAACTCCTCGAAGGCGAAGGCTCCGGTGGTCCACAGCTCGGGCAGCACGACGAGGTCGGCGGCACCGGCCTGGCTCCTCACCAGCGAGGCTGTCCGTTCCCGTCGCGATTCGACCGATTCGCCCTCATCCACGGCGATCTGGATCAGCGAGGCGCGCACACTACCACCGTCCTGGCATTCGAGTTGTCCACACGGGCCTACGATCGTCACACGAAAGCACTGCCGGGGTACCCCACAGCAGCGTAACTTGGGGGTCCCCCCTGCTCGAAGCGGAGCGAGAGTCCGGGGGGCGCAAACCGCCCGACGATCGCCGCCGCCTCCCACCGGCAATGCCGCCACAACGTCACAACCTGCCCGTGTACCGACCGCCGAGGGGTCCCGTTCCGTGAGTCTGCATCCCACCCTCCAGCCCTACGCCGACGCCTGGACCCACTCCGTCGAGGCGATATCCGAGCTGGTGCAGCCCCTCGTGGAGGGCGAGTGGAACCAGCGGACCCCCTGCCCGGGCTGGTCGGTCCGCGACGTGGTCTCGCACGTCATCGGCATGGACTGCGAGGCGCTCGGCGATCCGCGTCCCATCCACTCCCTGCCGCGCGACCTGTTCCACGTCACCAACGAGCACCAGCGCTACACGGAGATGCAGGTCGACGTCCGGCGCCACCACACGGCACCGGAGATGACGTCCGAGCTCGAGTACACGATCATCCGCCGCAACCGCCAGCTGCGGAACGAGTCCCGCGACCCCGGCACCAAGGTGCGCGGCCCGCTCGGCACCGAGCTCACCCTCGAAGAGGCCATGCGCTACCGGGCGTTCGACATCTGGGTGCACGAACAGGACCTGCGCGTGGCCCTCGGCCGCCCCGGCAACCTGGACTCGCCCGGCGCGCTGATCGCCCGGGACTATCTGCTCGACGCCCTCCCGGACGTGGTCGCCCAGAAGGCCGACGCCCCGCGCAGCTCGGCGATCGTCTTCGACGTCCACGGTCCCGTGGAGTTCCTCCGTACGATCCGCGTCGACATCCAGGGCCGCGGCACCCTCGAAACCGCCCCCGCCCTGGGCCCGGCCGCGACCCTCACCCTCGACTGGGAGACGTACGTCCGCCTGTCCTGCGGCCGGGTGACCCCGGAAGCGGTGGCGGACCGCGTCAAAACGGAGGGCGACCCGGACCTGGCGACAGCGATCCTGCGCAACTTCACGGTGACGCAGTAGAACGCAGTTGCGGGCAGTCGCACGCCGACATAGCTGCGGGCAGTACGCCGACATAGCTGCGGGCAGTCGTGCCTCCACCAGTGCTCAACGCCTGGGAGGTACCCCCAGGCGGCACGGGTGGGCGCAGCGGCACCCCCGAGCGGGGCAAGCTCACCCACCCACCCACAGCACACCGCAGCACACCGCAGCGTCACGCGGGGACGTGCACCGCCTCCACCCGACTGGCCACCAACCGCTCCCGCTCCCGCCGAGCCGCCCGCTTCCGCAACCGCAGAATCTGGCTCACCCCCACCGCCTGGAGCACGAACACGGTGGAGAAGGCGACGCCGTAGTCGTCCCCCGTCGCGTCCAACAGCACCCCGATCGCGAACAGCGTTGTCATCGAGGCCACGAAACCACCCATATTGGTGATCCCCGACGCCGTCCCCTGACGCTCCGCCGGATTCGCCGGCCGCGCGAAGTCGAATCCGATCATCGAGGCCGGCCCGCACGCGCCCAGCACCAGGCACAGCACCACCAGCAGCCACATCGGTGCCCGCTCGCCCGGGTACACCAGCGTGGCCGCCCACAGGGTCGCCGTCGCCGCGACCGTGCCGAGCGCCAGCGGGAGCCGCGCCGTGTGATGCCGGGCGACGATCTGGCCGTAGACGAGGCCGATGCCCATGTTCGACAGCACGACGAGGGTGAGCAGTTCCCCGGCCGTCGCCCGTGACAGCCCTTCGGCCTGCACCAGGAACGGCAGCCCCCACAGCAGCAGGAACACCATCGCCGGGAACTGGGTGGTGAAGTGCACCCACATGCCCAGCCGCGTGCCGGGCTCCCGCCAGGCGGCGAGGATCTGCCGGCGCACGTACACGGCGCCCTGGTGCGGCAGCGGCTCGGGCTCGTGGCCCTCGGGGTGGTCCTTGAGGAAGAGGACCAGCAGCACCAGCACCAGCGCACCGGCCAGCGCGCTGCCCGCGAAGGCGGGGGTCCAGCCGAATCCGCGCAGCAGCCGGGTCAGCACCAGTGTGGAGACCAGGTTGCCCGCCATGCCGACCAGTCCGGCGAGCTGGGCGACCAGCGGCCCGCGCCGGACCGGGAACCACCGCGAGCCCAGCCGCAGCACGCTGATGAACGTCATGGCGTCGCCGCAGCCGAGCAGCGCCCGGGAGGCGAGCGCGGTGCCGTACGACGCCGAGAACGCGAACCCCAGCTGGCCCGCCGTGAAGAGCACCACCCCCATGCCCAGCACCTTCTTGGTGCCGAGCCGGTCGACCAGCAGGCCGACGGGTATCTGCATGCCCGCGTAGACGAGCAACTGGAGGATGGAGAAGGTCGACAGCGCGGAGGCGCTCACGTGGAAGCGTTCGGCGGCGTCGAGGCCGGCGACGCCCAGCGACGTACGGAAGATGACGGCGACGAAGTAGACGGCGACGCCGATGCTCCAGACGGCGACGGCGCGCCGCCCGCCGGGCGGGTCACCCGGCAGGCCGACGGCGCCGTGCGAAACCGACGACGAACCGGACGAGGAGCCGCGTCCGGAACTCATCGCACCTCACCCCGCGCCAGGTGGGAGAACCAGCTGACGTGCCGGTGGACGAGCCCGACGGCCGCCTCCGCGTCACCGGAGCGCAGCGCGTTCAGGATCTCCTCGTGCTCGGCGAGCGTCTTGGCGATGCGGTCGGGGTGGGAGTGCATGACGGCGACGCCCATGCGCAGCTGCCGGTCGCGCAGTTGGTCGTAGAGGCGGGAGAGGATCTCGTTCCCGCCGCTGCGGACGATCTCGGCGTGGAAGCAGCGGTCGGTGACGGCGGCGGCGGCGAAGTCCCCTTCGGCGGCCTGCTGCTTCTGCTTCGCCAGCAGCTCCTCCAGGCGCTCGATGAGTCCGGGCGGTGCGGGTACGGCCTTGCGCGCGGCGTGCTCCTCGACCAGCTGCCGGGTCTCGACGACGTCGGCGATCTCCTGTGCGGAGACCGGCAGGACGAGCGCTCCCTTCTTCGGATAGAGCTTGAGCAGCCCCTCGACCTCCAGTCGCAGCAGCGCCTCGCGCACCGGGGTGCGGGAGACGCCTACGGCCTCGGCCAGCTCGCCCTCGGTCAGAAGGGTGCCGCCTTCGTAACGGCGCTCCAGGACGGCTTGCTTGACGTGGGTGTACACACGGTCGGCGGCGGGGGGCTGCTTCACGGCGAGGGTCATGCCCACAGCATAGATACAAGACGTACGCATGATCCGCCTCGTCCACCATGCGGACCGCCCGGGAGCCCTCGAGGGCCACTGAGAAATTCACCCCGCCAACGGCACAACCATCTGTGCCGATCGGGAGTCACACAGGTGCGGCCCCACTCTGTTGGGAACTCAACTCGACCGCACCCTAGGGGCATTCAACGTAATCGGGGTATTTCACTTGAAAACCGGCATTAAGGCCAGCCGCCTCCGCAGAGCCACCGCCGTCGCCTTGACCACCGGCGCCGTGCTCGTCACCGGAGCTCTTGCGGCGGCACCCGCGCAGGCCGTCAGCGCGCCGTCGATCGTCGCCAAGGGCGGCTACGCGATGAACAACGCGAACGGCTCGACGCTGTTCACGAAGAAGGCGGACACACGGCTGTCCACCGGCTCCACCACCAAGATCATGACCGCGAAGGTCGTGCTCGCGCAGCCGAACCTGAACCTCGACGCCAAGGTCACCATCCAGAAGGCGTACAGCGACTACGTCGTGAGGAACAACGCCTCCCAGGCGCACCTGATCGTGGGCGACAAGGTGACCGTCCGTCAGCTGCTGTACGGTCTGATGCTGCCGTCCGGCTGCGACGCCGCGTACGCGCTGGCCGACAAGTTCGGTTCCGGCTCGACGCGGGACGCGCGCGTGAAGAGCTTCATCGGCAAGATGAACTCCGCCGCGAAGAGCCTGAAGCTGACGAACACCCACTTCGACTCCTTCGACGGCATCGGCAAGGGCAACAACTACTCGACGCCGCGCGACCTGACGAAGATCGCGAGCAGTGCGATGAAGAGCTCCACGTTCCGCACGATCGTGAAGACGAAGTCGTACACGGCCAAGACCGTCACCAAGACGGGCAGCACCCGCACGATGGCGACGTGGACGAACACGAACACCCTGCTGGGCAGCTACAAGGGCGCCATCGGCGTGAAGACCGGCTCGGGCCCGGAGGCCAAGTACTGCCTGGTCTTCGCCGCGACCCGGGGCAGCAAGACCGTCATCGGCACGGTCCTCGCCTCGTCCTCGATCAACCAGCGCGCCACCGACGCCACGAAGATCCTCAACTACGGCTTCGCCCGCCTGGGCTGACGCCGGCATCCGGCACGACCGAGCCGTGCACCCCGGACGGGGTGCACGGCTCGTCGTCGTCCGATGCCCGGGTGGTCTCCGGGCTCAGGCCCAGGTGATCAACCGCTTCGGCTGCTCCAGGACGGCGGCGACGTCCGCGAGGACCTTGGAACCGAGTTCGCCGTCGACCAGGCGGTGGTCGAAGCTCAGCGCCAGGGTGGTGACCTGGCGGGGCTTGACCTTGCCCTTGTGGACCCACGGCTGGAGCTTGATCGCGCCGACCGCGAGGATCGCGGACTCGCCGGGGTTGAGGATCGGCGTGCCCGTGTCGACGCCGAAGACGCCGACGTTGGTGATCGTCACCGTGCCGCCCTGCATGGCCGCCGGGGACGTCTTGCCCTCGCGGGCCGTCGACACCAGCTCACCGAGTGCCTCGGCGAGCTGCGGGAGCGTCTTGACGTGGGCGTCCTTGATGTTGGGGACGATCAGGCCGCGCGGGGTGGCCGCGGCGATGCCCAGGTTGACGTAGTGCTTGAGCACGATCTCCTGGCCGGCCTCGTCCCAGGAGGCGTTGATCTCCGGGTTGCGCTTGATGGCGACCAGCAGGGCCTTGGCGATCAGCAGGAGCGGGTTGACCCGCAGCCCCTGCATGTCCTTGTCCTGCTTGAGCTCCTCCACCAGCCTCATCGTGCGGGTCACGTCGACCGTCACGAACTCCGTGACGTGCGGCGCCGTGAACGCGGAGCCGACCATCGCGGCCGCCGTGGCCTTGCGGACGCCCTTCACCGGGACGCGGGTCTCCCGCGTGCCGTCGTAGGTCACCGCGGGGGCGGGAGCCGGGGCGGAGGTCACCGCGGCGGGTGCCGTCACCGGTTCCGGCGCCTGCGGGGCGACCGTGGCCGCCACCGCCGCGTGGACGTCCTCGCGCGTGATGATGCCGTCCGGGCCGGACGGGACCACCGTCGTCAGGTCCACGCCCAGGTCCTTCGCCAGCTTGCGCACCGGCGGCTTCGCCAGCGGGCGGTCCTGCCCGGCGGCAGGGGCGGGGGCCGGGGCGGTCACGGCCGACGCGCTGTGGCCGTTCAGCTCCGACTGGAGTGCCGTCGCGGCCTGGGGCGCCGGGGCCTCCTGGCCCTTGCGCGGGCGGCGCTTGGTGGCCGACGTCGAGACGCCGTAGCCCACCAGGACCGGCTGGCGGCCCTGCGGCTCCGCCGCCTCCTCCTGCGCCGGCTCGGCCGCCGGGGCCTGTGCGGGGACCTCGGCCGGGGCCGCTCCCGCCACCTCCACCGCGATGATGGACGTGCCCACGTCCACGGTGGTGCCCTCGGGGAAGTGCAGTTCGCGCACCACGCCGTCGTAGGGGATCGGCAGTTCGACGGCCGCCTTGGCGGTCTCGACCTCGCAGACCACCTGGCCGTCGGTGACCTTGTCACCGGGCTGGACGTACCACTTGAGGATCTCGGCCTCGGTCAGACCTTCGCCGACATCCGGCATCTTGAACTCACGCACGGACGCTTCGGTCATCGTCGTCACGAACCTCTCCCTCAGTACGCCAGCGAGCGGTCGACGGCGTCGAGCACGCGATCCAGGTCCGGCAGATACGCCTCTTCCAGCCGCGCCGGCGGATACGGCGCGTGGTAGCCGCCGACCCGCAGGACGGGGGCCTCCAGGTGGTAGAAGCAGCGCTCGGTGATCCGGGCGGCGATCTCCGCACCGGAACCGAAGAAGACCGGAGCCTCGTGGACCACCACCAGGCGGCGGGTCTTCTCCACCGAGGCCTGGATGGAGTCGAAGTCGATCGGGGAGACCGAGCGCAGGTCCAGGACCTCCAGCGACCTGCCCTCCTCGGCGGCCGCGGCGGCGACCTCGTGGCAGAGCTTCACCATCGGGCCGTAGGCGGCCAGGGTCAGGTCCGTGCCCTCGCGGACGACCTGCGCCTTGTGCAGCGGGGCGGGGATCGCCTCGGGGTCGACCTCGCCCTTGTCCCAGTAGCGCCGCTTGGGCTCGAAGTAGATCACCGGGTCGTCGCTCTGGATGGCCTGCTGCATCATCCAGTACGCGTCCGACGCGTTGGACGGGCTGACGACCTTCAGGCCGGCGACGTGCGCGAACAGCGCCTCGGGGGACTCCGAGTGGTGCTCCACCGCGCCGATGCCGCCGCCGTAGGGGATGCGGACCACGACCGGGAGCTTGACCTTGCCCAGGGAGCGGGCGTGCATCTTCGCCAGCTGCGTGACGATCTGGTCGTACGCCGGGAAGACGAAGCCGTCGAACTGGATCTCGACCACCGGGCGGTAGCCGCGCAGGGCGAGGCCGATCGCCGTGCCGACGATGCCGGACTCGGCGAGCGGGGTGTCGATGACGCGGCTCTCGCCGAAGTCCTTCTGCAGGCCGTCCGTCACCCGGAACACGCCGCCCAGCTTGCCGACGTCCTCGCCCATGATCAGGACCTTGGGGTCGGCGTCCAGCGCGCGGCGCAGCGACTCGTTGATCGCCTTGGCCAGTGCCATCTTCTCCGCAGCCATGCTCAGACCCCCTCTACGTCCGCGAACGACGCCTGGTAGGCGGCGAACTGGGCGCGCTCCTCGTCGACGAGCGCGTGCCCGTCCGCGTACACGTTCTCGAAGATGGCGAAGTGGTCCGGGTCCGGCATGGCACGGACCGCCTCGCGTACTCGTTTGCCCAACGCCTCGCTCTCGGCCTCGAGTTCCGCGAAGAATCCCTCGTCCGCGTGGTTTGCGGCCTCCAGGAAGCGGCGAAGGCGCAGGATCGGGTCCTTCGCCTCCCAGGCCAGGCGCTCCTCGTCACCCCGGTAGCGGGTGGGGTCGTCGGAGGTGGTGTGGGCGCCCATGCGGTACGTGAACGCCTCGACCAGGGTGGGGCCCTCGCCGGCGCGGGCGCGCTCCAGCGCCCACTTGGTGACCGCGAGGCAGGCCAGTACGTCGTTGCCGTCGACGCGCACGCCCGGGAAGCCGAAGCCCTGCGCGCGCTGGTAGAGCGGCACGCGGGTCTGCTTCTCGGTCGGCTCGGAGATCGCCCACTGGTTGTTCTGGCAGAAGAACACGACCGGGGCGTTGTAGACCGCGGAGAAGGTGAAGGACTCCGCCACGTCGCCCTGGCTGGAGGCGCCGTCGCCGAAGTAGGCGATGACCGCCGAGTCCGCGCCGTCCTTGGCGACGCCCATGGCGTAGCCGGTGGCGTGCAGCGTCTGGGAGCCGATGACGATCGTGTACAGGTGGAAGTTGTTGCTGTTCGGGTCCCAGCCGCCGTTGTTCACGCCGCGGAACATGCCGAGCAGGTTGGTGGGGTCGACCCCGCGGCACCAGGCGACGCCGTGCTCGCGGTAGGTCGGGAAGACGTAGTCGTCGTCGTTCAGCGCCCGGCCCGAGCCGATCTGGGCGGCCTCCTGGCCGAGCAGCGAGGCCCACAGTCCCAGTTCGCCCTGGCGCTGCAGGGCGGTGGCCTCGGCGTCGAAGCGGCGGGTGAGCACCATGTCGCGGTACAGCCCGCGGAGCTCTTCGGAAGTGATGCCGGCGACGTACTTGTCGTACTCGGCGTTCTTGACGCGCTTCCCCTCAGGGGTCAGCAACTGCACGAGTTCGGTGCCGGCGTTCTTCCTCGCGTTCGCGCCGGTGCTCTTTTTGGCGCCGGTGGCGCCGGCCTTGCTTCCGGCGCTGCGTCGCGGTGTGCGCGCGGCAGTGCTCTCCACGGTCACGTGTGCTCCTCCGTCGGTCCGGCCCCCGGGGTTGCCGGTAGGCCAGTGCGGCTCACCTGAAACCGACCACCGAGGCACGGGGTGGGTGCCACTCGGCCGGGAACAGGCGTGACAGGTGCCCCGGCGAGCGCCCTGCAACAGCCACGTTACCCAGTGCTCCACATTTCTGGGAAACCCCACCTGACCTGCGTGTTTCATTGGATTTCCAAGTATTTTCGCTTGGACGTCCAAGTACTGGCGCGGGCATTCGGGGCAGCCGCTGGTCACAGCCGTGCAGGGGGCCGGAACACCGGCACGGTATCCCGGCCACCCCCGCATCGGGAAGGGCTGAAGAGTGGCCGGAACTGCTCTTGATGGATGACCCACGCCGGGGCAGGCGAGCCGGCGGCCGCGTCCCGGAAGCGCTCGACACGGTGACCTCAAGTGACCAAAAGCGACTACTGAAGACTGTCTGTGACAAGCCCCAGCTCACGGCCTCGGCCGTTGCCCTAGCATCTGGCGCGTGCCGCGCCCTTGTGTACCACCCCCTGTACCCCACGCGCCCCCTCTGAGCGCCCTGCTGCGCCAGTACGCCGCCGGTTCCGCCCTCACCTGCGAACCCGTCGACCAGGGCCTGCTGAACCGCGGCTACCGACTGTGCACCACCCGTGGCCGCTACTTCCTCAAACACCACTTCGACCCCGACACCGCCGACCCGGCGGCGATCGCCCGGCAGCACCGCGCCACCCAGCGCCTGGCCGACCTGGGCGTCCCGGTGGCGCCCGCGCTGGCCGGCCGCGACGGACGCACGGTCGCCGTGATCGGCGGTCACGCCTACGCCCTGCACCCCTGGATCGACGGCCGGCACCGGCACGGCGGCCAGCTCACCACCGGCCAGTGCACGCGCCTCGGCGCGCTCCTGGGGGCCGTGCACGCCTGCCTGGAGCGCGTCATGCCGCCCAAGGGGCGCACCCGTCCCGCCACGCACCCGCACCCCGTGGAGAGCGCAGACCCCGACGACACCCTCGCCCTGATCGACGATCTGCTCGCCCACGTCCGCCGCCACCGCCCCGCCGACGCCTTCGACGAACTGGCCCGGCACCGGCTCCTGGAGCGCCGCGCCCTGCTGGAGCGGCACGCCGATCGGCGCCCCCCGCCCGGCGGCCCCGTCGGCTGGGTGCACGGCGACTTCCACCCCTTCAACGTGCTCTACAAGGGACACGCCCCGGCCGCGATCGTCGACTGGGACCGGCTCGGCGTGCAGCCGCGTGCCGAGGAGGCCGTCCGCGCCGCCGCGATCTTCTTCGTCCGGCCGGCCGGCACCCTGGACCTGCCGAAGATCAGGGCGTACGCGCGCGCGTACCGGCGCACCGCCGGCGCCACGCCCTCGGAGCTCGCGGCGGCCGTGCACCGCGTGTGGTGGGAACGCCTGAACGACTTCTGGATGCTGCGCTGGCACTACGAGCGCGGCGACACCCGCGCCGACCCCCAGTTCCCGGCCGCCTCGGCGCTCGCGGTGTGGTGGACCGAGGAGTACGACGCGGTGTGCGGGGCGTTCGCGGAGTGATCGAACCGGGTGAGAAGCGGTGCATACGGCACGCGCGCGTGGAGCCTCGATGGGGCTCCACGCGCGCGTGAAGGACGATCAGGTGCCGGTGACCCCGGTGTTCGCCGCCCCGGCGGCCGTACCGGTGGTGTCGCCGTTGCCGCCGTCCGTGCCCCCGTTGTTGCCGCCGCCGCTGCCGCCGTCCGCACCGCCGTCAGTGACACCGCCGCTGGTGCCCGTAGGACTCGAAGGACCGGACGGCGTGGTCTGGGTGTCCGAGCTCGGCGGGTTCGACGGCTCGTCGCTCGGCTCGTCCGTCGCCGTCTGGGACGGCGTGTGCGACGGCTGCTGCGACGGCGTGAAGTCCCAGCCGGTGCCGCCGTTGGAGCTGTTGCCGCTGTCCGTCGACGTGTCCGACGGACGGCCCTGCGACGACTCGCTCGGAGCGGAGCTGGGCTGGTCGTCCTTGGAGGACTGCGAGCTCGACGGCGAGGTGGTGGTGCCGGTGCCGCCACCGCTGCCGTGGTCACCGGTCTTCTGCATCGCCAGCGCGACGCCCACCGCAATGGCGATCACCGCGAGCACGGCGAGGATCCACAGCTTGCCGCGGCTGCTGCCCTGGTTGCCGTGGCCCTCGAAGCCGCCGTCGTCGCCATTGCCGTATCCCGCGGGCAGGATCGGCTGCGGGATCTGCGTGGTGCTCGAGCCGGTCTCGCCCGGGTGCGGCATCACCGTCGTACCGGCGAAGCCCGCCGCCGGGGTGTGCCGGCCCTCGTGCATCTCCACCGGGCCGGTGTTCCAGGTGCCGGTGTGGCCACCCTGGTCGTACAGCATCTGCAGCGCGTACTGGACCAGCCCGCGCATCTCCTCGGCCGTCTGGAAACGGTCGTCGGGCTCCTTGGCGAGCGAGCGCATGACCAGGCCGTCGAGTTCCGGCGGGCAGCCGGCCTCGGAGACCTGGGACGGCGCCACCGGCGCGTCCTGGACGTGCTGGTAGACCACCGACAGCGGGGTCTCGCCGATGAACGGGGGCCGCAGGGAGAGGAGTTCGTACAGCAGGCAGCCCGTCGCGTACAGGTCGGAGCGGTGGTCGACGGCCTTGCCGAGGGCCTGCTCCGGTGAGAGGTACTGCGGGGTGCCCATCACCATGCCGGTCTGCGTCATCGTCGTGGACGCCCCGTGCAGGGCGCGGGCGATGCCGAAGTCCATCACCTTCACGGCGCCGTTGTCGGTGATGATGACGTTGGCGGGCTTGATGTCGCGGTGCACGATGCCGTGCTGGTGCGAGTAGGCCAGCGCCTCCAGGACTCCGGAGACGATGATCAGCGCCTGCTCGGGGCCCGGCGCCTCGGCGTTGAGCAGCAGGTCGCGGATGGTGCGGCCCTCGACCAGCTCCATCACGATGTACGGCACGGACTGGCCGCCCACCATGTCCTCGCCGGAGTCGTACACGGCGACGATCGCATGGTGGTTGAGGCCGGCCACGGACTGGGCCTCGCGCGTGAAGCGGGCCTTGGAGACGGGGTCCTCGGCGAGGTCGGCGCGCAGCAGCTTGACCGCGACGGTACGGCCCAGGCGCACGTCCTCGGCCGCGAACACCTCGGCCATGCCGCCCCGGCCGAGCCTGCGGGTCAGCCGGTACCGGCCGTCGCCGACCAGGCCGCCGTTGCCCCACATCTCGGGCGCGTCCGACATGCCGCCGCCGCCAGTCGCCTCGGGGTCGGACGGGCCCTGGGCGCGCTGCGTCTGTGCCATCAGTCCTCGCCGTCGTTTCTGCCCGCGGTGTGCGGTGTTGTCACGGGTCTCCGTCCGTCACGCTACAGGTTCGGCGCAAGCCGCCGGTCCAGGTTCGCGGTGAGGACCGGCCCGAGACCGGACCGGCCATCAAACCCCGTGCGGCTGCCGTCGTGCAAATTCCGTGTACCGGTCGCACGTCCGCTGTAACGCTTCCGCGACGCTTCTTTCGCGTACGGTCACGGAACGGGCACCGAGCTTGACGTGTCAGTGCCCTCGGGCAGACTTGGCCGGGAATAACACATTCGATCAACGAGATCCGGACATGAGGTCAGGTCAGGTCCGGTCCCGGGACGGGTCGACGGACAGCCGATCGCGCGAGCACAGCAGCCGCACAGCAGCCGCTGCCCCGCGCGTGCCTATGGGGGACGCAGAAGATGAGCCAGGACGGCGCACAGGGCCGGTTCGCCGGGCGGGCACTGGCAGGCGGCCGGTACCAACTGCGTGACTTGCTCGGCCAGGGCGGCATGGCCTCGGTGCACCTCGCCTACGACTCCGTGCTCGACCGGCAGGTCGCCATCAAGACGCTGCACACCGAGCTCGGCCGGGAAGCGGCCTTCCGCGAGCGGTTCCGCCGCGAGGCCCAGGCAGTGGCGAAGCTCACGCACACGAACATCGTCTCGGTCTTCGACACCGGTGAGGACGACCTGGACGGCATGACGACGCCGTACATCGTCATGGAGTACATCGAGGGCCGGCCGCTGGGCTCGGTCCTCGACCAGGACATCCGGCAGCAGGGCGCGATGCCCGCGGACAAGGCGCTCAAGGTCACCGCGGACGTGCTGGCCGCCCTGGAGATCAGCCACGAGATGGGCCTGGTCCACCGGGACATCAAGCCGGGCAACGTGATGATGACCAAGCGCGGCGTGGTCAAGGTGATGGACTTCGGCATCGCCCGCGCCATGCAGTCCGGTGTCACCTCCATGACCCAGACCGGCATGGTCGTCGGCACCCCGCAGTACCTCTCGCCGGAGCAGGCCCTGGGCCGGGGCGTGGACGCCCGCTCGGACCTGTACTCGGTCGGCATCATGCTGTTCCAGCTGGTCACCGGGCGGCTGCCGTTCGACGCGGACTCGCCGCTGGCCATCGCGTACGCGCATGTGCAGGAGGAGCCGGTGGCTCCTTCGTCGATCAACCGCTCCCTGCCGCCCGCGGTGGACGCGCTGGTCGCCCGCGCGCTGAAGAAGAACCCGAACGAGCGCTTCCCCAGCGCCGTGTCCATGCGCGACGAGTGCCTGCGCGTGGCGGCCTCCTTCCAGGCGGCGGCGCCCAGCATCGTGCCGGGCGCCCAGACGTCGAGCGGTGCGGGCGTGGGCTCCGCGGTCTTCCCGCCGGTCGACACGGCCCCACCGCCCGTGGGCAATGTTCAGACGCCGTACCAGCCCGCTCCGGCCACACCCAACCCGTACGGCACTCCGCCGTCCGCGATGCCGTCACCCGCCTACGGCTATCCGCAGCAGGCCCCTCAACCGGCCGTCGGCTACCAGACGCCCGCCGCCTCCTCGCCGTACGCCGCCCCGCAGCAGGCGTCGACCCCGCCGCCGTACACGATCTCGCCCCAGTCCCCGGGTACGACCCCGGCGGGCGGCGGCAAGGGCAACAAGCCGGTGATCATGGGGTCGGTGGCCGTGGCGGTCATCGCGGTCGTGGGTCTGATCGCCGCGCTGCTCATGAACAACGGTGGCGATGACGACGCCAAGGGCGGCGGCAGCAGCGCCGGCGCGTCGGTGTCGAGCCATCCGTCGGGCTACCGCGGGCCTGACACGTCGAAGACGATCGAGAAGACCGAGTGCACCGAGCCGCAGGAGTCGTACAACGACGAGAAGAAGGTGAAGATGCCCGACTTCACCTTCAAGAACTGGGACTCGGTCCTCGCCTGCCTCCAGGGCGCGGGATGGCACTACAAGAAGCGGGCGGTGGACGAGAACACCTACGGCAAGGACACCGTCATGCGGCAGTCGCCCGAGGCGGGCACGGACTTCGACCCGAACGACCCGCCGGACATCCAGTTCGACATCTCCACCGGCAATCCGGCCTAGGCACGGGATCGCCGATCGGTCTGCCGACCGGTTGGGGGTAGGCGACGGCCGGCCGCGGGTGGGCCGGCCGGTCGCCGGAAGGTGGGCCGGTCGCCGGAAGGTCGAAGGGCGTGGGTCGCGCGTGATGCGCTTCCCACGCCCTTGTGTCGTTCCGCCGTCCGGTCGTCCTACAGGTACGGGCCGCCCGAGCGGGTGCCGGGGTGGCCGTCCTCGCCCTCGCGGCCGACGCCCGGCGGGAGGGCGCGACGCATCTGCTCCAGCTGGGCGCGGGCGGCCATCTGCTGGGCGAACAGCGTCGTCTGGATCCCGTGGAAGAGGCCTTCCAGCCAGCCCACCAACTGGGCCTGGGCGATCCGCAGTTCCGCGTCGCTGGGGGTCCCCTCGTCCGTGAACGGCAGGGAGAGCCGCTCCAGCTCCTCGACGAGCTCCGGAGCCAGGCCGTCCTCGAGCTCCTTCACCGAGCTGGCGTGGATCTCCTTGAGCCGGACCCGGCTGGCCTCGTCGAGAGGAGCGGCACGCACCTCTTCGAGCAGCTGCTTGATCATGCTGCCGATCCGCATGACCTTCGCGGGCTGCTCCACCTGCTCCGTCACCGGGGTCTCGCGGGAGTCTTCGTCACCGCCGCCGAGCGCCATGCCGTCCTGGCCCACGACCAGGATCTGGGGGTTCTCCGGCGACCGTTCGTTCCTCGGCATCTCCATGCCGCCCATTCTCTCGCACCCATATGTCTCACCTCCTTGGTGCCCCCTGCGGAAGGTGATCCACCGTGTGCGCGCCGTCCGCGTTCCGCGCGGGGCGTTCCGGTTCCTGCGGAGGGTGCAGGCGCAGCAGGCGGGCCGCGCAGTGCTCCAGCCAGCGGGATTCGGCCTCCGCGTGGCAGATCAGCTGCTCCAGGACCAGCAGCCGGGCGACCTCTCCGGGACTTTCGAGCCGGCGGGCCAGGAGCTCGGCCCGCTGCCGTACGTAGTCGTGCAGCGCCTCGGAGACATGCCGGCGCTGCACGTCGACGACCTCGCGCACCTCGACCTCGGGCGCCGTGTCCGCCAGGACCAGCTTGAGGGCCAGCTCCTCACGGGGTGGTCCCGCGAGTTCCACGGGCCGTGCGTACCAGGACCGCAGCTCGGCGCGGCCCGCCCTGGTCAGCGCGTACGTGACCCGTCCGGCCCCGTCCACACCCTCCCGGGCGACCAGACCGTCCCGCTCCAGAAGGCCGAGCGTGGTGCAGACCCGGCCGAGGCTCAGCGGCCAGGCGGCCCCTGTGTGCTCCTCGAACGCGGCACGCAACCGGGATCCGTGGCGTGGGCCGGCCTCCAGGAGCGCCAGCAGCCCGTGACGTAGCGACATATCCGGATTGTGCAGTTACTTCGGCGCCTTCGACCTGGTGGGCCACTCCGGAATGCCGGATTGATTGATCGATGTGAGTGTTGTGCCACCGAATCACTGACATCAGGTGAGGGGGTCCCGACGTGACTCCATGGCTGCGCGTCGCGACGATACGCACGACAGGACTGCTCATAGGGCTGGGCGCGACCGTCCTGCCCGGTGGCCACGCCTCGGCGTGCGGCCCGCTGTCCAGACCGTCCACCACCCCCTCCACCTCCGCCTCGGCTTTAGTCCCGGTCTCGGCCTCCGCCTCCGTCTCCGGCCACGGCACCCCTTCGGCGCACTCGGGCACCGCGTCGCCTCCGGACCACGGCGCCTCTTCCCGCCCGGCCGCCGGGCACTCGTCCCGGCCGTCCCGGCCCTCCCGGCCCCCCGATCGGCCATCCGGACCATCCGGACCCTCGAAGTCGTCCCCGATGCCCGTCTCGCCGTCCTCGGCTTCCCCGCCCCCGGCCTCGGCCTCCGCGTCCTCGGTGTCGTTCGTCACACTGCCCGCCGCGTCCGAGTCGTCGGTATCCCCTTCGCCCTCGCCCTCGGACGGGCCGTCGCGGGCCGGTAGCCCGGCGGGTGAGGGCCGGGAACGGCCGGGCCGTCCGCATCGGCATGACACCGAGGTGGAAGGTGACGACACGGACGGGCCGGACACGGACGGGCCGGACACGGACAGGTCGGACACGGACGGGTCGGACACGGACGGCAGCGGGAGCCCGGACGCCGGTGGCATGAGCGGCATACCGACGACGGCCGCCCCGGAGTCGTCCGAGGCGGCCGCTCAGCCGCCGTCCGGGTCCCCGGACGCACCCGCCGCCCCGGCCGTCACGGAGTCCGTGCCCGCGGCCGAGCCCGCACGGCGGCTACTGCCCCTGGGCAGCGGACTGGTGCTCATAGGTCTCGGCCTGGGGACGGCGTTCATCGCCCTCCGCCTGCCCAGGACCTAGGGTGCGGTCCTTCCCGGCCGGATGCCCGGGTCAGGGCGTCACCAGCAGCACCTTGCCGATGTGGCCGCTCTCCTCGACGACCCGGTGCGCCGCCGCGGCGTCGCTCATCGGCATCTCCCGGTCGACGACCGGACGGACATTGCCGTCGGCGAGCAGCGGCCAGACGTGCTCGCGCACGGCCGCGACGACCGCCGCCTTCTCGTCGAGCGGACGGGCGCGCAGCGAGGTCGCGGTGATCGCGGCCCGCTTGCTCATCAGGGCGCCGATGTTCAGCTCTCCCTTGACGCCACCCTGCATGCCGATGATCGCGAGCCGACCGCTGACGGCGAGGGCCCGTACGTTGCGGTCCAGGTACTTGGCTCCCATGTTGTCCAGGATGACGTCGGCGCCCGCCCCGTCCGTGGCCCGCTTGATCTCCTCGACGAAGTCCTGCTCGCGGTAGTTGATCAGGATGTCGGCGCCCAGTTCGGAGCAGTAGTCGAGCTTCTCCTTGGTGCCGGCCGTGACGGCGACCTTCGCCCCGACGGCCTTGGCGAGCTGGATCGCCATGGTGCCGATGCCGCTGGAGCCGCCGTGCACGAGGAAGGTCTCGCCGGGGCGGAGGTGGGCGACCATGAAGACGTTGGACCAGACGGTGCAGGTCACCTCCGGCAGTGCCGCGGCCTGCCTGAGGTCGACGTTCTCGGGCACGGGGAGCAGCTGGCCGGCCGGGACGGCGACCTTCTCGGCGTAGCCGCCGCCCGCGAGCAGCGCGCACACCTGATCGCCGACCGTCCAGCCGGACACGCCCGGCCCGAGCGCGGCGATCCGGCCCGAGCACTCCAGGCCGGGGTAGCGGGAGGCGCCGGGCGGCGGGTCGTAGTGCCCCTGCCGCTGCAGGAGGTCGGCGCGGTTGACGGCGCTGGCCACCACGTCGACCAGCACCTCCCCCTCGCCGGGCACCGGATCCGGCACCTCGTCCCACACCAACGCCTCGGGTCCACCGGGTTCGGGAATCGTGATCGCATGCATGGAGGCGACGCTACTCCGCCCCGGCCTCAGTCCTGGGGCAGCGGCTTGGTGTCCGGGGTGACCCGTGTGCCCGGGGTGGCGCGGACGATGGTGATCAGACGGTCCGTCAACTGCAGAGTTTCGACGGAGGGATCGTCGTAGCCCAGGACACGGTGTCCGCGTACGACGCTCACCACCAGGTCGTCGATCTCCCGCGGACTCCTGCCCGCCTCGGCGCGTATGACGGGCCGTTCGACGATGTCCAGCCCGCTGCCCTGCTGGATGAGGTCCTCCATCACCATGCCGGCGGCCGGGCTGAGCACGGACAGCCCGAGCAGCCTGCCCGCGGCGCTCGCGCTGGTGATCACGGCATCGGCGCCGGACTGCCGGAGCAGCGGTGCGTTCTCCTCCTCCCGGACCGCGGCGACGATCTTCGCCCCCCGGTTGAGCTGCCGGGCCGTCAGCGCCACCAGCACGGCCGTGTCGTCCCGCTGGGTGGCGATGATGATCTGCCGCGCCCGCTGCACCTCCGCCCGCTTCAGCACCTCGCTGCGGGTCGCGTCCCCGACCACTCCCACGTATCCGTCCGCCGTGGCCGCGTCGATCACCTTCGCACTGGGATCGACCACGACGACCTGCTGCTTCTTCAGTCCCGTCGCGCAGACGGTCTGGATCGCGGACCTCCCCTTCGTGCCGAAGCCGACGACGACGGTGTGATCGCGCAAGGCGGACCTCCAGCGGCTCAGGCGCCACTCCTCACGGGTGCGTTCGGTGAGGACTTCGAGCGTGGTGCCGACGAGAATGATCAGGAACAGCACGCGCAGGGGCGTGATGACGAAGATGTTGGTGAGCCGGGCCGCGTCGCTGACCGGGGTGATGTCGCCGTACCCGGTGGTCGAGAGCGTCACCGTGGCGTAGTAGGCCGCGTCGAGGAGGTCGACGGAACCGTCGGCGTTGTCGTGGTAGCCGTCACGGTCGGCGTAGACGATGACGACCGTCACGACCAGCACCAGCAGGGCCATGGCGAGCCGCGTGCCGACCTGACGGATCGGGCGTTCCACCACTTTCTTCGGGAGTTTCACCCGATGGGTCACGAGATGTTCGTCCGCCTGGCGGGCGATCGCGTCATGGCCCGGAAGTTTCACGTGAAACACACCCCGATTCCGGCGGCGGCCCAGGGGAGATCGAGCAGTTCTGTCTCCTGGCCCGCACGGGCGCCACCCGGCGGTACGACGGCCAGGGCGTCGGCCGCCGCGACCCCGCGCAGCATCGCCGGGCCGTTGTAGTGCAGCGGGACCGCGTGGTCGCCGCGCAGCACGACGGGCACGAGCCGGGTGTCGTAGGGGTGCCCGTGCACCGCGTCCTTCAGCGGCAGCGTGTACGGCTCGGGGGCGGGACGCGCGGCCAGCGTGCGCAGCAGCGGCTCGGCGAGGGTGAGCAGGCCGGAGACGGCGGCGAGGGGGTTGCCGGGCAGGCCGACGAGGTGCTGGTTCTCCTTGGTGCGGGCCAGCAGCATCGGATGGCCGGGCCGCACCTTGACGCCGTCCACCAGCAGTTCGGCGCCGAGCCGGCTCAGAGTGGGGTGGACGTGGTCGACGGGGCCGGAGGCGGTTCCACCGGTGGTGACGATCAGGTCGGCCTCGGATCTGTCGATCGCCTTGTGCAGCGCCTTGGCGTCGTCGCCGATGCGGCGCACGGTGGCCGTCTCCGCGCCGAGCGCCCGCAGCCAGGGCGGCAGCATCGGACCGAGCGCGTCCCGGATCAGGCCGTCGTGCGGCAGCCCCGTGGTGAGCAGTTCGTCGCCGAGTACCAGGACGTCGACGCGGGGCCGGGGGACGGCGGTGAGCGTGTCGTATCCGGCGGCCGCGGCGAGGCCCAGCACTGCGGGGGTGACCAGGGTCCCGACGGGCAGCAACTGGTCTCCGCTACGACACTCCTGTGCGCGTCCACGGATGTCCTGGCCGTGGCTGACCTCGCGGATCGAGTGCAGCCTGCCCTTGGCGTCCGTGCGGCCGTGCTCGCTGCGCAGCACGGCGGTGGTGTCCTGCGGGATGCGGGCGCCGGTCGCGATCCGTACGGCCTCGCCGTCGGTCAGCGGCTCGGGTCGTGCGTGTCCGGCCAGGGCGCCTTCTTCGCGCACGTCCCAGGGGCCGGGGCCGGCGACCGCCCAGCCGTCCATGGCGGAGGTGTCGAAGGAGGGCAGGTCGGTGAGGGCGGCCAGGGGCTCGGCCAGGACCAGGCCCAGGGCGGCGTCCAGGGAGACCGAGACGGGGGTGCGGCGGCCCCCGCCGCGGGCGGCGCGGGCCGCGGTCTCGCGGGCCTGGGGCCATGGGGTGGCGTGGTGGTGGGCGTCCGGGGAGTGGCCCGTTCGCGGGGACTCTCCGAGGCCGGGGGAGTGCATGGTGCCGTGGCCGGGCGTGAGCGGCCCGTGGCCGATGCCGTGCCCCTGGGGGGAGGCGGGTCCGGAGGTGGGCAGGCCGCCGTGGGCCGGGCCGATGCCGTTGCCTGGTTCCTTCACGAGAGCGAGGGCCTCCTCGACATCGAGTTCCTCGGCGTCCTCGCCGGCCCGCGTGCCGCGGGCGGTCATCCCGCGTCCGGACGGGTGTCGGGCGTGGCGTCGGGAGCGACGTCGGCCTTGGCCTCGGCGGTGCCCTCGTCCGCCCAGCGCAGGGCGAGGTCGGCGGCCTTGCGGGCGGCCTCCGCGACCGCTTCGGGGCCGCCCTTGCCCTGTGCGGCGGCGTAGCCGACGAGGAAGGTGGTCAGGGGTGCCGCGGGCCGGGCCACGCCGTGGGCGGCGTCGCGGGCGAGATCGAGCAGCACGCCGGTGTCGACGTCCAGGTCGATGCCCAGTTCGTCCTTGACTGCGGAAATCCATTCATCCAACACGTGCCCATGCTCCCTGATGCGTGCCCTGGCGGTGGCGATGTCGTCCCAGGTGTCGCAGTCGAAGGACGCGACATGGTCGGGGATGCGGGTGAGGTCGAGTGCGGCGGTGAGTCGGCGCAGCGGCAGCCCGGTGAGGGCGCCGTGTCCCCGGGTGAGCGCCGCCAGTTCGCGGCGCAGCGCGTGGACGCGGTAGGCCGCCACGAGCGGCTGGTCGCGGCCGTCGGCGTCGGTGAGCAGCACGCCGTCCGCGCGGCCCGCGCGCAGGGCGCCCAGGAGCCGCCGTACGGTGGCCGGTTCGAGGAACGGCAGATCGGCGGAGAGGACGACGACGTGGTCCGCCGTGGTGTGGCGCAGTCCGGCGTCGAGCGCGGCGAGCGGGCCTCCGCCGGGCGGTTCCTCGCGCGTCCAGCGCACGGGCCGTGCGGTGGGTCTGGGGTCGGCGACGACCACGGTCGTGCGCGCCCCGGCGCAGGCGGCGAGGACGCGGTCGAGCAGGGCACGGCCACCGACCCGTACACCGGGCTTGTCCGCGCCGCCCAGCCGCCGGGCGGCGCCTCCGGCGAGCACGACGGCATCGTGGGCGGGGGGCTCGTGAGCGGGAAGCTGCTGGGTGGGGCGCTCGAAGGCGGTCACCCCCTGAGTATGCGTCCCGCCCGTGATCACAGGGAACGCGGGCGGGAGCTCGGGTCCGGCTCGGGGCAGGTTCGGGGCCTGTCCGCCGGACGGGCCCCGGTCTTCTCAGAGCGTGCGCAGCAGCACCGCCGGCTGCTCCACGCAGTCGGCCACGTAGCGCAGGAAGCCACCCGCCGTACCCCCGTCGCACACCCGGTGGTCGAAGGTGAGCGAGAGCTGGACGACCTGCCGCACCGCCAGCTCGCCCTCGTGCACCCAGGGCTTGGGGACGATTCGGCCGACGCCGAGCATCGCGGCCTCGGGGTGGTTGACGATCGGTGTGGAGCCGTCGACGCCGAACACTCCGTAGTTGTTCAACGTGAAGGTGCCACCGGTGAGTTCCCCGGGGGTGAGGGTGCCCGCGCGGGCTGCCTCGGTCAGCCGGGCGAACTCGGCGGTCAGCGACTCGGCGTCCCGCGCGTGCGCGTCCCGTACGACGGGAACGACCAGCCCGCGCTCGGTCTGCGCGGCGAAGCCCAGGTGCACCCGGTCCAGCCGCACGATCTCCCTGGCCTCCATGTCGACCGTGGAGTTGAGCTCGGGGTAGCGGGCGAGGGCGGCGGTGCAGATCCGGGCGAGCAGCGCGAGCAGGGAGACCTTCGGTCCGGCCGCCGCGTTCATGGCCGTCCGGGCGCGCATCAGCTCCGTCGCGTCGGCGTCGACCCAGCAGGTCGCGTCCGGGATCTCGCGGCGGCTCCGGGAGAGCTTGTCGGCGACGGCGCCGCGGACACCCTTGAGCGGGATCCGGGTGCCGGCGGCGGCCGGGCTCTGCGCCGGGGCCGGCGCGGACGCGGACGCGGCGGACGCTGCGAACGCGGCCGTCGGACCTGCCGGGACCGTCGGGGCCGGCGTCTTCGCCGTACGGCCCGGTGCCGTCCCGGCCCTGAACGCGCCCTCGACGTCCGCGCGCAGGATCAGCCCGTCGGGCCCGGAGCCCGACAGCCGACGCAGGTCCACGCCGTACTCCCGGGCGAGCCGGCGCACCAGCGGGGAGATCACGGGGACGGGGCCGTCGGCGGGCCGCTCGGCACGCTCGGCCACCGCCGGCACGATCACGGAGTGCGGGGCCGGGGCCGAGGGGGCCGCTGCCCCGTCCGGCCGCGGCGCGCTCGGGGTGGGCCGTATCCTGCGGCGGCGCGCCGGCGGCGCACCCGTGCCGTAACCGACCAGGACGTTGCCGGAGCCGCCGGACTCGCCCTCGGCGGCCGGTTCGGACGCCTCCCCGACCGCGACCGTCAGCAGCGGGGCACCCACGGGAAGTTCCGTGCCCTCCTCGCCGAAGCGGGCCGTGACCACACCGCCGTAGGGGCAGGGCACCTCGACCATCGCCTTGGCCGTCTCGACCTCGACGACCGGCTGGTCGACGGCCACGACGTCGCCCACCTCGACCAGCCAGCGGACGATCTCCGCCTCGGTGAGCCCCTCCCCGAGGTCGGGGAGCTTGAACTCCAGCACCTGTGCCATCAGCTCTCGGCCTCCCACTGCAGACGCGCCACGGCGTCCAGGATCCGGTCGACGCCGGGCAGGTGGTGCCGCTCCAGCATCGGCGGCGGGTAGGGGACGTCGAACCCGGCCACGCGCAGCACCGGCGCCTCCAGGTAGTGGAAGCAACGCTCCGTGACACGGGCGGCGATCTCCCCGCCCGGGCCGCCGAAGCCACCCGACTCGTGCACGACGACCGCGCGTCCGGTGCGCCGGACCGACGCGCACACCGTCTCGTCGTCGAACGGCACCAGCGAGCGCAGGTCGACGACTTCCAGCTCCCAGCCCTCGCCCAGGGCCGCCTCGGCGGCTTCGAGGCAGACGGGCACGGACGGGCCGTAGGTGATGAGTGTGGCGCTCCTGCCGGTGCGCCGCACCACCGCGCGGCCGATCGGTTCAACGGTCTGCGGGTCGTCCGGGTTCCAGGAGTCCTTCGACCAGTACAGCCGCTTGGGTTCGAGGAAGACGACGGGGTCGTCGGAGGCGATGGCGGCGCGCAGCAGCCCGTAGGCGTCGGCGACGGTCGCAGGCGTGACGACATGCAGCCCCGGAGTCGCCATGTAGTACGCCTCGGAGGCGTCGCTGTGGTGCTCGACGCCGCCGATGCCGCCGCCGTAGGGGATGCGGATGGTCAGGGGCAGAGGCATCTTCCCGCGCGTGCGGTTGCGCATCTTCGCGACATGGCTGACGAGCTGTTCGAACGCCGGGTAGGCGAAGGCGTCGAACTGCATTTCGACGACCGGGCGCAGGCCGTACATCGCCATGCCGACGGCGGTGCCGAGGATGCCGGCCTCGGCCAGCGGGGTGTCGGTGCAGCGGTCCTCGCCGAACTCCTTGGCGAGTCCGTCGGTGACGCGGAAGACGCCGCCGAGGGTGCCGACGTCCTCGCCCATGACGTGCACGGCGGGGTCGGCGGCCATCGCGTCGCGCAACGCGCGCGTGAGGGCCTGGGCCATGGTGGCCGGCTTGAGGGCGACGGTGCTCATCGGGCGGTGCCCTCCTCCGCCTCGGCCGCCAGCTCGGCCCGCAACAGTGCCTGCTGCTCGCGCAGTTGCGGAGTCGGCTCGGCATAGACGTGGGCGAACAGGTCCATCGGGTCGAGCACCGGGTCCTGGTTCATGTGTTCGCGCAGCCGCGCGGCCATCGTCTCGGCCTCCTCGCGGACGGCCGCCATCTTGTCCTCGTCGATCAGCCCGCGGCCGGTCAGCTCGCGCTCCAGCAGCTGGACCGGGTCGTGGCCACGCCAGGCCTCGACCTCGGCCTCGCCCCGGTAGCGGGTGGCGTCGTCGGCGTTGGTGTGGGCGTCGATGCGGTACGTCACGGCCTCGACCAGGGTGGGACCGCCTCCCGCACGCGCGTGCCGTACGGCGTCGGTGAGCACCTCGTGGACGGCGGCGGCGTCGTTGCCGTCCACCAGCCGGCCCGGCATGCCGTACCCGACGGCCTTGTGGGCCAGGGAGGGCGCCGCGGTCTGCTTGGCGAGCGGGACGGAGATGGCGAAGCCGTTGTTCTGCACGAGGAAGACGACCGGGGCCTGCCAGACGGCGGCGAAGTTCAGCGCCTCGTGGAAGTCGCCCTCGCTGGTGCCGCCGTCGCCGACCATCGCCAGCGCCACCACGTCGTCGCCCTTGAGGCGGGCGGCGTGGGCGAGGCCGACGGCGTGCGGCAACTGGGTGGCGAGCGGCGTGGACAGCGGGGCGACACGGTGCTCGTAGGGGTCGTAGCCCGTGTGCCAGTCACCGCGCAGCAGCGTGAGGGCCTCGACGGGGTCCACTCCGCGTGCCACGACGGCGAGCGTGTCGCGGTAGCTGGGGAAGAGCCAGTCGCGCTCCTCGAGCGCGAGCGCGGCGGCGACCTCGCAGGCCTCCTGGCCGGTGCTGGAGGGGTAGACGGCGAGCCGGCCCTGCTTGGTCAGGGCGGTGGCCTGCGCGTTGTAGCGGCGGCCGAGGACCACCTGCGCGTACAGACGGCGCAGCAGCTCCGGATCGGCCTTCCCGGCCGCGTCCGTCCCCAGCACGCGGTAGGGCTCCGCGTCGGGCAGCAGCGGCGCGGGGTCGGTACGGGGCTGCCAGGCGGGCGGCGGTGATGGCCGGTAGGCACCCCGCTGCTCCATGACCGTCATGACGGCACCTCCTCGTGGGAGCGGCTACGGAGGCGCATCGGCTGTGACCCGCCTCACCTACCGATTGTTCGGTCGTCGGCACATTTTGGCTACAGGCGGCCCCAGGCTGTGGACAAACGGTTCTGCACAGCGTGGGATGGACGCAGTACGTCCATGGTAGAGAGGCGGGGGGACATGGCTCCTGAACAAATGGCCGAAAGCCCGGACGGCGCCGCCCCGCCGCCGCCCCGCCCGCTGGACTCCGTGGACCAGGACATCCTGCAGATGCTCCAGTCGGACGGCCGCGCATCGATACGGTCGGTGGCCGAACGTGTCCACGTCTCGCGCGCCAACGCCTACGCCCGCATCAACCGCCTCATCGAGGACGGTGTCATCCGCGGCTTCGGAGCCCGCGTCGACCATGAACGCGCCGGGCACGGCACGTCCGCCTACATCACGCTCAAGATCGTGCAGAACTCCTGGCGCACCGTGCGCGAGCAGCTGCGCCGATTGCCCGGCGCCTCCCACATCGCCCTGGTCGGCGGCGACTTCGACGTCCTGCTGCTGGTGCACACGCCGGACAACCGGGCACTGCGCGAGCTGGTGCTGACCCGGCTCCAGGCCATCCCCGAAGTGCTGAGCACGCGCACGCTGCTGGTGTTCGAGGAGGAGGACCTGGAACCGGAGCGTTGAACGCGTGCCGGATCAGCCCTCCTTGCGCAGACCGCCGAAGACCAACTGCGCCACCGCGTCCGCCACTTCCCGCTCGCTCATGCCCCGGCCGTCCGGCCGGTACCACTCCACGATCGAGTTGATCATCCCGAACACGAGGCGGGTCGCCAGCCGCACCTCCACGTCACCGCGCACGTCACCGTCGGCCGCCGCCGCCTTCAGCAGTTCGGCCACCCGGTGGTCGAACTCGCGCCGCCGCTCCAGCGCCCACCGCTCGGTCACGGTGTTGCCGCGCACCCGCAGCAGCAGCGTCACGTACGGCAGTTCGGCGATGAGCACCTCGACCATCCGGCGCACGACGTACTGCAGGCGCTCGGCGGCGGGCCCCACACGCGCGTGCTCCTCGTCGAGGATCCCGAAGAGCCCGTCCAGCGCCCTGGTGACAGCTCGGCGCAGCAGCTCCTCCTTGCCGGCGACGTGGTGGTAGATCGACGACTTGGAGATGCCGGCGGCCTTGGACAGGTGCTCCATGGAGGTGCCGTCGTAGCCGCGTTCGTTGAAGACCCGCACCGCCACGGACAGCAGCGTCTCGGGCGTGTACGTGTCGCGCCGGGCCGTGGTCATGAGATGCCCTCCCGCTTCTCGGAGGCGTAGGCGTGCCGGTACAGCGCGAGGGACGGGGCGTAGCGTCCGGACGGGTCACGCAGGTGCAGGTCGTCCAGCAGCCCGTAGGCCCAGGTCCGGCCGAGGCGGCGGCTCCACTCGAAGGGGCCGAGGGGGTAGTTGACGCCCAGCCGCATCGCGGTGTCGATGTCCTCCTCGGTGGCCACGCCCTTGGCGACGGCATCGTGCGCCAGGTCGACGATCCGGGCCACCGTCCGGGCGACGATCATTCCGGGGACGTCCCCGATGACGCTGACGTCCTTGCCGAGGGCCTGGAACAGGCCGGTGGACTCCGCGAGGGTCTGCGGTGAGGTGTCCTGGGAGGCGGACAGGGCGATGCGGGTGGCCCTGCGGTAGTCGAGCGCCAGGTCGAAGTAGACGACGTCGCGGAACTCGACCGAGGTCTGCCCGTCGGCGAGGACCAGCTGGCCGCCGCCCGGCAGCACCAGCCGGGTGCCGTTCTCCTCGTCCTCCTCACGGACCGGGATGCCCGCCTCGCGGATCAGCGCCAGCAGCTCCGACGCGGGCCCCAGGTCGCCCTCCGCGACGACGTACGCGGGTGGCTGCGCCCGCTCGGCGGTGTGCGGCTCGGGGCGCTCGGCGCCGTCGCCGTAGTCGTACCACCCGTGGCCGCTCTTGCGGCCGAGTCGGCCGGACTCGACCAGGCGGCGCTGGGCGAGCGAGGGCGTGAAGCGCACGTCCTGGAAGAAGGAGCGCCACACGGAGTGCGTCACGGACTCGTTGACGTCCTGGCCGATGAGGTCGGTCAGCTCGAAGGCGCCCATCTTGAACCCGCCGGACTCGCGCAGGACCGCGTCGATGGTGGCGGGGTCGGCGGCCTGGGACTCCAGGACGGCGAAGGCCTCGGCGTAGAAGGGGCGCGCGATGCGGTTGACGATGAAGCCGGGGGTGTCGGCGCAGGCGACCGGGGTCTTGCCCCAGGCGCGGGCCGTCTCGTACGCGCGCGTGGCCGACGTGACGTCGGTGGCGAACCCGGAGACCACCTCCACCAGCGGCATCAGCGGGGCCGGGTTGAAGAAGTGCAGGCCCACGAAGCGGCCCGGGTTGCGCAGCGCCCCGCCGATGGCGGTCACCGACAGCGACGAGGTGTTGGTGGCGAGCAGGCAGTCGTCGGTGACGACGCCCTCCAGTTCCGTCAGCAGCTCCTGCTTGACGTCCAGCCGCTCCAGGACGGCCTCGACGACCAGGGAGCAGTCCGCGAGCTCGGTCAGGCTCTCGGCGGGCTTCAGCCGGACGCGGGCCGCGTCCCGGTCGGCGCCGGTGAGCCGGTCCTTCTCGACGAGCCGGTCGAGCCGGGCACCGATCGCGGCGGCCGCCTCCTGGGCCCGCCCCGGCACGGCGTCGTACAGGCGTACGGAGTGGCCGGCGACCAGCGCGACCTGGGCTATGCCCTGGCCCATGGTGCCGGTGCCGACGACGGCCACGGGGCTGCTGAGGTCGAGTGCTGTCATGTGCGCGATCCTCCCGCACGGCGTTTTCCACAGATGCGGCGGACCCCCCGGGCCCGACTTTTCCACAGACGCGGCGGACCACTTGCCCCGACCGATCGTTCGGTTACTCTAACTCTGACCGGCTGTCCCTGCCCATGTTTCTGCCAGGTCATGAGCTCGACGAGGAGCTCTTGAGACGAGGAGTTGGTCCCGCATGGCCGCCGAACTGACCACGCACGAGCTGATCGCCCGCCACCGGCCCACTCTCGACCAGGCGCTGGAAGCGATCCGCACGCGCGCGTACTGGTCGCCCCACCCCGAGCACCCCAAGGCCTACGGGGAGCACGGCAGCCTGGACGCGGCCGCCGGCAAGGCCGCCTTCGACGCCCTCCTGGGCACCCGCCTGGACCTCGGCCAGCCCGGCACCGACGACTGGGTCGGCGGCGAGGTCTCGCCGTACGGCATCGAGCTGGGCGTGACCTACCCGCACGCGGACATCGACGTACTGCTGCCGGCCATGAAGGCCGGCCAGGGCGCCTGGCGCGACGCGGGCGCCGAGACCCGCGCGGTGGTCTGCCTGGAGATCCTCAAGCGGATCAGCGACCGGACGCACGAGTTCGCGCACGCGGTCATGCACACCTCCGGCCAGGCCTTCATGATGGCGCTCCAGGCGGGCGGCCCCCACGCCCAGGACCGCGGTCTGGAAGCGGTGGCGTACGCGTACGCGGAGCAGGTCCGCACGCCCGGGACCGCCGAGTGGACCAAGCCGCAGGGCAAGCGCGAACCGCTCGCCCTCACCAAGCAGTTCACGCCGGTCCCGAGGGGTGTCGCACTCGTCATCGGCTGCAACACCTTCCCGACGTGGAACGGCTACCCGGGCCTGTTCGCCTCCCTGGCCACCGGCAACGCGGTCCTGGTCAAGCCCCACCCGCGCGCGGTGCTGCCGCTCGCGCTCACGGTGAAGATCGCCCGCGAGGTGCTGACCGAGGCCGGCTTCGACCCGAACCTGGTGGCCCTCGCCGCCGAGCGCCAGGGGGAGGGCATCGCCAAGACGCTCGCCACCCGCCCGGAGATCAGGATCATCGACTACACGGGCTCCACCGCCTTCGGCGACTGGCTGGAGGCCAACGCCCGCCAGGCACAGGTCTACACCGAGAAGGCCGGCGTCAACACGGTGCTCGTGGAGTCCACCGACGACTACAAGGGGATGCTCTCCAACCTGGCCTTCTCGCTGTCCCTGTACAGCGGCCAGATGTGCACCACCCCGCAGAACCTGCTGATCCCCCGTGCGGGCATCCGCACCGACCAGGGCCCCAAGTCTTTCGACGAGGTGACGGCCGACCTCGCGAAGGCGGTCGACGGCCTGCTCGGCGACGACGCCCGCGCGAACGCCCTGCTGGGCGCGATCGTCAACCCGGACGTCAAGGCCCGCCTGGAGGCCGCGGCGTCCCTCGGGGAGGTCGCCCTCGCCTCCCGCGAGATCACCAACCCCGACTTCCCCGGCGCGGTCGTCCGTACGCCGGTGATCGTGAAGCTGGACGGCGCAAAGCCGGACGACGAGGCCGCCTACATGAGCGAGTGCTTCGGCCCCGTCTCCTTCGCCGTCGCCGTCGACTCGGCCGCCGACGCGGTGGAGCTGCTGCGGCGCACGATCCGCGACAAGGGCGCCATGACGGTGGGCGCCCACACGACCGACGAGGAGGTCGAGCGGGCGGTGCGCGAGGTGTGCCTCGAGGAGGCCGCCCAGCTGTCGCTGAACCTCACCGGCGGGGTGTACGTCAACCAGACGGCCGCCTTCTCCGACTTCCACGGGTCGGGCGGCAACCCGGCGGCCAACGCCGCCCTGTGCGACGGCGCCTTCGTGGCCAACCGCTTCCGGGTCGTGGAGGTCCGCCGCGAGGCGTAGGACGCGCTTGGAGAACAGCGCCGGCCGCTCGTCAGAGTGCGCCCCCGGTCGCACTCCAGTGGTACAGCGTCATCGCGACACTGGTGGCGAGGTTGTAGCTGGAGACCTGGGGGCGCATCGGCAGGGCCACCAGATGGTCGGTCCGCTCCCGGAGCTCGGCGGACAGGCCGCTGCGCTCGGAGCCGAAGGCGAGCACGGCGTCGTCGGGCAGCTTCAGCCCGCGGATGTCCTCGCCCTCCGGGTCGAGCGCGAACAGCGGCCCGGGCGGGAGCTCGTCCACGGCCAGCCGCTCCACGGCCGTCGCGAAGTGCAGCCCCGCCCCGCCGCGCACCACCGTCGGGTGCCAGGGGTCGAGGGTGCCGGTGGTGACCACCCCGGTCGCCCCGAAACCGGCGGCCAGCCGGATCACCGCACCCGCGTTGCCCAGGTTGCGCGGCTGGTCCAGGACGACGACCGGCGCGCCGCGAGGCGTGTGCTCCAGCGCCCGCAGGTTCGCCTCCCGGGAGGGCCGTAGCGCGAGCGCGGCCACGGCGGTGGGATGCGGACGCGGCACCAGAGCGGCGTACGTGTCCCCGGACACCTCGGTGAGCAGGGCGTCCAGGGTGTCCCGGACGTCCGGGGCCAGCTCCTCGGCGAGGGCGAGCGCCGCTCCCCGGTCGGCGGTGACGGCCACCGGCACCTCGGCCCCGAAGCGCACCGCGTGCTTGAGGGCGTGGAAGCCGTCGAGCAGCACGGTGGGCGCGGGGCCGTCGGCGAGCCGGCGCCAGGCGCGCACGGGGTCGGGTACGGGGTCCGTCATGCCGGGAAGCCTACGTGGGCGGGCTCGCTGTCCCCGGAGGAGAGCGGCTCCTCCGGCTCGCGGTGGCCGCCGCGTGACAGCAGCCGTCCACGCGCGCGTGCCGCCCGGTCGCCGAGCCGGTGCAGGAACGACGTCGGCAGGAACACCGCATCCGCCGCGATCATGGCCAGCGAGAAGAACGGCAGCCCCAGGACCACGGCGATCACGGCGTGCTCGGTCATCATGGCCACCAGCAGGACGTTCTTCACCCGGCGGTTGAACAGCGTGAAGGGGAAGGCGACCTGCACGATCACCGTTCCGTAGGTGACGACCACCATGATCGTCCCGCTGGAGGACAGCAGATCGGCCAGACCGGGCCAGGGCGAGAAGTAGTCCAGGTGGAGCGGGTAGTACACGGCGGTGCCGTCCTGCCAGCGCGAGCCCTGGATCTTGTACCAGCCGGCCGTCGCATAGATCAGACACGCCTCGGTCATGATCACCAGCAGGGCGGTGTTGTGCAGGACGTTGGCGATCACGTCGAGCAGGATCCGCGGCTCGGCCGACCTCGCGCGCCGCGCGACCAGCCACCACAGCGCCTGCGCCGCCCACGCCGCCCAGAGCAGCGCGGGCACCAGCCACTCGCCCTGCATCCTGCCCGCCACCGTGACCCCGGCCAGGACCGCTCCCAGCACACCCCACAGCACCGGACCCACCCGGTCGGGCGGCACCCGCTCTCCGCGCGCGCGGGCCGCACGCCCGCGCTCCGCCCGCCGCGCGTCCAGCGACCACACCCGCCCACAGCGGGTGAAGACCAGGTACAGCGACATCAGGTGCAGGACGTTGTCACCGCCGTCGCCCACGAAGACGCTGCGGTTCTGCAGCGAGAACACTCCGAGCATGAACAGCACGGACATCGTGCGGGTGCGCCAGCCCAGCAACAGCAGCAGGCTCGCCAGCACGGCCAGCGCGTAGACGGTCTCGAACCAGAACTGGCCCCTGAACCACATCAGCGCGGTGAACGCGCCGTTCTCCTGCGTCAGACGCCGGCCCAGATCAAAGCTCCACGGACCGTCGGGGCCGTACAGCTCCTGGCGGTGCGGATACTCGCGCAGCAGGAACAGCAGCCACGTCGCGGAGAAGCCGATGCGTATCACGGCCGTCTGGCGGGGGCCGAGGGCGGCCTCGGTGATCCGGCCGATCCCCCGGGAGACGGTGAGGGCGAGCTTGTTCACCGCACACCTCCCCGGGCCTCGGCGGCCGGCACCGTCCACCACGGCAGCACACGGTAGGCGGGCTCGGACGACACCCTCTCACCGCTCCACCTGGGCGGCGGCACCGCGGCGGTGCGGACGCGGACCTGGACGCGCTGGAGCGTGCCGCCGTCGGCCGCGTGGTCGCGGTCCAGTCGCAGCACGACGATGCGGCGCAGGTACTCCTCGGACAGGGTGCCGCGCATGCCCACCGGGCGGTTGTTGTTGTCGTGTGTGCCGGCGTAGTAGTCGAAGGCGCGGCGCAGCTCGTTCTGCTGGGTGTGGCTGGGCAGCGGGTTGCCCTGGATCGCCCGGCCGTCCTCCGCCGACAGGTCGTACCAGCCGGTGGTGGAGGTGCTGCCGTCCGCCCCGTGCGTCTCGGCGCGTACCTGGACGGCGATGTTCTGCTGCAACGGGTTCGGTGCGAACAGTTTCCAGTTCTGCTCGAACTCCGGGTATATCCAGTCGTCGATGGCCTTGCCGTGCTGCTTCGTCACCGTGTTCGAGGGTGCGACATGCAGGAACACCATGCCGAGGTGCACGCAGGCGACCACCGCCACCACCGCGAGCGCCAGCGCGGCGCCCACCTGGTAGCGCGGAGAGAGCGCGGCGACACCGCGACGGGTGCCGACAAGGGGTTCGGCAGGATCCTGGGGCTCGCGGGCTCCGGGCTCCACCTCCGGCCCGGAGAGCTCGGGCGTCACGTGAGGACGGTCTGTCTCCTCCGTGGCCAAAGACCCAGCCGTCTCATCGGTCCCGCCGGCCCTGCGGGGCTCATCGGTCCCGCCGGTCCCGCCGGTCCCGCGGGGCTCGCCGGGATCGGCGGTTCCACTGTCCGGTCCGTGTCGCCCGCCCGGTCCGTGCGGGGCGTTCGAGTCCTCGTCGTGCGTGTCCATTCCGCCGCCCCGTTTCCCGATCCCGGTCTGTGCCCGCTCTGTCTTCCGGCCCTGGGGCCGCACGTCGGCCCGCCGCCCGAACGGACGCGGGGCTCTGTACGTCACCGCGCCCACACGCGCCACTGCCGGGCGCCGCACGGAACGGTACTCAGAGCCGTCCGCCGGGCACAGCCCCGGCCCGTGGGACGGCCGGACCCGCGCGACGTTTGGTACCACTCTGTCGGCCTTCACCCGAATGGCACGGGAGCCGTGCACACAGACCCCACACAGCAGACCCTCACGGTCGGGGAGCCCCGGCGCCCGGCCGCTTCCGAGCGGCGCCAGACGGTTCTTGCTTTGTCCACAGGGCGCTCCCGCGGTTTTCCACAGCGGTTGACACTCCGTGGCGGCGAACCGCACCATGGAATCCACCGGACCGAACGATCGGTCGGGACATGGCAGAGAAGTCGAGGTCAAGGGGGACCGCATGGCGACAGCAGCCGCGCACCTGACGACCGGCACCCCGGCGCACGACGCCCCGGACGGCGCCGAGGGAACGGACGGGAACCAGCGCGCCTTCGACGCCGCGGTGGCCGCCGACGAGCGCATCGAGCCGCGGGACTGGATGCCCGACGCCTACCGCGCGACGCTGGTCCGGCAGATCGCCCAGCACGCACACTCCGAGATCATCGGCATGCAGCCGGAGGCCAACTGGATCACGCGCGCGCCCTCCCTGCGCCGCAAGGCCATCCTCATGGCCAAGGTCCAGGACGAGGCGGGTCACGGCCTGTACCTGTACAGCGCCGCCGAAACGCTGGGCACCAGCCGCGAGGAGCTGCTCGACAAGCTGCACACCGGCCGCCAGAAGTACTCCTCGATCTTCAACTACCCCACGCTGACCTGGGCGGACGTGGGCGCGATCGGCTGGCTGGTGGACGGCGCCGCGATCACCAACCAGGTCCCCCTGTGCCGCTGCTCCTACGGCCCCTACGCGCGCGCCATGGTCCGTATCTGCAAGGAGGAGTCCTTCCACCAGCGCCAGGGGTACGAACTGCTGCTGGCCCTGAGCCGGGGCACGCCCGAGCAGCACGCGATGGCGCAGGACGCGGTGAACCGCTGGTGGTGGCCGTCCCTGATGATGTTCGGCCCGCCGGACGACGCCTCCCAGCACTCCGCGCAGTCGATGGCCTGGAAGATCAAGCGCCATTCGAACGACGAGCTGCGCCAGCGCTTCGTCGACATCTGCGTCCCTCAGGCGGAGTCCCTCGGCCTCACCCTCCCCGACCCGGACCTGAAGTGGAACGAGGAGCGGGGTCACCACGACTTCGGCGCCATCGACTGGACCGAGTTCCAGGCCGTCCTCAAGGGCAACGGCCCGTGCAACGAGCAGCGCCTGACCCAGCGCCGACGGGCGCACGACGAGGGCGCCTGGGTACGGGAGGCGGCCGCGGCCCACGCGGCCAAGCACAGCGGCAGAACAGGCGCGACAGACAGCGCGGGCACAGGCGCGACCGGCACCGCGGGCACGACAGACACCGCGGACGCCGCCGGCAGGACAGGAGCGAAGCAGGCATGACGAACACCGACTGGCCCCTGTGGGAGGTCTTCGTGCGCTCCCGGCGCGGGCTCTCCCACACCCACGCCGGCAGCCTGCACGCCCCGGACGCCGAGATGGCCCTGCGCAACGCCCGCGACCTGTACACGCGACGCGGTGAGGGCGTCTCGATCTGGGTCGTCCCCTCCGCCGCGATCACGGCCTCCTCGCCGGACGAGAAGGACCCGTTCTTCGAGCCGGCCGCCGACAAGCCCTACCGGCACCCGACCTTCTACGAGATCCCGGAAGGGGTGGAGCACCTGTGACGGCCACCGTCGCCACCACCGCCGCCCTCGCCCTGGGCGACGACGCCCTGGTGCTCTCCCACCGGCTGGGGGAGTGGGCGGGTCACGCGCCCGTCCTGGAGGAGGAGGTCGCCCTCGCCAACATCGCCCTCGACCTGCTGGGCCAGGCCCGGGTCCTGCTGTCGATGGTCGGCGACGAGGACGAACTGGCGTATCTGCGCGAGGAGCGCGCCTTCACCAACCTCCAGCTCGTCGAGCAGCCGAACGGCGACTTCGCGCACACCATCGCCCGCCAGCTGTACTTCTCCACCTACCAGCACCTGCTGTACGCGGCGCTGGCCGGCGGTGAGGGCGAGTTCGCCCCGCTCGCCGCCAAGGCGGTCAACGAGGTCGCCTACCACCGCGACCACGCCGAGCAGTGGACGCTGCGGCTCGGCGACGGCACGGACGTCGGCCACGAGCGGATGCGGCGGGCCTGCGAGGCGCTGTGGCGGTTCACCGGCGAGATGTTCCAGCCGGTGGCGGGGCTGGACGTCGACTGGGCCGGCCTGGAGGCCGCCTGGCTGGAGTCCGTGGGTGATGTGCTGGAGCGGGCCACTCTGACGCTGCCGGAAGGTCCCCGGGTCACGGCGTGGTCGGCGGGCGCCGGGCGGCAGGGCGTGCACACCGAGCCGTTCGGGCGGATGCTCGCCGAGATGCAGCACCTGCACCGCAGCCACCCGGGGGCGTCATGGTGACCGCGACGACCACGCTGGAGGCGGAGCTGCTGCGGCTCGCGGGCTCCGTGCCCGACCCCGAGCTGCCCGTGCTCACCCTTCACGAGCTGGGCGTGGTCCGCGCGGTGCATCTGCACGGCGCGGACGCGGTCGAGGTCGAGCTGACCCCGACCTACACCGGCTGCCCGGCCGTCGAGGCGATGTCGCTCGACATAGAGCGGGTGCTGCGCGAGCACGGCATGCGGGAGGTCACCGTCCGAAAGGTGCTCTCGCCGGCCTGGTCGACGGACGACATCACGGCCGAAGGGCGGCGCAAGCTGCGGGAGTTCGGCATAGCGCCGCCGCGCGTACGGACGGCCTCGGGACCCGTCCCCGTGGAGCTCGGTCCCACCCACACCCGCCCCCACACGGACCCCGCGGTCAACGGCTCCCCCGTCGCTCCCACTGCTCCTGCCGCTCCCACTGCTTGCGACCCTGCCGACGCCGTCCGCTGCCCGCACTGCGGATCGGCCGACACCGAGCTGCTCAGCCGGTTCTCCTCCACCGCCTGCAAGGCGCTGCGGCGCTGCCTGGCCTGCCGGGAACCGTTCGACCACTTCAAGGAGGTGTGATGGCCCGGTTCCACCCACTGCGCGTGACGGCCGTCGACCGGCTCACCGACGACTCCGTGGCCCTCACCTTCGCGGTGCCGCCGGAGCTGCGGGCGGAGTACCGGCACGCGCCGGGCCAGCACCTCGCCCTTCGGCGGGTGGCCGACGGGGCCGACATCAGGCGGACGTACTCGATCTGCTCACCGGCACCGGACCCCGACGGAGAGGGGCCGCGCGCGCTGCGGGTCGGGGTGCGGCTGGTGGAGGGCGGGGCGTTCTCCGCGTACGCGCTGAAGGAGATCAACGTCGGGGACGAGCTGGAGGTGATGACCCCGGCGGGCCGCTTCACGCTGCGTCCGGCGCCCGGTCTGTACGCGGCCGTCGTCGGCGGCAGCGGCATCACGCCGGTGCTGTCCATGGCCGCCACCCTGCTGGCCCGCGAACCGTCGGCCCGCTTCTGCCTGATACGCAGCGACCGGACCAGCGCCTCGACGATGTTCCTGGAGGAGGTCGCCGACCTGAAGGACCGCCACCCCGAGCGGCTGCAGCTGGTGACGGTGCTCTCGCGGGAGGAGCAGCAGGCCGGATTGCCGTCCGGGCGGCTCGACGAGGAGCGGCTCACGGGGCTGCTTCCGGCGCTGCTGCCGGTGCCCGAGGTGGCCGGGTGGTTCCTGTGCGGGCCGTACGGGCTGGTCCAGGGGGCCGAGCGGGCCCTGCGGGGACTCGGGGTCACCCGGGACCGGATCCACCAGGAGATCTTCCACGTGGACGCCGGTACGGCGACCCGCCCGGCATCCGCGGCACCGGCGCACAGCACGGTCACCGTCCGGCTCGACGGCCGTGGCGGGACGTGGCCGGTCCAGGACGGGGAGACGCTGCTCGAGACGGTGCTGCGCAACCGTCCCGACGCGCCGTACGCCTGCAAGGGCGGAGTGTGCGGGACGTGCCGCGCCTTCCTGGTGGCGGGCGAGGTCCGCATGGACCGCAACTTCGCGCTGGAACCGGAGGAGACGGAGGCGGGTTACGTGCTGGCGTGCCAGTCGCACCCGGCGACCGAGAAGGTGGAGCTGGACTTCGACCGCTGAGCACAGCCGAGGTCACAGTACGTGGCTCACGGCACGCGGCTCACGGCACGTAGCTCAGCGCGCGTGGCTCACAGCACGTGGCCGGGCTTGCCCTCGTCGGTCACGACGGGGCGGCCCGCTGCGGCCCACACCTGCATGCCGCCGTCGACGTTCACCGCGTCGATGCCCTGCTGGACCAGGTACATCGCGACCTGGGCCGAACGGCCGCCGGAGCGGCAGATCACGTTGATCCGCCCGTCCTGCGGCGCCGCCTGCGTCAGCTCGCCGTAGCGGGCCACGAACTCGCTGATGGGGATGTGCAGGGCCCCCTCGGCATGGCCCGCCTGCCACTCGTCGTCCTCGCGGACGTCCAGCAGGAAGTCGCTGTCCTTGAGGTCCTGGACCTCGACCGTGGGTACACCAGCTCCGAAATGCATGCTCCGACGCTACCCGAAGCGGGACAGCGGGCGGATCGCCACCGGGTGCGGGCCCGTCACCGGGCAGGTCCGGGGCCGGCCGACGCCGGTCAGTGCGTCAGGCCCCGCCCCGCAGCTCCACCAGTTCCGCCTCGCGTTTCGCCACGTCGTCGCGCAGCTGTGCGGCGATCTCGTCGAGGAGGCCGTCGGGATCGTCGGGGGCGAGCCGGAGCATCCCGGCGATCGCGCTGTCCTCCAGCTGCTTGGCGACGAGCGTGAGGATCTCCTTGCGCTCGGCGAGCCACTCCAGGCGGGCGTAGAGCTCCTCGCTGCGGCTGGGGCGCTGCTCGGCGGGCCGGGGACCGGCGGCCCACTCCTCGGCCAGCCCGCGCAGCTCGTCCGCGTCGCCACGGGCGTACGCGGCGTTGACCCGGGTGATGAACTCCTCGCGCCGCTTGCGCTCGCCGTCCTCCTGCGCGAGGTCGGGGTGAGCCTTGCGGACCAGCTCCCGATAGAGGCTGCGGGCCTCCTCGCTCGGGCGGACCCGCTGCGGGGGCCGCACCGGCTGGTCGGTGAGCATCGCGACGGCCTCGGGGAACAGCCCGTCGCCGTCCATCCAGCCGTGCAGCAGCTCCTCGACGCCGGGGATCGGCTGCAGCCGGGCCCGCGCCTCCTGTGCCCGGCGTACGTCCTCGGGGTCACCGGTGCGCGCGGCCCGGGCCTCGGCGATCTGCGCGTCCAGCTCGTCCAGGCGGGCGTAGAGCGGGCCGAGCCGCTGCTCGTGCAGCCGGGAGAAGTTCTCGACCTCCACCCGGAAGGTCTCCACCGCGATCTCGTACTCGATGAGCGCCTGCTCGGCGGCCCGCACGGCCCGCTCCAACCGCTCCTCGGGCCGCGCCGCGGCACCCTGTGACCTCGCCGGATCCGCTCCGGCGACGTCACCCTGCTCAGGTTCCGGGGTCGTCACCCGACCAGCGTAGCGCCGCGCCGACCGGGGCCGGACAGACGGCCGACACCGCCCACGCCGCCGAAGCCACTCACACCACCCACACCGCCGGGAACCGGACCGGTCCTCCGTCGCACCCGGCGGGCTCGTCACGCCCCCGGCGGGCTCACACCCCCGCCTCGGCCGCGATCCGACCCGCCCGCACCGCCGCCACCAGGTCCGCGTGGTCCGCCTCGGTGCGGTCGGCGTAGGCGACGGCGAAGGTGGCCATGGCCTCGTCCAGCTCCTCGTTCTTGCCGCAGTAACCGGCGATCAGCCGGGGGTCGGCGCTGTGGGCGTGGGCGCGGGCCAGGAGCGCGCCGGTCATCCGGGCGTAGTCGTCGATCTGGTCGGCGGGAAGGGCGGCCGGGTCGACGCTGCCTTTGCGGTTGCGGAACTGCCGTACCTGGAACGGCCGTCCAGCCACGGACGTCCAGCCCAGCAGGATGTCGCTGACCACCTGCATCCGCTTCTGCCCGAGCACCACCCGGCGGCCCTCGTGGTCCACCTCCGGCGCCGCGAAACCTGCGGTCACCAGGTGCGGCACCAGCGCCGACGGCCGGGCCTCCTTCACCTGCAGCACCAGCGGCTCACCGCGGTGGTCCAGCAGCAGCACGACGTACGACCGCGTTCCCACGCTGCCCGTGCCGACCACCCGGAACGCGACGTCGTGCACCGCGTGGCGGGCCAGCAGCGGAAGCCGGTCCTCCGAGAGCGTGGTCAGGTAGTGCTCCAGCGACGCCGCCACCTCCATCGCCTCCGCGTCGGTCACCCGCCGCAGCACCGGCGGGGCGTCCACGAAGCGGCGCCCGCCGTCGTCCGTCCGCTCCGTCGACCGGGCGGCGAAGCGGCCGCTGGTGTTGGCCCGCGCCTTCTCCGAGACCCGCTCCAGCGTGCCGAGCAGGTCGTGGGCGTCGGTGTGGGAGACGAGTTCCTCGTCGGCGATGGCGTTCCAGGCGTCCAGGACCGGGAGCCGGGCCAGCAGCCGCATGGTGCGCCGGTAGGCGCCCACCGCGTCCTGGGCGGCCGCCCGGCAGCTGTTCTCGTCGCAGCCGGCCTCCCGGCCCGCGAGCACCAGGGAGGCGGCGAGCCGCTTGAGGTCCCACTCCCAGGGCCCGTGGACGGTCTCGTCGAAGTCGTTCAGGTCGATCACCAGGCCGCCGCGGGCGTCCGCGTACAGGCCGAAGTTGGCCGCGTGCGCGTCACCGCAGATCTGGGCTCCGACGCCGGTGATGGGGGTGCGCGCGAGGTCGTACGCCATCAGGCCCGCCGAGCCGCGCAGGAACGCGAACGGCGTCGCCGCCATCCTGCCGACCCGGATCGGCGTCAGCTCGGGGATACGGCCCTGGTTGGACTCCTCGACGGCCGTGAGCGCGTCCGGCCGGCCGGCGTCCGCCTCGAACGCGGCGTGCGCGGAGCGCGGGACGCTCCCCCGCAGCGCCTTGCCCTCCGCCTTCGGCGAGCCCTCGACGGGCCACCGCGCGAACCCGGACACCACCGGCACCCGCCCCACACGCCCGGCGGTCGCGCCACCAGCCGCATCCGTCCCCACCGTGAGCTCGGTCATCCCGACCGCCCCTCCCCGTCCGGACCTCGTCCGGACCCCGTCCGGTTCACGTCGACGAGCCAGACCGTACAGCCGGGCCCACCGCGGGTGACACCGGGACGGCCTCCTCCTGGGGCGGCCATAACGCCGCGCAGGGGGTCCGGCCGGTATCTCCACGGCCGTCACCAGCGTGATTACAGTCGACCAGGATCACAGCACTCCCCGCGCTCACAGCGCTCACAGCGATCACACCGGGAATCAACGTCACACCGTCATGCACGTCCCGTCCTTCTTCCCCCGTTCTTCCCCCGTTCGAGGAGACCGAGGAACCGCCATGACACCCACTCCACCCGACCACCCCGGTCCCGTCCCCAGCCCAGGCCCCGGGTCCGGGCCCGGCTCCCCCACCGGCCCGGCCCCCGGCCCAGGCCCCGGATCAGTCCCCGGCTCCGGCCGTCCGATCAGCCGCAAGAGCCTGCTCAAGGCGGCCGTCGCCGCCGGCGCCGCCCTTCCGCTGCTCACCGGCACCGTGGCGCTCGCCCGGGACTCCGCAGGCCGGGGACGGTCCCTTCCGCCCACGCCCACCTGCGACGACGGCGACAGCCCCACCCACGACCAGATCAAGGGCCCCTACTTCAAGCCGGACTCCCCGCTGCGCACCGATCTGGTGACGCCGGGCACCACGGGCACCCCGCTCACCGTCAGCGGCTACGTCTTCGGGCGCGACTGCGTCCCGCTGCCGGGGGTGCTCCTCGACTTCTGGCAGGCCGACGACGCCGGCGCCTACGACATGGCCGGGTACACCCTGCGAGGTCACCAGGTCACGGACTCCACCGGGGCGTACTCGCTGAGCACGATCGTGCCGGGCCTCTACCCGGGCCGGACCCGGCACATCCACGTCAAGGCCCAGGCCCCCGGGCAGCCGGTGCTGACCACCCAGCTGTACTTCCCCGGCGAGCCGCGCAACGCCACCGACACCCTCTTCGACGCGACGCTGCTGATGAACGTCCGCGGGGCTGGCGGCGGCAAGGAGGGCACCTTCGACTTCGTCCTGGACGTCGAGGGCACGCCCGGCCCGGGCGACCCGACGGACCCGCCCACCGATCCGCCCGGCGGCACCTGGGCACCCGGCCACGCCTACGGCCCGGGCGACCGGGTGACCTACGGCGGAGTCGCCTACCGATGTGTCCAGGCCCACACGTCCATGACCGGCTGGGAGCCGCCCAGTGTCCCCGCCCTGTGGGCCCGCGAATGACCTTCGCCGCCTGAGACCTTCCTCACAGGTGAAACAGGTGAACAGGCGAACAGGAAGCGTGCCCGGGCAACGCCAAAGCCTGCCCCGCTTGTCCGGGCAACGCGAAAGCCCCGCAGGTCCGAGACCTGCGGGGCTTTCAGCCGTGCGCGAGGGGGGAGTTGAACCCCCACGCCCTTGCGGGCACTGGAACCTGAATCCAGCGCGTCTGCCTATTCCGCCACCCGCGCATTGGGTGTGTCTTCCGGCTCCGTTCCCTTCGTTTCGGGCCCGGCGCCTTCCGACACCCAGAACATTAGCACGTCGTCCGGGGTGGGTTCACATCCCTTTCCCCGGGGCAGGCGCACCCACAAGCGCCAGCACCGACGGCCTCCGGCCGTCCCGCCCGGCCTCTCCCGAAGCCCGCCCGCGACGTCCCCCGATGTCCCCCGAACTCCCCCCGATGTCCTCCGCGACGCCCCCTCCCGGAAGTCCCCGCCCCCCGGATGCCCCCGCTCCGTATCAACCTGTGCCTGTTCACGTATCAACCTCGTACCGGTCCCGCCCGTCTCCCCAGGAGCCGGACAGGCCGCACCCTCGGGTGCGGGACACTGGTCTACGGCCGCCTCTACGATCCTGGGCAGACGTACACAGCGACGTACAAGGAGTGTCGACAACCGTCGACGGGGCCGACAGGGGGAACCAGCCGATTTACCGGCGCGTGGATACGATCAGTAAGCAGTACCAGGTAAGCAGTACGCATCAGCACGACCGCAAGACCCACAAGCACGACGGCAAGACCCGCAGCGACGGCCACGACGGAGGAGGTGCCCCATGGGAGTCCTGAAGAAGTTCGAGCAGCGTCTCGAAGGTCTGGTCAACGGCACCTTCGCCAAGGTCTTCAAGTCCGAGGTCCAGCCCGTGGAGATCGCGGGCGCGCTCCAGCGCGAGTGCGACAACAACGCGACCATCTGGAACCGCGACCGCACGGTCGTCCCCAACGACTTCATCGTGGAGCTCAGCGCGCCCGACTACGAGCGCCTGAGCCCCTACTCCGGCCAGCTCGGCGACGAGCTCGCCGGCATGGTGCGCGACTACGCGAAGCAGCAGCGCTACACCTTCATGGGACCGATCAAGGTCCACCTGGAGAAGGCGGACGACCTGGACACCGGCCTGTACCGGGTGCGCAGCCGTACGCTCGCCTCCTCCAGCAGCCAGCAGGCCCCGCAGAGCCCGCAGGGCCCCTCGCCGGCCGCGCCCGGCCGCCCCGGCGCCCAGGGCGGGTACGGCTACCCGCCCGCCGCCGCGCCCCCCATGCCCGCCGCCCCGCCGCCCGGCGCACGCCCCGGCGGGTACGGCTACCCGCAGCCCGCCGCTCAGCGGCCCCCGCAGGGCCCGTCGGCCGGCGGACGCACCCGCTACTGGATCGAGATCAACGGCAACCGCCACCAGATCTCCCGCCCGACGCTGGTGCTGGGCCGCAGCACCGACGCCGACGTGCGGATCGACGACCCCGGCGTCTCGCGCCGGCACTGCGAGATCCGGACCGGAACGCCCTCGACGATCCAGGATCTCGGGTCCACCAACGGCATCGTGGTGGACGGGCAGCACACCACCCGCGCTACGCTCCGCGACGGCTCGCGGATCGTCGTGGGCAGCACCACCGTTATCTATAGGCAAGCCGAAGGGTGAACCGGGGGCAATGTCAGAGCTGACCCTCACGGTCATGCGGCTGGGTTTCCTGGCCGTACTGTGGCTGTTCGTGATCGTGGCCGTGCAGGTCATCCGCAGCGACCTGTTCGGTACGCGCGTCACCCAGCGGGGGGCCCGCCGGGACGCCGGCCGACCGCAGCAGGCCGCACGACAGGCCGCGCCCCCGCAGCAGCGCGGTCAGCAGGGCGGCGGCCGGCAACGCCGCAACGCCCCCACCAAGCTCGTGGTGACCGAGGGCACCCTCACCGGCACCACCGTCGCGCTGCAGGGCCAGACCATCACGCTGGGCCGCGCGCACGACTCCACGATCGTGCTGGACGACGACTACGCCTCCAGCAGGCATGCCAGGATCTACCCGGACCGCGACGGCCAGTGGATCGTCGAGGACCTCGGATCCACCAACGGCACGTACCTGGACCGGTCCCGGCTGACGACCCCCACGCCGATCCCGCTGGGCGCGCCGATCCGCATCGGCAAGACCGTCATCGAGCTGCGGAAGTAGTGCTACGTCATGAATGAGCGCGAGCGGAGCGAGCACGCCGCGGCGGCCGGCACCCCGGGCCCCGGCGCGCTCCCGACCGGAGGGTGGGCAGTGTGGCTCGACACGATCGGCTGTACCCGGAGCCGACGGGCGAGGTGCGCATGAGTCTGTCACTGCGCTTCGCCGCCGGATCGCACAAAGGCATGATCCGCGAGGGCAACGAGGACTCCGGCTACGCCGGTCCGCGACTGCTCGCGATCGCCGACGGCATGGGCGGCCAGGCCGCCGGCGAGGTCGCCTCCTCCGAGGTGATCTCCACCATCGTCGCCCTCGACGACGACATCCCCGGCTCCGACATCCTCACCTCGCTCGGCGCGGCCGTGCAGCGCGCCAACGACCAGCTGCGTGCCATGGTCGAGGAGGACCCCCAGCTGGAGGGCATGGGGACGACGCTGACCGCACTGCTGTGGACCGGGCAGCGGCTCGGCCTCGTGCACGTCGGCGACTCGCGCGCCTACCTCCTGCGCGACGGCGTCCTGACCCAGATCACCCAGGACCACACCTGGGTGCAGCGCCTGGTCGACGAGGGACGCATCACCGAGGAGGAGGCCACCACCCACCCGCAGCGCGCCCTCCTGATGCGCGCCCTCGGCAGCGGCGAGCACGTCGAGCCGGACCTGTCCATCCGCGAGGTGCGCGCCGGCGACCGCTATCTGATCTGCTCCGACGGCCTGTCCGGCGTGGTCTCCCACCAGACGATGGAGGAGACCCTCGCCAGCTACCAGGGCCCGCAGGAGACCGTGCAGGAGCTGATCCAGCTCGCGCTGCGCGGCGGCGGCCCCGACAACATCACCGTCATCGTCGCCGACGTCCTCGACCTGGACACCGGGGACACCCTCGCCGGGCAGCTGTCCGACACCCCGGTCGTGGTCGGCGCGGTCGCCGAGAACCAGCACCACCTGCACGACAACGGCATCATGCAGACCCCGGCCGGCCGTGCCTCGGGCCTGGGGCGCCAGGTGCCCGGCCAGGGCGGCGGGGGCGGCGAGTTCGGCCCGCCCGGCTCCGGCGACACCACCGGCTTCATCCCCACGGGCGGCTTCGCCGGCTACGGCGACGACGACTTCGTCAAGCCGCGCAGGGGCCGCGGGTGGCTGAAGGGCTCCCTGTACAGCGTGCTCGCGCTCGCCGTCATCGGCGGCGGCCTGTACGGCGGCTACCGCTGGACGCAGACCCAGTACTTCGTCGGCGCCAACGACGAGCACGTCGCCCTCTACCGGGGCATCAGCCAGGACCTGGCCTGGGTGAAGCTGTCCAAGGTGGAGACCGACCACCCCGAGATCGAACTCAAGTACCTGCCGCCGTACCAGCAGAAGCAGGTCAAGGCGACGATCACCGAGGGTGGTCTGCAGGACGCCCAGAAGAAGATCGACGAGCTGTCGGTGCAGGCCTCCGCGTGCCGCAAGGAGTCCGAGCGCCGCGCCGCGGAGTCCCAGAACAACGCCAAGGAGCCCCAGGGCAGGACCGGAAGCACCACCGGCACCTCGGCCACTGGCACCACCAGCACCGGCGGCACCACGGGAACCACCCCCGCCTCCTTCACGTCCAAGGCGACACCGACGCCGAATCCATCGACGTCCAAGTCACCGTCTCCGTCCAAGTCCGCGACCGCGCCCACTTCCAACCCCGGCCCCACTCTCTCGGAGGAAGAGCAGAAGGTCGTCTCGCAGTGCGGTAAGCAGTAGGCAAGCCGTGAGAGGCCCTGTCACACGATGAGCAGTACTACCAACTCGCCGACGCATCACACGTCCACGATCGGCGCCATCGGCGCGCCGAGCCGGCGCAACACCGAGCTCGCCCTGCTGATCTTCGCGGTCGTCATCCCGGTCTTCGCCTACGCCAACGTGGGCCTGGCCATCGACAACCGGGTGCCCTCCGGCCTGCTGAGCTACGGCCTGGGCCTCGGCCTGCTGGCCGGCGTCGCCCATCTCGTCGTACGCAAGTTCGCGCCCTACGCGGACCCGCTGCTGCTCCCGCTGGCCACCCTGCTCAACGGGCTCGGCCTGGTCGTCATCTGGCGGCTGGACCAGTCCAAGCTGCTGCAGGCCATCGGTCAGGCCGGCGACAAGGCGCCCAACCAGCTGATGTACACGGCGATGGGCATCGCGCTGTTCGTCGTGGCGCTGATCTTCCTCAAGGACCACCGCGTCCTTCAGCGCTACACCTACATCTCCATGGTCACCGCGCTGGTCCTGCTGCTGCTCCCGCTCGTCCCCGGCCTCGGCCTGCCCGTCTACGGCGCCAAGATCTGGATCCACGTCGGCAGCTTCTCCATCCAGCCCGGTGAGTTCGCGAAGATCGTCCTCGCGGTCTTCTTCGCCGGCTACCTGATGGTCAAGCGGGACGCGCTCGCCCTGGCCAGCCGCCGCTTCATGGGCCTGTACCTGCCGCGCGGCCGCGACCTCGGCCCGATCCTGGTCGTCTGGGTCATCTCGATCCTCATCCTGGTCTTCGAGACCGACCTCGGCACCTCCCTGCTGTTCTTCGGCATGTTCGTGATCATGCTGTACGTCGCCACCGAACGGACCAGCTGGATCGTCTTCGGTCTGCTGATGTCCGCGGCCGGCGCCGTCGGCGTGGCCAGCTTCGAGCCGCACGTGCACCAGCGCGTCCAGGCCTGGCTGAACCCGATGAACGAGTACAAGCTGAGCCGGTCGGGCGCGCCCGGTGTGCACTCCGAGCAGCTCCAGCAGGCCCTGTGGGCGTTCGGCTCCGGCGGCACCCTCGGCTCCGGCCTCGGCCAGGGCCACTCCGACCTCATCCGGTTCGCCGCCAACTCCGACTTCATCCTCGCCACCTTCGGCGAGGAGCTGGGCCTGGCCGGCCTCATGGCGATCCTGCTGATCTACGGCCTGATCGTGGAGCGCGGCGTGCGCACGGCGCTGGCCGCCCGCGACCCGTTCGGCAAGCTCCTCGCCATCGGCCTGTCCGGCGCCTTCGCCCTCCAGGTCTTCGTGGTCTCCGGCGGTGTGATGGGCCTCATCCCGCTGACCGGTATGACGATGCCGTTCCTGGCGTACGGCGGTTCCTCCGTCATCGCCAACTGGGCTCTCATCGGTGTACTGATCCGGATCAGCGACACCGCCCGCCGGCCGGCGCCCGCCCCCGCCTCCAACCCCGACGCCGAGATGACCCAGGTGGTCCGCCCGTGAACAAGCCCCTGCGCCGGATCGCGATCTTCTGCGGCCTCCTCGTCCTCACGCTGCTCATCCGCGACAACTGGCTCCAGTACGTCAAGGCCGACGGCCTGAAGAACGACGAGAACAACCGCCGCGTCACCATCGCCCGCTACTCCACCCCGCGCGGCGACATCATCGTCGGCGGCTCCCCGATCACCGGGTCGACCGAGACCAAGAGCAACGGGCTCAACGACCTGAAGTACAAGCGCACGTACAAGAACGGCCCCATGTGGGCACCCGTCACCGGCTACGCCTCGCAGTCCTTCGGCGCCACGCAGCTGGAGAGCATCGACGACGGCATCCTCACCGGCAACGACGACCGGCTGTTCTTCCGCAACACCCTGGACATGATCACGGGCAAGCCGAAGCAGGGCGGCAACGTGGTCACCACGCTGAACGCGGCCGCGCAGAAGGCGGCGTACAACGGTCTCAAGGGCCACGGCAAGGGCGCCGTCGTCGCCCTGGAGCCGTCCACCGGCAAGATCCTGGCGCTGGCCTCCTACCCGTCGTACGACCCTTCGTCGTTCGCCGGCACCTCCTCGGCGGACGGCAAGGCCTGGAACAAGCTCCTGAAGAAGAACGACCCCAACGACCCGACGCTGAACCGGGCGCTGCGCGAGACCTACCCGCCCGGCTCCACCTTCAAGGTGGTCACCGCGGCCGCCGCGCTGGAGAACGGGCTGTACACGTCGGCCGACGACAACACCGACTCGCCGGACCCGTGGACCATGCCGGGCACCACCACCCCGCTGCCCAACGAGGGCCACATCCCCTGCAAGAACGCCACCATGCGCGTCGCCCTGCGGTACTCCTGCAACACCGTCTTCGGCAAGATCGGCGCCACCCTCGGCAACGACAAGATGCTCGACGAGGCGGAGAAGTTCGGCTTCAACAAGGAGCAGTTCACCCCGGTCCGTTCCAACGCCTCGGTGTTCTCCGACGACATGAACCCCTCGCAGACCGCGCTGTCCTCGATCGGCCAGTACAACACCGCCGCGACCCCTCTCCAGATGGCCATGGTCGCCTCCGCGGTCGCCAACGACGGCAAGCTGATGAAGCCGTACATGGTCGACAAGCTCCAGTCGCCGACCCTCGACACCCTGGAGCAGACCCAGCCGGAGGAGCTGAGCCGGCCGCTGTCCTCGAAGAACGCCCAGATCCTGCAGTCGATGATGGAGACGGTCGTCAAGGAGGGCACGGGCCAGAACGCCCAGCTCGGCAACGGCGTCACCGTGGGCGGCAAGACCGGTACGGCCCAGCACGGCATCAACAACGCCGGCAAGCCGTACGCCTGGTTCATCTCCTACGCCAAGACCAGCGACGGCAGCTCGCCGGTGGCCGTGGCCGTGGTGGTCGAGGACGACAGCGCCAACCGCGACGACATCTCCGGTGGCGGCCTCGCGGCGCCCATCGCGAAGAGCGTGATGGAGGCGGTCATCAACTCCAAGAAGTGACCCTGCTCACGCCCCCTTCACATCGGTGCACGTTGACATACCGGTCCTGTATCGGGTTGCGGGCTTGGCCAGGTCACACAGAGCGAGCCGGGTACGGTAGGCCCGGACGGCAGCTCCGGCGGCACACGTGGTGCCGGTCGGGACCGACGGAGAGGGCTGGTAGGTAGCTATGGAAGAGCCGCGTCGCCTCGGCGGCCGGTACGAGCTGGGCCAGGTGCTCGGCCGTGGTGGCATGGCGGAGGTGTACCTCGCGCATGACACCCGCCTGGGCCGCACCGTGGCGGTGAAGACGCTGCGCGCCGACCTGGCGCGCGACCCTTCCTTCCAGGCCCGGTTCCGCCGGGAGGCCCAGTCGGCCGCCTCGCTCAACCATCCCGCGATCGTCGCGGTCTACGACACGGGCGAGGACTACATCGACGGGGTCTCGATCCCGTACATCGTCATGGAGTACGTCGACGGCTCCACGCTCCGTGAGCTCCTTCACAGCGGCCGCAAGCTGCTGCCCGAGCGGGCCATGGAAATGACCGTCGGCATCCTCCAGGGCCTGGAGTACGCCCACCGCAGCGGCATCGTCCACCGCGACATCAAGCCGGCCAACGTCATGCTGACCCGCAACGGCCAGGTCAAGGTGATGGACTTCGGCATCGCCCGCGCCATGGGCGACTCCGGCATGACCATGACGCAGACGGCCGCGGTCATCGGCACCGCCCAGTACCTCTCCCCGGAGCAGGCCAAGGGCGAGCAGGTGGACGCCCGCTCGGACCTGTACTCGACGGGTTGCCTGCTCTACGAGCTGTTGACGGTGCGCCCGCCGTTCGTGGGCGACTCCCCGGTCGCGGTGGCCTACCAGCACGTCCGCGAGGAGCCGCAGCCGCCGAGCGTCTTCGACCCCGAGATCACGCCCGAGATGGACGCGATCGTGCTGCGCGCCCTGGTCAAGGACCCCGACTACCGCTACCAGTCCGCCGACGAGATGCGCGCCGACATCGAGGCCTGCCTCGACGGTCAGCCGGTCGCGGCCACGGCCGCGATGGGCGCGGTGGGCTACGGCGGCTACCCCGACGACCAGCCGACCACGGCCCTGCGCCCCGACGTCGGCGCCCCCGCCACGACGATGCTGCCGCCGATGAACCCGGACGACGGCGGCTACGGCTACGACGAGCGCCCCGACCGCCGCCGCCAGCAGAAGAAGTCCCACACCTCGACGATCCTCCTGGTCGTCGCCGGCATCCTGGTGCTCCTCGGCGCCATCCTGATCGGCAAGTGGGTCTTCAACGGCAACGGCGGCGCGGGCAACGACAAGGTGGCGGTGCCGAACTTCGTCGACCAGACGAGGGCGGACGCGAAGTCCATGGCGGAGAACGTCGGCCTGAAGGCGACCTTCACCCAGAAGCCCTGCGAGAACGAGCCCAAGGGCAAGGTCTGCGACCAGGACCCCGCCAAGGGCATCGAGGTCGACAAGGGCACCACCGTCACCCTCACGGTGTCGACGGGGGCGCCGAAGGTGCTGGTGCCGGACGTAACGGGCCTCACCTTCGACAAGGCCCAGTCCCAGCTGACGGAAAAGGGATTCAAGGTCGAGCAGAAGACCGAAGTCTCCGACCGGCCCGAGGGCGTCGTCATCTCCCAGGACCCCACGGGGGACAAGGAGGTCGAGAAGGGCTCGACGATCACCCTCACCGTCGCCAAGGCCGCCGAAAAGGCCACCGTCCCCCAGGTCACCGGCCAGTCCTGTGAGGACGCCAAGAAGCAGATGGAGGCGAACAACCTCACCGGCGAGTGCACCGATGTGCCCAACACCGACCCCAACCAGGCCGGCAAGGTCATCACGACCGTCCCGGGCCAGGGTCAGCAGGTCGACAAGGGCTCCAAGGTGACGATCCAGATCGGCCAGCAGGTCCAGCAGCAGAAGACCCCGGTGCCGGACGTGCGCGGCAAGACGGTGGCGCAGGCCACACAGATCCTGAACGGGGCCGGTTTCACGAACATCCAGACCAAGGGCAGCACCGACCCCAACGCCCTCGTCTTCGACCAGGACCCCAAGCCCAACCAGCAGGTCGACAACCCGGCCGCCACGCCGATCACCCTGACCGCCTTCGGCGGCGGCAACAACCAGGGAGGCAACAACGGCGGCAACAACAACGGCGGCATCTTCGGCTGACCGTCCCGCCGACGGGGCCCCGGCCCTGACCTGACCGACGAAGCCCCGGCGCTCTCCCTCGAGAGCGCCGGGGCTTCGGTCGTCTAGCGCAGTTCCTTCGGCGGCGTCCGCTTGCTGTCCACCTGCTGCACACGGACCAGTTCGCCCCAGACCACGTACCGGTACCGGCTCGTGTACACCGGCGTACAGGTCGTCAGGGTGATGTAGTGGCCGGGCTTGGTCACGCCCGACTCCTTCGGGACCTGGGTGAGGACCTTGACGTTGAACTTCGAGGTCTCGGGCAGGATGTCGTAGACCTTGTAGACGTACCACTTGTCCCGGGTCTCGAAGACGATCGGGTCGCCCTTCTCGATCTTGTCGATGTTGTGGAACTTCGCGCCGTGGCCGTCCCGGTGGGCGGCGAGGGTGAAGTTGCCCGCCTTGCCGGTCATCGGCAGGGTCGCCTTGACCGGGTCGATGTAGTAGCCGGCCACGCCGTCGTTCAGGACGTCCGTCGACGTGCCCTTCTTCACCAGGACCTCGCCGTTGTTCATGGCCGGCACGTGCAGGAAGCCGATGCCGTCCTTGGTGTCCAGCGCGCCGGGGCCGCCGGGCGCGGAGTGCGCCCACTCGTCGCGGATCCTGTGGCCCTGCCGGTCGGCCTTGCGGTCCGCTATCACATTGGTCCACCACAGGGAGTAGACGACGAACAGGCCGAGCACCAGGCCGGCCGTGATGAGGAGTTCACCGAAGACGCTGACGGCCAGGGCCAGTCGGCCACCGCCCCGCCGGCGCGAGCGCGGCGCGGGGCCGTCGTCGGTGTGCTCTGCCGTGTCGTCCGTGGTCGCTGCCACTGTTCATCCGCCCTTTAACTGACGAGCGCATCCGGCTTGCCCTTGCTGCGCGGCCGTTCCTCGACCATCTTGCCCCAGACGATCAACCGGTACTTGCTGGTGAACTCCGGTGTGCAGGTGGTGAGTGTGATGTAGCGGCCGGGTCCGGTGAACCCCGACCCCTTGGGAACGGGGTCCAGGACACTGGTGTTCGCCGGTGACGTCACCGGCAGCATCGACGTCGTCTTGTAGACGAAGTAGGTGTCCTGCGTCTCCACGACGATCGGATCGCCCGGCTTGAGCCTGTTGATGTACCGGAACGGCTCGCCATGGGTGTTGCGGTGGCCGGCGAGCCCGAAGTTGCCCGTCTTCGCCTCGGGCATCGCCGTGTTGAGGTCGCCCTGGCCGTAGTGCCCGACCATGCCCTTGTCCAGCACCTTGGTCTTGCTGGTGCCCTCGGCGATCGGCACCACCACGTCCAGCTTCGGGATGTGCAGGATGGCGAAGCCCTGCCCCGGCTCGAAGACCCCCGGGCTGCGCCTGCCGCTCGCCCAGTCGTTCTGCAGCTGGTGCGCCTCGTTGCCCGCCTGCGCGTGGGCCCGGACGTTCGTCCACCACAGCTGGTAGGTGACGAACAGCAGCATCAGCACACCGGTGGTGATGAACACCTCGCCGATGATCCGGCTGGCCACCACACCCGGGCTCGGTCTGCTCGCCCGCGCGAGCCGGCGCGCCTCCACCCGGGTCAGGGGTGCGGCCGGCTGCTCCTCGGTCGTCCCGTCCCCTCCCGGCGAGGAACGTCCGGCGGCGTGCGCACCGGCCCCGTGGCGCCCTGCGCGCGCTTGACGTCCGTGGCGGCCCCTGGCGGCCTTTCTGCGGGCCGCTCGGCCGCCCTGGGGGCCTTCGGGCGTCCCGGGCGGGTTTCCGGTCGTTCCTCCGGCCGTCACGGCCGTTCCGGCGGCTGTGGTGCCCTGTGGGCCTCCCGAGGCCCTGGGGGGCGGCCCGGGGACCCGCAGCCCCATCGTCTCCTCGGTGAGGGAGCCCGCGTACGGCGCCGCCGAGTCACGCGTGTCGTACGGCAGCGAGGCGTACGGATCCGCGGGGGCGTCGTAGCCCTCGGAGGATCCGTACCACTCGGCACCGGACTCGCGCTCGGGGCGCAGCGCGGTCACGCCGTGGCCCTGCCCACCACCGGGGCGAGCCCCGCAGACCTCGCCACGGCACCCTGGTCGCCGCACTCCACCAGCCAGTTGGCCAGCATCCGGTGCCCGTGCTCGGTGAGCACGGACTCGGGATGGAACTGCACGCCTTCCACGGGCAGTTCCCGGTGGCGCAGGCCCATGATGATGCCGTCGTGGGTGCGGGCGGTGACCTCCAGCTCGTCGGGCACGGTCGGCGGCATCGCGGCCAGGGAGTGGTAGCGGGTCGCCGTGAACGGGGAGGGCAGCCCGGCGAAGACGCCCTTGCCCTCGTGTTCCACCAGGGAGGTCTTGCCGTGCAGCAGCTCGGGCGCCCGGTCCACCACGCCGCCGTACGCCACCTGCATGGACTGCATGCCCAGGCACACGCCGAAGACGGGGACACCGGTCGCGGCGCAGTGGCGCACCATGTCCACGCACACGCCGGCCTGCTCGGGCGTGCCCGGTCCCGGCGAGAGCAGCACACCGTCGAAGCCGTCCTGGGCGTGCGCCGTGGACACCTCGTCGTTGCGCAGCACCTCGCACTCGGCGCCGAGCTGGTACAGGTACTGGACGAGGTTGAAGACGAAGCTGTCGTAGTTGTCGACGACGAGGATCCGCGCAGTCACTGGTTGTTCACCGTCACATCGTTGAAGGGCAGCAGCGGTTCGGCCCACGGGAAGACGTACTGGAACAGGACGTAGACCACGGCCAGGACCAGGACCAGTGAGATCAGCGCCCTCACCCAGGCGTTCCCCGGCAGATGCCGCCAGATCCAGCCGTACATGCCGTCCCTTCCGTCTCACCACGGCACCAGACTCACGCCGTACGCCACCACTCACGCCGTACGCCAACAGACTAACGGCGCGACGCCCTCGGTTTCCCGGCCTCGGGGAACAGGGCCGGGCGGCTACTTCACGGGCTGGGCGTAGTGCAGGTCCACGGTGCCCGAGTAGCCGGGCAGGGTCGCCGTCCCGTCCTCGGTGACCTTCCAGCCGAGGCCGTAGACGTTGACGTACACCATGTAGTTCTGGATCGCCGGGGAGTCCGCGAGCGCCCGCTGCAGCTTCTCCGGGTCGCCCACCGCCGTGATCTTGTACGGCGGGGAGTAGACGCGGCCCTGGAGGATCAGGGTGTTGCCCACGCAGCGCACCGCGCTGGTGGAGATCAGCCGCTGGTCCATGACCTTGATGCCCTGGGCGCCGCCGTGCCACAACGCGTTGACCACGGCCTGGAGGTCCTGCTGGTGGATGACCAGGTAGTCGGGCTGCGGCTCGGGGTAGCCGGGGAGCTTGGCGGTGGCGTTCGGCGGGGCGTCGTCGAGCGTGACCGTGACGGCCTTCCCCTTGACCGGCCGCGTCCCCGCGCTGTTCTCCAGACCGGCCAGCTTCTCGTCCTGCGCCTTGGTGCTGCCGTCGTCGCTCTCGGCGAGGGACTCGACGTCGTGGCGCAGGGCCGCGTTGGACTCGTCCAGCTCCTTGTTCTTGCGGCTGCGCTCCTGGACGAGGTCCGACAGCTTCAGCAGTGAGGCGTCCGTCCGGATATTGGTGCCCTTGGCCGTGTTGAAACTGGTGAAGAAAATCAGCCCGGCGAGGGCGAAAACGGCCACGGTGAGGATCCGCACGGGCCGGAAACGGGGCGTGCGGGCCGGACTGGATCCGGTCCCCGGAGAGTCGGCAGAATTGCTCAACGTACCCTTATCTCCTTCGGCGCCACGGAAGCACTACGCTAACGGACGCCCGGGGGAGCACGGGGTTTCCCCCAGCAGTCCCCCTTGTACGCCCCCGGAGCCAGCCCAGTTCCCCTGCGCGGCCACGCAGCGCATCGACAGGAGAGACCCTCGTGCCGAAGTCACGTATCCGCAAGAAGGCCGACTACACGCCGCCGCCCGCGAAGCAGGCGACGGCCCTGAAGCTGGAGAGCCGCGGCTGGGTGGCCCCCGTGATGCTGGCCATGTTCGTCATCGGCCTGGCCTGGATCGTCGTCTTCTACGTGACCGACGGCTCGCTGCCCATCGACGCGCTCGACAACTGGAACATCGTGGTCGGCTTCGGCTTCATCGCGGCCGGATTCGGTGTCTCCACGCAGTGGAAGTAGGAGTGGCCGCCGGGTGAACCGCGGGCTGAATCCAGCTCTGCCCACGGCTATCCGCTGAGTTATCCACAGCCTGCGTGAATTTCCACACGCCCCTGGGGAAAAGCCGACGATCTGTGGATAACCAGTCCCCCGTTGACACCGGTACGACTGTCACACCACCCCGTCACCACCCACTGGCCCCCTGCCTGACCTGCACAAATACAGGTGAGCGGCAGGGGGCACAGTTGTTCCCGCACACTATGCACAAGATTCGGCACACACTGTGGACAACAGTGGACAACGAAGCGGAGACAGGCGGAGACGGCCCGTCCTCGCCCGTCCTCAGGCGAGCTGGGCGGTTCTGACGAGAGTCATGACGACGATCACCGCCAACACCAGCGCGCACGTCCCGTACTGCACCAGCGCCCGCCGCTCCCGTGGGGCGTGGACCATCGCGTAGCCGACGATCACACCGGCGACCAGGCCGCCGATGTGCGCCTGCCAGGCGATGCTGGCCCAGCCGAAGGTGATGATCAGGTTGACCACCAGCAGGGCGATGACGGGGCGCATGTCGTAGTTGAGCCGGCGCATCAGGACGGCGGTGGCGCCGAAGAGGCCGAAGATGGCGCCGGAGGCGCCGAGGGAGGCCTCGGCCGGGGAGGCCAGCAGGTACGTCAGCGCGCCGCCGGCCAGACCCGAGATGAAGTACAGCGTCAGATAGCGGCTCCGGCCGAGGGCCGCTTCCAATGGGCCGCCGATCCACCACAGGCTGAGCATGTTGAAGCCGATGTGCCAGTACTCCTGGTGCGTGAACATCGACGTCACCAGGCGGTACCACTCGCCGCCGGCGACGCCCGAGGTGGGCATGGCCGGCTTCGGCGGCCATGCGCCGTACAGGACCAGGTGTTCCAGCAGGGACTTGTCGGCCTGGACGGCGATGAACACCGCGATGTTGATCCCGATGAGGATCTTGGTCAACAGCCGCGGGTCGGCCGTCACCGTGCCCCCCGCTACCGTGCGCGGCCGGGACGCCTGAGGTGCGTGGCCCGTGCCGGACGCTGCGCGGACGCAGTCCGGGCACTGGAAGCCCACGGAGGCGTCGACCATGCACTCCGGGCAGATCGGCCGCTCGCAGCGGGTACAGCGGACGCCGGTCTCGCGGTCCGGGTGCCGGTAGCAGGTGGGCACGCTGCCGCGCGCCTCCGACCGGCCGCCTGGCGCCTGTTCCATGGGGTCCCCTCAAGTTCGCTGTGGACGGTGCACGACTCGCCGTGGCAACGCACCGCCCCGCTCATCCTTACGGACGAGCGGGGCGATTGGTTCCCTGCGAGCCGTCGGTTCAGGCCCCGCGGGACTCGATGACGACCGACTCGATGACCACGTCGCTGAGCGGGCGGTCGTTGCGGTTGGTCTTCGTGGTCGCGATGGCGTCGACGACCTTCTGGCTGGCCGGGTCGGTGACCTCGCCGAAGATGGTGTGCTTGCGGGTCAGCCAGGCCGTCGGGGCGACGGTGATGAAGAACTGCGAGCCGTTGGTGCCGGGGCCCGCGTTGGCCATCGCCAGCAGGTAGGGCTTGTTGAAGGCGAGGTCCGGGTGGAACTCGTCCTCGAACGTGTAGCCGGGGCCGCCGGTGCCGTTGCCCAGCGGGTCACCGCCCTGGATCATGAAACCGCTGATCACCCGGTGGAAGACCGTGCCGTCGTACAGCTTCGCCGTGGACTTCTCGCCGGTGGCGGGGTGCGTCCACTCGCGCTCGCCCTTGGCGAGCTCCACGAAGTTGCGGACCGTCTTGGGGGCATGGTCCGGCAGGAGCCGGATCTCGATGTCGCCGTGGTTGGTCTTCAGGGTGGCGTAGAGCTGCTCAGCCACGATCTGCCTTCCGTTGTCTCTTCTTGACCCTCCGATCCTCGCACGGCATGCGCCACGCGTCGCCCGGCACCCGCCTCCGGGCGGACATCCGCCGGAATCGGTTGCGGAATTCGGGGTCAGTCCTCTCGGGTCGGGAGCGCCGCGCGGCGATCCGTGGCATTGTCGTCGACAAGCTCCCGTTGCTCCGTATTCATCCGCTATCACCCTTCCACCGTCTCCCCGTGACCGTGACCCGGATGCCCGTGCGCACATGCTCACGGGCTCGTCGGCAGGCATGATCCGTAAATGGGTGGAAAGTCGAATTACCGTACGCCACCGAGGAGGAGGAACCCGTGACCCGCATCGACAGCGTGCGCGCCGCGACCGGCTCGGCGAAGGACAGCGTGCTGCACGCCGCGGAAGTGGTGGCGCCCTACGCCGACACGGCCAGGGAAAGGGCCGCGCACTACGCGCACGAGGCACGCGTACGGCTGGCGCCGAAGGTCTCCCTGGCCGCCGACCAGGCCCGTGTGCAGTACGGCGCCCATGTCGCACCCCGGCTGGAGCAGGCCCGCACGCAGGCCATGACGTATGTGCCGCCGAAGCTCGACCAGGCCGCCCAGGAGGCCGCCTGCCGCACGCGCAAGGCCGCCCGGCAGGCCGCCGAGTACTCCAGGCCGCGCATCGAACAGGCGATGGCCGCGGCCGGGCCGGTCGCGGACGAGGCCACCGCGCGAGGTGCCGCCGCACTGGTCGCGCTGCGCGGCCAGGTCCCGGCGCAGAAGATCCAGAAGCTCGCCCGCAGGCGGAGCCGGCGGGCCCGGGCCGGTCGCATCGCCAAGGTGGTCGCGCTGGTGGGCGTGCTCGCGGGCGGTGCCTTCGCCGCCTGGAAGTGGTGGGACAAGCAGGCCAACCCCGACTGGCTGGTGGAGCCGCCGGCCGCGACCGAGGTCCCCGAGTCCGGCCGGCTGTCCTCCGTGGACGGCACCGGCCAGTCGGTCCTGGACCCCGAGGTCGAGGCGAAGGAGGCCGAGGAAGAGGCGGCGGACCGCGACGATCAGGGCTGACCGCGCCCGCCGCGCGCTGTCCGGGGTCGCCCGCGTACGTCCGGTACGCGGGCGGCCCTCCGTTGTCACGGGGCGGCCCGCCGTTGTCACGGGGCGGCCCGCCGTTGTCACGGGGGCGGCCCTTCGTCGTTCAGCCCTGGCTCAGCGGCTGCTCGGCCCAGATCGTCTTGCCGCTGTCGCCGTAGCGGGTGCCCCAGCGCTGGGTGAGGCTCGCGACGAGCAGCAGTCCGCGGCCTCCCTCGTCGTAGGTACGGGCCCGGCGCAGATGCGGGGCGGTGCTGCTGCCGTCGGAGACCTCGCAGATCAGCGACGAGGTGTCCCGGATCAGCCGCAGCACGACGGGGTCTGCGCCGTAGCGGATGGCGTTGGTGACCAGCTCGCTGGTGATCAGCTCGGTGGTGAAGGCGACGTCCTCCCCGAGCCCCCACTCCCGCAGCCGGCCGGCCGCGCGTTCCCGGGTGGTCGCGACGACCTCCGGGTCGCGGGGCAGCTCCCATGAGGCCAGCCGGTCCGCGCCGAGGCGGTGGGTGCGGGCGAGAAGAAGGGCCACGTCCTCGGCGGGCCGGGCCGGCACCAGGTGCGTGATCACACGGTCGCACACCGCCTGGAGCGACTCCGCGGGGCGGGCGAGCAGCGCGTGCAGTTCGGCCCGCGCCGCCTCGGGGCCCTTGCCGGAGGCGTGCAGGAGCCCGTCGGTGTAGAGCGCGAGACGGCTCCCCGCCGGGAGATCGAACTCGGTCGCCTCGAACTTGATGCCGCCCTGTCCCAGCGGGGGACCGGACGGCACCGCGAGTTGCTCGACATGGCCGTCGGGGTGGACCAGGACCGGCTCGGGATGGCCCGCGGAGGCGATGGCGCAGCGCCCGGAGACCGGGTCGTAGGCGGCGTACAGGCAGGTGGCGCCCGCCACCGGAGCGCCGCCCGCGTGGGCCGCCTCCTCCTGGTCCAGTGTGATCACGATGTCGTCGAGATGGGTGAGCAGTTCGTCGGGGGCCAGTTCCACGGCGGCCAGCGTGCGTACGGCCGTACGCATCCTGCCCATGGTCGCGGTGGCGCGGATGCCGGTCCCGACGACATCGCCGACGGCCAGGGCGACCCGGGCTCCGGAGAGCGGCACGACGTCGAACCAGTCGCCGCCGATGCCCGTGGCGCTCGTGCTCTGCAGATAGCAGGAGGCGATGTCCACGGCCTGGTGCTCGTCGGCGTGGTCGGGCAACAGGCTGCGTTGCAGGGCGAGCGCGGCCTGCCGCTCCCGGCTGTAGCGCAGGCAGTTGTCCAGGCAGACGGCGGTGCGGGCGGCCAGGTCGCGGGCCAGGTGGACATCGGCCTTGTCGAAGGCGGGGTGGGGGCGGCGCCGGGCGAAGGTCACCAGGCCCAGGGTGGTGCCGCGGGCCACCATGGGGACGAGGAGTGCGGCACGGTCCGTGGGCGGCCCGCCCGTCCCGTTCGGCGTCGCTGTCCCTGTTCCGTTCGGCGGTGACCGGTCCTCGACCCGGGCGTAGGGCGCCGGGGCGATGTCTCCGCGGGGCTCGCCGTCCTCCAGGACGCGCCCGGTCAGCGAGTCGCGCGCGACGGAGTGCACGCCGCAGGTCGCCGCGCCGGGATCCGCCGGGCAGTCGGGAGCCGAACCCGACGCGACACGACGGAACTCGATGGCGCCGCCGCCCGGTTCGGGTGCCCCGCCGCCGGGCCCGGTCCCGCTCCCCTCGGTGTTCCACACCTCCGCGAGAAGGTCCACGGTCACCCGCTCGGCGAAGCTCTCGGTGGCCAGTTCCACCAGCTCCCGCGCGGTGTGCGAGACGTCCAGGGTGCTGCCGATCCGTGCGCTGGCCTGGCTGAGCACCGCCATCCGGCGGCGTGCCCAGAACTGCTCGGTGGTGTCGAGGGTGGCCGCGGACACCCCGAGGAGTTCGCCCTCAGGACTCCGCACCGGGGAGAGCGTGACCCGCCATGTGTGCTTCGCGCCATCCAGTGTAAGAGTGCTCTGCCACGACTCGGGCTCGCCGGTCCGCATCACCCGGCCGACGGCCTCGCTGAACTCGTGGCCGCCCTCGATGGGGATCCCGGGCTCGATCTCCCCGGCGGGCAGCCCCAGCAGGGCCTCCGGCGGCCGGTTCGCGACCAGGGCGGCGGCGTGGTTCAGCCATGCCAGCCGGCGGTCCCTGTCGAAGAAGGCGACAGGGACGGGCAACTGGTCGAGCAGGTGCCGCTCGCGCGCGACGGCCAGGGCCAGGCCGTCGTCACCGGCGCATCGGATTCCGCACGGATCGCCTCCGCTCGCACCGTGCCCGTCCATGCGCCGCACACCTGCTCCGTTCCCGCCGACCGTCCTGGATGCACCGTTGCTACGCCTTCGAGTCAAGAATGCCCCTTCGGGGCGTTCCGTGCGAGGTTGATCGGGACGGGGATCCGGCGGCGGCCGCCGCGCGCGCCGACCGCACGAAAAAGCCCACCCGGCCAGCGTTTCCGCAGGTCAGGTGGGCTTTGGTGCGGTGGAGCCTAGGGGAGTCGAACCCCTGACATCTGCCATGCAAAGACAGCGCTCTACCAACTGAGCTAAGGCCCCGAAGAGGAGCATCCGCCCGGACGAACCGTCCGCCGGTCGGGTGCCGCAGACCAGAGTACCGGGTCACCCCCCGGATCTCGCAAAAAGATTGGGGGTCCCCGTCGCCGACCACTCTCCGTAAGATGCTCCGCGTGGTTCGCTACAGCGAACCACGGTACTCGGGGAAGCGATGGGGAGACGCAATGGACGCCGCACAGCAGGAAGCCACCGCGAGAGCGCGGGAACTGCAGCGGAACTGGTACGGGGAGCCGTTGGGGGCGCTGTTCCGTAAGCTCATAGACGACCTGGGGCTCAACCAGGCGCGTCTGGCGGGGGTCCTGGGGCTGTCGGCGCCGATGCTGTCACAGCTGATGAGCGGCCAGCGCGCGAAGATCGGCAATCCGGCGGTCGTCCAGCGGGTGCAACTGCTGCAGGAACTCGCGGGCCAGGTGGCGGACGGCAGCGTCAGTGCGGCCGAGGCGACCGAGCGCATGGATGAGATCAAGAGGTCACAGGGGGGCTCGGTGCTCAGCAACGTCACGCAGACGACCAACAGTTCGGGAGCGCCGACGGTCAAGCGCGTGGTCCGCGAGATCCAGTCGCTGCTCCGCTCCGTCGCCGCCGCCGGCGACATCATCGAGGCGGCGGACAGCCTCGCTCCCACCCACCCCGAACTGGCGGAGTTCCTGCGGGTCTACGGCGCCGGCCGCACCTCGGACGCGGTCGCCCACTACCAGACCCACCAGAACTGACGCCGCGAAAGGCGTCGCGGCGCGTCCCGCGGGGGAGGCAAGGGGGGTGACCGCAGGGGGAGGAGCGACGCACAGCCATGGGTGAGGTCTTCGCCGGCCGGTACGAGCTGGCCGACCCGATCGGCCGAGGCGGGGCCGGCGCGGTCTGGCGCGCCTGGGACCACCGGCGCCGGCGGTACGTCGCCGCCAAGGTGCTGCAGCAGCGCGACGCGCACTCCCTGCTGCGCTTCGTACGGGAGCAGGCGCTGCGGATCGACCACCCTCATGTGCTCGCACCGGCCAGCTGGGCCGCCGACGACGACAAGGTCCTGTTCACCATGGATCTGGTGGCCGGCGGCTCGCTGGTCCACCTGGTCGGCGACTACGGCCCACTGCCCGCGCCGTTCGTCTGCACCCTCCTCGACCAGTTGCTGTCGGGACTCGCCGCGGTGCACGCGGAAGGGGTCGTGCACCGCGACATCAAGCCCGCCAACGTGCTCCTGGAGGCCACCGGCACGGGTCGCCCCAGACTGCGGCTGTCCGACTTCGGCATCGCCATGCGGCTGGGCGAACCCCGGCTGACCGAGGCCGATCTCGTGGTGGGAACGCCCGGTTACCTCGCCCCGGAGCAGATGATGGGCGCGGAACCGGACTTCCCCGCCGACCTGTTCGCCACCGGCCTGGTCGCCCTCTATCTGCTGCAGGGTGCCAAGCCGGACGCCAAGGCACTCGTGGAGTACTTCGCGGAACAGGGAACTCCGAGTGCCCCCAAGGACGTTCCCGAGCCGTTGTGGCAGGTCCTGGCGGCACTGCTGCAACCGGACCCGCAGGCCCGGTTCCGTACGGCCACGGGGGCGCGCAAGGCGCTCGCCGCGGCCGCCGAGCTGCTGCCGGAGCCGGGGCCGGACGAGGAGCAGATCGAGGTCTTCGACCAACTCGGCCCCCTGCCACCGGGCTTCGGACCGGACGGCCCCGAGCGGACCCTCGGCGCCGACGGATCCGACGGCGCCGAGGAGTCCGGGACAGGCGGCAGACCCACCCGTGCGCTGCCGTCCGACGAGGACACCGGCAGTTTCCGCCTGCCTCCACCGGTACGTCCCCAGGAGCCCGCCTCTGCGGCCTCCGGCGCCTCCACTGGCTCTTTAAACCCTACTGCCCCTACGGCCTCGTACACCGCCGAGGACCCGCGCGTCCCTCCGTCGGCGGTTCCCGTTCCGGCGGTTCCCCTTCCGGCGGTTCCCCTTCCGGCTGTTCCCCTTCCGGCGGCTCACCCCTCGGCGGCTCCCCCTCCGGCACCGGCGATCTCACCGCACCGCGCCGTACGTCCCCGTCGCCCCGGTCCGCCCGCCAAGGTGGCGATCCCGCTCCTGCTCGTCGCGCTGGTCTGCTACGCCGTGGGGTTCTGGGCACTGGCCCGGCTCTGAGGCCGACGCCCGATCGTGGCCCTACCAGGCCCCCGCCCGCCGCCGGGCGGCCACCGTCCACACCCCGAGGACGAGCAGCAGGACGGTCCCGGCACCGATGCCGCCCACGGCGAGCGCGCGCAGCGCGGCGGAGCCTTCGCCGGCACCGGCCTCGGTCGCCGCCTGCCGGTCCCCGGCCGTGACCTCGAACAGGTTCCGCGGCTCGGAGCGGCCCGCGTACCCCGGCCCAGACCGTGCCGTACCGCCCACCCGCACCCGCAGCGTCAGGCCGTAGGGGCCCTCGCCGAAGGTGTCGGCGGTCTGGGCGGCGAGGTGCACGACCAGGTAGTAGGAGCCCGCGAACCGCATGGCCTTCACCTGGTCGGCGAATCCGTAGCGGTTGGCGTAGGCGACCGGAGGCAGGGGCGCGAGCGCGGCGGAGGCGGGCCGGCCGCTGTAACCGGCGTACGCGTCCTCGACGTAGCCCCGGACCGGGTTGTAGAGAGACAGCGTGAGCGCGCCGTCGGCGTAACCGCTGCCACCACCGGCACCGCCCAGCTCGGCGAGGGCGTTCAGTTGCTGCCCCCAGTCCACCGGCACCCGGTAGAAGAGCGTCTGACCGGGCCGGATCCGGTCCTGCCAGACCCCTTGGCCGACCGTCGCGGCCCGGGCGAAACCGGCGCCGCCCGCCCGGTCCACCGCGTGGCCGCCGACCGGCTCCGGCGAGGCCGAGTCCCATGTCTCCGGCGCCCTCGTCGCACCGGACCGCTCCAGGGCCGGCTCCGTCACGGCGGCCAGCTCCAGGGGCCAGGCGTCCGACGAGGAGCCCGTGGCGGCGATGCGCTCGACGAGGACGTAGTAGGCACCGGCTCCCCGGCACAGCGCATGGCCGGGGGAGGCATCGCGCGCGCCCCACGCGGCGATCGGGTGCGCGCTGCGGCTCGTGCCGAAGCGGGTGGCCTGGTAGGAGCAGGCGTTGCCCTGGGCGTCCCGCACGGAGACGCGCAGGCCGTCCGTGGCGGAGACCGTGGTGCCCGTGCCGGGGACGGCGGTGGCGGAGACGTAGGCGGTGGAGGTGGCGTCGAGGTCGAGGCGGTAGTAGAGCCTGCCGTTCGCCGGCAGGGAGCTCCTGTAGACGCGGCCGGGCTCCAGGCTCTTCGCGACCGAGGTCGTCGTCGCCCCCGCGACGGACCGTGCATCGTCGGTGAAGCCGTACCCGCCCGGCGCGCCGTCCGCGACCGCGCTCGTCGCCGGTACCGCGGCCACCACCAGGCCCAGCACCGCCACGACGACGGCGAGGCGTACGACGCCGGTCCGCCCCACAGAAACCGGCCACCCCACCGAAACCGGCAGCCTCGCCCAGACCCGCCGCTTCGCCATGGGCCCCCGTCCAGCCGTGGGCCGTCTCATCCCGCGCCCCCCTCGCGTTCGCCGCCGCTTCGGACGTCGCCCATCCTGCCCCGCACGGCGTTGCGCCATCCGCGCGTTGCGTACGAGCGTCCGAAACACCCGCCTCACGAGGCGACCGCTACCTCAGGATCCGCAACCTCGCAACACAAAGCCCCGACCGCAACGGCGGTCGGGGCCTGCTCAGTATCGGATGTCGGTGCTCACGAACCCGTGGGCACGGAGTCAGTCGCCTCCGTCCACAGATCCTGCTCGGCGCGATCCGCCTGGATCTGGCGGTACACGAGGAGCCCGCCGATGGCGGCCAGTGCGACCAGGAGAAGCTTCTTCACCGCGCGACCTCGTCTTTCCTTGACGTAGGGGACCTCTGGCGCCCGACTATACACACCGGCCGATACCGATCGGTGACCTGCGTGGGCCGTCAACTCTCTGCACTTTCTCGCCCTTCATGCGTCCATCCGAGTGGTGTTCATCCGAAGAACGACGCGCCACGAGCGTCGGTCCACCACTTCGCGGGGCTCATACACATCATGAGCAAAGTACGCAAATCGCCCAACCCGAAAGTGAGGGGCCATGGACCAGCACAAGGTCGTCAAGCTGTGGACCGCCATCGTCACCGCCTTCCTCGCGCTCTGCACGGCGCTCGGACTCATCACCACCACGGCCGGGGCGGCCAGCGCCGCGTCGCAGTCGGACAAGGCATCCAAGAGCACCAGCACCCGACTCCGGGCGCTACCGGAACAGGCGACGTCCTCTCCATGGTCCAGGACCCATCTTCGGTCCCTGCCCCCCACGATGAAGCAGCGGATCCGGGCCGAGGCCCACGGAAAGTCCCCCAGCTGCCGGCACCGCCCGCTGGGCGACTCCCCCTCGCTGGCCACCGATCCGCAGTGCGCCCCCGCCGAACCACCGGCCCGCCCCACCATTCCCCTCCAGCGCTGACAGCGCCGGCCCGGCACCGCCGGGCCCCCACCAACCCGCACCCATTGACGTAACGGCGAACTGCGTACAGCATCTCCGGAACCGAAACCCACGAAGATCCCCGGTCATCCCCGACCGGGGATCTTCGCGTTTCCCCGCGGTCGCGGCCCCGCACCGCCGCGTCCGTCACCCCACATCGCCACGTCGGTACCCCGCACCGCCGTGTCAGTGGCCGTGTCAGCGGCGTGACAGTCGGGTGTCAGGGCCGGCGAGGACGGTGGGGACATGAAAAGTTCCGCGATCGCAGTCTCAGGGCTGCGCAAGGCATACGGCGACAAGGCCGTGCTCGACGGCATCGACTTCGAGGTCGCCGCGGGAACCGTCTTCTCCCTGCTCGGCCCCAACGGGGCGGGCAAGACGACGACGGTGAACGTTCTGGCGACCCTGCTGAGGGCCGACGCCGGGACGGTCCTCGTCGCCGGCCACGACGTGGCGACCGCGACCAGGCAGGTGCGCGCGGCCATCGGCGTGACCGGCCAGTTCGCCGCGGTGGACGATCTGCTGACCGGCAGGGAGAACCTGCGGCTGATGGCGGACCTGAAGCGCGTGCCCTCCGGTGACCGCGTGGTCACGGGGCTGCTCGAACGGTTCGACCTGGTGGAGTCGGCGGACAGGACGGTCTCGGCCTACTCCGGCGGTATGCGCCGGAAGCTGGACCTGGCGATGACCCTGGTCGGCAGGCCGCGGATCATCTTCCTGGACGAGCCGACGACGGGCCTCGACCCGCGCAGCAGGCGCACGATGTGGGGGATCGTCCGCGAACTGGTGGCCGAAGGCACCACCGTCTTCCTCACCACCCAGTACCTCGAGGAAGCCGACCAGCTCGCCGACCGGATCGCGGTGCTCGACCAGGGCCGTCTCGTCGCCCAGGGCACCCCCGACGAGCTCAAGCGCCGGATCCCCGGCACCCACGTCCGGCTCCGGTTCGCCGACCTCGACGAACTCGACACGGCGGCGCGGATCCTGACCGGGGCCACCCGCGACGACCAGGAGCTGATCCTGCGGGTGCCCAGCGACGGTGAGTCGAGGTCGCTGCGGGCCCTGCTTGACCGGCTCGACGAACACATGATCAACGCCCAGGAGTTCTCCGTGCACACACCGGACCTCGACGACGTCTTCCTCGCCCTGACCGGGCGCACGAGCGCGGAGGTGATCGCACAGTGAGCACCGTCTCGACAGCGTTCTGCGACTCGGCGATCATGCTGCGCCGCAACTTCAAGCACACGGTCCGCAACCCGGTCACGGTATTCAACGCGATCCTGTTCCCGGTCGTGATGATGCTCATGTTCGTCTACGTGTTCGGCGGCGCCTTCAAGGTCCAGGGCAGGTACGTGGACTACGCGGTGCCGGGCCTGCTCGTGATGGCCATCAGTTACGGGCTGGGAGCGACCGCGACGGCCGTGAACGACGACATGACGAAGGGCGTCATCAACCGGTTCAAGGCCATGGACGTCTCCCGCGGCGCCGTGCTGACCGGTCATGTCGTCGCCACGACGGTGCGCGGACTGATCGCCGACGCGGTCATCCTCGGTGTCGGCTTCGCGATGGGCTTCCGTTCGGATGCGAGCCTCCTCGACTGGCTCGCCGCGATCGGCGTCATGCTGCTGCTCGGGTTCGGGGCGAGCTGGCTCACGGTCGCCATGGGACTGGCCGCCAAGACCGTGGAGTCGGCGGGCATGGCCACCGTTCCACTGATCATGCTGCCGTTCCTGAGCAGCGCGTTCGTCCCCGCGGACACGATGGGGACCGGAGTGCGGCAGTTCGCGGAGTACCAGCCCTTCACCCCGGTCATCGAGACGCTGCGCGGGCTGCTTTCGGGCCACCACGCGTCGGCCGGCGACATGTTCGCGGCCCTCGCCTGGTGCGTCGGGTTCGCGGTCGTCGGATACGTCTGGGCGGTCTCGACGTTCAAGAAGCGAGCGTGACATCGACCAGCTCGGACCAGCTGGTCCGCGCGCCCTCCCGGGCCGCCTCGGCGAACCGCGCGTCGCCGAGGCGGCGCCGTGCGGTCTGCTCGATCCGGGCCACGTCCGGGTGGGAGCGGTCCTGCAGCCCGCGTATGCCCGCGCTCGCCGCGAGCAGCCGCGCGGCCTGCGCGTGCTCGCCGCGGCGCAGGGCCAGGTCCGCCACCCCGACGAGCACGTACGCGATCAGCGGCGCGTTCCCCGCCTCACGGGCCGCCTCGCAGGCCGCCGCACGGTGCGCCCGGACCTCGCCGAGGTCGTCGGCGAGGTAGCCGAGCAGATCGTGCCTGGCCGCGCGGATGTACGCCTGCTCCGCCTCGTCGCCCAACACGGCCGTGGCGACGCCGAGTTGCCTGTGCGCCTCCTCCGCGTCGCCGCCCAGCCGGGCGAGTCCCGCCCTGGTGAGGGCCAGCTCGGCCAGCGCGTCCGGCCAGGCGACCCGCTCCGCGTACCGCTGCGCCTCGGCGACGGCGGCCGCTCCGGCGTCCTCGTCGCCCAGCAGCCAGTACAGCTGGGCCTGCCGCGACCGCATCCGGATGACGTCCTCGGTGGCGCCGACCTCGGTGACGACCGCGATCGCCTGCTCGTAGTGCTCGCACGCACCGGCGAAGTCGCCGCGCGCGGCGATCCGGTCCGCCAGCTCGGTCCGGGCGAACGAGATCCCGAACCGCTCGCCCAGTGCCAGGAACTCGGCGAGCGCCGTCTCCAGGTACGCGTCCGCGTCCGGCCCGCCCTGGCCGAGCATGATCCGCATCTTGCCCAGGTGCAGCCGGGCCAGCGCCCGCACCCAGGGGTCCTCGTTGCCGAGCAGCGGTTCCCACGCGGGCACGAACGCGGTGGGCTCCCGCAACAGGCGTTCCAGCGCGGCGACCGGCCCCAGCAGCGGAGAGCGGCTCCGGCTGCGCCGGCCGAGCCGGTGCGCCTCGCGGATCCACTCCGCCGCCTGGCGCTCGTCGCCCCGCCCGGAGCTCGCGAACAGCACGATCAGCGCGTACACCAACGCGCGGACCTCGTCGGTCGCCTCGCCGGGCGTCCTGGCCGCCGCGGTGAGCAGTTCGAGGCCCTCGGTCCGGTGCCCGCCGAGCCACCAGTACCAGCCCGCGCCGGCCGCGAGCCGCATCGCCGCCTGCGCCTCGCCCGCGGCGAGCGCGCCGCGCATCGCCGCGCCAATGTTGTCGTGCTCGGCCTCGAGCCCGGCGAGCCACTCCAGTTGCTCGGCGCGGCGCAGATGCGGCTCCGCGGTCTCGGCGAGCTCGGTGAAGAAGGCCAGGTGCGCGCGGCGCGCCCGGTCCGGTTCCCCCGCCTCCGCGAGCCGGTGCCGTGCGTACTCCTTGATCGTGCCGGTCATGCGGTAGCGAGGGGCGCCGCCGCCCTCGGCGAGGAGCAGCGACTTCTCGGTCAGCGCGGTCAGCAGCTCGAGCACCTGTCCCTGCTCCACCGCGTCGCCCGCGCAGACCCGTTCGGCCGCCTCCAGGCTCGCCCCGCCGGAGAACACCGCCAGCCTGCGCAGGACCACCCGCTCGGCGTGGGTGAGCAGCTCCCAGCTCCAGTCGACGGCCGCACGCAGCGTCCTGTGCCGCGGCAGCGCGGTGCGGCTGCCGCCGGTCAGCAGGCGGAACCGGTCGTCGAGCCGGCCCGCGAGCTGCTCGATGGACATGGAGCGCAACCGGGCCGCGGCCAGTTCGATCGCCAGCGGCACCCCGTCCAGTGCACGGCAGACGCGCGCCATCGTCGCCAGCGTGCGGGCGTCGGCCGCGAGATCCGGGCGGACCGCGCCGGCCCGGTCCCGCAGCAGTCGTACGGCGGACGACGACTCGATCTCACCCGGGTCCGCGTCAGCCTCCGGCAGGGCCAGCGGCTCGACCGGCCACAACGCCTCCCCGGTGATGCCGAGCGGTTCCCGGCTCGTCGCCAGGATCCGCAGCCGCCGGCACTCGCCGAGCACCCGGTGGGCGAAGACCGCCGCCGCCTCGATCACATGCTCGCAGTTGTCCAGGACCAGCAGCGCCTCCCGTTCGCGGATCGCGGCGACGATCCGGTCCGTCGGCTCCGCGTTCGGGGTCCCGCCGAGCAGAGCGTCCCGCAGGCCCAGCCCGGCGAGCGTCGACTGCGCCACGTCGGCCACGCCGCCGCCGGCGCGGACGGCGGCGAGCTCCACCAGCCAGGCCCCGTCCGGCAGATCGCCGAGCAGGGTGCGCGCGGTCTCCGTGGCCAGCCTGGTCTTGCCCGAACCGCCCGGCCCGATCAGCGTGGTGAGCCGGTGTTCGGCGATGAGGCCGCGCACCGCGGTGACATCGGCGCCCCTGCCGACGAAGGAGGTCAGCTCGGCGCGCAGGTTCGTCCTGCGGCTCTCCTCCCGCCGTCCCAGCTCGCCCCGCAACAGCGCGACGTGCAGCGCGGCCAGCTCCGGCGAGGGGTCGGCGCCCAGCGCGTCGGCCAGAGCCTCCCTCGCGCGCTGGTACACCAGCAGTGCCTCGTTGTCGCGTCCGGCCGCGGCGAGGGCGCGCATCAGCGCGGCGGCGAGCCGCTCGCGCACCGGGTGCGCGGCCACCAGGTCGGTCAGCTCCGCGACCATCTCCGCACCGCGCCCGAGGGCGACCTCGGCGTCGGCCCGCTCCTCCGTGGCGGTCAGGCGCAGTTCCTCGAACCGGACGACCGCGGCGTCGAACGCGGCGCTGTCCTGGAGACCGACGTCCTGCAGGACCGCACCGCGCCACAGCCCGAGGGCCTCCCGCAGCAGCCGTGCCCGCCGGGAGCCGTCCTCGGTGCGGGCCAGACCGGCGGCGACGAGGCGTTCGAACCGTACGGCGTCGACGTCGTCGGGCTCCACCGCCAGCCGGTAGCCGTCCGTCTGCCCCTCGAGCACCCCGTCCGGCAGCAGCTTCCGCAGCCGGGAGACCAGGCGCTGCAAGGCGTTCGTGGCGTCGGCGGGAGGGTGCTCCCCCCAGATCCAGTCGACGAGCGACGCCCTCGGGACCACCTGCCCCGGCCTCAGCGCGAGGGCGACCAGCAGTCCGCGCAGCCGCGCGCCCGGCACGTCGGCCAGGCCGCCGTCGCCCGTGCGAACCTCCAGTGGACCCAGCACCCCGATCTGCACCCGCTGATTTTGCCACCCGCGTGGCGCAGCCGGACCAGCACGGCCAGGCACGTGAATGCGAAAGACCCCCGGCCCATTCGGACCGGGGGTCTTCTCGCTGGTGGGGCTAACAGGATTTGAACCTGTGGCCTCATCCTTATCAGGGATGCGCTCTAACCAACTGAGCTATAGCCCCGCCGCGCTCTGCGGTGTGTCCCGCGCGCTGACTCCTGAAGATTAGCGCACGAGGCGGGCAGTCCCAAAATCGATTGTCGGGGGACCGTCAGCGGACACGTGGAGCGCTTGTCACTCGTCCTCGGCCAGCGTCAGCTCGATGCCGCCGACGAAGCCCGCGGAGAGGTTGTAGATGAACGCTCCGAGGGTCGCCAGGGCCGTCGCCAGGACGACGTCGATGACCGCGATGATCGCCGTGAAGGTCAGGACGTGCGGCAGCGACAGGAAGGACTGCAGGTCGAAGCCGTTCGACTCGTTCGAGCCGGTCGCCTCCGAGATGGTCCCGCCGACCGTCGAGAAGACACCCATGGCGTTCATGACCATCCACAGCACGGCGGCCGCCACGATCGTGCAGATGCCCAGCGCGATGGAGAGCAGGAAGCTGACCTTCATCACCGACCACGGGTCGGCCTTGGCCACGCGCAGCCGCGCCTTGCGGGTGCGCGGCGTCGTCCGGGCGCCCGTGCGCGGGCGGCGCACCGAGCCGGACTGGGCCGCGCCGGGCGCGGCACCCGCGGCCGTGGGGTAGGCCTGCGGCGGGTGGTACGGCCCCGCCGGCTGCTGCGGCTGCCGCTCGCCCGGCAGCGGGGAGGCCGCGCCGTGGCTCTGCCCGCCGGCCTGGGCCTGCGGGCTCTGCGGGCCTCGGGTGTCCGTCACCGTTCCCCCCTGGGATCCATGAGTGTGGGGTGCGTGCGCGTCGGCCGCGGACGGCTTGATCGCCTTCAGGTTGGTCGTGTGCGAATCCGTCGCACGCGCGGCGGAGCCACGGCCGCCGCCGTCCGTCTCCGTACCAGTGGAGGTACCGGCCGATCCGGCGCCCGTGGCTCCGCTCACGATGACTCACTCCTCGTGCCTACTCGGCCGAGGGCGCCTCACCCTCGTCCGTGCCGGTGGTCGCGGCACCCTCGGCGGTCTCGTCCACGGCCACGTCGCCGTCGACCTCCTCCGCCTCGCGTCCCGCCTCGGCGTTGCGTGCGATACCGACCACGGCATCGCGCTTGCCCAGGTTGATCAGTTGGACGCCCATGGTGTCACGGCCCGTCTCCCTGACCTCGTTGACCCGCGTACGGATCACACCGCCCGAGAGCGTGATGGCGAGGATCTCGTCGGTCTCCTCGACCACCAGCGCACCGACCAGCGAACCACGGTCCTCCACGATCTTGGCGGCCTTGATACCGAGGCCACCGCGACCCTGGACGCGGTACTCGTCGACGGCGGTCCGCTTCGCGTACCCGCCGTCCGTGGCAGTGAACACGAACGTACCGGGTCGAACAACATTCATCGAGAGCAGCTCGTCGCCCTCGCGGAAGCTCATGCCCTTCACACCCGAGGTGGCGCGGCCCATGGGACGCAGGGTGTCGTCCGATGCGGTGAACCTGATCGACTGGGCCTTCTTGCTGATCAGCAGCAGATCGTCGTCGGCCGAGACGAGTTCGGCGCCGATCAGTTCGTCATCGATTCCGTTCTCCTGCTCGCGCAGGTTGATCGCGATGACACCACCGGAACGCGGTGAATCGTAATCCTTCAGAGGCGTCTTCTTGACCAGCCCGGCCTTGGTGGCCAGCACCAGGTACGGGGCCGCCTCGTAGTCGCGGATCGCGAGGATCTCGGCGATCGCCTCGTCCGGCTGGAAGGCCAGCAGGTTCGCCACGTGCTGGCCGCGCGCGTCCCGGCCGGCGTCGGGCAGCTCGTAGGCCTTCGCCCGGTACACCCGGCCCTTGTTGGTGAAGAACAGCAGCCAGTGGTGCGTGGTGGAGACGAAGAAGTGGTCGACGATGTCGTCTTCCTTCAGCTTCGTACCGCGTACGCCCTTGCCGCCGCGCTTCTGGGCGCGGTAGTCGTCGGCCTTGGTCCGCTTGATGTAGCCGCCGCGCGTGACCGTGACGACGATGTCCTCCTCGGCGATCAGGTCCTCGATGGACATGTCGCCCTCGTACGGGATCAGCTTGGTCTGGCGGTCGTCGCCGTACTTCTCGACGATCGCGGCCAGCTCCTCGCTGACGATCCCGCGCTGGCGGACCGGGGAGGCCAGGATCTCGTTGTACTCGTTGATCTTCGCCTGGAGCTCGTCGTGCTCCTGGACGATCTTCTGCCGCTCCAGGGCGGCCAGGCGCCGCAGCTGCATCTCGAGGATGGCGTTGGCCTGGATCTCGTCGATCTCCAGGAGCTCCATCAGGCCGCCACGCGCGATCTCGACGGTCTCGCTGCGCCGGATCAGCGCGATGACCTCGTCGATGGCGTCCAGGGCCTTGAGCAGACCGCGCAGGATGTGCGCCCGCTCCTCCGCCTTGCGCAGCCGGAAGCGCGTACGGCGGACGACGACCTCGATCTGGTGCGTCACCCAGTGGCGGATGAACGCGTCCAGGGAGAGGGTGCGCGGCACGCCGTCGACGAGCGCCAGCATGTTGGCGCCGAAGTTCGTCTGCAGGTCGGTGTGCTTGTAGAGGTTGTTCAGGACGACCTTGGCGACCGCGTCCCGCTTCAGCACGATGACCAGGCGCTGACCGGTACGCGACGACGTCTCGTCGCGGACGTCCGCGATGCCGCCGACCTTGCCGTCCTTCACCAGGTCGGCGATCTTCTGGGCGAGATTGTCCGGGTTGACCTGGTACGGCAGCTCGGTGACCACCAGGCACTGGCGGTTCTGGATCTCCTCGACCTCGACGACCGCACGCATGGTGATGGAGCCGCGGCCGGTGCGGTACGCCTCCTCGATGCCCTTGCGGCCGACGACGAGCGCGCCGGTCGGGAAGTCGGGGCCCTTGATGCGCTCCATGAGCGCGTCCAGCAGCTCCTCGTGGGAGACCTCGGGGTTCTCCAGGTACCACTGGGCGCCGGCCGCGACCTCGCGCAGGTTGTGCGGCGGGATGTTGGTCGCCATGCCGACCGCGATACCGGCCGAGCCGTTGATCAGCAGGTTCGGGAAGCGGGCCGGCAGGACGGTGGGCTCCTGGGAGCGGCCGTCGTAGTTGTCCGTGAAGTCGACGGTCTCCTCGTCGATGTCACGGACCATCTCCATCGACAGCGGCGCCATCTTGCACTCGGTGTAGCGCATGGCCGCCGCCGGGTCGTTGCCCGGAGAGCCGAAGTTGCCGTTGGAGTCGACCAACGGCATCCGCATGGACCACGGCTGGGCGAGACGGACCAGCGCGTCGTAGATCGAACTGTCGCCGTGCGGGTGGTAGTTGCCCATGACGTCGCCGACGACGCGAGCGCACTTGTAGAAGCCGCGCTCGGGGCGGTAGCCGCCGTCGTACATGGCGTACAGCACGCGGCGGTGGACGGGCTTGAGGCCGTCGCGGACGTCCGGCAGCGCTCGCGAGACGATGACGGACATCGCGTAGTCGAGGTACGAGCGCTGCATCTCCGTCTCGAGCCCGACGGGCTCGACACGCATCGCGAGTTCGCCGCCCTCTTCAGGGGTGACGGGGGTGTTCTCGTCGGCCATTGCTGGTGAAGGTCCTTCCTGGTGCGGTCAGCTAAGACCGACTCAGATGTCGAGGAAGCGGACGTCCTTGGCGTTGCGCTGGATGAACTGGCGGCGGGCTTCCACGTCCTCACCCATCAGGACCGAGAACAGGTCGTCGGCCTGCGCGGCGTCGTCCAGGGTCACCTGGCCGAGGACCCGGTGTTCCTGGTCCATCGTGGTCACGCGCAGCTCCTCGGCGTTCATCTCGCCGAGACCCTTGAAGCGCTGGATCGAGTCCTCGCGCACGCGCTTGCCGCGCTGGCGGCCCATCTCGATCAGCGCATCGCGCTCGCGGTCCGAGTAGGCGTACTCCACGTCGTCACGGCCCCACTTGATCTTGTACAGCGGGGGACGCGACAGGTACACGTGGCCCGCCTCGACCAGCGGCCGCATGAAGCGGAACAGGAAGGTCAGCAGCAGCGTGCTGATGTGCTGGCCGTCGACGTCGGCGTCCGCCATCAGGATGATCTTGTGATAGCGGAGCTTCTCGATGTCGAAGTCCTCGTGCACACCCGTGCCGAACGCGGAGATCAGCGCCTGGATCTCCTGGTTCTGCAGGATCTTGTCGATGCGCGCCTTCTCGACGTTGAGGATCTTGCCTCGGATCGGGAGGATCGCCTGGTACTCCGGGTTCCGGCCGGACTTGGCCGAGCCGCCGGCGGAGTCACCCTCGACGATGAAGATCTCGCACTTGGTCGGGTCGTTCGACTGGCAGTCGGAGAGCTTGCCCGGCAGGGACGCGGACTCCAGCAGACCCTTGCGGCGGGTCAGGTCACGGGCCTTGCGGGCCGCCACGCGCGCGGTGGCCGCCTGGATGGCCTTGCGGACGATGTCCGCCGCCTCGTTCGGGTTGCGGTCCAGCCAGTCGGTGAGGTGCTCGTAGACCGCCCGCTGCACGAAGGTCTTCGCCTCCGTGTTGCCCAGCTTGGTCTTGGTCTGGCCCTCGAACTGCGGCTCGCTCAGCTTCACCGAGATGATCGCCGTCAGACCCTCGCGGATGTCGTCGCCCGTGAGGTTGTCGTCCTTCTCCCGCAGCAGCTTCTTGTCGCGCGCGTACTTGTTGATCAGGGAGGTCAGCGCGGCGCGGAAGCCCTCCTCGTGCGTACCGCCCTCGTGCGTGTGGATGATGTTGGCGAAGGAGTACACGCCCTCGCTGTAACCGTTGTTCCACTGCATCGCGACCTCGAGGGACAGGCTCTTGTCCTTGTCCTCGGCCTCGAGATCGATGACGGAGGGGTGCACCGGCTCTCCCTTGCGGGAGTTGAGGTACTTCACGAAGTCGACGATGCCGCCCTCGTAGTGGTACGTGACCGACTTGACCTCGGCCTTCTGGTCCGCGCCCGCCTCGTCCGCGCCGGAGGTGGCCTTCGCCGACTCGCGCTCGTCGGTCAGCCTGATCGTCAGGCCCTTGTTCAGGAACGCCATCTCCTGGAAACGCCGCGAGAGCGTCTCGAAGGAGTACTCGGTGGTCTCGAAGATGTCCGGGTCGGCCCAGAACGTCACCGCGGTTCCGGTCTCGTCCGTCGCCTCGTGCTGGGCGAGCGGAGCGGTCGGAACGCCCAGCTTGTAGTCCTGCGTCCAGCGGTGGCCGTCGGTCTTGATGTCGACCGAGACCTTGGTCGACAGGGCGTTGACCACGGAGACGCCGACACCGTGCAGACCACCGGAGACCGCGTAGCCACCGCCGCCGAACTTGCCGCCCGCGTGCAGCACGGTCAGCACGACCTCGACGGCCGGCTTGCCCTCCGAGGGCACGATGCCGACCGGGATGCCACGGCCGTTGTCCACGACGCGCACGCCGCCGTCGGCCAGGATCGTCACATCGATGGTGTCCGCGTGACCGGCCAGCGCCTCGTCGACGGAGTTGTCGACCACCTCGTACACGAGGTGGTGCAGGCCGCGCTCACCGGTCGAACCGATGTACATGCCGGGTCGCTTGCGGACCGCGTCCAGGCCCTCGAGGACGGTGATGGCGCTGGCGTCGTACGAGGCCGTCACCTCACCGTTCGATGAGGTCGAAGAGGCGGCCGGGACAGCGCCGGCGTCGGTGGACGGGATGTTCTCGTTGGGGTTGCCGGAATCGGCCACGAAGCGCCCTTTCTGGCACAGCACGAGCCGGGCTCCTGGGGGTGCCGGAGCGGCTGCGGCATGTTGCGTTGGTAAGCCTTGATCAGCGTTGCTCAGCTTTTCCCGGACGGTCCCCACGTTCGGGGGCGGGATTGGCTTCCAGTCTACCGGTAGCGCCGACAGTGATGGGGGTTTGCCGGTACCTGAGTCCGCATGTGGCGCCCTGAACCGGTCTCCGCCGGGTCCCGATATGCGGAAGGGGGCTCCAAGAGGCTCACAGCGGCACTCAGCGCTTCCGGCCGTCAACCCTTCGCTACTCCAGGGTCAGGTGGCTATTCGCAAGAGCGTGCGGTTGCATGCCGGCCCGTGGCCAGGCGCCCGCCGACCGGCCTCTACGACGGATTTTTGTGAGGTCCGTCACCCGTAGGTGTCGCGGGGCCCGACGCTGCCGGGCGCGCGCAGCGGACCGTACCGACGGGCTCCGCCGCCGGGACCGTTCACCTTGATCAGCCGGACCGCGCCATGGCCCAGGTCCTCGTTGAGACGGGCGACCAGCGTCGGGGCGAGCAGGCGCAGATTGGTCGCCCACGCGGTCGAGTCGCAGCGCACGCTCAGCACCCGCTCGTCCTCGTCGTACTTCTCCGGCTCACAGTGCTTGGCCACGTCCGCGCCGACGATCTGCGGCCAGCGCCCCATCACACCGCCCACCGCGGCCGGGGTCTCCCAGCCGCGCTCGGTGATCAGCCGGTTGATCGCCGAACCCAGCGCCATCGGATCGCGGCCGTCGGCGCGCGCACCCGAGCGCAGCCCGCCGCGCCGTCCCTGCCGCTTCTGCTGCGCCGCGTCCCCCCGCGCGCGTGCCGCCTCCTTCGCCGCGCGCAGCGCCACCCGGGCCAGATCGACACCGGAGGGCTCGGCCGTCTTCGGGGCGTCCTCCTGGGACGGCTTCCGGGGCGAGTCCTCCGGGAACGCCTTCCGGGGCGCCGGGTCGTGCTCGCCGCTCGTACGCGCTCCGCTCATACCCGCTCCACCTCCCCTTCCGACACGGAGAACCGCGTACCCGCCAGCACATGCGGCACGTCGTCGTCCACCGCGGCGGTCACCAGGACCTGCTCACCGGGCGCGACCAGTTCGGCCAGGCGTTCGCGGCGACGGGTGTCCAGCTCGGCGAAGACGTCGTCGAGGATCAGCACCGGCTCGTTGCCCTCGGCGCGCAGCAGGTCGTACGACGCCAGGCGCAGCGCCAGCGCGTAGGACCACGACTCGCCGTGGGAGGCGTATCCCTTCGCGGGCAGCTGCCCCAGCTTGAGCACCAGGTCGTCCCGGTGGGGTCCCACCAGGGTGACGCCCCGCTCGATCTCCTGCTTGCGGGCGTCCGCGAGCGCGGCCATGAGCTGCTCGAACAGGGCCTCGCGCGTGTGTGCCTCGCCGGGCGCGGACGGCTTGTACTCCAGCGCGACCGGGCCGCCCCCGGGCGCCAGCTGCTCGTAGGCCTTGTCGGCCAGCGGCTGCAGCGCGGCGATCAGATCGAGGCGCTGGGCGAGCAGCTCCGCGCCCGCGCGCGCGAGGTGCTGGTCCCACACGTCCAGCGTGGACAGGTCCATGGAACGGCCGCCGTGCCGACGGGCCAGCGCGGCCGACTTCAAAAGCGTGTTGCGCTGCTTGAGGACCCGCTCGTAGTCGGAGCGCACGCCCGCCATGCGCGGGGAACGGGCCGTGATCAGCTCGTCCAGGAAGCGGCGCCGCTCACCGGGGTCGCCCTTGACCAGGGCGAGGTCCTCCGGCGCGAACAGCACGGTCCGTACGATGCCCAGCACGTCACGCGGCCTGACCTGGGACGACCTGTTGATGCGGGCGCGGTTGGCCTTGCCGGGGTTCAGCTCCAGCTCGATCAGCTGCTGCCGCTCACCCTGTCTGACCTGGGCGCGGATCACCGCCCGCTCGACGCCCATGCGCACCAGGGGGGCGTCGGAGGCGACCCGGTGGCTGCCCAGGGTGGCCAGGTAGCCGATCGCCTCGACCAGATTGGTCTTGCCCTGGCCGTTGGGACCGACGAAGGCGGTGACGCCCGGGTCGAGCGGGACCTCGGCCCGGGCGTACGAGCGGAAGTCGGCCAGCGACAGATGCGTGACGTGCATGGTCGTTCGCCGGCCTCCCCCAGCGTTGCGGACCCCCGGACGGTGCCGGGCGGTCCTGGGGCCTGTGGACCCCTGTGGACTACTTCTTCTCTACGGCATGGCCGCCGAACTGGTTGCGCAGCGCGGCGATCATCTTCATCTGCGGCGAGTCCTCCTGGCGGGAGGCGAACCGCGCGAACAGCGAGGCCGTGATCGCGGGCAGCGGCACGGCGTTGTCGATGGCGGCCTCCACGGTCCACCGGCCCTCGCCGGAGTCCTGTGCGTAGCCGCGCAGCTCGCCGAGGTGCTCGTCCTCGTCGAGGGCGTTGACGGCGAGGTCCAGCAGCCAGGAGCGGATGACGGTGCCCTCCTGCCAGGA
>NZ_BNBC01000007.1:0-78152 GCF_014654675.1 Streptomyces spiralis
CAGCAACGTCCCCACCCACAACCACACCAACGACCGACCTGACCATCAGTCACGGCAAGCACCGTTGCAGTACTAGGACGCGACGGGGGATGATCCGCTCATGCGCATACGACGAGAGGCTCGCTGGGTCTTGCGGGGGCTGTGGCTTGCGTGTCTGGTGTTCTCCGTCTGGTTCTTCGCAGAGGTCACCACGCTGTTCCTGCAGGCCGAGTCCTGGTGACGCGGCAAGGTGTCGTGCCACTCCCGTGCCAGAACGGGCGGGGACTCACGGGGCATCGGGGGTCGCCAGGTGCGTACCGCCCCACGCCACGGCGTCCACGAACGCCTGCTGTTGGCTGTTCAGTCGCCGTCCTCGAACCAGTCGTCATACACGCTGATGAGGCTACGCGGGCGGCAGAAGATACGGACCACGCTGACGGCAACGACGGCGGACAGCAGCGGCACTCGACGGCCCAGCCCGGTGCCGGCGTAGGCCGATCGGGCGGCCCCACACCAAGGCTTGCCCGCATCTTCTCAGCGCCTGTCCCTGTGACCGGGGTCGCCCCCAATCGCGCTGAGCCAATCGGCGAGTACGGAGAAGTCGGCGTCTTCCAGGCCCTTCGTCGGGTCGACGCGATGAAGAAGGGACGGCCCGGGATGCTGGGCGGCGACCCAAAGGCGGTCCATGCTGCTGATCTCGTCGTCGACCCAGATGAACGGCCGGCCGTTGGCCCATTCGACGAGATGACGGGTCTTCCAGTGCAGGCGCCGCGGACTGCCGTCGGCGCAGGCGTCCGGCCACGCCACGACGGGCAGCCTTGGCAGTCCGATGCGTGGGGCGACGGCCTCGTTTGCCTCCTCCATCCATGTCGAGGCCCACACGAGATCACAGCCCAGGGCCGTGAGGCGCAGCCCAAGATCAGGGGCGAGCCGTCCGAGCAGGGGATTCCCCTGGTCGACGGCCACCTCGGGGCCCGAAGCGGGGGCTTGCAGACTGCTGGATGACGACCCGAACGGGATGAGCGGTCCGTCGACGTCGAGGAAGAGGACGGGGCGCTCCGCTGCGCTTGTCACGGCCGCACCATAGCCCGACGTGGCAGGGGAGGGTGACACTCTCTGCACTCTCTGTCCTGGGCTGTCCCTGGGCCGTGCGAGGGCGCCCGAGGCCGACCGACGGCGACCGGCAGTGACAGGCGAGCCGCAGCCCCCATCAGCGAAACCCCAGGTCACGGGCCTCCGGCCTTACTGGTTTCCGCTACGGGGTGGCGGTCAGGCAAGATGGGATGTATCTGCCCACTGCCAGATTCAAGCTGCCGGACGGTTTCTCTTGGCTGAGTTCATTTACACCATGCGCAAGGCGCGCAAGGCGCACGGCGACAAGGTGATCCTCGACGACGTCACCCTGAACTTCCTTCCGGGTGCCAAGATCGGCGTCGTCGGCCCGAACGGTGCCGGTAAGTCGACCGTGCTGAAGATCATGGCGGGGCTGGAGCAGCCGTCCAACGGTGACGCGTTCCTGTCGCCCGGTTACAGCGTCGGCATCCTGCTGCAGGAGCCCCCGCTGAACGAGGAGAAGACGGTCCTGGAGAACGTCCAGGAGGGCGTCGCCGAGATCAAGGGCAAGCTCGACCGGTTCAACGAGATCGCCGAGCTGATGGCGACCGACTACTCCGACGCGCTGCTCGACGAGATGGGCAAGCTCCAGGAGGAGCTCGACCACGCCAATGCCTGGGACCTCGACGCCCAGCTCGAGCAGGCCATGGACGCCCTCGGGTGCCCGCCCGGCGATTGGCCCGTCACCAACCTCTCCGGTGGTGAGAAGCGCCGCGTCGCGCTGTGCAAGCTGCTGCTGGAGCAGCCCGACCTGCTGCTGCTGGACGAGCCCACCAACCACCTCGACGCCGAGTCGGTGAACTGGCTGGAACAGCACCTGGCCAAGTACGAGGGCACCGTCGTGGCCATCACCCACGACCGGTACTTCCTCGACAACGTCGCCGAGTGGATCCTCGAGCTCGACCGCGGTCGCGCCTACCCCTACCAGGGCAACTACTCCACCTACCTGGAGACCAAGGCGGCCCGTCTGAAGGTCGAGGGCCAGAAGGACGCCAAGCGGCAGAAGCGGCTCAAGGAAGAGCTGGAGTGGGTCCGCTCCAACGCCAAGGGGCGCCAGGCCAAGTCCAAGGCCCGTCTCGCGCGGTACGAGGAGATGGCCGCCGAGGCCGAGAAGATGCGGAAGCTGGACTTCGAGGAGATCCAGATCCCGCCGGGGCCGCGCCTGGGCAGCGTCGTCGTCGAGGTCAACGACCTGCACAAGGCCTTCGGCGAGAAGATCCTGGTGGACGGCCTGTCCTTCACGCTGCCGCGCAACGGCATCGTGGGCGTCATCGGCCCGAACGGCGCCGGCAAGACCACCCTGTTCAAGATGATCCAGGGCCTGGAGTCGGCGGACACCGGCGACATCAAGGTCGGCGAGACCGTCAAGATCTCCTACGTCGACCAGGGGCGCGCCAACATCGACCCCAAGAAGACGCTGTGGGAGGTCGTGTCCGACGGGCTCGACTACATCAACGTCGGCCAGGTCGAGATGCCGTCCCGGGCGTACGTCTCCGCCTTCGGGTTCAAGGGCCCGGACCAGCAGAAGCCGGCGGGAATCCTCTCCGGTGGTGAGCGCAACCGGCTGAACCTCGCCCTCACCCTGAAGCAGGGCGGCAACCTGCTGCTCCTCGACGAGCCCACCAACGACCTCGACGTCGAGACCCTCTCCAGCCTGGAGAACGCGCTGCTGGACTTCCCGGGCTGCGCCGTGGTCGTCTCCCACGACCGCTGGTTCCTCGACCGCGTGGCCACCCACATCCTCGCCTACGAGGGTGACTCCAGGTGGTTCTGGTTCGAGGGCAACTTCGAGTCGTACGAGAAGAACAAGATCGAGCGGCTGGGGCCGGACGCCGCGCGTCCGCACCGGGCCACCTACAAGAAGCTGACCCGGGGCTGATCCAGCAGATGCGCCACACATACCGCTGCCCGCTGCGCTGGGCGGACATGGACGCGTACGGCCACGTCAACAACGTGGTGTTCCTCCGCTATCTGGAGGAGGCCCGTATCGACTTCCTGTTCCGCCCGGACAAGGATTTCCAGCAGGGGTCGGTGGTGGCGCGCCACGAGATCGACTACAAGCGGCAGCTCGTCCACCGGCACGCGCCGGTGGACATCGAGCTGTGGGTGACGGAGGTCAGGGCGGCCTCCTTCACCCTCGGCTACGAGGTCAAGGACGGCGACCAGATCTACGTCCGGGCCTCGACGGTGATCGTGCCGTTCGACTTCGAGGCCCAGCGTCCGCGCCGGATCACCGCGGAGGAGCGGGCGTTCCTGCAGGAGTACATGGACGAGTCCGAGGAGACCGAGGACGAGTCCGAGGAGGAGGCCGTCGCCGCATGACGGTGCTTCACCTCGCCGACGAGACGGAGGCGGCGGACCTCGCCGCCTTCCTCTCCCGGCTGCTCCACTACGACCGCGCCGCGGCCGTGCGTCTGCAGGCGGCCGGCACGGCACTGGCGGTGTTCGGACGGCCGGCGTCCTTCGAGGTGCTGGCGGTGCGCGCGGTGCGTCTGGCCAAGCCCTACGAGAAGGGGCTGGACGTCACCCTCGACGTGACCGTCTCCGCGGGTGAGCTCCTGGAGTCGGTCGACGAGTCGGCGGCCACGGCCGCCGTGCCCGCCGCGGTGACCGGACCGCCGTGGGCGGGCGTGCTGCCGCCGCGCGGCGGCTGGCGACCGGAGCCGGGGCTGCCCCCGGCGGGCTCCCTGCGTTCCCTGGTGACCGCCGCCGTCGCCGAGTTCCGCTCCCGTACGCAGGAGTTGGCGCCCGAGCTGCGCACGCGCGGCGAACTCGACCGGATCGGGCGGGAGATCTGGTCCCGGACGGTCGGCCGGACCCGGCTGCCGGTGCGGGCCGTGCACGCGGCGCAGTCACTGGGCTTCCTGCGTCAGGCGTCGGTCGAAGCCGAGGCCGAGGCGGAGGGCGGTGCCGGAACCGAGGGCGGGCTCGCGCTGTTCTCCTCGGGTGCCTGGCTCCGTCTGCGGACTCCGTACGGGTCGATCGCCGTACGGCAGGCGGGACTCGGCACCCTGGGCGTCAGCGTCCGCTGAACCCTCCCGGTCGGCTCCGCCCCACAGGTGGCAGCGTCCGCTGAACCCTCCCGGTCGGCTCCGCCCCACAGGTGGCAGCGTCCGCTGAACCCTCCCGGTCGGCTCTGCCCCACAGGTGGTGAAGCCTCCGGGTCAGCCGTCGGCGCTGTCGTCCGGCCACACCGCGATGTGGTCCTGCTCCAGTTCCAGCGCCACCCGGTCGCGCATGCCGAGGGCCTGGGTGTACTCGGCGGGCAGCTGGAGGCGGCCGGCGCGGTCCAGCATGGCGTACTCGCGGCTCACCAGCCGTTCGTCACCGGTCGCCGCGTCCACCTCGCTGCGGCGCAGCACCTCCGTGGACGTGCGTCCGTCACGGATGGCGACGGTGCGGCGGACCTCGCCGGCCACCGCCTGGTCGTGGGTGACGATCACGATGGTGGTGCCCAGCTGCTCGTTGGCCGTGCGGAAGGCGGCGAAGATCTGCTCGCCGGTGTGGGAGTCCAGTTCGCCGGTGGGCTCGTCGGCGAGCAGCACCGCCGGGTCGTTGGCCAGGGCCACCGCGATCGCCACGCGCTGCTGCTGACCGCCGGACATCTGGTGGGGGCGCCGGTCACGGCAGTCGCCGACGTCCAGCATCTCCAGCAGTTCCAGCGCGCGTTCGGCCTTGGCGCGGCGGCCGCGCCCCCGGGCTCCGGACAACTGCATGGGGAGAGCGACATTCTGCGCGGCGGTCAGATAGGGCAGCAGGTTGCGGGAGGTCTGCTGCCAGACGAAACCGACGACCTCGCGGCGGTAGCGCAGGCGGTCCTTCGCGGTCATGGCGAGCAGGTCGTGGTCCGCGACCCGGGCCGCCCCGGCGGTGGGGGTGTCCAGGCCGGCGAGGATGTTCATGAGGGTGGACTTGCCGCTGCCGGAGGCGCCGACGAGGGCCATGAGCTCACCCTCGCGGACCAGGAGGTCCAGCCCCTGGAGCGCCTGCACCTCCACTCCGTCCGCTGAGAAGATCCGGACCAGCCGGTCGCAGCTGATCAGGGCGTCGTGGCCGTAGACGGGCCGGGTGCGGTCCGCGGTGGCGCGCCGGGCCAGATCGGCGAGGGTGGGTTGCGTCGTCATCGGGAAGCTCCTGCACGAGGGCTACGGCTACGGCGGTCGGGGCGGCTACGGCGGTCCCGGAGATCAGGGCGGCTACGTCGGCCCCGGAGGCCGGAACGGCTGCGGCGGTCAAGGCGGCTACGGTGGCTACGGAGGGCCGGGCAGCCACGGTGGCCACAGCGGACCAGGCGGGTGAGGCAGCGGTCGCGGCGGCCGTGCTGTTCCAGCGGGCTCATCTCGCGTCACCCGCCCGCAACTCCCGTACCGAGCCCCGGCGGGACGTCCACCATGCCTGCACGACGGCGACCGCGACCGCCAGCAGCAGCACCGCCACCGCCGGGAGGACCAGCGACAGCGGATCCGTCCGCAGCGCGTTCCGGCCGACGGAGGCCGCGCTCGACGGCAGGGCGATGCCGGTCAGGTCGATGCCGGGGGAGAGCAGCCGGATGGTGGCCCAGCCCGTCAGCGCGCCGCCCGCCGCGGCGAGCAGCGCCTGCGGAAGGGACTCCAGCACGAGCAGCCGCCGGCCCTGGGCGCGGGTGAGGCCCATGGTGCGCAGGCGGGCGAGGAGGGCGGCGCGCTCGGGGGCGGCGCGCAGCAGCGCGAGGAGCAGCGCCAGCACGGCGTAGCCGGCACCGGCCGCCACCGCCGCCGTATAGATGCGCTCGGCGCCGGACTGCAGGGGCGAGTCGACGTATTGGGCCCGCTCCGCGGACCGCAGCTGCACGGTCGCGTCCTTGCCGGCCGCCCGGCGCAGGGCGCCCGCGTCCAGATGGCCGCCGGTCACCAGCAGCGCACTGGTGCCGGCCGCCTCGCGGCTCATCCCGGCCCGGTCCACGATCAGGAAGTCGGTGCCGATCAAGGCCGGGGTCCGGTCCCGGACCAGGGCGATCCGGACGGTGACGGTGGTGCCGTCGTCCAGCCGGAGCGGGAAGGGCTGCGTGCCGTAGGTCCTGGCGACCGACGGGGAGGCCAGCGCCGGCAGCGGGGTCCGGCCGCCGTCGGCCGGCCGCCTCAGCCGCTCCTGCGGGAACGCGCCGAGCCCGGTACGGCGGGACAGGGCCGCGTAGTCGGCGGGGACGACGCCCGCGACGGTCACCGAGGTCAGGTTGGCGCCCGCCCTGGCGTGGTAGTTGGCGCTCACTTCGGCCAGGCCGCTGACCCCCGGTGCGTGGCGGACGGTGTCGGCCAGCCCGTCCGGCAAGGTGCCGATCGACTCGATGCGGGCGTCCGCGCCCACGGTGAGCAGGGCCGCGTGGTCGCGGGCGTCGGCCACCCCCGCCAGCACCGAGCCGCCGAAGGCGGCCGTGGTGAGGGCGGTCAGCAGCGCCAGCAGGGGCAGCACCGCGGAGACGGAGGTGCGGCCCGCGCGGGCCAGCGACAGATGGCCCACCGCCCCGCGCAGCCGGCCCGCCGGGCGGGTCAGCCAGCGCAGCGGCAACGGATACAGGCGGACCAGGACCAGGGCCGCGATCACGCCCACCAGCACCGGGGCCAGCGACACCAGTTGGTCCCCGGACGCGCCCGGGCTCCCGGCATCCCCCGCACCGCCGGACGCCGCCGACGCACCCGCTCCGCCGGTCAGGCCCCTGCGGCGCAGCGCCTCCACGGCACCGGCCGCGATCACCAGCAGCGTGAGCTCGGCGACCGTACGGCGCCGGGAGGGGCGTACCGACACCGTGTCCTCGCGCGGGCCGTGGACGCGGACCGCGCGGTGCGCGACCGCCGCCCGCAGGGGCAGTGCCGCGCAGGCCACGGCGGTGACCGCGGCGGCCGCGAGGAGGGCGGGCAGGCGGCGGGCCCCGGGGAAGGCGAACAGGGCCGCGGCGAGTCCGGCCGCCCCGGCGGGCACGACGACCACGGCCGTCTCCGCCAGCAGCCGCCCGGACAGGCCGCGCAGGGAGGCTCCGCGGGCGCGCAGCAGGGCGAGTTCGGCGCGGCGGCGGTCGGCGGCGAGACCGCCGGCCATCAGCAGGACGACGCCGGCGACCGCCGCGCTGCCGAACGCGGCCACCGCCACCAGCGGGCCGATGCCCGAGCTGAGCCGGTCGTAGCCGTCGAGCACGTCGTCGAGTTCGGTGCTCACCTGCGCGTCCGGATCGGTGGCCTCGCGCACCTGTCCGAGACCCGGGCCGGACTCCAGGGCGGCTACCGCCGACTTCAGCCCGTCGAGGTCGCGGGCGTGCAGGGCGCCGGTGTCGGGGGCCATCTGCCAGTAGCGGACCGGTTTCCCTTCGGTGGCCAGCAGGGCGGGCGCCGCCTCGGGCGGCAGGAGCAGGGCGCCGAGCCAGTAGTACATGGGGTCGCCCGCGCCGGGAACGCGCGCCAGGGTGGGGGTGCGCAGCAGGGGCTGGGCGGACCAGTAGGCACCGGAGGGCTCGCGCGGCTCGACGATGCCGGTGACGCGGACGGCGAGCGGGGGCCGGGACACGGCGGGCACGTGGACGACCGAACCGACCTTGACGTGCAGGCTCCTGGCCGTCTCCACGGTCACAGCGGCCTCCACCTCGGCCGTGTCGGCCGTCACGTGGCCGCTCGTGCGCGGCATCCGGCCGGTGCGCAGCGAGGAATGTGCGGCGAGTCCGTTCTGCGCCATCAGGCGCACCTTGGCGGGGATGCCGTTGGGCCGGGGTATCCACCGGTCGGGGACGGGGAGGGCCTCGCTGGTCTGCACCCCGTACGACGACTGGTCGGTGTCGGCGACGAGCGGCCGCCCGACGGCGCGGAGGAGGTCGGCGTACTGGTGCTGAAGGGCCGGCGGGAGCACGGCCTGTTCCCGCTGCCGGGACGGCCACTGAAGGCCGGGCGGAGGCGCGACCACGGTCAGGTTGGTGCGTGGCGGGGCGGCCTGCTCGGCGGCCCGGACCAGTCCGGCGTCCTCGTACCGGTCGAGCGCGCGCGGGAACGCGGCGGCCAGGCACGCGGTGAGCGCGACCAGCAGGGCGAGGGCGGCGGCGGTACCCGGCGCGGTGCGCAGCCGCACGCGGACCCAGGCGGGAGCGATCGTGTTCAGCTCACTCACCTCCGCGGTCTCGAAGGGACACCGCCGGGTCGGCCCGGCGCAGGGTCAGCACCGCCGTGACGACCAGCGGTGCGGCGGCGACGGCCGCCAGCAGCAAGGCCACCTGGGCGACCGGCAGTTCGACCAGCACGGCCGGCACCGGTTTCGCGGCCTGCCCGGTCAGCACGATCAACGGGATCACGGCCCGGGTCAGTAGGCCGCCCAGGGCCACGCCGACCAGCAGTGCCAGGGCCACCAGCACACCCTGTTCGGCGGCGAGCATGCGGGCCAGCTGGCGACGCGGGGCGCCCAGGGCCCGCAGCACGGCGAACTCGGCGTCCCGTTCTCGCAGCGCCCCGGCCGCGCTCACCGCGAAGCCGACCGCGGCCAGCGCCGCCGCGATCACGGCCGCCGCGGTGAACGCCGCCGCGGGCCCGGCGCCGAACGGGTCGTCGCGCAGCTGGTCGGCGATCTCGTCGCGCACGACGACCTGCTCCGGTTCGACGTCGGGCAGGGCCCGCAGGTCGGCGGCGACGTTCGCCGCGTGGTGCGGGTCGGTGCGCAGCCACCACTCGGTGGGCGCGGCGCTGTCGCCGTAGCGGGACTGGAGCAGCCGGTTCACCGACCGCAGGTCCATCAGCAGGCCTCCGCCGTCGTGGGCCGCGTCCGGGGCGTCGCCCTGGCTGGGACCGCCGGACGTGGTCGGCAGCGCCCGTACCGAACCGGTGATCCGGACCGGGACGTTCCGGCCGTCGAAGGTCACGTCCACGCGCTGGCCCGGGTGCGCGCCCGCGGCGGTGAGGAAGCGGTCGGTCGCCAGGGCCGTGATCTCCGGCTGCGAGGGCTGTGCGACCTGGAGCCGCACGGATACCGAGCCCAGCACCCAGGGCTCGTCGTGCGGTACGTAACCGGTGCCGTAGCTGACGTTCAGCGGCCCGGACGACGTCACCTGCGGCGTGGTCGGGGCGGTGCTGCCGTCGGGGGAGGCACTCAGGTCGTCGGCGCCGTCCAGGGCCGCGGTCCAGGCGGTCGGCAGCCGCAGCGGCGTGGCCTTGCCGTCGCCGCCGGTGACCTCCACCTTCGAGACGGTGAGGCGGTGCTGATCGGCCTTGTCGATGGGCTGGACGAGCCCCAGGTCGATTCCGGTCAGTGTCAGGGGGCCCGCGACGGCGGGCAGGGCCAGGTCCAGCCGGTGGGCGCGGCCGTCGGTCGGCAGCGCCTTCAGCGGCATCCGGTACGGGACGCCGTAGCGGTCCTCCAAGGTGACCGCCAGGTCCACCGAGTCAGTCCCGGCGCGCGCGCCCCTCGGGCTTCCGGTGCGCCCCGGCGCGGAGCTCGCCGAGCTGTGGAGGGCGGCCGTCAGCCGCAGCCGGCCGGTGCCCGCGGGCAGCTTCAGTCCGGCCGTCGCGGTCCTGGGCGTGAGCTGTGCCAGCAGCGGCCGCACCGGCTCGGACGCCAGGTCGCGGCGCATCAGCACCGAGCCGGCGGCGCCCGTGGTGTCCAGCGCGAGCACGGTCGCGGTGCGGTCGCCGGACAGCGGCAGCGTGGTGCGCACGGCGGGCGCGACGGCCCGGACGTGCGGGACGGCCGCGTAGCTCTCGGTGCGGCCCAGCCCGCCCTCCCCGGCGGCCAGCACCCGCACCGGCGCTCCGGCCAGGAAGTCGGCCTGGTCGTCCTGCGAACGGTCCCAGGAGGCGCCCTGACCGATCGCCAGCATGCCCAGCGCGATGGCCAGGACGAGCAGCAGCACCGGGCCCGCGCCGCGCATCGGGCGACGGCTGAACTGCCAGCCCGCCAGTGCGGTCGGCAGTCCGCGCCCGCCGGCCGCCCGCCGCTCGGCGAGCCTGGCCACCGGCGGCAGCAGGCGCAGCGTCAGCACCGTGCCGGCCAGCAGGGCGAGCGCGGGCGCGGTGACGAGCAGCGGGTCGATGCCGAGGGCTCCGGTGCGGTCGCCGCCGACCGCGCCGGAGGACTGCTGGTTCAGCTGCCAGTAGGCGACGGCGGCGATCGCCAGCAGCCCGACGTCCGCTCCGGCCCGCAGCGGCGCGGGCAGCGACCGGGCCCGGCGGAGCACCGCGAACGACGACGTCAGCGCGGGCAGCGTCACCGCCAGCGCGCAGCCCAGCGCCACCCCCGCCGCCACCAGCCACACCCCGGGCCGCCCGGTCGCCGAGACGTCCGGGTGCAGTCCGATCCGGGCCAGTGGGCCCTGCCCCGCCAGCAGCCCGGTCAACGGTCCGGCCAGCAGTGGCGCGCACACCACGGCGGGCACGGCCAGCAGCAGCGCCTCCGTCGCCGCGAGGCCCGCGAGCCGCGCCCGGGAGCCGCCGCGCGCCCGCAACAGGCGGGTCTCACCGGCGCGTTCGCTGCTCAGCAGCCGCGCCACCAGCAGCAGCGCGTAACCCGCCAGCAGCGCCAGTTGCAGCGCGGCGATCAGCAGGGTCGAGCGGGCGACGAGCAGTGAGCGGTCGATCCGGTCCAGGACGTCGGGCAGCCCGGCGGTCACGTTCGGGGTGGTGCCCAGTCCGGGGGTCTTGCGCAGGCTCGCGGCGCCCTCGCGGACCGCGCCGCGCAGGGCGCCGATCCGTCCGGTGGTCAGCGTCGAGAAGTCCGCCGACGCCAGCCAGGCGGACTGCCCCGCGCTCACTTTCCCGCCGGCGAGGACGCCGGGGTCGGCCAGCAGCGGACCGTACGTGGTGAAGTCGACCTTGCGGACACCGCGCCCGCCGAGGTCGTCCAGCTGCCAGTACGGCGCGTCGGCGCGGGCGGGCCGGTACAGGCCGGTGATCGTCACATGGGCCTTCGCACCGCCGAGCCGGTCGGTGAGGGTGAGCCGGGCGCCCGGCCGCAGACCCAGTCGCCGTGCGGCGGTCTCGGGCAGCGCGGCCTCCAGGTCGGTCGCCGCCGCGCCCTGGCCCGTGCCGTGCGGGAGGCGCCCGGAGACGAGCCGCACCTCGGTGGGGTCGAGGGCCGCGAAGTACGTCAGGTCCGGGTCGCCGGAGCGGTCCGCCGCGGGTTGCAGCGAGCGGGGGAGGGCGTACGGGCCGGACCGTGTCAGGGTGCGCACGGTCACCGGCAGCCCGTCGAACGCCGTACGGGCCCGTTCGCGTACGGCGGCGTCGGCGGCCGGGCGTCCGGCGGGCGGGACGTCGGCCTTGACGACCAGGGTGGTGCCGGCCGCGTCCCGCGGGCCGCGCAGCGAGTGGCGCAGCGCGGCGTCGCCGATGGCGCCGGAGTAGGCGGTGAGCGTCGCCAGCACGGCCGTGGTGAGCAGGACCGTGAGCAGCGCGGCGGCCAGCAGCAGCCGGTGCGCGCGCGCCCGCAGCAGGACGAATCCCGTGAACCCCGCCACCCGGCTCCCCCCGCGGTTGTCCAGACCACCTCCGGGTGATGCTGTCAGAGGTGCGGGGTCCCGGGTAAGCGCTTGTAGCCCCAGTTTGATCGGATCGTGACCGGAATACGGCGCCGGGTGACCGGAATTCGGGCCTCCGTGTGCGGCCGGGGACGGGGCCGGGCGGCTCGGCCGACGTGCGGCCGACGGGTCAGTCGGGGGTGTTGACCATGGACGCGGCCGCGTACGTCAGGTAGTTCCACAGCGTCCGCTCGTGCTCCTCGGACAGGCCCAGCTCGTCGACGGCGGCCCGCATGTGCCGCAGCCAGGCGTCGTGCGCCGCCCGGTCCACCGTGAAGGGCGCGTGCCGCATGCGCAGCCTCGGGTGGCCGCGCCGCTCGCTGTACGTCGTCGGACCGCCCCAGTACTGGATCAGGAACAGCCGGAGCCGCTCCTCGGCCGGACCCAGGTCCTCCTCGGGGTACATGGCCCGCAGCTCGGGATCGTCGGCGACCCCCTCGTAGAAACGGTGGACCAGCCGGCGGAAGGTCTCCTCCCCGCCGACCTGCTCGTAGAACGTCTGCTCCTGAAGCGTGCCGCGCCGAATCTCATTCACCGTTCCATCGTCTCAGACGGCAGGACCGAGGACGCGGGACCTAGGACCACTGCCGGTGCTCGCCTCGCGCCCTCTCGGGCAGGACAGTGGAGGCATGGGCGCGCACACAGGTGAAAAGGAACACGAGAGCCGCAGGATCCGTGAAGGCCGTGAAGACCGCGAAGGCCGCGAAGGCCGTGAAAGCCGCGAAGGTGACGAGGGCGGGGGCGGCGGGGGCCTGGAAGCGCTCGCCGCCGAGGCGCGGGAGGCACTGGTGCGGGAGATCGACGCGAGCGGTGCCTGGGCGTCCGATCCGGTCTGGCGCGAGGCGTTCGCCGCCGTGCCGCGGCACCTGTTCGTGCCGTACTACTACGTGGGCGTCATGGGCGGGTACGAACGGCGCTGGGGCGAGAGCCCGGAGGCGAAGGCGCGCGAGCGCTGGCTGTGGGGTGCCTACGAGGACGCCCCGCTGGCCACCCGGCTGCGCGACGGGGAGCTGGTCTCCTCCAGCAGCCAGCCCTCGCTCATGGCGCAGATGCTGGCGGAGCTGCGGGTGGCGGACGGCGACCGGGTCCTGGAGATCGGCGCCGGCACGGGCTACAACGCGGCGCTGCTCGCCCACCGGCTCGGCGACGACGACCTGGTCACCACCATCGACCTCGACCCGGAGATCACCGAGTCGGCACGCCGGCACCTGGCCGCCGCGGGTCACCACCCGGCCGTCGTCACCGGCGACGGCGCCCGCGGGGTACCCGAACGCGCCCCCTTCGACCGGATCATCGCCACCTGCGCGCTGCCGTCCATCCCGCGCGCCTGGCTCGCCCAGTGCCACCCGGGCGCCCGGATCCTGACGCCGATCGCCACCGGCCTGGTCGCCCTGACCGTGCGGGACGCCGCGCACGCCGAGGGCGCCTTCCTGGCCACGCCCGCCTTCTTCGTGCCGCTGCGCGGCGAGGGCAGGCCCGAACCGCGGCCCCCGCGGCTGGACGGGCTGCCGGCCCGGGCCCGCGAGGACGAGCTGTTCCGCTTCCTGCTTGCCCTGACCCGCGGCGGCCTCGACCCCGGCGACGCGTACGCCCTGTGGGAGCACGAGGGACGTCCGGGTCGCGAACGCTACGGGATCACGGTGAACGGCGAGCAGGTGTGGGCGTGGCTGGACGACCCGGAAGGGCCGTACACCTGGCCGCTTCCGGGCTGACCGTGGGGCCCGCACGCCGGGCCGATGTGGCTCCTTCCGGGCCGGCCGGCGTGCCTGCCGGTCGGCCCGGTGCCCGAGGGATCAGCCGCGCCGGATCGTGATCGTCGTCCACGCGCCCACGTGCACCCGGTCGCCGTCCTGGAGCGGCACCGGCACGAAGGGCTGGATCGGCTCCTCGGAGCCGTTGACCGTGGTGCCGTTCGTCGAGTTCTGGTCGACGACCGCCCAGGTGCCGTCGGGCTGCTGGACCAGCACCGCGTGCTGGTGCGAGACGCCCGGGTCCTCCGGCGGCACCGACAGGTCGATGTCGGGGGTGTCGCCGGTGGAGTGCCGGCGGCGGCCGATGGTGATCTGGTTGCCGGTGAGGGTGCGCTGCTGCTCGGGCGAGTACGCGGGCAGATTCAGGCCCGCGGCCTCGGGGCCGGAGCGCTGCATCATCGACATGAAGTACTCGCGGTCCGGACCGATCGTCGCCGTCCAGGTCGCCGGCTGCTGCGGGGCCTGCGGGAACTGGGGTCCGGGCGGGGCCTGCGTGGCGCCGGGCTGCGGGTAGCCGTAACCACCGCCCCGGCCGGCACCGGGGCCGCCGGGGGCACCCGGGCCGCCCGACGTGGCCGGGCCCGTGGACGACGGCGGGGAGAGCACCCAGTCGTCGTCACCGCCGAAGGACGGACCGCCGCTCTGCGGGTGGTTCGTCTCCTGCGGGAACGGGGGCGGGGCCGGCGGACCGGGCCGGTGGAAGGCCTGCGGGGCGCCGCCGGGCGCGCCGGGGCCACCGGGGCCACCGGGGCCCGCGTGCGGCGTCGGACCGGGCGGCGGCGGGACCGGCCGCGAGGGGTCGGGGCCGAAACCGGAGCGGCCCGGGTCGCCGCCGAAGCCCGAGGGGCCCGGGTCACCGCCGAAGCCGGAGGGGCCGGGGCCGCCGGGACCGCCGGGGCGGCCCGGGGGCTCGGTGCCGAACGGCGGGCCCGGCGGGATCGGCTCGGCCGGCCGGTTCATCTGGGAGGGCCGGGAGCCCTGGTAGTCGAAGGAGTCGCCGCCGCCGAAGGACGGGCCGGGCGGCTGCGGGAAGCGGGCGCCCGGGACCGGACCGCCGGGGCCGCCGGGGCCACCAGGACCGGGCGCCGGCGGGCGCGGCGCGGCCGGGGTGTAGGAGGTGGCCGTGTTCGTCAGGAAGTTCCAGCGGCACTCCTCGCAGAACGGCGCACCTCCCTCGCGGGGCGTGCGGCACTGCGGGCACAGCTCCGGCTCGGCGCCCGGCCCACCGGCCGGATGCGGGCGCATGCCGGGGGCACCGGGCCCGCCGGGCGCACCGGGACCGCCCGGTCCCGGTGCGGGCGGGAAGCCGTAGCCGCCGACCGGGGGCGGCGGGGGAGGTGGTGGTACGGCACCGGCCATGCGGTGACCGCAGACCTCGCACCAGTCGTCGGAACCCGACTGGTGTCCGTTCGGGCAGGTCGGCATGTCGGCGCTTCCCCCTCTCCTTTCCGGCCGGTTCGACCGGATTTCTCCAACCCCGAGGGGCCAGGCTCGCTGTCTGTCGCTGTCTTGTGCTGTCTTGTTCGTTACTTCTTTACACGAACAGTCTTTGTAGACCGGGTCTCGAGAGTCATCTCGTCGGCCTCCTCGACCTTCGCCTTCAGTCGCACAGTACCTGTCGCCGCGTCGACCACGTCCACCACCTTCGCAAGCAGTTTCGCAGTATCCGCGTTCCCCGAGGCGCTGGCGAGCTGAACCGCCCGGCCCAGTTTGGCCGTTGCTCCATCGATATCACCCGCTTTGCGCAGGTCGAGCCCCTGTTGGATGGCCTGTGCCAGTTCGGCCTGCCCGGTGTAGTGGGCGACCTGCGGGTTGATGGAGGTCGAGGCCGCCATGTCGTCGGTCCACACGGCCCGTACGAGACCCTGGGCTCCGAGGTTCTGTACCGATCCTCCCCCACCCTCCGCTGCGCTCGAGCGGGAGGTGCCCCCAGATTGTGGAACCACCAGCGAGACTCGGGCGGCGAGCATCTCCTGCCCGACGGCCGCCGCTGGCACCTCCACACAGAGGTGGTAGTCGCGGGACTCGTCGCCCCAGGAACCGGTCGGGTAGTCCCCGGCCCGCGGGCCCGCCTCGGCGCGGCGGTCCGTCAACTCCTCGACGGTCGGCGCCACTTGCTTGACGAACTTGATCGCCGTACCGACCGGGGTCCACACCCGCAGCGCGACGTCGGCGACCTCCTTGCCCATCGCCGTCTCCATCATCTGCGTGAAGTCGGCGGCCAGGGCCCCCGGATCGGCGACGATGTCGGCGGTGCCGAGCAGCGCCGAGGCGATCGATGTGACTTCTTTCACTTCCCAGTCGGTGCCCACGCCACGCGCGTCACAGGTGAACCGGCCGGCGCACTCCTCGAGCGTCCGCCGGAGGTCCTCCGGCGCCTCGTGCTCGTTGCGGCCGTCGGTGAGCAGGATGCCGTGCCGGATGGCGACGTCCGCCGACGACAGCAGCCGGTCGGCGAGCCGCAGCCAGGTGCCGATGGCGGTGCCGCCGCCCGCGCTGAGCCTGCGCAGCGCCGTCTTGGCCTGCTCGCGCGTGCTCGCGTCGGCGACGGCGAGCCGCCCGCCGCCCGGATAGACCTCCGTGGCCACGTGCGTGCCGCCGATCACCGCGAAGTGCACACCGTCGCGCAGGGTGTCGATCGCGGCGGCCGTGGCCTCGCGGGCGTTGCGCATCTTGGTCGGCGGGTAGTCCATCGAACCCGAGCAGTCGACCATGATCGCCACCGCCGCCGACGGCCCCTGGCCGGGTGCGTACAGGTGCGGAGCCGCGACCGCGCTGCCGATGGTGCCACCGCCGGTCGCCGTCACCGTGACGATGGCGTTGACCTCGCGGCCGCCCTCCGGCAGGTACTCGTTCTGGTACACGTCCACCGAGAATCGCGGCACACTGGACTTCGAGAAATTGGCCATGCCTTCCCAGATCCCCCTCCGGGCCCCCGCGAGCGGGGCTGACGACTGTGCGGCTGTGTACGACCGGTCCCCTCCGGTCCTCTGGAACTTCCCCGTTGCGGGCTTCCCCGTGCGAACTTCCCTGTGCCGGCATTCCCGTGCACCACGGGGAGACCCGTGGGACTCGCCGGGGCTCCCGTCACGCGCCCCGGCGTACGTCCCTCACGCCGATCCTGCCCCCTGCGGCGGGGCCGGGAACGGCACGACGGCCACTGTTACGTTGTCGTGGCCCCCGCCGTCGAGCGCGTGACCGACCAGCACCTGGGCACTGTGCAGCGGGCGCGCGGCCGCGTCCGGCGGCAGGAGACCGGCCATCTCCTCGGCGCTCTCGGCGTAGTTCCACAGGCCGTCCGTGCACACCACGACCACACCGGGCCGGTCCGGTTTGAAGGAGGCCGTGTGCGGCTCCAGTTCGTAGGCGTCCGCGCCCAGCCAGCCGGTGATCGCGTGCGCGCGCTCGTCGGCGTACGCCTCCGCCTCGCTCATCAGGCCGGCGGCCACCATCTGCGCGGCCCAGGAGTCGTCCTCGGTGAGCCGGGCCGGCGGCGCGGTGCGGTCCAGCGGCACCCAGTAGACGCGGCTGTCGCCGACCCAGCCGACGACCAGCAGCCCGGCGGTGACCACCGCGCCGACGAGGGTGCAGGCCGGAGCGTTCTGATGGGGGGAGTGCTCGCGGGCCGAGGCGGGTTCCTCGGCCAGTGAGTTGACCGCGTGCGAGGCGGCCACGATCGCCTCGTGCATCGCCTGCTGCGGGTGCGTGCCCCGGGGCAGCGCGGCCAGCAGGCACTCGCTCGCCGCCCGCGAGGCCGCGAGGGAGGCGTCGTCGGGGCGGGTGGCGGAGGACACGCCGTCGCAGACGATCGCCACGGCCACGGCCGAGCCGTCGGGCAGGGCCGTGGTGCCGACGGCGAACGCGTCCTCGTTGCGGTGGTGACGCAGGCCCCGGTCGCTGACCGCGGCGACCGGACCCGACTCCTGCTCCATGTGGTCGCGTTCACGCGGCTGGGCGTGTCCGCAGTTCTCGCAGTAGCCGTCGCTGTCGACGCGGCCCGCACGGCAGGCCACGCACACCGCGGCGGGCTCGCCCGGGGCGCCGCTCTCCGCGGCCACCCGGGGATCGGGCGCCTGCAGCGGGTACTCGTCGGGCTCGTCCGGCCGGTCGAACCGCACCCCCGGCCCCGGCGCGCCGGGAGCCGTCGCCGAGGGCAGCGGGGAGCCGTCCGAGTCCATGCCCGGGAGGTCCGTGGGCAGGTGTGTCCCCGACGGGTGCGCGGTGGCGTCCTGCTGCTGCGCGCGAGGCCATACGGCGCCCTGCGCGTCCTCGTCCTCGGCGGGCGCGGAGGGGCGCGGCACCGAGCCGTTGTTCATCGTGAGCGTCGGCGTGTCGCTCGACGGGGCGGCGGAGGCGGACAGGTCGTATCCGCAGGCGCCGCAGAAACGGTCACCCGACTCGAGCGGCTCCGCGCAGCTCGGGCAGTTCGACAGGGCGGCCTGCTGGTGCATCTGCGACATCAACTACACCCACGTCCGGGGGCGGTAACGGTTGGCACGTTCCACCAGGTCGATCCTCTCCTCGCCGCCGGGCGCCAGCCGGGCCAGCGTGCGGTACGAACGCTCCAGGCCGAAGCGGAGTCCCCGCTCGTCCAGATCGCTGCCGAGCAGCACCCGCCGGGAGGCCGGGTCGGCGGCCCTGCCCCCGGAGAGTATCCAGTCCAGCGCGCAGCCGAGGACCTCCGCCGACAACCTCTCGCGTCGCGCCGGGTCCAGACCGTACGCCCGCAGGGCCTCCACCTGCCCGGCGGCCGCCGTCAGATCCTCCAGGAACGGCGTGTCGGACGCGACCGCCGTACGGTGCCGCAGCCGCGCCCGTACGGCCGCCACGCGGGCCGCCGTGTAGTGGATGGAGGACTCCGGAACCGACTCCAGGGTCCGTACGGCCCCTCGCCGGTCGCCGGCCGCGAGCTGCACCCTGGCCAGGGCGAACGCCGCGCCCACATGGCTCGGGTCGGTCGACCACACCAGGCGGTAGTACTCGGCGGCGTTGTCGAGCTGGCCGAGGACCTCCGCGCACAGGCCGAGCGCCAGCTTCGGCGCGACCTCGCCGGGAAAGGCGTCGTAGACCGCGTCGAAGGCGAGGGCCGCGCCCTCGTGGTCGGCGGTGACCAGACAGGCCACGCCCCGGTACCAGACGACACGCCAGTCGTCGGGCTGCTGCTCCTCCAACTGGCGCAGCACTTCCAGCGCCGGGCCCGGATCACCGGTCTGGAGCCACGCGCGGACCTGGCGCAGCCGGGTCTCGGTCGACTGGGTGGGCGCGGCCGCGAGGGCGTTGACCAGCTCGCCGGGCGCCGACGTCAGCAGGCCCGCGAGGAAGCCCGCGTTGGGGTCGGTGGGGTCCACGTGCGGCACGGGCAGGGCGAGCGCCGCGGCCGGGGCGTCGACCGGCTTGACCAGGGCGGGAGCGGCCGGCGCACCGGGCGCCGTGCCACCGGCAGGGCTCGCGGTGCCTACGGCGTGCCCGGTGCCTGCGGTGTTCGCGGTTGCGGCGGCGGGCGCCGTGCCGGGCGTGAGCGCCGGGGCGGTGGACCTTCGGGTCCGTGCCGGTCGCGCCCCCAGCCGGGACACGTCACCGTCCAGGGCCGGGAACAACTCCGTGTCCGTGACCTTCGGTTCCGGACCGAACAGGGTCGACAGGGCGGGCCGGGCGCGGCCCGTCTGCACCGACACGACCTCCCGCAGCACGCCCGTCAGCTGCTCGGCCATCTCCTGCGCGGAGGCGAACCGGCGGGCCGGATCGGGGTCGGTGGCGCGCACCAGCAGACGGTAGAAGGACTCGTACTGCCGGAAGACCTCGATGCTGTCGGGGTCGGGCAGGGAATCCGCGAAGACGTTCGTGTAGCCCTGGAAGTCGAAGGTGAGCACGGCGAGCGTACGGCCCACCGTGTACAGGTCGCTCGCCACCGACGGGCCGACCTCCGCCACCTCCGGCGCCTGGTAGCCGACCGTGCCGTAGATCGCCGACTCGTCGTCGTCCATGCGGCGCACCGCGCCCATGTCGATCAGCTTGAGCTGGTCCTCGGTCTGGATCGCGTTGTCGACCTTGAAGTCGCAGTACAGCAGGTTGCGGCTGTGCAGATGGCCGAGCGCCTCCAGCGCCTCGATGCCGTACGCGCAGGCCTGTTCCACCGGCAGCGGGTCCCGTCTGCCGTCCGGCGAGCGGCGGGAGTTGGCGATCTCCTTGAGCGACTTGCCGCCGACGTACTCCATCACGATGTAGCCGTCGAGGGAGCCGGTGCGCTGGTCGAGGTGCTCCACGAAGTTGTAGATCCGCACGATGTTGGCGTGCTCGATCTCCGCGAGGAAGCGCCGCTCGGAGATGGCCGCCGCCATCGCGTCCTGGTCACCGGTGTCCAGCAGGCCCTTGAGCACCACCCAGCGGTCCGAGACGGCCCGGTCCACGGCGAGGTAGATCCAGCCCAGACCGCCGTGCGCCAGACAGCCCACGACCTCGTACTGGCCGTGCACGATGTCCCCGGCCCGCAGCTTGGGCACGAACGAGTACGGATGGCCGCACTTGGTGCAGAAACCCTCCGTACGCCCCGGCCGGTCACCACGGGCCCGGCCGACCGGCGCCCCGCAGTCCGAGCGCGAGCAGAACCGCTTGCGCTCCGGCACCTCCGGGTTCTCCAGCACCATCGAACGCGGGTCCGGGCGCGGCACCTGCGGCACCTGCACCAGCCCCGCCCCGAGTCGGCCGCGGCCCGAGGAGCCCGCCGCCGAGCCGGAGCTGCGCACCGACACCGAACGGCTGGACGACCCGCCCGACAGCGAACGCGACAGCCGCCCGGACACCGAGCGGCGCGACTTCGACGACTGCGACGACGTACGCGCACTGCGGCCGCTGCGCCCGCTGGTGCCGGAACCGCCGCTGCCCGCAGAGCCGCGGGAGCCCCTGCCGCCGCCGGTCACCCCGGTGGGCGGCGAGCCCACCATGCCGGTCGCCGACACCACCGGCGCCAGACCGCAGGTGTCGCAGTACAGCTCGCCGCCGCCGACGTCCTCGTAACGGCCGTCGCAGTCGGGCCGCTGACAGGCCTGCCCCGCCTGACTCATGACTCCCCCCTACCGTCACCGTCCTGAGGACCGCCCTGCGGCGGCACCCGTGCGGAGCCGAGCAGCTCGGCCGCCGCCCGCTGGTAGCGCAGCACGGCCTGCTCGGCCACCCGCAGGTCGCACGGCGCGCTCCACAGCATGCGGCGCGCCGCGTCGTACCGCTCGACCAGCAGCGGGTCCTCCGCCAGGCCGTGCCGGGCCACCTTCGCCTTGTACGCGTCCAGGCGGCCCCGCAGCTCGGCGCGGACCGCCAGCGGCGCCGTGACGGCCGTCAACGACTCACGGGCCCGCAGCAGTTCGTCCTCCGCCTTCTGCTCCAGCGAGTCCAGCAGCGGCGACAGCCGGTGCCACTGCGCCTGCCGGCGGTACTCGGCGGCCGTCGCCAGCTGCTCCTGCAACACGGTCGGCGGTCCGCTGACCACCGGCACCTCCGTGGCGGCGATCTTCGCCAGCACCTCGCCGCGCGCGGTGCGCGCCTCGGCGAGCGTGCGGTCCGCGCGCGAGAGCAGGTCCCGCAGCTTGATCAGCCGCTGCTCGGCGTCCTGGCGCACCCCGAGCACCGCGTCGATCTCCCGGCGCACCTCCTCCAGGGCCCGCGCCTCACGGTCGTACACGGTGGTGTCCGGCCGGCCGCCGCCCGGGGCCGAACTGCCCTGCGTGGGCACCCAGAAGGCGAGCGGGTCGGAGACCACCTCCTCGCGCAGCCTCGCCAGCGTGTGTGTGATGCGCTCCAGGTCGTCGCCCGCCGGATGCTCACCGGGACGGACACCGACCGAGTGCGCGAGCCGGCGGGTGCGCTGGAGCTCCGCGGCCAGCAGATCTATGCGGGCGGGCAGGGCCGACCAGACCGCGTCGGCCGCGACCACCATGTCCAGGCTGGTCGCGTACAGGTCGTTCATCCGGTCCACGAGAGCGGCCAGCGAGAAGCTCTCGCTGAGCCGGCCCGCGCCGCCCTGCGCCCCCGGCACGTTCGCCGTGGCCGTCGCCGCGCCGGCGACCGTGACCGACTCGCCGCGCAGCAGCTCGGTCAGCTCCACCAGGTCCTCGCGGCTGGACCAGCGGCGGCGGGCGCGGATCTCACGGGCGGTGCGCAGCGCGCCCGCGTAGGCGTCGAAGTACGTCCACAGCAGCGTGATCGAGGCTTCCGTCGTCGCCCAGCGCTCCCGGGTGACACCGGTCAGCTCGGCGCCCTCCAGGAGTCTGCGGCCCGCGTGGTCCTGCAGGGCGAGGAGCGAGGTCTCGATCGCCTCGTGCTCCGCGCCGAGCCGCGCCAGCGCACGGTCCACCTCGTCCCGGTCCAGTACCGGCCCGGCGGGGTCCGTGCCGCCCATCGATCACCTCTCGCTGCGTTCTGTGTGTCGTGTCCGTCGGTCGTACATCGGTCGGTGGTGCCCTCGCCGCCCCGTGCGGGGCGTCCGGTTCACCGGTAGTTCGGTGTCGGCGGAGTGGCCGACTCCGAATCCATACCCGGCGTGGCGGACAACCACCTGTCGTACGACGCCTTCCAGCCCCCGTCCTTGCGGTAGTTCTCCAGTATTCGGTTGACCTGACGTACCAGATCGTCGGCACCCAGCTTCATCGCCACGCCGTAGTACTCCTTGGTGAACGTGCCGCCCTTCAGCTCCACCGCCGGGTCCTGCGCGGCCTGGCTGGCGGCGAGGGCGCCGTCGGTCACCACCGCGTCCACCTCGCCCAGTTGCAGCCGCACCAGGCAGTCCAGCTGGTTGGGGACGGTGGTGGAGATGTCGGTGGAGACGGGCAGCGTGCCGTCCTTCTTGTCGGCGGACAGGTGGTCGTAGGCCGTGGAACCGGTCGCCGAGCAGACCTTCTTGCCGGCGAGCGTCTTGTCGTAGCCCTTGATCGGCGACGTCCTCGGGGCGAGGACCTGCTGGCCGGTCAGGAAGTACGGGGCGGAGAACGCCACCTGCTTCAGCCGGTCGCAGGTGATGGTCATCGTGCGCACCACCATGTCGACCCGGCCGCTGCGGATCGCGGGGATGCGCTCGTTGGTGGGGATGGCCCGGAACTGGACCTTGTCGGCGTCGCCGAGGATGTCCTTGGCGATGCGGTGGGCCAGGTCGATGTCGAAGCCCACCAGCGCGCCGGAGGCGTTGTTCGGGTTGCGATAGCCCCAGCCGTAGCTGTTCTGGTCGACGCCGACCGACAGATAGCCGCGCGCCCTGATGGCGTCCACGGTGGGGCCGTCGGCGCCCGACGGGGACAGGCTCTGGTCCTGGGCGTTGGCGTCCGTGCAGGTGCCGGCCCTGGCCTGGAGGCCCTGTGCCGTGCCCTGGGAGCTTTGGCCGCCCGGGTCCGGGGCCGCGCTGTCGTGCGACTGGGTGTGCGGCAGCAGCAGGACGAACGCCAGCGCCAGGGCGCAGACGACCGCCATCGCTCCCACGCCGCCCCAGCCCCTCAGGCCGGCCCGCAGCCGTCGCACTCGCATCCTCGCGCCTCCTTTCACCCCTGTCACGCTCCCTGTCACCGGTACTCCGAGAGCCTGCGTCCGATGCCCAGCAGCGCGCCGGCCGCGCCGAGCACCATGAGCACCGCGGAACCGACCGGCAGGCCGGTCATCGCGTTCCGCCCGCCCTGCGCGGCGTCCTTGAACTCGTTCGTCTCGTGGGTGAGCGCCGACGCGAGGGAAGCGTCGACGTTGTCGAAGCACGCGCCCGTCGACTGGCTCCGGGTGCCGGCGGCGCCGATCACCTTGTCGCGCGCCTTCTGGTAGTCGCCGGAGTCGTTGGCCTCGCGGGCCTGTACGTGCCGGGACTTCCAGACCTTCATCGACTGGTTCGCGGTCTGTACGGGGCCCCGGCCGGCCGGGTCGTCGGCGAGGGAGGCGGCGCGGGCGAGGGTCTCGCCGAGCGAGCCGATCTCCTGGTCGTACGCCCAGTCGTAGGCGTCCATGACCGTGCCGTCCTTCAGGGTCTTGGTCTCGGCGCCACGGCTGACCAGGGTCAGGTTCTCGTCGCTGCGTGCCTTGAGGGAGGCGATCCGGGCGTCGTGCAGCACGTTCAGCGAGCGGACGCCGTGGGCGTAGGAGCCGTCGAGGCCGGCGCGGGCGACGCTGTGGCCGACGACCAGCCACAGCAGGACGAGCGTGGTGGCGGCGGTGGCGGCGACCAGGCCGCGGTTGAGGACCCGGTTGGTGCGGCGGTAGGTGCGGTGCTGGGCCCAGGCTAGGGCGGCCAGGGCGAGGACGCCGAGGGCGATCGCCGCCCACGGGTAGGGCGTCGCGTCGCCGTAGTCCGCGCTCAGGCGCTGGTTCTCCTTCTGGTACAGGTCCTCGGCCGCCGGGAGCATCTGGTTCTGCATGGTGTCGTTGGCGGCGCGGAGATAGGCGCCGCCGACCGGGAAGCCCTGGCGGTTGTTGGCGCGGGCCGACTCCACCAGGCCCTTGTAGCGCGGCAGGAGTTCGTTGAGCTTGGTGATGGTAGCCGCGGAGGGGGAGCCGGGGTCGGAGTTGGCGGCGGCGGTGACGAGCTTGGCGGCGGCGGTGCGGACGTCGGACTCGTAGCGCTCGCGGGTGGCTCGCGTCTCCTGGATGCCCGCCAGATAGCCACTGGTCGCCATGGTGTTGGCGTCGGCGAGGGAGCGGTAGATGTCGGCGGCGTCGGAGCTGAGCGGCTGGCTGCTGTGCAGCACGTCGTCGGCGGCCGTGGCCCTGTCGGTGGTCTGCCAGGCGGTGATGGCGCCGAAGGCGACGAGGAGCAGCGCGAGGACGGCGCCCATGGCGCGGAGGCGGCCGGGTTCGGTGGTGGCGGCGGCGCGCAGGCGGTCCACGGCCTCGGCGAACGCGGTGCGGCGTGGGGGAGCGGTGGGTGCGGGTGCTGGTGGGGCAGGGGATGCCGCCGGTGGGGGCGGTGTGGACGGCAACGTGGGCAGGGCGGGGCCCGGTGGTGGTGCCGAACTGCTCGCCGGCGAGTGTGTCACTGCTGACCTCCCCCGTGGTCATCCGTCGCCTCAAGTATCCCTGTCGGCACGGACATCCGCACCGGCCTTCACTGGATCTTGATCGGATCGCAGTGTCCCTGCCCATGAATACGCCGGGCGAGCCGGTTCGGTTCCCTCGCGGCTGCGGGCATGCGTGCCTCCTCCAGTGCTCAACGCCCGGGAGGTACCCCCGGGCGGCGCGGGTGGGCGGTGGGGGTGCCCCCGCGCGAGCGCATTCGAGCGTGGGGGAGGCACCCCGCCAGGCGCGGCGAGCTGACCCACCCTCACGGCCCCCGTCAGGGAATGAAGTGCGTTCGCACCCTTTCCTGCACCTCCGGTGGTGCTCCGACGTGGTCCAGGCCCAGGAGGGCCGCGCCCAGGACCGGGCGGGCGGTGACCACTTGGGGGGTGGCCTTCGGGGCGCGGGCGGTGAGGCGCGCGCGGATGCCGTCCTCCAACTGGGGGTGGCGGGCGGCCAGGACGCTGCCGCCCAGGAGGACCGGGGTCTCCTCGGTGAGGAGGTCCAGACGGGCCAGGGCGACCGTCGCCATGGTGACGACCTCCTCGGCCAGGCGCTCGACGATCGCGTGGGCGATCGGGTCGCCCTGCGCCGCCGTGGTGAACAGGACGGGAGTCAGCTCGTGACGTCGGTGCTCGTCGACGGTCTTCAGGTGGAGGGCCTCGATGAGGGCGTACATGGAGTCGAGGCCGAAGTGGGCGGGCAGGGTGCGGGCCAGGGCCGTGGGCTCGCCGCGGCCGTCCTCGGCGCGGGCGGCGTACCACAGGGCCTCCTCCGCCAGGCCCCAGCCGCCGCCCCAGTCGCCGGAGATGCGGCCGACCGCCGGGAAGCGGGCGGTGCCGCCGTCCGGGCGCATGCCGACGCAGTTGATGCCGGCGCCGCACACCACGGCGACGCCGCGGGGTTCGGCGACGCCGGCCCGCAGGATTGCGAACGTGTCGTTGCGGACCTCGACCGTCACGCCCCACGCACGCGCGTGCAGGGCCGCCGCCAGCTGTTCCTCCTCGACCGGCAGGTCCGCGTTGGCCAGGCAGGCCGAGACATGGGAGGCGGAGGTGACCCCCGCTGTCGCGCAGGCCTCTTCCACCGCCTGTGCGAGGCCGGCCACGGCCGCCTCGACGCCCACGGCCGGAGGTCTGAAGCCGCCGCCACGGGCCGTGGCGAGGACGGTTCCGTCGGCCGCCACGACCGCGACGTCGGTCTTGCTGTTGCCCGCGTCGATGGCGAGGACGCTTGCGGTCAGGCCCACGCGAGGTGCTCCCGGTTGTGTGCGATCAGCTGGTCGGTGAGGGTCTCGGCGTACGCGTACTGGCCGACGAGGGGATGCGAGAGCAGGGCGCGGAAGACGCGCTCGCGGCCGCCGCGCAGGGCCGCCTCCAGGGCCAGGTCCTCGTAGGTGGTGACGGCCGCCACCAGGCCCGCGTAGAGGGGGTCGAGCGGGGCGACGGGCAGCGGGCTCGCGCCCTTGGGGCCCACCGCCGCCTGGACCTCGATCACCGCGTCGTCCGGGAGGAAGGGCAGGGTGCCCTTGTTGTGGGTGTTGACCACCTGGTACGGGCTGCCTCCTCCGCCGAGCAGGGCCGCGGCCAGGTCGACGGCGGCCTCCGAGTAGTAGGCGCCGCCGCGCTTGGCGAGCAGCGCCGGCTTCTCGTGGAGGGACGGGTCGCCGTACATCTCGAGCAGTTGCTTCTCCATGGCGGACACTTCGGCGGCCCGGGAGGGCTTGGTGCGCAGTTCGTCCACGACCTGGTCGTGGGCGTAGTAGTAGCGCAGGTAGTAGGAGGGGACGACGCCGAGGCGGTCCAGGAGCGGGCGGGGCAGGTGGAGGTCGCCGGCGATGGTGTCGCCGTGTGCGGCCAGGAGGTCGGGCAGGACGTTCCTGCCCTCGGGGCCGTCCAGGCGTACGCCCGTCTCCCAGGTCAGGTGGTTCAGGCCGACGTGGTCGAGGTGGATGTCGGCGGGCGCGACGTCGAGCATCGCCGCGAACTTCCGCTGGAAGCCGATCGCCACGTTGCACAGGCCGACCGCGCGGTGGCCGGCCTGGAGCAGGGCGCGGGTGACGATGCCGACCGGGTTGGTGAAGTCGATGATCCAGGCGTTCGGGTTGGCGCGGCGGACTCGGTCGGCGATGTCCAGGACGACCGGGACCGTGCGCAGGGCCTTGGCCAGGCCGCCGGCGCCGGTCGTCTCCTGGCCGACGCAGCCGCACTCCAGGGGCCAGGTCTCGTCCTGCAGTCGGGCCGCCTGGCCGCCGACGCGGAGCTGGAGCAGGACGGCGTCGGCGCCGTCGACGGCCGCCTCCAGGTCGGAGGTGGTGACGATACGGCCGGGGTGGCCCTGGTGGGCGAAGATGCGCCGGGCCAGGCCGCCGACCAGCTCCAGGCGGTCCGTCGCCGGGTCGACGAGGACCAGTTCCTCGACGGGGAGGGTGTCCCTGAGCCGCGCGAATCCGTCGATGAGTTCGGGGGTGTAGGTCGAACCGCCGCCGACCACGGTGAGTTTCATCTGAGTCCCTCGGCTTTCTATCCCTTGACTCCGGTGAGCGTGACACCCTCGACGAACGCCTTCTGGGCGAAGAAGAACACGAGGATCACGGGGGCCATGACCAGCACAGTGGCGGCCATGGTGAGGTTCCAGTCGGTGTGGTGGGCGCCCTTGAACGACTCCAGTCCGTAGGAGAGGGTCCAGGCGCCCGGGTTCTCCGAGGCGTAGATCTGCGGGCCGAAGTAGTCGTTCCAGGCGTAGAAGAACTGGAAGAGGGCTACGGCCGCGAGGCCCGGTTTCGCCATGGGCAGCACGACCCTGATGAGGGTGCGCAGCTCGCCGCAGCCGTCGACCTTCGCCGCGTCCAGGTACTCGTTCGGGATCGTCGTCAGGAACTGCCGGAGCAGGAAGATGGAGAACGCGTCGCCGAACGCCATCGGGATGATCAGCGGCCACAGCGTGCCGGACAGGTCCAGCTGCTTGGCCCAGAACAGGTACATGGGGATGATGATCACCTGCGGGGGCAGCATCATCATCGAGATCACCAGCATGAGTGACAGGTTGCGGCCCCGGAAGCGGAACTTGGCGAGGGCGTACGCCACGGGGATCGAGGACGCGACCGTCAGGACCGTGCCGGCTCCGGCGTAGAGGAGGGTGTTCCGCCACCAGGTGAGGAAGCCCGGAGTGTGGAAGACCTTGCTGTAGTTGCCCCACTCCCAGGTGTGCGGGATCAGGTCGCGGCTGAGCGCCTGGCTGTCGCTCATCAGCGAGGTGAGCAGGACGAAGACGAAGGGGAGGATGAAGAAGAGCGCGGCCGCCACGCCGAGGGCGTGGACGGCGACCCATTCCAGGGCCGCTCTGCGGCGGGCCGTGCGTTCGGCCGGGGAGACGGGCGACTTCAGTTCGACCGGCTTGTCCAGTACCTGGGTCATCGTCAGTCACCTGCCTGGATCAGACCGCCCCGGCGCCGCATCAGGAACGCGGTGAACGCCATCGACAGGGCGAAGAGAACGAGGGCCACCACGCAGGCCGAGCCGTAGTCGAAGCGCTGGAAGCCGAGGTTGTACACGAGCTGGGGGAGGGTGAGCGTGGACTTGTCCGGGTAGCCCGGCTCGAACTGGGTGCCCGCGCCCTGGATCACGCCCGAGGCGACCTTTCCGGCGATCAGTGGCTGCGTGTAGTACTGCATCGTCTGGATCACCCCGGTGACCACCGCGAACATCACGATCGGAGAGATGTTGGGCAGGGTCACGTAGCGGAAGCGCTGCCAGGGCGAGGCGCCGTCGAGTTCGGCGGCCTCGTACTGCTCGGTGGGCACGTCGAGCAGCGCGGCCATGAAGATGACCATCAGGTCGCCGACGCCCCACAGGGCGAGCAGGGTCAGGGCCGGCTTGGACCAGGTGGGGTCGTTGAACCAGCCGGGAGCCGGGATGCCGGTCTTCTGCAGCAGGGAGTTGACCGGCCCCGTGCCCGGGTTGAGGAGGAAGGCGAACGCCATGGTCGCCGCGACCGGCGGGGCGAGGTAGGGCAGGTAGAAGAGGGTGCGGAAGACGCCCGTACCCGTCTTGATCTTCGTGATGAGCAGGCCGACGCCGAGCCCGAAGACGACCCGCAGGGTGACCATGACCAGGACCAGCCAGAGGGTGTTGCGCAGGGCCGGCCAGAACAGAGGGTAGTTCTGGAAGACGTACGTCCAGTTCTTCGTGCCGCTCCACGTCGGCGGCCTGAAGCCGTCGTAGTGCATGAACGAGAAGTAGACCGTCGAGATCAGCGGGTACGCGAAGAAGACGGCGAACCCGATCAGCCACGGCGACATGAAGGCGACGGTACGAAGCGCCGACCGGCGGCGCTTCGACGCCAGGGTGACCGTACTCATGGGCTACTTCGCCTGCGCGATGTCGGTGTCGATCTGCGCGGCCGTCTTCTTCAGACCGGCCTTCAGATCGGTGGCCTTGCCGCTCTCGTAGTCGTAGCCGAACTGCTGGATCGTCACCAGGTACTGGCCGCCGTTGATGGAGGCGGGCGTGGTGGTGGAGTTCGGGTCGGCCGCGATGTCCAGGAAGGTCTTGAAGCGCGGGTCGTACTTCAGCTTCGGGGACTTCAGGGCGGCCAGCGTCGACGGCACGTTGTGGATGTCGTTGGCGAAGCCGACGACCGCGTCGGTGTTCGTGGTGATGTACTTGACGAACTCCCAGGCCGCGTTCTGCTTGTGGCTGGTGGCGGCGATGCCCGCGATGGTGCCGGTGATGTAGCCCTTGCCGTACTGGCTCACCTGGTCGTCGGGGACGGGCAGCGGGGCCACGCCGATCTCGAACTTCGGCTTGGCGTCCACCGCCATGCCCAGCCGCCATTCGCCGTCGAGCTGCATGGCGACCTGACCGGTGTGGAAGGGGTGCTTGGGGCCCCACTCGTCACCGAGGGTGGCCCGGAACTTCTCCAGCCTCTGGAATCCGCCCAGTTCGTCGACCAGCTTCTTCTGGAGGGTGAAGCCCTTTTCGAAAGCGGGGTCCTTGGCCAGGTTCGACTTCCCGCTCGCGTCGAAGTACGTCGGGGAGAACTGCGCGAAGTAGTGCTCGGTCGTCGACTCCCAGCCGTGGTAGTCCGGCATGAACCCGAGCTGCCGGTAGCCGTCCCCGTCGGGGACCGTGAGCTTCTTGGCGTCCGCCTCGAATTCCGACCAGGTCTTCGGCGGGGCCTTGATACCGGCCTTCGCGAACGCGGTCTTGTTGTAGTAGAGGCCGTACGCGTCTCCCAGCAGCGGCACCGTGCAGCGGTTGCCGTCGAACTGCGTGTACTCGTTCATCGCCTTCGGGAACGTCGTCTCCGGGTCGATGTCCGACTTCCTGAAGAAGGGGTTGAGGTCCACCAGCGCGCCCGAGGAGCAGAACTTGCCCACGTTGTTGGTGGTGAAGGAGGAGATCACGTCCGGCGCCTTGTCGCCGCCGGTGCGCAGGGCCTGGTTGATCTTGTCGTCGGTCATGTTGCCGACGACGTTGACGTGGATGTTGGGGTGCGCCTTCTCGAAGCCGGCGATCAGGGACTTGACGGCCTCCACCTCGTTCGGCGCGCTCCAGGCGTGCCAGAAGTTGATCGTGGTGTCCTTCGAGGCGTCGTCGTCCGCGCCGCTGTTCGACTGGCCGGTGCAGGCGGTGGCGAGGAGGGCGAGGGAGGCGGTGAGGGAGGCAGTGAGGACGAAAGCCGCTTTTCGGGCAGCCGATGGTGCGGATGCGGGCATGGCGGGGTCTCCCAGGGACGGGGATGGGTGAGAGAGGTGGAGAGAGGAGAGGGGGCGGGCTCAGCGGGAGGTGTCGAAGACCTCGTCGCGGGTGACGGCGAGCGCGCTCTCCAGCGCGCCACGCAGCACGGGGTGCTCGCGGACGTCGCCGACCACCAGGTGCGGCCGGGAGGCGGCCAGCTCCTCCAGCTCGGCCTGGACGAGGGCGCGCAGCACCTCGCCGCCGGCGGTCAGCGAGGCGCCGCTGAGCACGACGAGTTCGGGGTCGAGGACGGAGACGAGGGAGGCCAGACCGGTGGCGAGCCGGGTCGCGTACGTCGTCAGGAGCGTGCGGTGGGGGCCGGTGGCGTGGTCGGCGGCGCGGGCGACGAGCGCGGCGGCTGCCTCGGCGTACGGCCCGCCGGGCACGTCCTCGATGCCGAGCTCCCGGGCCAGCCTCGGCAGGGCCTGGGAGCCGGCCAGCTCCTGGTAGCCGCCGCTGTTGGCCCGGGTGACCTGGCGGACCAGCGGGGTGCCGGGCACCGGCAGGAAGCCGACCTCGCCGGCACCGCCGGTCCAGCCGCGGTGCAGCCGGCCGCCGAGGACCAGGGCGGCGCCGAGGCCCCCCTCGTTCCACAGCAGTACGAAGTCCCGGTGGCCGCGGGCGGCGCCGAGGCGCTGCTCGGCGACGGCGACGAGGTTGACGTCGTTCTCGTACTCCACCGGCATCGGCAGGGCGGCGGCGAGTTCGCCGAGGATCGTCGGGGAGTGCCAGCCGGGCAGATGGGAGGCGTAGCGCAGACGGCCGGTGTTGGGGTCGAAGGCGCCCGGGGTGCCGATGACCAGCCGGTGGACGTCGTCGCGGGCCAGCCCGGCCGCCTTCACCGCGCCGTCGAGGGCGTCGGTGACCTGCCGTACGACGGGCTGGGACCGATGGCGGCCCGGGGTCGGCAGCTCGTACTCGCCGACCGTACGGCCGGTGATGTCGGCGACGGCGGCGCGGATGCGCTGCGGGGTGACGTCGAGGCCCGCGGCGTACGCGGCGGCCGGGTTGACCGCGTAGAGCTGGGCGTTGGGGCCCGGACGCCCCTCGCTCGTCCCCGTGGCGAGGACCAGTCCGGCGGCCTCCAGCCTGGCCAGGAGCTGCGAGGCGGTCGGCTTGGACAGGCCGGTGAGCTTGCCGATCCGGGTGCGCGACAGCGGCCCGTGCTCCAGCAGCAGGTCGAGGGCGGCCCGGTCGTTCATGGCGCGCAGGACGCGCGGGGTGCCCGGCGTACCGGCGGTTCCTGCCATGCGTCTCGCCTCCTGCCCTCGGACTGCTCGGCTTCCTGGCCTTCCCACATGATCGCCCACAATCCGCAGGGGGTGCGAGATCGCCGCGGAAGATCACTGTTAGGAAAGTTTCCTGTTCGCGATGGAAGGAAACTAGGGCCGACGTGAAGGGGGCGTCAAGAGAGCACGCCCCCGAGGCAACGGAGTCGTTACCTGCGGGGGCGTGCGGGGCGGGACGTGCGCGGCGGGGTGCGCGGCGCGGGGGTGTGCGCCCGGAGGCGAGTGCGGGCCGGCCGCCGGGCCGGGTGGCCCGGGGCCGGTGGGGCTACTTGCCGGTCGGGCGCTGCGAGGGAGTGACCGGCGTCGCCGCCTGCACCTGCGGGGAGGCGGCGTTGGAGTACACCGACGGGGCCGCGACCGAGGCCATCGGGTCGGGCGCCGTCTCCTCCTCCGCCGGGGCCGTGGCGCCGCCCACGATACGGATGTCGGCCTCGTCGAAGGCGCGCTTGATGCGCCAGCGCAGCTCACGCTCGACGGTCACCGACTTGCCCGGCATGGTCTTGGCCGAGACCCGGACCACCATCGAGTCGATCAGCACGCTGTCCAGGCCCAGCACCTCGATCGGGCTCCACAGGAGCTCGTTCCAGGGCTCCTCCTTGCTCATCTTCTCGGCGACCTCGGTCAGGGTGGCCTTGAGTTTGTCCAGGTCCTCGCTCGCCCGGACGGTCACGTCGACGCCGGCCGTCGCCCAGCCCTGGGAGAGGTTGCCGATCCGCTTGACCTCGCCGTTGCGGACGTACCAGATCTCACCGTTGTCGCCGCGCAGCTTGGTCACGCGCAGGCCGACCTCGATCACCTCGCCGGAGGCGACGCCCGCGTCGATCGTGTCGCCGACGCCGTACTGGTCCTCCAGGATCATGAAGACTCCGGAGAGGAAGTCCGTGACCAGGTTGCGGGCGCCGAAACCGACCGCCACGCCCGCCACACCGGCGGACGCCAGCAGCGGGGCCAGGTTGATCTGGAACGTGGCCAGGACCATCAGCGCGGCCGTGCCCAGGATCAGAAAGCTCGCCACCGAGCGCAGCACCGAGCCGATCGCCGCGGAGCGCTGCCGCCGCCGCTCGGCGTTGACCAGCAGGCCGCCCAGCGAGGTGCCGCCCAGCGCGGTGCCGCCCGTCTGCTGGGCCGTGCGGGTCATGCGGTCGATGAGCTTGGTGATCGCCCGCCGGACCACCACCCTCAGCACGCCGGCTATCACCAGGATCAGCACGACCCGGAGGCCGATCGCCAGCCAGGTGGACCAGTTCTGCTCGACCCAGCTCGCGGCCTGGTTCGCGCTCTGCTGGGCGTCCTGGAGCGTGGGGACCGTCACGTTCGGCGACTCCGAGGGAGACGGCGACGGCGACGGACCGGCGGCCAGTAGGACGGCGGGCAAGGACACGGCAGGTACCTCCAGGTGCGTCCACCCTCCGGCGTGGCGGTCAATATCGTCACGATCACGAAGAGGTCACCGGACGGGCAGAGCCACCACACTAACGGGGCACGGTGTGTGGATTGCCGCGATGGACGAAGGAGATACGGCTGCGGAACGGTGACCACCCGCCTCACCAGGCCGTGTGAACGGCCCGTGATCCGGGGGATGAATCAGGTGTGGTCGAAAACACTCCCAGCCCGTTACCGGGACATGGTGGCGCGTTCACCAGGCATGAGGGGAGACTGACTGCAGATCGTCCCGGCGCGAGCCACGCGCCGCCGGCGTACAAGGAGGCCCCCGTGCCGCATGTCCTGGTCCTCAACGCGTCGTACGAGCCCCTCGGCGTCGTACCGCTCCGCCGCGCGCTCGTCCTCGTGCTCGAGAACAAGGCAGTCTGCCTCGAGGAGTCCGGCGCCCATATGCACAGCGCGTCCCTCACCGTCCCCGCACCCAGCGTGGTCCGGCTCAAGCGCTTCGTCCGGGTTCCCTATCGGGGACCCGTTCCGCTGACGAGGCGAGCGCTCTTCGCCCGCGACGGCGGCCGCTGCATGTACTGCGGCGGCGTGGCCACCAGCGTCGACCACGTCATCCCGCGCTCGCGCGGTGGCCGGCACGCCTGGGACAACGTGGTGGCCTCATGCCGCCGCTGCAATCACGTCAAGGCCGACCGCCACCTCGTCGAGCTGGGCTGGCGCCTGCGCCACGCACCCGCTCCGCCCACCGGTCTGGCCTGGCGCATCATCGGCACCGGTCATAGGGACCCGCGCTGGCTGCCCTACCTGCAGCCGTACGGCGCGGACGACGCCCTGGCCCGGATCGACGGCATCTCCGCCTGACGATCCGGGCCTTCGTCGCGCCGGGGACCTGCCGGACAGGCCCAGGTCCTGTCCGGCAGACACCCCTGGGGGGCGTCTCGTCGATCAGGCCGGATCGACGAGACACGCCCTAGGCGTACCGCAGCTCCCCCGGCCGTACCGAGCGCCGCAGCAGCGGCAGGGAGGCCGTGGCGGCCAGCAGACAGGCGGCGTACACACCGGCCGGGACCAGCAGGGCCGTGTACGGCACCGACCAGCCGGTGGAGCCGTCGGACGCCACCCGGGCGTAGGCGATGCCGATCGCCGACCCTCCCGCGCCCGCCACCAGGGTGGCCGGGGCCAGCGGCAGCGCGGTCTCCAGCAGCAGTGCGCGGGCGAGCACCGCCCGCGGCACCCCGGCGGCGACCTGGGCGGCCAGGCCCCGGCGCCGGGTGGCGAGGGACTCGGCGGTGCCGACGGCGAGCGCGACGAGGACGAACACCAGGGCGAGCCCGATCGCCGCGGCCGTCAGGTTCACGCCGGTGGTGTAGAAGGCCGTGTCCGCAGCGAGCGAGCCCTGGCGGCGCCTGTCCTCCAGGTCGGCCAGCAGCACCTGCCGTACCCCCACGAACCCGGTTCCGACGACCGTCACCAGCAGCACCGCCGCATGCGCGCGGGCCGCCGCCCACGGGTCGTCCCGCAGCCGCTCGGCCGCGATCAGCACCGCGGGAGAGCCGGTCCGGGCCGCGAGCAGCCGCCCGGTCAGCCCGGACAGGGTGCCCATGAGCCACACCGTGCCCACACCGACCGCCAGCAGCGCCGCGAACACCACGAGCGGCCCGAGGTCATGGCGCGATCCGGTGGTACCGGCGGACGTACTGGCCACGGCGAGCGGCGCCGCCACGACCACGACCAGCAGCGCGCCGAGGAACGTCAGCCCCGGCCCCCGCCCGGTCCGGGGCCGGCTGCGCCGCACCCATCCGAGCGGCGAGGTCATCACCCGGCGCAGCGCCAGCACTCCGGCCGCCGTGCCCAGCACCGGCACGCCCACCGCGACCAGCGCGGTCCCGGCCCAGGCCAGGGCCGGCGGCCGCTGCCACACACCCAGCAGTACCGGCACCGCGACCGAGGTGGCGAGCACCGAGCCCAGCAGACAGGCCAGGCCCGTCTCCAGTGCGACGATCCGCCGGACCCGGCCCGGCTCCGTGCCCGCCAGCCGCAGTGCGGCCGCGCGCCGGTCCCGGTGCACCGCGCCGATCCGGGTGCACTGGCCGAGGAAGCCGAGCACCGGAACCAGCAGGAGCGACAGCGCGACGATCACCCCGGAGCGCTCGCCGGGGTCGTCCAGCAGGCCGTGGCCGAAGGAGAAGGAGTAGTGCCCGCGCACCGAGGCGAGCGCGGCCGCCGCCAGTCCCAGCCCCGTCGCGCACATCGCCCCCACCGCCGTGAGAGCGATCCGCCACCACTCCTGCCGGTCGGATCCCCGTACGAGCAGCCAGGCCAGCCGCAGATCGGTCCTCACGCGTGCACCTCCAGCCCCGCCGTCACGCCGTCCTGCGTCACGCCGTCCTGGAGCCGCACCTCACGGTCCGCGTACGCCGCCACCTGGGCGTCGTGCGTGACCACCAGCACCGCGGCGCCCGTCTCCCGGGCCGTGCGCACCAGCGCCGCCATCACCTGCTCGCTCGCCAGCGAGTCCAGCGCCCCCGTCGGCTCGTCCGCGAGGACGACCCTCGGGCCGGTCACCAGCGCCCGCGCCAGCGCCACCCGCTGCGCCTGGCCGCCGCTCAGCTCCCCGGGCCGCAGTCCCCGCTGTTCCCCCGCGCCGAACCGTTCCAGCCAGTCGGCCGCCCGTTCCTGGGCCGCCCCCCGCGCGGTCCCGGCCAGCATCAGTGGCAGTGCCACGTTGTCCAGGGCCGTCAGCTCCGGGATCAGCTGGCCGAACTGGAACACCACACCGAACTCGGTGCGGCGCAGCTCGCTCAGCCGCCGCTCGGGCAGGGTGTCGACGCGCTCCCCGGCGTACGTCACCGAGCCCTCGTCGGGGGAGGCGATGCCCGCCAGGCAGTGCAGCAGCGTGGACTTCCCGCTGCCGCTCGGGCCGGTCACGGCGACGATCTCGCCCGCGCCGAGGTCCAGGCCGGCCCCGCGCAGCGCCGGGGTCCTGCCGTGCGCCTTGACGAGGTCACGGGCCACCACAAGGGGTTCCGGTCGATTGCTCATGCTCGGTCGGCCTCCACGGTCACAGCGGTCAGAGTGGTGAGCCGGGCCTGGGTGGTGGTCATCCAGCGCAGGTCGGCGTCGAGGTGGTTGAGGGCGTAGTCCGCGGCCAGCACGGTCGCCAGTTCGGTGCCCGGAGCGGTCTTGAGCGTGGTCAGTTCGCGCATCCGTTCCATGTGGGCGGCGCGCTGCGCGAGCAGATGGGAGGCCGGGTCGCCGTCGGTGAGGATCGCGACGACGACCTTGGCGAAGATCTCGTTCGTCACGTACGGCGCGGGCGGGGTGACCTGTCCGGCCCAGTCGGTCGCCTCCCGGGCGCCGTCCTCTGTGAGGCGGTACAGCGTCCGCTCCGGTCCGCCGTCGGCGTCCGTGCCGGCCACCTCCGCGAGACCGTCGCGGACCAGCCGTTGCAAGGTCGTGTACACCTGCCCGTAGGCCAGCGGACGGGCCTGCGGGAAGTGCTCGTCGTGGCGTCGCTTGAGGTCGTAGCCATGGCTCGGACCTTTGGCGAGCAGGCCCAGCAGGATGTGTCGGGTGCTCATGGAGATCAGTATGTACTGCATACATGTACTGAGTGAATAGTGGCGGACGGAAAACCAGCCGAAAACCCGGAAGGTACTGAGGGAACTCCCGTGCCGCGTGCCGCGTACGCCTCAGTCCGCCACCGCGTACGCCTCCACCGACCACAGGGAATAGCCGTACGCGGTGGCCCGCTTCTGGCCCTGGACGCGGACGAAGCGCACGTCCCGCTCGTCCATCCGCACCGTCTCCCGGCCGCCCCGGCCGTCCGTCACCGAGGCGGCGGTGCGCCAGCGGCGGCCGTCCGCGGAGACCTGGATCCGGTAGGCCGACGCGTACGCGTCCTGCCAGTGCAGGACCACCTGGCCCAGCCGTACCGGACGGGCCAGCTCCACCTGCCACCAGGCGCCGTCGTCGACGGGGGACGACCAACGGGTCCCCGGGTCGCCGTCGTTGGCGGCGGACGCCGGGAAGTCGGGCGTCTCGTCACCGGACGAACGCGCGGTTCCGGTACGGGCCACGTCGGCCCCGGCGGTGCGCGGGAAGGCGCGGACGGTGAGCGTGCGGGTGACTCCGGCGAAGGTGACGCGGACGTCGTAGGACCGGGTGGGCGCGGTGGGTGGCACGGTCACCTCGACGGGTACGTCGACCTCGGTGCCGCGCGGCACCGTCAGCGCGGCGGCCGGGACGTGGACCTCGATGCCGCCGGGAGCCTCCACGGTGACCTTGCCGTGCACGTCCGCGGGTCCGTGCGCGGCCAGCCGGGCGGTCAGCCGCTCGGTGCCGCCGATCTCCGCGTCCGTCCGCGGGCGCGGCAGCTCCAGACCGGCGGCGGGCGTGTCGGCGAACCACGGGACCACATGACGGACCCGGGAGGGCGCGGGGCCGGTGACGCGGACGGCGTCGACGGGCGTGCCCGCGGCCGGGCCGGCGACGGCCGGCGGACGCGTCCACGCGCCCGAGACCGGGCCCGAGGACGGCGGCCGGGGCGGCCAGAGGGCCGGCGGTCGCGTCGTCGTGCCGGTGGGTGCGCTGCCGCCGGTGGCCGGGAGCTGTCCGACCGTCAGTTCCGTGGCGCCCTGGTCCGCCAGCGCCCCGACGCGCTGCCAGCCCCTTCCGGGGACGTGCGCCTCGACGGTCCCGCCGGTCCCGGGGTCCGTCAGCACGGTCACGGCGCTGAGGGGATGGGGGCGCGGCAGCCGCACCACCGCGGAGCCGTCCTCGCTCCGGGCCCGGTCGCCGGCGGCCGTCTGCCCGGTCAGGCCCGCCCAGGCCTCGTACGCCTGCCGCGCCCGGTCGAGGAAGGGATCCAGCACGCCCTTGCCGACGGTCACCCCGGCGCGCCCGGCCTCGTCCCGCAGCCGGCCGAGCGTGCGGTACGCCGCCCAGGCGCCGGCCGCGTCGCCCGTGCGCTGGGCGCGCAGCATGTCGAGCGCGGCCGTGCCCGCCGCGCCGTAGCGGGCCAACTGCTCCGACCACGGGGCGACTTCCGTGGCGAGGCCGTGGTCGGCGGCGAGCGCGCCGGGTGTCCGGCCCATCTCGGTGAAGGCGGTGCGCAGCCGCTCCTCGGCGGCCTCGTTCGCCGCGCGGTCCGTCGTCGTGCGCGCCCGCCACAGGGCCGCGATCAGCGGGCGCAGATACGCCGACTCGGTGCCGCCGAGGACGGAGGAGGCGTCGTTCCCGGCCAGCGCCGACAGGGCCCGCTCCCGCCGTGCGTCGCCCGCCGCGAGGTCGGTGATCGCCGCCCGCCAGGACTCCTCCGGGCGGTAGTCGCGCGGGTTCCAGGCATAGTCGGCCGCGGTGAACAGCGGGATGCGGGAGGCCTCGGCCTGCTGCATGGCGTTGGCGAGCAGGGCGGCCGAGCCGTTCGCGACCGCCGGTTCCCGGCCGGTGTAGGGGCCGAGGAAGATCCGGTCCTCGGCGTAGTCGTTCACCGGGTAGTTGTCCATGGTCACCAGCGGATGCCCGAACGCCTCGCGGGCCTCGGCGAGTTCGCCGCCCGTGATGGTCCGGGGCACCACGCCCACCCCCGTCCAGGCCACCTGCACCGACTCGTCCAGCTCGCCCGCCAGCGCCTGCCGGTAGGGGGTGGTGCCGTCCTCGTAGAACTCCGTCGGCATCAACGACAGCGGTACGGCGCCCGGATGGCGCTCCGTCAGGTGCCGGGCCACCGCGTTCGCGACGCGCGCCTGGGCCCGCGCCGCCGCCTCGGGGCCGGACCCGAACCGGTCCGGGTCCGCGCCGCAGTGCCACTCGCTGTAGCTGACGTCCTGGAACTGCAGCTGGAAGGCCCGGAACCCCAGCGCCCACATCGCGTCCAGCTTGCGCGTGAGCGCCTGCACGTCGGCGTCGGAGGCGAAGCACAGGGACTGGCCGGGCGCCACCGCCCAGGCGAGCGTGACGTGGTTGCGGCGCGCCCGCTCGGCCAGCTCGCGGAAGGCCGCCCGCTGCGCCGCCGGGTACGGCTCACGCCAGCGGTCCTGGCGGTAGGGGTCGTCGCCGGGGGCGTACAGGTAGCGGTTCTGCTTGGTGCGTCCCATGAAGTCCAGCTGCGCGAGCCGCTGTTCGTGCGTCCACGGGGTGCCGTAGAAGCCCTCGGTGGTGCCGCGCACGGCGGTGCCGGGCCAGTCCCGGACCGAGACGCCGGGGATCGTGCCGTCGGCGCGGACCAGCTGCCGCAGCGTCTGCACGGCGTGGAACAGGCCGTCCTCGCCGGCGCCGGTGAGGGTCACGGCGGCGGCGCCGCTCCCGGTGGACGCGTGAGCGCGGTCGTGGCCGACGGTGAGGAGGTAGCCGCCGGCGGGCAGTGCACGGTGCGGATCGCCGTGCGGCCGCTCGGTGCCGGCCCGGACCACCAGGGCCCCCGCCGGGACCGGGTCCGCCGCGCCGAGGTCCGTGACCGTCCGGGCCCCGGCCCCGCGCAGCAGCGCGCGCAGCGCGTCGAGGGCGTACGGGTCCGCCGTCGGATCGGCGACCAGGGCGACCCGGTCGGTGACCGTGACCGCCCCGCCGGTGGAGCGCAGGGACTGGGGGCGGGGCCAGACGGCGACGCCCTGGGAGGCGGAGACGGGGGAGGCGCTCGGGCCGGTGCCGGTTCCCACGCTGGTGCCGGTGTCCGGGGTGGTGCCGGTGTCGGGGCTGGTGCCCGGGGCCGGTGGCGCCGCGACGGCCGCCGGCGCGGCCGTGAGGGTCCCGGCGACGACGGCGAACGCGAGTGCGACCGCCCCCTTTCCGCGCCGAACCTGCACGGCCCCTCCTTCGTCGCTCGGATTCCCACGGCGGTGTCGAGGAGCACCGAGCCCACCACTCGGCGGGGACGGGTGTCAATGAGAGTGGCCGCTGTGCCGAGTTTGCCCCACCCTGGAGAAAGCGGAATGTGACCCACGGCATGTCGTCCGGCGTTGTACGTCTGCCGTCGCGTGCACTGGGTAGGGCTGCGGTAATCCGCACTGTGCCGCACTCGACGAGGAGACCACCGTGTCCGCACCCGCTCACCTTCTGCTCCCGGCCCTGTCCGACACGGCCCTGTCCAAACCCTCGGCGGAACCGGTCCCGTACCCGGTGCCGGCCGCCGACGACGCCCACCTGGACGTGTTCAGCGCGGAGGGCGCCCGCGCCGAGCCGCCGCTGACCAGCGAGCCGCCGCTGCCCGACGCCGAGCCGCTGACCAGCGAACCGCCGCTCGCCGAGGCCGCTCCTCTGACCAGCGAGTCCGCCGCCGACCCGGACCCCAGCGGCGCGGAGTACTAGGAGTTGCGGGAGTTATGGATGACTGCGCCACGGTCGGCCGAACCTCCGGACGATGAGCTGACCCGGCTCGCCGTGCTGCACGGCGTCGCCACCTCCTACAGCCCCTCGCCGGGCCGTACGGTGGCCGCCTCCGCCGCCGCGGTCGTCGCGGCCCTGGCCGCCCTGGACGTCGACGCGAGCACGCCCGAGGCCACCCGCGCCGCACTCACCGCCCGCGAGGGGCACCTGGCGCAGCGACTGCTCCCGCCCACGGTGGTCTGCTGGAACGACGACGGGCCCGGGAGCCGGGACACGGACGTCCCCGGCGGCCACGACACGGGCGACATCGGCGACACCGGCGACCTGGACCGTGAGGCCGGCGCACGGTACCGGGGCACCCAGGGCCGTGACACGGGCGCGTCGGATCGCGGGACGGGCGTACAAGAAGCGGACGTAAGTTCGACAGCCAGGCGCCCGGACAAGGGCTCGCCCGGCCGGGAGACGAGCCTTGCCGCCGTTCTCTCCGGGCTGCCGCCCGGGACCCGGTTGCGCGTCGAGACCGAGCAGGGCGAGACCCGCTCCACGGTGGACCGCGACCTGCCACCGGGCGTCCACCGGCTGACCGCCACCGCCCCCGACGGCCGTACCGGCGAGGCCCATCTGATCGTCGCCCCGCCCCGGCTGCCCACCCCCTCCGGACGCACCTACGGGCTGCTCGTCCAGCTGTACTCCCTCCTCTCCCACCGCTCCTGGGGCATGGGCGACCTCGGCGACCTGGCCGAGCTGAGCGCCTGGGCGGGACGTTCGCTGGGCGCCGGGTTCGTCCAGGTCAACCCGCTGCACGCGGGCGTGCCCGGCGCGCCCACCGACCCCTCCCCCTACCGGCCCTCCTCGCGCCGCTTCCCGGACCCCGTGCACCTGCGCGTCGAGGACGTCCCCGAGTTCGCCTACGTCACGGACGACGCCGACCGCGAGCGCCTGCGCGCCCTGCTGGAGCGGGCCGAGCGGCTGCGCGCCGCCGTCCTCGGCAAGGGAGCCCTGATCGACCGGGACGCGGTGTGGGAACTGAAGCGCGAGGCACTGGAACCGGTGCTCCGGGTGCCGCTCGGCCCCGGCCGCCGTGCCGCCTACGCCGACTTCCTCGCCCGGGAGGGCCAGGCCCTGGAGGACCACGCCACCTGGTGCGCCCTGGCGGAGGTGCACGGCTCGGACTGGAGCCGGTGGCCCGAGGGCCTGAGGGATCCGCGCTCCGCCGAGACCGCGCGCGCCCGCGCCGCACTCATGGACCGCGTCGACTTCCATTCGCGCCTCGCCTGGCTCACCGACGCACAGCTCGCCGCCGCCCAGCGCACCGCCCGCGAGTCCGGCATGCCGATCGGGATCGTGCACGACCTCGCCGTCGGCGTGCACCCCGGCGGCGCCGACGCCTGGGCGCAGCAGGACCACTTCGCGGCCGGCATGTCGGTCGGCGCCCCACCGGACGCCTTCAACGCGCGCGGCCAGGACTGGGGCCTGCCCCCCTGGCGCCCCGACCGCCTCGCCGGATCCGGCTACGCGCCCTTCCGCCGTCTGCTGCGCGCCCTCTTCCACTACGCGGGCGCCCTGCGCATCGACCATGTGATGGGCCTGTTCCGGCTGTGGTGGGTGCCGCAGGGCCGCCCGCCCACGGAGGGCACGTACGTCCGCTACGACGCCGAGGCCATGCTCGCGATCCTGGTGCTGGAGGCCGCGCGGGCGGGCTCCGTGGTGATCGGCGAGGACCTGGGCACCGTCGAGCCCGGCGTGCGCGAAGCCCTGGACCGGCGCGGAGTGCTCGGCACGTCCGTGCTGTGGTTCGAACGGGACTGGGAGGGCGACGGCCGCCCGCTGCCGCCCGAACGCTGGCGGGCCGACTGCCTGGCCACCGCCACCACCCACGACCTGCCGTCCACCGCCGCCCGCCTCACCGGCGAGCACGTCGAGCTGCGCCACCGCCTCGGCCTGCTCACCCGCCCGCTGGAGCAGGAGCGCGCGGAGGCCGCCGCGGACACCGGCGAGTGGCTGGCGCTGCTGGCCGCACTGGGGCTGCTGCGGGGCACGGGCGGCGGCCACTGCGCGGCCGACGAGGAGGCGGAGATCCAGGCCGTCCACCGGTTCCTGCTGCGCACCCCCGCGCGCATGATCGGCCTCTGGCTGCCGGACACCGTCGGCGACCGCCGCCCGCAGAACCTCCCCGGCACCTGGGACCAGTACCCGAACTGGCGTCTGCCCGTCGCCGACGCCGAGGGCCGCCCGCTGACCCTGGAGGACCTGGCCGCCTCCCCCCGCCTGCACGCGCTGACGGACGTGCTGCGCGCGGGGGTGCGGGGAGAGGAGACGGGAGGAGCGGGAGGAGCAGGGGAAGAAGACCGTGCGCGGGCGGGCGGCGGGGACTCACGGAGCGGCGCATAGGGCACCCCGGACGCGCGCCGCGTTCCGGCGTTCGCTACGTTGGCACCGTGGACAAGAAGAACGCCCTGCGCGCCGGCACCCTGGCGGCCGGTACGACGCTGATGATGCTGCTCATGTCGTCCCCCGCGCTCGCGGTGGCCCGCGACGACGGTGACGACCCCGGCCCGGGGCTGAGCGTCGCCGAGACGCTGGGCATCTTCGTCGGTATCCCGCTCGTGCTGTTCCTGGTCATCGCCGGCCTGGTCATGGCCCTGGACAAGTCCCGCAAGCCGGAGACCGGCCACGACGTGAACGTCCGGGCCAAGGCCTGACCGAGGACCCACCGGGTTCCGCGCCTCTTACGCTTCTCCGCTTCTTCGCCGAGGGCGCCCGCCCCGCCGTACGTACGCATCGCCGTACGTCGGCGAGGAGGGCGCCCTCGGCGCGTTTCCGGGAGCGTGCGCCCCTCAGGGGCGCGCCGCGGTCAGGTACCGCTGCACCGTGGGCGCCAGCCAGGCGACGATGTCCTCGCGTGCCAGGGCGGTGACGGCCGGAAGCCGCAGCACGTAGCGGGTGAGGGCGAGCCCCAGCAGTTGCGAGACGACCAGCGCGGCCCGCTCGGGCACCTGCCCGGGATCCGGGCACACCGCTTCCGCGACCGGCAGCAGCTGGTCCTTGAACACCTTCTGCAACCGCTCGGCGCCGGCCGGATTGGTGACGCCGACGCGCAGGATCGCCGTGAGTTCCCCGTTCTCCTCCCACATCCGCAGGAAGTGCGAGACCAGCGCCCGGCCGACCTCCTCGCGGGGCAGCGAGGCGACGTCCGGCAGGCGCAGGTCGGGGGAGACGACCGCCGCGAACAGGCCCTCCTTGTTGCCGTAGTACCGCATGACCATCGACGGGTCGATCTTCGCGTCCCTGGCGATCGCCCGGATGGTGGCCCGTTCGTACCCGTCGGCGGCGAACCGTGCGCGGGCGGCTTCGAGGATGGCGGTACGGGTGGCGTCGGAGCGGCGCGACGGGTTCACAGGCATGCCAACGAGCGTAGGCCAACATTCGTGGGCCAACAAGTGTTGACCGTCGCGGGGTGCCGGGCCTACTGTTGCCTACAAGCGTTGACCTACAAGCGTTGGCCAACGAGCGTTGACATGCAGGAGGCCACCATGACCGGCACCAAGGGAAACACCGCCCCCACCGTCATCGTCGTCGGCGCCGGCCCCACCGGGCTCCTCCTGGCGGGCGACCTCGCCACCGCCGGTGTCCGCGTCACCCTCGTCGAGAAGCGCCCGCACCGGATCAGCAACCTCTCCCGCGCCTTCGTCCTGCACGCCCGCAGCCTCGAGCAACTGGACGCCCGCCCGTCGCCCACCACCACCCTCAACGGACGCGCTTCGCGCGCACCTCTTTCGCGGAGCCTGGCCGACGACCTGGAGGCCGTCGGCCGTCCCCTCGGCCGGCTGCGGCTCTTCGGCCGGCTCTCCATCGACCTCACCGCCCTGCCCTCCCGGTTCAACCATGTGCTCGTCCTCCCGCAGTACGAGGTGGAGGAGGTCCTGGAGCGGCGCGCGGTCAAGGCCGGCGTGGACTTCCGCCACGAGACCGAGGTGACCGGGCTGACCCAGGACGCGGACGGCGTCACGGTCGAGGTCCAGGGGCCCGACGGACGCACCGAGCCGCTGCGGGCGGCGTACGTCGTCGGCGCGGACGGGATGCGCAGCCGGGTGCGCGAGGCGATCGGACTGCCGTTCCCGGGGCACTCGGTGATCCGTTCCGTGGTGCTCGCGGACGTGCGGCTCGCCGAGCCGCCCGAGACCCTGCTGACCGTGAACGCCGCCGGGGACGCCTTCGCGTTCCTCGCGCCCTTCGGCGACGGCTACCACCGCGTGATCTGCTGGCACCGCGGCCGGAACGTCCCCGACCACGCGCCCGTCGACCTCGACGAGGTCAGGGAGATCACCCGGCTCGCCCTCGGCCGCGACTTCGGCATGCACGACGCCCGCTGGATCTCCCGCTTCCACAGCGACGAGCGCCAGGCCCCCGCCTACCGGGTCGGCCGGGTCTTCCTCGCCGGCGACGCCGCCCACGTCCACAGCCCGGCCGGCGGCCAGGGCATGAACACCGGCCTCCAGGACGCGGCCAACCTCGGCTGGAAGCTGGTCCAGGTCGTCACCGGCCACGCCTCCGAGGCGCTCCTCGACACCTACCAGGCCGAACGCCACCCGGTCGGCAGGGCCGTCCTGCGCAGCAGCGGCGGCATCGTCCGCCTCGCCATGGCCAAGCGCCCCTGGACCCTGGCCCTGCGGGCCGCCCTGGTCACCTTCCTCGGCATCTGCGGCCCGGCTCGTCGCAAGGCGGCCGGCCAGATCACCGGCGTCGGGTTCCACTACGCGGCCCCGCGCGGCTCCCACCGCCTCGTCGGCGCCCGCGTCCCGGACCTCGCCCTCGCCGACGGCGGCCGGCTCTACGAGGCCCTGCGCGGCGGCCGGTTCGTGCTGGTGGGGCCGCGGGCCCACGAGGTCGGGCCGGAGCGCGCCGCCCGGCTGACCGCGGCGCGCTGGGCGAGCGACCGCCGCACCACCCTGCTGGTCCGCCCCGACGGCTACGTGGCCTGGGCCGCGGACTCGGCCGACGACGACGCGATCGAGGCCGCGCTCGCCACCCACGTGGGCTGAAGTGCCGTACGGCGAGGGGCGGTACGCCGAGGGGCGCCCGGTGCTCGACCGGGCGCCCCTCGGCGCCGTACGTACAGATACCCGCAGCGCCGGGCGTCAGCCGGCCGCGGCGTCCGCCGCCTGGGCCTTCAGCGCCCGCTCGACGCCCGCCCGCGACTCCGACACCAGCCGGCGCAGGGCCGCGTTCGGCTCGGCGGAGGCCAGCCACTCGTCGGTCCTGCGCAGAGTGTCCTCGGACACCTGGATCGCCGGGTAGAAGCCGACCGCGATCTGCTGGGCGATCTCGTGCGAGCGGGCGTCCCAGATGTCCTTGACCACCTCGAAGTACCGCTCGGTGTACGACGCCAGCAGCTCGCGCTGGTCGGTCTGGACGAAGCCCGCGATGACCGCTTCCTGGACGGCGTTCGGCAGCTTGTCGGAGTCGATGACCGACGCCCAGGCGTCCGCCTTGGCCTCCGGCGTCGGGCGGGCCGCCCGCGCGGTGGCCGCGTGCCGCTCGCCGGCCGCGGTCTTGTCCCGGGCGTACTCGCCCGCGATCTCCGGCTCGTCGAACCGGCCGACCGCCGCCAGCCGCTCCACGAACGCCCAGCGCAGCTCGGTGTCCACCGCCAGGCCCTCGATCGACTGCGAGCCGTCCAGCAGGCCCTCCAGCAGGTCCAGCTGCTCCGGCGTGCGGGCCGTCGCCGCGAAGGCGCGCGCCCACGCCAGCTGGTGGTCGCCGCCGCCCTCGGCCGCACGCAGATGGGCCAGCGTGGCCTCCGTCCAGCGGGCGAGCAGGGCGTCGCGGGCGGCCGGGTCGGCGTACAGCTCGATCGCCAGCTTCACCTGGCGGTGCAGCGACTGCACCACGCCGATGTCCGACTCCTTGCCGATCCCGGACAGCACCAGCGACAGGTAGTCGCGGGTGGCCAGCTCCGCGTCCCGGGTCATGTCCCAGGCCGACGCCCAGCACAGCGCGCGCGGCAACGACGACGCGAAGTCGCCCAGGTGCTCGGTGACGAAGGCCAGCGACTGCTCGTCCAGGCGGACCTTGGCGTACGACAGGTCGTCGTCGTTGAGCAGGACCACCGCCGGGCGGCGCCGGCCGGCCAGCTGCGGCACGGCGGTGAGCTCGCCGTCCACGTCCAGCTCGATCCGGCCGTCGGCGGCGCGCACCAGCTTGCCGCTCGCCTCGTCGAGGTCGTACAGGCCGACCGCGATGCGGTGCGGACGCAGCACGGGCTCGCCCTTGGCGCCGGCGGGCAGGGCGGGGGCCTCCTGGCGGATGGCGAAGGAGGTGATGACGCCGTCGGCGTCGGTCTCGATCTCCGGCCGCAGCACATTGATCCCGGCCGTCTCCAGCCACTTCTTCGACCAGGTCTTCAGGTCGCGGCCGGAGGTCTCCTCCAGGGCGCCCAGCAGGTCGCTCAGGCGCGTGTTGCCGTAGGCGTGCCGCTTGAAGTACGCCTGCACGCCCCGGAAGAACTCGTCCATCCCGACATACGCCACCAGCTGCTTGAGCACGCTGGCGCCCTTGGCGTAGGTGATGCCGTCGAAGTTGACGAGGACGTCGTCCAGGTCGCGGATCTCCGCCATGATCGGGTGCGTGGACGGCAGTTGGTCCTGCCGGTACGCCCAGGTCTTCATGGAGTTGGCGAACGTCGTCCACGAGTGCGGCCAGCGCGAGCCCGGCGCATGCGCCTGGCAGGCGATGGAGGTGTAGGTGGCGAACGACTCGTTCAGCCACAGGTCGTTCCACCACTCCATGGTGACCAGGTCGCCGAACCACATGTGGGCCAGCTCGTGCAGGATCGTCTCCGCGCGCATCTCGTACGCCGCGTCGGTCACCTTGGACCGGAAGACGTACTGGTCGCGGATGGTGACCGCGCCCGCGTTCTCCATCGCGCCCGCGTTGAACTCCGGCACGAACAGCTGGTCGTACTTCTCGAACGGGTAGGCGAAGTCGAACTTCTCCTGGAACCAGTCGAAGCCCTGCCGGGTGACCTCGAAGATCGCGTCCGCGTCGAGGAACTCGGCGAGCGAGGGCCGGCAGTAGATACCGAGCCGCACCGACTGCCCGTCCTTCTCGTACACGCTGTGCACCGAGTGGTACGGGCCGACGATCAGCGCCGTGATGTACGTCGAGATGCGCGGCGTCGGCTCGAACACCCAGACGTTGTCCCGGGGCTCGGGGGTCGGCGAGTTCGACACGACCGTCCAGCCCTCGGGGGCCCGCACGGTGAACTGGAAGGTGGCCTTCAGGTCCGGCTGCTCGAAGGAGGCGAAGACGCGGCGGGCGTCGGGCACCTCGAACTGCGTGTACAGGTACGCCTGGTCGTCCACGGGGTCGACGAAGCGGTGCAGGCCCTCACCGGTGTTGGTGTACGCGCAGTCGGCGACGACCCGCAGGATGTTGCGGCCCTGGAGCAGACCCGGCAGCGCGATCCGGGAGTCCTTGAAGACCTCGTCCGGGTCGAGCGTGTCGCCGTTGAGGGTCACCTCGTGGACGGTCGGCGCGACCAGGTCGATGAAGGAGGCGCCGCCGTTCTCGGCGACGTCGAAGCGCACCGTGGTCACGGACCGGTAGGTGCCGCCCTCCTGCGCGCCGGAGAGGTCGAGATCGACCTCGTACGAGTCAACGGTGAGCAGCTTCGCCCGCTGCTGCGCCTCTTCGCGAGTCAGGTTTGTGCCAGGCACGCGGTCATCTCCCTCGTGGTGTGTGGGTGCGGTCATCCTTCCACGGGAGTCGCGCGGAAGGCGATGTCCGGATACCGCCGGTGAAAACGCCGTTCGGGCGTGAGCCTGGAGGCATGACGACCACGACGACAGCGAAGACAGCGAAGACAGTGCAGACCGCCACGACCGCGTACCCGGCGCGGCCCATCACCCCCGCCGCGCTGAAGGAGCTGCGGGAACGCGACGACGCCGGGCGTCCGGCGGCCCCGTTCACCGACACCGAGGGCGGCGCGCCCCTGCGCTGCTGCCTGCGCAGGAGCGAGCCGGGGGAGCGGATCGCGCTCGTCTCGTACGCGCCCCTGCGCCGCTGGGCGAGCCGGACCGGGGCCACGCCGGGGGCGTACGACGAACAGGGCCCGGTGTTCATCCACGCGGAGGACTGCCCGGGGCCGGACGGCGGCGGACTCCCCTTCACCAACGCCCACCGCACCGTCCGCCGCTACTCGGCCGACGGCCGCATCCTCGGCGGACGGCTGGTCGAGGGGAACGAAGGGGGCGCGGGGGACGAGGGGGACCCCGCCGCGTTCGAGGCGGCCATCACGGAAGCGTTCGACGACCCGGCCGTGGCACTGGTCCACGTCCGGGCCGTCGAGTACGGCTGCTTCCTCTACGAGGTGCGCAGGGACCAGCCCTGAGGGCAGGGACTACCCCCTGAGGCAGGGACTAGCCCTTGAGTTCCGCCGCCACCAGCTCCGCGAGCTGTACCGCGTTCAGGGCCGCGCCCTTGCGGAGGTTGTCGTTGGAGATGAACAGGGCCAGGCCGTTGTCCACCGTCTCGTCGCGGCGGACACGGCCGACGTAGGACGGGTCCTGGCCGGCCGCCTGGAGCGGGGTCGGGATGTCGGAGAGGGCGACACCCGGGGCGCCGCCCAGCAGCTCGGTCGCGCGCTCCGGGCTGATCGGGCGGGCGAAGCGGGCGTTGACCTGGAGGGAGTGACCCGAGAAGACCGGCACGCGCACGCAGGTGCCGGAGACCTTCAGCTCCGGGATCTCCAGGATCTTGCGGGACTCGTTGCGGAGCTTCTGCTCCTCGTCGGTCTCGTTCAGACCGTCGTCGACGAGGTTGCCCGCGTAGGGCAGCACGTTGAAGGCGATCGGGCGCTTGTAGACGGACGGCTCGGGGAAGTCCACCGCCGCGCCGTCGTGGGTCAGCTTGTCGGCGTCCGCGACGACCTTCTGCGTCTGCCCGTGCAGCTCGGCCACGCCCGCCAGACCCGAGCCGGACACCGCCTGGTAGGTGGCGACGACCAGCGCCTGGAGCCCCGCCTCCTCGTGCAGCGGCTTCAGCACGGGCATCGCGGCCATCGTGGTGCAGTTCGGGTTGGCGATGATGCCCTTGGGGCGGTTCGCGATCGCGTGCGGGTTGACCTCGGCCACCACCAGCGGCACGTCCGGGTCCCGGCGCCAGGCCGAGGAGTTGTCGATCACCACGGCGCCCTGGGAGGCGACCTTCTCGGCCAGCGCCTTCGAGGTCGCGCCGCCCGCCGAGAACAGCACGATGTCCAGGCCGGTGTAGTCGGCCTGCGAGGCGTCCTCCACGGTCACGCCGTCGAGGATCGTCCCCGCCGAGCGGGCCGAGGCGAACAGGCGCAGCTCGGTGACCGGGAAGTCGCGTTCCGTGAGGATCCTGCGCATGACCGTGCCGACCTGACCGGTGGCTCCGACGATTCCGACCCTCACGGTGACTCCCTCTGGTGTGCTGTGCGTGCGTATGCGCTCGGCCGAGGCCTTTCCATGATGCGGCCGACCCCGGTCCACGTGTCCAATTCTTTGCGTGCCGCGCCCGAGGAATGGGACGAGCCCGTCCGTCCCTCGGTCGCGGTCCTGCGGCGTCCACCCCGTCCGAACTGCAGAAATTCACCCGGCGAGGCCCCCGCGCCGCAAGCTGTGCTGCCCCGTGTCTGCCCGGCCGTCCCTGGCGCATACGGCGATGTGATGTACGCCTCGTGGCGCCGGCGCCGAACGTTCCGGGCGGCTGCGGCGTCGTAGGGGAGACGCATGGACGCAAGGGCGGGAGGGGAGGGGCGTGTGCTGCGCAGAAGGGCGCGCCGCGGCCGGGAGACGGGCCACGGCGCCGACGATCCGTTGGACGCGGCCCAGGAACGCCGGGTGCGGGCGGTGCTCGCGCTCGGCGGGGTGCCGCAGGCGGACCTGCCGGACGGGGTGCAGCAGGTCCGCCTGCGGCTGCTGGAGCGCACCGCGAGCGGCCAGGAGCCGCCGCGGGACGTGTCGGCGTGGGCGGCGGTCGTCGCCTCCAACCTCGCCATGGACTGGCACCGCGCCAAGCGCCGCCAGGAGCGCCTGGGCGAGCGGCTGGCCTCGCTGCGGCAGGGGGAACACCCCTCGGGCGAGGACACCAGGCTGCTGTCCCTCGCCGTCGCCCGGGGCCTGGACGAGCTGCCCGAGGCCCAGCGCCAGGTGCTGGTCCTGCGCTTCTACGCCGACCTGCCCGTACGGATGATCGCCGAACAGCTGGGCGTCCCCGAGGGCACGGTCAAGAGCCGGCTGCACACCGCCGTCCGCGCCCTGCGCGAACGGCTGCACGAGGACGAGGTGGTGTGACATGACCGCCGAACGCACGCGGGCCGACGACCCGTGCGAGCCGGACCCCCTGCTGGCCGCGATCCTGGACGAACCACCGGCCTCCTCGGACGCCGACTACCTGACCGACTACCACGCGGCCCGCACCGACCTCACCGAACTCCGCCGCCGGCTCGCGTCCATCGCGGACACGCTCGTCGGCGCGGACATCAGTGAGGACATCGGTGAGGACATCGGTGCGGAACCGGTGCCGCGTCCCGGCAGCGGCGCGCCCGCCGGCCGCCGCCCGGCGGGCGGCCCTCCGGGTCGGCCGGGGGCGCCCCTTCGGGCGCGGCGGGGGCGGAGGGCCGTGGTGGGCTCCCTGCTGGCGGCCCTCGTCGTCTGCGGGGTGTTCGGGCTGGGGCGGCTTCTGGCCGTGAGCGGGACCGGGGCCGAGTCGGCCGGCGGGGCCGCCGATTCCGCGAGCGGTGACGCGAAGGTCACCGCCGGGGGATACGTGGCGTGCGCGCGGTTGATCGTCGAGGGCACGGTCACCCGGGTCGACCCCGAGCCCGGCACCGGGCAGGATCGGATCGGGCTCGCCGTGGAGCGCCGCTACAAGCCGCGGACGGGACCCGACCAGGTCACCTTTCTGATGGACCGCGACGTCTCGCCGCGCCTGCGGACCGGTGACCGGGTCCTCGTGGCCATCCCGCGGCATGCGAGCAGCCCGGACATCTGGAGCACGGGCGAGCAGGGGATCGCCCGGGACCGCGCCTGGATCCTGGAAGGGCTCAAGGAGTCCCGCACGCTCACGTGCGACCAGGGTGACGGGTCGTCCGACTGACGAAGGGCGGGCGCCCGCCGGCATCGGCGAGCGCCCGCCCGGGCCGTGTGCGCCGCCGCCTACGGCACGACCTTCTCGATCTGCACGCTGCCGAGACCCGCGACCGTGCCGCGCGCGTTCACCAGCTGCACCTGGCCGAAGAACTCACGGCCCTCGGGCGCCTCGGCGGCGGCCGTGACCTTCCCGGTGACCGTCGCGGAGTCGCCGGTGCCCAGCTTCACCGCGGCCGAGTCGTCGACCGTCACGGTGCCGAGCGCGGCGGAGAAGAACACGTCCCGGTAGTCGTACGCGGTGGAACCGGACGGCACCGAGTAACCGGCCACCTCGATCGTGTACGTCCCGGCGGCGGGCCGGGCGAGGGAGACCGCTTCCTCGGAGTCGCCGTCCGCGGACTGGGCGACCTGCTTGCCGCTCGCGTCGTACACCGTCAGGTCCAGGTCGGCCGACTTGTCGGAGACGTTGCCGATGGCCACGTCGAGGGACTTGGCGCCCTCGGGGACGGTCACCGTCGTGGTCCGCTTCTCACCGCCGGCGATGGTGGGCCGGGCGGACTCGGCGGAGCCGAGCGGGCCGCCGACCAGCTTGCCGTCCAGGGCCGCGTAGTTGTTCGTCACCTTCCAGGAGGCGGTGGCCGGCGTGCCGGCCTTCGCCTCGGGGACGGTCACCGTCTCGGGGTCGAAGGAGGCGCCGAGGACGGTGACGTCCAGCGTGTAGGGGTTGTCGAGCAGCGGCGAGGTGCGGCGCGCCTCGACCTCGACCTCCCACACACCCGGCTGCGGGTCGGCGTAGGACCGCACGTCGGGCTTGCAGCCGTTGCCGTCGAGGTAGTTGTTGTAGCAGTACGGGGTCGAGGTGTTGTCGACCGGGACGCCGTAGGGGTGGACGGCGATGAACCGCGTCTGGCTCTTGTCCTTCAGCCCGCCGATCGCCACCTCCAGCGACTTCGCGCCCTCGGGCACGGTCAGGAAGTAGGAGCGGGTGCTGTTGCGCTGCACCGAACCGGAGTCCGAGTAGGCGTAGGCGACCGGGTCGGCCACCACGACCGTGGCGAGGATCTGCTTGTCGATCCCGGCCGTGAACGGGTCGTCGACCTGGAGGATCGCGCTCTTGAGACCGGCGGAGCGCGGCGCGGCCTGCACCTTGACGGTGACCGGCTGGTTCAGCGGGAGCCGCACCAGCGGCGAGCCGACGACGCGGAAGGTGTCGCCCGCGTTGTTCACCAGGCGCAGCGTGTGCCAGACCGGGCTGTCCGGACCCGAGGTGCGGGTGACCGTGACGTCGTAGGTCTTCTTCTGGCCCGCCTTCAGGCCGCCCTCGCGGTCGTACAGGCCGGTGCCGAAGCCGGGGGTCTTGAGCGCGTAGTCGATCGCGGTGTCGACGGGGGCCTTGACCGTGTAGTCGTGGGCGGTGGCGCCGAGGCGGATCGCCGTCCAGGCGTCCACGACGTCGATGAGGCCGGCGCCCTCCTCGTAGGCCTGGACACCCGGAATGTGGTGGGCGGTCGAGGTCAGCGCGGTGCGCAGGTCCGCCGGGGTGAGGTCCAGATGCCGCTGCTTCGCGGCGCTCAGCAGCAGCGCCGAGGCGCCCGTGGCCTGCGGGGAGGCCATCGAGGTGCCCTGGAGCATGGAGTAGCCGGCCGGCAGCGAGTAGCCCGCCTCGGCGACCGGGGAGCCGGGCAGCCAGGTCTGGGTGCTGTTGATCGCGGCGCCCGGCGCGGTCAGCGTCGGCGTGAAGCCGCCGTCCTCGCGCGGGCCGCGCGAGGAGAACGGCATCATCGCGTAGGGCGTCTTCACGACCGAGCCGTAGTTGGCCGCCCAGGTCTCCTTGGAGACCGACGCGCCGACGGAGATCACCTTGTCGGCCAGGCCCGGGTCGCCGATGGTGTTGGCGCCGGGGCCGGAGTTGCCCGCGGAGATCACCAGCTGGACGCCGTAGGTGTCGATGAGACGCGTGTAGAGCTCGGCGCGCGCGTTGTTGCCGTCGTTGAGCGCGGGCAGGCCGCCGATGGACATGTTGACGATGTCGACCCCGCGGTTGGCGACCAGGTCGATCATGCCCTCGGTGAGGGCGACGTTGGTGCAGCCGCCGGTCCAGGTGCAGGCACGGGAGGAGACGATCTTCGCGCCGGGGGCCGCGCCGCTCATCTTCCCGCCGAACAGGCCGTTGGCGGCGGTGATGCCGGCGACGTGGGTGCCGTGCTCGGACTCGATCACGCCGATGTTGACGAAGTCGGCCTTCTTGCCGACCCAGGACCCGCCGTAGGGGTCCATCGGCACGTCCTTGCGGATCTGCACGACGAACGGCTGCCGCTCGGCCACGTCGGTCTTCGGGTCGTCGGTGCCGAACCACCCGATCTGGAAGCCGTCCTTGTACGGCTTCATCGGCTCGTCGTCGGTGAAGTCGTTGTCGTTGTCCAGGTCGACGCGGACCGTGCCGGCCGCCGCGTCGTAGAGGATGCCCCAGGAGTCGGTGGTGTCGCCGTCGCGGTTGGCGTCGCCCTTCGCGTCGCCGCCCGCGGTCGAGGACTCCTTGAAGGTGCTGATCTGGTACGAGCCCGCCGGGGCCTTCCAGGACTGGCCGCCGTAGGTGAACTCGGGGCCGGAGACCGCGCTGACCATCGGACGCCAGGTGGCGTCGCCGTCGATGATCGGGTCGGTCGCGGTCACCCAGTCGACGATCTTGCGCTCGCCGGTGGTGGTCTTCTGCAGCGCCGGGTGGCCGAGGTCCACACCCGAGTCGAGGATGCCGATGGTGACGCCGCGGCCGTCCGCCTTCGGGTTCTGCTTCACGAAGTCGACGGCGCCCGTCTCGAAGGACGGGTTGTACGGGTTCTCGGCGGGGGTGTTCCGGTCGGGCCCGGAGTAGGTGGTCCCGCTCGTGCCGCGGGCGGTCGTGGCGCCCTTCGCGGTGTCCGCGGCCGGTGTCGGGTCGTCGAGCGGGATCTCCTGGCGCAGGTCGATGGCGTGCACCGAGGACAGCTTCTCGGCGGCGGTGATCGCCGCGTCCGCCTGTCCGGTGGGCACGGTGGCGCGGACGTAGCCGAGCTTGTCGTAGGTGCGGCCCACGGAGCCGCCCTTGACCGCGTCGAGCTGCTCGGCGACCTGCTCGGTCTGTCCCGGCGCGGTCGCGATCATCATTGTGACGTTCTTGGTGCCGTCGGCCTTGGCGGCGGCGAGCAGGTCGGCGTCGTCCGAACCGAGCTTGGCGCTCGCCGACTTGACGGCCGGGTCGGACGGGGCGGGACCGCCCTGGGCGGCGGCGGCCAGGGGTATCGGCCCGGCCGCGCAGAGCGCGGCCACCACGCCGGCGGCCACGGCCGTGCGGGCAAGGCGTCTCGTGCCCGGGAGCGGGGCGCGCTGGGGATCGGAGGTCATCGGCATCCCTTGTTGGTAAAGGAATTAGCGAGATGCGATCGGGTTCGATCGCGGTCGTCCGGATTTCGGAGCCGGACGATCGCTCAGCTTTACCCAAGGGAAAGATGTTTGGGGAGAGTTGACCGTGGCGGGATGGACGCATGGCGTACTTCCGCCATGCGTCAGCAGGGACACACCTGTGCGAACTCCCCTATACCGTGCGGTGTTTCAGGAGCGCGACCGCGCATAGTGGCGGGACGCCTTCGCACGGTTGCCGCAGGCGGCCATGGAGCACCAGCGGCGCGTTCCGTTTCTTGACGTGTCGAAGAAGTGCAGGACGCACGCCTCGTGGGCGCACATCCGGATCCGGTCCGGCGCGGTGGCGAGCAGTTCGAGGTAGTTCCGGGCGGCGAGCCAGGCCGGCCCCCACGACGGATCGCCGAACTCCGGCCGCTCGACAGGGCCCTGGGCGGTGAGCCCGGCCCGGATCCGCCCGTGCGCGAGCACGGCGTCCACGAGCGGCGCGCCCTCCTCGGCCGGCCCGTCCACGACCGCCTTGAGGGCGTCCCGGGCCTGGAGCAGATGCCGCAGCACGGCCTCCTCGGGCGCGTACCGGTCGTCCAGCCCGTTGGCGGCCAGCCACACCGCCAGCCCGTCGGTGTCGGCGAGCAGATCCTGGGTGGCCCCTTCCCGGTTCCAGCGCGTGTTGAGCAGGTCGAGCGCGAGCGGCTCGCCGGTGAGCGGTCGGGGGTCGGGGGCGGTGGGCATCCGGGGCTCCTTCCGTGCTAACCGCTCAAGTGTATGTGACCGGTTGACACGCTCCGATACTAACCCTTAAATAGCTCATGAAAGGTTAGCCGTGTGGCTGTCGGCCGACCGCCGCAGCCGCTGCCCGAAGGAGGCACCCCATGTCCCTGCGCACCGGCCACATCGGCCTGAACGTCACCGACCTCGACCGCTCGCTCGCCTTCTACCGGGACGTGCTCGGCTTCGCACTGCTCGCGGAGGGCAAGGAGGAGGGCAGGCGGTTCGCGTTCCTCGGCGACGGCGGCGACCAGCCGGTGCTCACCCTCTGGCAGCAGGCGGAGGGGGGCTACGACGGCGGCCGCCCCGGACTGCACCACCTCGCCTTCGCGGCCGAGTCGATCGAGCGGGTCGGGGAGTACGAGGCGGCCCTGCGCGCCTACGGCGTGGACTTCCAGCACGAGGGAGTGGTGGCCCACCGGGAGGGCGCGGCCTCGGGAGGGATCTTCTTCCACGACCCCGACGGCACCCGCCTGGAGATCTCCGTGGCGGAGGGCGCCGAGGGCGCGCCGGCCCCGCACGAGTCGGCCCCGACCTGCGGGTTCTTCTAGACATGGCGGTCGCCATGGGGATCTATCACGCCGGTTCGCGCACCGTTCAGGACCGGGTCGGGGCGCGCGAGGCGGCCGACCATGTGGGCCGGTCCGTCGGCCGGGGCATCAAACCGGTCGCCGCCGCCTTCCTCGAACTCCAGCCGCTGCTCGTCCTCGGCGCGGCCGACCCCGAGACCGGCAGGGTGTGGGCCTCGCCGCTCACCGGCGCCCCCGGCTTCGTCCGGGCCACGGGCCCGCACCGGATGTCGGTCGTCGGCGGGGTGCGCCCCGGCGACCCGCTGGCGGGGGCACTCGCGACGGACGGCACCCACGTCGGCACCATCGCCCTCGACCCGCGCACCCGCCGCCGCATGCGCGTGAACGGCCGCCTGCACCCCACCCCGCGAGGCTTCGTGGTCGAGGCGGACCAGGTCTTCTCCAACTGCCCGAAGTACCTGCAGCGCAGGGAGTCCTACGAGACGGTCGACCGCACCCCGGGAGAGGTGCTCCGAGGTACCGAACTGACGGCACGGCAGCAGGACTTCGTGGCCGCCGCCGACACCTTCTTCCTGGCCACCGTGCACGCGCACGGCGCCGACGCCAGTCACCGCGGCGGCAACCCCGGCTTCGTCCGGGTGCTCTCGCCGCGCGAACTGCTCTGGCGCGACTACCCGGGCAACTCCATGTTCCTCACTCTGGGCAACCTCGCCGCCGACCCCCGGGCGGGCCTGCTGTTCCTGGACTGGACGAGCGGGGCGGCGCTGCAGCTGACGGGCGACGCGCGCACGGAGTTCGGGGCGGACGGGGAACGCCGGGTCCGCTTCACCGTGACCCGGGTGGCGGCGACCGACGGGGCGGTGCCGCTGCGCTGGGCTCCGCCGGAATACTCACCGGCCAACCCGAGGGTGCCGTAACGTCTCCACATGCGTGAGGAGTTGCGGGTGGCGGCCTACGCCGTGTGTGTACGGGACGGACGGATGCTGCTGGCCCGCTGGGTCGCGCGCGACGGCGCCCGCCGGTGGACCCTGCCGGGCGGCGGCATGGAGCACGGCGAGGACCCCTACGACACCGTGGTGCGCGAGGCCGAGGAGGAGACCGGCTACACCGTCGAACCGGTCTTCCTCCTCGGCCTCGACTCCATCCGCCGCACCTACCCGCGCCCCCTCGGCGCCCAGGCCGACTTCCACGGCCTGCGCATCGTCTACGAGGGCCGGGTCACCGGCGGCGAGCTGCGCCACGAGACGGGCGGCTCGACCGACATGGCGGCCTGGCACCCGCTGGAGGCGGTGCCCGGCCTCGAGCGGGTCGGGCTGGTCGACGTCGGACTGCGCCTGTGGCGCGAGCGACCCGCCGCGGGCCGGGTGGCGGCGGCACCACGGCAGCCGCACTAGCGCGGCAGCACCACGACATACGCCGCCGGGTCGCGGTCGGCCGCCGCCATCAGGGCGGTGCGGACCACCGTGGCCTGCTGGTCCGGTGTGTCCCGCAGCTTCCTGGGGGTGATGTGGACGACCGTGATGCCCAGGCGTTCCAGGTGCTCGCGCTTGCGGGCGTACTCCGACCACTCGGCGTCGTCGTTCGCCCGGGGCGCGCGGGTGTCCAGCTCCAGGGCGACCGCCTGGTCCGGCCAGTAGGCGTCCAGGCCGCCCAGGTGCGGGCCGCCCGGCAGCCGCAGGTCCACGTTCCACACCGGGTCGGGCAGGCCGTAGTCCCTGACCATCCGGTACAGCCGGTCCTCGGCGATCGCCCGGCCCTCGGCCAGCAGCGAGTCCACCGCGTCCACCACATGCGGCCGGGTCAGGAGTTTCGCGCCCGTCAGCTCCCGGACGACCGCGGCCGGTTCGCAGTGCCCGCCGCGCACCGCCTCCGTCAGCAGCCGGCGCACCGTGTCCGCGTCGTCCAGGCCGGCCACCGCGTCCGCCAGGGCGCGCGGCACCGGGGCCACCGGCAGACCCGTGACCGACTCCGGGACGGGCAGGTCGGCCGTGCGCATGATCCGCACACAGCCGGTCGAGCGCAGCCGGCGCAGCCGTGGCACCAGGACGTCGATCCTCTCCAGTGACAGCAGCGGTGGCGTGTTGGCGAAGCCGTGCAGGGTGAGCGCGGCCGGCCCGGTGATCACCGCCTCCGCGTACACCGGCCGGTGCGGCTGCTGCGCGGTCGGCTGGGCCGGCACCCCGGGCACCCTGCGGGGCGCAGGGGGGCGTGCCGCGTACAGGAGGACCGCGTGCAGCCGCTCCTCGCTGGTCGGCGGGCCGGGGTGGAGCAGGAAGACGCCCGGCAGGAACTGCTGCCAGGGCCCGCCGGTACGGCACTGCTCGGTGGTCTCGGCCGCCGACACGCCGTGGGCGCGGAGCTGGGCGGCGGTCAGGACCCGGCAGTGCGCCTCGGCCAGGTGGCTCAGGGGGCGGGGGGAGAGCGGGGTGTTGTGGTTCATGCCGGGCACGTTCCCGCGTCCGCTCGGCCCTTTAACGGCTGTTACAAGGGCGGCACTCAATCCGGACAACCTCGCCCTAAAGGACGGGTGTTCGGATGCCGAAAACCCCTGGTCCGTTCAGGGATGGACCAGGGGTTACGGTGTGTCTTGACCGAATTTCGTAACGGTTACCGCCCGCCCGAGCCTTGGCCAGAGCTGCGGCCGACCGGGTGACGGCTCGGACCCCGGGTGACCGCTCAGACGCCCTCGGCCGCGGCCGCACCGGCCGCCGCGTCGCACGCCTGTCCGCGCAGCGCCCGGGCCAGGTCGTCCCGGGCCTCCAGCACCAGCCGGCGCAGCGCGGGAGCGGCGCCCTCGTGCGCGGCGAGCCAGGCGTCCGTGGCGTCCAGCGTCTCCTGCGAGTCCCGCAGCGCCGGGAACAGGCCCCGGACCACGTCCATCCCGATCTGGATCGACCGCTCGGCCCACACCCGCTCGATCACCGCGAAGTACTTCTCGGCGTACGGCGCGAGCAGCTCCCGCTGCGAAGGCCGGCCGAAGCCCGCGATGGTCGCCTCCACCAGTGCGTTCGACAGCGCGTCCGACTCCACCACCTGCGCCCACGCCTGCGCCTTCACGGCCGCCGAGGGACGCGCGGCCAGGCAGCGCACCTGGTGGCGCTTGCCCGAGGCGGTGTCGTCCCGCGCCAGCTCGCCGGCGAGCACCTTCTCGTCCACCGCCCCGTGCGCGGTCAGCGGCTCCAGGAACGCCCAGCGCAGCTCCTGGTCGACGTCCAGGCCGGCGATCTCCTCGGTGCCGTCCAGCAGGCCCTTCAGCAGGTCCAGATCGGCCGGCGCCGATGCCACCGTGGCGAAGAAGCGGGCCCACGCCAGCTGCTGCTCGCTGCCCGGCTCGGCCTGCCGCAGCTCGGCCAGCGCGCCCTCGGCCAGCAGCCGCTCACCCGTCTCGCGCCACTCGGGTGCCACGTAGTGGACCAGCGCCGAGTCCGCCCACGCGTGCAGCATCTGGAGCACACCGATGTCGGACTCGCGGCCCGCGAACCGCAGCACCAGGCCCACGAAGTCCCGCGCCGGAAGCAGCGCGTCCCGGGTCAGGTTCCACAGCGCCGACCAGCACAGCGCGCGGGCCAGCGGGTCGGTCAGGGCGCCCAGGTGCTCGCGCAGCGTGGCCAGCGAGGTCTCGTCGAAGCGGATCTTGCAGTAGGTGAGGTCGTCGTCGTTGACCAGCACCAGCTCCGGGGCGTCCTGCCCGGCCAGCTCCGCCACCACCGTCCGCGCGCCGTCCACGTCGGCCTCGGCGCGCGCGTACCGCTCCAGCGCCCCGGACTCCGAGCGCCGGTACAGGCCCACCGCGACCCGGTGCGGGCGCAGCTCGGGGTGCGACTCCGCCGCCTCCTGCACCACCGCGAGCTCGTCGATCCGACCCTCGGCGTCCAGCAGGACCGCCGGCGTCAGCGAGTCGACCCCGGCGGTCTGCAGCCAGGAGCGCGCCCACGCGGCCATGTCCCGGCCGCTGGTCTCCTCCAGGACGGCCAGCAGATCGCCCAGGCGCGTGTTGCCGTACGCGTGCCGCTTGAAGTAGCGGCGGGCGCCCTCCAGGAACGCGTCCTGGCCGACGTACGCCACCAGCTGCTTGAGCACCGAGGCGCCCTTGGCGTAGGTGATGCCGTCGAAGTTCAGCTTGGCGTCCTCCAGGTCATGGATGTCCGCCGTGATCGGGTGCGTGGAGGGCAGCTGGTCCGCGCGGTACGCCCAGGCCTTGCGGCGGTTGGCGAAGGTGATCCAGGCGTCGGTGAAGCGGGTCGCTCCGACGTTCGCGAACGTGCCCATGAAGTCCGCGAAGGACTCCTTCAGCCACAGGTCGTCCCACCACTCCATGGTGACCAGGTCGCCGAACCACATGTGCGCCATCTCGTGCAGGACGACGTTCGCCCGGCCCTCGTACGACGCCTGCGTCACCTTGCCGCGGAAGATGAACTCCTCGCGGAAGGTCACCAGCCCCGGGTTCTCCATCGCGCCCAGGTTGTACTCCGGCACGAAGGCCTGGTCGTACTTGCCGAACGGGTAGGGGTAGTCGAAGTGGTCGTGGAAGAAGTCCAGGCCCTGCTTGGTGACCAGGAAGACGTCGTCGGCGTCGAAGTGCTTGGCGAGCCCCTTGCGGCACATCGCGCCCAGCGGGATCTCCAGCCGCGTCCCGTCCTTCAGCACCCGCTCGTAGGAGTCGGTCACATAGTGGTACGGCCCCGCCACCACACACGTGATGTACGTCGAGATCGGCTTGGTCTCCGCGAACCGCCACACGCTGCCCGCCCGTGGCCCACCACCACCCTTCTGCGGAAGCGCTTCGCGCCCTTCCATCCGCTGCCCGGCGCCGTTGCTCCACACCGTCCAGCCCTCCGGCGCGCGCACCTCGAAGCGGAAGGGGGCCTTGAGGTCGGGCTGCTCGAAGTTGGCGAAGACCCGGCGGGAGTCGGCCGGCTCGTACTGGGTGTAGAGGTAGACCTCGCCGTCCTCCGGGTCGACGAAGCGGTGCAGGCCCTCGCCGGTGCGCGAGTAGGCGCACCGGGCGTCCACGATCAGCTCGTTGTCGGCGGCCAGGTCCTCCAGCAGGATCCGGGAGCCGTCGAAGACCTCGCTGGGGTCGAGGTCCTTGCCGTTGAGGGAGACCGCCGTGACGCCCGGCGCGATCAGGTCCGCGAAGCTGGAGGCCCCCGGCTCGTTGCAGCGGAAGCGGATCGTGGTGACGGACCGGAACGTGCGCGGCCCGTCTCCCTCCTGATCGCCGACCGCGGAGCGCACGTCGAGGGACACCTCGTACCCGTCGACGGACAGCAGCGCGGCCCGCTCCCGGGCCTCGTCGCGGGACAGATTCTCACCGGGCACAGGCGGCACTCCCTCGGGTCGCGTTCACGATGCGGACAGGGCCGATCCTGCCATGCGGCCCTGACACGCGGCAGCCGGGAATGCCAGGGGCGACGATCGATGTTGCCCGTTCAAAGACCCCATACCGAGGAGAGTCATGTCCGAGACCGCCTCCGCCCCTTCCGGCAAGACCCCTGTCGACTTCTGGTTCGACCCGCTGTGCCCGTGGGCCTGGATGACCTCCCGCTGGGTGCTGGAAGTGGAGAAGCTCAGGGACATCGAGGTCCGCTGGCACATCATGAGCCTGGCGGTGCTCAACGAGCCCAAGCTGGACGAGCTGCCCGAGGACTACCGCGAGCTGCTCACCACCAAGGCGTGGGCGCCCATCCGCGTGGTGACCGCCGCCTGGCAGAAGCACGGCGACGACGTCCTCGGCCCGCTCTACACCGCGCTCGGCACCCGCTTCCACAACCAGGGCGAGGGCCCCACCCGCGAGGCGATCGCCGCCGCGCTGGAGGAGGTCGGCCTGCCCGCCGACCTGATCGACTACGCCGACCAGGAGGACTTCGAGTTCGACGCGGAGCTGCGCGCCTCCCACAAGGAGGGCATCGACAAGGTCGGCCAGGATGTCGGCACCCCGGTCATCGCGCTGCCCGGCGCCGACGGCGAGCAGATCGCCTTCTTCGGCCCGGTCGTCACCCCCGCCCCCAAGGGCGAGCAGGCGGCCCGCCTGTGGGACGGCACGATCGCGGTGGCCTCCATCCCCGGCTTCTACGAGATCAAGCGCACCCGTACGGTCGGCCCGGACTTCAGCAACCTGTGAGGCTCACTCCGGGACGGGCAGCTTGATGGGCCGGGCGAACGGCTTCTTGTTCCCGCCCGTGCGCAGGTTCCGGCACTGCCTGCCGGTCTCGGCGTCCAGCACGGCCTCGCAGATCCAGAACTCGTTCACACTGTTGCGGCCCAGCCGCTCCTTGAGCACGGCCGCCTCGGCCGTGCTCAACTTGCGGTGCGGCTGGTCGGCGTCGCAGGTGTGGCAGTAGTACGTCCGCATTCCGCCACCATCCCCCGGAGCCCCTCATACCGGAAGACCCCCGCGAGACACGACCTCGCGGGGGGTCCTCCTCCTTCGGCCGCCCGCCCGCGTGAAGGGTGAGAAGACGATCACGAGGCGGGGCGGCGGTCCCGGGACAACACACCTAGGGCGCGAGCAGCAGCACGTCCGTGCGGGACTTGGCGACGGCGTACCGCCGGGCGACGTCCTGCCAGTTGACGACCTGCCACATCGCCTCGATGAAGTCGACCTTCTGGTTCCGGTACTGGAGATAGAAGGCGTGCTCCCAGGCGTCGAAGACCAGGATCGGTGTCGAGCCCTGGCCGACGTTGCCCTGGTGGTCGTAGACCTGCTCGACGACCGGACGGCCGCTGGGCGGCTCGTACGCGAGGACACGCCAGCCGGAGCCCTGCGTGGTGGCCGCCGCCTTGGACAGCTGTGCCAGGGCAACAGGGCGGCGGGGGGCGACAGGGCGGCTGGGGGCAGCAAGAAGGCCCCCACGCGTCGCGTGGGGGCCTTGCGAGGGAAGAGGCGGCGGGTCAGTCCTGCCGGGCGGGGCGGGTGCGCTGCCAGACGTATCCGACCGCCGCCAGGAACAGCGTCATCCCGCCCGTCGAGTACAGCTGCACCCGTGTGTCGGGCTGGCGGGCCATCAGGACGAAGATCGCCGCCATGCCGGCCAGGGCCACCCAGGTCAGCGCCGGGAACGCCCACATCCGCACGACCAGCTTCTGCGGGGCCTCCCGCTCCAGCCGACGGCGCAGCCGCAGCTGCGAGACGGCGATGAAGATCCAGACGACCAGGATCACCGCGCCGATCATGTTCAGCAGCCAGGGGAAGACGTCGTTGGGCCGCCAGTAGCTGAGCAGCACACAGACGAAGCCGAAGACGCTCGACACCAGGACGGCCGCGCGCGGAACCCCGCCGGAGACCTTCGCCAGCACCTTGGGGCCCTGGCCCCGCTCGACCAGCGAGTACGCGATGCGTGAGGAGCCGTAGATGTTGGCGTTCATCGCCGACAGCAGGGCCACCAGCACGACCACGTTCATCAGCTGCCCGGCGCCCGGGATGCCCAGGTGGTCCAGGGCGGCGACGTACGGGCCCTTCTCGACGACCTCCGCCGAGTCCCAGGGGACCAGGGCGACGATGACGGCCATGGAGCCGACGTAGAACAGCGCGATGCGCCACATCGCGGTGCGGACCGCGCTCGCCACCCCGCGCACGGGGTCCTGGGACTCGGCCGCCGCGATGGTGACCGTCTCCAGGCCGCCGTAGGCGAAGACGGAAGCCAGCAGGCCGATGATCAGGCCCTGACTGCCGTGGGGGAGGAGGTCGGTGAGATTCGAGGCGCCGGGGGAGTCGGTGCCGGGCAGCACACCGGCGAGGGCAAGCACGCCCAGCACCAGGAACAGGGTGATCGCGCCGACCTTCAGCGCGGCGAACCAGAACTCGAACTCGCCGAAGTTCTTCACCGCCGCCAGGTTGGCCCCGCAGAACACCACCATGAACAGCGCCACCCACATCCACTGCGGGGTGCCCGGCAGCCAGCCGGTGACGATCTTCGCGGCGCCCATGCCCTCCAGGCCGACCGCCGTGCACAGCAGCACCCAGAACGACCAGCCGGCCGTGAAGCCGGCCCACGGGCCGAACGCCCGCTCGGCGTGCGCGGAGAAGGAGCCCGAGGACGGATACGCGGCCGACATCTCGCCGAGCATCCGCATCACCAGCATGACGAGCAGGCCGGAGACGGCGTAGGCGAGGACGATCGACGGTCCGGCGGCGGCGATGCCCGCGCCGGAGCCGACGAACAGCCCGGCGCCGATCACGCCACCGAGGGCGATCATCGACAGATGGCGCTGCTTGAGGCCGTGGGAGAGGGCGGCTGCGTCCCGCTGCCGCGGTGGTGTGTCCGTGGTCGTGCTGCTGGGCATGGAAGGCGGCTCTCCCAGGGCAAGAGGCGGTAAAAACCACGCCAGTCTGGGCGGCCCGTCCGCTCACGCGAAGGAGCCGCCCAGTATCCGGACACCGCCTGTGCGGAGGGTGAGATTCCGATTACCCCCTCATGGGCATCCCCGCGGGGATCCGGTCACGCCGCCACGGATGTCACGGGTGTGTAGTGCGAGGCGTCGCCCTCGATCGAGTAGCTCTCCTTGCCCTCGATGCCGACCGGGATGTCCCCGGCGACGGTGACCCGGTTCAGCCGGCGGGGCAGGCCGTCGTAGTTGTCGATGGCGTAGTGCTGGGTGATCCGGTTGTCGAACAGCACCAGCTGGTTCGGGGACCAGCGCCAGCGCAGGACGTTCTCCGGGCGGGTGACGTACGCCTGGAGCAGGTCCAGCACCTTGCGGGACTCGCCGGCCGACAGGCCCACGATCCGCTGCGCAAACCCGCCGATGAACAGCCCGCGCTCACCGGTCAGCGGGTGCACGCGGACCACCGGGTGGGCGGTGCGGTACGTGATCGAGGTGAACTCGGCGCGCTGGGCCTCCTTCTCCTCGTCGATCGCCTCGTCCGGGACCGCGTAGTCGTAGTCGTTGGTGTGCTCGGCCCACAGGGTGTCGGCCAGGCGGCGCAGCGGCTCCGGCAGGTCGCGGTAGGCGCCGGCCGTGTCGGCGATCAGCGTCTCGCCGCCGTACGGCGGGACGGTGATCGAGCGCAGGCTGGTGGCCTGCGGTGGGTTGAGGACGAAGGTGACGTCCGTGTGCCAGTGGTTGGCGCGGCCCCGCTCGCTGTCCACGGGCAGCACGTTCGGGGCGCCCTCGACGGCCGGCACGGTCGGATGGGCGGTGGTGATGTCGCCGAAGTGGCGGGCGAAGGCCTGCTGGCCGGCGTCGTCCAGGTCGCCCGCGTCGAAGACGAGCGCCTTGTGGACGTTCAGGGCCTCGCGGATCGCGGCGACCTCCTCCGAGGCGAGCGGCCGGGTGATGTCGACGCCGGAGACGCGGGCGCCGATGCGTGCGGTGACCTTGGTGATCTCGAGGGACATGACGGTTCCTTCCGGACGGGGCTCAGACGAGGGTGGGGGCCGGGCTCAGGTACTGGTTGGCGGGCCGCGGCAGGCCGTAGCGCCCCCGCAGGGTCCGGCGGGGGCCGTAGGCGGTGCGGAACAGGCCGCGGAAGCGCAGGATCGGGACGACCTGGTCGACGAAGGTCTCCAGACCGGAGGGCAGCACCGCGGGCATGATGTTGAAACCGTCGGCCGCGCCCTGGGTGAACCATGTCTCGATGACGTCCGCCACCTGCTCGGGCGTCCCGGCGAAGGTCAGGTGCCCGCGCCCGCCGCCCAGCCGCCCGATCAGCCGCCGCACGGTCAGCCGCTCGCGCCGGGCCAGCTCCACCACGAGCGTGTAGCGGCTCTTGGCGCCCTCGATCGCGGACTCGGGCGGCAGGTCGGCGGGCAGCTCGCGGTCCAGGTCCAGGGTGCCGGGCTCCAGGTGCAGCAGGTTCTCCAGCCGGGCCACGCCGTGCTCGTGGACGATGTGGTCCTCCAGGGCCTGCTCCGCCGCCCGCGCCTCGGCCTCGGTGGAGCCGATCACCGGGACGATGCCGGGCAGCACCTTGATGTGGTCGGGATTCCTTCCCGCGCGCTCCGCGCGGGCCTTGAGGTCGGTGTAGAAGGACCGGGCGTCGGCGAGCGTCTGCTGGGCGGTGAACACCGCCTCCGCGTACCGGGCGGCGAAGGCCTTGCCGTCCTCCGAGGAGCCCGCCTGCACGAGCAGCGGGTATCCCTGGGGCGAGCGGGGCACGTTGAGCGCCCCCGCCACGCTGAAGTACGTCCCCTGGTGCCGCGCGGGGTGGATCTTGGCGTCGTCGCCCCACACGCCGGCCGCCTTGTCGGCGACGATCGCGTCGTCCTCCCAGCTGTCCCAGAGCTTCAGCGCCACGTCCAGGAACTCGGCGGCGCGGGCGTACCGCTCGGCGTGCGCGGGCTCGGCGTCCAGGCCGAAGTTGCGGGCGGCCTCCGCGCCGGCCGTGGTGACGATGTTCCAGCCCGCCCGGCCGCCGCTGATGATGTCCAGCGAGGCGAACTTGCGGGCCAGGTTGTAGGGGGAGTTGTAGGAGGTGGAGGCGGTGGCGATCAGGCCTATGTGCTCGGTGGCCGTCGCCAGCGCGGTGAGCAGGGTGAGCGGTTCCAGGGCGCCGGCGGGCCGCTGGGCGAGGTTGCTCCACAGCTGCGGGCCGTCGGCCAGGAACAGGGAGTCGAAGGTGCCGCGTTCCGCGATCCGCGCCAGCTTCACGTAGTGCGCGAGGTCGACGTGCGCGTACGGGTCGCTCTCCGGCAGCCGCCACGACGCCTCGTGGTGGCCGGTGTTCATCAGGAACGCGTTGAGGTGCAGCGTGCGGGTCATGCGAGGTCCTCCGTGACGCCCAGCGCGGCGAGCAGCCGCTCCCGGTACTCGCCGAGCAGCGGGTCCCGGTGGGAGCGCGGGTGCGGGCGGTCGATGGTCAGGTCGAGGCCGATACGGCCGTTGTCGAGGACGAGGACTCGGTCGGCGAGCACGATCGCCTCGTCCACGTCGTGGGTGACGAGCAGCACGGACGGGCGGTGGTGCTGCCACAGCCGGCGCAGCAGTCCGTGCATCCTGATGCGGGTGAGCGCGTCCAGGGCCCCGAACGGCTCGTCGGCCAGCAGCAGCTCGGGCTCGCGGACGAGGGAGCGGGCGAGCGCGGCGCGCTGGGCCTCGCCGCCGGACAGCTCGCTCGGCCAGGCCCGCTCGCGGCCCTTCAGACCGACCTCGGCGAGAGCGGCGCGGCCACGATCCGCGGCGTCCTTGCCGTTCGTGCCGAGGAGCACGTTGTCCAGCACCCGACGCCAGGGCAGCAGCCGGGAGTCCTGGAAGACCACCGACACCCGCTGCGGGGCGCTCAGCTCGCCGCTGCCCGCCACCTTGTGGTCCAGGCCCGCGATGGCCCGCAGCAGGGTGCTCTTGCCGGAGCCGCTGTGCCCGAGCAGGGCCGTGAACTGGCCGGCCGGCAGATCGAGGTCGATGCCGTCGAGGACCGTACGGCCCTCGAACGACCGGGTCAGGCCGCGCAGGGATACCGCGGGCCGGGTCAGCTGCTCAGTGTGCGGCGCCACGACAGCACCCTCCGTTCGACGAGACGGACCACGCTGTCGGAGATCAGGCCGAAGACGCCGTAGATCAGCAGGCCGACGAGGATGACGTCCGTCTGGCCGTAGTTCTGCGCCTGGAACATCATGTAGCCGAGGCCGCTGGTGGCGTTGATCTGCTCCAGCACCACCAGGCCCAGCCAGGACCCGGTCACGCCGAGCCGGAGGCCGACGAAGAAGCCGGGCAGCGCGCCGGGGACGACGATCTGCCGGATGAAGGCCCACCGGGACAGGCCCTGGACCTCGGCCAGTTCGACGAACCGGCTGTCGATGCCGGACAGCGCGGCATGCGTGTTCAGATAGATCGGGATGTAGACGACGATCGCGATGATCGCGATCTTGAAGGTCTCGCCGATGCCCAGCCAGAGGATGAACAGCGGGATCAGACCGAGGGTCGGGATCGCCCGGTTGAGGTTCACGGTCCCGTCGATCAGCGCCTCGCCGGTCCGGCTGAGCCCGGAGGCGAGCGCCAGCAGCACACCGCCGACCAGCCCGAGGGAGAAACCGTACGCGGCCCGCCGCAGCGAGGTCGCCACATCGGTGGGCAGGGTGCCGTCGGTCCACAGGTGACCGGCGGTGCGCAGCACCGTCCAGGGGGCCGGGATCGCGCCGGGGTCGAGCTGTCCGGCGGCGGAGGCGGCGGCCCACAGGGCGAGCAGGAGGACGGGACCGGTCAGGCGGGCGGCGGGCAGGCGCCTGCCGGGGGTGAGCGCGCGGCGCGCCCGGCGGGCGCGCGGGGCGTCCTGGGCGGCAGCCGGGGCGGCGCCCGCGGTGGAGGTCGTGGTCGTGGTGGTCGTCGTCACGGCGCTCACCTCCGGTACTCGGCCGGTACGGACTTCGCGGCGATGGACTCGAAGCGCCGGTCGAAGAGCGAGCGGACGTCGAACTTCTTCACGAAGCCGCCGTCGGCGAGCAGGTCCGCGGTCTCCTGCTCCCACCGGATCGCCTCGTCCCAGCTCGGCGGGAACAGCGGCTTGTTGGCGAGCTTCGTGATGGACTCGGCCTGGGCGAGGGTCAGGTTCTGCGTCTTGACGTAGAACTCCCGGTTCCAGACGTCCGGGTGCTCCCACTGCCACACCTGGCCCTTGGCCCACTGCGGGATGTACGCGGCGACGGCGGCCGCCTTCGCCCGGTCGGCCAGCACGGAGGCCGGCGCCCACAGCAGGTTGAGCAGGTCGACGACATCGGTGGGAATGGTGCGGGCGCCCTTCGAGCCGTACTGCTTCAGATACGCCGGCGCCTGGCTGTTGCCGAGCGGGGCCACGTCCACCTGGCCGGACTGGAGGGCGGTGAGGAACTGGTTGCTGGTCAGCGGGACGAGTTTCACGTCGTCGTACTGCAGGCCCGCCTCCTTGAGCGCCCGCAGCAGCACGACACCCTGCGCCTGCCCCTGCGAGAAGGCGAGTTTCTTCCCCTTGAAGTCGGCCGTCGTACGGATGTCGCTGCCCGGCTTGGTGGCGAAGAGGTAATTGGGTTTGCGGGTCAGGCCGATGGCCACGATCCTCGCGTCGAAGCCTTGGTAGTGCGCCTGGATCGGCGGAATGCCCGCGTTGGTGGAGACGTCCAGGGACTTGGCGCGGAAGGCGTTGATGACATCGGGGCCCGCGCCTATGTTCAGCCAACTCGACACGGTGAACGGCAGCTTGGGAAATCCTGCCAGCCTGGCCTGCAACTGCTGGACGTCCTGGTAGGAGGCGATCTTCAGGCTCGTACCAGGAGGCACCTTGTCGGCGAGCGGGGCGGACAGGTCGGCGGACGACTTGGAGGCGGCCGCGCTCGAACCGGCGCAGCCGCTCAGCCCCGCGGCCGCGGCGGCGGCACCGAGCAGGGAGGAGAGGAACAGACGCCGGTCTACACCGGACGCTGGTGCGGAAGGCATGGGAGAACTCCGTGGGTTCACAGGGCAGAAGGAGGCCTACGGGCCGCGGAAGACACGTGGACGTGGACCGAAGAAGACATGCGGAATTCCGGGCAGCGGACTCCGGGGGAAAGCTTCCGGGAAATCAAGTGCGGTGACGGGAATTCACGCAGGGGGAGAACAGCCGGAGAAGGGCGCTCCGGGGCGCTTCAACGGGTCAGCAACAAAGAGTGCGACAGCTCGTGAGCGGGTTCATGGGAAAGATGCTCCCGGTTGCCCGCAACCCCTGTCAACGTTCGAAGTTTTTCAAATTCATGAAGCCCGGACGCTCATGAAGCCCGGACGGCACGTCCACCGTCCCCGGACCGGGCACGCCCGTCGTTCCCGGACCGAGCACACCCGCCGTCAGGGGTTCTCCGCACCCTGGCGGCAGCGGGCCCTTTGGTGAGTCCCTACAGAAGCGGCCGACGCGCTCCCCGTCGCCCACACCACTCCACCTCAGTGACCGGCGTCACGCCACCCCCCGTGCAACCGGCACGCTTTGTCCGGAGCCCACCAAGTGCACGATCAAGCCTTTGTCGAGCGCTGACGGTGATCGGCGCGAGGGCGCCGGTATAGCGTCGCGGTGTTCCCACCTGCCCACACACCCGCGGAGTCCCCATGAGCACCGCCACCGCCACCGCTCGCCCCGGCGCAGTCCTCGCCGATCTGCTGCCCGCCTCGCGCGTCCGCGACGCCGCCCTCGTGGTCGGGGGTGCCGCGCTCACCGGCCTCGCGGCCCAGCTGTCGGTCCCGATTCCCCACTCCCCGGTGCCGGTGACCGGCCAGACCTTCGCCGCCCTGCTCGTCGGCACCGCGCTCGGCGCCCGCCGCGGCTTCCTCTCCCTCGCCCTGTACGCGCTCGCCGGTGTGGCCGGCGTGCCGTGGTTCGCGGACGGCGCCTCCGGCTCGGGCGCCGTCTCCTTCGGCTATGTCCTCGGCATGCTGCTCGCCTCGGCGGTCGTGGGCGCCCTGGCCCGCCGCGGCGCCGACCGCTCCCCGCTGCGCATGGCGGGCACCATGATCCTCGGCGAGGCGGTCATCTACGCCGTCGGCGTGCCCTACCTGGCCCTGGCGGCCCAGCTCTCCGCGTCCCAGGCGATCGCGGCCGGCCTCACCCCGTTCCTGATCGGCGACGCCCTGAAGGCCGCCCTGGCGATGGGCGCGATGCCGGCCGCCTGGAAGCTCGCGGACAAGCGCTGACGCCGTAGCCGTCCACCGGCGACGCACATACAAAGAGAGGAGGGAGCCCTCGGGGCTCCCTCCTCTCTCTTCTCTCTGCGTACGGACTGCGTCAGCCGACGGAGACCTTCTCGGTCTCGCCCTGCTCCGTGACCGCCGTCCGGTGGCCGCCGCCGAGCTTCTGCTTGACCACGGCGATGGCCAGCACGACCGCCGCGACCAGCAGCGACAGCAGCACGGTCTCGCGGCCGTCGTGCTTGGTGTCGGTGAGCATGTAGCCGAGGACGAAGACGATCAGTCCGGCCGCCGCCCAGGTCAGGTACGGGTACAGCCACATCTTCACGACCAGCTTCTCCGGCGCCTCACGCTGGATGATCTTCCGCATCCGCAGCTGGGAGAAGCAGATCACCAGCCAGACGAACAGGGCGACCGCGCCGGAGGAGTTGACGAGGAAGAGGAAGACGGTGTCCGGGAACTTGTAGTTGAAGAACACGGCCAGGAAGCCGAAGAGGACGGAGACGGTGATCGCCGTCCGCGGCACGCCCCGGCTCGTGGTCCGGGCGAAGGCCTTCGGCGCGTCCCCGCGCTGGCCGAGCGAGAAGGCCATGCGGGAGGCGGTGTACAGGCCGGAGTTCAGGCAGGACAGCACCGAGGTCAGCACGATGAAGTTCATGATCTCACCGGCGTGCGCGATGCCCAGGGAGTCCAGGGCGGCGACGTAGGAGCCCTTCTCGGCGATCGACTTGTCGTCCCAGGGGATCAGGGAGACGACGACCAGGATCGAGCCGAGGTAGAAGACGGCGATACGCCAGATGATGCTGTTGGTCGCCTTGGTCACGGCGCGCTGCGGGTCCTCGGACTCGCCCGCGGCCAGGGTGGCGATCTCGCTGCCCATGAAGGAGAAGACGACGAGCAGCACACCGGTGAGGATGGAGCCGGGGCCGTGCGGCAGGAAGCCGCCGTGTCCGGTGAGGTTGCCGAAGGAGGCCTGGTCGGCGTGGACGCCGGGCAGGACACCGAAGACGGCCAGCAGACCGATGACGATGAACGCGGCGATCGCGACGACCTTGATCCCGGCGAACCAGAACTCGAACTCGCCGTAGGAGCCGACGGAGACCAGGTTGGTGGCCGTCAGTACCACCATGACGATCAGGGCCCAGCCCCACTGGGGCACGGCCGGGATCCAGCCGGACAGGATCGCGGCACCGGCTGTGGACTCCACGGCCAGCACGACGACCCAGAAGAACCAGTAGAGCCAGCCGATGGAGAACCCGGCCCAGCTGCCGAGCGCCCGGTCGGCGTGCGCGGAGAACGAGCCGGAGGTCGGGTTGGCGGCGGACATCTCGCCGAGCATGCGCATCACGAGGACGACGAGCGTGCCGACGAGGGCGTAAGAGAGGAGGATGCCGGGTCCGGCGGTGGCGATGCCGGAGCTGGAGCCCACGAAGAGGCCGGCGCCGATGACGCCGCCGATCGCGATCATCGTGAGATGACGGTTTTTGAGTCCAGCCTGAAGTCCGGAACCAGGGGTCATGGGACGGAATTCCTTTGCGCCGGTTGAGCGGTGTGCCCGTACGAGGGGGTGCCGTTATGGGGGCCGTGTACGAGCCGGTCCAGTGAATCCGAGGTGACCGAATTCGGGAACCTTTGAATCCGGATTGTTACTTGAGGTTCCTCTGAGGTTCTATGGTGCGCCTCACATTTTCCGTCCCGACACCCGGGGCTGCTGCCCAGGATGCTCCGTGTCACACTCGTCCCATGCGCGTGTATCTCGGCTCGGACCATGCGGGCTTCGAACTCAAGAACCACCTCGTCGAGTGGCTCAAGGCGGCGGGACACGAGCCCGTCGACTGCGGGCCGCACATCTACGACGCCCAGGACGACTACCCGCCCTTCTGCCTGCGCGCCGCCGAGCGCACGGCCGGTGACCCGGACTCCCTCGGCATCGTGATCGGTGGCTCCGGCAACGGCGAGCAGATCGCCGCGAACAAGGTAAAGGGCGTTCGCGCGGCCCTCGCCTGGAGCGAGGAGACCGCCTCCCTCGGCCGCCAGCACAACAACGCGAACGTCGTCGCGGTGGGTGCGCGCATGCACTCGGTGGAGGAGGCGACCAAGTTCGTCGAGACCTTCCTCAACACCCCCTTCTCCGGTGACGAACGCCACATCCGTCGCATCGACATGCTCACGGCCTACGAGACGACGGGCGACCTCCCGCCCATCCCGGCGCACCACCCGCAGCAGTAGTAGTAGCGGCGCAGGTAAAGGGGGCAGGGGCTGAGCCCTGCCCCCGGGACCCGAGAGCCCGGGCGGAGCCCGGTGGGGGCCGGAACGGAGCCCGGTGGGGTCTGGGGCGGAGCCCGGTGGGGTCTGGGGCGGAGCCCCAGGGGGCGCCCTCTCAGCTACCGAGACGGGTCGGCGGGTGGGGAACGGGGTCCGGGGCGGAGCCCCAGGACGGCGACTTCACGGCGCACCGTGTGACAGGGTCCCGGGGCGGAGCCCCGGGCGCGGCAGGAAAGGACACCACACCGTGCCAGAGGGGCACACGATCCACCGCCTCGCACAGGACTACGCCGCGCGCCTCTCCGGCACGCCCACCCGCGTCACCAGCCCCCAGGGCAAGTTCTCCGACGCCGCCGAACTCCTCGACGGCGCGGAACTCACCCGTACCGAGGCCCACGGCAAGCACCTCTTCCTCGGCTTCCGCGACAGCGACTGGGTCCACATCCACCTCGGCCTCTTCGGCAAGGTCACCTTCGGCGACGCCCCCGCCCCGCCCCCCACGGACACCGTCCGCCTCCGCCTCGCGAACCCCACCTCGTACGTCGATCTGCGCGGTCCCACGACCTGCGCCCTGATCACCGACGCCGAGAAGGCGGCGATACACGACCGCCTGGGCCCCGACCCGCTCCGCCCCGACGCCGAGCCGGCCACCGCCTACGCCCGCGTCCGCCGCAGCCGTACGACGATCGCCGCGCTGCTGATGGACCAGAAGGTCATCGCCGGCGTCGGCAACGTCTACCGCGCCGAGGTCCTCTTCCGGCACCGCATCGACCCGTACCGTCCGGGCAGGGACATCACCCCCGCCGAGTGGGAGGCGATCTGGGCCGACCTGGTCGACCTGATGCGCGAGGGCGTCCGCAACAACCGCATCGACACCGTCCGCCCCGAGCACACGCCCGAGGCGATGGGCCGCCCTCCGCGCGTCGACGACCACGGCGGCGAGGTCTACGTCTACCGCCGGGCGACCCTGCCCTGCCACATCTGCGGCACCGAGGTCCGCACCGCCGGCCTGGCCGCCCGCAACCTCTTCTGGTGCCCCGCCTGCCAGCAGAACTGACGAAACCGGCACAAAGGACGCGGCGAAATCGCCGCAAGGAACCCGGCGAAACCGGTAGAGCCCCCAAACGGGCGCCCTAGAACCCATGCGGCAGCCAGGGCGCCACCGCGACCCCGAACCCCACCGCCGCCTCCGCCAGCGCCCCCGCCCGCAGCTCACGGACCCGCCCGGCCGCCGCCAGCGCCGTCAGCGACACGCCACCGAGGTAGGCCGCCCCCAGCTCCCGTACCGAAAGCTCCAGGTCGGCCGCGTCGGAGGTCCGCTCGCAGGACGCGCCCTTCGCGTCCCCGCTGAGCCGCCACCGCCCGGTGTTCCACGGACAGAACGCGTCCTCGACCTCGAACACCACGTCCACCGGCACCTGGTACGTCCGCGCGGCCAGCGCCGCCCCGACGTCGACCGTCCGTAGGTACAGCGCGTCCCGCCGCCGCGGCCGGCACCGCCGGATGTCGGACACCAGGTACTGCCACGCGTCGTCGACCGGACGCCCGCGCACGGTCAGCGTCGTCGTCAGGTCGATGCCGAACAGGAAGCGCCACAACGCCGCGTCGGTCGCCGGATCGAGCGCGGCCAGATCCTCCAGCCGCACCGTGCCGTCGTGTCCGCCGACGTCCCAGCCGAGCTTGGTGCGGAACCGGACGTACCCCGTGACCTCGCCGTCCCGTTCGGCCACCACGCACTGCAGCGGCGACGCCCCGTCCCGTTCGCTCTCCGGGTCGAGCAGTCCCGCCCGCTCCCAGCCGGGCCGCCGGGCCAGCATCCCGGGCCGGCCGGGCACCAGCGCGGCGTACACCGCCTCGCACGCGTCGAGCACGTCGGCGGGCGCCGCGTACCGCAGCCGTACGTCGTCCGTGCCGGCCGGGACCGACAGCCCGGCCCGGCTCGTGTCGATCTCGGCGTCGAGCTGGAAGGTCGCCGCGCCGTACCCGAACCGTCCGTAGATCGCGGGCTCGGACGCGGTCAGCACCGCCAGCGGCTCCCCCCAGGAGCGCACGTCGTCCAGCTGCCGCCGCATCATCGACGTCAGCACCCCGCGCCGCCGGTGCGTCGCGGCCACACTGACCATCGTGATCCCGGCCGCCGGCACCAGGGCCCCGCCGGGCACCGTCATCCGGAAGCTGAACGCCCCCGCCGTCCCGACGCACGTCCGGCCGTCCCAGACACCCAGCGAGCGGTCGTACTCGGTGAGCGAGCGGTCCAGTTCCCGCTCCTCCGGCGTGCCCGGCCCGCCGCCGAAGGCACGGACGAGGTTGTCGTACCACGCGTCCCACTCGTCCCGCCGCAGCACCCTCAGCTCGGTCGCAAGGTCAGTCGCCATGCGCCATGCCTACCAGGGCGATGCGGGACGGGCGAGGGAATTTTCCGCCGGTGACGGCCGGGCCGGCCCGGCGTGAAGTTGCGTGTGACCTCGCGCCTCGGACGGGGGATAAGTCGGACCTCCCGTGCCAAGCGGCGGGTCCGGTGGATAGGGTCCCGGACTAATGGCAGCACGACGAGAGCGGCGCGCGGAAGCCGAGACGTACACGGCCCGGTTGAAAATGCAGTGGCACCGGGTCCGTGTCGGCGTGCGCAGAGCCGCCGTCGACTACTTCCGCGGGGACGGCTCGGACTGGATCGCGCTCGGCGGTCTGCTGCTGACCATCCCGCTGATCGCCGCGCTCACGCTCGTCGACTCGGTGTGGTTCTCGCCGGTCGGCCTGGTGCTGCCCATCGTCGCCGGCGGTCTGCTGCTGCGCCCGGCGAGCCTGCTCGGCCTGTACGCGGCCGCCGCCACCGCGCTGATAGTGGAGTCGGTACGGCTCGGCCCGTACACGGAGGGGCCCTCCCGGGTGACCCCGGGCGTGGTGCTGGTGGTCGCCGCCTGCGGCTTCTTCGGACTGCTGATCGCACAGTTCCGCAGCCGGGTCGGCGTGCCCTGGCGGCGCGGCGGCACCATGCTGTTCGACCTGCGCGAACGCATCCGCGTGCAGAGCAAGTTGCCTCAGCTGCCCGGCGGCTGGCACCGCGAGATGGCGCTGCGCCCGGCCGGCGGCCAGTCCTTCTCCGGCGACTTCGTGGTCGCGGCCCGCACCAACGGAGGCCGCACCCTGGAGGTCGTCCTCACCGACGTGTCCGGCAAGGGCATGGACGCCGGCTCGCGGGCGCTGCTGCTGTCCGGGGCGTTCGGCGGCCTGCTGGGCAGCCTGCCCCCGCATGCCTTCCTGCCCGCCGCCAACGGTTATCTGCTGCGCCAGGACTGGGAGGAGGGCTTCGCGACCTCCATCCACCTGGTGCTGGACCTGGACTCCGGCGACTACGAGCTGTACTCCGCGGGCCACCCGCCCGGCCTCCAGCTCAGCGCGGGCAGCGGCCGCTGGGAGGAGAAGGCGGCCGAGGGCCCGCTCCTCGGGGTGTACGACGGCGCCCAGTTCGACTCGGTCAAGGGCTCCCTGCGCCCCGGCGACGTGCTGATGCTGTTCACCGACGGGCTGGTGGAGACCGCCGACCGGGACATCACCGAGGGCATCGACCGCCTCACCGGCGAGGCCGACCGCTATGTCGCCGGCGGCTTCCACGGCGCCGCCTGGCACCTGATCGAGGCGGTGGCCAAGGACGTCAACGACGACCGCGCGCTGCTGCTGATCTGCCGCGAGGGCCCCACGGCCCAGGCGCTCCGCTGAACCCGGCCGGTCACACTGGAGGGGTGACCCACACTCACCCCGAGGCGCAGCCGCCGCTCACCCCGGCCGAGGTCGAGGCGCTCGCCCGCACCGCCCACGCCGGCCAGACCGACAAGGCCGGCCGCCCCTACGCCGAACATCTGCACGCCGTGGCCGAGGGCGTACGGGCCCGCGGCGGCGACGCCGAGCAGATCGCGGCGGCCTGGCTGCACGACTCCGTCGAGGACGACGCGCTCCCGGAGCGGTGGCTGTACGAGGCCGCGCTGAGCCGTCGTACGAAGGACATCGTGCTCGCGCTCACCAAACGGGCGGGGGAGGAGCCGGAGGCGTACGCCCGGCGCATTCTCGCCACGCCCGGCGCGCTGCTGGTGAAGGAGGCGGACCTGGCGCACAACGCCGATCCGGCCCGCCTCGCGGTCCTCGACGAGGCCACCCGCACGCGACTGACCGAGAAGTACGCACGGATGCGCGCACTCCTCGGCCTCACGGGCGGGAAACGTACGGGACAGGACGGGAAAGGCGGCGGAGAAGCGGGCTGGGGAGCGCCCGGGAGCTAGGAGGCCCCGACCCGCTCGGGCCGGGCGCCGGGACTCGCGGGCTGCGAGTGGTCACGAGCCGCCCCCGTCCCTCCCGTCCCCGTTCCTGAGCCGGCGCCCGCCGGCTGCCTGAAGGCCCACTCCATCCTCGGCTCCACGGCGAACCGGAAGACGCGCCGTACGGGCTCGGTGCACAGCAGGGTGACCGCGCCCGCGGCGACGACGGTGACCACGATCGAGCCGAGCGGTCCGTGCAGCGCGGCCATGTCGAACCCGCCCGCGTACAGCACGCCCTTGACCACGAAGCCGTGCAGCAGATAGCCGTACAGCGTGCCCGTGCCGAGCGCCGTGAACCAGGTCCGCCGACCCGGCACCCAGGCGAAGAAGCACGCGGTCAGCAGCACCGCGCCGCCGAACATCACCAGCACCATGACCGGACCGGCCCACCAGGGCGCCCCCAGGTCCTGTGCGGCGCCGTTCCGGTAGACCCACGAGCCGTTCACGCGCGGCACGGTCCACCAGGCACCCGCCAGCGCCACCGCGAACACCGGCACCGACAGGATCCGCACCGCGCGGCGCCGCACCAGGTGGAAGTGCTCCGGCTTCATGCACAGCCCCAGCACGAAGCAGGGCAGGAACTGCAGGACGCGCTGGAAGTCCAGCTCACTGCCGATTCCCGGGGTGAGCGACGCCAGCATGGCGATGCCGAGGGCGAGGGGCAGGGGCCGGCGCACGAGATTCCACACCGGGGCGGTCAGGCGCCACACGAACAGGGCGCACAGGAACCAGGTCAGATACCAGGGGGAGAGAAGGCTGATCTGCTGGTCGTCCGAGTGACCGACGAAGATCCGGAAGAGTGAATAGGCGGTCTCGAAGATGACGTACGGCACGACGACGCCGGTGATCAGCCGCTTCAGCCGGTCCGGGCGCAGGTCGAAATTACGGGAGAAGAAGCCGGAGATGATGATGAACGCCGGCATGTGGAAGGTGTAGACGACGTTGTACGCGGCTTCGAGCGTCCGGCTGTCGCTCTTGACCGTCGCCCAGGTGTGCCCCACGGCCACCAGCACGATCGCCAGGTACTTGGCGTTGTCGAAGAACGGATCGCGCTGTTTGCCGGGTCTTCCGCCGGGGTCACCGG
>NZ_BNBC01000007.1:78176-147233 GCF_014654675.1 Streptomyces spiralis
ACCGGCCGGGGCCCGGCACACCTGCGGGTGCCGGCGACTGGGCCGGGGGGAGCGGTGTTCTGTTCTGTCCGGGAGACGAGGCGGAGTGGAACATCTGAGGCACCCTAGCGTTGTCCGTGGGATTACTGGGAACCCCATGACTGGAAATGCTGACTATTCGCCGCGCCTACCCGGGATTTGACGATGTTTGTGTGACCGCGGGGGTGATGACAGACACATCGCACGCGCTGTTCGCGACCCCGAACGTGACCTCAATGTCCGGATTCTTCATGACGAGTTGCGCCATGAAGACCACATCCTCCAGTGATATTCGAATCACTTGCGAACACGATGTGTGGGCATGGAAACGAAGTCACTGAATTCCGGACGGAAGTGCGGCGACGGGGAGGGTCGAATTGCCGTACGGCGCGCGGCGGGAGAAGGGTGCCCGCCGTGGGGTCCCTGGGATCCGTGACACGGACCTGGCCGATGATGCGTCAGGCGTCGCATACGTGAGCCGTGTTGGTGGCACGATGGTTCCAGCGGGGGTGCGGGGATGGCGCCTCCGGGCCGGGAGAGCGGACCGACCGAGGGTGTGATCAGTGTGGCCATTTCACTGTCAGTGGTGCTGCTGTTGGCGATCATCCTGGTGGTGTTGCTCAGAGGCGGGTCGATCAAGGCCGGGCCGGCCATCGTCGCCGTGCTCTTCGGCTTCTTCCTCGCGTCCACCGGTATGGCCCCGTCGATCAATCGCTTCCTGAACTCGATAGCGGACACGATCAACTCGATCAACTTCTGACCGAGGCGTCCCCCCGGCCCGCGCCGGACCCGGACCCGACGGAGCGCCCCGGACACGACCAAGGGCCAGGCGGAGAATCCATCCTCCGACCTGGCCCTGAGCCACGCAGAGCGGGCGACGGGAATCGAACCCGCGTAGCCAGTTTGGAAGACTGGGGCTCTACCATTGAGCTACGCCCGCACACAAGGCGCGCCGCAGGTCGACCGACCGCGGCACACCAGGCATCGTAGCGGGTCGCCCCCCACCCATGCACATTCCTTCCCCTCCCGCACCCCCGCGGAGCCGGTTCGCGACCTTGAGCACCCCCGCCGCGCCCGGCCGAAACCTCGTGCCGCTCCCTGTCCGCGGGGCACTGCCCCGTCCGGCCGTCAGTGGGCCACCCATGACCCCTGAGCCACTGGCGTCCCCCAGGGCACCGGAGACTCCCTCGTTGCGCGCGGTACGCGCGGGTGCGGGTTTCGGCCGAAGGGGTGGGGTCGGCGTGTCGGGGCGGGGGAGGGGCCGGGCTGAGGGCGGGGGCGGCGAGGCGGGTGGTAAATGCGGCGGTCGTACTGGCTGCGGGCATGTACCCTACGTGTCGCACCAGACGGGGTGTGGCGCAGCTTGGTAGCGCGTCCGCTTTGGGAGCGGAAGGCCGTGGGTTCAAATCCCGCCACCCCGACCACCCGCCGACCGGGACCACCGCCGACGGGGATCACCACAGGTCGGCGCCCTCGTCCGGCGAGCGCGTGATCCACGGGAACCACTCGCGGTCCCCACCGTGTTCCCCTGCGCGATCGCCCCGTGATCGCCTTTTGGGACGCCGACCCGCTGCGGTTACTATGCAAGCTGCGCGCCCGTGTGTCCGGCCTCTGGGCCTACGAACTCCTCCGGGCGGCGAATCCGCCGGACCGCCTTTACGGCTCCGGCGAAACCCGAGAAGTCAGCCACAAGGAGACCGAACCGTGAAGAGCGCCGTGGAGACCCTGAACCCGACCCGGGTTCGGCTCACTGTCGAGGTGCCCTTCGAGGAGCTCAAGGACAGCCTCGACGCGGCGTACAAGAAGATCAACCAGCAGGTCACGGTGAAGGGCTTCCGCAAGGGCAAGATCCCGGCCCGGGTCATCGACCAGCGGTTCGGCCGCGGTGCGGTCCTGGAGGAGGCCGTCAACGACGCGCTTCCGCGGTTCTACACCGACGCGGTCAACGAGGCCGAGCTGAACCCCCTGGGCCAGCCCGAGGTCGACATCACCGAGCTGAAGGACGGCGAGACGCTGAACTTCACCGCCGAGGTCGACATCCGCCCGACCATCGAGATCCCGGACTACTCCGGCATCGAGGTCGAGGTGGACGCCGTCGAGGTGACCGACGAGGACGTGGAGAAGGCCGTCGAGCAGCTGCGCGAGCGCTTCGCCTCCACCTCCCCGGTCGAGCGCGCCGCCGAGGACGGCGACGTCGTCACCATCGACCTGGAGGCCAAGGTCGACGGCGAGGTCCTCGAGGACGGCGTCGCCAACGGCGTCTCCTACACCATCGGCTCCGGCGAGCTGCTGGACGGCATCGACGACGCCGTGAAGGGCCTGGAGGCCGGTGGCGAGGCCACCTTCACCTCCGAGCTCAAGGGCGGCTCCGCGGCCGGCCGCGAGTCCGAGGTCACCGTCAAGGTCACCCAGGTCGCCGCCCGCGAACTGCCCGAGCTGGACGACGACTTCGCTCAGCTCGCCTCCGAGTTCGACACCCTCGAGGAGCTGAAGGCCGACAGCCGCAAGCGCCTGGAGAACATGAAGCAGTACGACCAGGCCACGCAGGCCCAGGAGCGCGTCCTGGACAAGCTGCTGGAGCTGGTCGAGGTGCCCGTCCCCGAGAAGCTGCTCGAGGACGAGATCAACACCCGTAAGCACAACCTCGAGCACCACCAGCTCGCGCAGATGGGCCTCACCCTCGACAAGTACCTGGAGCTCCAGGGCAAGACCGCCGAGGAGTTCGACGAGGAGACCCGCGAGGCCGCGGTCAAGGGCATCAAGACCCAGTTCGTGCTCGACGAGCTGGTCAACAAGGAGAAGCTCAACGTCAACCAGGAGGAGCTCACCGAGCACCTCATGCGGCGCGCCGCCTCCTCCGGCATGTCCCCCGACCAGTTCGCGCAGGCCGTCGTGCAGCAGAACCAGGTTCCGCTGCTGGTCGGCGAGGTCGCCCGCGGCAAGGCCCTGGCCGTCGTCGTCGAGGCCGCGACCGTGAAGGACACCAACGGCGAGATCGTCGACCTGGAGGACGAGGACGAGGCCGCCGAGGCCGCCGAGACCGTCGAGGCCGAGGCCGAGGGTGACGGCGAGGACAAGGCCGAGGCCTGATCCGCGACCTGATCCGCGCGCGTCGTCCGCGACGCCGTACGTACGATGGGCCCTGGGGAACTGCTCCCCAGGGCCCGTTGTCGTGACCGGCCACCGCTGACCGAAGGCCCGGCGCTACGCCCCCGGCGAACACTCCCGTTACCGGGATTCCCCGAAGGGAGCCGCGCGTTAGGGTCCATGAATACGAGGGCAGGGGAGTCCCCGAAAACGGCCGGACGGCCCCACGCCCCGGCAGAACACGTGAGACGGCCCGGCGCCGTCGTAAGACGAGCAGGTGGATACGTGACGAATCTGATGCCCTCCGCCGCCGGCGAGCCTTCCATCGGTGGTGGCCTCGGCGACCAGGTCTACAACCGGCTGCTCAACGAGCGGATCATCTTCCTCGGCCAGCCGGTCGACGACGACATCGCGAACAAGATCACCGCACAGCTGCTGCTCCTTGCCGCCGACCCGGACAAGGACATCTACCTGTACATCAACAGCCCCGGCGGCTCGATCACGGCCGGCATGGCGATCTACGACACCATGCAGTACATCAAGAACGACGTGGTGACCATCGCCATGGGCCTGGCGGCCTCGATGGGCCAGTTCCTGCTCAGCGCGGGCACGCCCGGCAAGCGCTTCGCGCTGCCGAACGCCGAGATCCTGATCCACCAGCCGTCCGCCGGTCTGGCCGGTTCGGCCTCGGACATCAAGATCCACGCCGAGCGGCTGCTGCACACCAAGAAGCGGATGGCCGAGCTCACCTCCCAGCACACCGGCCAGTCGGTCGAGCAGATCACCCGTGACTCGGACCGCGACCGCTGGTTCGACGCCCACGAGGCCAAGGAGTACGGCCTCATCGACGACGTCATCACGCACGCCGCCGGCATGCCGGGCGGCGGCGGCACCGGGGCCTGAGCCGCTCCCTCGGAGGGCGCCGCTCCCACCCGTGACAGGCCCTGAAGGCCTTCACGGCCCCGGACCGGCCCCGGACCTCCGGACACCTCCGTGCAGCCCAGCCAGCCCCTCAGCCGACCGCACAGCCCCTTTCCAGGAGACATCGTGAACGACTTCCCCGGCAGCGGCCTCTACGACCGTACGCGCGCCGAGTACACCGGCCCCACGGCCGAGTCCCGCTACGTCATCCCGCGCTTCGTGGAGCGCACCTCCCAGGGCATCCGCGAGTACGACCCGTACGCGAAGCTCTTCGAGGAGCGCGTGATCTTCCTCGGCGTCCAGATCGACGACGCCTCCGCCAACGACGTGATGGCGCAGCTGCTGTGCCTGGAGTCGATGGACCCCGACCGGGACATCTCGGTCTACATCAACAGCCCCGGCGGCTCCTTCACGGCGCTGACGGCCATCTACGACACGATGCAGTTCGTCAAGCCGGACATCCAGACGGTGTGCATGGGCCAGGCGGCCTCCGCCGCGGCGGTGCTGCTGGCCGCGGGTACGCCGGGCAAGCGTATGGCCCTGCCGAACGCGCGCGTGCTGATCCACCAGCCTTACAGTGAGACCGGCCGCGGTCAGGTCTCCGACCTGGAGATCGCCGCCAACGAGATCCTGCGGATGCGCTCGCAGCTGGAGGAGATGCTGGCCAAGCACTCCAGCCAGTCGATCGAGAAGATCCGCGAGGACATCGAGCGCGACAAGATCCTCACGGCCGAGGAGGCGCTGTCGTACGGGCTGATCGACCAGATCATTTCCACCCGGAAGATGAACAACTTGGCCGTCCGCTGACGCGGACACCACACCCGCCCGTCGCTCCTTGGCACGGTCACGTCGAAGTGAACCGTGCCAAGGGGGGCCCGAACGGGGGGCCCGGCAAGGTACCGTCGACATAAGGCAGCACCAGGAGCCGCTGGACCGCAAGGTGTCCAGGCGTCTCCCAGGCGAAGGGGAAGCACACCGTGGCACGCATCGGTGACGGCGGCGATCTGCTCAAGTGCTCGTTCTGCGGCAAGAGCCAGAAGCAGGTCAAGAAGCTCATCGCAGGGCCCGGTGTGTACATCTGCGACGAGTGCATCGATCTCTGCAACGAGATCATCGAGGAGGAGCTCGCGGAGACCAGCGAGGTGCGCTGGGAGGAACTGCCCAAGCCCCGCGAGATCTACGAGTTCCTGGACGGCTACGTCGTCGGCCAGGAGGCCGCCAAGAAGGCCCTGTCCGTCGCGGTGTACAACCACTACAAGCGCGTCCAGGCCGGGGAGAACGGCGGCGGCCAGGGCCGCGAGGACGCCATCGAGCTCGCCAAGTCCAACATCCTGCTGCTCGGTCCCACCGGCTCCGGCAAGACCCTGCTGGCCCAGACCCTGGCCCGGATGCTGAACGTCCCGTTCGCCATCGCCGACGCCACGGCGCTGACCGAGGCCGGCTACGTCGGCGAGGACGTCGAGAACATCCTGCTCAAACTGATCCAGGCGGCCGACTACGACGTCAAGAAGGCCGAGACCGGGATCATCTACATCGACGAGATCGACAAGGTCGCCCGTAAGAGCGAAAACCCGTCGATCACCCGCGACGTCTCCGGCGAGGGCGTCCAGCAGGCCCTGCTGAAGATCCTCGAAGGGACCACGGCCTCGGTCCCGCCCCAGGGCGGCCGCAAGCACCCGCACCAGGAGTTCATCCAGATCGACACGACGAACGTCCTGTTCATCGTGGGCGGCGCGTTCGCGGGCCTGGAGAAGATCATCGAGGGCCGGGCGGGTGCCAAGGGCATCGGCTTCGGCGCGACGATCCTCTCCAAGCGGGAGCTGGAGGCCAAGGACCAGTTCGAGGACGTCATGCCCGAGGACCTGGTCAAGTTCGGCATGATTCCGGAGTTCATCGGCCGTCTCCCCGTGATCACCAGCGTCCACAACCTCGACCGCGAGGCCCTGCTGAAGATCCTGGTCGAGCCGCGCAACGCCCTGGTGAAGCAGTACCAGCGCCTGTTCGAACTCGACGGCGTGGAACTCGACTTCGAGCGCGAGGCCCTGGAGGCCATCGCCGACCAGGCCATCCTCCGCCAGACCGGCGCCCGCGGCCTGCGCGCCATCATGGAGGAGGTCCTCATGTCGGTGATGTACGAGGTGCCGTCCCGCAAGGACGTGGCCCGCGTCGTCATCACCGCCGACGTCGTCCACTCCAACGTCAACCCGACCCTGATCCCGAGGGACGCCCGCGGCCGCGGCACGGGCGAGCAGAAGACGGCGTAACCGCGCGAGCGACACGACGAAGGGGCCCCGGTCATCTGACCGGGGCCCCTTCGTCGCGGTAGGTGCCTGGCGTCAGGCCTTCACGCGGACTTCCTTGCGGAACTTGGCGGTGGTGTCGGCGGCGCCCGCCGGGTCGGTGGACTTGCCCGCCAGCATGTCGGCCATGTCCATCGGGATGATCATGCCGAGCGTGCTGTGGTCGCCCCAGATGCAGACCGTCATGTTCATCGACTTCGGCTCCCCGGTGCTGCCGCCGGAGTTGTCGATCTTGGCCTGCTGGCACTTGAGGACCGCGCCGTCGAGGTCGGACGGCGAGTACGCCTTCGGGTCGCCGACCAGGGTGACGTCATCGTCGTCGCCGCCCTTCTTGGTCTCGTCCTTCATGTGGGCGAACATCGCGTCGACCGTCTTCTCGGGGTCGTCGATGGTGCCGTAGACGCCGTTGAACTGGATCTGCTTCATGGCCAGCGGGTTGTTCTTGTCCCCGGCCTGGTACGCCGCGCCGACGTCCTTGGGGTTGTGCACGCCCCACTTCTCGGCGTCCTTCATGTCGTCCTTCGACATGGTGCCGCTCTCGCTCTTGGTCTTCTTGTACTCGGTGAGCACCGTCGCCGGAGTCGTCAGCTTGTGCGGGCCGTCGTCGGCCACCGAGCCGCCGCTGCCGCCGCCGATCAGGAAGTACGCGCCGACCGCGATCGCGGCCACGACCGCCACCGCGCCGATGATCAGACCGGTCTTCTTCTTGCCGCCGCCGGGGGCCGGGGGCTGCGGGACGGCGCCGTAGGGCGGCTGCTGGCCGTACGGGGGCGGGGGCTGCTGGCCGTACGGGGGCTGGGGCTGCTGGCCGTACGGGTTCGGCTGCGGCGGGACGCCCTGCGCGGGCTGCTGGGGGTAGCCGTAACCCGGCTGTGGTGCCGACGGCTGCTGAGGGTAGCCGTAGCCGGGCTGCGCGGGCGGCGCCTGCGGCGGCTGCTGGCCGTAGGGGCCCGGCTGGCCGTACGGTCCGGGCTGCTGGGGCTGCCCGCCGTACGGGCCCGGCTGGTTGTAGCTCATTACTGGGTTCCCCTCCAGGTGCTTATGTGTTCCTGACATCCTGGCGCAGGGGTGCGGGAGGCAGGGCACCGGGGTGGGGACCGTTACAGAACAAATGCGGTTCGGGACGGCGTCGTGACACCTCTAAACTGGCCCCGTGACCGAGAACGCTCAGCAGCAGCCACCAGCGCCCGACACCGAACTGCCGACCCAGTACGCGCCGGCCGACGTAGAGGGGCCGCTGTACGAGCGCTGGGTAGAGCGCGGTTACTTCGAGGCGGACGAGAAGAGCGACAAGCCGCCGTTCACCGTCGTCATCCCGCCGCCGAACGTCACCGGCAGCCTCCACCTGGGGCACGCCTTCGAGCACACCCTCATCGACGCCCTCACGCGCCGCAAGCGCATGCAGGGCCACGAGACGCTGTGGCAGCCCGGCATGGACCACGCCGGCATCGCCACGCAGAACGTCGTCGAGCGCGAGCTCGGCAAGGAGGGCAAGTCCCGGCACGACCTCGGCCGTGAGGCCTTCGTCGAGCGCGTCTGGCAGTGGAAGGCCGAGTCCGGTGGCCAGATCAGCGGGCAGATGCGGCGCCTAGGTGACGGCGTCGCCTGGTCGCGTGAGCGGTTCACCATGGACGAAGGCCTGTCCCAGGCCGTCCAGACCATCTTCAAGCGCCTCTACGACGACGAGCTGATCTACCGAGCCGAGCGCATCATCAACTGGTGCCCGCGCTGTCTGACGGCCATCTCGGACATCGAGGTCGAGTACCAGGACGACGACGGCGAGCTCGTCTCGATGAAGTACGGCGAGGGGGACGACACCATCGTCGTCGCCACCACGCGTGCCGAGACCATGCTCGGTGACACCGCCGTCGCCGTTCACCCCGACGACGAGCGCTACAAGCACCTGGTCGGCAAGCTCATCAGGCTGCCGCTGACCGACCGTTCCATCCCGGTCGTCGCCGACGAGCACGTCGACCCCGAGTTCGGCACGGGCGCCGTCAAGGTCACCCCGGCCCACGACCCGAACGACTTCGAGATCGGCCAGCGGCACGACCTGCCGTCCATCGCCGTGATGGACGAGCACGCCGTCATCACCGCGCACGGCCCCTTCCAGGGCCTGGACCGCCTGGAGGCCCGCTCCGCCATCGTCGCCGCGCTGCGCGCCGAGGGCCGGATCGTCGCCGAGAAGCGGCCCTACGTCCACTCCGTCGGGCACTGCTCGCGCTGCAAGACCACTATCGAGCCGCGCCTGTCGATGCAGTGGTGGGTCAAGGTCGGCCCGCTGGCGAAGGCCGCCGGCGACGCGGTCCGCGAGGGCAAGGTCAAGATCCATCCGCAGGAGATGGAGAAGCGCTACTTCGACTGGGTCGACAACCTCCACGACTGGTGCATCTCGCGGCAGTTGTGGTGGGGCCACCGGATTCCGGTGTGGTACGGCCCGAACGGTGAAGTCGTCTGCGTCGGCCCCGACGACGAGGCGCCCACCGGTGAGGGCTGGCACCAGGACACCGACGTCCTCGACACCTGGTTCTCCTCCGGTCTGTGGCCGTTCTCCACGCTGGGCTGGCCGGAGCAGACCGAGTCGCTGGCGAAGTTCTACCCGAACTCCGTCCTGGTCACCGGCTACGACATCCTCTTCTTCTGGGTCGCCCGGATGATGATGTTCGGCCTGTACGCGATGGACGGCACCCCGCCGTTCCACACCATCGCCCTGCACGGCATGGTCCGCGACCAGTTCGGCAAGAAGATGTCGAAGTCCTTCGGCAACGCGGTCAACCCGCTGGACTGGATGGACAAGTACGGCAGCGACGCGCTCCGGTTCACCCTGGCCCGTGGCGCCAACCCCGGCGTCGACGTGCCGATCGGCGAGGACTGGGTCCAGGGCTCGCGCAACTTCGCCAACAAGATCTGGAACGCCACGCGCTTCGCGCTGATGAACGGCGCGACGGTGGACGGGCCGCTGCCGGACCCGGCGAAGATGTCGTCGACCGACCGCTGGATCCTGTCCCGGCTGAACTCCGTCGTCGCCGAAGTCGACGCCTACTACGACGACTTCCAGTTCGCCAAGCTGTCCGACGCGCTGTTCCACTTCGCGTGGGACGAGGTCTTCGACTGGTACGTCGAGCTGTCCAAGACGGTCTTCCAGGCGGGCGGCGAGCCGGCGGAGGTCAGCAAGCGGGTCCTCGGCGAGGTCCTGGACGTCACGCTCAAGCTGCTCCACCCGGTCGTCCCGTTCGTCACCGAGACCCTGTGGACCACGCTCACCGGCGGCGAGTCGATCGTCATCGCCGAGTGGCCGAAGGACAGTGGTTTCCGCGACGCGGACGCCGAACGCGAGATCGAGACGCTGCAGTCGCTCGTCACCGAGGTGCGCCGCTTCCGGGCCGACCAGGGGTTGCAGCCGGGGCAGCGGGTCCCGGCGCGGCTGGCCCTGGAGGGCACGGCGCTCGCGCCGCACGAGGCGGCCATCCGTCAGCTGCTGCGGCTCCAGCCGGAGGGTGACGGCTTCACCGCCACGGCGACGCTGCCGGTCGCCGGGGTCGAGGTCGCGCTGGACCTGTCCGGGGCGATCGACGTGGCGGCGGAGCGGAAGCGGCTGGCGAAGGACCTGGCCGCCGCGGAGAAGGAGAAGGCGCAGGCCACGGGCAAGCTCGGGAACGAGGCGTTCCTCGCGAAGGCGCCTGATCACGTGGTCGAGAAGATCCGTACGCGGCTGGCGAAGGCCGAGGAGGACATCACGCGGATCGCTGCGCAGCTGGAGCGGTTGCCGCAGGCGTGAGGTTCGTACGTTGCTGAAGGCCCCGGAGTCGGTCAGGCTCCGGGGCCTTCGGTTGTCGTGGGTGGGTTCCCCCAGCTACGGAGGCGGCACGGCTGTCCGCGGGCTGCGCAGCCGGGTACGTAGACTGGCCCCGTGAGTGAGCTCCCCCCAGACAGCACTGGTCCGTCTGATCCTTTCGAGTCCTTCGACGAGATCATCGCGGCCACGGAGACATCAGCCGCTTCCGCGGCGGGCGACCGGGACCCCGATCTCGCGGTGATCGAGGCAGGCAGCCGTACCCTGCGTACCCAGGGCGGTGCGCCGAGCGTCGAGGTGCCCGCTCGTCCCGAGGACCCCGAGGTCGACAAGGCGCTGCGCGAGGTCGAGGCGGATCTGGCGACCCGCTGGGGCGAGACGAAGCTGGAGCCCTCGGTCGCCAGGATCGCGGCGCTGATGGACGTGCTGGGCGAGCCGCAGCGGTCGTACCCGTCCATCCACATCACGGGCACCAACGGCAAGACCTCCACCGCCCGCATGATCGAGGCCCTGCTCGGCGCCTTCGAGCTGCGCACCGGCCGGTACACCTCGCCGCACGTGCAGTCGATCACCGAGCGGATCAGCCTGGACGGCGCGCCGATCTCCGCCGAGCGGTTCATCGAGACGTACCACGACATCAAGCCGTACGTGGAGATGGTCGACGCCTCCCAGGAGTACCGGCTGTCCTTCTTCGAGGTGCTGACCGGCATGGCCTACGCGGCCTTCGCGGACGCTCCGGTGGACGTCGCGGTCGTCGAGGTGGGGATGGGCGGCAGCTGGGACGCCACCAATGTGATCGACGCCGATGTCGCCGTGGTCACCCCCATCGCGCTCGACCACACCGACCGGCTGGGCGGCACTCCGGCCGAGATCGCCGGGGAGAAGTCCGGCATCATCAAGCAGGGCGCCACCGTGATCATGGCGCAGCAGCCGGTGGACGCCGCGCAGGTGCTGCTGAAGAAGGCCGTGGAGGTGGACGCGACCGTGGCCCGGGAGGGCCTGGAGTTCGGTGTCGTCGCCCGGCAGGTGGCCGTGGGCGGGCAGATGCTGACCCTGCGCGGCCTGGGTGGCGAGTACCCGGAGGTGTACCTGCCGCTGCACGGCGCGCACCAGGCGCACAACGCCGCCGTGGCGCTCGCCGCCGTGGAGGCCTTCTTCGGCGTGGGCGCGCAGCGCGCGGAGCCGCTGGACGTCGAGACGGTCCGCAGGGCGTTCGCGTCCGTCACCTCGCCCGGCCGGCTCGAGGTGGTGCGGCGCTCGCCGACCGTCGTGCTGGACGCCGCGCACAATCCGGCGGGTGCCCAGGTCACCGCGGAGGCGGTCCGAGAGGCGTTCGACTTCAGCCGGCTGATCGGTGTGGTCGGGGCCAGCGGCGACAAGAACGTCCGCGGTCTGCTGGAGGCCTTCGAGCCGATCTTCGCGGAGGTCGTGGTCACCCAGAACTCCAGCCACCGTGCGATGGACGCCGACGAGTTGGCCGGGATCGCCGTCGAGGTGTTCGGCGAGGAGCGGGTCCAGGTGGAGCCGCGGTTGCCGGACGCGCTGGAGGCGGCGATCACGCTCGCCGAGGAGGAGGGCGAGTTCGCCGGCGGTGGTGTGCTCGTCACCGGTTCCGTGATCACGGTCGGTGAGGCCCGGCTGCTTCTGGGGAAGGGCTGACATCTCGTGCGTACGCTGTGTTCCTCGACGCTGATCGGTGAGTTCTTCGTCATCGGGTTCGCCGCGCTGGTCGCGATGAAGGACCCGGGTCTTTCGATGGCGAGCGTGTGGACGGTCAGCGGCATAGCGATGGCGCTGTGTGTGCTGCTGTGCGGTGTGGTGACCCGGCCCGCCGGGGTGGCGCTGGGCTGGGCGCTGCAGATCGCGCTGGTCGCGTCCGGTGTCGTGGTGCCGACGATGTACTTCCTGGGCGTGGTGTTCGCCGGGCTGTGGTGGGCGTCGGTGCATTTCGGTCGGAAGATCGACGTGGCGAAGGCGAGATTCGCGGAGCGGTCCGCGCAGGCGAGCCCCTCCTCCCCTGACGCTGCGTGACCGGCGCCCTGTACTCTTCGTTCACCGCACATCTGTAGGAGAAGGAGCCCCCTCGTGACCCAGCGCACCCTCGTCCTCCTCAAGCCCGACGCCGTCCGTCGTGGCCTGACCGGCGAGATCATCAGCCGTATCGAGCGCAAGGCCGGCTGGGAGATCACCGCGCTGGAGCTGCGCACCCTGGACACCGACACGCTGGAGCAGCACTACGGTGAGCACAAGGGCAAGCCGTTCTACGAGCCGCTGGTGGCGTTCATGTCCTCCGGTCCGGTCGTGGCCATGATCGTCGAGGGTGAGCGGGTGATCGAGGGCGTGCGTGCCCTGGCCGGTCCGACCGACCCGATCGCCGCGGCTCCCGGCTCCATCCGCGGGGACTACGGCGTGATCGTCCGGGAGAACCTGATCCACGCCTCCGACTCCGAGGAGTCCGCCGAGCGCGAGGTGAAGATCTTCTTTCCCGGCCGGGGCTGACGTCCGTATCTTCTGACGCACCGTCAGGCCTTACCTGTGTCTGACCTGGGCGGCCGTGAAAAACGGCCGCCTCGCGGCATATGCGTTGCCGATCGGGGGAACGCGTGCCTCCGATGGGCCGTCTCCACAAGCGAGGCGGTACGCCATCTGCTGACAATGGCGAAGACCCTCGCGCAGTGTTCGTGCAGGCGCGTTTACGATGGAAGCCTTCACGTCACAGCACCCACCTCGCCGTACCTGAAATGCCCTCAAAGCACCCAGGGAAGGCCAGACGAATCCTGATGGGGAACTCAATGTCGTTCATCGGCCGTGACATGGCTGTCGACCTCGGGACCGCCAACACGCTGGTGTACGTCAGGGGTCGCGGGATCGTACTCAACGAGCCGTCCGTCGTCGCGATCAACACGAACACCGGTGGCATCCTCGCGGTCGGCGCCGAGGCGAAGAAGATGATCGGGCGCACGCCCGGGAACATCGTGGCCGTGCGCCCTCTCAAGGACGGCGTCATCGCCGACTTCGAGATCACCGAGCGGATGCTGCGCTACTTCATCCTGAAGATCCACAAGCGCCGCTATCTGGCGCGTCCGCGCGTCGTGGTCTGCGTGCCCTCCGGCATCACCGGCGTCGAGCGCCGCGCCGTCATCGAGGCCTCCTCCCAGGCCGGCGCCCGCCAGGTGCACATCATCGAGGAGCCCATGGCCGCGGCCATCGGCTCCGGCCTGCCGGTCCACGAGGCCACGGGCAACATGGTGGTGGACATCGGCGGCGGTACCACGGAGGTCGCGGTCATCTCGCTCGGCGGCATCGTCACGGCCCAGTCCATCCGCGTCGCGGGCGACGAACTGGACAACGCGATCATCCAGCACGTCAAGAAGGAGTACAGCCTTCTGCTGGGTGAGCGCACTGCCGAGCAGATCAAGATCACGATCGGTTCGGCGTACGACCTGGACTCCGACGAGCACACCGAGATCCGCGGCCGGGACCTGGTCTCCGGGCTGCCGAAGACCGTCGTCATCTCGGCCGCCGAGGTCCGCAAGGCGATCGAGGAACCGGTCAACGCGATCGTCGACGCGGTCAAGACGACCCTCGACAAGTGTCCGCCGGAGCTGTCCGGCGACATCATGGACCGGGGCATCGTGCTGACCGGCGGCGGTGCGCTGCTGCGCGGCCTGGACGAGCGGCTGCGCCACGAGACCGGCATGCCGATCCACATCGCCGAGGACCCGCTGGACAGCGTGGCGCTCGGCTCCGGCAAATGTGTCGAGGAGTTCGAGGCGCTCCAGCAGGTCCTGGACGCCCAGCCGCGCAGATGACACAACTCTTCGATTCCGCCGTACGAGCAGTTCTCCTCTCGTGCGGCGGATCGTTGATATAGAGGCATAAGCTCCCACAAATGGGCCCCTTGGGACCGCGCTCAGGGTCAGCGCTTCCGGGGGCCACCCAATTTCCGACGAGGAAGGGCACGGCCGCCGCACGTGAGGGACACGAAAGAGAGCCGGCTGCTCCTGGTGCTGCTGATCGCCGTCGCGTTCGCGCTGATCACGGTGGATATCCGCGGTGGGGAGAACTCCCCGGTGGACGGCGCCAGGCAGGCCGCCGCCGCCGTCTTCGGCCCGATCGAGAACGGCGTGTCGGGTGCGGTGAACCCGGTCGGCGACGCCGTCTCCGCGGTCCGTGACTCCGGCGAGCGCCACGACCGGCTGGCCGCCCTGGAGAAGGAGAACGCCGCTCTCAAGGCCAAGCTCGGCAGCGACGACCGCAACCGCAGCCGTCTGGACCAGCTGAACCGCATGCTGAAGCTGGCCGGCCAGGGCCAGTACGGCATCAAGGGCGCCCAGGTCATCGCCATAGGAGCCGCGCAGGGCTTCTCCTGGACCATCACCATCGACGCGGGCGCCAACGACGGCATCAAGCGTGACATGACCGTCCTCAACGCCGACGGGCTGGTCGGCCGGGTCACCACCGTCGGCCCGGACTCCTCCACGGTGCTGCTCGCCAACGATCCCGACTTCACCGTCGGCACCCGGATGGAGGGCAGCGACGAACTCGGCTTCGCCTCCGGCCAGGGCGACCGCCCGCTGCGCGTGCAGCTCCTCAACGGCAAGGCGGAGGTGAAGAAGGGCGACCGCCTGGTGACCTTCGGCTCCCAGGGCGACAAGCCCTTCGTGCCGGGCGTCCCGGTCGGCGTCGTCTCCCGCGTCGACCCCTCGGGCGGCGACCTGACCCGCACCATCTACGTCACGCCGTACGTCGGCTTCACCAAGCTCGACGTCGTCGGTGTCGTCGTCCAGGGCCCGAAGAAGGACCCGCGCGACGAGGTGCTGCCGCCCAAGCCCAAGCCGACCCCGACGCCCACCGTGACGGTGACGGTCACCCCGTCCGCCGACGCGAACGCCACCGACGGGCCCGACGCGCAGTCCAGCGGCGACGCGCAGCCCACCGACGACCAGCTGCCGTAGGAGCGAGAAGTCCCCATGCGCCTCAACCGGATCCTGCTCTCCACCGCGCTGGTCGTCGTGGCCCTGGTGATCCAGGTGAGCGTCCTGTCCCGGCTGCACCTGCCGGGCGCCGTTCCCGACCTGCTGCTGCTCACCGTCCTCGGCCTGGCCATGGTCTACGGGCACGTCGGCGGCGCCCTCGTCGGCTTCGGCGCCGGACTGCTCGCCGACCTCGCCCCGCCCGCCGACCACGCCGCCGGCCGCTACGCCCTGGTGCTGTGCGTCATCGGCTATCTCGCCGGGCTCATCAAACCCGAGACCGGCCAGGTCAAGTCGGCCACCGGCCCGATGGCCGTGGTGGTCGCCGCCGCCCTCGGCTCGACGCTGCTGTACGCCGGTGTCGGCGCCCTCGTCGGCGACACCGCCGCCCGCCACGTCGGCCTGCCGGGCCTGCTGATCAGCGCCGCCGTCTACGACCTGCTGCTCGCCCCGTTCGTCGTCCCCGGCATCATGGCGCTGGCCCGGCGCTCGGAGCACGACCCGCTCTCCGAGACCTCCGCCGCCAAACAGGCGACCGACATCTCCTCCGGCTGGCTCTCCTCCGGCACCGGGCTGCGCATCGGCGGCCAGCGCGGCACGCTCGGCGGCCTGAAGACCAAGGCCCGCTCCCGCAGTACCCGGGTCGGCCGCATCAAGGGGGTCAAGCGGCTGTGAGAGAACGGCAGTTGACCGCCTCCGGCGTTCACAGCTTCATGGGATACGACTCGTACCGGCCGTACCGGCGCGACGCACACGAGTACGACTCCCGCCAGAACCACGCATACCGGCACGGCTCGTTCGCGCACTGAGAGGGGGAGGCAGCACCAGTGACCAACATTCCCGAGACCGGCAGGACCCCCCGGGTCCAGACCCGGCTCGTCGTCATCCAGATCCTCGTCCTCTCCCTGCTCGGTACCCTCGGCGGCCGGCTGTGGTACCTGCAGATCCGTGAAGGCGCCCAGTACCAGAAGGAGGCGTCCGGCAACCACGTCCAGCAGGTCGTCCAGCCCGCCGTGCGCGGCTCGATCCTGGACGCGCGCGGTGTGCCGCTCGCCGACAACGAGACCCGCCTGGTGGTCTCCGCCTCCCGCACCGACCTGCTCAAGCAGAAGGACGACGGCAAGGCGGTCCTCACCAAGCTCGCCGGCGTGCTCGGCATGAGGCCCCAGGAGGTCACGCAGAAGGTCCGGCTGTGCGACGCCAAGACCCCGCAGCCCTGCTGGAACGGTTCGCCGTACCAGCCCATCCCGATCACCGACGAGGCCACCCCCAAGCAGGCCCTGCAGATCCGGGAGCGCTCCGAGGACTTCCCCGGCATCACCGCCGAACCCGAGGCCGTGCGCAGCTATCCCGGCCCCGGCAAGTCCAACACCGCGCAGGTGCTCGGCTACCTCTCGCCGGTCACCGACGATGAGGTCCAGCAGGCCAAGGACACCGCCTCGCCCTATCTGCGCTCCGACATGGTCGGCCGCTCCGGCCTCGAGCGCCAGTACGACCCGGCGCTGCGCGGCAAGGCCGGCGTGACCCGCTACGAGGTCGACAACCTCGGCCGGGTCATCGGCAAGGCCAAGTCCGACGCCGCCGAGCCCGGTTCGAACCTGGTCACCAGCATCGACGCCCGGGTCCAGCGGGTCGCCGAGTACGAGCTGGACAAGGCGATGAAGGCCGCCCGCCAGCAGTACGACAAGATCACCGGCACCAACTACAAGGCGGACTCCGGCGCCGTCGTCGTGATGGAGGCCAAGACCGGCCGGATCGTGGCCATGGCGTCCGCACCGACGTACGACCCGAACGTCTGGGTCGGCGGCATCTCCGCCAAGGACTACAAGGCGCTCACCGGCAAGAACTCCGACTACCCGCTGCTCAACCGCGCCACCCAGGGGCAGTCCGCGCCCGGTTCGACCTTCAAGGTCGTCTCCACCGCCGCCGCGGTCCAGGCCGGCTACGACTTCAACGGCAACTACCCCTGCACGAGCTCCTACTCCGTCGGCGGCCAGGTCTTCAAGAACTTCGAGGGCGAGAACTTCGGCCCCATCTCCCTGGGCAAGGCCCTCGAGGTCTCCTGCGACACCGTCTTCTACGGCCTCGCCGACAGCGAGTGGAAGAGGGACGGCGGCATCAACCCCAAGAAGGGCCAGCCCAAGGACTGGTTCTTCAAGACCGCCCACCAGTTCGGCCTCGGCAAGAGGACCGGCATCGACCTGCCCAACGAGGTCACCGGCCGCGTCCCCGACCGCCAGTGGAAGCTGGACTACTGGAAGGCCAACAAGGACACCTGGTGCAAGTCCGGCAAGAAGAACGGCACCTACGTCGAGAAGATCTTTTACGAGAACTGCCTCGAGGGCAACAAGATGCGCGAGGGTGACGAGATCAACTACTCCATCGGGCAGGGCGACACCCTCCTCACCCCGATCCAGGAGGCCGTCATCTACGGCGCCATCTCCAACGGCGGCACCATGTACACCCCGACCATCGGCAAGGCGATCGTCAGCGCCGACGGCAAGCACGTCTCCGAGATCAAGCCCCGCTCGCACGGCAAGCTTCCGATCACCAAGGCGACCCGCGACATGATGGACGAGGCCCTCGCCGCCGTCACCACCCGCGGTACCGCCGCCTGGAAGTTCAACGGCTGGCCGCAGAACAAGATCCCGCTGCACGCCAAGACCGGTACGGCCGAGGTCTACGGCAAGCAGACCACGTCCTGGCTCGCCAGCTACAGCAAGGACTACTCGGTCATCATGACCATCTCCCAGGCCGGTACCGGCTCGGGCGCCTCGGGTGAGGCGGTGCGCAACATCTACAGCGCCATGTACGGCGTCCAGGCCGACGGCTCCATCGACAACAAGAAGGCCCTGCTGCCCACCCCGGAGAAGAGCCTGCCGAAGATCCAGCCGGACGGCACCATCGCCGCCCCGAAGATCCCCGGCGACCCGGCCAAGGACCAGGAGAAGATCGCCAAGGAGGTCGCCCAGCAGGGCGGCACCACCGCCCCGGACGACCAGCAGACGCCCGCGACCACACCGTCCCCGACGGACAACCGCAACACCCGCAGGCGCCCGCGCGGCAGGAGAGGCCGGGGGAGGACCGCATGACCGGCGCCAACAACTTCTCCGTCTCCGGTTACGGACCGCAGCGGGCCGGCTGGACGCGCCTGTTCGCGCGCGACTCGGTGGCCCGCCGGCTCGACTGGCCGATGCTGCTGGCCGCGCTCGCGCTGTCCGCGATCGGCACCGCGCTGGTCTTCTCCGCGACCCGCAACCGCACCGAGATCAACCAGGGCGACCCGCACTACTTCCTGGTCCGGCAGCTGATGAACATCGGCATCGGGCTCGCCCTGATGGTCGGCACCGTCTGGCTCGGCCACCGCGCCCTGCGCAACGCCGTGCCGATCCTCTACGGCGCCTCGGTCTTCGGCATCCTGCTGGTGCTCACCCCGCTCGGCGCCACCATCAACGGCAGCCGCAACTGGATCGTCCTCGGCGGCGGCTTCTCCCTCCAGCCCTCGGAGTTCGTGAAGATCACGATCATCCTCGGGATGGCCATGATGCTCGCGGCCCGGGTCGACGCCGGCGACCGGACGTACCCCGACCACCGCACGGTCCTGCAGTCCCTGGGCCTGGCCGCCGTACCCATCCTGATCGTGCTGCTCATGCCCGACCTCGGCACGGTCCTGGTCCTGGTGACCATCATCCTCGGTGTGCTGCTCGCCTCCGGCGCCTCCAACCGGTGGGTCTTCGGCCTGCTCATCGCGGGCACCCTCGGCTGCGTCGCCATCTGGCAGCTGCACATCCTGGACGACTACCAGATCAACCGGTTCGCGGCCTTCGCCAACCCCAGCCTCGACCCGGCCGGCGTCGGCTACAACACCAACCAGGCCCGGATCGCCATCGGCTCCGGCGGCCTGACCGGCGCAGGCCTCTTCCACGGTTCCCAGACCACCGGGCAGTTCGTCCCGGAACAGCAGACCGACTTCGTCTTCACGGTGGCGGGCGAGGAACTGGGCTTCGCCGGCGCGGGCCTGATCATCCTGCTCCTGGGGGTCGTGCTGTGGCGGGCCTGCCGCATCGCCCGCGAGACCACCGAGCTGTACGGCACCGTCGTCGCCGCCGGGATCGTCGCCTGGTTCGCCTTCCAGGCCTTCGAGAACATCGGCATGACCCTGGGCATCATGCCGGTCACCGGCCTGCCCCTGCCGTTCGTCTCCTACGGCGGCTCGTCGATGTTCGCCGTCTGGGTGGCGGTGGGCCTGCTCCAGTCGATCCAGGTGCAGCGGCCGATGTCGGCCTGAGGCCTTCGAAGGGGAGTCCTTCGAAGACCGAGCCGCATCGGGGGGCGCCCCGGGGCCCCGGGGCGCCTACATTCGGTTCATGGCGGCCACCAAGCGCGAGATCGAGCGGAAGTACGAGCCGAAGCGGCCGGACGAGCCGGGCGGGTCGCGAGGGCAGGACGGTCCGGAGGCGGGCGGTCTGCCCGACCTGACGGGCGTCGGCCCGGTCGCGGCCGTCGTCGACAGGGGCATCGCCGTACTGGACGCCGTCTACTACGACACCCCCGACGAACGCCTCTCCACCGCCGGACTCACCCTGCGCCGGCGCACCGGCGGCACCGACGCGGGCTGGCACCTGAAGCTCCCGGTCGCCCCCGGCGTACGCGACGAGATCCAGGCCCCGCTCTCCGATGCCGTGCCGCCCGACCTCGCCGGGCTCGTCCGCTCCCGCGTCCGCGACAGCGAGCTGCGGCCCCTGGTCCGCCTCCGCTCCGAGCGCGCCGTCCGCCACCTCGTCGACGACGGCGGCACCCTGCTCGCCGAGGTGAGCGTGGACGCCGTACACGCCGAGCGGCTGACCGGCGACGGCGGCACCGCCCGCTGGACCGAGATCGAGGTCGAGCTGGCCGACGGAGGCGAGGAGCCACTCCTGGACAAGGTGGACAAACAGTTCCGCAAGGCCGGGCTGCGCCCCTCGGCGGCCCCCTCGAAACTGGCCCGCGCCCTCGCCGAGACCGCCCCGCCGGACCGGCCCCGGACGACCGCCGAACCCGCCCCCGTCACGGCAGGCGACCACGTGCTGGCCCATCTGCGCGCCCAGCGGGACGCCCTCGTCGCCCTCGACCCGGCCGTACGCCGGGACGTCGAGGACTCCGTGCACCGCATGCGCGTCACCACCCGCAGGCTGCGCGGCGCCCTGCGCAGCTACGGCAAGGTCCTGGACCGCACCGCCACCGACCCGCTCGGCGCGGAACTGAAGTGGCTCGGCGGCGAACTCGGTCTCGACCGCGACCAGGAGGTCCTCACCGAACGCCTCACCGCCGCCCTGGACGCCCTGCCCGCCGAACTGGTCACCGGCCCCGTCCGCACCCGGCTGCGTTCCTGGTCCGAGGAGCGCCGCGGCGGCTCCCGCCGCCGGCTCCTCGACGTCCTGGACGGCGAGCGGCACCTGCGGCTGCTCGACGCGCTGGACGCCCTGCTGGCCGACCCGCCGCTGCGCCCGCCGGCCTCGGGAGAACCGGCCGAGGTGCTCACCCGGGCCGTGCGCAGGGACTTCGCCAAGCTGACCACCCGGCTCGAACAGGCCCTCGCCCTGCCGCCCGGCACCGACCGGGACGTCGCCCTGCACCAGGCCCGCAAGCAGGCCAAACGGGTCCGGTACGCCGCCGAGGCCGCCGCGCCCGCCCTCGGCGACGCGGCGACCGGGGTGGCGCGGGCCGCGAAGACCCTCCAGAGCCTGCTCGGCGACCATCAGGACAGCGTCATGACCCGCGAGGCCCTGCGCGAACTCGCCGCGCGGGCGCAGCGGGCGGGGGAGAGCTCGTTCACCTACGGGGTGCTGTACGGACGGGAGGAGCGGCGCGCGGCCGAGCTGGAGGCGGAGCTGCCCCGGGTGTGGGCCGACCTGCGGCCGTATGGAACAGCGCTGCGCCCGGGTTACGCTTGATGGTCACCCCAGTCAGCTCACGAAGGTAATCCCCGCGATGTCTGTCGACTCGGTCTTCCCACAGCTCGAGGCCCTGCTCCCGCATGTGCAGAAGCCGATCCAGTACGTGGGCGGCGAGCTCAACTCCACCGTCAAGCCGTGGGACGGCTGTGACGTCCGCTGGGCGCTCATGTACCCGGACGCGTACGAGGTCGGCCTGCCCAACCAGGGCGTGCAGATCCTGTACGAGGTGCTCAACGAACAGGACCGCGTCCTCGCCGAGCGCACCTACAGCGTGTGGCCCGACCTGGAGGCGCTGATGCGGGAGCACGGCGTCCCGCAGTTCACGGTGGACTCCCACCGCCCGGTGAAGGCCTTCGACGTGTTCGGCCTGTCCTTCTCCACCGAGCTGGGCTACACCAACATGCTCACCGCGCTGGACCTCGCGGGCATTCCCCTGGAGGCCAAGGACCGCACGCTGGACGACCCGATCGTGGTGGCCGGCGGCCACGCGGCCTTCAACCCGGAGCCGATCGCCGACTTCATCGACTGCGCGGTCATCGGCGACGGCGAGCAGGCGGTGCTGGAGATCACCGGGATCGTCCGCGCCTGGAAGGCCGAGGGCCGCCCCGGCGGCCGGGAGGAGATCCTCTTCCGCCTGGCGAAGACGGGCGGGGTGTACGTCCCCGGCTTCTACGACGTCGAGTACCTGCCCGACGGCCGTATCGGGCGCGTCGTCCCCAACAAGTCCGGCGTGCCGTGGCGCGTGTCGAAGCACACGGTGATGGACCTGGACGAGTGGCCGTACCCCAAGCAGCCGCTGGTGCCGCTCGCCGAGACGGTCCACGAGCGCATGTCGGTGGAGATCTTCCGCGGCTGCACCCGCGGCTGCCGCTTCTGCCAGGCCGGCATGATCACCCGCCCGGTGCGCGAGCGCTCCATCACGGGCATCGGCGAGATGGTCGACAAGGGCCTGAAGGCGACGGGCTTCGAGGAGGTCGGCCTCCTCTCCCTGTCCTCGGCGGACCACTCGGAGATCGGCGACATCGCGAAGGGCCTGGCGGACAGGTACGAGGACGACAAGATCGGCCTGTCCCTCCCGTCCACCCGCGTGGACGCCTTCAACATCGACCTGGCCAACGAGCTGACCCGCAACGGCCGCCGCTCGGGCCTGACCTTCGCCCCGGAGGGCGGCTCGGAGCGCATCCGCAAGGTCATCAACAAGATGGTCTCGGAGGACGACCTGATCCGCACCGTCGCCACGGCGTACGGCAACGGCTGGCGCCAGGTGAAGCTGTACTTCATGTGCGGCCTGCCGACGGAGACGGACGAGGACGTCCTCCAGATCGCCGACATGGCGACGCACGTCATCCAGAAGGGCCGCGAGGTCTCGGGCTCCAACGACATCCGCTGCACGGTCTCCATCGGCGGCTTCGTCCCCAAGCCCCACACGCCGTTCCAGTGGGCGCCCCAGCTCTCCGCCGAGGAGACGGACGCCCGTCTGGAGAAGCTCCGCGACAAGATCCGCGGCGACAAGAAGTACGGCCGCTCGATCGGCTTCCGCTACCACGACGGCAAGCCCGGCATCGTCGAGGGCCTGCTCTCGCGCGGTGACCGCCGCATCGGCGCGGTCATCCGCGCGGTCTACGAGGACGGCGGCCGCTTCGACGGCTGGCGCGAGCACTTCTCCTACGACCGCTGGATGGCGTGCGCCGACAAGGCGCTGGCCGCCTACGGCGTCGACGTCGACTGGTACACCACCCGCGAGCGCTCCTACGAGGAGGTCCTGCCCTGGGACCACCTGGACTCCGGCCTGGACAAGGACTGGCTCTGGGAGGACTGGCAGGACGCCCTCGACGAGACCGAGGTCGAGGACTGCCGCTGGACGCCCTGCTTCGACTGCGGCGTGTGCCCGGCCATGGACACGTCCATCCAGGTCGGCCCCACCGGCAAGAAGCTGCTGCCGCTGACGGTCAAGAACGCTGGTCAGGCGCCGGCTTCGAGTGGTCACGCGCACTGAGGTGGGCGAGGCACCCGATCGGGTGACTGAGGCGCTGGCGGGGGCGAGCGAGGACGAGGTGGTTGCGTTGCCGTCCGAGCTCGCCGTCTCACGCCCTCGCCCGCCGGCGCTGTCGGCGTATTTCCGTACGCCGCCGCCAGCTCCTGGAGAGGCCACGCGGATCGTCTCCGAGGTGGAGTGGATCTAAGCGGCTGACGTGTGCCGGTTGAGCCCCCTTCCCCGTCAGGAAGGGGGCTCCGTGCTGCTTGGAGGCTGGTGCTGTTACCGCGAAGGTTCACCAGGCTGTGGGTCGGGTACGGATGGCTCCCTGCACCGGTGTTTCAGCGTCGAAGCATCCGGGAGCCGGAGATTGCGACAAGGACCGCGGCGAGGGTGACAAGGCCGACGAGCACGGTGACTGCGGGCCAGACCTTGAGCGCGCCGGCGGTGAGGAGCGGAGGGATGGTCATGCCGGCGTAGGCGATGAGGAAGATGCCGGCGAGTGCCTCGCCTCGACGCTCCGCATCCGCGACTGCGGCGACGGTGCCGAGGGCGGCTCGGAACAGGATGCCGATCCCTGCGCCCGCGACTCCGCCGCCGATGAGGAAGAACAGAAGTGAGGCGACGATGGCGGCAACGCCGATGCTCACGAGCCCGAGCGCGGCGAGTGCGATGGCGAGCCCGATCTGACGGCGCATCGCCAGCCGCGCGGTGAGGATCTGCGCGAGGGCTGCCGCCATGAAAACGACGAATGGCGACAGGCCGGCGAGCAGGTGCGAATGCAGCCCGAGGACACCGACGAGGAAGGTCGAGGACAGTCCCATGAAGGTGCCGAACACTGCGAACGCCCCGAACGCCGCCGCTCCGGCCGCCCAGAACGCGCTCCTCCCCGCCGCCGGTACTGCGACGCGCTGCGGGCGGTAGGCAGGGCGCTCCTCACGGCGCTCAACCGTCTCGGGAACGAAGGCGACCAGGATCCCTTCGACGACCAGGAGGATGACGAAGGTCACGTAGGGGGTGATGAGCGGTCGCGTGGACCAGGTCGCGATGAGCCCGCCGATCAGAGGGCCGAGGCCGATGCCGCCAAGGTTTGCGAAGGTCGACACGAGGGCGACGCGACCTTTGACGTGGTGGGCCGCTGCACCGAGCTCGGAGAGGTGCGCGGTCGCCGTGGCGGTGAGGATGCCGATGCCGAGTCCGCTGATGAAGCGGGCGACGATCAGGCCGGCGACGTCGTTCCAGACGAGGAAGAGGATCGCGGCCACCAGGTTGATGAGCAGCGAGCCGAGGATCACGCGTCGGCGTCCCAGCCAGTCGGAGACATGGCCCGCGAGATACAGGCTCAGCATGACCCCGACCGCGTATGCGGCGAAGATGATGGTGAGGACGATCGTCGGGAAACCGTCGCGCTGCTGGTAGATCGCGTAGAGAGGCGTCGGGACGGCGCAGAACGCGAGCTCGGTGCTGAAGGCGAGCGCGATGATCCAGAACCCCGCCCCATGCGGAAGTCGTTCGGTGGCCGGAGTCCGGGCCGGAGCAGCAGTTGTCGTCATTTCTCCATGCTCGACACGTCATGTCATCGCGTCCAACGCATACTCTTGGTCACAGTTATCGACGTGAGCGATGGAGCCGGGAGACAGAGAGATGGAAACCCGACTGATCGAGTACGCGATCGCGGTCGCCGACGAGCTGAGCTTCACCCGTGCCGCGCAACGCGTCTACGCAGCGCAGTCGACCGTCTCCGCCGGAGTTCGGGCGCTGGAACGAGAGCTCGGCACTGCGCTCTTCGAGCGAGACCAGCGAGGGGTGCGGATCACCGCCGTCGGAGAGGCGGTGCTGCCTGCGCTTCGCGCGCTCGCCGACGCCGAGGCGCGCGCCCGCACCGCAGCCGACCCGCGAGGCGAATTGCGGGGTGAACTGCGCATCGGGGTGTTCTCCAGCGTGAGCTACCTCGCGATCCCGCGTGTCATCGGCGCCTTTCACCGCGAACACCCGCTCGTCGACCTCCGACTGCGCGCGTCTTCGTCCGGCTCGGCGGAGCTCGCCGACGCCGTGCGGCGGGGGCGGCTCGATCTCAGCTTGTACGGGCTCCCAGCGGCCACCGCGGGCCCAGGCCTTGCCGTGCACCGGCTCGCCACAACGCCCTACGCGGTCGTCCTCCCGGCCGACCACGAACTCGCATCACGCGCGGGACTAGCGCTGAAGGACCTCGCGAACGAGCGCTTTGTGGACGCGCCTGTCGGTTTCGGCAACCGGGACGTCCTCGACGCCGAGCTCGCCGCACGCGGGGTGATGCGCGACGTCGCAATCGAGGCGACCGAGACCAGCTCGATCCCGGTCTTCGTCGCCAACGGCCTCGGCATCGCGCTGCTTCCCGAACTGCTGATCCCGCCAAGCGAAGACATCGCAGTCGTCCCTCTGAACGAGCGCATCACCTGGGAGTTCAACGTCGTGACGCGGACCTCGACCGGCGAAGCCACCGCGGCTCTGCTCGAGCAGTTGCTCGCGGCCTATTGACCCCTGTTCCCGGCGTGTTCAGCCCATCAGGGGGCGGAGGAGCGCCGTGACGATCCGACGGCCCGCCCGGATGTCGTCGTCGCTTCGCCCGGCCATCGACACGTCCATCCAGGTCGGCCCCACCGGCAAGAAGCTGCTGCCGCTGACGGTCAAGAAGTAGGCCCCGGCCGGCTGGAACGGGGGAGCGGCTGGAGGGCCGGTCAGGTGTCCGGCCCGGCGGGCGGTACGCCGGTCAGGTGCCGCCCAGCAGGCGTTGCATGGCGGCGAGGTCCTCGTCGACGATCTCGCGGCGGGCGCGCGGTCCGCACGCGCGCAGCAGGCGGGCGAAGTCGGCCGCGGCCGCCATGATGCGCTCGCCCAGGGCCGATCCCGTCTGGGTGCCGAAGTCGCTGGTGGCGGCGTAGACGGGCCGGGGCGAGACGATCGCGTGCAGGTACGAGAACATCGGCCGCAGCGCGTGTTCCAGCACCAGGGAGTGCCGCTCGGTGCCGCCGGTCGCGCCGATGAGGACGGGCATGTCCGACAGGGTCTGTTCCGGCATCACGTCGAAGAAGGACTTGAACAGTCCGCTGAAGGAGGCGTTGAAGGCGGGCGTGACGGCGATGACACCGTCCGCCTCGGCGACCTTCGCGAACGCCGACTCCAGCGCCTCCCCGGTGAACCCCGTCAGCATCGCGTCCATGATCGGGTGCGCGAGGGGACGCAGCTCCACGAAGGCCGACTCCACCGGTTCGCCGAGTTCTTCGAGCTCCCGGGTCACGGCGGCCGCGAGCCGGTCCGCGAGGAGCCGCGTCAAGGACGGCTCGCGGAGTCCGCCGGTGATGATCGTGATTTTCATGGGGTCTCCGGGTTCTGGTCACTGTCACCGGTGGACCGTTCCGCCTCGGCACGTTCGCGGTCGCGCAGCAGCGATCGGTGGGTCGGCGCGGCCGGGACGTCGGCCGGTCTGCCGACGGCGAACTCCTTGCGCAGTACCGGCACCACCTCTTCGCCCAGCAGGTCGAGTTGCTCCAGCACCGTCTTCACCGGCAGGCCGGCGTGGTCCATGAGGAACAACTGGCGCTGGTAGTCGCCGGCGTACTCGCGGAAGCCGAGCGTCTTCTCGATGACCTGCGCCGGTGAACCCACCGTCAGCGGGGTCAGCTCCGTGAACTCCTCCAGCGAGGGGCCGTGTCCGTAGACGGGTGCGTTGTCGAAGTAGGGGCGGAACTCGTCCACGGCGTCCTGGCTGTTGGGGCGCATGAACACCTGGCCGCCCAGGCCGACGATCGCCTGTTGCGGGGTGCCGTGGCCGTAGTGGGCGAAACGCCGGCGGTACAGGCTCACCAGCTGCCGTGTGTGGGAGGCGGGCCAGAAGATGTGGTTGGCGAAGAACCCGTCCCCGTAGTACGCGGCCAGCTCCGCCACCTCGGGCGTGCGGATGGAGGCGTGCCACACGAAGGGTGGTACGTCGTCCAGCGGGCGCGGCGCGAGCGTGAAGCCCTGCAGCGCGCTGCGCAGCTTGCCCTCCCAGTCGACGACCTCCTCGCGCCACAGCCGCCGCAGCAGTCCGTAGTGCTCGACGGTCAGCGGCAGGGCGTCGCGGATGTCCTGCCCGAACCAGGGGTAGACCGGGCCGGTGTTGCCGCGTCCGAGCATGATGTCCGTACGCCCGCCGGAGAGGTGCTGGAGCACGCTGAAGTCCTCGGCGATCTTGACCGGGTCGTTGGTGGTGATCAACGTGGTCGACGTCGACAGGACGATCCGCCGGGTCTGGGCGGCGATGTAGGCGAGCAGGGTGGTCGGCGAGGACGGCACGAAGGGCGGGTTGTGGTGCTCGCCGGTGGCGAAGACGTCCAGGCCGGCCTCCTCGGCCTTGCGCGCGATGGCGACGGTGGCCTGGATCCGTTCCGCCTCGGTGGGCGTACGGCCCGTCGTGGGGTCGGTGGTGACGTCACCGACGGTGAAGATGCCGAACTGCATCCCGCTCGCCTCGGACGGCTGCGCGCCCGTCGTGTCGTAGGGCTCCGGGCCGGTCGTTTCGGACGACGCCATGGTGAGTTCCTCCTGGCCTCCCTCGCCGGGGGCAGGCCCATCGACCTGGTGCGGTCGGTCCTGCGCGACGGGCCGTCGTCGCCTCGCTCACCGGGGGGAGTTCGTGCCGGCGGGCCCCCGGTGCGATCGTCGTCGCACCGCTTGCGCGGGGTACGCCCGGCCACTGGGCAGAGACTCCGACCGGGGGCGTCCCCCGGCCTCACCTCGTCATCGTGTCACGCCGCGCGCGATCCGGCAGAACGTGCCGCCGCCGGCCGGCGTGGGAAAATGGGGCGGGATCGCACTCCCCTCGACACGCTGGGAGGCCCCCGTGAGCGAACGTCTCGACGCCTGGCCGGAGCTCGACCACGCGGAACTGGCGCCCATGGTCGACTACGTGAACCGCATCGTGCAGGTCGCGGGCAAGTACACCCTGGACGATCCCTTCGAAGCGGGCTGGGGCAACATCGTCCTCGACGTAACGCCCCGGGGACTGGGCACACCGACGTTCCGGCACCAGGACGTCACCTTCACCGTCCACTACCGTCTGCTCGACGGTGACGTCGTCATCGAGACGGACCGGGACGAGCGCAGGGTGCCGTTGCCCGGCGAGTCGGTCGCCTCGTTCTACCGGGCGTTCTGCGAGGCCGCCGCCGAACTCGGCATTCACCGTCCCCGCACGTCGCTGATCTGCGAGATCCCGGGCGCCCCGGCGACCTTCGAGGACGACCGCGCCGAACGCACGTGGGACCCGCACGCCGCCCGGCTGATGTGGCGGGCCGAGAACCTCGCCGCCGGCGGACTGGAGTCCTGGCAGGCGCCCTTCCTGGGCCACCGCCCCCGGGTCGGTGTGATGTGGGGCGGGTTCGACCTGTCCGCCACCCGCCACCGGGCACAGCCCACCACTCCGCCGCGGAACGCGCCGACGTTCATGCAGAACGCCCAGCTCAACGCGTATGTCTCGGTGGGCTTCTCGTTCAAGAACCTTCCCGACAGGCCGAGCATCGGCATGTACGCCTACATCTGGCCGCAGCCGGACGGTCTGGAGGGGCGGTCCTGGGGCGTGGAGGGCGCGACCTGGAACGCGGACGCCGGTCTGGTGCTGCTGCCGTGGGAGGCGCTGCGGGAGACCAAGGACCCGCATCAGGCGATCGTGGCCTTCGGGGACGCCGTCTACCAGGCGGCGGTCGAGACGGCGGGCTGGCCCGCCGATCTCGTCGGCCCGCGCGTCGACGGCTGGTACGCGAGCCGGACACCGGCCTCGACCCTCCAGCAACTGCGCGGCTGAACCGCGGCCGGGAACCGGCGGGCCGGGGGAGCACGTACTCTAGAGAAAGGACCAGGCGCCTGAGGCCCCGCCGACGCGGGGGAGGCGCCATGGGACGTCCGCCGTACACAAGGAGAAGTTCCACTGGGCAAGCGACAGCCCGAAGGCCCGCCGCCCGCACCCGCGGTGCAGCGCATCCGACTGCGCTACACCAAGCGCGGCCGCCTCCGGTTCACCAGCCACCGTGACTTCCAGCGCGCCTTCGAGCGTGCGCTGCGCCGTGCCGAGGTGCCGATGGCGTACTCGGCGGGGTTCACGCCGCACCCGAAGGTCTCCTACGCCAATGCCGCACCCACCGGCACGGGCAGTGAGGCGGAATACCTGGAGATCGCGCTCACCGCGTCCCGCGACCCGGAGCGGCTGCGTGTCCTCCTCGACGAGTCGATGCCCGCCGGGCTGGACATCGTCGAGGCGGTCGAGGCCCGTACGCCGGGACTCGCCGACCGGCTGGAGGCTTCCGTGTGGGAGCTGCGGCTGAACGGCGTGGACCCGGCCGAGGCCGAGCGCGCGGTCGCGGCCTTCAACGGCGCCGGGAGTGTCGAAGTACAGCGCCTGACCAAGAACGGCATGCGCACCTTCGACGCCCGCCCCGCGGTCGTGAGCCTCCAGAACGTGGAAACGCATCGTTCGGCGGCTGATAGGCCGACCGACCAGCCCTGTGCGATACTGCGGCTGGTTGTTCGGCACGTGACGCCTGCCGTACGACCCGACGACGTCCTGTCCGGTCTCCGCGCCGTGGCCGACCTGGCGCCGCCGGTCCCCGCAGCGGTGACCAGGCTGGCGCAGGGGCTGCTCGATGAAGAGACCGGCACGGTGACCGACCCGCTCGCGCCCGACCGCGAGGCAGACCCGGCCGCCCCGGCCGATTCAGTAGGGGGCGCCGACGCTGCCGCCGCGAAGGCGCCGGCTTAGGGAAGGTTCCGTAGGGACGGACGTCGAAGCGCCGCCCTCGTACTCGGGAGCCACCTGGGTCGGGCAGCGCACCGACCAGAAGACTTTCGCCAGGCCGTACGCGACAAGGTGTACGGAACCGGCGAGACAGGACACAGAGAGCTCCCGTGCGGCGCCCGCGCCCCGGACGGCGGCCATCGCGCAACCGCGTGGCCGCGGACGTCAACGGCGTTCGATCCATGTGATCGACACCGGACCAGCGCGGCGCCCGGGAGCCTGACGGGAGATACGCCCGCATGCTCGGACCGAACGAACCCGCCCAGGGTTCCGAAGAACTGAACACCCCCAGCGACACCCTGCCGCCGCGTCGTCGGCGCCGTGCCGCTTCCCGGCCGGCGGGTTCGCCCGTCGGCACCGCCGCCGCCCCCGAGGCGTCGGCCGAGATCACCACGCCGGCCATACCGCCTGCCGAGACCGCGGAGGCCGTAGTGGCCGAAGAGGCTGCCGAGGCCGTCGCCGAGCCCGCTCCCGCGCGTCGCACGCGCCGCCGGGCCTCCGCGCCGTCCGGGGCGCCCAAGGCCGCCGCGACGGAGGCCGCCGCCGAGACCGTCGTGCCGGTGACCGCTGCCGCCGCGACGCCGGCCGCCGAGGCCGCCGACGAGACGTCCGCCGGAACCGTCGAGGTCGGCGAGGCCGCCGCGCCCCGGCGCACGCGCCGCCGCGCCACACGCAGCGTCTCCGCGCCCACCGGGGCCGAGGTGTCCACCGGGGCCGCCGAGACAGTCGTGCCCGCCGAGGCCGCTGTGCAGGCGGAGCCCGCTGTCGTGGAGGCGCCCGCTGAGGCGCCCGCGCCCGCCCGTCGTACCCGTCGCCGCGCTTCCGCGCCGGCCGGTGCGCCGCAGGCCGCCACGACCTCTGAGACGACCGAGGCTGCCGAGGCGGCTGTTCAGGCTGAGCCCGCGGCTGCCGAAGCGCCTGCGGAGGCGCCCGCCGAGGCCGCCGCGCCTGCCCGTCGTACCCGTCGCCGCGCTTCCGCGCCGGCCGGTGCGCCGCAGCCCCCCGAGGCCGCCGCACCGGTGGAGACCGCCGCCGAGACGCCCGCCGCACCGGTGGAGACCGCCGCCGAGACGGCCGAGGCCGCCGAGGAAGAGGCGGCTCCGCGCCGGGCGCGCCGGCGTGCCACGCGCCGTGTGTCCGCGCCCGAGGGCGCCGAGCCGGCCGAGGCGGTGGCCGAGGCCCCGAAGGCCCCCGCCGCCGAGACCGCCGAACAGGAGCCCGCCGCTGCCGCGCCTGCCGCTCCGGCCGCCGAAGAGGCGGAGGAAGCCGCGCCGCGGCGTACCCGCCGCCGTGCCACGCGGCGCGTGTCGGCGCCCGCCGGTGCCCCCGAGGGCGAGGTGAGCGAGACGGCGGCGCCGGCCGCCGCCCCCGCCGCCGCTGAGGCTCCTGAGACCGCCGAGGTCGCCGAGACCAAGCCCGCCGAGGCTCCGCAGGCCCCCGTCGCCGAGGCCCCCGCCGAGGAGTCCGCGCCGCGGCGCGGACGGCGCCGGGCCGTGCGGCGTGCCGCGACCGGGTTCTCCGAGCCCGCCCCGCAGCCCGCCGCCGCGGAGACCACGACCGCCGAGGCCGAGGCACCGGGCCGTCCCGCGCGGCCGGCCGTCGCCGTCTTCCAGCCCCCCGTCTTCACCGAGCCGAAGTTCCAGACCCCGCAGCGGGCCGCCGCCGAAGCGGCCGCCGAGGCCGCCGACGCGGAGGAGAGCGAGGAGACGGAGGAGTTTCCGGAGGAGCGGGCCGAGCAGGCCGGCACGCGCCGCCGTCGTCGTCGCCGGGGTGCCGGCTACGGCGAGGAGCCCGAGGCCGAGGCCGCGGCCCCCGCCGAGGAGGAGGCCGAGGAGCCGGAGCCCGAGTCGGCCGAGGAGGCTGCCGAGGAAGACGGCGAGGAGACCGGTTCCCGGCGCCGCCGTCGCCGCGGAGGCCGTCGCCGCCGCCGGGGCGAGGCCGCGGAGGCCGGCGGCGAGGAGGAGGCGGAGGAGAGCGCCGAGCTCGCCGCCGCCCAGGCCGCCCAGGACGCCGAGGACACCGCCGAGCAGATCGAGGAGGACCTCGAGGAGCCTGCGGAGGCGGCCGAGGAGGGCGCCGAGGACGAGGAGCCCTCGGGCACCGGCGCCAGCACCAGCAGCCGCCGTCGTCGCCGCCGCCGTCGCCGGGCCGGTGACACCGGCCCGGACACCGAGCCGTCCGCCGACGACCCCGAGCGCACCGTCGTCAAGGTGCGCGAGCCGCGGAAGAAGGAGAAGGACGAGCACCCCTCCGACGAGGTGCAGTCCATCAAGGGCTCGACGCGCCTGGAGGCCAAGAAGCAGCGCCGCCGCGAGGGCCGCGAGCAGGGCCGCCGCCGCGTCCCGATCATCACCGAGGCCGAGTTCCTGGCCCGGCGCGAGGCCGTCGAGCGCGTCATGGTCGTCCGGCAGAACGGCGACCGTACGCAGATCGGCGTCCTGGAGGACGGCGTGCTCGTCGAGCACTACGTCAACAAGGAGCAGTCGAGCTCGTACGTCGGCAACGTCTACCTCGGCAAGGTGCAGAACGTCCTGCCGTCGATGGAGGCCGCCTTCATCGACATCGGCAAGGGCCGCAACGCCGTCCTGTACGCCGGTGAGGTCAACTTCGAGGCGCTCGGCATGGCCAACGGGCCGCGACGGATCGAGTCCGCCCTGAAGTCCGGCCAGTCGGTCCTGGTGCAGGTCACCAAGGACCCGATCGGCCACAAGGGCGCCCGCCTGACCAGCCAGGTCTCCCTCCCGGGCCGCTACCTCGTGTACGTGCCCGAGGGCTCGATGACCGGCATCAGCCGCAAGCTGCCCGACACCGAGCGGGCCCGGCTGAAGACCATCCTCAAGAAGATCGTCCCCGAGGACGCGGGCGTCATCGTGCGCACCGCCGCCGAGGGCGCGAGCGAGGACGAGCTGCGCCGGGACGTCGAGCGGCTGCAGGCGCAGTGGGAGGACATCCAGAAGAAGGCCAAGAACGGCTCCAGCGCTCCCTCGCTGCTGTACGGCGAGCCGGACATGACCGTCCGGGTCGTGCGCGACATCTTCAACGAGGACTTCTCCAAGGTCATCGTCAGTGGTGACGAGGCCTGGGACACCGTCCACGGCTATGTCTCGCACGTCGCGCCGGACCTGGCTCCGCGTCTGTCGCGCTGGACCAGCGAGGTCGACGTCTTCGCCACCTACCGGATCGACGAGCAGCTCGCCAAGGCGCTGGACCGCAAGGTCTGGCTGCCCAGCGGCGGTTCGCTGGTGATCGACCGGACCGAGGCGATGGTCGTCATCGACGTCAACACCGGCAAGTTCACCGGCCAGGGCGGCAACCTGGAGGAGACGGTCACCAGGAACAACCTGGAGGCGGCCGAGGAGATCGTGCGCCAGCTGCGGCTGCGCGACCTCGGCGGCATCATCGTGATCGACTTCATCGACATGGTCCTGGAGTCCAACCGCGATCTGGTGCTGCGCCGTCTGCTGGAGTGCCTGGGCCGCGACCGTACGAAGCACCAGGTGGCCGAGGTGACCTCGCTGGGTCTGGTGCAGATGACCCGCAAGCGGGTCGGCCAGGGTCTGCTGGAGTCCTTCTCCGAGACCTGTGTCCACTGCAACGGCCGCGGTGTCATCGTCCACCTGGACCAGGCCGCCGCCGCGGGCGCCGGGGCCGGCAAGCGCCGCAAGCGCGCCCGCGCCGGTGCCGAACAGCCGCACGAGCACGAGGCCGTTGCCGCCGCCACGGAGATCGCGGTTCCGACTGCCGAGGAGGAGGCGGAGGCCGAGGCCGAGGTCGCCGCCGAGGCCGCCGAGCCGGTGGCGCTGCCCGCGCCGGAGATCGCCCCGGACGAGGAGCTGTACAGCAGCGTCGCCGAGGCGGAGGCCGCGGCGGGTCGCGGCCGTGGCCGGCGCCGGGCGAGCCGCCGGGCGTCCGCTCCCGCGGGCGCGCCGAAGGCGATGGCCGACGGTGGCCGCTCGGCTGCCCGGGTGCCCACGGCCCAGGACGTCACCGCCGCTCAGGAGGCCGAGCGCCCGGTGCGTCCGGAGCCGGCCGCCGAGGCGAAGGCCGAGCCTGCGGCCGTCGAGGACCCGGTCGTCCGGGCCGCCGCGGAGACCGGGGCACCGGCCGCCGAGGAGGCCGCGCCCAAGGGCCGTACGCGCCGTCGCGCGACCCGCAAGGTGTCGGCGCCGGCCGGTTCTCCCGCGGGCGCCGAGGCGGCCGTGGTGACGGTGCCGGAGGCCGCGCCGGCGGCACCCGAGGCGCAGCCCGCCGCCCCGGCGGAGACGGCCCCGGAGGCCGAGGCTCCGGTGGCGGAGGAGGCCGCCGAGCAGGCCGAGGCGCCCGCCGAGGCCGCCGCTCCGGCCCGTCCGCGCCGTCGGGCCGTGCGCAAGGCCACCGCGCCGACCGCGTCCGAGGAGACGGCCGTCGTGGTCGTCCCGTCGGCCCCGGCTCAGGAGGAGGCCGGCGAGGCCCCCGCCGCCGAGGCGGCCGAGCCGGCGGCCGAGGGCGCCGAGCCGGCCGAGGAGGCCGCCGCGGCCAAGAAGACGGCCCGCAAGGCCGCCAAGAAGGCCACGGCGAAGAAGGCCGCCACCAAGAAGACGGCAGCCACGAAGACCGCCGCCAAGAAGGCGACGGCGAAGAAGGCCGCCACGAAGAAGACGGCGGCCACGAAGAAGACTGCGGCCAAGACGACCGCCGCGAAGAAGTCGGCGTCGAAGAAGACCGCGGCGGCGCAGCAGTCGCTGCCGTCCGTCTCGGCCTCGACCGACGAGGGCTGATCCGGGCCGACCCGGTCACCGGCGTGGTGCGGTCCTGCCCCCCTGCGGGCAGGGCCACGCCGTCCGGGACGGCCGGTTTGACCCCTACCGGGCAGGCCCCGTACCCTTGACCGTCGGCGTGTCCACTGAGCACGCCACATCCCCGTAAACCTTTTCCTCCCGGGCACTGGGTTGGCCGGGAGAGGTCGCCCGTCGTGTCGGGCGGCTGGCCTGCGGGGGTGCCGTTTCCCGAGCGAGAGAGTGAGATCCGCGTGTACGCCATCGTGCGCAGCGGCGGTCGCCAGCACAAGGTTGCTGTCGGCGACATCGTCGAGGTTGACAAGATTTCCACTGCCAAGGTTGGCGACACGGTCGAGCTCTCGACCCTGCTCGTTGTCGACGGCGACTCCGTGACCAGCGACCCGTGGGTGCTGGCCGGCATCAAGGTCCAGGCCGAGGTCGTGGACCACCACAAGGGCCAGAAGATCGACATTCTGCGCTACAAGAACAAGACCGGCTACCGCCGTCGGCAGGGCCACCGCCAGCAGTACACGGCGATCAAGGTCACGTCGATCCCCACGGCTGCGAAGTAAGGGACTGAAGAGACATGGCACACAAGAAGGGCGCATCGTCCACCCGGAACGGTCGCGACTCCAACGCCCAGCGGCTCGGCGTGAAGCGCTTCGGCGGTCAGGTCGTCAACGCGGGTGAGATCCTGGTCCGCCAGCGCGGCACCCACTTCCACCCGGGCGCGGGCGTCGGCCGCGGCGGCGACGACACGCTGTTCGCGCTGCAGGCCGGTGCGGTGGAGTTCGGTACCCACCGTGGCCGCAAGGTCGTGAACATCGTTCCGGTCGCCTGAACCACCTGATCGTCCGATCGGCTGCTTCAGCACCGAACGCTTTCGCGAGGCGGACCTCACTTCCCGGTCGGGAAGGCGGGTCCGCCTTTCGCGTGTTGAGTGAGAAACACCCGTACTTTCTGGAGGCACTGAACATGACCACCTTCGTGGACCGCGTCGAACTGCATGTCGCCGCGGGTAACGGAGGCCACGGCTGTGCCTCCGTACACCGCGAGAAGTTCAAGCCGCTGGGCGGCCCGGACGGCGGCAACGGCGGCCGCGGTGGCGACGTGATCCTGACCGTCGACCAGTCGGTCACCACGCTGCTCGACTACCACCACTCCCCACACCGCAAGGCCACCAACGGCAAGCCCGGCGAGGGCGGCAACCGCTCCGGCAAGGACGGCGACGACCTCGTGCTGCCGGTGCCGGACGGCACGGTCGTCCTGGACAAGGCGGGCAACGTGCTCGCCGACCTGGTCGGCCACGGCACCTCGTACGTCGCCGCGCAGGGCGGCCGGGGCGGCCTCGGCAACGCGGCGCTGGCCTCGGCGCGGCGCAAGGCTCCCGGCTTCGCGCTGCTCGGCGAGCCCGGGGACCTCGGGGACATCGTCCTGGAGCTGAAGACCGTCGCCGACGTGGCGCTGGTCGGCTATCCGAGCGCCGGCAAGTCCTCGCTGATCTCGGTGCTCAGCGCGGCCAAGCCGAAGATCGCGGACTACCCGTTCACCACCCTCGTCCCGAACCTGGGCGTGGTCACGGCCGGTTCGACCGTCTACACCATCGCCGACGTGCCGGGTCTGATCCCGGGCGCGAGCCGGGGCAAGGGCCTGGGCCTGGAGTTCCTCAGGCACGTGGAGCGGTGCAGCGTCCTCGTCCACGTCCTGGACACCGCGACCCTCGAGTCCGACCGCGACCCGGTCTCCGACCTCGACGTCATCGAGGAGGAGCTCCGGCAGTACGGCGGCCTGGACAACCGTCCCCGTATCGTCGTCCTGAACAAGATCGACGTGCCCGACGGCAGGGACCTCGCCGAGATGGTCCGGCCCGACCTCGAGGCGCGCGGCTACCGGGTCTTCGAGGCCTCGGCGGTGGCGCACACCGGGCTGAAGGAGCTGTCGTACGCGCTCGCCGACCTGGTCGCGAAGGCGCGTGCCGCCCGGCCGAAGGAGGAGGCGACGCGCATCGTCATCCGCCCGAAGGCCGTCGACGACGCCGGCTTCACGGTCACCCGCGAGGAGGTCGGCGGCGAGCCGCTGTTCCGGGTGCGCGGCGAGAAGCCCGAACGCTGGGTGCGCCAGACCGACTTCAACAACGACGAGGCCGTCGGCTACCTCGCCGACCGGCTCAACCGCCTCGGTGTCGAGGAGGAGCTGATGAAGGCGGGCGCCCGGAACGGCGACGGCGTCGCCATCGGCCCCGAGGACAACGCGGTCGTCTTCGACTGGGAGCCCTCGGTGACGGCGGGCGCGGAGATGCTCGGCCGCCGCGGTGAGGACCACCGCTTCGAGGGCGTCCGCCCGGCCGCCCAGCGCCGCCGTGAGCGCCAGGCCGAACGCGACGAGTCACAGCGGGAGTACGACGACTTCGAGCCGTTCTGAGCGTCGGCTGGGCGGCACCGAACGCCCTGTGACGGCCGCCCCGGCAAGGGCGGCCGTGCCGTGCCGCGGGCCTTCGGCACCTGGCCGGAAACAGCCGGTTCAAAGCGCTGTGATTTTGTCAACGCTCGTGAGTGATTGTTCCGAAATGCTGGCATTTACGGCCGGTTGGGGACGTGGCACAGCCAGGCGGATGTGAGGTAAACACACTGCATAGCGTGTATGGCCGTACCTTGATGCGGCGGTTGGCGGAGCGTGCCGTTCACCGATCGGCAGCCCATCGGAGGAGTCCCCACAGTGCGAAACCCTGAAGCGTCCCGGTTGGTCGGCGTGTATCGTCGCGCGGTGCCAGTCGGCGCGCGACGGGTGATCGCGCAGCGCGTGGGCGCGGATCTGAGGGAGCAGGTGAAGTCCCGGATCGCCGCCGCGGCCGAGGTGCGGGACCAGGTGAAGCGGGTCCGGGTGACGCGCCGCCACAGAGAACTGCTGGCCCGGCACGATCGGACGGTCGTCAGTGTGGCGGGTACGCCGCGGATCGCCCATGTCGTGCCCGACGTCACCCCGCTGCGGGCGCGCCGAGCCAATCTCGACGAGGTGACCGCCGCGCTGCGCGACGCCGGTGTCGACTTCTTCTGCGTGCGCTCGGCCTCCGACACGGCGGCCGCGGTCGCGGTCCGCGCCGAGGACCGCGACCGCGTACTCGCCGCGCTGCGCCAGGCGTGCCGCGCCAGACCCGGGTACGTGGTCCCGGTGCGCGGCGGCCAGCCGCAGGAGGACTCCGCTCTGCCCGGATACGGACCGGGCTCGTGGAAACGGGTCTCCGGCGCGGACGTCTTCCGGTGCACCTGGTACCTCACCGACCAGACCGGCCGGCTCGTCCTGGGTCTGCGTTACGGCTGCGACATCGAGTTCTGGCGGCAGGAGGACGGCCAGCTGGTCTCCCCCCGGCGCAACGGGGTCGCCGAGGCGGTGCCCCTGGACGAGCCGACGGTCGAGGCGGACGAGAGCCTGTTCACCGATTTCTCGCCGCTGGCCGCGGAACGGGAGCCGGTGCGAGTACGGACACGGCCGGCCTTCGCCGCGGGAGCCGTCGGACGAAGATCTTTCCCGATCGACGTGGTCTACACCTGGGTGGACGGCTCCGATCCGCACTGGCTGCGTCAGCGGGCCAGCTTCTCCGACAGTCCGTACCACGAGGAGGCGGCCAACGCCGCTCGCTACCTCAGCCGGGACGAACTGCGTTACTCGCTGCGCTCGCTGCACCTGTACGCGCCCTGGGTGCGCAACATCTACCTGGTCACCGCCGACCAGACACCGGAGTGGCTGAACACCGACCACCCGCGGATCAGGGTCGTCAGCCACAAGGAGATATTCAAGGACCCGACGGTCCTGCCGACGTTCAACTCCCATGCCATCGAGAGCCAGCTGCACCACATCGACGGCCTGTCCGAGCACTTCCTGTACTTCAACGACGACGTGATGCTCGGCCAGGAGATCCTTCCGCAGCACTTCTTCCTGCCCAACGGTCTCGGGAAGTTCTATCTCTCGCCTGCCCTGGTCCCCTTCGGGGAAACCTCCCCGGACGATCCGCCGGTCGCGGCCGCCGGGAAGAACAACCGCCGGCTCATCGCCGAACGCTTCGGTGACACCCTCTTCCGGAAGATGAAGCACGTGCCGCACGCGCTGCACCGCAGCGTGCTCGACGAGATCGAGGCCGAGTTTCCCGAGGAACACCGGCGCACGGCGGCCAGCAGGTTCCGCAGCGTCAGCGACGTGTCGGTCACCTCCTCCCTGCACCACTACTACGCGTTCCACACGCAGCGTTCCTTCGCCGGCGAGGGACTGGTGTACCGCTACTGCGACGTCGGCAAGCCCGGCGTGGAGCGCGTGCTGGGCCGGCTGCTGGCCAACCGTGAAGCGCACGTCTTCTGCCTGAACGACACGACCTCCACCGAAGCGGAGCTGAGCCGCCAGCAGGCCCTGATGACGCGCTTCCTGGACGAGTACTTCCCCTTCCCCAGCCCCTACGAGCATGGTGCAGACAACCGATGAGACAACTCCCCACCCCGCACAAGGTGATGCGCAAGGGGTATGACGTGGTGCGCTCGGCCCGGTCGCGCCTGGACAGTCTGGTCCTGGTACCGCCGAGCGCGGACGACTGGCCGCGGGTGAGCGCGGAGCACCTGTCCCTCCTTGACGGCAGGACGCTGAACTTCTGCGTCCGTGTGCCGGAGGGGGTGACCGCCTCGTCGGCCTCCCTGCTGCTGGGCGGGTCCTCGTCCCCGGTCGTCATCCCGCTCACCCTCGTCCAGCGTGGCGACGGGTACGTCGAGGCGCAGGGCACCGCCGTGCTGGACCTGCTGGAGGCGGACGCCGACCAGCACCGGCCGGTGCCCGCGGGGATGCGCAGGTTCCTGCTGGCGGCGGGACAGTGGCGGCTGTCCGTCGTCTTCACCGACGCCTCGGGCGTCGAACGCCGCTGTGCGGTGGCCAAGGCGCCCCGGCTGATGCCCGACGGACCCACGGTTCCCGAACCGGTGCGCGAGGACGGGACCTACTGCCGTCTCATCGCCTCCGGTACCGGACGCGCGTACGTGTCGCTCGGCAGGGACGACGCGGAGGCGGAGATCGTCTCCGTGCGGATCGGCTGGTCCGAGGTGACCCTGGAGGGCCGGCTCCTCAACGCGCCGGCCGAGGACTGCCGCGGAGACGTCGAACTCGTCCGCAGGAACGGCAAGACCAGCCGGGTCGTCCCGGCCACGTGGCACGGCGACACCTTCGTCTGCTCGCTGAAGCCGGCCGACTTCGGTGGCCTCGGCACCAAGGAGCAGATCTTCGACGTACGTCTTCAGCGGCCACGCCGCCGGCCGCTGAAGATCTCCCGGCGGCGCACCGACGTACGCAGCCCCGGAGATGTCTTCCGGATGCCGCACCGGTTGCTGACCGCCGAGGACGACAGCGTCGTGCTCCGACTCAACCCGTACTACACGCCCATCGGCAGCCTCGCCTTCCGAGCGGCCCACCTCCCCTCTGGATGTTGACACCAATGAAGATCACGTTTCTGCTCACCTGGGGCGACGAGATGGGCGGCACGGAGCAGGCCGTCTACACCCAGGCGACGCACCTGGCCCCCCGGCACACCGTCGAAGTGCTCAGCGTCTTCAAGACCCGTGAGAGCCCGTTCTTCTCCGTGGACGAGCGGGTCCCGGTGCGCTACCTGGTGGACCGCACCGGCAAGACCGAGCGCCCGGTGCGCGACAGCGGCATCGGGGCCGAGGAGTGCCGCCGCCTGGCCGGGCTGCCCAGCGAGCTGATCAGCTCCAAGTGGGAGGCGACCTTCGACGCCCTGTCGGACGTCGAGATGAACCGCGCCCTGCGGACCCTCGACACCGATGTCCTGATCACCACCTCGCCCGCCCTGATGTCCGCCGTCGCCGACCTGGTGCCCTCCCGGGTGATCACCATCCACCAGGAGCACCGGCCCTCGCAGCTGCGCGGCGGCACCGGTGAGCCGCTGCTTCTGCGGGCTCCCGAGATCGACGCCCTGGTGGTGCTGACGGAGCGCACGAAGCAGTGGCTGGAGGAGTCGCTCGGCAAGGCGGCCCCGCGCCTGGCCGCGATCCCGAACGCGATTCCCGAAGGGTTCCGGCCGCGTTCCAGTCTGACCGGCAAGAGCATCGTGATGCCGCGCCGCCTGGTGCCCGACAAGCAGGTCGACCACGCCATCCAGGCCTTCGCCAAGGCCCTGCCCGAACACCCGGGCTGGAGGCTGCGCATCTTCGGGGACGGCCCGCAGATGTCCCGGCTGCGCAACCTGGTCCAGGGCCTCGGCCTGCACGACGCCGTGGAGATCCTCGGGCCGAGCCAGCACATGACGGAGGAATGGGCCAAGGCCAGCCTCACCATGCTGCCGTCCCAGGACGGCGAGGCCTTCCCGCTGGTGCTGCTGGAGGCCTTCGCCGCCGGCGTGCCGGCGGTGGCGTACGACATCGTCACCGGGCCCGCCGAGATAATCCGGCATGGCGTGGACGGATTGCTCGTCGCCCCCAACGACATCGACGGACTCGCCGAGGCGATATCCCGGCTGATGGGCGACGAGGAACTCCTGCGCTCCTACGGGGAGAAGGCCTACGAGGGCTCCGCGCGCTTCGCCGCGGACGTCATCGTCAAGCAGTGGGAGGAGCTCTTCACCGAGCTCGTGCTGCGGCGCGACGACCCGCAGCGGATGGCGGAGCGGGCCGACCGCATGGCGCACCGCGTGGCCCACGGCGGCGCGGGCCGCTTCCACGCCGCGGTCGCCGCGGACCGCACCGCCCCCTCGTCGGGCGACCAGCGGGCGCGTGAGCTCGTGATCGGCGCGGCCAACCGCTCCCTGGTGCGGGCCGCGGGCCGGCTCTCCGAGGTCCACGACGATCTGCAGGGCTCGGACATCCTGCAGCGCAACTTCGAGACGGTCGTCAGCGCGCTGGACAAGCACGACATCCCCTACGTGCTGCTGCGGGACCGGGAGGACTCCCCGCGGCAGCGGCTGGCGGTGGACAGCGCCCACCAGGCGCGGGTGCGCAAGGCCCTGGCCACCGAGTACGAGGGCAAGGCGGTGTACGCCGAGCTCCTCAAGCCCCGTACGCACGCCCCCGGCGTGCTGCTGGCCGAACGCCTCGAAGGCGCCGGAGAGGTGGCCGGGCTGCGGGTCTTCCGTCCCGTGGTCACCTCCAGCCGTACGCTGCGCTTCGGCCCCGCCTACGGCTGCGACGTGGAGTTCTGGCGCCTGGTGCCGGAGGAGGAGGGCGGCGACGGCCAGTTCGTCGCGCCGCTCAGGCCGAGTGCGGTCGGCCCCAAGCTGCCGTCGCTGACCGCCGACGCCCGGCTGCGCGTGCGGGACCGGGAGTACCCCACGCTGGAGCCGTTCACCAAGAAGCTGGTGAGCGACATCGCCTTCCCGGTGGACGTCGTCTACACCTGGGTCGACGACTCGGACCCCCGCTGGCAGGAGCGCCGGGCCCAGCGGCGGGCGTCCCTCGGCCTGGACGCCGAGGCGTCCGGGGACGAGGCGGCACGCTTCCGCAACCGGGACGAGCTGCGCTACTCCCTGCGCTCGCTCGCGATGTTCGCGCCCTGGGTGCGGAAGATCTACCTGGTCACCGACGACCAGACGCCCGAGTGGCTGAACACCGCGCACCCGGGTATCGAGGTGGTCTCGCACCGGGACATATTCACCGACACCAGCTGCCTTCCGACGTTCAACTCGCATGCCATCGAGAGCCAGTTGCACCACATCGACGGGCTGTCGGAGCACTTCCTGTACATGAACGACGACGTCTTCGTCGGCAGGCCGCTCACCGCGCAGAGGTTCTTCCAGGCCAACGGCACGAGCCGGTTCTTCTGGACTCCGACGACCGTGCCGATCGGCGAGGCCACCGAGGAGGACGAGGGTTACTTCGCCGCGGCGAAGAACAACCGTCGGCTGCTCGAGGACCGATTCGGGGTGACCGTGGCGAACAGCTTCGCGCACGCCCCGCACCCGCTGCGCAGGAGCGTCCTGGAGGAGATCGAGGGCGAGTTCCCCGAGAGCGTGGCCCGCACCGCGGCGGCCCCCCTGCGCGGCTGGCAGGACATCTCCATGGTGTCCTCGCTGCACCACCACTACGGCTACCTGACGGGTACCGCGGTGCCCAGCAGCATCCGGTGCGCCTACATCGACGTGGGCACCTACGCGCGGCACCCGGAGCTGACGCGTCTGCTGGCGATCCGGGGTCACGACGTGTTCTGCCTCGGCGAGTCGCAGGACGCCGAGGTTCCGGATCAGGAGCAGGCCCGCATCATCGGCTCGTTCCTGCGCGCCTACTTCCCGGTGAAGAGCCCCTACGAGCTCTGACACGACCGTGATGAGCGAGGGGGCTTCCCCGGCACCGCGTGCCGGGGAAGCCCCCTTCTCGCTGCCTCCGGCTCAGTGGACACGCATCGGATGCTGGGCAGTGAGGACCCGGTCGGCCGGCGGAGCCGACACCCGCTCCTCCAACGGCACGATCGGCGGCAGTTCCACGAGCGACTCGTCCAGGAAGACGTGCCGCACGACCCGTTCGGCCGCGCGACCGTCGTCGAACTCACAGAAACGCTGCCGGAAACGGGCCCGCGCCTCGGCGGCCCGCCTGCCGCGCCACTGGTCGGAGAGGAGCAGGTCGGTCAGCTCCTCCTGCGTCGTGGCGACGGCTCCCGGCCCCTCCCGCAGCACGTCGAAGTACGTGCCGCGCACGACGGAGTACGTGTCCCAGTCGTCGGCGAAGACCACGATGGGGCGGTCGAGGTTGGCGTAGTCGAACATCGCCGACGAGTAGTCGGTGATCAGGGCGTCGGCGGCGAGATACAGCTGCTCCACCGACGGGTGCTCGGACACGTCGATGATCCGCCCGGCGGCCCGCAGCGTCTCCAGGCGGGCCGAACCGCCGTAGAAGTAGTGGCCGCGCACCAGCAGGGTGACGTCTGAGCCCAGCCGCTCGGCGAGCCGCTCCAGGTCGAGGCGGGGCACGAAGCCTCTCTGGTACTCGCGGTGCGTGGGCATGTACAGGAACACCGTGCCGGTCTCGCTCAGACCCAGTTCCTCACGGGCCGTGCGCACGTCGTCGGCGGTGGCGTTCACCAGGGCGTCGTTGCGCGGGTAGCCGGTCTCCAGGGACACGTAGGAGGAGGGGTAGACCCGCTCCCACACGGCGGTGGTGAACCGGTTGGAGGTGATGCTGAAGTCCCAGCGGTCGCAGCGCTTGAGGAGCTTGCCGAAGCTCATGTTGGTCGAGGCGGGGTACTTGCGCTGGTCCAGGCCCATGGTCTTGAGCGGGGTGCCGTGGTGGGTCTGCACATGCACCTGGCCCTCGCGCTTGACCACGCTGTCGGGGAAGTTGACGTTGTTGACCAGGTACTTGGCGCGGGCGACGGCCGCCCAGTACTCCTTGGAGCCGATCGGGACACAGTCCACGCCCCCCGGCACCCGGTCCACCGCGTCCGGCCGGACGGCCCACACCCGGCGCATCCTCGGGGCCCGGCGGGCCAGTTCGGCGTCGATGGCCGCGGGGTTGCAGGAGACGCTGCGGCCCCAGTAGGCCGAGAACACCGCCAGGTTCTCGTCCAGCGGCAGTCGCAGCTGCGACCGGTAGAAGACGCCCATCGCGCTGCGCTTGGACCGGTTGACCGCCTTGTGGGTGCGGCTCCGCATCGTCTGGCGCAGCTTCACCACGGCCGTCGCGGAGGCCATCGCGCCGTAGGCGTCCCGCTCCAGCATCGCGTACTTGCGGCCCTGGCCGTCGGCCGGCCGCTGGAAGCCCTCGGGCAGGCGGGCCCGGTAGTCGGCGGCGGCGCGGTGGAAGAACTCCGCGCGCGCGTCGCCCGGAAGGCGCTCGGGGCGCTCCAGGACGGTCAGGTAGTGGTCGACCATCTTGGTGAACAGCGGAGCCCGCCAGCGGTCCAGTTCCGGGTGGGCGTCGACGAAGCCGAAGACCCGGCGGTACTGGTCGAAGACGTCGAAGTGCTTGCGGGAGACGGTCTTGAGGATGTTGCCGCCCTCACGCCGCTGCCGGTACATCACGCAGACTCGGTCGAGCAGCGCGATGCTCCCGGCGCTGATCATGGAGCAGAACGTCCAGGGGGCGTCCTCGTAGTACCCGGGCGGGAAGGTGAGGCCGTGGCGGGTGACGAAGTCCCGGCGGTAGGCCTTGTTCCAGACGATCTGCAACAGGTCCAGCAGCTCCGGCCGGTCGTCGAGGGAGAACACGTCCGGTCCCTCGTTCCTCAGCAGGTCGGCACGCTGATTGCGGGTGACCCGCCCGTACCAATAGGTGCGGGCGTAGTCGAAGACCAGTATTTCGGGATCCCCGGTGGCGTCCAGCCGCTCGGATATCGCCCGCAGCGCTCCGTCGGCCAGCGTGTCGTCACTGTCGAGAAACAGGACGTAATCGCCAGTGACCTTTTCCATCCCGGCATTGCGCGCACGGCCCAGTCCCACGTTTTCCGCGAGATGAATCACATGAACACGGTCGTCCTGTTCCGCGTACTCGTCGAGGATCGCGCCCGAGCCGTCCGGTGAACAGTCGTCGACCGCGATCACCTCGAAGTCGCCGTAGTCCTGCCCGAGGACCGAGTCCATGCATTCGGCGAGGTAGCCCTGAACCTTGTACACAGGGACGACGAGGGAGAGCTTGGGCATCCTTACAACCTGTTCCAAGAGCTGATCACACGTGCAGGGCCGCTGGGCTTCGCCCGCTGACGGAGCCAAGCGCATCGGCCGCGTCAGCGTAGGGGATTCACCTGAAGCTCATACGGATGTCCCGCACGATGCTGTGCCCGTTCAGTGGAGAACTTCTTCACAGCCCGTTCTGCCCGCGTTATTCGCGGCTGTGCCGAGGCGCAAGATTTGACGTTCCGTAGTTCACGAGCAAAGGTGACTTCCGGGTGCCGGACATCGAGGAGGCAGAAGGATGAGCTGGCTGGTCACGGGTGGCGCCGGGTACATCGGCGCACACGTGGTGCGCGCCATGACCGAAGGCGGCGAACGCGTGGTCGTGTACGACGACCTCTCGACCGGCAGCGCCGACCGGGTGCCCGAGGGTGTGCCCCTCGTCGTGGGAAGTGTGCTGGACGGCGCCCTCCTCGAGCGCACCGTCCGCGACCACGGCGTGGTGGGCGTGGTGCACATCGCGGCCAAGAAGCAGGTGGGGGAGTCGGTGGAACGGCCGCTCCACTACTACCGGGAGAACGTCACCGGTCTGCAGACCCTGCTGGAGGCGATGGCGGCCACCGGTGTCGACCGGCTCGTCTTTTCCTCCTCCGCCGCCGTCTACGGCATGCCGGACGTGGACCTCGTCACGGAGGACACGCCCTGTGTCCCCATGAGTCCCTACGGCGAGACCAAGCTGATCGGCGAGTGGCTGATCGCCGCCGCCGCCCGGGCCCACGGCCTGAAGGCCGCCGCCCTGCGGTACTTCAACGTCGCCGGTGCCGCCACGCCCGAACTGTCCGACTCGGGCGTCTTCAACCTCGTACCCATGGTGTTCGAACGGCTGGAGGCCGGTCGGCCGCCTCGTGTCTTCGGCGACGACTACGCCACGCCCGACGGCACCTGTGTACGCGACTACATCCACGTCCAGGACATCGCCTCCGCGCACCTCGCGGCGGCACGGCGCCTGAACGAGGCTTCGGAGGGCACGTCCCTCGTCCTCAACATCGGCCGCGGCGAGGGCAGTTCGGTGCGGGAGATGGTGGACCGCATCCTGAAGGTCACCGGCCACGACGACGTCGTGCCCGAGGTGACCGCCCGCCGGCCCGGCGATCCGGCCCGGGTCGTCGCCTCCGCCGACCGCATCCGCGCCGAACTGGGCTGGACGGCCGGCCACGGTCTGGACGAGATGATCGAGTCCGCCTGGCAGGGCTGGCGTCACCGGCACTGAGGAATGCGACACGGCAAGGGGGGCTTCCCCGGCACCGAGTGCCGGGGAAGCCCCCTTTCGCTGTCAGGACCTTTCGCTGTCAGGACCTGCCGCTGTCGTCAGGAGCGGTCAGCGGACGTTGTAGCCGAAGCGTCCGCCGGCGGCCGGGAGGCCGCCCTGCCCCGGCTGGTAGGTGGTGATCGCGGCGTTCGAACCGCCGGCGGTCACGTTGGCCAGCGGCAGCGCGTAGACCGTGCCGTAGCTGCCCGGACCGTACGGCATGCCGAGGTACAGCTTGGTGCCGGTGTAGTGGATGCTCTGGCCGAGGTGCTGGTTGGCGCCCGCGGGACCGGGGATGCCGGAGGTGCCGGCCTCGATCCAGCGGTTGTTCGAGCTGGGCGAGCCGAGGAGCGAGAAGGTGGTGATCGCGCCGGCGCTCGCCGTCGTGCCGATGGCCTCGTCGGTGATGCCGACCGCCAGCTTCAGCGTCGCCGAGGTGCTCACCGCGAGCGGCTGCGTGTTCACTGCGGCCAGGGACTGGCCGAAGTGGTCACCGGCCTCGGCGGTGCCGGGCACAGCGTCGGAGCTGGTGCCGGACGAGTAGGTGTTGAGCTGGCTGAACGTGCCGTCCGCGGCGATGCGGAAGGTGTGCACCATGCCGGCGTCGGCCTTGCTGACGCCGTCGATGTCAAGGTCCTCACCCGGCGAACCGATCGCGACGATCGAGTCGGTGGCGGCAGCCGCGCCCGAGGGACGGTAGGCGACCATGGCCAGGGACTTGCCGAACTGGTCACCCGGCTCGGCACCGCCGGAGACGGTGTCCAGGTCCTGGTCGAGACCGAACAGCGGGGTGGGCCGGTTCTCGGAGTTCAGCTGGTGGCTGAAGACCGCCACGTTTCCGGCGCCCGCGTCGGTGCCGATGGTCTCGTTGGGGGCGCCGACGGCGAAGTGGTTGGCGTCGGCCGCGACGGTGGCGCCGAAGCCGTCGTTGGCCTCCACCGCGCCCGGCACGCCCGTGCTGTCCTGGCTGACGGCGATGTTCGTGTCGCCGTGCACGTAGAAGATCATGCCCGCCTTGGCGACGGAGCCGATGGCCTCGCCGGGCACGCCGATCACCAGGAACGGGTCGCCCGCCGCGGTGGTGCCGGCGGCGAGGGACTGGCCGGTGCGGTCACCGGCCTCGGCGGTGGAGGCCTTGAGGGAGCCGGTGCCGGAGCCCTGCTCGAAGTGGGTGTCCTTGGTGGCGCCGGTGCCGATGCCGCCCGGAGCGCCGTACAGGATGTCGACCATGCCGGCGTCGGTGGCGGTGCCGAGGTCCTCGGACGGGGTGCCGACGACCAGGTCGGTGCAGCCGTCCTGGTTGTAGTCGACGGTGTCCATGGCCTCGCCGAACCAGTCGCCGGCCTCGGAGCCGCCCGGCACCCAGTCGAGGTCCTGGTTGATCTCGGCGGTGCCCTTGCCGCCGCCGTAGACCACGCGGACGACACCCGCTCCGTCGTTGCCGCCCACGGCCGCCTTCGGGTCGGCGATGGCGACGTCCTCGACGCCGTCGCAGTTGAAGTCGGTGATGCGCGGCGCGCCGACCGTGGAGTTCACCCAGGAGCTCAGGTCGTCGACGCGGGAGGCTATGCCGCCGGTACGGGTCTCGGTGCTGTCGATACCGAAGCAACCGCCCTGGTAAGAGCGGCTGTTGAGGGCCACAAGCTGCGGCGTGCCGTTGACCGTGCGCACCACCGGACCACCGGAGTCACCCATGCAGGCGGCCGCGCCGTCCTTGCCGGTGAAGGTGGCCGTGGTGGCGTCGGCGGCGTCCACCGTGAGCGCGCCGGTGTGCAGCTTCATCGGCGCCCACTCGGTCTTGTTGCGACCGTACCCGGCGAACTTCAGTTCCTCACCGGCGGCAGGCGCGGTGGTGGACAGGGCGATGGGGGCCACGTTGGTGACCGGACGGCTGAGGCGGGCCAGGACCGCGTCGCGGTCGGTGCGCGGCACGAGCTGCACCACCTCGCGCTCCGCCCCGTCGGAGCCGCTCAGGTCCGAGCGGCCGATGGTCGCGGTCGTCTTCACCTTGGGCTTGCCCGCGGGCACCGTCAGGCTGGTCGCCGGGTCGTCGGCGAAGCAGCTTGCCGCGGTGAGCAGCCATTCGGGGCTGACCAGGACGCCGGAGCAGGCGTCGTTCTCGCCGACGACGACCTGCGCGGTGTAGGAGAACGAGGCGTCGGTGACCGGGGTGCCGGTGACGGCGGACGCGGGCACGGCGCACATGGCGACCGGGCCGGCGGCCAGGGCGGCGACGAGTGCGGCAAGGCGCACGTGTCTGGTGTGTCGCATGATGTGAATTTTCCTTGGACTAGGTCTGCGAGGCCGAACGGCCTCGGCGCAGCGTGGGGAATACCGACGGGCCTGTGCCCAGGGCTACTTGGAGGTCCTGATCTCCACGAGCATGAACTCGCGGCCCTGTTCGTCGGCGCTCTCCCCGACCGCGGTCCAGGCGTTCTTGTCGACGTCGTAGGACTGCTGCTCGGTGCCGGTGGTCATGTCCACCTGCGTCGAGTAGTCGTTGCCCTTGATCCCGTAGACAGAGGGGATTTCCAGGGTGAGCCAGCCGGAGTGGCCGGTGACCTGGAAGCAGATCTTGTCCTTGCTGCGCGCCCAGACCTCGAGCTGTCCCGTGCCGGTCACGCAGTCGGCGAGGGTGATGTGGCCGTCGCCGCGCTTGAGGAGGATGTTCTTCTCCGCCAGGATCTTGTCCGCCTGCGGGTAGTTGAAGTCCTCCACGGCGTAGCCGGGGGCCTCACCCGCGACGGGCGCGGCCGCCCGGGCTCCGGAGTCACCGGGGGTGGAGGAGCCGCCCGGGAGGGCCAGCCAGGTCAGCGCGCCGGCCACTGCTGCTGCCAGCACAGTGCCGACGAATCTCTTGTTTCTCGGCCTTGCCGCGATTGCGCTACGCGCCTTCATTGAAATCCTATGGTCGATTCTGATGGAACGTCAGAACGCGTTCACTACGGGTGTCGGGCTGCGACGGGCCGGGTGGCAGAAATCGGCGCGAAATGAGCACCCTCAGAAATGCGCATGGCCATGAAACCGCCCCCCGGGAAATGAGCCATCGGCGGGAGAGACCCCTTCTGGGGATCGCAGTGCGAAACTCGCCCGCAGCCTCGTTCATCCAAGCTGGAATTGTTGATCTCTGTCCACCGGACAAGAGTGGTAAAAGGGGTACTTGGTAAGAGTCTCGTGTGGTGTGCGTCACAGAACGGAAAGGTTGTGGTCACCTGTGTGAAGGTTTTTGTCACCTTGTTGTGTGGTCGATCATCGTTTTTCCTGCCGGCCGCGCGTAGCACTTCACCCGGCGGCCGATATGGCGGAGCAGTTGTCCCGTACCGGGGTCACCGGGCCGCTCGGGCGGCGGTGCAGCAAAGGGAGCGAAGGTGCGGGAAGCCCTTCTTCGCGCGGGCGCCGGCGACATGCAACTGCGTTGAAGGCAACGGAGGTTGGCCGTCCCGCGTGCTGGTCGCGTCGCCACTCGAAAGCCGTGCGCGGGCAGACGGAGCCAATGGAGACAATCCCGGGTTCGCCGTATGCGGAGTAAGGGCGAGAAGGGTCGGCGGAGGCTTCTCGACACCATTCCATTCGTGCCGCACGGAATGGCTGCGGAGGAATTGAGGCACCCTGCCGCCGGCGCATGACTTGATCATTCTGGCTCTCGGTTCACTCACATGTCCAGCGAGATAAATGGGGCAACTGCGCCAAAAAACAGACAAAAAAGCCGCAGGAAACTGAAAGATCTGCAGGTCATGCCGGGCATTGTGAAGAAACGGTGGAGATTGAGGACACGAGAACATCGGGTTGTACTGGTTCCGGTAAAGATCGAGGCAAGGAAAAGGCTTCTGCGCTTGACGGACTCTTTAGTCGTTCTCGGATGTCGCAATACAGGGACAACTGTGTCAGACCGGGAGGACATACCTGCCGTTTTGTTGTTCTCCTTTACTTGCACCGAAAAACTGTGTGAGGATCCCTTTTCGGTTGGCGGGCAAGAGAAGTGATGGGGGAAATGCCGCCGTGTGCCGATATGGAGCGGCCTGCACACAAGCAGCCGACTGCCGCAGAGCCATGCGCCCAGGGCGCCCGCCGCGGTTGCCGCCTCGCTCCACCGGCCTCAACGAGATCTCCGTCCATCGGTGTCGCGTGCCGCCAGCCATTTCGCCCTGTCAGTCAGCATCTTGAGGACGACACACACACATGCAGACAACTTTCTGGAGCAGACGGCGCCTCCTGACTGTGGCGGCCGCCACCACGGCAGCCGCGGCGCTGCCACTGACCAAGACACCCCGGGCCTTCGCCGACACGAGTGAGACCCCCGTCATCCCCTCGCTCCCCGACACCCCGCGGGCCAAGGCCGTCGCCGCGTGGCAGGGCGGTGGCACGGCGACCAAGGCCGCCGCGGCCGCCGCGCTCGCCGGCACCGACGCGGACGTCGATGCGTTCCTCACCACGGCGTTGCCGGCCGCCATCGCGGAGGACAACCGCGCCGCCGTTCTGAAGACGCTCTCTCTGGCCGGCAAGGGCACGATCGCCGAGATCTCCCGTGTCCTGGAGGCGGGGGACGACGAGATCTCGGCCTTCCTCGCCGGCGGGTACAAGACGGCGCAGACGGAGGACATGCGCGTCCTCGCCCTCACGCTGAGGTCGATGGGCGGCAGGGGAGTGCAGTCCGCCGCGGACACCGCCATCAACGACGGTTCCGGCGACGCGCTGTTGAAGTTCATCACCGACACCCAGTTCTCCGCGCGTCTGGAGGACGAGACCGTCGAGGTCTTCAAGATCCTCAACGGTGCCGGGCCCGAGCTCACCACGTACGCGCAGCGCGCCCTGGACGACGGCGGCCCCGACGCCATCCGCTGGTTCCTGGAGATCGGGCAGAACATCGCCCGGGCCCGGGACGACGAGGCCGCCACCATCGAGCAGCTGGTCGCCGTCACCCAACGGCAGTCCAAGCGCGCCCAGTTGTCGACGGAGAAGGCGAAGGAGGAGTCGGACAAGGCGAAGACCGCCGCCGCCGAGGCCAAGAAGGCCGCGCTGGAGGCCGCCGACGAGGCGCAGGCCGCCAGGGACGACGTCGCCAAGTCCGCTGCCGCCGCCCGCAAGGCCGCGAGCGCCGCCAAGGGTGCGGCCAACGCCGCGTCCATCGCCATCTCCGCCTCGTACGCCGCCCAGACCGCGGCCCGCAAGGCAGCCTGGGCCGCACACGCCGCGACGTCCGCCGCCGCCACGGCCGCGCACGCCGCCTCCGCCGCGTACCAGGCCGCCATGGCCGCCTCCCAGGACGCCTCCAAGACGGCCGCCGCGAAGGACGCCGCGGTCGCCGCCCGCAACGCCGCGGCCAAGGCGCGTACCGCCGCAAAGGCCGCCGACGCCGCCAAGATCGCCTCCGACCAGTCGGTCGCGGCCGGCAACTCGGCTGCCGACGCCGCCCGCGACTCCGCCGCCGCCGCGAACGCCGCGGCCACCGCGGCCACCGCCGCCGGCGCCGCCAACTCCGAGGCCGCCGCCGCGCGCGCCGCCGCCGCCGAGGCCGACGCCCAGGCCGCGCGCGCGACCAGGGCCGCCTCCGCCGCGCAGTCCCTGGCCAACACCGCGTCGACCGCCGCCGGGGCCGCCCGCGACGCGGCCAACTCCGCGGCCGACCACGCGGACAAGGCGGCTGCCGCGGCCGACGAGGCGGTCAAGTACGCCGGCCAGGCCCTCGACTTCGCCAACAAGTCCACCGAGTACGCCAACGACGCCCAGGCGGCGGCCGACGCCGCGGTCAAGGCCGTCCTGGACGCGCAGGACGTGGAGCAGAAGGCGCGCGACGCGGAGCAGGCCAAGCTCGACGAGTACACCGAGCAGGGCAAGGCCGACGCCGCCGCGTTCGCCGCGCTCGAGCAGCAGGACAACGAAGCGGCCCGCAACCAGCTGACCCAGCAGCAGGCCACGGACTCGGCCACGCTGGACCTGATCGCGGCGGCCGAGAAGGCGTACCGGGACGGCGACCACGCGACCGCAGTCGGCCACGGCCGCAACGCCTGCCTCGCCCTGCTGTCGTCGCACGGCACCTGGACCCGCGAGGCCGCGGCGTTCGCGCTCGCCGCCGGTGACGAGTCGATCCTGACCTGGATCGACACCGACCGGACCATCGCGCAGAAGCAGGACGACCGCGAGACCGTCCTGTTCCTGAGCATGGTCTCCACAGCCAATGTGGCGAGCGCGGCACAGGCGGCCCTGGAGTCCACGGACGAGGCCGCGCCCACCGCCTTCCTCACCGCCGGCGCGATCGACGCGGCCAAGGAGGACCAGACCGAGGCGATCTTCAGGATCCTCGGCAACAACCCCGGCAGCGCCGTGAAGCAGGCGGCGACCGACGCCCTCAACGACGGCTCGGCCAAGGCGCTGCACGACTTCTTCACCGTCAAGTACGCGCCGGCGCAGGCCGAGGACGACAACGTGGCGGTCTTCTCGGCCATCGACTCCGCGGGCCCGTACACCAAGATGATGGCGACGATCGCGCTCGAGGGCCCGAGCTGGATGCGCCGCAACTTCGTCACCACCGTCTACCAGCGGACGCTGCAGCTCGACGCCGACTCCGCCGCCCACATCGCGGCGATGCAGGCCCTGCTGGCGCACGCCGCCAAGCTGGCGCAGGACGCGACGACGAACGCGGCCTACGCGCAGAAGGTCGCGGCGGAGGCGCGCAAGGCGTCGGACGAGGCGCAGAAGTGGGCCACCGCCGCCACGGACTCCGCCCGGAAGGCGCAGACGTACAAGGACCAGGCGGACGCCCACGCAGACGCCGCGGAGAAGTCCGCGGCCGACGCCCAGGCCTCCGCCGACAAGGCGAAGAGCGCGGCGCTGGCCGCCCGGGGCGCCGCGCGGCGCGCCAACTACTCGGCGAACCAGGCGACCGCCGCCGCGGCCGCGGCGACCATCTCCGCCAACAACGCGCAGGCGTCGGCCAATTCGGCCGCCGCCTCCGCGCTCCAGGCGGGCAAGGACGCCGCGGAGGCGGCCAAGGCCGCGTCCGAGGCGAAGCAGATCGTCGCCACGAAGCGCAGGCAGGAGCAGATCGCGGCGGCCAAGGCGGCCGCGGAGGCGGCCGCGAAGGCCAAGCAGAACGGCGTCGACCCGGCGGACAACGCCGACAACGACGGGGCGAAGGAACCGTACAAGTTCCTCGGCGGCACGGCCGACGACTGGAAGGGTGCCGCCGACACGCTCGGCACCATCTCCACGTACACCGGCTACGCCGCAGCCCTCTCGCTGCTGGTGCCGCCGCCGGCCGGCGAGGCCCTCTACGGGTTCTTCGGCGGGGTCTCCCTGATCACCGGTGTGGCCAGCACGATCATCTACGGGTTCGCCGAGGGACCGTTCTCCGCGGACTGCCTGGGCTCGGCGTTCGGTGTGGCCGTCGGTGTCTTCACCACCGGCCTTCCGTGGGGCAAGTTCGGCGGAGTGATCGGCGACGCCCTCGGCCCGCTCGAGCACGGCGCGCTGTCCGTCGGCGCCCAGATCCAGCGCGTCGGCACGGCGGCCCTGTCGCCGGCCACCGGGGCCGTCATCTCCGCAGGAAAGGCCGTGGGAGACGCCGTCAGCGACACCTGGCATGATCTGACTCCGTGGTAAAGAGTCATGTCGCCACGGACGGCTGGGTCGTCATCTCCTGTGCCGCCACCCTCGTCTATGTGGTGGCGATGCGCTGGTGCATGCCGACCCCCCAGGCGAAACTGCGCATATCCGTCGCGCCGTTCGTCGGCCTGGTCTTCCTGGTGCCCACGGCCATGGCGAGGGGCTACTCCCTCTCCCACACGCTGTACTTGTACAGCTGCGTCCTGCTGACGTTCGTCATCATGCTGGCGCCGGTGCGGAAGAGGGTGATGGCCGACATCGTCGAGCAGCAGCAGAAGCCCTGGGAGAAGGTTCCGTTCAATACGGTGAGCCTGTACTGGGTGACCTTCTCGGCCACCGGCTGCATCATCGCGATGATCTACCTGTGGCCGGTCCTCGAATAGCGTGACTCACAGCGCGAGAAGGCGGCGCACGCCCGTGATCCGGGTGTGCGCCGCCTTCGGCGTTCGCGCACTGGTGCGTCCAGATGCAAGGCGGAGGAGGGCGTCGACGCGATGGGGGTGCCCCCGCGCGAGTTCGTTCGAGCGTGGGGGAGTCGGCAACCGACGACAACGCCGCTGGGGGTCCCCCCACGCCCTCAAGGCAGTGGGGGAGGGCGTGTCGGCCCCCGCGTCTGTGTCTTGATCCGCCGGACAGGCCCTGGTCCGCGTACTGGACGAGGACGCGGTGACCGACCCGCTTCGCGTAGATTCGGCACGTGGAGACGCGTGTGGAGCCGGACGGGCGTGAGGAGACCGGCAACAAGGTGGTAGGGGCAAGGCAGGCCGTGCGTGAGGCCCGAAGGATCGTCGTCAAGGTGGGTTCCTCGTCGTTGACCACCGCGTCGGGCGGCCTGGACGCCGACCGGGTGGACGCGCTCGTCGACGTCCTGGCCAAGAGCCGTGGTGCGCAGGAGAAGGAGATCGTCCTGGTCTCCTCCGGCGCGATCGCCGCCGGGCTCGCCCCGCTCGGTCTGCGCCGCCGCCCCAAGGACCTGGCCCGCCAGCAGGCCGCGGCCAGCGTCGGCCAGGGTCTGCTGGTGGCCCGCTACACCGCCTCCTTCGCCCGCTACGGCATCCGTGTCGGCCAGGTCCTGCTGACCGGCGACGACACCAGTCGCCGCGCGCATCACCGCAACGCCTCCCGCACCCTCGACAAGCTGCTCGCGATGGGTGCCCTCCCGGTCGTCAACGAGAACGACACCGTCGCCACCGACGAGATCCGCTTCGGCGACAACGACCGCCTCGCCGCGCTCGTCGCCCACCTGGTCCGCGCCGATCTGCTGGTGCTCCTCTCCGACGTGGACGGCGTGTACGACGGCGACCCGAGCAGGCCCGGCACCTCCCGGATAGCCGAGGTGCGCGGGCCGGCCGACCTCGAGGGCATCGAGATCGGCAGCGCCGGAAAGGCCGGGGTCGGCACCGGCGGCATGGTCACCAAGGTCGAGGCGGCCCGGATCGCGGCCGCCGCCGGCATCCCCGTGGTGCTCACCAGCGCGGTCCACGCGGCCGACGCCCTGACCGGCGGGGACACCGGCACCTACTTCCACCCCACGGGCAAGCGCTTCGCCGACCGGCTGCTGTGGCTCCAGCACGCCTCCACCCCGCAGGGCTCGCTCACCCTCGACGACGGAGCGGTCCGCGCGATCGTCCAGGGCCGCAAGTCACTGCTGCCGGCCGGCATCGCGGCCGTCGAGGGCGAGTTCACCGCCGGCGACCCCGTCGAGCTGCGCGACGGCCGGGGACACCCGGTGGCCCGCGGGCTCGTCAACTTCGACGCCAAGGAGATCCCCCGGCTGATCGGCCGCTCCACCCGGGAACTCGCCCGCGAGCTCGGACCGGCGTACGAACGCGAGGTCGTACACAGGGACGATCTGGTGCTCCTGGAGCCGTAATGGGCCGAAACGTCCGGCTGCCCGTGGCCTGAAGGTGGGGGACGTTCCGCAAAACCGCCCCACGGAGCCGCGCGGCCTGCTGCACTTTGTCTCAGGGACACCAACCGCACGAGCACTGGGTAAAGGAGGCCGTCGTGAGACGAGTGCGCCCTGGGGCGGCGGCGTCCCGCGGTGGTACCGGTGGGTCCCCGCCCCGTGCGACGGGCGAGAAGCGCGCCCTGACGAGCGTGGCGGCCGACGACCGCTTCGAGAAGGAACGTATGGAGCCTGCGGGGCTCGACGGTCCTGAGGGGCTTGAGGGCCTCAAGGGGCTCGACGGTCATGAGGGGCTCGGCGGCCATGAGGTGCCCGAGGGGCGAGCGGGGCGCGGCGCGGGTCCGGGCGGGCCGGCGCACCGGCCGGGCGAGCGACACGACGGTGGCGGCGATCCCGCCGGCCTTCCCCGGCTGTGGCACATCACCCTGCGGGTCTCGGGCGCCCGGGCGCCGCTCCAGGAGGTGCGGCGCGGCCTGGAGCAGCTCGCGCACGACCATCCCTTCCTGCTGACCAGCCGTTACGCGGACGACCACGCGGAGATCCGCTACTGGGAGGAGGCCCGCGACCTGCACGACGCCGCGGCCGTCGCGCTGCGGCTGTGGGGCGAGCACCGGCAGAGCGCGAAACTGCCGCCCTGGGAGATCGTCGGTCTGGAGGTCATCGACCGCGACACCTACCACCAGCGCCTCGCCGAGGGCTACGGGCCGCCCCCGGCGACCCCGGTGGGGGTGCACCCCTTCTGACACGGGCCTGCCCACGGTGCCAGGTCGAGGACCTGTCTCGGGTACCGGGACAAATCCCGCCTCCGCCCGCGGGCCGCACTACCCTGCCCTCATGACCACGCTCTCGCCGTACGACTCGATGTCCCCGGTCGCCCAGGCCGCCTACCGGGCCAAGGCCGCCGCCGCCGACCTCGCGCCGCTTCCGCGCGCGGAGAAGGACGACGCGCTGCTCGCCATCGCGGACGCCCTGGAGGTCCGTACCAGCGAGATCGTCGAGGCCAACGCCAAGGACATCGCCAAGGCCCGCGCGGCCGGCACCAGCGAGGCCATCGTCGACCGGCTCACGCTGACCCCGGAGCGGGTGCGCGCCATCGCCGCCGACGTGCGCGACGTGGTGGCGCTGCCCGACCCGGTCGGCGAGGTCGTCCGCGGCTCCACCCTGCCCAACGGCCTGGACCTGCGCCAGGTCCGCGTCCCGCTCGGCGTGGTCGGCATCATCTACGAGGCACGCCCCAACGTCACCGTGGACGCCGCCGCCCTGTGCCTGAAGTCCGGCAACGCGGTCCTGCTGCGCGGCTCGGCCTCCGCCTACGAGTCGAACTCGGCCCTGGTCCGGGTGATCCGGGACGCGGTCGGCGGGGCCGGACTGCCCGCCGACGCCGTCCAGCTCGTGCCCGGCGAGAGCCGTGAGAGCGTGCGCGAGCTGATGCGCGCCCGCGGCCTGGTCGACGTGCTGATCCCGCGCGGCGGTGCCTCCCTGATCCGGACGGTCGTGAACGAGTCGACCGTCCCGGTGATCGAGACCGGCACCGGCAACTGCCACGTCTACGTCGACGCGCACGCCGACCTCGACATGGCCGTCGACATCCTGATCAACTCCAAGGCGCAGCGGCCCAGCGTCTGCAACGCCGCCGAGACCCTCCTCGTCCACCAGGACATCGCCGCCGAGTTCCTGCCGCGCGCCCTGGACGCGCTCGCCGAGGCCGGGGTCACCGTGCACGCCGACGAGCGGGTGATGGCCTACGCCAAGGACTCCCGGGCCACGGTCGTCGAGGCCACTCCCGACGACTGGGACACCGAGTACCTGTCGTACGACATCGCCGCCGCCGTCGTCGACTCGCTGGACAAGGCGGTGTCGCACATCCGGCTGTGGTCCTCCGGGCACACCGAGGCGATCGTCACCACCTCGCAGCAGGCGGCCCGCCGGTTCACCCAGCTGGTCGACTCCACCACCGTCGCCGTGAACGCCTCCACCCGCTTCACCGACGGCGGACAGTTCGGCTTCGGCGCGGAGATCGGCATCTCCACGCAGAAGCTGCACGCCCGCGGCCCGATGGGGCTCCCCGAGCTGACCAGCACGAAGTACATCGTCACGGGCGACGGCCACATCCGCCGCTGAGCACAGGGCCCGGCGGCTGCCCGGTGGAACGGCGTCTCAGCAGGCGGATGAATTTCCATACCGTCTGCCCAAATTGACCCCCCAGGTCTACTCTGGATCCGTGCCGGAGGACGTGGGGGGCACGCCGTTCCCTGACGGCTGGGAGCCCGACGACGACCACGACCGCGGGGTGTCGGACGAAGAGTTCGCCTCCGTGGTCTTCGACGAGGCCTTCGTACGGGCGGCCGTCTTCCACGAGCCGACCGCCGTCGAGCGCCTCCTGGCCGCGGCCCAGGCGAGAGCCGAGGCCTCCGAGGCCGAGGCCCGCCGCGCGCACGCGAGAGGCGAGCACTACGACGACGGCTACGGCCCCGACCGGCACGGGTTCGCCCATGACGGCGACCTCGACGACCTGGACGACCCCGATCTCCTCGACGGCGGCTACGGCGGCCCGGGGACGTTCGGCAAGCAGGTGCGCTGGCACCGGCCCGTGGCCTGGGTGCTCGCCGTGGTGATGGGCATCGGCATGGTCGCGCTGGCCTTCGCGGCGGTCTACCGGGGCGGGTCCTCGGGCAGCCGCGACCAGGTGCCGCCACCCGCCTCCACCGGCCTGGAACAGGGCAGCGCCGCCGCGCCCTCCGCGTCCGCCGACTCCTCTCCGCCACCCGTCTCGGCGGTCCCCCGCACGCCCTGACGGCCCGGCGCCGACCTTGGTGAGAACCTGTCAGAACTTGGCCCGCAGCAGGGCGTTTACCGGCGCTTGCCGAGACCTACCCTGAATATATGGGAGGGCCTGCAGACCCGCCCGAAGGGACACCCGAGGGCGCCCCCGGAGGTGCGGAGGACGAGTACCGATCCGTCGTCTTCGACGAGTCGTTCGTCCGCGCTGCCCGCCTCCAGGAGTACTCCGCACGGGAGCGGATGACCGACCACACGCCCGCCGTGCGCCGCCGCCCCCACCTGCACCGCGGACTGTCCCGGCAGGCCCTGGCGCTCGTCCTGCTGATCGCCCTCGCCTTCGCCACCGCCGTCTACATGAGCGTGCGCAGCCCCAGCCGGTCCACGCAGCTCCAGCCGTCCGCCGTACCGCTGCGGATGACCGTGGTACCGCTCGCCCCGCAGGGCAAGGTGCCCGGGTCCGCCGACCCCGAGTACCTGTACACGCACAGCCCCGCCGCGCAATTCGTCGTCGGTGCCGAGGGCATCCCGCTGCCCGCCCACCGGCGCACCGCCCACTTCTCGGACGGCCAGGTCGCCACCGCCCTGCTCACCGCGAGGGACTACATCGTGGCCTCCTCCCTCGACCCGGCGGTGCTGACCGGCGGCGAGATCAACACCGTCCGTGCGCTGCTCGCGCCGGACCAGCTCAACCAGTTCGACCAGAGCTTCGACCACCCCGCCGCCGACGGTCAGCACGCCGCGACCGGCTGGCTGGTCCGCTTCGACCCGGCCCGGGCCGAGCTGGCCGATCCCGCGATCCGCGTCCAGGGCAGCCTGCAGGTCGTCGAGGCCGACTCGGCCACCCTGGAGGTCACGGCGGACCCCACCCTGGTCTACGCGCTCAAGCCGGCCGGCTCGGCCGCCAAGGCCCCGGTCTCGCTGTTCACCGTCCGGCGCGAGCTGCAGTTCCGCTTCGACCGCGACGACCTGCGGCTGCGCCAGGTGCAGCTGGTCGCCTCCTCCGTCCAGGCCGGCCCGCTGTCCTGCACCGACGACTCCGCGGGCCGCTTCCACCCCCTGCTGGCCGGCCAGACCGCCAAGCCCGGCGGCCCCTCCGGCACCGACCCGTACGCACCGGGCGGCCCGACGCCCGTGTGCGGCACCCTGGCCCCCGCCGCCCAGCCGAAGGTGTGACGCCGGCCCCCTGGCGGCCCGGCGGCCCCTCGGTGGTCGGTCCGTCGGGGCGGCCGGTCGGTCCTTCGGCGCTCAGTCCTCGTCGCGGCGCGGGGTGTCCGTCGGTGGCTCGTCCTCCGGGGTGCGGCTGTCCTGCGGGCCGCCCTTCGCCCCGTCGTTCGTCGCCCCCTCGCCCTTCGCCCCCTCGCTCTTCGCGCCGTCCTTGGACGCGGCCGAGCCCGTGAAGCCGCCGAAACCTCGCCGGACCCGCTCGCCCAGGTCACCGGCTCCGCCCGCGAGGTCGCTGACCAGCTTCATCAGCGGGTCCTTGGAGCTCTTCACGTGACTGGCGTAGTGGTTCGCGGACTCACGGAAGGAGTCGCTGACCGAGGTGTCCTTGTCCTCGGTGCGCCGCGCGTAGTGACCGTCCATGATCCGCTGGTAGTCCCGGGACTCGGCCCACTTCTTCAGCTCGGCCGCCCGCACGGTGGCGAAGGGATGGGTGCGCGGCAGCACGTTGAGGATCTTCAGCACGGAGTCGCGCAGGTCGCCCGACTCCTCGTACTCCTCGGCCTGCTTCAGGAACGCGTCCACGTTCATCTCGTGCAGGTGGTTGCCGCCCGCGATCTTCATCAGGCCGCGCATCGACGCCCGCACGTCCTGCCCGACCAGCAGCCCCGCCCGGTCGGCCGACAGCTCCGACTTGCGGAACCACTCGCGCAGCGCCGTGACGATCGCCATGATCGCTATGCTGCCCAGCGGGATCCAGGCCACCCGCACGGCCAGGTTGGTCAGGAACAGCAGGATGGTGCGGTACACCGCGTGGCCGGACAGGGCGTGGCCCACCTCGTGGCCGACGACCGCCCGCATCTCCTCCTCGTCGAGCAGTTCGACCAGGCCCGTGGTCACCACGATGATCGGCTCGTCCAGGCCGATGCACATCGCGTTGGGCTGCGGGTCCTGGTTGACATACATCGGCGGGACCTTCTCCAGGTCCAGGATGTAGCAGGCGTCCCGCAGCATGTCGTTGAGGTGCGTGAACTGCTGGTCCGAGACGCGCACCGAGTCGGACAGGAACAGCAGCCGGAGACTGCGCTCGGGCAGCAGGCCGCTCAGGGCCTTGAACACCGTGTCGAAGCCGCTCAGCTTGCGCAGGGCGACCAGGGCGGAACGGTCGGCCGGATGCTCGTACGCCCGCGAGGAGATCCCCGGGAAGCGAGTGCGGCGGCGGCTCGGCACGCGCTCGTGCCCACTGTGCTCGCGGCCTTCGTCGGACATGTGATCCCCCATGTGCGTCTGTGTCGCCCGATGTGCCCCCGAGGCAGGAGCCAGCCTAGGCGGAGATACCGTGGACGGGCAGCACAGCGAAGGAGTCCGCCATGGAGCACCACCCCGCAGTCGCACGGCTGGCCGAGGCCGCCGGGACCGTCCCCCAGCACCAGGGATCCGGTGACCTGCTCCGGGTCGTCCTGATCGTGATGATCCTGGGGTGTGTCCTCGTCGGCTGGTTCCTGCTGCGCGGCTACAAGCGGAACGACGACTGAGCGTCCCGGAAGGTTCCCCGTCCGTGCCCGCCGGACGTGCCCACCGGGGCGGGCCCCCGTCCGTGCCGCGTCTGCCGCGGCCTGGTCAGCCGCCGTCCGCAACGGCGGAGTCGGCGTGAGGGGCGGGAAGTCGGACGCTTACGATGGGCGGACATCTTTATCCCGCCCACACCCGGATAGGTCTGCCGAAGATGAGCTTCCAGAGCACCGCTGCCCAGTTGGTCAACCTCGCCGAGGCCGAGGGCGGCAACCACGAGAGCCTCAACCCCGCGGTGACGGGTGGAGCCGCACTCGTCATCCTGCTGCTCCTGCTGTGGATCACCACTCGTTTCAACCGCGACCGCTGACCTCGCCGGGGCCCCGCCGGCCCGCCCCGGGGGCTCGCCGCCGGGGCCCGGGAACCGTACTCGGTGAACTCCCGGTCGGGGCCCTCAGACCGGGCCGGTAGGGTCTGCACGCATGGGAGAGCAGGACATGCGTACCGGTCCGGCGAGTGACACGGTGAAGCACCCCGAGAACGGGCCGGGCAGAGGCCCCTCGTCGTCGGGCAAGCGCCGCCTGGGCGTCATGGGCGGAACGTTCGACCCGATCCACCACGGGCACCTCGTGGCGGCCAGCGAGGTCGCCGCGCAGTTCCACCTGGACGAGGTGGTCTTCGTGCCCACCGGCCAGCCCTGGCAGAAGACCCACCGCCATGTCTCCCCGGCCGAGGACCGCTACCTGATGACGGTCATCGCGACCGCCGAGAACCCGCAGTTCTCCGTCAGCCGTATCGACATCGACCGCGGCGGCCCCACCTACACCGTGGACACCCTGCGCGACCTGCGCGCCCTCAACCCCGACACCGACCTGTTCTTCATCACCGGCGCCGACGCCCTCGCCCAGATCCTCACCTGGCGGGACTCCGAGGAACTCTTCTCCCTCGCGCACTTCATCGGCGTCACCCGGCCCGGTCACCACCTCAGCGACCCCGGTCTCCCCGAGGGCGGTGTCTCCCTCGTCGAGGTCCCGGCCCTCGCCATCTCCTCCACCGACTGCCGGGCGAGAGTCGCCACGGGCGACCCCATCTGGTACATGGTGCCGGACGGAGTCGTGCGCTACATCGCCAAGCGCGAGCTGTACCGCGGCGAGTGAGCCGAGAGGGGCACCGGTGAACGACCGATACGACGCTGGGTACGACGGCGACAGTTACGAGCTCGTCGGCTACGACGAGTACGGCCGGCCTGTCTACCAGCAGGTCCCGTCCCAGCAGACCCCGCAGCAGTCCTACGACGCCTACGGCCGTCAGGACCACCAGGGCTACGGCTACGACCCGTACGCGACCGGCGGGCAGCAGCAGCCCGGCCCGTCCGCCTACGACGGCGGCTACGGCACCGGCCCGCAGACCCCCGCCCCGTCGTCCCCCTACGAGCAGTACCCGTCGTACGACCCGAACCGTCCGCACGGCCCCCAGGGCTCCGACGGTTCCCACGGCCACCCCGGCACCTACGACCCCTACGGCTCCGGCGCACCCGCCTCCGGCACGACGGCCGCGCCGTACGACCCCTACGGCCGGACCGCGACCAGCGGACAGCAGCCCCGGGTCACCAAGCAGACCGCCTACATCCCGCAGCAGACCGGCCCGCAGCAGGCAGGGCCCCAGCAGACCCCACCCAGGGCGGCCGGCCGGACGGCGGACGGGCCGGACCGGCCGGACGGGGACGAGCGGGAGTACCACACCGAGCAGTTCGCCTTCGTCGAGGAGCCGAGCGACGACTCCGAAGACGTCATCGACTGGCTGAAGTTCACCGAGAACCGCACCGAGCGCCGCGAGGAGGCCCGTCGCCGCGCCCGCAGCCGGATCATCGCCCTGGCCGTGGTGCTGGCCCTGGTCGCGGTGGGCGGCGTCGGCTACCTCTGGTACGCCGGGAAGCTGCCCGGACTGTCCTCCACCGACAAGAAGACCGGCACCGCGACCGCCGCCGGCGCCCAGAAACGCGACGTGATCGTCGTCCACCTGCACAACACCGCCAAGGGCGGGACCTCCACGGCCCTGCTCGTCGACAACACCACCACCAAGCAGGGCACCACCGTCCTGCTGCCCAACTCCCTGGCCCTCACCGACGACGACGGCACCACGACGACCCTCGCCAAGTCGGTCCAGAACGACGGCTCCTCCGGCACCCGCGACCAGCTCGACACCGTCCTCGGCACGAACATCGAGGGCACCTGGCGCCTGGACACCCCCTACCTGCAGAACCTCGTCGACCTGGTCGGCAACGTCGAGGTCGACACCGACACCGACGTCCCCGACCCGGACGCGAAGAAGAAGGGCACCGCGGCCCTCGTCCACCGGGGCAAGGACCAGACCCTCAGCGGCAAGATGGCCGTCGCCTACGCCACCTACCGCGCCTCCGGCGAGGCCCAGAACGCCCAGCTGGAGCGGTTCGGCCAGGTCATGCAGGGCGTGCTGCGCAAGCTGTCCTCCGACCCGCAGGCCGCGACCACGACCGTGCAGACGCTGGCGCAGATCCTCGATCCCTCGCTCACCGACAAGGACCTCGGCACCTTCCTCGCCAAGCTCGCCGACCTGGCCAAGGGCGGCGACTACCGGACGGCCCTGCTGCCCGTCGGCGGCGACGGCACGCTGAGCGCGAAGACCAGCGACAGCGTGGTCAAGGACATCCTCGGCGGCACCGCGAAGAGCCCCGACCAGGGCTCGTCCGTCCGGGTCTCCGTCCAGAACGCCTCCGGCACCAAGGGCAACACCGACAAGGCGCGCGTCGTCCTCCTCAACGGCGGCTTCACCTTCCTGGAGGCCGGCTCCGCGTCCGCCGTCCAGCCGGCCTCCAAGGTCGTCTACACCGACGTCGGCGACAAGGAGAACGCCACCGAGGTGGCCAAGACCCTGGGCCTGCCCGCCGGCTCCGTGGCGAAGGGCACGGTCTCCTCCGGCGCCGACGTCTCGGTGGTCCTCGGTCAGGACTACAAGCCCACGTCAGCGCAGTGATCCGTTAATCACGTAGGGCGCCGTCGGCGGTCCGTGAGACCCTGGATGGCAAGTGACCGCCGACGGAAAGCCCTGTAGTGACCGCAACCGACCGTTCTCTCGAGCTCGTCAGCACCGCCGCCCAGGCGGCCGCCGACAAGCTCGCGCACGACATCATCGCCTACGACGTCAGCGATGTGCTGTCGATCACGGATGCCTTCGTCCTGGCATCCGCACCCAGCGACCGCCAGGTCAAGTCGATCGTCGACGAGATCGAGGAGCGGCTCCTGAAGGAGCTCGGCGCCAAGCCGGTGCGCCGCGAGGGCGACCGCGAGGCCCGCTGGGTCCTGCTCGACTACGTCGACATCGTCGTCCACGTCCAGCACAGCGAGGAGCGTGTCTTCTACGCCCTGGAGCGGCTGTGGAAGGACTGCCCCGAGATCGAGCTGCCCGCCGACGCCAAGGCCACCCGGGGCAAGGCCGAGGAGCACGCCAGGCTGAAGGCCGCCGAGGACTCGGCGGAGCCGGGCGGTGAGTGGCGGTGAGCGGCGCCGGTGACGGAACCGGCAGGACACAGGGCCGGGGCCGCCGCATCATCCTGTGGCGGCACGGTCAGACGTCCTGGAACGTGGAGCGCCGCTTCCAGGGCTCCACGGACGTCGAGCTCACCGAGACCGGCGTCGGCCAGGCCCGCCGTTCCGCCCGGCTGCTGGCCTCCCTCGGACCCGACGCGATCATCTCCTCGGACCTGAAGCGGGCCGCCCGGACGGCCGCCGAGCTGGCCACTCTCACCGGCCTCGACGTCACCGTCGACGAGGGCCTGCGCGAGACCTACGCGGGCGTCTGGCAGGGGCTGACGCACGAGGAGATCATCGACCGGTACGGCGCGGAGTACACCGCGTGGAAGCGCGGTGAGCCGGTGCGCCGGGGCGGCGGCGAACTGGAGACCGAGGTCGCCGACCGCGCCGCCCCCGTGGTGCTGCGGCACGTGGAGAAGCTGCCCGAGGACGGCACGCTCGTGGTGGTCAGCCACGGCGGCACCATCCGCACCACCATCGGACGCCTCCTCGGCCTGGAGGCCCACCACTGGGAGAGCCTGGCGGGGCTCGCGAACTGCTGCTGGTCGGTCCTCAGCGAGGGCGCCCGCGGCTGGCGCCTGCTGGAGCACAACGCCGGCACCCTGCCCGAGCCCGTCCTCGGCGACGACGACTGAGACCCGCCGGAACCGGGTCCCGGGACACCCGGCGGCCCCACGGGGCCCGGATTTCACTTTCCGGCAGGTCACAGGCTAAAGTTCTTCTTGTTCGCCCCGCCGAGCGGGAAGAACACCAGGCGGCTTCGCCGCGTGGCTGCAAGGGGCTATAGCTCAGTTGGTAGAGCGCCTGCATGGCATGCAGGAGGTCAGGAGTTCAATTCTCCTTAGCTCCACGGATCGACACTCTGTCGAGTTGTCAAAGATCGTTGATGAGAATCCCGTCCCGTCAAGGGGCGGGATTCTCGCGTTCCGGCGTGTACGCCACGATCCGGCACTCCGGCATCCCGTCGATCGACAGCGACACCACCGTCGTGCGCAGCTCCTCTCCCGACAGACGGCGGAACGTCTTCACGCGCGGCCCCGGGGGTATCACCTCGCCGCTCGCCCAGAGCTCGGCGAAGTACGGGCTGGCGGCCGACAGGGTGCGTATGAAGTCCTCCCAGGCGGGCTCGCCGACATGTCTGCCGTAGTGGGACCGCAGCGTGGCCACCATCACCGGCAGCTCACGCTCCCGGTGGACCACGGGACAGGCGTCCGGGGAGAGCGTGAACAGCGTCCACAGCGCGTTCGGCACGGAGTCCTCGGACATCCGCGGCAACTGGAACAGGTCACGGAAGGCGGCGTTGGTCGCCAGGACGTCGTAGCGCGCGTTGTAGACCGCCGCCGGATGCGGATCGAGGGCGTCCAGAACGCACTGGACCTCTGGGCGGATCCGCTGCGCAGGCGGTTGCGGGCCCGGGTCGAACGGCACCTCCGCCAGCCGGTACAGATGCTCCCGCTCCGGTGGCTCCAGCCGCAGCGTGCGCGCCACCGCGTCCAGCACCTGCGAGGAGGCGTTGATCGGCCGGCCCTGTTCCAGCCAGGTGTACCAGGTGACGCCCACGCCCGAGAGCTGGGCGACCTCCTCGCGGCGCAGCCCCGGGGTGCGGCGGCGCAGGCCCGGAGCCATCCCCACGTCGGCCGGTGTCACCCGGGCGCGCCTGCTGCGCAGAAAGGCGGCCAGCTCCGGCCGACGGCGCTGTGTCGTCGTCATCGTCACGTCCCCCGTCGTCACGTTCCTCATCGTCGAGGCCGGACTCGTCGCGTGCCAGGTGCTGTCAGTACCAGCATCAGCGGGCTCTCGGCACCCGTACCGGCGCGTCGCCAGGCTCGACGGCATGACGACACCATCCCGGACAGGCCCGAATCCCGCCTCCGCGCACCCGCTCCGAAGTCCTGAGAACAGTAAAGCGCCCACCACTGACAATCGGGCCCGGCCGCTGCTCGCCACCGTGCTCGCGGCCCAGTTCATGGCGCTCCTCGACGTGTTCATCGTCAATGTCGCCGCCCCGGCCATCGGTTCCGACCTGCACGCCTCCGGCGCCGATCTGCAGCTGGTCATCGCCGGCTACACCATCACCTACTCGGTCCTGCTGATCACGGGAGCGCGGCTGGGCGACCGGCTCGGGCACGGCCGGGTGCACCTGGCCGGACTGGCCTTGTTCACCGCCGCCTCGCTCGCCTGCGGCCTGGCCGGGGGAGCGGGCGCGCTGATCGTCTTCCGGCTGGTCCAGGGCGCCGGCTCGGCGCTGATGATCCCGCAGGTGCTCAGCCTCATCCAGCGCACCTTCACCGGCGAGGCCCGGGTGCGGGCGCTCGGCGCGTACTCGGCGGTGATCGCCGTCGGCGCGGCGGCCGGGCAGGTCGTCGGCGGTGTGCTGGTCAGCGCCGACCTGTTCGGCACCGGCTGGCGCCCGGTGTTCCTCGTCAACGTTCCCGTGGGCGCCGTCCTCCTGCTCGTCGGGCGGCGCGTGCTGCCGCGGGACGGCGGGGCGCAGCGGCCGCGGACGTCCGGCGCCGGCGCAGGGGTCCGGCCGCGGGGCCTGGACCTGCCCGGCCTGGTGCTGCTGGGCGCGGCGGTCTCGCTGCTGACGGTGCCGCTGGTGCTCGGCCAGGAGGAGGACTGGCCCCTGTGGGCCTGGCTGTCGCTGGCCGCGTCCGCGGCGCTGCTCGCGGTGTTCTGCGGGTACGAGTCCCGGCTCGCCCGGCGCGGCGGAGCCCCGCTGATCACGCCCCGTGTGCTGCGCCTCCCCGGCATGGGTCTCGCCGTCTTCCAGGTGCTGGCCGTCATGGCCGTGAACGGCGGCTTCCTCTTCGCTCTCACCCTGCACGTCCAGGGCGGCCTCGGCTACAGCCCGCTGCGGGCGGGCCTGACCTTCGCGCCGACCGCGGCCGTCTTCGGGCTGGTCGGGCTGACGTGGCGGAGGTGGCCGGCGTCCTGGCAGCGGTGGCTGACCCCGTCCGGGTTCGTGCTCATCGCGCTGTCCGTGCCCGGTGTCGCACTGGCGTTCAGGGGCGGCCACGACGGCGGCGCCCTGCTCTACCTCGCCTACGCCGGTGTGGGCGTCGGGCTCGCGCTCGGCTTCAGTCCGACGCTCACCGGCGCACTGGCCGCCGTACGGCCCGAGGACGCGGCGGACGCCAGCGGTCTGCTGGCCACCGTCGCGCAGCTCGGTCAGCTGATCGGCGTGGCGGCCTTCGGCACACTGTTCCTGAACCGGCTTGAGTCACTCGGGGCCCCCGGGGCGTATACCTCTTCGGAGGCGCTCTCGGCGTGCATGTACGCGCTGGCCGGGACGGCCGTGGCCGCCGCCGTGGCCGGACTGGTACCGAGGCGTCGCTGACCGTATTGGTCCGGCCGTGGCAGAATCAAACGGCCGGAAGGGGGCGCGGCCCGACGGGAGGGAGTAGCGATGCCTGCCAGCATCCTCGAGGAGGTCGGTCACCTCCTCGATGCGGCGTTGATACGGGACACGGTCACCCGCCTCGTCTGCCCCTCCTGCGGCTCCCTCCATGTGGCGCAAGTCCTCGGCGACAACGGTGGGATCTCGTACGTGTGCACGGCCTGCGGCCACAGCTGGAGCTGATAGATGGGTGCACACAGGCGAAAGTGCGACTGGTGCGGCAGCGGTACGCCGATCGTCCGTGACATGGAACCGATCAACCCCGACTACCAGTACTGGTGCGAGGAGTGCGCGCGGGCGCTGATCATAAAGGGGGACCCGATCGAGACGTACCGCGAACTGGAGGGCGAGCCGATCTACGGCCGCCTCCTGGAGGAGCACTGCACCCTCAAGCGGTTCTACTCCTTCGTCACGGCGTGACATCGGCCGGGGCCCCGCGCGGGACCCCGGCCGACTCGTGTGACCCACGGTCATGAACGAAGGCCATGAACAACGGTCATATCGGGCAGAACGGAAACCGATTTGGTGAAGCACCCCTTGGACCGTGTAATGTTGGCGTCGCCGCCGGGGAAACCGGGCGGAACAAAGCAAGGGGCTATAGCTCAGTTGGTAGAGCGCCTGCATGGCATGCAGGAGGTCAGGAGTTCAATTCTCCTTAGCTCCA
>NZ_BNBC01000007.1:147255-218333 GCF_014654675.1 Streptomyces spiralis
AGTGATCGAAGGCGGGTCATCCGAACGGATGGCCCGCCTTCGGCGTTCCAGGCGCGCGTGCCGACGCGGCGGGCCACTCCTGGAAGGGTGACCCGCCGACGGTGTGCTCAGCGGCCCAGGGCGCGGCGGCCGCGGCCCTGCGAGAGGACCGGCAGGTTGCGCGACGGGGCCTGCGAGCGGGTGTCCTCCTCGAGGCGCAGGGCCAGTGCCGGACAGCGGCGCACCGCGCGCAGCGCCTTGGCCTCCGCGTAGCGCGGCACCTGCGCCTGGGCGACGGTCGGGAAGCCGTCGGCACCCAGTTCGAACACCTCCGGGAGGATGTCCGCGCACAGGCCGTGACCCCGGCACAGGGTCCAGTCGACGTAGATCTTCTGGCGGCTGGGACCGGTCTCCTCGGCCGCGCCGCCGCCCGGGACACCCGTCGGGACCCTGCCGTCCTCGAAGAGCGGCAGCACGCCCTCCACGGGCCGTCCGCAGCCGTTGCCGAGGACATGGGCGGCCAGGTCGTCCGTGAACGCCTTGAGGGTGGACTCCAGGAACATCGCCGAGCCGTCCGGGTGCGAGCACGCGCCGCGCCGCTTGACGTTCCTGGCGACCTGCTTGAGCGCCTCCAGAGCGGCCGGTCCGCCGCCGCCCAGGATGTCCTCCATGCCGCGCGCGGCGGCCGGCAGCCCGAGGTAGCACGGGCCGCACTGGCCGGCGCTCTCCTCGGCCAGCCACTTGGCCACCTGCAGCGACTCGCCCAGTGGACAGGTGTTCTGACTGATCGGCAGGATCGCCCCGGCGCCGAGCGAACCACCCACCGCGTCCAGGGAGTTGCGCGAGACGATCGCCTCGTTGACCGTCGCCGCGTCGATCCACTTGCCGTGGTAGCCGCCGGTCAGCACGCCCTGCGGCACCGGCGGTGCGCCGGCCAGCTGCAGGACGTAGCGCAGCGGCACGCCCGTGGGGACCTCGATCACCATGGGACGGGCGACGGCGCCGGAGACCGTCAGCATGACGGTGCCCGGCTCGTCGTACAGGCCGGTGTTGCCGTAGCGCTCAGGTCCGATACGGGCGGCGATCGCCAGTTGCGCGAAGGTCTCGGCGTTGGACAGCAGGGTGGGCGCGCCGCCGACGCCGGTCTGCGAGGCGCTCACCTTGCGGCCGGGCGGGATCGCCGGACCGCCGTCGATGGAGCGGATCAGCGACGCCGCCGCGCCCGTGACCATGCGCACCGGATTGCGCTGCACGCGCGCGCGGAGTGCCGATCTGCGGCCGTTGCTCAGGCCCCGTTCGGCCAGGGCGGCCTCCATGGAGCGCTGGGTGGACTCCCGGGTGACCCCCACCACGAGCGTGCGGGCACCGAGGGCCTCCGCGCACAGCAGGGTACCGTCCAGGATGAGGTGCGGGGCACGGTTGATGAGCACCGTGTCCTTGCGGCAGGCCGGTTCGTCCTCGCTGCCGTTGACGACGACGACCGGCCGTACGCCGCGGCGGATGGCCGACTCCGCGACCGACCGCAGCTTCTTGTGGAAGGGGAAGCCCGCGCCGCCGCGGCCCCTGAGGTTGATCGCCTCGGCGAGCTGCGCGAGCTGCTCGCCGCCCAGCGGTTCGAGCGGACCGTGCACCTTCAGGTGCATGGGCAGGTCGAGTCGTTCCACAAGGTCGAAGCCCGACGTGAGCTGTGGAAGTCCGACCACGCGGACTTCCGGGACGTCGGGCAGGGCCTCGTTCACCTATGGCCTCCGGAAGGCGTGTTCCAAGGTTCCCCCGAACCCGGCGCGTCGAAGGGGGCGCCGGGGTGTGTTTCAGTTGCGGGACCGCTCATGTACGTGTCGTTCGAGTTGTACGTGCCGTAGACCGGGTTCGTCTCACCGGTGTCGTACACATCACGTCCGCCGTAGCCGTTCGTGCCCGGATTGCCATAGGCCGGGATGGTGTGTCCCGTGTCGTTCAGCGGATCGTAGGCCGACGGGGGCGCCTCGCCGACGGGCGGCGGCGACGGGATCGGCCAGCTGCCCGAGGCGCCCGCCGCGCTCTCCATGCGCGGCATCGCCTCGGTGGCCTGCAGGTCGAAGGACAGGTCCATGCGCGCGGTCGGGTCGGCGGCGAAGGGCTGCCCCGGTGTCGAGACGGCCCGGTAGGCGGCCGCGAAGCCGGAGGTGTCCTCCTGGGCGGCGCCGGCCGCGGGAGCCTCGTAGAGCGACGCGGAGGGGGCCGTGACACGCGGCAAGGAGCCGGTCGTGTCGGTGCGCGAGGGCCGCGCCGCCCGCGCGTTCTCGTAGCCCGGCAGTACGGACTCCGCCACCCTGGCCCGGCTGGAGTCGAGATCGTCCAGTTCCGGCCGCTCACCGCCGCCGAGCAGCGTCACCAGCCGGTCGGCGACCTTGCGCTTGAACGGGCGCGGTGCCGCGCGCAGCGCCAGGGCCCCCATGACGCCGAGCAGGGACAGGCTGTAGAGGATCACGAAGATCGGCTTGGCCTGGCGGCCGGCGTACAGGCCGTGGACCAGCGCCGCGCACCAGGCCGGATAGGCCAGCATGTGCATGGCCCGCCAGCGCGCCGCGACCGGGGCGGGCGTGGCGAAGTTGCTGCGCAGGGCGCCCGTGATGCCCACGAAGATCATCAGCAGCCCGGCCAGGGAGCCGAGGCCGATCAGGCCGCCGCTGCCGGTGACGCCGAGCGAGAACGGAAGGACCGCGGCGATCAGCTGGGTGTGGTCCAGAGCGATCTTGGTGGTGATGTGCAGCAGGAGGAACGCGATCGAGGCGACCGCGGTGGTCCGGTGCACCGCCTGGCCCACGATCCGCTGGCGCGTGTTGAGGAAGATCCGGTCCTGGGCGACCAGGCCCCAGATCACCGAGCAGCTGAGGGAGACCAGGGAGAGGACGCCCGCGCCGAAGTTCAGGAACTCGCGGAACTGGCTCCCTCCCACCAGCACGACCACGGGTATCAGGAGCAGGACGACAGCGGACGCCACCCCGTAGGCCGACCGGCCCGGTTTGGGGAGCGAGCTGTTACTGCGACGAGGGTTCATGGGGGCAACTCCGAGCGGTTCGGGTGAGCGGTCCCGAGGACGAACTCTAAGTGGCTCCAAACCGAGCAGTACGCCGTTTGAGTTATTGCGTTGTTATCAACGGAACGTTCTGGACTCCTGTTGTCCCCATAGCGTCCGTTACGCCGGGAAATATTTGAACTAGGTTCAACTTTCCCGAACCTTCACAAGCGGATCGATACGTTCCTGTGAGGTTCGGCGGGTCCGCGAGGCGGGCGGGACGGACGCTCGTCGCGGCGCACTCGACGGCTGCGGTACCCTGACGCCATGCGTGCCGTACGCCTTCTGCTTAGCGAGCCGCGCTGATCAGTCCCGACCGCCGGTGAATCGGGTGGTCGGAATCGGCGCGGCGTCCCCTCCTGTGCGAGGGGATTTTTCGTTTCTTGAAAGTCGCAGCCGCTGGCAGAGACGATCGATGGAGCTTTGAGGATCATGAGCGAGACGAACTCCGCTGCCACCGCCGCCACCCCGGCGGAGGCGGCGCCGCACCGCTACACGGCCGCCATGGCGGCCGACATCGAGGCACGCTGGCAGGACTTCTGGGACGCCGAGGGCACCTACGCGGCACCGAACACCAAGGGTGACCTGGCCGGCGACCCCGAGCTGGCCGCCCGGCCCAAGAAGTTCATCATGGACATGTTCCCGTACCCGTCCGGTGCGGGCCTGCACGTCGGCCACCCCCTGGGCTACATCGCCACCGATGTATACGCCCGGTTCCAGCGGATGACCGGCCACAACGTCCTGCACACCCTGGGCTTCGACGCCTTCGGCCTGCCCGCCGAGCAGTACGCCGTGCAGACCGGCACGCACCCGCGCGTGTCCACCGAGGCCAACATCGAGAACATGAAGGCCCAGCTGCGCCGGCTGGGTCTGGGCCACGACAAGCGCCGCTCGTTCGCCACGATCGACCCGGACTACTACAAGTGGACCCAGTGGATCTTCCTGCAGATCTTCAACTCCTGGTACGACGACGAGGCCAGGCGGGCCCGTCCCATCTCGGAGCTGATCGCCCAGTTCGGGTCCGGTGAGCGTGCCGTACCGGGCCAGACGCGCGGGTGGCACGAGCTGAACCACGCCGAGCGCGCCGACGTCCTGGGCGAGTTCCGCCTGGCCTACGCCTCCGACGCGCCGGTCAACTGGTGCCCCGGCCTGGGCACCGTGCTGGCCAACGAGGAGGTCACCGCCGACGGCCGCTCCGAGCGCGGCAACTACCCGGTCTTCAAGGCCAAGCTGCGCCAGTGGAACATGCGCATCACCGCCTACGCCGACCGGCTGCTGGAGGACCTGGAGGAGCTGGACTGGCCCGAGGCCATCAAGCTGCAGCAGCGCAACTGGATCGGCCGCAGCGAGGGCGCCCGCGTCGACTTCCCCATCGACGGCGAGCACATCACCGTCTTCACCACGCGCCCGGACACCCTGTTCGGCGCGACCTACATGGTGCTGGCCCCCGAGCACCCGCTGGTGGAGAAGTTCACCCCGGCCGCCTGGCCGGAGGGCACCCACGAGGTGTGGACCGGCGGCCACGCCACCCCCGCCGAGGCCGTCGCCGCCTACCGCGCGCAGGCCGCGTCGAAGTCCGACGTCGAACGCCAGGCCGAGGCCAAGGACAAGACGGGCGTCTTCACCGGCGCGTTCGCGACCAACCCCGTCAACGGCGAGAAGGTCCCCGTCTTTATCGCCGACTACGTCCTGATGGGCTACGGCACCGGCGCCATCATGGCCGTCCCGGCGCACGACAGCCGCGACTTCGCCTTCGCCCGCGCCTTCGAACTGCCGATGCGCTGCGTCGTGGAGCCGTCCGACGACCGCGGCACCGACCCGTCGACGTGGGACGACGCCTTCGTGTCCTACGACGCGCGGATCGTCAACTCCTCCGGTGCCGACGACCTGACGCTGGACGGACTGGGCGTCGTCGAGGCCAAGGCGCGCATCACCGAGTGGCTGGAGCGCAAGGGCATCGGCGAGGGCACCGTCAACTTCCGCCTGCGCGACTGGCTGTTCAGCCGCCAGCGCTACTGGGGCGAGCCCTTCCCGATCGTCTACGACGAGGACGGCGTCGCCCACGCGCTGCCCGAGTCGATGCTGCCGCTGGAGCTGCCCGAGGTCGAGGACTACTCGCCGCGCACCTTCGACCCGGACGACGCCGACACCCAGCCCGAGACGCCGCTGTCGCGCAACGAGGAGTGGGTCGACGTCACCCTGGACCTGGGCGACGGACCCAAGAAGTACCGCCGCGAGACCAACACCATGCCCAACTGGGCCGGTTCCTGCTGGTACGAGCTGCGCTACCTGGACCCGCACAACAGCGAGCAGCTGGTCGACCCGGAGATCGAGCGCTACTGGATGGGCCCGCGCCAGGGCATGCCGCACGGTGGCGTCGACCTGTACGTCGGCGGCGCCGAGCACGCCGTGCTGCACCTGCTGTACGCGCGCTTCTGGTCGAAGGTCCTGTACGACCTGGGCCACGTCTCCTCCGCGGAGCCGTTCCACAAGCTGTTCAACCAGGGCATGATCCAGGCCTACGTCTACCGTGACAGCCGTGGCATCGCGGTGCCGGCCGCCGAGGTGGAGGAGCGCGACGGCGCCTACTACTACCAGGGCGAGAAGGTCAGCCGCCTGCTGGGCAAGATGGGCAAGTCCCTGAAGAACGCCGTCACCCCGGACGAGATCTGCGCCGAGTACGGCGCGGACACGCTGCGTCTGTACGAGATGGCGATGGGTCCGCTGGACGTCTCCCGCCCGTGGGACACGCGCGCGGTGGTGGGCCAGTTCCGGCTGCTGCAGCGGCTGTGGCGCAACATCGTCGACGAGACCACCGGCGAGGTCACCGTCTCCGACGCCGAGCCCGACGAGGAGACGCTGCGCGCCCTGCACAAGGCGATCGACGGCGTGCGCGGCGACCTGGAGGGGATGCGGTTCAACACCGCCATCGCCAAGGTCACCGAGCTGAACAACCACCTGACCAAGGCCGGCGGGGCGGTGCCACGCTCGGTCGCCGAGTCGCTGGTGCTGATGGTCGCGCCGCTGGCCCCGCACATCGCCGAGGAGCTGTGGCGCAAGCTGGGCCGCAGCGGCTCCGTCGTCCACCAGGACTTCCCGGTCGCCGACCCGGCGTACGTCGTGGACGAGTCCGTGACCTGCGTCGTCCAGATCAAGGGCAAGGTCAAGGCGCGTCTGGAGGTCCCGCCGACGATCTCCGAGGAGGAGCTGGAGAAGGTGGCGCTGGCCGACGAGAAGGTCGTCGCGGCACTGGGCGGCGCGGGCATCCGCAAGGTGATCGTGCGGGCGCCGAAGCTGGTGAACATCGTCCCGGCGTGACGGCGCGGTGTCGTGACGGAGGGGACGTCGTGACGGCCGGGGCTTGAGCGGCTCCGGGTAGTCCCCTACGGGCAGGTTCGGGGTTCTTCCGGAACCCCGGACCTGCCCGTTGCGTTTACCGTGGAAGAGCGGCGCGGCCTGTGCCGCCCGAGCCGAGGAGGAGCGCCGTGGAAGCAGTCGTCGCAGTCTTCGCCGTGCTCTTCGTGCTCTGCCTGGTGCTCGGCGCCTACGCCACGGTCAAGGCCGTCGGTGCCGCCAAGCGCGGCGTGGACCGCACGATCAGCCAGGCCCGCCGCGCGGTGGAGGACCAGACCCTGCGCGCCAAGTCCCTCGGCCGGCCCGGCCCGGCCGGCGAGCTGGCCGAGCTCCGGCTCACTCTGCGCACCTCGATGCGCGCCACCCAGGACGCCCTGTACGCGGGCGCGGCCGAGGACGAGTCCCTGAAGGAGTCCGTCGCCCTGTTCGAGCGGCTCAGCGCGTACGGACAGCAACTGGACGCCGAACTCAAGCGTCTGGAGGGCGAGCCCAACCGGGCGACGCTCGCCGAGCGGCTCCCGGGCCTGCGCGAGCGGACGCTGCGCATCACGGACTCGGCCGACTCCCTGCGCTGGGCGGCCCATGACCGCGCCCGCCGCTTCGCCGAGGACGACCTGGACATGCTGAGCGCCCAGATCGACGTGGAGGCCGATGCCCTGCGCCACTGGACCAGCCCGGAGCCCGCGGCCGCACCCGGGCCGTGGCCCGAGACCCCGGCCGACGGCCAGGACCGGCGAACGGCGCCGCAGACCCCACGGCCGGGCTCCGCCCCGGAGGCCGCCCGTCCCGCCATCACCCCGCCGGGCCGTCGCCCCGTCTACTCCTGGCAGAAGAAACCCCGCCCCGAGAGCACCACTTGATGCGCTCGATCCGGCCAGTGGCACACCCGGTCAGCGGGCCTGGGCTGCCGTCCGGGCGCTACGGCAGGTAACCTCCAGCTCATGTCCCGCCATGTCGCGATCGTCACCGATTCAACGGCCTACCTGCCGCCGCGGACGATGGCGCGCCACGGCATCACCACGGTCCCGCTGACCGTGGTCCTCGGCGACCGGGCGCTCGAAGAGGGCACGGAGATCTCCACCCGCTCCCTGGCGCAGGCACTGCAGAAGCGCCGGCCCGTCACCACCTCGCGCCCCAGCCCCGAACTCTTCGCCGAGACCTACCGCAAGGTGGCCGAATCCGGTGCGTCCGGCATCGTCTCCCTGCACCTGTCCGCGGAACTGTCGGGCACATACGACGCGGCGGTGCTCGCGGCCCGCGAGGCACCCGTGCCGGTGCGCGTGGTGGACACCGGAATGGTCGCGATGGCACTCGGCTTCTGCGCCCTGGCCGCCGCGGAGACGGCCGGGTCCGGCGGCACCATGGACGACGCGGTCACCGCCGCGGAGAAGCGGGCCGGGGGCACGTCCGCCTACTTCTACGTCGACACACTCGACTATCTGCGCCGCGGCGGCCGCATCGGCGCCGCACAGGCCCTGCTCGGTTCCGCGCTCGCCGTCAAACCGCTGCTCCAGCTGGACGGGGGCCGCATCGAACTCCTGGAGAAGGTGCGGACGGCCTCGAAGGCGATCGCCCGCCTGGAGGAGATCGCGGCCGAGCGCACGAGCGGGGCCGGCATCGACATCGCCGTCCACCATCTCGCCGCCCCGGAACGGGCGTCGGCCCTCGCGGACCGGCTGCGGGCGCGGGTGCCCGGGCTGGCCGAGCTGCATGTGAGCGAGGTCGGGGCCGTGATCGGGGCGCACACCGGGCCGGGGCTGCTGGGGGTTGTGGTCTCCCCTCGATGAGGCGTCGCCTTCTTCGATACCTCGTGTGGGTGACGGAGTTGTCCACAACCGGGAAGTAGTCCCCGGGAATCAAGCAAGATCATCGCGAATGTGCCGGGCTGCCCGATGCTCGTCGCATGGCACTTCGAGCACACTCACGCACAGCGACGGCAACCAGCGGCCCGGGCCGTGGCCCCGACTCGGACGGCCGCACCCGCCACCGCCGTCCGCCCGCCCGGCGCGGCCCCCGGCACCGCCACGCGCAGGCCGAGGACCTGCGCCGACGCGCTCGGGCACTGTTCGTCGAACACACCGGACTGCTGGGGGAGTGGGGACACACCGATCGACCTGCGGAGTCGGGGAACGGGCCGCCGTGGCAGGTGACGGTGAACCCCACCGGGCCGAGGGAGCAGGACTCCGTTCGGCGCGGCGCGAGCACCACTGCTGTGACGGACCAGGGGCCGGCTGCCGCGAGCGACGTGCTGTCGGCCGACGTGGGCGAACTGGAGACGGCTGCCGAGGGCGAGGCAGGTCAGGACGGTGCGGACGCGGGCGTGCGGGCGGGCGTGGGGGCGGACTGGCGGGACAGGGCCCGGCTCGCGCTGCGTGAGCGGATGCCGATGTGGGTGCAGACGCGGTGCGGCCTCGAGCGCAGGAGCGTGATCGCTCTCACGGTGGTGTTCGTCGTCGCCGGGGCCTTCGCCCTGCAGCACTTCTGGGCCGGCCGCGGCGAGGAGGTCCGGGCACCCGAGGTGGTGCGGGCCGTGGCCCCCGCCCCGGGGCGAGGGGAGGACAAGACCACCGCGTTCGGCGCCTCGGCGCCTTCACCGGATACCACTGCCTCGGCCGGCCCGGAGATCGTCGTGGACGTCAGCGGCAAGGTCCGTCACCCCGGGATCCACCGGCTCCCGGCGGGTTCACGGGTCGCCGACGCGCTACGGGCGGCGGGCGGAGTGCGCCCCGGCACCGACCTCGACGGTCTGAACCGGGCCAGGTTCCTCGTGGACGGTGAACAGGTGGTCGTCGGCGGGCCCGCCCCGGCGACGGGATCCGCCGCGGCCGGAACGGCCGCCGGGGGAGCGGCCGGAGCGGGCGCGGCGGGGCCTCCCGCCGCCCCGGTCTCTCTGAACACCGCCACCGCCGAGCAGTTGGAGACCCTGCCCGGTGTCGGTCCCGTGCTGGCCCAGCACATCATCGACTACCGCACGCAGCACGGCGGTTTCCGCTCGGTGGACGAGCTGCGCCAGGTCAGCGGCATCGGTGAGCGCCGCTTCGCCGACCTGCGAAGCCTGGTGAGGTCATGAGCCGGAACGCCGCCCCCACCGCGCCCCGGACGCGCCCCGCGGTGCACGCCGCCTCCGGCAAACGGCTCGGAGCCGCCCACCCCCGACAGGAAGGACCGACCGACTTACGGCTCGTCCCTCCCGCGCTCGCGGCCTGGGCGACGGCGGCCGTGGCTCTGGCGGCGCCGGCGGGATGGGTCACAGGCTTCGTGGCAGCGTGCCTCGCCGCAGCCGCCGTGCTCCTGTTCGCCACCCGGCAGCAGCGAGGACGTACCAGGCGGAGCAGGACAGCACCCGCACGCGAACTCGCGCCCACCCCCACCCCCACGCCCTCGCCACCCGCACCGCCACTGCCGCCCGAGCCGCAGCCGTCCTCACCCTCACCTCCACTCCCACCCCCAGCCCCATCCACCGGCTCGCGTGGCTGGGCGCGCAGTTCCGTCGCCGCGGTGCTGCTCGCCGCCGCCGCGGCCGCCGCTTCCGCGGGGCTGCACGGGGCCGACGTGCGCCGAGGACCCGTACCCGGGCTGGCCCGGCAGTACGCCACGGTGACCGCCGAGGTGGAGCTGACCTCCGATCCCCGGCTCACCCGGCCCCGGGTCAGCGGCGACCACATGGCGCCGGACTCGGTGCTGATCGACGCCGAGGTACGGCGCGTGGAGCGGGTGGGCGACGCGGGGGCCGTGGAGACCCGGGCGCCCGTGCTGATCCTGGTGAACACCGCCGGGCAGGCGCACGGGCACGGAGCCGACGCGCGGCCCTCGCCCTGGCTGGGGCTGCTGCCGTCCACGCGGCTGAGAGTGACCGCGCGGCTGGCACCCCCGCTCACCGACGGCGACCGGATCGCGGCGGTACTGCGGGTCCGGGGCCGGGCGGCGCCCGAGGTGATCGGGGGACCGTCGGGGCCGCAACGGCTGGCGGGCCGGCTGCGGGCCGGGCTGCGCGCGGCGACGGACGGACTGCCGGGGGACGCCCGGGCGCTGCTGCCGGGGCTGGTCGTGGGAGACACCTCCCGGGTCACGCCCGACTTGGACGAGGCGTTCAAGGAGACGGACCTCGCCCACACGCTGGCCGTCTCCGGAAGCAACCTCACGGTCCTGCTCGCCCTGCTCATCGGCCCGCCCGGACTGGCCCAGCACGTCGAACGCCGTGGCCTGGCGCCGAGACTCGGTCTGTCGCTGAGGGCCACCGCGCTGCTGTGCGGAGTGCTCACCCTCGGATTCGTCGTCGTGTGCCGGCCGGACCCGAGCGTACTGCGCGCCGCGGCGTGCGGGTCGGTCGCGCTGCTCGCCCTCGCGACCGGGCGCCGCCGATCGCTGATCCCGGCGCTGGCGACGGCCGTACTGCTGCTGGTGCTCTACGACCCGTGGCTGGCCCGCAGTTACGGCTTCCTGCTGTCGGTGCTGGCCACCGGCGCCCTGCTCACGCTGGCGCCCCGCTGGAGCGCGGCGCTGCGCCGGCGCCGGGTGCCCGCCCGCCTGGCCGAGGCGCTGGCCGCCGCGGCAGCGGCGCAGGCGCTGTGCACGCCGGTGGTCGCCGTGCTGTCGGCGCGGGTCAGTCTGGTGGCGGTGCCGTGCAACCTGCTCGCGGAGGTCGCGGTCGCGCCCGCCACGGTGCTGGGCTTCGCGGCCCTGGTGACCGCGCCGTTGGCGATGCCGGTGGCGAAGGCGTTCGCGTGGTGCGCGAGTTGGCCCACCGGGTGGATCGCGGACGTGGCCAGGACCGGGGCGGCGCTGCCCGGCGGGGGAGTGGACTGGCCGGGCAGCTGGACCGGGGCGCTGCTGCTGGGTCTGGTCACCGTGGTGGTCGTACTGGTGGGCCGGCGGCTGCTGGGACACCCGTGGCTGTGCGCCCTGTGCGGGGTGCTGCTCCTGCTGGTACTGGTGCAGCCGCCGCCGCTGACCCGGGTGATCACCGGCTGGCCGCCTCCGGGCTGGCGGTTCGCGATGTGCGACGTGGGGCAGGGCGACGCCACGGTGCTGGCGGCCGGACCGGGCACCGGTGTGGTGGTGGACGCCGGACCCGACCCCAAGCCGGTGGACCGCTGTCTGCGCGCGCTGGGCATCACCAGGATCCCGTTGGTCGTGCTGACCCACTTCCACGCCGACCATGTGACCGGACTGCCCGGTGTCCTGCGGGGGCGTTCGGTGGGCGTGATCGAGACGACCGGGTACGAGGAGCCGGCGGACCAGGCGGAGTTCGTACGGAGGGAGGCAGCCGGGCAGGGCATCCCCCTCACCCACGCCGCCGCCGGGGAGGAGCGGCGGATCGGCGGGCTGAGCTGGCAGGTCCTGTGGCCTCCACCACGCCCGTCGGCGGATCCGGACGGGCCCAACGACGCCAGCGTGACGCTGCTCGTCCGCTCCGGCGGGCTGCGGCTGTTGCTGCTGGGCGACCTCGAACCACCGGCACAGCAGCAGCTGTTGCGGTCACCGGCCCTCGCCCGGCTGGTCGGCGTGGATGTGCTCAAGGTCGCCCATCACGGCTCCGCCCACCAGGACCCGGACCTGATACGAGTGGTGGCCCCGCGGCTGGCGCTGATCTCCTGTGGCGCGGGCAACATGTACGGACACCCGGCCCCGAGCACGGTCGCGGCGCTCCAGGCGGAGGGTGCGAGAGTGCTGCGGACGGACCGGGACGGATCGCTCGCGGTCACCGGAGCGGGCGCGGGGCTGCGCGTGGCACGGGACTGACGGCCGGCGCCGACGGACGTCCGCATCGGTTCGGCGGTCCCGGGGGCGACAATGGCCGGCGTGAGTGATGTGAGACATGTACTGGTGCTGCCCGACCGCGATTCCGCGGAGGAGGCGGCTCAGGCGCTCGGGGTGCGGTTCGGAATCCGGGAGGAGCCGCAGCTCGTACGGGACGCGCTGGCCGGTGAGGACGATGCCGAGGACGCGCAGTGGCTCGTCGTCCTGCGGGACGAGGAGGAACGGCTGGACCCCGGGGAGCTGGACGAGTTCGCGGCGCAGTGGGACGGCTGGCGCGAGGAGCCGTAGGCGGTTCTCGCAGACCGCCGCGCCGCCCGTTGTCAGTGCCGCGTGGGATGCTTGTCGCGATGGCCAGGAAGACTGCGAATGACGACCCCCTCGCCCCGGTGACGCTCGCCGTCGGGCAGGAGGACCTCCTGCTCGACCGTGCCGTGCAGGAGGTGGTGGCCGCCGCGAAGGCCGCCGACGCCGACACGGACGTACGGGACCTCGCCCCGGACCAGTTGCAGCCCGGCACGCTCGCCGAGCTGACCAGTCCGTCGCTCTTCGCGGAGCGCAAGGTCGTGGTCGTACGCAACGCGCAGGACCTTTCGGCCGACACGATCAAGGACGTGAAGGCGTATCTGGGGGCGCCCGCCGAGGAGATCACCCTGGTGCTGCTGCACGCGGGCGGCGCGAAGGGCAAGGGGCTGCTGGACGCCGCGCGCAAGGCGGGGGCGCGGGAGGTGGCCTGCCCGAAGATGACCAAGCCGGCCGACCGGCTCGCCTTCGTGCGGGGCGAGTTCCGCGGGCTCGGGCGTTCGGCCACGCCCGAGGCGTGCCAGGCGCTGGTGGACGCGATCGGCAGTGATCTGCGCGAGCTGGCGTCGGCGGTGTCGCAGCTGGTCGCCGATGTCGAGGGGACGATCGACGAGGCCGTCGTCGGTCGCTACTACACCGGGCGGGCCGAGGCCTCCAGCTTCACCGTCGCGGACCGGGCCGTGGAGGGCCGGGCCGCGGAGGCTCTGGAGGCGCTGCGGTGGTCGCTCGCCACGGGAGTCGCGCCGGTGATGATCACCAGCGCGCTGGCCCAGGGCGTGCGCGCGATCGGGAAGCTGGCGTCCGCGCGCGGCGGACGCCCCGCCGACCTGGCGCGGGAGCTCGGCATGCCGCCGTGGAAGATCGACCGGGTCCGGCAGCAGATGCGCGGCTGGACCCCGGACGGGATCTCGGTGGCCCTGCGGGCGGTGGCCGAGGCGGACGCCGGGGTGAAGGGCGGCGGCGACGACCCCGAGTACGCCCTGGAGAAGGCCGTCGTGACCATCGCCCGAGCGGCACGCTCACGGGGCCGGGCCCAGGGCACGCCCTAGGGGCCTCTCGCCGATCATGCCGGGCGGATCGACGAGACACCCTCTGAATGCAAGCCGAAGGCCCCGGCCGCTTTCCCTGGGGAAGGGAGGCGGTCGGGGCCTTCGGTCACGCTCGTGGATCCATGCCCGCGTGGCGAACGCAGGCCGCGCATGGATCCTGGGTGCCGGTCGGGAGCGGATGAGAGAGGGCCCGCTCTGGTCCTCCCGGCGTCAAGTCAGGAAGTTCAGCCCTTGAGGGACGCGACCTTGGTAGCCAGCGCCGACTTCTTGTTGGCGGCCTGGTTCTTGTGGATGACGCCCTTCGAGACGGCCTTGTCGAGCTGACGCGCGGCAGCGCGCTGGTACTCGGTGGCCTTCTCGACGTCACCCGCGGCAGCGGCCTCGCGGGCCTTGCGGATCGCGGTCTTCAGGGAGGACTTGACGGCCTTGTTGCGCAGCCGAGCCTTCTCGTTGGTCTTGATCCGCTTGATCTGGGACTTGATGTTCGCCACGAATGAGCCTTCTCTTTCGAAATTTTCCGACGTGCCTCGCGCTGAGAGGGCATGAGACACAGCCACCCACACTACCAGCGGCCCGTCGAGTGGCCCAAACCCGTCGCAGGTCGCCGTCCGTGGGACCATGGAGACTACGTATCGATCCGACCCGAGACCGCAGACGGACAAGCACACGTATGCGGACGCCTCAAGAATCAGGACCCTGCGTGCCCGCGACCCCTACCCATGTGCCCGAGCCGAGCCGTACCGACCCGGCTCTGATCCGCAATTTCTGCATCATCGCGCACATCGACCACGGCAAGTCCACGCTCGCCGACCGGATGCTCCAGCTGACCGGTGTGGTTGAGCAGCGGCAGATGCGCGCTCAGTACCTCGACCGCATGGACATCGAGCGCGAGCGCGGCATCACGATCAAGTCCCAGGCGGTGCGTCTGCCGTGGGCCCCCACCCACGACCCCGGCAACACGCACATCCTCAACATGATCGACACCCCGGGGCACGTCGACTTCACCTACGAGGTCTCACGGTCGCTCGCCGCCTGTGAGGGGACCATCCTCCTCGTCGACGCGGCCCAGGGCATCGAGGCGCAGACCCTCGCCAACCTCTACCTGGCGATGGAGAACGACCTCACGATCATCCCCGTCCTCAACAAGATCGACCTGCCGGCCGCCCAGCCGGAGAAGTTCGCCGAGGAGCTGGCCAACCTCGTCGGCTGCGACCCCGACGACGTGCTGAAGGTCTCCGCCAAGACCGGACTCGGCGTCGAGGCGCTGCTGGACAAGGTGGTCGAGCAGATCCCCGCCCCGGTCGGCGTCGAGGACGCCCCCGCCCGCGCGATGATCTTCGACTCGGTCTACGACTCCTACCGGGGTGTCGTGACGTACGTCCGTGTGATCGACGGTCAGCTCAACAAGCGCGAGCGGATCCGGATGATGTCCACCGGCGCCACCCACGAGCTGCTGGAGATCGGCACCAACTCACCGGAGATGCTGCCGGCCGACGGCCTGGGCGTCGGCGAGGTCGGCTACCTCATCACCGGTGTGAAGGACGTCCGCCAGTCCAAGGTCGGTGACACCGTCACCAGCCAGAACAAGGGCGCCGAGGAGGCGCTCGGCGGCTACAAGGACCCCAAGCCGATGGTCTTCTCGGGCCTGTATCCGCTGGACGGGTCCGACTACCCGGAGCTGCGCGAGGCCCTGGACAAGCTCCAGCTCAACGACGCCGCGCTGGTCTACGAGCCGGAGACGTCCGCGGCCCTCGGCTTCGGCTTCCGCGTCGGCTTCCTCGGCCTGCTGCACCTGGACGTGATCCGGGAGCGGCTGGAGCGCGAGTTCGGGCTCGACCTGATCGCGACCGCGCCGAACGTGGTCTACCGCGTGGTCATGGAGGACGGGACCGAGCACACGGTCACCAACCCCAGCGAGTTCCCCGAGGGCAAGATCAACGAGGTGTACGAGCCGGTCGTGCGCGCCACCATCCTGGCGCCGACCGAGTTCATCGGCTCGATCATGGAGCTGTGCCAGACCAGGCGCGGCACCCTGCTCGGCATGGACTACCTCTCCGAGGACCGGGTCGAGATCCGCTACACCCTCCCGCTCGCGGAGATCGTCTTCGACTTCTTCGATCAGCTGAAGTCCAAGACCCGCGGCTACGCCTCCCTGGACTACGAGCCCACCGGTGAGCAGACGTCGAGCCTGGTCAAGGTCGACATCCTGCTGCACGGCGACAAGGTGGACGCGTTCTCGGCGATCACGCACAAGGACGCGGCGTACGCGTACGGCGTGCGGCTCGTCGCCAAGCTGCGCGAGCTCATCCCGCGGCAGGCCTTCGAGGTACCGATCCAGGCCGCCATCGGCTCCCGCGTGATCGCCCGCGAGACCATCCGCGCCATCCGCAAGGACGTCCTCGCCAAGTGCTACGGCGGTGACATCTCCCGTAAGCGGAAGCTGCTGGAGAAGCAGAAGGAGGGCAAGAAGCGCATGAAGATGGTGGGTTCCGTGGAGGTTCCGCAGGAGGCCTTCATCGCGGTGCTCTCCAGCGATGACAGCGCGGGATCGGCCAAGGGCAAGAAGTAACCGTCGGTAGCCCGGAGCGAGCAGCCGGCACCCCGGCGAACCGGGTGAAAAGGGGCCCGTCGCGTGAAAGTGCGGCGGGCCCCTGTGCATGGAGGCGGTCGCCCTCGGTAGGAAGTGACAGGCCGCAGCCCCTTACGCGGTGGCGGAAGGCGCCTTAATCTGTCCCTGCTCGATAGTTACTCGCGAGTTAAACAACGGCTGCGAGCCACAACCCGTGAGTCACCCCAGCCGCACCTGATCCACCCCAGCCGCACCTGATCCAGCCCAGCCACACCTGAGCCAGCCGCCGCACTGTCGCGGGCCCCGGAGGATGTCGTGAGCGACGCACAGACCCTGATCGAGAACCGTCCGCCGTCCGTGGCGGCACTCTTTTTGGAGCGTGTGGCGGCCACACCGGACGCCGAGGCCTATCGGTACCCCGTGCCCTCCGGCTCCGGTGAGGGCCCGGACGAGTGGAAGTCGCTGAGCTGGGCACAGGCCGCCCAGCGGGTCTTCGCGATCGCCGCCGGGCTCATCGAGCTGGGTGTGCGGCCCGAGGAGCGGGTCGCGCTCGCCTCCTCCACGCGGGTGGAGTGGCTGCTCGCCGACCTCGGCATCATGTGCGCGGGCGCGGCCACCACCACGATCTACCCGCAGACCAACGCCGACGAGTCGGCCTTCATCCTCTCCGACTCCGAGAGCAAGGTCCTCGTCGCGGAGAACGCCGCCCAGCTCGCCAAGGCGCTCGAGAAGCGCGCGGAGCTGCCCGACCTGCACCACGTAGTCGTCATCGACCCGGCCGGCGTCGAGACCGGCGACTGGGTGCTCACGCTGACCGAGCTGGAGCAGCGCGGCGCCGCCTACCTGGACAAGCACCCCGAGCTGATCAAGGAGCGGGTCGGAGCCCTCACCAAGGACCAGCTCGCCACCCTCATCTACACCTCCGGCACCACGGGCCGCCCCAAGGGCGTCCGGCTGCCGCACGACAACTGGTCGTACATGGCGAAGGCGATCGCCTCCACCGGCCTGATCGGCCCCGACGACGTGCAGTACCTGTGGCTGCCGCTCGCGCACGTCTTCGGCAAGGTCCTCACCTCCGGCCAGATCGAGGTCGGTCACGTCACCGCCGTCGACGGCCGGGTCGACAAGATCATCGAGAACCTGCCGGTGGTCCAGCCGACCTACATGGCGGCCGTCCCGCGCATCTTCGAGAAGGTCTACAACGGCGTGGCCGCCAAGGCCCGTGCGGGCGGCGCGGCCAAGTACAAGATCTTCCAGTGGGCCGCCGAGGTCGCCCGCGAGTACGCCAAGGTCACCCAGGACAACTTCAAGCGCACCGGCGTCCACTCCGCGCCCTTCGCCCTGGCCTCCAAGCACAAGGTCGCCGACAGGCTCGTCTTCGCCAAGATCCGCGAGGCCTTCGGCGGCCGGCTGCGCGCCTGTGTGTCGGGCAGCGCCGCGCTCGCCCCGGAGATCGGCTACTTCTTCGCCGGCGCCGGCATCCACATCCTGGAGGGCTACGGCCTCACCGAATCCTCCGCGGCCTCCTTCGTCAACCCGGGCGAGGCCTACCGCACCGGCACCGTCGGCAAGCCGCTGCCCGGCACCGAGGTCCGTATCGCAGACGACGGCGAGATCCTGCTGCGCGGCCCCGGCATCATGCAGGGCTACCACAAGCTGCCCGAGAAGACCGACGAGGTGCTGGAGTCCGACGGCTGGTTCCACACCGGCGACATCGGCGAGCTCTCCCCGGACGGCTACCTGCGCATCACCGACCGCAAGAAGGACCTGATCAAGACCTCCGGCGGCAAGTACATCGCGCCCGCCGAGGTCGAGGGCCAGTTCAAGGCCGTGTGCCCGTACGTCTCGAACATCCTGGTCCACGGCGCCGACCGGAACTTCTGCACCGCCCTCATCGCCCTCGACGAGGTCGCGATCCTGGAGTGGGCCAAGGAGAACGGCTTGGAGGGCAGGTCGTACGCGGATGTGGTCGCCGCGCCGCAGACGGTGGAGATGGTCGACGGGTACGTCAAGCAGCTCAACGAGGGCCTCCAGCGCTGGCAGACCGTCAAGAAGTTCCGCCTGCTCCCGCGCGACCTGGACGTGGAGCACGGCGAGATCACCCCGTCCCTGAAGCTGAAGCGGCCGGTGGTGGAGCGCGAGTACAGGCATCTGATCGACGAGATGTACGCGGGCACCCGCGAGGCCTGACCGGGGCCGAAACGAACGGGAACCAACCGAACGAACGAAGCGGACAGATCCGTTGATCGGATCTGTCCGTCTTCGTATACGGATTGCGTCTGGTTCTTGTCTGGCTGGCTCATTTCGGTTACTCGGTGCTCATGGACGCGGTCTTTCTGTCACCCTGTCCGCGTCGTGCGTGCCGAGGGCGCGCGTCCGCACTGTCCGGGGAGCCGTCATGGTGGCCATTCCGACGCAACGGGAGACGCTCTCCCGTGGCGGTGACACGGCTGCGCAGCAGCGCGCTCAGGAGCGTACCCAGGCGCATGCGACCCTGCCCGGAAGCCCTCTCGCGCCGGGCTCCGCCCGTGGGCTGGCGCGCGCGGCGCTCACGGAGTGGCGAGAGCTCGGACTGACCGTTCCCGACCGCCTCGCCGACGACGTCCTGGTGGTCGTCAGCGAACTGGTCACCAACGCCGTCGTGCACGCGGGCACCGACGTCGAGCTGGTCTGCCGTCTGGAGCCGGAGACCGGCGCGTGCGTCGTCGAGGTGTCCGACCAGCACCCCTCGCGCGCCCCCCGCGGCCACGTCGGCGAGGCGCCGTACGAACCCCCGGAGTACGGCCGCGGGCTGCGGCTCGTCGCCGCGCTCGCCGAGGAGTGGGGCGTCACCTACCGGACCGGGGCCAAGACGGTGTGGGCACGGCTGCCCGCCGAGGGCGACGAGGAGGACACCGAGGCGTACCACGCGGAGCCCGGCCTCGGCGTCGCCGAGATCCTCGCCCCCGACCCGCAGCGCGCCGAACGCGACCGCGAATGGCTGGGCCGCGGCGCCCTGTCCTTTCTCGCCGAGGCCTCCGACCTGCTCGCCGGGCAGCTCGACGAGGACCTGGTCGCCGCGCTCACCGGGCAGCTGATCGTGCCCCGGCTGGCCGACTGGTGCGCGGTGTGGCTGGAGGACGAGGCCACCGCCCGGGGAGGCTGGAACGACGGCACGGGCGCCGCCGGACCGCGGCTCGCCCGCGTCTGGCACGGCAGCGAGAACCACCTGGAGGAGCTGCGCCGTGCCCTGGAGAAGGACCCTCCGCAGCCCACCGAGGACTTACGCTCCGGCCCGGCCCCCTACCCCTGGCCCGCGCAGGCCCTCGGCCCCCGCGCGGCCGACGGCGCCGCGCTCGCCTACCGTCTGATCGCCGGCGGCCGCCCGCTGGGCACGCTCGTCATCGGCCGGGCCGGGCTGGCGCGCTTCCCCGACGAGATCACCGGGCTGGTGGAGGACCTGAGCCGACGGGTGGCGCTCGGCATCGGCGCGGCCCGGCAGTACGCCCGCCAGGCCACCATCAGCGCCGTGCTCCAGCGCGGGCTGCTGCCCGGCGCGGTCGCCGAGATCCCCGGAGTGCGCAGCGCCCTCGTCTACGAGCCCTGCGACCAGGGCGGCCCCAGCGGCGACTTCTACGACCTCTTCCCGGCCGGTGACGGCCGCTGGTGCTTCGCGGTGGGCGACGTACAGGGCAAGGGCCCGGAGGCCGCCGTGGTCATCGGACTCGCCCGGCCCTGGCTGCGGCTGCTGGCCCGCGAGGGCTACGGCGTCGCCGACGTCCTGGACCGCCTCAACCAGCTCCTCCTCGACGACGCCACCGAGGCCGCCGACGCGGCCGCCCGGGCCCTCGTGGGCCCCGTCGCCCCCGGCGACGGCCCCCAGACCCGCTTCCTGTCCCTCCTGTACGGCGAGCTCGTCCCCTTCGACGGCGGCGTCCGCTGCACCCTCGCCAGCGCCGGGCACCCGCTGCCGCTGCTGCTCACCCGCGCCGGGGACGTCCGTCCGGTCGCGCGCCCGCAGACCCTGCTCGGTGTCATCGAGGACGAGACGTACACCAGCGACGCCTTCGAGCTGGAGCCCGGTGACACGCTGCTGTGCGTCACCGACGGGGTGACCGAGCGGCGCTGCGGCTCGCGCCAGTTCGACGACGGCGACGGGCTCGCCGCCGCACTCGCCGACTGCGCCGGGCTGGACGCCGGCTCGATCGCCGAGCGCATCCAGCTGCTCGTGCACGAGTTCGCGGAACGCCCGCCCGAGGACGATCTGGCCCTGATGGTGCTCCAGGCGCAGTGACGGCGGGCAACCGCCCCGGGCCGGCCCGGCGGGGCAACCGCCCGGGTTCCGGACAGCGGGGCAACCGCCCGGGTGCTGGACAATGGAAGGCATGCCTTCCGCACTTCCCGACGGCGAGCCCGTCCCCGCCGACGGCGCACTGCCCGCACAGGCGCTCGCCGGGGCGGCCGACCGCCCGCTCGGCTTCTACCTCCACGTCCCGTACTGCGCGACCCGCTGCGGGTACTGCGACTTCAACACCTACACGGCGACCGAGCTGCGCGGCACGGGCGGAGTCCTGGCCTCCCGGGACAACTACGCGGACACGCTGATCGACGAGATCCGCCTCGCCCGCAAGGTGCTCGGCGACGACCCGCGCAAGGTCCGCACGGTCTTCGTCGGCGGCGGCACGCCGACCCTGCTGGCAGCCGGCGACCTCGTACGGATGCTGGGCGCCGTCCGCGACGAGTTCGGCCTGGCGCCGGACGCGGAGGTCACCACGGAGGCGAACCCGGAGTCCGTCGACCCGGCGTATCTGACGACCCTCAGGGAGGGCGGCTTCAACCGGATCTCCTTCGGCATGCAGAGCGCCAAGCAGCACGTGCTGAAGATCCTCGACCGGACCCACACCCCCGGCCGCCCCGAGGCGTGCGTGGCCGAGGCCCGTGCGGCCGGCTTCGAACACGTCAACCTCGACCTGATCTACGGCACCCCCGGCGAGTCCGACGACGACTGGCGGGCGTCGCTGGACGCGGCGCTCGGCGCGGGCCCGGACCACGTCAGCGCCTACGCGCTGATCGTCGAGGAGGGCACCCAGCTCGCCCGCCGGATCCGCCGCGGCGAGATCCCGATGACGGACGACGACGTGCACGCCGACCGCTACCTGATCGCCGAGGAGGCCCTGTCCGCGGCGGGCTTCGAGTGGTACGAGGTGTCCAACTGGGCCACCTCCGAGGCCGGCCGCTGCCTGCACAACGAGCTGTACTGGCGCGGCGCCGACTGGTGGGGCGCGGGCCCGGGGGCGCACTCGCACGTGGGCGGGGTGCGCTGGTGGAACGTCAAGCACCCGGGGGCGTATGCGGCGGCGCTGGCGTCGGGGAAGTCGCCGGGGGCCGGGCGTGAGGTGCTGTCCGAGGAGGACCGCCGGGTGGAGCGGATCCTGCTGGAGCTGCGGCTGCGCGAGGGGGCGCCGCTGTCGCTGCTGAAGGAGGCGGGGCTCGCAGCATCCCGCAAGGCCCTCTCGGAGGGGCTTCTGGAGCGCGGGCCCTACGACGACGGGCGGGCCGTACTGACACTGCGCGGGCGGCTGCTGGCGGACGCGGTGGTGCGGGACCTGGTGGACTGAGGGGGCCGGCCGGCTAGGCCGGCTCGGTCACGAAATCGATCAACTGCTCCACCCGGCCCAGCAGCTCCGGCTCCAGGTCCTTGTAGGACCCCACCCGCTTCAGGATCGCCTGCCACACCGCCCCGGTGTTCTCCGACGGCCAACCCAGCGCACGGCACACGCCCGTCTTCCAGTCCTGGCCGTGGGGGACCGTGGGCCAGGCCGGGATGCCCAGTGCGGCCGGCTTCACCGCCTCCCAGATGTCGATGTACGGGTGACCCACCACCAGCGCGTGCTCGCTGGTCACCGACTCCGCGATCCGCCACTCCTTGGTGCCCGGCACCAGGTGGTCCACCAGCACGCCCAGCCGCGCGTCCGGGCCCGGGGCGAAGGACTCGACGATCGACGGCAGGTCGTCGACGCCCTCCAGGTACTCCACGACCACGCCCTCGATGCGCAGGTCGTCGCCCCAGACCTTCTCGACCAGCTCGGCGTCGTGCCGGCCCTCGACGTAGATCCGCCCGGCGCGGGCCACGCGCGCGCGTGCACCGGGGACGGCGACCGAGCCGGAGGCGGTGCGGGTGGGCCGTACCGGCTCACCCGACGACGGCCGTACCAGGGTCACCACACGCCCCTCCAGCAGAAAGCCCCGGGGCTCCAGCGGGAACACCCGGTGCTTGCCGAAGCGGTCCTCCAGGGTCACCGTGCCCGCCTCGCAGCGGATCACCGCCCCGCAGAAGCCGCTCCCCGGCTCCTCGACCACCAGACCGGGCTCGGCCGGCACCTCCGGCACGGCCTTCGGCTTCTTCCATGGCGGGGTCAGGTCGGGGGAGTACGAACGAACGCGCGGGCCCGAAGGGCCCTCGTTGGAAGGGCGGTGGCGGGAGACGGGTGGGCGCATTCGAGTGACGATAGGAGAAGTCCTGCGGCGATCAGCGCGACACGCCGAAGCGTGCCGCCAGGGCGTCGCGCTGGGCCCGGACGAAGGCCGCGTCCACCACCGCTCCGTGACCGGGGACGTACAGGGCGTCCTCGCCGCCCAGTGCCAGCAGCCGGTCCAGGGCGGCGGGCCACTCGGACGGTACGGCGTCGGGGCCGGCCTGGGGTTCGCCGGACTCCTCGACCAGGTCGCCGCAGAACACCACCGGACGCTCGCCCGGCACCACCACCGCCAGGTCGTGCGCGGTGTGTCCCGGGCCCACGTCGGCCAGCAGCACCTCCCGGCCGCCGTCCAGGGCGAGGGTCAGCCGGCCGGAGACCTCGCGGCCGGGCCGTACCAGGGCCGCCACCGCCTCGTCCGCCGCACGCGCGTCCAGCCCGTTGCGCACGGCGTCCGCGCGCAGTTCCGCACGCCCGTGCACGCCGTCGAACACGGTCCGTGTGCCCTCGGCCGCGAAGACCTCCGCGTCCTCGAACCGGGCCGCCCCGAAGACGTGGTCGAAGTGCGGGTGCGTCAGCGCGAGAAGTGTCACACGCCCACCGCCGAGCTCCCGCGCCTGCGCCCGCAGCCGCTCGCCCTCCGCCAGGCTCGACCCGGCGTCCACCAGCAGCGCCGAGCCGCCCGAGACGACCAGCCCGACGGTGCAGTCCCACACCGGCAACCGCACCCGGCCGACCCCCTCCGCCAGCCGCTCCCACCCCAGCTCTTCCCAAGTCACCGTCATGCCGCGACGCTAGCCCTCCCGGCATCGGCCCGACGGCACCAGCCTTGCCGCCGATGTACCCGACGGCCGTACACTGGGCCCGGGAATGCTGGCACTCGTATGCGCCGAGTGCCAGGCGGGAGCCGAGGAAGATTCTGGAGGTGCGCGCGATGCTCAGTGAGCGACGGCTTCAGGTGTTGCGTGCCATCGTCCAGGACTACGTCGGCACCGAGGAGCCGGTCGGCTCCAAGGCCCTCACGGAGCGGCACAACCTCGGCGTCTCCCCGGCCACGGTCCGCAACGACATGGCGGCCCTGGAGGACGAGGGCTACATCGCCCAGCCGCACACCAGCGCGGGCCGCATCCCCACCGACAAGGGCTACCGCCTCTTCGTCGACAAGCTCGCCGGGGTCAAGCCGATGACCGGGCCGGAGCGGCGCGCCATCCAGAACTTCCTCGACGGCGCCGTCGACCTCGACGACGTGGTGGCCCGTACGGTGCGGCTGCTGGCGCAGCTGACCCGGCAGGTCGCCGTGGTGCAGTACCCGTCGCTGACCCGTTCGACCGTGCGGCACGTGGAGCTGCTCTCGCTCGCGCCCGCGCGCGTGATGCTGGTGCTGATCACGGACACCGGGCGGGTCGAGCAGCGGATGATCGACTGCCCGGCCCCGTTCGGCGAGACCTCGCTTGCGGACCTGCGGGCGCGGCTGAACAGCCGGGTCGCCGGCCGCCGCTTCACGGACGTGCCGCAGCTGGTGGAGGATCTGCCCGAGGGCTTCGACCTCGAGGACCGCGGGACGGTCTCCACGGTGCTGTCCACGCTCCTGGAGACCCTGGTGGAGGAGAACGAGGAGCGGCTGATGATCGGCGGCACCGCCAATCTGACCCGCTTCGCACACGACTTCCCCCTCACCATCCGGCCCGTCCTGGAGGCGCTGGAGGAGCAGGTCGTCCTGTTGAAGCTGCTCGGTGAGACACAGGATCCGGGCATGACCGTGCGCATCGGTCACGAGAACGCCTACGAAGGACTCAACTCCACGTCCATCGTGTCGGTGGGCTACGGTTCGGGCGGCGAGGCAGTCGCCAAGCTCGGCGTGGTCGGACCGACCCGCATGGACTACCCGGGAACGATGGGAGCGGTACGCGCAGTGGCACGGTACGTCGGACAGATCCTGGCGGAGTCGTAAGTGGCCACGGACTACTACGCCGTTCTCGGCGTGCGTCGCGACGCGTCGCAGGAAGAGATCAAGAAGGCCTTCCGGCGGCTCGCGCGCGAGCTGCACCCGGACGTCAACCCCGATCCGAAGACCCAGGAGCGGTTCAAGGAGATCAACGCCGCTTACGAGGTGCTGTCGGACCCGCAGAAGAAGCAGGTCTACGACCTCGGCGGCGACCCGCTCTCGCAGTCCGGCGCGGCCGGCGCGGGCGGGTTCGGGGCCGGCGCCTTCGGCAACTTCTCCGACATCATGGACGCGTTCTTCGGCACCGCGTCGCAGCGCGGACCGCGCTCGCGCACCCGCCGGGGCCAGGACGCCATGATCCGGCTGGAGGTGGAGCTGGACGAGGCGGCCTTCGGCACCACGAAGGACATCCAGGTCGACACGGCCGTCGTCTGCAACACCTGCAACGGCGAGGGCGCGGCGCCGGGCACCTCCGCCCAGACGTGCGACATGTGCCGTGGCCGCGGTGAGGTCTCGCAGGTCACCCGGTCCTTCCTGGGCCAGGTCATGACGTCCCGGCCCTGCCCCCAGTGCCAGGGCTTCGGCACCGTCGTGCCGACCCCGTGCCCGGAGTGCGCGGGCGACGGCCGCATCCGCGCCCGGCGCACGCTGACGGTGAAGATCCCGGCCGGTGTGGACAACGGCACGCGCATCCAGCTCGCGGGCGAGGGCGAGGTCGGCCCCGGCGGCGGTCCGGCCGGTGACCTGTACGTCGAGATCCACGAGCTGCCGCACCCGATGTTCCAGCGGCGCGGCGACGACCTGCACTGCACGGTCACCATCCCGATGACCGCGGCGGCCCTCGGCACCAAGGTGCCGCTGGAGACCCTGGACGGCCTGGAGGAGGTCGACATCCGACCGGGCACGCAGTCCGGCCAGTCGATCCCGCTGCACGGCCGGGGCGTCACACATCTGCGCGGCGGCGGCCGGGGCGACCTCGTCGTCCACGTCGAGGTCCAGACCCCGGGCAAGCTCGACCCCGAGCAGGAGCGCCTGCTGCGCGAGCTGGCCAAGCTGCGCGGCGAGGAGCGGCCGCAGGGCCAGTTCCAGCCGGGTCAGCAGGGGCTGTTCTCGCGGTTGAAGGATGCGTTCAACGGCCGCTGAGGCGGGCTGTCGGATGGCCGGGGGTCCGGGGGTTGTCCCCCGGGCAGGCACGGTCAGCCGGGTCAGCAGGGGCTGTTCTCGCGGTTGAAGGATGCGTTCAACGGTCGCTGAGGCGGGCCGCTGATCGAGGGGAGGCGTCCGCTGCCGGCAGCGGACGCCTCTCGCATATGCCGGAAGTCGGCCCGATTCGGAGCCTTGAGCAGGACGTGACACCATGCGCTCATGTCCTCCGCACTGACCGATCTCTTCCCGCACCCGATCGTGCAGGCTCCGATGGCGGGCGGTCCTTCGGGGCCGCGGCTCGCCGCCGCGGTGTCCGACGCGGGCGGGCTCGGGTTCCTCGCCGCCGGGTACAAGACCGCCGACGGGATGTACCAGGAGATCAAGCAGCTGCGCGGGCTGACCGGCCGCCCCTTCGGCGTGAACGTCTTCGTGCCCCAGTCCGAGCATGCGGAGTCCGGCGCCGTCGACCTCTACGCCCAGCAGCTGGCCGGCGAGGCCACCTGGTACGGCACCGAGCTGGGCGACCCGGAGTGCGCACGCGACGACGGCTACGACGTCAAGCTCGCCGTGCTCCTCGACGACCCGGTTCCGGTGGTGTCCTTCCACTTCGGCGTCCCCACCCGCGAGGTGATCGACTCCCTGCACCGGGCCGGCACCTTCACCCTGGTGACCGCGACGACCGTCGAGGAGGCGCTGGCCGTGCAGCGGGCGGGCGCGGACGCGGTGGTCGCCCAGGGCGTGGAGGCCGGCGGCCACCAGGGCACCCATCGCGACCTGCCGGAGAACGACGGCTCCGGCATCGGCGTGCTCTCCCTCGTCGCGCAGATCCGCGAGGCGGTGAACCTCCCGGTCGTCGCCGCCGGCGGCATCATGCGCGGCGGCCAGATCGCCGCCGTCCTCGCGGCCGGCGCGAGCGCCGCCCAGCTGGGCACCGCGTTCCTGACCACCCCCGAGTCGGGCGCGCACGACCTGCACAAGCAGGCCCTGACCGATCCGCTCTTCCCGCACACGGAGCTGACCCGCGCGTTCTCCGGCCGGCCCGCCCGCGGCCTGGTCAACCGGTTCATGCGCGAGCACGGCCCGTACGCGCCCGCCGCCTACCCGGAGATCAACTACCTCGCCGCCCCGCTGCGCAGGGCCGCCGCCGAGGCGGGCGACCCGCAGGGCATGGCGCTGTGGGCGGGCCAGGGCCACCGCATGGCCCGCGAGCTGCCCGCCGGTCGGCTGGTGGAGCTGCTGGCCGCCGAACTCGACGCCGCCCGGGCGGTGTTGTCCGCCCGTCCGTCGACGGGAGGTGACGTGCGATGACCGCACCGGTGTTCGTCGTCGACGGGCTGGACGACAGCCATGCGGAGTTCGTGCTGGACGGCCCCGAGGGGCGGCACGCCGTCTCCGTCAAGCGGCTCCAGCCCGGCGAGCGGATCGTGCTCACGGACGGCGCCGGGCGCTGGGCCGACTGCGAGGTGACCGCCACCGAGGGCAAGGACCGGCTCGTCGTCCACCTGGTCTCGGTGGCCGAGGAACCCCCGGAGTCCCCCCGCATCACCGTCGTGCAGGCCCTCCCCAAGGGCGACCGCGGTGAGCTCGCGGTGGAGACCATGACGGAGGTCGGCGTCGACGCCGTCGTGCCCTGGCAGGCCTCCCGCTGCATCACGCAGTGGAAGGGCGAGCGCGGTCTGAAGGCGCTCGGCAAGTGGCGGGCGACCGCCCGCGAGGCGGGCAAGCAGTCTCGCCGGGTCCGTTTCCCGGAGGTCGCGGACGCGGCGACGACCAAACAGGTTGCCGCACTTTTGGCCGAAGCAGACTTCGCCGCCGTCCTCCACGAGAGCGGCGAGGAGCCCCTGGCCCGCGCCGAACTCCCCACCGACGGCGAGATCGTGCTCGTCGTCGGCCCCGAAGGGGGTGTCTCCCCGGAGGAACTGGCGGTGTTCGAAGAGGCGGGCGCGAAGGCGTACGTCCTCGGGCGTACGGTGCTGCGTACATCGACCGCGGGGACCGCGGCGGCCGCCCTGCTGATGGGCCGGACCGGCCGCTGGTCCTGACAACCGCCGGTCCCGAACCGCAGAGGGATGCCGTGGAACTCGCCCAAGTCCGGCTGCTCGTCACCGACTTCGCCGCCGCCTACCGCTTCTACGCCGAGGTCCTGGGCCTCAAGCCGCAGTCCGGGACGGCCGAGGGGCCGTACGAGAAGTTCAGCCCGGCCACCGGGTCGGCGGGCATCGCCTTGCAGGACCGGGCGATGATGGCCGAGGTGCTGGGCGAGCTCGGCGACGAGGCCAGCGGTCACCGCTCCCTGGTGGTCCTGCGCGTGGACGACCTCGACGCCTACTGCGCCGAGCTGACCGCCCGCGGCGCGACCCTGCTGCACGGCCCGGCCCCGATGACGGACCGCATGCGCGTCGCCCACCTCAAGGACCCGGAGGGCAACCTCGTGGAACTCCAGGAGTGGCTGCTGCTGCGCGGCTGACGGCGACGGCGGCCGGAAGCACGAACGGGTGTGCGGGCGTGGGCGGCGCGCGTGTGGCCGTATGTGCTCTTCCGCCTCGGGCGGGCCGGTGGCACGCTGGCGTGCATGGGGGTGTCGAGGTGGGTGCGGCAACTGCCGCGCGGGCGGCGGGTGATGGCCGCGGCCGGGCTCGTGGCTCTCGCCGCGGGCGGGGTCGTCGCATGTGATCCCGGTGGGCTGAGCACCGCGTCGGTGTCCTATACGACCGACCGCACGGCGACCGCCGAGCTGAACCGGCGGCACACCTCCGTGCGCTGGCTCAGCTGCACGGCCCACTACGACGACGGCGGCGGGACCTCCACGTCCGGGAAGCCGACGCCGTCGGCGTCCCGCGCCACCGTGGCCTCCGTCGACTGCCAGGGGGAGACCAAGGACGGCCGGAAGATCACCGTCACCGGCAAGGTCACCCGGGCCGTCAGCGGCGCCTGTGTGCGGGGGAACCTGACCGCCAAGGTGGGCGGCCGGGTGGTCTTCCACGTCAGCGGGCTCGGCGACTGCGACGCCACCACCGGCCCCACCTACCGGCCGCCCGGCACCCACGGGCAGCCGGGACCGACGGTCACGGTCACCGTCACCCGGACCATCTGGTGCCAGGGCGACCCGACCTGCTGGCCGGTCCAGGGCAAGTGAGGTGCCGTGTCCACGGCGTGACGTGCGAAGGAGGCACGTCCAAGTGATCCGGACCCCTGTCCGCGGCCGCCGCCGCTGCGTAGGGTGATCGGGTGACTCAGTCCGCATCGTCTTTGCTGTCCGCGTCGACGGCGTACCTCCGTTTTCCCCATCTGCACGGCGAGTTGGTCGCCTTCACCGCCGAGGACGACGTGTGGCTCGCACCGCTGGACGGCGGGCGTGCCTGGCGGGTCAGCGCCGACAACGTGCCGGTGAACCACCCCCGTATCTCGCCCGACGGCACCACCGTCGCCTGGACCTCCACCCGTGACGGCGCCCCCGAGGTGCACATCGCCCCGGTCGAGGGCGGCCCCGCCAAGCGCCTCACGCACTGGGGGAGTTGGCGCACCCAGGTGCGCGGCTGGACCCCGGACGGCCGGGTGCTCGCGCTGAGCACCCAGGGCCAGGCGAGCCTGCGCCGCAGCTGGGCCCGTGCCGTCCCGCTGGACGGCGGACCGGCCACCACCCTGCCGTACGGCCCGGTCGGCGACATCGCGTACGGGCCGCACACCGTGCTGCTGTCCGCGCCGATGGGCCGCGAGGCGGCCTGGTGGAAGAGGTACCGGGGCGGCACGGCGGGCAAGCTGTGGATCGACACCGAGGACACCGGCGAGTTCGTACGGCTGCACGAGGAGCTGGACGGCAACCTCGAGTACCCGCTGTGGGTGGGGGAGCGGATCGCGTTCCTCTCCGACCACGAGGGCACCGGCGCGCTGTACTCCTCCCTCGCCGACGGCTCCGACCTGCGCCGGCACACCCCCCTCGACGGTTTCTACGCCCGCCACGCCGCCACCGACGGCACCCGGGTCGTCTACGCCGGCGCCGGTGAACTGTGGCTCCTGGACGACCTCGACGGCGCCGAACCGCGCCGGCTCGACATCCGGCTCGGCGGTCCGCGCGTGGACCTCCAGCCCTACCCGGTGAACGCCTCCCGCTGGTTCGGCTCCGCGGCCCCCGACCACACCGCGCGCGGCAGCGCCGTCGCCGTGCGCGGCGCCGTCCACTGGGTCACCCACCGCTCCGGCCCCGCCCGCGCGCTGGCAGCCGAGCCCGGCGTACGGGCCCGGCTGCCGCGCACCTTCCGCGCCGAAGGCGAGGAGTGGGTGGTGTGGGTGACGGACGCCGAGGGCGACGACGCCCTGGAGTTCGCGCCCGCCACCGGCCCGGCCCCCGGCGCGACCCCGCGCCGGCTGGCCGCGGGGCGGCTCGGCCGGGTCCTGGAACTGGCCATGGCCCCCGACGGCAGCCGGGCCGCGGTCGCCTCCCACGACGGGCGGCTGCTGCTCGTCGAGCGCGAGACCGGCGAGGTCCGCGAGGTCGACCGCAGCGAGCACGGCGACGTCACCGACCTCGCCTTCTCCCCCGACGCCACCTGGCTGGCCTGGTCCCATCCCGGCCCGCGCCCGCTGAGCCAGATCCGGCTCGCGCACACCACCGACCTGTCGGTCACCGACGCGACCCCGCTGCGCTTCCAGGACTACGCCCCCGCGTTCACCCTGGACGGCAAGCACCTCGCCTTCCTCTCCCACCGCTCCTTCGACCCCGTCTACGACGAACACGTCTTCGACCTGGCGTTCGTGGAGAGCTCCCGTCCTCATCTGATCACCCTGGCCGCGACCACTCCCTCCCCCTTCGGGCCGCAGCGGCACGGCCGCCCCTTCGAGGTCTCCGACAAGGAGGAGACCCCGGACAGCGAGGGCACCCCGACGACCAGGATCGACCTCGACGGCCTCGCCGACCGCATCGTGCCCTTCCCGGTCGAGGCCGCCCGCTACTCCAACCTGCGCGCCGCCCGCGACGGCGTGCTGTGGCTGCGGCACCCGGTCACCGGAGTGCTCGGCGCCTCCCGTGCCACGCCCGACGACCCCGACCCGAAGACCGAGCTGGAGCGCTACGACCTCGCCCAGCAGCGGATCGAGCACCTCGCCGCCGACGCCGACCACTTCGAGGTCAGCGGCGACGGCAAGCGGGTCCTGCTGTGGACCGACGGCAAGCTGAAGGTCGTGCCCAGCGACCGGCGCGCCTCCGGCGACGAGGACAGCGACTCCAACATCACCGTCGACCTCGGCCGGGTCCGGCAGACCGTCGACCCGGCCGCCGAGTGGCGGCAGATGTACGAGGAGACCGGCCGCATCATGCGGGACAACTTCTGGCGGCCGGACATGGGCGGCGTCGACTGGGACGGCGTCCTCGACCGCTACCGGCCCGTCCTGGACCGCCTCGCCACCCACGACGACCTCGTGGACCTGCTGTGGGAGGTGCACGGCGAACTGGGCACCTCGCACGCCTACGTCACCCCCTACGGGAACTTCGGCGACGGCCCCAGGCAGGGCCTGCTCGGCGCGGACATCTCCCGGCACGAGGACGGCAGCTGGCGCATCGACCGGATCCTGCCCTCGGAGACCTCCGACCCCGCGGCGCGCAGCCCGCTCGCCGCGCCCGGCGTCGCGGTGCGCGCCGGGGACACGATCGTCGCGGTCGGCGGCCGTCCGGTCGACCCGGTGACCGGGCCGGGCCCGCTGCTGGTCGGTACGGCGGGCAAGCCGATCGAGCTGACCATCTCCCCGTCCGGCGGCGGCGACCCGCGCCACGCCGTCGTGGTGCCCCTCGCCGACGAGGAGCCGCTGCGCTACCACGCGTGGGTCGCCGACCGCCGCGCCTACGTCCACGGGAAGTCCGGCGGCCGGCTCGGCTACCTCCACGTGCCGGACATGCAGGCCCCCGGCTGGGCGCAGATCCACCGCGACCTGCGCGTCGAGGTGGCCCGCGAGGGCCTGGTCGTGGACGTCCGGGAGAACCGCGGCGGCCACACCTCCCAGCTCGTGGTGGAGAAGCTGGCCCGGCGGATCGTCGGCTGGGACCTGCCCCGCGGCATGCAGCCGGAGAGCTACCCGCGTGACGCGCCGCGCGGCCCCGTCGTCGCCGTCGCCAACGAGTTCTCCGGCTCCGACGGCGACATCGTCAACGCGGCGATCAGGGCGCTGGGCATCGGCCCGGTCGTCGGCACCCGCACCTGGGGCGGCGTCATCGGGATCGACAGCCGCTACCGCCTGGTGGACGGCACCCTGATCACCCAGCCGAAGTACGCCTTCTGGCTGGAGGGCTACGGCTGGGACGTCGAGAACCACGGCGTGGACCCGGACGTGGAGGTCGTCCAGCGACCGCAGGACCACGCGGCGGGCCGCGACACCCAACTCGACGAGGCGATCCGGCTCGCCCTGGAAGCCCTGGAGACCACCCCGGCCAAGACACCGCCGTCCTTGCCGTGACCGCCGGGGGCTGCCGCCCCCGGAACCCCCGTCGGCCTGAACGGCCTCGTCCCCAAGCGCCGGACGAGCTGGTTCTCACCACCCCCGATAACATGCCCCCGTAATCGATCACTCCGGAGGAGCACCCATGGCAGGGGAACCCCAGGACGACTGCCTGTTCTGCAAGATCGTCGCGGGGCACGTCCCGGCGACGATCGTCCGCGAGACGGACACCACCGTCGCCTTCCGCGACATCAACCCCCAGGCACCCACCCACGTCCTGGTGATCCCGAAGGCGCACTACAAGGACGCCGCCGCCCTCGCCGCCGGTGCCCCGGAACTCGCCGCGGACGTGCTGCGCGAGACCCAGGCGATCGCCGACGAGGACAAGCTCGACAGCTACCGCATCGTCTTCAACACCGGCCCCGGCGCCGGCCAGACGGTCTGGCACGCCCACGCCCACGTCCTCGGCGGCCGCGGCCTGCAGTGGCCTCCCGGCTAGCAGGAGGCATGTCCGTGCGTGAACTCGTCGTCCTCGGCACCGCCAGCCAGGTCCCGACCCGCCACCGCAACCACAACGGCTATCTGCTGCGCTGGGACGGCGAGGGCATCCTGTTCGACCCCGGCGAGGGCACCCAGCGGCAGATGCTGCGCGCCGGGGCAGCGGCCCACGACCTGAACCGGATCTGCGTCACCCACTTCCACGGCGACCACTCGCTCGGACTGGCCGGGGTGATCCAGCGCATCAACCTCGACAAGGTGCCGCACCGGATCACCGCGCACTACCCGCGCTCCGGCCAGCGCTTCTTCGACCGTCTGCGGTACGCCACCGCCTACCGCGAGACCGTCTCGCTCACCGAGGCCCCGGTCGACGCCGACGGCACCCTCGCCACCACGGAGGCGTACACCCTTCAGGCGCGCCGGCTCTCCCACCCCGTGGAGTCCTTCGGCTACCGGCTCGTCGAGCCCGACGGGCGCCGTATGCTGCCCGACCGGCTCGCCGCGCACGGGATCAAGGGCCCGGACGTGAGCCGCATCCAGCGGGAGGGGTCGCTGAACGGCGTCACGCTGGAGGCGGTGAGCGAGGTGCGGCGCGGACAGCGGTTCGCGTTCGTCATGGACACCCGGCTGTGCGAGGGGGTGCACGCCCTCGCCGAGGGCTGCGACCTGCTGGTGATCGAGTCCACCTTCCTCGACGGGGACGAGAGGCTGGCCGAGGAGTACGGCCATCTGACGGCAGGCCAGGCGGCGCGGGTGGCGCGGGACGCGGGCGTACGGCACCTGGTCCTGACCCACTTCAGCCAGCGCTACACCGACCCCGAGGAGTTCGAGCGGCAGGCGCGGGCGGCCGGGTTCGAGGGCGAGCTGACCGTGGCATCCGACCTGCTCCGGGTGGCGCTTCCGAAACGACGGTGACCAGGCCGTACGATGCTCTGATGCCCCTGCCCAAAGCCGAACTGCACCTGCACATCGAAGGCACTCTGGAGCCCGAGCTGGCTTTCGAGCTGGCCGCGCGCAACGGCGTGACGCTGCCGTACGCCGACACCGACACGCTCCGCGAGGCCTACCGGTTCGAGGACCTGCAGTCCTTCCTGAACCTGTACTACGAACTGATGGCCGTCCTGCGCACCGAGCGGGACTTCGAGGACCTGGCGAACGCCTATCTCGCCCGTGCCGCCGCACAGGGCGTGCGGCACGCCGAGATCTTCTTCGACCCGCAGGCCCACCTCGCCCGGGGCGTGTCCATGGGCACGGTCGTCGAGGGACTGTGGCGGGCGCTCGGCCGCAGCGCGGAGAACCACGGGATCTCCACCAGGCTCATCATGTGCTTCCTGCGCGACGAGTCCGCCGAGTCGGCCCTGACGACGCTGGACGCGGCCAAGCCGTACCTCGACCGGATCACCGGCGTCGGACTCGACTCCGCCGAGGTCGGGCATCCGCCGGTGAAGTTCCGCGCGGTCTACGAGGCTGCCGCCGCGCTCGGGCTGCGCCGCGTGGCGCACGCCGGTGAGGAGGGCCCGCCGGAGTACATCACCGAGGCGCTGGACGTGCTCGGCGTGGAGCGTGTCGACCACGGGCTGCGCTGCCTGGAGGACCCCGCGCTGGTCGAGCGGCTCGTCCGCGAGCGGATCCCGCTGACCCTGTGCCCGCTGTCGAACGTACGGCTGCGCACCGTCGACACCCTGGCCGACCACCCGCTGCCCGCCATGCTGGACGCCGGTCTGCTGTGCACGGTCAACTCCGACGACCCGGCCTACTTCGGCGGCTACGCCGGCGACAACTTCGCCGCCGTCCACCGCACCCTCGGCCTGACCGAGGAGCGGCTGCGCGAACTGGCCCGCAACTCCTTCCTCGCCTCCTTCCTGGAGGACGACGAGGAGCGGCGCGCCCGCTACCTCGCCGAGGTGGAGGCGTACCAGTTCGGGGACGCGGTGTCGTAGGCGCTGCGCACGGCCGCGGCGGGCGCCTCCACCGGGACTTCCACGACCGGCAGGAGCCGCCTGCCCGCGCGCAGCGCCACCGCCGTCAACGGCACGGCGGTCAGCAGCAGGAGGAGGGCCAGCACCTCGCCCATCACGGGGAAGCCCGCCCGTCCCGCCAGCAGGCTCCCGGTCAGCGGGCCCGCCGCCGTGCCCAGGGAGCCCGCCGAGCCGACGAACACCGCCCAGCGGCCGCGCGGGTCGAGTGAGGCGGCGAGGCAGATGACGTACGTCTGCACCACCGGGTAGAACAGGTTCCAGGCGATCTCCCCGCCCGCGAACGCCGGCAGGTCGGTGGCGGAGGCGCTGAGCGCTATACAGGCCGCGATCAGCACCGTACCACCGCCGATGGGCACTGCCCGGCCGAACCGGGTGCCGAGCACGCCCGCACCGGCGACCCCGACCAGTCCGGCGCCGAGCGCCACCGCGAACACCGCGCCGACGGTGACCTCGGTGAGGTGCGCCTGTACGAGTCCGAGCCGGCCGCTCACGCCCCACAGGGCGTTCTGCGCGAGGGACCAGCAGGGCATGGCCGTGGCCAGCAGCAGCCCGGCGCGGCGGTGGGGGAGCCGCGCCTCGCCGACCACGGTCCGGTCCGGGACCGCGGGGCCGGCCAGGCGTCCGGTGAGGGGCCAGACGGCGAGCGCGGTCAGGGCGATCGCCGCCAAGGGGAGGCCGTGGCCCGGCCCGAGGTGAGGCAGCGTCAGATACAGGGCGCCGGCGAGGGCGGAGACGCAGAGCAGGCCGTACGTCGTGACACGGTGCGGGTCGCGATGGGCGGCGAAGCCGCTCACGGCGACCGCGGTGAGCGTGCCCGAGCCGAACCCGCCGGCCATCGCACCGGCGACGACGGCCGGTACGACGGTGGTGAGTGCGGCGCCTCCGTAGCCGAGGAAGGCGAGGGCGAGGCCGAGGCGGGCGAGTGTGCGCGCCCCGGTCCGGTCGACCCGGGAAGCCAGCAGGAAACCCGCCGCCGCCGAACTCAGCAGCAGCGCACTGCCGATGGCGCCCGCTTGGGTGGCGGTGAGCGGAAGGCCGCTCTCGAGCCTGCCGACGGTGGTCGGCAGCAGATAGGGGGCGAGGTTCCCGGCCATGAACAGGGCGACGAGAGGCCAGGGCAGGGGGCGGCGGGCGGACACGGGCGTTCCCAGAAAGGATCAGAACAACGGGACTCGGAAAGGAGAGAGGGAGCGACGGTCGTCGACGGACGTGCCCGCGCGAACAAGTTGTACCAAGCACGTGGTTCGGGAAAGAACAGCGGGCGGTGCGATCTGCGTCACGTTTTGGTTTGTGGGGTGGGGGTGCGGGTAGAAGAAGGGATCTTTCGTTCCTGTATATGGACGGCATTCATAAGAGGGGACCAGAGGGATAGTCTGGTGGGCGGCGCCCCAGCCGGCCCCGCCGGCTCCCCAACTCCCCGTCCCCCGGCCTCAAGGCCCTCCTCACCGCCGGACCCGACCTCGTAGGAGCCTCCCTGTGACCCGTGCCACCGATGCAGCCCGCGATCTGACCGTCGCCGAGGTGCGGCTGACGCCCATCCTGGTCGCCGACCCGCCGCTGCTGAACACGCAGGGTGTCCACCAGCCGTACACGCCCCGGCTGATCGTGGAGGTCGTCACCGCCGACGGGATCACCGGGCTCGGGGAGACCTACGGCGACACCAAGTACCTGGAGCTCGCCCGTCCGCTCGCCGAGCGGCTCACCGGACGGTCGGTCATGGACGTGAACCGGCTGTTCGCGACCGACCTCGGCGTGGACGAGTCCCGGATCAGCGGGAGGGTGGACGCGGGCGGGCTGCGCGGGGTCCAGACCGCCGACAAGTTGCGCCTGTCCGTCCTGTCCGCCTTCGAGGTCGCCTGCCTCGACGCCCTCGGCAGGGCGCTCGGCCTGCCCGTGCACGCGCTGCTCGGCGGGAAGGTGCGGGACTCGGTCGACTACAGCGCCTACCTCTTCTACAAGTGGGCCGCTCATCCTGCCGGTGTGCCCTCCGAGAAGGACGACTGGGGCGCCGCCCTCGACCCGGCCGGGGTGGTGGAGCAGGCCCGCCGGTTCAAGGAGCGCCACGGCTTCACCTCCTTCAAGCTCAAGGGCGGGGTCTTCCCGCCGGAGCAGGAGATCGCCGCGGTACGGGCGCTGGCGGAGGCGTTCCCCGGGCACCCGCTGCGGCTGGACCCCAACGGGGCCTGGTCGGTGGAGACGTCCGTGAAGGTGGCGCGGGAACTGGGGGACCTGCTCGAGTACCTGGAGGACCCGGCGCTGGGCACTCCCGCCATGGCCGAGGTGGCGGCGCGGACCGGGGTGCCGCTGGCCACCAACATGTGCGTGACGACGTTCGCCGAGATCAAGGAGGCGTTCGCCGAGGACGCGGTGCAGGTGGTGCTCTCCGACCACCATTACTGGGGCGGCCTGCGCAACACCCAGCACCTGGCGGCCCTGTGCGACGCCTTCGGCGTGGGCGTGTCCATGCACTCCAACACGCACCTGGGGATCAGCCTGGCCGCGATGACCCACGTGGCGTCCACCGTGCCGAACCTGCACCACGCCTGCGACACCCACTACCCCTGGCAGTCCGAGGACGTCCTCACCGAGCGCCTCACCTTCGAGGGCGGCCGGGTCGCCGTCTCGGACGCCCCCGGCCTCGGTGTCGCACTCGACCGCGACGAACTGGCCCGGCTGCACCGACGGTGGGCCGCGGACGACGGCTCGCTCAGGGACCGCGACGACGCGGCGGCGATGCGGGTCGCCGAGCCGGGCTGGGTGACGCCCGCGGTGCCCCGCTGGTAGGCGCCCACCGGCCCCCGGGCCGCCTTGCCCGGGCCGCGTTGCCCGGGCCCCCCCGCCCGGGTCCGCCGCCCGGGCCGCCCCGCCCCGGCGTGACCGCCGACGCGTTGTCAGCCCTCTGGTGCACACTGGCCTGATCCGCACCACGTCAGGGAGCGCACCGTGACCGCGTCCAGCACACCCACCGGAAAGGGGCCGGACCGCCAGGACCAGGGACCGGGGGGCCGGGAGTACATCGTCGGGGCGCCGCATGCCCACTTCGGTCCGCAGTTCGATCCGCTGGCCGGGCTGCGGGCGACGGCCGACCCGCCCTGGGACGTGTATCTCACGGGCACGGTCTTCCTGGACATCATCTTCACCGGGCTCGACTCCGCACCGGTGCGCGGGACCGAGTCCTGGGCGCGCGGCATGGGGTCGAGCCCGGGCGGCGTGGCCAACATGGCGACCGCACTGGCCCGCCTCGGCCTGCGCACGGCGCTCGCGGCGGCTTTCGGCGACGACCACTACGGCGAGTACTGCTGGGACGCGCTGGAACAGGGCGAGGGCATCGACCTCTCGCCCTCCCGCACCGTCCCCGGCTGGCACTCCCCGGTCACCGTCTCCATGGCCTACGAGGGCGAGCGCACGATGGTCTCGCACGGCCACGAGCCGCCCCCCGACGCCGAGTTCATGCAGGAGGGCGCGCTCGCCTGCCCGCCCCGCGCACGAGCCGCCGTGGCCTCCCTGATCCCCGGCAGGCGCTCGCCCTGGATCGCCGAGGCAGCGCGCCTGGGCACGCGCATCTTCGGGGACGTCGGCTGGGACGAGACCGGCGCCTGGGACCTGGCGGCCCTGCCCGACCTGGAGCACTGCGAGGCGTTCCTGCCCAACGCCGAGGAGGCCATGCGCTACACCGGCACCGACTGCCCGCGCGCCGCCGCTCGCGCGCTCACCGCGTTCGTGCCCATCGCGGTGGTCACCCTCGGCGCGGAGGGCGCCTACGCCGTCGACCGGCGCACCGGGGAGACCGCCGAGGTGCCCGCCATCGCCGTCGAGGCGCTGGACCCCACGGGCGCGGGCGACGTCTTCGTGGCCGGCTTCGTCACCGGCACGCTGGCCGGCTGGCCGCTGGCCGACCGTCTCGCCTTCGCCGGCCTCACCGCCGCGCTGTCCGTGCAGGAGTTCGGAGGCTCGCTGTCGGCGCCCGGCTGGTCCGAGGTCGCGGCCTGGTGGCGCAAGGTCCAGTCGGTGGACACCCAGGACCCGGCGGCCCTGCGGCGGTACGCCTTCCTGGGGGACCTGGTGCCGGAGACGTGCGCGGAGCCCTGGCCGCGGCGCAGGGCCGTACCGACCATCGGCTTCGGCAGGTCCGCGTGACCGGCCACGCCCGGCGCCGACGGCCCCTGAACCGCCTGCTGCACATACCGGGTTGACGTACGGGGCCGACTCACCGACTCATCGGGTCCCCCTCCCCGCAGGCACACCAGGTCATGGCGCCGGGCCGAGCCCGCACCGGAGCACGCCATTGACAGTTGACGTTTGCTGCTCAATTATCGGCTGAATCAAGCACGATTTTGCAGTCACCTTGCAGGCACGCACGAATATGCACGGGCTCCCGCACCTCCTGACCATGACTTGCTGCTCCGGACTCCCCACCGTCGAAGGACATGCGTCGTGCGCAGACCAACACGCAGACCCCGAGTGCTCCTCGCCGCCCTCGCCCTGGCCCTCGCCCTCCCCGTCGGCCTGACCGCGCAGAACCGCGCACAGGCCGCCCCCGCCCCCCGGACCGCCCAACTGGCCACGTCCGCGGCGGAACTCACCCTGACCGTCCCCCCGGACCGCACCGCACCCGGTTACTCCCTCCATGTGGCGAGGGATCAACTCGCCCTCACCACCCGCCGTTCGGGAACCACCGTCCTGGCCACCGCCCCCGGTGACACCGGAGCCCTCCGCTTCCGCACCGCCGGGACCTGGCAGCACGCCACCCGCGTCACCGACTGGTCCTGGAAGAACGGCGTCCTGACCCTCACCGCCGCCACCACCGTGCCTGGTGCCACGGTCCAGGCCCGCGTCACCCCCTCCGCCGACCGCTACCAGCTCGACTGGCAGGTCAGCGGCACCACGCCCGAACGCCTCGGCCTGGCCTACGACTTGAAGTCCGCCGGCCACTGGTACGGCCACGGCGAGGCCCAGACCCCGAACGGCGGCCCCGGCACCGACCAGCCCTGGCCGCTCGACAGCGGCCAGGTGGTCCACCCCGCCTTCGGACCGGCCTCGTACTACATGATCGACCCGTTCTGGTACACCTCCGCCGCGACCGGACTGCGCGTGGACACCGGGCACGTCATGGACGTGGCGATCAACCAGAACACCGACGGCCTCGGCCGCTTCGACATCGAGTCGGCGGAGCCGTACCGGGCGACGGTCTTCGTGGAGCGGACCCCCCTCGACGTCTACCGCGACTACGTCGGCATCGTGGGCAAGCCCACGAAGAGCGACGCCGGCTACCGGCAGTACGCCGAGCCGGTGTGGAACTCCTGGGCGCAGTTCTACACCCACGTCGACCAGGCCAAGCTCCTGGACTACGCCCAGGACCTGCACGACAACGGCATCACCGGCCACGCCCTCCAGCTCGACGACAAGTGGGAGTCCAACTACGGGAACATGACCTTCGACCCGAAGGCCTACCCCGACCCCAAGGCGATGTCGCAGAAGATCCACGACCTGGGCTTCGACTTCGGTCTCTGGGTCACCCTGTGGATCAACCTCGACTCCGACCAGTACCAGTACGCCGCCGACCACGGCTACCTGCTCAAGGACGCCGCCGACACCACCAAGCCCTGCACGGTCACCTGGTGGAACGGCACCGCGGGCATCGTCGACCTCGGCAACCCGGAGGCGAAGGCCTGGTACGAAGGCCGGCTCAAGGGCCTGATGAAGACGTACGGCATCGACGGCCTGAAGTTCGACACCCGCTTCTTCGACGAGCGGTGTGCACCGCACGAGGGCTACAAGCCCACGGACTACCAGCGCCTGGGCGCCCAACTCGCCGACGAGTACGACCTCCAGGGCGTGGGCATCCGCGTCCACTGGGACACCGCCGCGCACCAGGCCGGATTCGTCACCCGCCAGGTCGACAAGGGCACCGGCTGGAACTCCCTGCGCGCCTCCGTCACCCAGAACCTCGCCATCTCCACCATCGGCTACCCCTTCGTCACCACCGACATGATCGGCGGCTCCAGCGCCCAGCCCGCGCCGACGAAGCAGGTCCTGGTCCGCTGGGCGCAGTCGGCCGCACTGATGCCGCTGATGTACGCCTCCACGTCCCCCGTGGACACGATCGACCCCAGAACGGGCCAGAAGGTGGTGTACGACGAGGAGACGATCGCCCTCTACCGCCAGGCCATCGCCCGCCACGCCCGCCTCGCCCCGTACATCTGGGACCAGGTCCAGCAGACCCTGAGGACCGGCGACCCGATCATGCGCCCCCTGTTCTTCGACTTCCCGGAGGACAAGCCCGCCTACACGATCACCGACGAGTGGATGCTGGGCCCGGCCGTCCTGGCGGCCCCCCAACTCACCGACGCCCCCACCAGAAGCGTCCACCTGCCCCCGGGCACCTGGTACGACGTGGCACACCGCAAGGTCGTCCACGGCGGCAGGACCCTCACGTCCTACGCCACGCCCCTGGGCACCACCCCGGTCTTCGTGAAACTCGGAGCGAAGGGATCGGACAAGGCCCTGCGGGCGCTGCGCTGAGAAACCCGCCCGCACGATCCGAAGGGCCGGTCGCCGAGGGCGACCGGCCCACGGGTGTGCCGGGGTACAGGGGTACGCGGCCCCGCAGGTGCACAAACAGCCCCCGCAGGGCACAAGGGGACGCGGCCGCCGCAGGGGTGCAGGGGACGGAGTCCCCGCCGGGGCCCGGGGCGGAGCCCCGGACGGCGCCTTCTCACCCCACCGAGACGGGGGGCGGGTGGGAAACGGGGTCCGGGGCGGAGCCCCAGGACGGCACCTCTTGAGCCACCGAGTCGGGCGGGTGGGTGGGCACGCCCCCTCAGAAACCGAGCCGCCGCAACTGCTTGGGATCCCGCTGCCAGTCCTTCGCCACCTTCACATGCAGGTCGAGAAAGACCGGCGTCCCCAGCAACGCCTCGATGTGCTTGCGCGACTTGATCCCGACCTCCTTCAGCCGCTTGCCCTTGGGGCCGATGATGATCCCCTTCTGGCTCGGCCGCTCGATGAACACGTTCGCGTGGATGTCCAGCAGCGGCTTGTCCGCCGGCCGGTCCTCCCGCGGCAGCATCTCCTCGACCACCACCGCGATGGAGTGCGGCAGCTCGTCGCGGACGCCCTCCAGCGCCGCTTCCCGGATGAGTTCCGCGATCATGACCTGCTCGGGCTCGTCCGTGAGGTCGCCCTCGGGGTAGAGCGCCGGCCCCTCCGGCAGCAGCGGGATCAGCAGGTCGGCCAGCAGATCCACCTGCTTGCCCGCCGTCGCCGACACCGGCACGATCTCCGCCCACTCGATGCCCAGCTCCTTGCCGAGCTGGTCGATGGCGATCAGCTGCTCGGCGAGGGCCTTGGAGTCGACCAGGTCGGTCTTGGTGACGATGGCGACCTTCGGGGTCTTCCTGATCCCGGCCAGCTCCTTGGCGATGAAGCGGTCGCCGGGGCCGATCTTCTCGTTCGCGGGAAGGCAGAAACCGATCACGTCGACCTCGGCCCACGTCGTCCGCACGACGTCGTTGAGCCGCTCGCCGAGCAGCGTGCGCGGCTTGTGGAGGCCCGGCGTGTCCACCAGGATGAGCTGGGCGTCCGGTCGGTGCACGATGCCGCGTACCGTGTGCCGCGTCGTCTGCGGCTGGTTAGCGGTGATCGCCACCTTCTGCCCGACCAGAGCGTTCGTGAGGGTGGACTTGCCCGCGTTGGGACGGCCCACGAAGCAGGCGAAGCCGGCGCGGTGGACGGCCTCGGCCGACTCTTCGGATGACGGGGTGCGAGCGCTCATGCCGCCCATTCTCCCTGATCCGCAGAGCCCGGCGGCACCGTGAGGTTCCGGTAACCCGCGCGCAACGAAACGTCACGGAAACACACCTGTACGCGACCGGAAACGCACTCCGGTGAACCTCGGACGTGCCCCCGGACCGTTGGAGACGCCCGTGACCCTCGCCGCCGCACACATCGACACCGGCGACACCGCCTGGCTGCTCGCCGCCACCGCTCTCGTCCTGCTGATGACACCGGGCCTCGCCCTGTTCTACGGCGGCATGGTGCGCACGAAGAGCGTGCTCAACATGCTGATGATGAGCTTCGTGTCGATCGCCCTGGTCACCGTGGTCTGGCTGGCCTGCGGCTACTCCCTCGCCTTCGGCGACGACGTGGCGGACGGCCTCATCGGCGGCCTGCACCAGGCCGGAATGGCCGGCCTGGGCCCCTCCGACGTCCACGGCACCGTACCCACCCTGCTCTTCGCCACCTTCCAGCTCACCTTCGCGATCATCACGGCCGCGCTGATCAGCGGTGCGGTCGCGGACCGGGCGAAGTTCGGCGCCTGGCTGGTGTTCGTGCCCGTGTGGGCGCTGCTGGTATACGTTCCCGTCGCGCACTGGGTGTGGGGCCCCGGCGGCTGGATCGGTCAGCATCTGCACGCGCTGGACTTCGCCGGCGGCCTCCCCGTCGAGATCACCTCCGGCGCCTCGGGTCTCGCGCTCTGCCTGGTCCTGGGCCCGCGTCTGGGCTTCAAGAAGGACGCCATGCGTCCGCACAACCTGCCCATGGTGATGCTCGGCGCCGGGCTGCTGTGGTTCGGCTGGTTCGGCTTCAACGCGGGCTCGGCGATGGGCGCGACCGGCCTGGCCGCCGCCGCCTTCCTCAACACCCTCGCGGCCGGCTGCACCGGCCTGCTCGGCTGGCTCTTCGTCGAACACAAGCGCGACGGACACCCCACCACCCTGGGCGCCGCCTCCGGCGCGGTCGCCGGCCTGGTCGCGATCACCCCGTCCTGCGGCACCGTCTCCCTGCTCGGCGCGCTGGTCGTGGGCCTGGCCGCGGGCGTCGTCTGCTCCTACGCGGTCGGCTGGAAGTTCAAGCTGAACTACGACGACTCCCTCGACGTCGTCGGCGTCCACCTGGTCGGCGGCATCGTCGGCACCCTGCTCATCGGCCTGTTCGCAGAGAAGGCGATGACCGGCGGCGCCGAGGGCCTCCTCTACGGCGGCGGGCTCGCCCCGCTCGGCCGGCAGCTGCTGGCCGTGGCGGCCGTGGCGGTGTACGCCTTCGCCGTGACGTACGGCCTCGGCAAACTGCTCGACAAGGTGATGGGCCTGCGCGCGAGCGAGGAGCAGGAGCACACCGGCCTGGACCTTACGGTGCACGCCGAGACCGCCTACGATCACGGGGTCCTGGGGCACGGCGCCCCGGTCGGCGCGTCCTCCTTCGTCCCCACCGCCCAGAAGGTCAACACCCAGGCATGAAGCTCATCACCGCGATCATCAAGCCGTACCGCCTCGACGAGGTCAAGACCGCGCTCCAGGAGATGGGCGTGGACGGTCTGACCGTGACCGAGGCCAGCGGCTACGGCCGCCAGCGCGGCCACACGGAGGTGTACCGCGGCGCCGAGTACCGGGTCGACCTCGTGCCCAAGGTCCGCATCGACGTCGTCGTGGAGGACGCCGACGCGGACGCGGTCATCGACGCGGTGGTCCGGGCCGCGCAGACCGGCAAGATCGGCGACGGCAAGGTCTGGTCCGTGCCCGTGGAGACGGTCGTACGCGTCCGGACGGGCGAACGCGGCCCGGACGCGCTGTAGGGCCCGTCCGGCGGATCAGACCCCGGTCGACCGCCCCCCTGCTGCGGCTACTCCGACTGGCCCGCCTGCTGCGTCAGCCGGACCGTGCCGTCCGGCCCGGCCAGCAGCACCGGCGTCCCGGGGCCGCCGAGGTCCCCGACCGCGGCCCGGTCCTCGGGCGCGATGCCCTCCGCCTCGCTGACGACCGCGGCGGCCTCCAGCGACGTGGCGCCGGAGGCCACCGCCATGGCCACCGCCGTCTGCAGGGCGCTCAGCTTCAGCGAGGCGAGGTGCACCGACCCGGCGGCGTACGTACGGCCCGTCTCGTCACGTACGGCCGCGCCCTCCGGCACACCGTTGCGGGCCCGCACCGAACGGGCCAGGGTGACGATCTTGCGGTCCTCGGGGTCAAGCCCGTTGCTCTCGGTCATGATCCGAGCATACGAAAGCCGCGCCGGCGACCGCCCGGGTCACCCCGCCACCGGATACATCGCACCGCGCCGCCCCTCCGGCGAGGCCAGCCACTCCAGCTTCGCCGCGGTGTTCGCCTCGTCCAGGGGTGTGTGCAGCACGACCGTCAGGTCCGGCCGGGCCGGCACCTTCATGGCCGTCGACTCCATGCACAGCAGCCCCACGAGCGGATGGTCGAGCTCCTTGCGGATCTGACCGGCGTCCTCGATGTCCCGCTGCTCCCACAGCGCCGTGAACTCGTCACTGGCCTCCCTGGCCTGGGCCAGCACGGCCTGGTACCCCTCGTCGTCGGGGCGGGCGGCGCACGCGGCCCGGAACTGCGCCACGACCGTCCGGGCGTTCGACTCCCAGCTCTTGCTGCGGGAGCGGTACATCGGGTCGGTGAAGAAGTCGACGAGGCAGTTCTGCGTGATGTCCGGACGCATGCCCAGCACGATCGCGGCGGCGTCGTTGTACATCACGCAGTTGTAGTACATGTCCATGATGTGCGCCGGATACGGCATCCACGTGTCGATCAGCCGCCGCAATCCCTCGCACATGTCCCGCTTCTCCGGCGCCACCTCGGGCGCGGGCGGGTTCAGCCCGGCGAGCACGTACAGGTGCCGGCGCTCGACGTCGCTGAGCCTGAGCACCCTGGCCACGGAGTCCAGCACCTGCGGGGAGACGGAGATGTCCCGGCCCTGCTCCAGCCACTGGTACCAGGAGGCGCCCACCCCGGCGAGCACCGCGACCTCCTCGCGCCGCAGTCCGGGAGTACGGCGCCGGGCCCCGCCGTCCGGCAGTCCCGCCTCGGCCGGGGTCACCCGGGCCCGCCTGTTCATCAGGAACTCGCGCAGTTCCCGCAGCCGCTGCGTCTTGATCGTGTCAGTGTCAGGCACGTACGGATCCCCCTCGTAGTGTCTGGTGGTGCCACCACCACCATAAGTTCCGACTCCCCACGGCTATTCCGGTCGCACGAGGCTCTTGGCCATGGCGATCGACACCACCACCTCACCCACCACCCCCACCGGGGCACAGCTCGACGACCCACGGCTGTCGGCCCGCGACAAGCTGGTCCTCTTCGTCCTGTGCGCCGCCCAGTTCATGGTCGCCCTGGACTTCTCCGTGCTGAACGTGGCCCTGCCGGAGCTGGGCACGGACCTCGGCATGAGCCGGTCGGCCCTTCAGTGGGCGGTCACCGCGTTCGCGCTGCCCTCGGGCGGCTTCCTGCTGCTGTTCGGCCGCGTCGGCGACCTGTACGGCCGCCGGAAGCTGTTCCTGACCGGTCTGGCCCTGTTCGGGGGCGCCTCGCTGCTGGCCACCCTCGCCTGGGACCCGGCGTCCTTCCTGGCCGGCCGGGCGCTGCAGGGCCTGGGCGCGGCGGCGATCGTACCGACCGGCATGTCCCTGCTGACCACCACCTTCCCCGAGGGCCCGGCCCGCGACCGTGCCCTCGGTATCTCCGGCACCCTGCTGTCGCTGGGCTTCACCGTCGGCATGGTCGCGGGCGGCGTCCTCACCGACGCCCTCGGCTGGCGCTCCACGATGGCGCTGCTGTCGGTCTTCGCGCTGATCGTGCTGCCCCTGGCCCCGGGGCTGCTGCCCGAATCCCGCACCCCGCAGCGCCCCCGCCTGGACGTCCCCGGCGCGGTCACCGTCACCACCGGCCTGCTGTCGCTGATCTACGCCCTGTCCACCGCCGCCGACCACGGCTTCGGCCGCGCCGACGTCATCACGGCGCTGATCGCGGGCGTCGCGCTGCTGAGCGCGTTCGCGGTCGTCGAGTCCCGGTCGCAGGCCCCCCTGGTCTCCCTGCCCATGCTGCGCCGCCGCACGGTGGCGTGGGGCAACGTGGGCGGTCTGGTCACCTTCTCGATGATGTCCACGGTGGTCTTCGTCCTGACCCTCTACCTCCAGGAGATCCTGCACCTGTCGGCCTTCGAGACCGGTCTGGTCTTCGGCGTCCAGGGTGTGCTCTCGGCGGTGGCGGGCAGCTACGCGGCGAAGGTCATCGGCCGGTTCGGCGCCCGCCGCACCCTCGTCGGCTCGCTCGCCGGACAGGGCGCGCTGATCGCCGCGCTGCTCGGCCTGAACGCCCACACCTGGTCGGTCTGGCTCGCCACGGCCGCCGTCTCGCTGGCCAGCATGTGCCACCTCGGCGCGATCATCTCCTACGGCCTGACCGTCACCTCGGGCGTCCCCGACGAGGAGCAGGGCCTGGCCACCGGCCTGGTCACCTCCACCCAGCAGGTCGGCATCACCGTCGGCATCCCGCTGCTGGGCGTCCTGGCCACCACCTCCGGCGACCTCCTCGCGGGCGTCCACACCGTGCTGGCCCTGGACGCGGCGATCGTCCTCGCGGCGGCCGTGCTGGTCGGCCTGGGACTGCGGGTCCGGCGCACCGCCTAGGACAGGCCCCTAGGGCCGGTCCAGGCGAAGCCGTTCGGCACGCGGGAGACCGGCCACCACCAGGTCGTACGAGTCCTCCACCAGCTCCCGGACCAGCCGGTCCGGGAGCCCGCCGTCGACGGTGACCGTGTTCCAGTGGCGTTTGTTCATGTGCCACCCCGGGACGACGAGCCCGGGGTGCTCGCCCCGCAGCCGGATCGCGTCCTCGGGGTCGCACTTGAGGTTGACGGTCAGGGGCGTGGCGTCCAGCGCCGACAGCGCGAACAGCTTGCCCCGGACCTTGAAGACGGAGGTCTCCGGGTTGAAGGGGAAGTCCTCCACGGCGGCGTTGAAGGACAGACAGAGGGCGCGCAGTTGCTGGGGGGTCATGCGTTCGTCTCCTCGCCGGTCTCCGGGCGGCCGTGGGCGCAGTCGATCTCGTCGCCGTTGAGGTCGGTCACGTATCCGTGGCCGTCGAGGTGGACCGTCACCGTGGCCGGCTCGTGTTCGACCTCGAAGGGGTCGCCGTTGCCGAAGCCGTACGTCACGACCACGAAGGTCTCCGAGGGCCGCAGCCAGTGGTCACTGCCGTAGGGCTCGAGGATCAGTTCCAGCATGTCCGTGCCCCGGTTGGTCACGCGCAGCCGTGCCACCGGTCCCCCGTCGGCCTCCGTCACTCCTCCTTCGCCTCCTCCGCGGGCACCTCCGCCGGGTCCACCGGGTCCATCGGCTCCACCAGGACCGTGACGATCTTGTTGCGGCGGCCCGCGGCGGCCTCCGCCGTCAGGCGGAGCTCACGGCCGTCGGGGAGTTCGACCACGGACGACGCCCCGGCGATGGGCACCCGGCCCAGGGCCTTGGCGAGCAGGCCGCCGACCGTCTCCACGTCCTCGTCGTCGTACTCCTCCAGGCCGTACAGCTCGCCCAGGTCGCCGATGTCGAGGCGGGCGGTCACCCGGTAGCGGTCCTCGCCGAGGTCCTCCACCGGCGGCAGCTCGCGGTCGTACTCGTCGGTGATCTCGCCGACGATCTCCTCGAGGATGTCCTCGATGGTCACGATGCCGGCCGTGCCGCCGTACTCGTCGATGACGACGGCGACGTGGTTGCGCTCCTTCTGCATCTCGCGCAGCAGGTCGCCGGCGTTCTTCGTGTCCGGCACGAAGACGGCCGGGCGCATCGCCGTGGACACCAGGTCGCTCTCGGCGTCCCGGCTGATGTGGGTGCGGCGGGCCAGGTCCTTCAGGTAGACGATCCCGACGATGTCGTCCTCGCTCTCCCCGGTGACCGGGATGCGCGAGAAGCCGGACCGCAGCGCCAGCGTGAGGGCCTGGCGGATGGTCTTGTAGCGCTCGATGACGACCAGGTCGGTCCTCGGGACCATGACCTCGCGCACGAGGGTGTCGCCGAGCTCGAAGACCGAGTGCACCATCCGGCGCTCCTCGTCCTCGATCAGCGACTCCTGCTCGGCCAGGTCGACCAGTGCGCGCAGCTCCGCCTCCGAGGCGAACGGGCCGCGGCGGAACCCCTTGCCCGGGGTGAGCGCGTTGCCGATGAGGATCAGCAGGGACGGGATCGGCCCCATGATCCGCGCGAGCGGGACGAGCACGTAGGCCGCCACGGTGGCCGTGTTCAGCGGGTGCTGCCGGCCGATGGTGCGCGGGGATACCCCGACGGCGACGTACGACACGAGCACCATGACCGCGATCGCGACCACCAGCGCCTCGCCCGTGCCCGGGAACGCCTCCAGGCACGCGTACGTGACCAGCGCGGCCGCCGCCATCTCGCACGCCACCCGCACCAGCAGCGCCACGTTCAGATAGCGGGTCGGGTCGGCGGCCACCTGGGCGAGCTTGGCGCTGCCCCTGCGGCCGGACTTCACGGCCTCCTCGGCACGGAAGCTGGAGATGCGCGCGAGGCCCGCCTCCGCGCAGGCGGCGAGCCAGGCGACGACGACCAGCGCGATCGCGCCGACGACGATCTGCGGACTCATGGGCGGCCTCAGGAGACCGTCGGCGCCGGGGACGGCCCGGTCAGGCCCCGCTCCGCGCGCCAGCCGTCCACGATGGCGGCCTGGAGGCCGAACATCTCGGCCTTCTCGTCCGGCTCCTCGTGGTCGTAGCCGAGCAGGTGCAGCACACCGTGGACGGTGAGCAGTTGCAGCTCCTCGTCCATGGAGTGCTTCGTCGGGGCCTCGGCCCCCTGCTTGGCGGCCACCTCCGGGCACAGCACGATGTCGCCCAGCAGGCCCTGCGGGGGCTCCTCGTCGTCCTTGCCCGGCGGACGCAGTTCGTCCATCGGAAAGGACATGACATCCGTGGGCCCCGGCAGGTCCATCCACTGCACGTGCAGCTGCTCCATGGCGTCGGCGTCCACGACGATCACCGAGAGCTCGGAGAGCGGGTGGATGCGCATCCGCGCGAGCGCGTAGCGGGCGATGTCGAGGATCGCCTGCTCGTCGACCTCGGTTCCGGACTCGTTGTTGACGTCGATCGACATGGTCGTGCTGGTCTACTTCCCCTTGTGCCCGCGTCCCGGCCTGCCGTGCCCGGGGGGCTTCGGCGCGCCGTTCTCGGTGCCGTACTGGCTGTCGTACTTCTCGTACGCGTCGACGATACGGCCCACCAGCTTGTGCCGTACCACGTCGTGCGAGGACAGCCGGGAGAAGTGGACGTCCTCGACGCCCTCCAGGATCTCCTGCACCTGCCGCAGACCGCTCTTCGTGCCGTTCGGCAGGTCCACCTGCGTCACGTCACCCGTGATGACGATCTTCGAGTCGAACCCGAGGCGGGTGAGGAACATCTTCATCTGTTCGGGGCTGGTGTTCTGCGCCTCGTCCAGGATGATGAAGGCGTCGTTCAGCGTCCGGCCGCGCATGTACGCCAGCGGCGCGACCTCGATCGTCCCCGCCGCCATCAGCCGTGGGATGGAGTCCGGGTCGATCATGTCGTGCAGCGCGTCGTACAGCGGGCGCAGATAGGGGTCGATCTTCTCGTAGAGCGTGCCCGGCAGGAAGCCGAGCCGCTCGCCGGCCTCGACCGCCGGACGGGTCAGGATGATGCGGTTGACCTGCTTGGACTGCAGGGCCTGCACCGCCTTGGCCATGGCCAGGTAGGTCTTTCCGGTACCGGCGGGGCCGATGCCGAAGACGACCGTGTGCTTGTCGATCGCGTCGACGTAGCGCTTCTGGTTGAGCGTCTTGGGGCGGATCGTGCGGCCGCGCGAGGACAGGATGTTCTGCGTCAGCACCTGGGCCGGGGTCTCCTGGCCCTCGTTCTCCCCGTTCTCGCTCGCCTTGAGCATGGCGATCGAGCGTTCCACTGCGTCCTCCGTCATCGGCTGCCCGGTGCGGAGCACCAGCATCATCTCGTCGAACACGCGCTGGATCAGGGCGACGTCCGCCGAGTCGCCGACCGCGCTGATCTCATTGCCCCGGACGTGGATGTCGGCCCCCGGGAAGGCCTTTTCGATCACGCGCAGAAGGGAGTCGCCGGAACCCAGCACGGTCACCATGGGGTGCTGGGCGGGGACGGTGAACTGTGCTCGTGCCTGCCGCTGCGCAGGGGTGTTGGCTTCGGGTGTCTGAGTCATGGGCCGGCGCTTAAGGCCTGCGGTTCCTCCTCATCACGGCCGCCTGGCTGAGGGCGGCCTCGCGCTTCCCAGGGTACGACGGGGGAGTGACAACGCCGTAGGACTTTTACGAGGGCCCCGCCGGGACGATGGCCGGTCCGGCTACCGCTGGGCCCGCAGCATCTCCCGGAACCAGTGGTACGACGCCTTCGGTGTCCGCTCCAGTGTCGCCGGGTTGCCGAAGTCCACGTGCACCAGGCCGAAGCGGCGGGCGTAGCCCTCCGCCCACTCGAAGTTGTCCAGCAGCGACCACACGAAGTAGCCGCGCACGTCCACACCCGCCTCCACCGCGCGGTGCAGGGCGCGGACGTGGCCGTCGAGGTAGGCGATGCGGTCCTGGTCGTCGAGGCCCTCGTAGGAGCAGCCGTTCTCGGTGATCACGACGGGTGGGAGCCGGTCGCCGTAGCGGTCGCGGAAGCCGGTCAGCAGCTCCGTCAGCGCCTCGGGGACCACCGGCCAGCCGAAGTCCGTGACCGGGCGGTCCTCGATCGCGCGCAGCGAGAAGGGCAGCTCCGCCGGCATGGTCATCCCGCCGAACTCCGTCCCCTCACCCTGCGGGGCGCCCACCCGGGCCGGGGCGTAGTAGTTGATCCCGTACCAGTCCAGCGGTTCGGCGATGATCTTCAGGTCCGCCTCGACGTCGCCGGGCAGCAGCTCGCCGATCCCCTCCGGGTAGCGGCCCAGCAGGACCGGCTCCGCGAACATCCGGTTGAGCAGCACGTCGAAGAAGTCCGCCGCCTCGACGTCCGCCGTCTCAGGCGACGCGGGCCACGTCGGGCCGTGGGAGTTGGCGATGCCGATGTCCGCAGCCCCCGCCGCGCGCAGCGCCCGCACCGCCAGGCCGTGGGCGAGGAGCTGGTGGTGGGCGACCGGGAGGGCGTCGAACAGCAGCTTCCTCCCCGGTGCGTGCACGCCCAGGGCGTGGCCCAGCAGGGTGTGCTCGGCGGGTTCGTTGAGCGTGATCCACTTCGTGACGCGGTCGCCCAGGCGGGCGGCCACCAGCGCCACGTACTCCGCGAACCGCGACGCCGTGTCCCGCTCCAGCCAGTCCAGACGGGCCGGCAGATCCCAGTGGAAGAGGGTGGGGACCGGCCGGACGCCCGCCGCGCACAGCTCGTCGACCAGCCGGTCGTAGAAGTCGAGGCCGCCGGGGGAGTTCACCCGGGGCCAGGAGACCGAGAAGCGGTAGGCGTCCACGCCGAGGTCCGCCAGCAGCGCCACGTCCTCGCGGTGGCGGTGGTAGTGGTCGCAGGCCACCGCCGCCGTCGAGCCGTCCTTGACCCGTCCCGGTTCGGCCGTGAACACGTCCCAGACGGACGGCTCCCGCTCGTCGGCCGCCCCCTCGATCTGGTGGGCCGAGGTGGACACGCCCCACAGGAAGCCGTCCGGGAACCGGGGGATCGGTGCCGTCGCCGTGCCCGCGTCAGTCGCCATGCGACGGATCATCCGTACCCGCGGTAACAGAAGTCAACGCCCGTGCGCCCCGGCGGATTCACGTGTCCCGCCGGATTCACGCGCCTTCCTTCAGCACCCGGGTGATCAGCTTCCGCTCCGCGTCGGTGAGCCGGGGGTCGGCGGCGTACACCGTCGTGCCGTCCACCGTGATCTGGTAGCTGAAGCCGTCCGGCACCCCGACCGGTGGCGTGCCCCGGCCGGCGGCCAGTGCCTGCTCGGCCAGGGCATGCCACTCCTGGGCGTCCGCGCGCCCCGCGGTGTCCACCTCGGCGAACCGTTCGATGCCCGCGAACCCGCCCGTGCGCCTCACCTGAATACGCATGAGTCCGTGTCTAGTACGGAATCACAGCGTCCGCACCCCGACCTGCTCCCACGCCTTCTGCACGGCCTGGAGCTCGTCGCCGGCGCCGTACCGTTCCCGGGCGGCCTTCACGGTGAGCGTGGCGAAGTCCGCGAAGAGGGCGTCGTCCCTGAGTTCGCCGCCGGTCAGCACGTCGTACCAGATCTGCCCCGCCTTCTCCCAGGCGTGGCCGCCGAGCGCGGTGGCGGTCAGGTAGAAGGCGTGGTTGGGGATGCCGGAGTTGATGTGCACGCCGCCGTTGTCGCTGCTGGTGCGGACGTAGTCCTCCATGGTCGACGGCTGCGGGTCCTTGCCGAGCACATCGTCGTCGTAGGCCGTGCCGGGCGCCTTCATGGAGCGCAGCGCGGTGCCGGTGACGCTCGGGGCGAGCAGGCCCGCGCCGATCAGCCAGTCGGCCTCGGCGGCGGTCTGGCCGAGCGTGTACTGCTTGATCAGCGAGCCGAAGACGTCGGACACCGACTCGTTGAGCGCCCCGGACTGGCCGAAGTACTCCAGGTTGGCGGTGTGCTGGGTGACGCCGTGGGTCAGCTCGTGGCCGATGACGTCGACCGGGATGGTGAAGTCGAGGAAGATCTCGCCGTCGCCGTCGCCGAACACCATCTGCTCGCCGTTCCAGAAGGCGTTGTTGTACTTCTCGTCGTAGTGCACGGTCGCGTCCAGCGGCAGGCCCGCGCCGTCGATGGAGTCGCGGGCGTACGCCTTCAGATACAGCTCGAAGGTGGCGCCGAGGCCGGAGTAGGCGCGGTTGACGGTGGCGTCGCCGCTGGGCTTCTGGCCCTCGCCGCGCACCTTGCGGCCGGGCAGGTCGGTGCCGTGGTGAGCGTCGTAGATCGTGCGGTGCGGCTGCTCGGCCTGCTTTCCGGCGGGCGGAGCGACGGCGGGCGCGCCGACGACGGTGGTCAGCCGGCGGCGGGTGCGCTCCATGGCGTCGCGCTCCAGGCTGCGGCGCGCCGGTCCGGAGAGCGCGGGATCCTCGTTGCGGGCGAGGCGGTCGAGGATGTGCGGCGGCACGATGGTGCAGAAGACGGGCTCGAGGCCCCCGTTGGTCGTCATGCCTCGCACCATTGCACTGTGTTATTCCGCTGTCACCACCCGCAACCATGATTGGTGAAATATCGGGGCAAGGGGACCGGCGCCCCGTCACGTAGTGGTAGTGAGCGTCGCGCAGTGTGACCCCAAAGTGGCCTCATGGTGAGATGGCACACTTTTTGTCCCTTTTCTCCCGTCGGTTTCGCATACTGGAACACGCCCGCGCGGTCGGCGCGGCTCGGCTAGGCTGCGGAGCATCATGCTTTTCGGGCTGCTTCTCCTTAGCTGCCGCGGCGAGGGCCTGTAGTCGTAGGCCGACCCCCTCCCCGCGGAGTTTGGCGTTGCGCCGTCGGCCGCCCTTTCCGGCACCGCATCGACCGCGGACCAACCGAGGAGCCCACGCAACATGGCCAACCGCCAGCAGCCCAGCCCCATGCCGATCCACAAGTACGGCCGCTACGAGCAGGTCGACATCTCCGACCGCACCTGGCCGAACCAGCGGATCACCACCGCCCCCCGCTGGCTCTCCACCGACCTGCGCGACGGCAACCAGGCCCTGATCGACCCGATGTCGCCCGCCCGCAAGCGCGCGATGTTCGATCTGCTGGTCAAGCTGGGCTACAAGGAGATCGAGGTCGGCTTCCCGGCCTCCGGGCAGACCGACTACGACTTCGTGCGCTCCATCATCGAGGAGGAGGGCGCGATCCCGGACGACGTCACGATCTCCGTACTGACCCAGGCCCGCGAGGACCTGATCGAGCGGACCGTGGAGTCCCTGAAGGGCGCCAAGCGGGCCAACGTCCACCTGTACAACGCCACCGCCCCGGTCTTCCGCCGGGTCGTCTTCCGCGGCTCCAAGGACGACATCAAGCAGATCGCCGTCGACGGCACCCGTCTGGTGATGGAGTACGCCGAGAAGCTGCTGGGCCCGGAGACGGAGTTCGGCTACCAGTACTCGCCGGAGATCTTCACCGACACCGAGCTGGACTTCGCCCTGGAGGTCTGCGAGGCGGTCATGGACGTCTACCAGCCGGGCCCGGGCCGCGAGATCATCCTCAACCTGCCCGCCACGGTGGAGCGTTCGACCCCGTCCACGCACGCGGACCGCTTCGAGTGGATGCACCGCAACCTGTCGCGCCGCGAGTACGTCTGCCTGTCCGTCCACCCGCACAACGACCGCGGCACGGCCGTGGCGGCGGCCGAGCTGGCGGTCATGGCCGGCGCCGACCGCGTCGAGGGCTGCCTGTTCGGGCAGGGCGAGCGCACCGGCAACGTCGACCTGGTCACCCTGGGCATGAACCTGTTCTCGCAGGGCGTCGACCCGCAGATCGACTTCTCCGACATCGACGAGATCCGTCGCACGTGGGAGTACTGCAACCAGATGGAGGTCCACCCGCGCCACCCGTACGTGGGCGACCTGGTCTACACGTCCTTCTCCGGCTCCCACCAGGACGCCATCAAGAAGGGCTTCGACGCCATGGAGGCCGACGCCAGGGCCAAGGGCGTCACCGTCGACGACATCGAGTGGGCGGTGCCGTACCTGCCCATCGACCCCAAGGACGTCGGCCGCTCCTACGAGGCCGTCATCCGCGTCAACTCCCAGTCCGGCAAGGGCGGTATCTCCTACGTCCTGAAGAACGACCACAAGCTGGACCTGCCGCGCCGGATGCAGATCGAGTTCTCCAAGATCATCCAGGCGAAGACCGACGCCGAGGGCGGCGAGATCACGCCGAAGGAGATCTGGAACGTCTTCCGGGACGAGTACCTGCCCAACCCGGACAACCCCTGGGGCCGCATCCAGGTCAGGACCGGCCAGTCGACCACGGACACCGACGGCGTGGACACGCTGACCGTCGAGGCGACGGTCGACGGCCAGGACACCGTCCTGACCGGTTCCGGCAACGGCCCGATCTCGGCCTTCTTCGACGCCCTGCAGTCCATCGGCATCGACGTACGCCTGCTGGACTACCAGGAGCACACGATGAGCGAGGGCGCCTCCGCGCAGGCCGCCTCCTACATCGAATGCGCGATCGACGACAAGGTCCTGTGGGGCATCGGCATCGATGCGAACACGACACGTGCGTCTCTGAAGGCGGTCGTCTCGGCCGTCAACCGCGCCACGCGCTGACCCCGCCGACCGGCGCTGACCGGCACTTTCCGGGGCCCCGGCCGTCTTTCGAGGCGACCGGGGCCCCTTTTTTCACGGTCGTTTACCGGCCAGGTCACGAACAGGTCTCGTCCGGGGTACTGACTCAGCCTCACCAATGTGGCTAACATCACGCCCACGCGGCGATGTTGCCGCGTGGTTACGGAGGTGCGACGTGCTGCCAGTACGGGGACGAAACGGCCGTGCCGCCGGGCTTGCCCGGATGCTGGGCACCCGTATCTCGTGGACACCCGTCGGCGACGGCGAGTTCTTCTGCCCCGGCTGCGGCGGCGACCGCAACTACCAGCGTCTGAGCGGCCGACGGCGCTTCACCGTCCTCGGTGTGCCCCTGCTGCCGCGCGGAGCGACCGGGCCCGTGGTGGAGTGCGCGGCCTGCGGCGGGCACTTCGGCACCGACACCCTCGACCACCCGACCACCTCCCGCTTCTCCGCGATGCTCCGCGACGCCGTGCACACCGTCGCCCTCGCGGTGCTCTCCGCGGGCGGCACCTCCTCCCGTACGGCACTGGAGACCGCCGCGGTCGCCGTGCGCGCGGCCGGTTTCGCCGAGTGCACCGAGGAGCAGCTGGCCGCCCTGGTCGAGGCGCTGGCCGCGGACACCGGCCGGGTGTACGAGGGCGAGCCGAGCGTGGCGGGCCTGGCCATAGAGCTTCACGAGGCCCTGGACCCGCTGGCCCCGCACCTCGCCGCCGCCGGACGCGAGTCGATCCTCCTCCAGGCCGCCCGCATCGCCCTGGCCGACGGCCCCTACACCCCTGCCGAACGCGACACCCTCGCCACCGTCGGCGCGGCCCTGACCATCTGCGCGGACGACGTGACCAGGCTGCTCGCGGCGGCGCGCACGCCGTCCTGACGCCCACCGCGTCCCGCCCGCACGCCCTGTGGCGCCTCCCGGGCTACTCTCCGCGCTACTCCCCGGGGAGTAGTCCGGCCGCCCGGTCACCCCGCGCAGTACGCCCGAACTCGCCCTCCGGCGCGACGAAACGCGCCCTCCGCGCCGGGAGTCTGGAGACCGCATCCAGACAGCCGCGCCGGAGGGAGGGCCCGTTTCATGAGGGCCGCAGAAACGACACGTACGCGACGACGCGCCATCCCCTGGCTGCTGCTCGCGCTGTGGATCGGCGTGCTCGCGGTCGTCGCGCCGTTCGCGTCGAAACTCGGCGACGTGCAGCACGACCGGGTCACCGACTACCTGCCCGCGAGCGCCGACTCCACCCAGGTCGCGAAGATCCAGGACCGGCTGCCGGGCGGCCAGACGACGGAACTGGTCCTCGTCTACCACCGCGACTCCGGCCTGACGGCCGCGGACCGGGCGACGGCGGCACGGCAGGTGGCGACCATCGGCCGGCAGCACGCCCTGACGGGGACACCGCAGCCCGTTCCGTCCAAGGACGGCACGACCGTGATGTACCCGGTCACCAGCAACGAGCCCGGCGCCGACGAGAAGAAGCGCGACGCCCTCGTCGACGACGTCCGCGGCGTCGCCCACGACCAGGACGGAATGACCGTGCAGGTCGGCGGCCCGAGCGCGATGGCCACCGACGCCGCCGACGTCTACCAGTCCCTCGGCGGACCGCTGCTCTACACCACCGTCGCCGTCGTCGCCGTCCTGCTGATCCTCATCTACCGCAGCCCGATGCTGTGGCTGGTCCCGCTGGTCGTGGCCGGGGTCGGCGACTTCCTGTCCACGGGCGTGGCCTACGGCCTCAACCAGGCCTTCGGCACCACCGTCTCCGGACAGAGCACCGGCATCATGACCGTCCTCGTCTTCGGCGCCGGCACCGACTACGCCCTGCTGCTCGTCTCCCGCTACCGCGAGGAACTGCGGCGCCACGAGCGGCCGTACGACGCCATGCGCGCCGCCCTGCGCGGCTGCGGGCCCGCCGTTCTCGCCTCCTCCGGCACGGTCGCCGCGGGCCTGCTGTGCCTGCTCGCCGCCGACCTCAACTCCAGCCGCGGCATGGGGCCGTTGGGTACGGTCGGCGTGCTGTGCGCGCTGGTCGCGATGCTGACGCTGCTGCCCGCGCTGCTCGTCCTGCTGGGCCGCCGGGTGTTCTGGCCGCTCGTGCCCGCCTACGGCAGCACCCCCAAGGCGCGCCGGTCGCTGTTCGCGGCGATGGGCAGCTCCGCCGGGCGCCGCCCGCTGACCGTCCTCGCCTCCGGCGCCGTCCTGCTCGGCGCCCTCGCCCTCGGCACCCTCAACCTGCCCGGCACGATCAAGCAGCAGGACGCCTTCGTCGACAAGCCGGAGTCGGTCGCCGCCCTGGAGACCCTCGCCAAGGCCTACCCCGAGCGGTCCGCCCAGCCCATCGACGTCATCACCCCGGCCGACCGGGCCGACGCCACCCTGGCCACCGTCCGCGCCGCGCACGGCGTCGCGAACGCCCAGCCGGGCCGTACCGGCGGCGGCTGGACCGAGATTTCCGTGATCGCCTCCGCCCCGCCCCAGTCCGCGGCCGAGACCGCCACCATCAAGGAACTGCGGCACGAGCTGCCCGGCTCCTATGTCGGCGGGCCCAGCGCCCAGCAGATCGACCTGAAGGACACCAACGCCCGCGACCGGCTCGTCGTCATCCCGATCGTCCTGGTCTCCGTCCTGCTGATCCTGATCGCCCTGCTGCGCTCCCTCGTCGCGCCGCTGATCCTGGTGGCCGCCGTCATCGCGGTCTGGGGCGCCGCGCTCGGCATCGGCGGACTGGTGTTCGGTCCGCTGTTCGGCTTCGAGGGCACCGACCCCGGACTCGGACTGCTGTCCTTCGTGTTCCTCGTCGCCCTCGGCGTCGACTACGGCATCTTCCTCATGCACCGCATGCGGGAGGAGTCGCTGAAGGGCGCGGAACCGTCCGCGGCCGCGCTGACCGCGCTGCGGACGACGGGCGGCGTCATCGCCTCCGCCGGGCTCGTCCTGGCCGCCACCTTCGCCGTGCTGACGAACATGGGGCTCGTCCAGCTCGTCGAACTCGGCTTCGTCATCGCCGTCGGGGTGCTGCTGGACACCTTCCTCGTCCGCACCTACCTGGTGACCAGCGCGAGCGTGGCACTCGGCCGGAAGGTCTGGTGGCCGGGCCCGCTGTCGCGGACCCCGGAACCGGCACCGCCCGAGCGCCAGCCGGAGCCGGTGTGAGCCGCCGGGCGCCCCTCCCTCCCGGAGGGGCGCCCGCCTGTCGGAAGATGAACCCCGTGCAACCAACCATGACAGCGGAGCGGCCCCGCCCGGGCGAACGGATCATGGCGGCGATCAACCGCGACCCCCGGACCGCGCCGCACGGCACCCGCAACGACGCGCTGCTGGCCGCGGGGCTCGCCGCGGTGGCCGTGTGCCTGGGACTGTTCGGCGACGCCGGCCGGCGGCCGGACGCGCTCGGCTGGGCGCTGCTGCTGGGCGCCCATGTGCCGCTGGTGTGGCGGCGGCGCAGGCCGCTGCTGGTGCTGGCGGCGATGGTGGCGCTGATCATGCCGTACCACGCCATGGACAACAACCACTTCGCGCCCACCCCGGCCGCGTACGTGGCGCTCTACACGATCGCGGTCACCAGCCGCCCGCTGCGCACGATCCTGACCGGCGTCATCGTCGTCACGTTCGCCACGAGCGTGATGCTCACCGTCAACACCCACCAGGCCGTGGAACTGCTGCGGGTCTCCGGCTGGATCATCGCCGTGCTCTTCTTCGGCGTCGACGTCCGCTACTACCGGCAGTACGTCGCCTCCATCGTCGAGCGCGCCGAACGCGCCGAACGCACCCGCGAGGAGGAGGCCCGCCGCCGTGTCGCGGAGGAACGCCTCCGCATCGCCCGCGACCTGCACGACCTGCTCGCCCACAGCATCACCCTCATCGGCGTCCAGACCTCCGTGGCCGCGCACGTCCTCGCCGCCGACCCCGGGCGCCTGGACCGCGCCGCCGTCGCCGAGGCCCTCGACGACATCGCGGAGACCTGCCGGACGGCGCGCGGCGAGCTGCGCACGACGCTGGAGGTGCTGCGGGAGGGCGCCCCCGAGGCGCGCGGCCCGCTCCCCGCGCTGCACGGCGTCGCCGACCTGGCGCAGACCGCCCGGCTGGCCGGGGCGAAGGTGGAGCTGTCCGTGCGGGCCGACGACGTCCCGCCCGCCGTCGGCGCCGCCGCGTACCGCATCGTGCAGGAGGCGCTCACGAACGCCGTACGGCACGCCGGTCCCGAACCGGCCGTCGGCGTCGACCTGCGCACCGAGGACGGCGCACTGCGGCTGTCGGTCACCGACGACGGCACCGGGGCCGCGCCCGGGACCGGCGCCGGCGCCGGCTTCGGGCTCGTCGGCATGCGGGAGCGGGCCCGCAGCGTGGGCGGAACGCTGGACGCGGGTCCCCGGTCCGGCGGGGGCTTCGAGGTGACGGCCCTACTGCCCCTGGAGGGAGGCCGGTGAGCGCCGTCCGCGTGCTGCTCGCGGACGACCAGACCCTGGTCAGGGCCGCCTTCGCCATGCTCGTCGAGTCGGCCGGGGACATGGAGGTCGTCGGGCAGGCCGGCACCGGGCGCGAGGCCGTCGCGCTGGCCCGCAGCGCCCGCGCCGACCTCGTGGTGATGGACATCCGCATGCCCGACCTCGACGGGATCGAGGCCACCCGGCTGATCGCCGCCGACGAGGACCTGGCCGGTGTGAAGGTGCTCGTCCTGACCACCTACGACACCGACGAGCACATCGTGGAGGCGCTGCGCGCCGGCGCCTCCGGCTTCCTGGTCAAGGACACCCGCCCGGCCGACCTCCTCGACGCGATCCGCACGGTGGCCGCGGGCGAGGCCCTGCTCTCGCCGGGCCCCACGGCCCGACTGATCGCCCGCTTCCTGCGCAGCCCGGCCGCCCCCGTCACAGGCGGCCCCGACTGCCTCTCCGACCGCGAGCGCGAGGTCCTGACCCTGGTCGCCCGGGGCCTGACCAACACCGAGATCGGCGAGGCGCTCGGCGTCAGCCCGCTCACCGCGAAGACCCATGTCAGCCGGATCATGGGCAAGCTGGGCGCGCGGGACCGGGCACAACTGGTCATCGTGGCCTACGAGTCGGGGCTGGTGTCTCCGGGCAGCATGTGAGTGATCCGGTTGCGGGCCGCCCGGGGCCCGGGTACGAATGGCCGGATGACGAGCGGGGAAGTGCGGTGGGAAGAGGGGCAGCCGGGCGTACTGCGGCTGCCCTCGGGACGGCTGGTACGCGGCCGGGGCCTGCGCCGCCCCCTCGACCCCGGGGCGCCGAGCCCGACGTACGGCGTCTACCTCCTCGGCAAGCGGCCGCCCGAGGTCCTCTGGGAGTCCCACTGGCTGCGCTGGCCCGATTTCCGGCTCCCCGCGGACCGTACGGCGGCCCGCGCGGCCTTCGTCGAGGCCTGGGAACGGTCCGCCGCCGAACGCGTCGAGTTCGCCTGCGCGGGCGGCCGTGGCCGCACGGGCACGGCCCTGGCCTGCCTGGCGGTCCTGGACGGCGTACCGCCGGACGACGCGGTCGCGTACGTCCGTGGGCACTACGACCGGCACGCGGTGGAGACGCCGTGGCAGAAGCGGTACGTACGGAACTTCGCGCCGCTGGGGGCGGTGTCCCGCTAGAGGCGGGCCGCCCCGACGGCGCCCACGAACGCGGCCCAGGCCCCGGCCCGCACCACCAGCACGGCTCCGTCCGGAACCTTGCTGTCCCGGACGGGCACGACACCGGGGACTCCGTCGGCGACCTCGACGCAGTCGCCGCCGTTGCCGTCGCTGTAAGTGCTCTTCCGCCAGCGGGCGTGAGTCAGGTCGTACTCGCGCATCGTCTGAAGTCCTCCGCCGCCGACTCGATCAGGGGCAGGGACGCCTGTGGCGACAGTGCGGCGGCCCTGATCTGATCGTATGCCGCGTGGGCACGCTTGACCACGGCCGGGTTATCCAGCAGGTTGCCCGAATACACCGCTTCTGTATAGGCGGTTGGCGGGGCGTCATCGAACTCCATGAGCTTCAAGGACCCCGTCATGATCGGGTACGGACCTGCCGCGTACGGGAGCACTTGCACCACCACCGTCCGCTCCCGTGTCAGCCGCGCGATGTGGTCCAGTTGTTCCGCCATGCCCTCCGGTCCGCCGACCGGGATCCGTAGCACGTTCTCGTGCAGGACGACCCAGTACAACGGGCGAGTGGCGTCCTTGAGGATGCGGGCGCGGTCCATGCGGCCGGACACCTTCTCCTCGATGTACTCGTCCACGGCGAACGGGTTCGTCGCGACGGTGACCGCCCACGCGTATGCCCTCGTCTGTAGCAGTCCCGGAACCAGCGCGGGTGCGAACTCGTAGATCTCCGTCGCCAGCGACTCCAGTTCCGCCGCTTTCGCGAAGTACTCCGCATACCGAGGATCATCGATCAGCTTCCTGCACAGCCGCTCGAAAATACCGTCGGTTTGCAGTACCTCGTCGATCCGCTGGGCCACGTCCAACTGCGGCTTTCTGATCGCCTGTTCGAACTGGCCGATATAGCCGCCGGAGACGAAAACCCGCGCTCCCAGTTCCACCTGCGTCAGATCGGCGTTCTCCCGGCGTCGCTTCAGCTCCGCGCCGAAGAACTCCCAGACCGCCTGACGTGAACCGTTGGCCATTACCAACCCCCTTGCCCTGCCCGGCCGTTGTAGGGCCCGAAACCCTTCCGACTTTAGTGGCAGAACGTCACCTTGGAGCTACGAAACGTGAAGTCGGACAAGCGAAAGGGAAGTGAACAGTGGCAGCAAGGCACTCGGTGCACTCGGCGGTCTGTGTTCAGGAGGCGGAGGAAACCGTCGCGGAATTGCGGGCCGTACTCGAAAAGGCGGGAATCGCGCTGCCCTCGCTGGGGCTCGATCCGGCCGGGCTCGCCCGCGAGTCGCCGTGCCCGCTCGTCGAACTGGGGCGCTGCTCGGTGGAGACCGCCGCCCGGCTCGCCGCGGTGCTGCGGTGAACGCCGTGCGGCCGCCGGTCGGTTCGTACGCGATGGACACCGGCACGGGCAGGGTCGGCGTCGTCATGGCGCACGAAGGACCGTACGTACAGCTGCGCCCCCTCGGCGGTGGCAAGGAGTGGGACTGCCCGCCGGAGCGGGTGCGGGCCGCGACCCCGGCGGAGCGGCTCAGCGCCGCCACGGCGCACGCCAACGCCCGCAGCCGCGGCGAGGTGCCGTGACCGCCCCCCTGCACCACCCCTCGCCAGGGGTTTGGCCGGTTCGGGGGGCGGGGGAGCATACTGGGGCCGTATGACTGGTGCAAATCCGGCCACTGCCCCGGTACGGCGGTGGCCGCCGCGGCCGGACAGCGTTCCGGCAGCGCGGCAGTTCGTTCGGAGTTCCCTGGCCGGCACCCCGCCCGACGTGGTGGACGAGGCGGAGCTGCTGGTGAGTGAGCTGGTGACCAACGCGGTGCTGCACGCACACACCGAGGTCGAGGTGCGGGCCTGGGCCCGCGCGGGCCGGGTGCACGTGCGGGTGCGGGACCAGGAGCCGCACCTCGCGCCGGCGCCCCGCGAGCGGGGCCTGGACGCGTGCACCGGCCGGGGGCTGCAGCTGGTGGAGGACCTCGCCGCAGGTTTCGGCGTGGAGTGCGACAAGTGCGGCAAGACGGTCTGGTTCGAGCTGTGGCCCGAGGCGCCGGAGACCCCGCCGGTGGCGGACTGGGGCGATGCCCGGCCGCCGACCGGGCCGACCGTCCCGGTGCTGCTGGCGGATCTGCCGGTGGTGCTGTACGGGGCGGCGCAGCGCCACCAGGAGGCGCTGCTGCGCGAGTGCCTGCTCGCCGGCCTCGCCGGGCAGCGGCCGCATCTGCCGCCGGCGGACGTGCGCGCCGCCCAGGGTGCTCAGCAGGGGCTCGACGCCGGTGTGGCGGCCGCGCTCGGGCCGGAGCCCGAGCCGGTCGGCACGGTGCGGGTGGCGCTGCCGCGGGAGGCCGGCCCCGCCGTGCCTCTGCTGCGCCGGGTACTGGAGCAGGCCGACGCGGCGGCCGCCGACGGGCGGCTGCTGACCCGGCCGGCCCTGCCGGAGATCCGGCGGGTGTCCGACTGGCTGCTGGACGAGGTCGCCGCCCAGCTCGACGGCGCGTCCCCCACGCCATGGACCGAGGTGGCCGAGGAGACCGAGGCCGATCCCGCGGCACTGGCTCCGTGGGACGCCACCGACCTGCACGCCGCCGATGTGCCGTGCGTGGCCGCCGACGACGGCAACCGGATCCTCGCGGTGAACCGGGCCGCGGCCGACCTGATCGGCTGGGACGCGGACGCCCTGACCGGGCGGCGGCTCACCGTCCTGATCCCGCCCGAGTACCGAGAGCGCCATCTCGCGGGCTTCACCTCCCTGCTGCTCACCGGGGAGTCCCGCATCCTCGGCCGCCCGGTGCCGGTCGAGGCACTGCACCACGACGGCCACAGGGTCCCGGTCCGCCTGCTCATCCGCGCCCAGGAGGCGCGCGGCGGCCGCACCGTCTTCGTCGCGGAGCTCACCCCTGCCGAGCGGTGAGCCGCACCTGGCGAGGAGTGGGCCCCGGCGCCCGGCGCATGGGCGAGAATGAGGGACATGAGTCTGTTCCGCGACGACGGCATCGTGCTGCGCACCCAGAAGCTGGGCGAGGCGGACCGGATCATCACGCTGCTCACGCGCGGGCACGGGCGGGTGCGGGCCGTGGCCCGCGGGGTGCGGCGCACCAAGTCGAAGTTCGGGGCGCGGCTGGAGCCGTTCTCGCACGTCGACGTGCAGTTCTTCGCGCGGGGCAGTGAACTGATCGGGCGCGGGCTGCCGCTGTGCACGCAGAGCGAGACGATCGCTCCCTACGGTGGCGGAATCGTCACCGACTACGCCCGCTACACCGCCGGCACGGCCATGCTGGAGACCGCCGAGCGGTTCACCGACCACGAGGGCGAGCCGGCCGTGCAGCAGTACCTGCTGCTCGTGGGCGCCCTGCGCACCCTCGCCCGCGGGGAGCACGCCCCGCACCTGGTGCTCGACGCGTTCCTGCTGCGCTCGCTCGCCGTCAACGGCTACGCGCCCAGCTTCGGCGACTGCGCCAGATGCGGGATGCCCGGACCCAACCGGTTCTTCTCGGTGGCCTCCGGCGGCTCGGTCTGCGCCGACTGCCGGGTGCCCGGCAGCGTCGTACCGTCGCCGCAGACCCTGGTACTGCTGGGCGCGCTGCTTACGGGAGACTGGGAGACGGCGGACGCGTGCGAGGCGCGCCACGTCCGCGAGGGCAGCGGACTGGTTTCCGCCTATCTGCACTGGCATCTGGAGCGCGGGCTGCGCTCCCTGCGGTACGTAGAGAAGTAAGCAGAGAAACAAGCACGGCACGGCACGGTCGAGGAGAGAAGCAACATGGTCGTACGCGGGATCCTGGGGCGCCAGCGGCGCGAGTACAGGGCGCCGGAGCCGCACCCGTCCGGTGCGCGTGCGCCCAAGCTCCCCGGCGAGCTGGTGCCGAACCACGTGGCCATCGTCATGGACGGCAACGGGCGGTGGGCCAAGGAGCGGGGCCTGCCCCGGACCGAAGGGCACAAGGTGGGTGCCGAGCGGGTGCTCGACGTCCTCCAGGGCTCGATCGAGATCGGCGTCCGGAACATCTCCCTCTACGCCTTCTCCACCGAGAACTGGAAGCGCTCGCCGGACGAGGTCCGCTTCCTGATGAACTTCAACCGCGACTTCATCCGCAAGACCCGCGACCAGCTCGACGACCTCGGCGTGCGGGTGCGGTGGGTGGGCCGTATGCCCAGGCTGTGGAAGTCGGTCGCGAAGGAGTTGCAGGTCGCGCAGGAGCAGACCAAGGGCAACGACCTGCTCACGCTGTACTTCTGCATGAACTACGGTGGGCGCGCCGAGATCGCCGACGCGGCGAAGGCGATGGCGGAGGACGTGCGGGCGGGACGCCTCGACCCGTCCAAGGTCAGCGAGAAGACGATCCAGAGGTACCTGTACTACCCGGACATGCCGGACGTGGACCTCTTCCTGCGGCCGAGCGGCGAGCAGCGCACCTCCAACTACCTGCTCTGGCAGAGCGCGTACGCCGAGATGGTCTTCCAGGACGTGCTGTGGCCGGACTTCGACCGGCGGGACCTGTGGCGGGCGTGCGTCGAATTCGCCTCCCGCGACCGGCGGTTCGGCGGCGCGATCCCGAACGAGGAGCTGCTGGCCATGGAGGGCCGCACCGAGGAGGACTGATCACCGGCGGTACGATCCCGCCTCATGGTCATGGACATGGGGCGGGAGGCCGTCCGGGAGACGGTTGAGCTGACGTACCGGCACGAGGTGCGGGACTTCGCGTCCGCGGTGCGGGCGCGCCGGAAGGTCAGCAGGTCGGCCGGGCTGATGACGGGGGCGATGGGACTGGGGTTCGTCGCGTTTGCGCTGATCTCCGCGGCCGGACTGGCCGCCGGGCGGGTGGACGCGTTCGCGTTGATCCTCATGTGCTACTTCGGTGTCGGGCTCCCTTTGATACCCCAGTTGCAGGCGCGCAGTCTGGCCCGGATGGCCGACCTGATCGGGCCGTGCCGTGCGACGGTGACGGACGCCGGCGTGACGATCCGTGCGGAGCACACCACGGTCCTGCACGGCTGGGGCGCCCGGCCGGTGTACCGGGAGACCCCTGAGGTGTTCGCCTTGTTCAGCGGTGACCGCAATGCGCGCTGTCTGACCCTGCTGCCCAAGAGCGGGCTGGCCGATCCGGCGGACGCCGACCGGCTGCGGGCGATCCTGGACCGCCATCTGACCCGCGTCTAGGAAACGTCAGCTGCTTTCGGCGGCGCAGTCCGCGCAGGTGCCGAAGATCTCCACCGTGTGGGCGACGTTGACGTAGCCGTGTTCCGCGGCGATCGACTCCGCCCACTTCTCCACCGCCGGGCCCTCGACCTCGACGGCCTTGCCGCAGACGCGGCAGACCAGGTGGTGGTGGTGTTCGCCGGTGGAGCAGCGGCGGTAGACGGACTCGCCGTCGGAGGTGCGCAGGACGTCGACCTCGCCGGCGTCGGCGAGGGACTGGAGGGTGCGGTAGACCGTGGTCAGGCCGACCGAGTCGCCCTTGTGCTTGAGCATGTCGTGGAGCTCCTGCGCGCTGCGGAACTCGTCGACCTCGTCCAGGGCCGCCGCCACGGCTGCCCGCTGCCGGGTCGCGCGGCCCTTCACGGGCGGTCCAGCGGTCGTCACCGGTTGCCTCCTTCTGCTGGCGCGCACATGTGCGTCTGCCCGGGCCATTGTGCCAGCCCGGGCAGTGCGGGGTCAGACGCCGACCTCGTCCCCGGCCCCCCGGCTGGCCGGAATCGCGCACTCCGCCGGGTCCCCGACGGGACGTGCCGCAGCCAGTGCCCGGGCGCGGCGCCGGGCCAGCGGTGTGGCGAGCGCGGTGAGCACGATGAAGGCCGCGATGGTCAGCAGCACGATCGTCGCACCGGGCGGCACGTCCTGGTAGTACGACGTGACCGTGCCGCCGATGGTGACGCTCACCCCGATGGCGACGGCGATCGCGAACGTCGCGGCGAAGCTGCGGCTGAGCTGCTGGGCCGCCGCGACCGGGACGACCATCAGCGCCGAGACCAGCAGCAGGCCGACCACCCGCATCGCGACCGTCACCGTCACCGCCGCCGTCACCGCCGTCAGCAGGTTCAGGGCGCGCACCGGCAGCCCCGTCACCCGGGCGAACTCCTCGTCCTGGCTGACCGCGAACAGCTGGCGGCGCAGCCCCAGGGTGACCAGCACGACGAAGGCGGCCAGCAGGCAGATCGCCACGACGTCCGACTGCGAGACCGTCGAGAGGGAGCCGAAGAGATACGACGTGAGGTTGGCGTTGGAGCCGCCGGGGGCGAGGTTGATGAACATGACGCCGCCCGCCATGCCGCCGTAGAAGAGCATGGCGAGGGCGATGTCGCCGCGGGTGCGGCCGTACCAGCGGATCAGCTCCATCAGGACGGCGCCCAGCACGGACACCAGCGTCGCCATCCACACCGGGGACGTGGACAGCAGGAAGCCGAGGCCGACGCCCGTCATCGCGACGTGGCCGATGCCGTCGCCCATCAGGGCCTGGCGGCGCTGGACGAGGTAGATGCCGACGGCCGGCGCGGTGATGCCGACCAGGACGGCGGCCAGCAGCGCCCGCTGCATGAAGGCGTAGTTCAACAGGTCCATCAGCTCAGCAGTCCCGTGCGGATCGGATCGGCGCCCGTGGCGTCGTGCGGGTGTACATGGTCGTGGCCGGGGAGGGCGTGCTGGCCGACCGCCTTCGGCGGCGGGCCGTCGTGCAGGACGCAGCCGTCGCGCAGGACCACCGCCCGGTCGATCAGCGGCTCCAGCGGGCCGAGTTCGTGCAGCACCAGCAGGACCGTCGCGCCCTGGGCGACCTGCTCCTGAAGCGTGCGGGCCAGCACCTCCTGGCTGGCCAGGTCCACGCCCGCCATCGGCTCGTCCATGATCAGCAGCTCGGGGTCGGCGGCGAGCGCGCGGGCGATCAGCACCCGCTGGTGCTGGCCGCCGGACAGGGCGTTCACCGAGTCCTTGGCCCGGTCCGCCATGCCGACCAGCTCCAGGGCCCGGTGCACGGCCGCCCGGTCGGCCCTGCGGAAGACGCCGAAGCGGGTACGGGAGAGCCGTCCGGACGACACGATCTCGGTGACCGTCGCGGGGACTCCGCCGGCGGCCGTGGTGCGCTGCGGTACGTAGCCGACGCGCGCCCAGTCGCGGAAGCGGTGCCGGGGGGTGCCGAAGAGCTCGATCTCGCCGGCGCTCACCGGCACCTGGCCGATGACGCTGCGCACGGCCGTGGACTTGCCGGAGCCGTTCGCGCCGAGCAGGGCGACGACCTCGCCGCGGCGCACGGTGAGGTCGATGCCCCGCAGGACGGGGCGCGAGCCGAGTTCGGCGGTCACCCGGCGCATCGCCACGACGGGCTCGGCCCTGACACCGCTCGTGACACCGCTCGTGACATCGCTCGTGTCATCGCCCATGACGTCGTCCTCCGTGCCGGTCACTTGGCTGGTCACTTCGCACCCAGGGCCTGCTGAAGGGCCTTGAGGTTGGCCTCCTGGACCGAGAAGTAGTCGGTGCCCCGGGACTTCTTCGTGATGCCTTCGATCGGGTCGAGGACGTCCGTCTTCAGGCCCGCGTCCGTGGCGATGGTCTTCGCGGTCCTGCCGCTGACGAGCGTCTCGTAGAAGACGGTGGTGACGCCGTCGGCCTTGGCCATCGTCTCCAGGTCCTTGACCCGGGCGGCGCTGGGCTCGGACTCCGGGTCGAGGCCGTTGATGGCCTCCTCGGTCAGGCCGTAGCGCTCGGCGAGGTAGCCGAAGGCGGCGTGGGTGGTGATGAAGACCTTGGTCCTGGTGTGCGCGAGGCCGTCCTCGAACCGGGTGTTCAGCTCGTCGAGCTGCTTGACCAGGGCCGCGGTGTTCTTCCGGTAGTCGGCCGCGTGGTCCGGGTCGCCCTTCTCGAACGCCTTGCCGACGCCCTCGGCGAGCTGGGCGTAACGCACCGGGTCGAGCCAGACGTGCGGGTCCTTGCCGCCGGTCTCCTCGCCCTCGTGGGTGTCGTGCGCGGCGGCGTGGCCGCCGACCTCGTTGCCGTGCTCCTCCAGAGTGGTCAGTGAGGCGGCGTCGATCTTCGTCCTGATCTCCGACTGGGCGACGGCGTCGTCCACGGAGGGCTGCAGGCCCTTGAGGTAGAGCACGGCGTCGGACTCCTGGAGCTGCGCGGTCTGCCGGGCGCTGATCTCCAGGTCGTGCGGCTCCTGGCCGGGCTGGGTGAGACTGGTGACGTGGACGTGGTCGCCGCCGATCCGCTCGGCGAGGAAGGCCATCGGATAGAACGACGCGACGACGTCGTACTTGTCCGTGTTGCCCGCCGCGGAGCTGGAGGAGCAGGCGGAGAGGGCTCCGAGACCGAGGGCGGTGGCCGCCGCGACCGCGGTCCCCGATATGAGGCGTCGTCGTACGTTCATGACAGTCATTTTCAACTAACATGGAAACCGTTGTCAACAAGCCCCGGTGGGAGGCCGTGAAGGACCCGAACAGCGCCCTTACCCGGCACCGATTTGATTGAGGGGGAGCCCCCGCCGGTACCCTGAAGCATTCGCTGTGAAGCGCCTCGCTTCGTCGCCCGTCGTCGTAATGAAGAGAGCACCGTGGCCGCCGACAAGATCGACACCATCGTCAGCCTGAGCAAGCGCCGTGGCTTCGTATTCCCCTGCAGTGAGATCTACGGCGGCCAGCGCGCCGCCTGGGACTACGGGCCGCTGGGTGTCGAGCTCAAGGAGAACCTCAAGCGCCAGTGGTGGCGCTACATGGTGACGTCGCGCGAGGACGTGGTCGGTATCGACTCGTCCGTGATCCTGGCCCCCGAGGTCTGGGTCGCCTCCGGTCACGTCGCCACCTTCACGGACCCGCTGACCGAGTGCACCGCCTGCCACAAGCGGTTCCGCGCGGACCACCTGGAGGAGGCGTACGAGGCCAAGCACGGCCGTGTGCCGGAGAACGGCCTCGCGGACGTCAACTGCCCCAACTGCGGCAACAAGGGCCAGTTCACCGAGCCCAAGCAGTTCTCGGGCCTGCTCTCCACCCACCTCGGCCCGACCCAGGACACCGGCTCCGTCGCCTACCTGCGCCCCGAGACCGCCCAGGGCATCTTCACCAACTTCGCCCAGGTGCAGACCGCTTCGCGCAAGAAGCCGCCGTTCGGCATCGCGCAGATGGGCAAGTCCTTCCGCAACGAGATCACGCCCGGCAACTTCATCTTCCGCACCCGCGAGTTCGAGCAGATGGAGATGGAGTTCTTCGTCAAGCCGGGCGAGGACGAGAAGTGGCAGGAGTACTGGATGGAGCAGCGCTGGAACTGGTACACCGGCCTGGGCCTGCGCGAGGAGAACATGCGGTGGTACGAGCACCCGAAGGAGAAGCTCTCCCACTACTCCAAGCGCACCGCTGACATCGAGTACCGCTTCCAGTTCGGCGGCAACGAGTGGGGCGAGCTGGAGGGCGTCGCCAACCGCACCGACTACGACCTCACCGCGCACTCCAAGGCCTCCGGCCAGGACCTCGTCTACTTCGACCAGGAGGCCGGCGAGCGCTGGACGCCGTACGTCATCGAGCCCGCGGCCGGTGTCGGCCGCGCGATGCTGGCGTTCCTGCTGGACGCCTACGTCGAGGACGAGGCGCCCAACGCCAAGGGCAAGATGGAGAAGCGCACGGTGCTGCGCCTGGACCACCGTCTGGCCCCGGTGAAGGTCGCGGTGCTGCCGCTGTCCCGGAACCCGGAGCTGTCCCCGAAGGCCAAGGGCCTGGCCCAGACCCTGCGCCAGCACTGGAACATCGAGTTCGACGACGCGGGCGCCATCGGCCGCCGCTACCGCCGCCAGGACGAGATCGGCACGCCGTACTGCGTGACGGTCGACTTCGACACGCTGGACGACAACGCGGTGACGGTGCGTGAGCGCGACTCGATGAAGCAGGAGCGGGTGTCGCTGGACCAGATCGAGGGGTACCTGGCTGGGCGGCTGGTCGGCTGCTAGGCGCTGCGCTGGGCTGGGCGGGTGGGTGCTTTGCCCCCCCCCCCCCCCCCCCCCGG
>NZ_BNBC01000007.1:218373-246897 GCF_014654675.1 Streptomyces spiralis
TGGCCGTCCTGGGGCTCTGCCCCAGACCCCGGCGGGGGCTTCGCCCCCTGCGCCCCCGGGCTTTGCCCGCCCGCCCGTCTCGGGTGCTTCAGAAGTGGCCGTCCTGGGGCTCTGCCCCAGACCCCGGCGGGGGCTTGCCCCCTGCGCCCCCCGGGGCTTTGCCCGCCCGCCCGTCTCGGTTGCTTCAAGGGGGGGCCGGCCGGAGTCGGGTCCGGGGCGCGTGTATTGGTCCCCTATAGCCGCGCTGCTTTGGACCTGTGTACCCGGCCGCCGTGCCGACAGGGTGGTGCCATGAGTCTCGCCTTCGTTCTCACCACTCTGGTCGTCGTCGCCACGCCCGGTACCGGCGTCGTCTACACCCTCGCCGCCGGGCTCTCCCGGGGGCGCCGCGCGAGCGTCGTCGCCGCCTTCGCCTGCACGCTGGGGATCGTGCCGCATGTCCTGGCCAGTGCGACCGGGCTGGCCGCGCTGCTGAACGCCAGTGCGGCGGCCTTCCAGATCCTCAAGTACGCCGGGGTCGGCTACCTCCTGTACATGGCGTGGGCGACGGTGCGGGACAAGGAGTCGATCGTCGTCGCGGAGGAGGACGCTCCCGGTTCGGCGGGGCGTGTGATCGTGCGCGGCGTGCTCATCAACATCCTCAACCCGAAGCTGACGATCTTCTTCTTCGCCTTCCTGCCGCAGTTCGTGGACCCGGGCGAGCCGCACGCCCTGCCGCGGATGCTGGGGCTGAGCGCGGTGTTCATGCTGGCGACCTTCGTGGTGTTCGCCGCGTACGGCATCCTCGCCGCCTCCGTGCGCAGCCACGTCGTCTCACGGCCGCGTGTGATGACGTGGCTGCGGCGGAGCTTCGCGGGGTCGTTCGTGGCGCTGGGCGCCAAGCTCGCGCTCACTGCCCGGTGAGTGTGCGGCTCAACGTCCCTCGGGCGGCTCGGGGTGAGTGACAGATGTGCGAATGACAGATATTGAAATCTGTTATTCGTCATGGCATGGTGGAGCCATGACGATGAACAACCGATCCCTCGGCACCACCGGTCCCCAGGTCTCCGCCCTCGGTCTCGGCTGCATGGGCATGTCCGCGCTGTACGGCGAGGCGGACCGCACCGAGTCCGTCGCCACCGTCCACGCGGCCCTCGAAGCGGGCGTGACCCTGCTCGACACCGGCGACTTCTACGCCATGGGCCACAACGAGATGCTGATCGGCGAGGCCCTGCGCACCGCCCCCGCCGCCCGCCGCGAACAGGCCCTGGTCAGCGTGAAGTTCGGTGCGCTGCGGGACCCCGACGGCAACTGGAGCGGCTACGACGGCCGTCCCGCCGCCGTGAAGAACTTCGCCGCCTACTCGCTCCAGCGCCTCGGCGTCGACCACATCGACGTCTACCGGATCGCCCGGGTCGACCCCGACGTGCCGATCGAGGAGACCGTCGGCGCGATCGCCGAACTGGTCGAGAAGGGGTACGTACGGCACATCGGCCTCAGCGAGGCCGGCGCCGAAACCATCCGCCGGGCCGCCGCCACCGCGCCGATCTCGGACCTGCAGATCGAGTACTCGCTGATCTCGCGCGGCATCGAGGACCGGATCCTGCCCACCACCCGCGAGCTCGGCATCGGCATCACCGCGTACGGCGTCCTCTCGCGCGGGCTGATCTCCGGGCACTTCAGCCGCGAGAGGCAGCTCGCCGCGACCGACTTCCGGGCGCACTCGCCCCGCTTCCAGGGCGAGAACCTCCAGCACAACCTGAACCTGGTCGAGGCGCTGCGGAAGATCGCCGAGGGCAAGGGCGTGACCGTCGCGCAGATCGCGATCGCCTGGGTGCTCTCCCGGGGCGAGGACATCGTGCCGCTGGTCGGCGCCCGCACCCGCGAGCGGCTGTCGGAGGCGCTGGGCGCACTCGACGTCACCCTGGACGAGGCCGACCTGAGCGCCATCGAGGAGGCCGTGCCGGCGGACGCGGCGGCGGGCGAGCGCTACCCCGAGTCCCAGATGGCCCACCTCGACAGCGAACGCTGACGACGGCGCCGGTCATGCGTCCAGGTACGGTCTAAGGCATGTCACCCACCACCGAGACCCTGACCGCCGAGCGCATCCTCGAGGCGACCGAGGAGGTGCTGCGCCGCCACGGGCCGGCGAAGGCCACCGTGGTGGACGTGGCCCGCGCGCTCGGCGTCAGTCACGGCAGCGTCTACCGCCACTTCCGCACCAAGGCGGCGCTGCGCGAGGCGGTGACGAAGCGGTGGCTCGACCGGACCTCCGAGGCCCTGTCGGGCATAGCCGCCGAGGAGGGGCGTGATCCCGAGGCACGGCTGCGCGGCTGGTTCCAGGGGCTGTTCGACGCCAAGCGCCGCAAGGCGGGCCACGACCCCGAGCTGTTCGCCACGTACTCGGTGCTCGCCGACGAGAACGTCGAGGCGGTCGGCGAGCACATCGACGACCTCACGGCCCAGCTGACCCGGATCGTCGAGGCGGGTGTCGCCGCCGGCGCCTTCACCTCCGCCGACCCGGCCGCCACGGCCGGCGCCCTCTTCCACGCCACCGGCCGCTTCCACGACCCGTGCTACGCGCGGGAGTGGGAGCGGCCGGACGTCCAGGACGAGTTCGACGCGGTCCTGGACCTGCTGCTCCGGGGACTGCGGCCCTAGGTGTGCCCCCCTGGCCACTGTCCCGTGGTGTCCTGTGTGCGTGCCGTCCCGTGTGCGTCAGTGCACCTTGACGGTCACCGTCGGCGAGTGCGTCTTGCCGTCCGACGTCGACACCCGCAGATGCTCGGTGCCCTTGGTGCGGAGTTTCTCGGTCAGCTTGAAGACGCCGCCCTTCTTGACGGTGGTGTTGGCATGCAGCGTGGTCCACTTGCCGTTGTGCATGTGCTGCAGGACCAGCTTCGTGCCGGTCTTCGCGTCCTTGGCGTGCCCGGCGAGCGTGACGCTCTCCCTGGCCTTGACGGACGTGTGGTTGGCCTTGACCGTGATCGAGGCCGTGGCCATCGGCTTCATCGGTGTCGTGCTGTGCGTGACGCTCGGCCGCACCGGCGGTGCGCTGTCCGCGGCGAGCGCGGCGGCCGATCCGGCGGACACCAGCGCGGCGGACAGGGCACCGGCGGCCAGCGCACGCACGCAGCGACGGCGGTTGGTGGCGGGCATGGTGGTGGTCTCCCGTTCGGTCAACGGACTTCCCCTCTGCGGGATATGACGTCCCGCAGGGGGAGCTCTTCGCACGCCTCCAGGCTTTCCCCGGGCCACCTCCGCGGCGACTCGGCGCGGGTCGGAATCAGTGCGGAAAACGGCTTGTTTCGGGCAAATCCGCAGCTCATGCCGGTGACTCCGCTCACCCGCTTCTTACGTCGCCCGTCACCCCGGCCGGCCTTCCGGCCCTTCGGCGTCAGCCGATCGTGCGGGGCAGCCGCAGGCTGAGCAGGCCCGTCAGGACCACGCCGGTCAGCTGGACGAGGAGCGTGATCACCAGGGCGTCCCGCATGCCCGAGCCGGGGACCAGGGACAGGAACAGCGTGCCGAGCGTGGCCACGCCCAGCGCCAGCGACGACTGCTGGGCGGTGACCATGACCCCGCTGCCCACTCCGGCGCGGGCGGCCGGCACCTCGGAGAGGATGATCCGGAAGACGATGGGCAGCTGGAGCGCCTGTCCGGCGCCGGCCACCGCCGCCCCGGGCAGCAGTTCCATGACGCCGAGGTGCGGCCAGGACTGCCGGACGGCCAGCGCCATCAGGCCCACGCCCACCAGCTGCACCACCGCGCCCGCCGTCACCACGCGCGTGCCGTACCGGGCGACCAGCCGGGGTCCGGCCAGCGAGACGAAGAAGAACACGACGGCCATGGGGGCGAGGGCCAGCCCCGCCGGGACCGGGCCGAGCCCGGCGCCGCGCTGCAACGCCACCGCGATGACGAACATGAAGCCGCTGAAGCCGATCGAGAACGGCACGATCAGCGCCAGGCCGCGGCGCAGCGACACCAGCCGGAACAGGCTCGGCGGCACCAGCGGCGTACGGCCCTGCCGGTCCGCCCGGCGTTCCACGGCGTAGAACGCAGCCGCCACCAGCGGGAACGCGGCCAGCGACAGCCACGTCCACAGCGGCCAGCCCGCCGCACGGCCCTCGGTGAGGGGCACGAGCAGCGCCAGCAGGGACACCGCCAGCAGGACCGTGCCGGGGCCGTCGACCGGCTCCGGGTGCTGCGAGCGGGTCTCCGGGACGGCCCGGACGGCCAGCACCAGGCCGGCGATCACGACGGGCACGTTCACCAGGAACACCGAGCGCCAGCCGGTGCCCCACACGTCCGCGGCGACCAGGACGCCGCCGAGGATCTGCCCGGCCACCATGGACAGGCCCGCCGTCGCCCCGTACAGGCCCATCGCCCTGGCCCGGCGCGGCCCCGACGTGGCCGCCTGGATGGTGGCGAGCACCTGCGGCAGCATCGCGGCGGCCGACGCGCCCTGCGCGACCCGCGCCGCGACCAGCGACCAGGCTCCGGGCGCGAGCCCGCAGGCCAGCGAGGTCAGGCCGAAGGCCGCCATGCCGCCGAGGAAGAGACGGCGCCGGCCGAACAGGTCGCCGAGCCGGCCACCGAGCACCAGCAGCACGGCGTACGCCACCCCGTACCCGGCGACGACGAGTTCCAGAACGGCCTCGCCCGCGTGCAGGTCCTTGCCGATGGTGGGCAGGGCGACGTTGACGATGAAGAAGTCGATGAGCGGAAGTGCCGCGGCCAGCAGCACCGTGAAGAGTCCGAGCCCGCCCAGCGCGGGTGGCGTCGCCGCGACGGGCCGGACGGTACGTGAAGTAAGGGTTCGGGTGGTCACGGATCCGAGCGTGCGCCCCGGCTCAGACGGGTACCAGAGTGTTCTTATCCTGGTAGCGGCACTACCTGGCAACAGGGTGCGCGCGAGGGCAGGCTGGAGGCATGACCACCATGGCGCACGAGACGCGGATCAGGGAAGCGGCGGCCGGAGCGCAGGACGAGACCCGGGCCGGGCGCTCCCGGCAGGCCGCCGCGTCGGCGATCCGGCGGCATGAACTGGCCGCCTTCCTGCGCCACCGGCGCGAGCACATCGCACCCGAGCGGGTCGGTCTGCCCCGCGGACCCCGGCGCCGTACGCCGGGCCTGCGCCGCGAGGAGGTCGCGCACCTCTCCGCGGTCGGCGTCACCTGGTACACCTGGCTCGAACAGGCCCGCGACATCCAGGTCTCCGTGCAGGTCCTGGACGCCCTGGCCCGCACCCTGCTGCTCGACCCGGGCGAGCGGGCGCACCTGTTCCAGCTGGCCGGCGCCACGGACCCGGCCCCGTCGGCCACCTGCCCGTCGCTCACGCCCGCCCTGCGGGCCCTGCTGGAGCAGATCGAGCCCTTCCCGGCCTGCCTCCAGAACAGCCGGTACGACATCCTCGCCTACAACCGCAGCTACGGCCTGCTCTTCTGCGACCTGGCCGCGGTGGCGCCCGAGGACCGCAACTGCATGGTCCTGGCGTACACCAACGAGGAGTGGCGCTCCTCGATCGTGCACCTGGAGGACGCCACCCGGCACATGGCCGCCCGGTTCCGCGCCGCGATGGCCGGGCATCTGGCCGACCCGACCTGGAAGACGCTGCTGAAGCGGCTGCGCGACCAGTCTCCCGACTTCCGCCGGGACTGGGACCGGCACGAGGTGGTCGCCCCGGCGAGCAAGCGCAAGGAGTTCCGCAACGCCCACGTCGGCCGCCTCACCGTCGACCACACCGACCTGTGGCTCAGCCCCGAGGTGGGGCCGCGCATGGTGACGTACGTACCGGTGGACGAGGAGTCGCGCGAGCGGCTGGAGAAGCTGCACGCGATCGCGCTGGAGCGCAACGCGTAGGGCCCGCCGTCAGGGCGGGCCCCGGGGGAGTGGCTCAGGCGCCGACGCCCGCCGCCTGGCGGACCTCCTGCTCCTGGAGCCGGTCCGCCGTGTGCTCGGCCGTGCGCCGGGCCCACCGGCCGGAGGTGAGCGCGCCCAGCACCAGCACCGCGAGCCCGCAGGCCACCAGCACCCACCACCCGGGCCGGGCGGCCGACACGAACGCGTCCTTGTACGAGGACGAGCCGACCCCGGAGGCCAGCAGCGCACCGACCACGGCGACGCCGAGGGTCTGCCCGAGCTGCCGGCTGGTGGAGGCGACGGCCGCGGCGACGCCGGCCTGGGCGCGCGGCATACCGGAGACCGCCGTGTTGGTGATGGGGGCGTTGACGAAGCCGAAGCCGATGCCGAACAGCAGGTACCCGATCATGAGGGTGAGGTCGGACGTCTCCGCCTCGAAGGCCGCGAACAGCACCGCGCTCGCCGTCATGGCGGTCCCGGCGATCAGCAGGGGCAGACGCGGACCCCGGCTGCCGACCAGCCGCCCGGACAACGGAGCGCACACGAAGGTGGGCGCCGCCATCGGCAGCATCCACAGGCCCGCGTGCAGGGCGTCCAGACCGCGCACGTTCTGCAGGTAGAGCGTGGACAGGAAGAGGAAGCCGCCCAGGGCCGCGAAGCCGCTGACCGCGATCACCGTGGCCCCGCTGAACGGGGCGGAGCGGAAGAACCGCAGGTCGATGAGGGGTTCGGCGCGGCGCGGCTCGTACCACAGCAGGCCCAGCAGGGCGGCGAGCGCCACGGCGGCGAAGGGCAGGACCCTGGCCGCGCTCGCGTCCGGCGCCTCGATGATCGCGTACGTCAGCGCGGCGAACAGGGCGATGACCAGCACCTGGCCGACCGGGTCGGGGCGGCGGGCCTTCGGGGCGCGGGACTCGGGGACGAAGCGGAGGGTGAGCAGGATGGCGGCGAGGGCGACGGGCAGGTTGACCCAGAAGATCGAGCGCCAGCCGACCGACTCCACCAGCAGGCCGCCGACCAGCGGTCCGGCCGCCATCGATATGCCGACCACGGCGCCCCACACACCGATCGCGCGGGCGCGCTCGCGCGGGTCTGTGAAGGTGTTGGTGATGATCGACATGGCGACCGGGTTGAGCATCGAGCCGCCGACGGCCTGCACCATGCGGAAGACGACCAGCAGTTCCAGGTCGGGCGCGAGCGAGCACAGCAGCGAGCCGACGCCGAAGACGACGAGGCCCGTCATGAACACGCGTCTGCGGCCGATCCGGTCGGCCGTGGAGCCCGCGAGCATCAGCAGCGACGCCAGCACCAGCGTGTAGGCGTCGATGGTCCACTGAAGGCCGGAGGTGGTGGCGTGGAAGTCGCGCTGCATCGAGGGCAGGGCGACGTTCAGAACGGTGTTGTCCAGGCTCACGATCAGCAGGCTCATACAGCAGATCGCGAGCACCAGCAGACGCCGGCGATGGCTGAGCTCGGGCATGCGGTCCATCGTAGTCGATTTCGATAGTGCGGTTAACTAATGACTACTACATGATCTCCTCCGATACGCGACAATGGGGGAATGCCCACGCCCGAGTCCCCTCTGCAGATCGGTCCGCACCCCGTCCGGCCGCCGGTGGTCCTGGCCCCCATGGCCGGTATCACCAACGCCCCCTTCCGCACCCTGTGCAGGGAGTTCTCCGGCGGCAAGGGCCTGTTCGTGAGCGAGATGATCACGACCCGGGCCCTGGTCGAGCGCAACGAGAAGACCATGCAGCTCATCCGGTTCGACGCGAGCGAGAAGCCGCGCTCGATCCAGCTGTACGGCGTCGACCCCGCGACCGTCGGCAAGGCCGTCCGCATGATCGTGGAGGAGGACCTCGCCGACCACATCGACCTGAACTTCGGCTGCCCGGTGCCGAAGGTGACCCGCAAGGGCGGCGGCTCGGCCCTGCCCTACAAGCGCAACCTGCTGCGGGCGATCCTGCGGGAGGCCGTCAGCGGCGCCGGGGACCTGCCGGTCACGATGAAGATGCGCAAGGGCATCGACGACGACCACCTCACCTACCTCGACGCCGGCCGGATCGCCGTGGAGGAGGGCGTGACGGCCATCGCGCTGCACGGCCGCACCACCGCCCAGCACTACGGCGGCACCGCCGACTGGGACGCGATCGCCCGCCTGAAGGAGCACGTGCCCGAGATCCCGGTCCTCGGCAACGGCGACATCTGGTCGGCGGAGGACGCGCTGCGCATGGTGCGCGAGACCGGGTGCGACGGGGTCGTGGTCGGGCGCGGGTGCCTGGGCCGGCCGTGGCTGTTCGCGGACCTGGTGGCGGCGTTCGAGGGCCGTACGGACGCCTATGTGCGGCCCACCCTGCGCGAGGTCGCGGACGTCATGGTCCGCCACGCCACCCTGCTCGGGGAGTGGATCGGCGACGAGTCGCGGGGTGTCATCGACTTCCGCAAGCACGTCGCCTGGTACCTGAAGGGCTTCGCGGTCGGCTCCGAGATGCGCAAGCGGCTCGCGATCACGTCCTCCCTTCAGGAGCTGCGCGCCGGCCTGGACGAGCTGGACCTGGACCAGCCCTGGCCGACCGGCGCGGACGGGCCCCGCGGCCGTACGTCCGGCAACAACCGGGTGGTGCTGCCGGACGGCTGGCTGAAGGACCCGTACGACTGCGCGGGCGTGAGCGAGGACGCGGAGCTGGACACCTCCGGCGGCTGATCAGTTCCTGCTGGGGTGCGGGGTGGAGCCGTACGCCGTCAGGAAGCGGTCGCGGAACGCGCTCATCTTCCAGACGGGGGCGTTGTGGGCGGGGCGCAGGCCGTCGGTCCAGCCCCAGTCGGCGATCTTGTCGAGGACCTTGGGGTCCTTGGCGACGACGGAGACCGGCACGTCCCGGCTGGCGTGGTCGCCGCTGACCCGGGCGATGGGCTGGTGGTCGCCGAGGAGGACCAGCACGGTGTCGTCGGTGCCGTAGCGCTGGAGCCACTGGGTCAGGGCCGTCACCGAGTACTGGATCGACTTGCCGTACTCCTCGCGGGAGCGGGTGGGGTCGGTGATGATGTCCTGCGGCTTGGTGCCGGCCGCCTCGATGCCCTTGAAGAGGGAACCGTCGCCGAGCCGGTCCCAGGGGACCATCTTCGGGATCGGCGCCCACGGCTGGTGGCTGGAGGTCAGGATGACGAACGACGTCAGCGGCTTGTCGTGCTTCCTGCCGTGCGCCAGGCGCTGGAAGGCCTCGAGCGCGTACTGGTCGGGCATGGTCGACCAGCTGAACTTCGGGCCCTGGTAGCCCAGCTGGAAGGCGTTGTAGACCTTGTCCAGGCCGTACCACTCGGCCTCCGGCCAGCCCTTCTGCACGCCCGGCATGATGCCGACCGTGTCCCAGGCACCCGTCTTCCTGAACGCCTCGGTGAGGGTCAGGTGGTCGCCGGAGGTCACCGTGCGGTAGCGGTTCTGGTTGTCGACCCACAGACCCGACATGAACGTGGAGTGGCCGAGCCAGCTGCCGCCGCCGTACGTCGCCGACGTCAGCCATCCGCTCTTCGCGTGGAAGCCGGCCCCGGCCAGGGCCCGGGTGGAGGCGGCCAGGGTCCTGTCCACACCGGGCGCCATGATCGGGTCCTCGATCGCGCTGCGGCCGTAGCTCTCGATGAACGTGAAGATCATGTCCTTGCCGCGCAGGTCGGGTACGAGCTCGCTGCCCGGTGTGTTCCCGAACGCGTCGGACTTCGCCGTCCTCGCGAACGCGCGCTCGTCCCGGATCGTCGAACGCAGCGCCTGCTCGTGGTACTTGAGCATGGTCACCGTGTGCTCGGACGCCACCGGGATGCCGGAGATCTGGAGGTTCAGGGCCGAGCACGTCATCCACAGCGCGCTGACCAGCAGCAGGCCACGGGTCGCGCGTGACTTGTCCCGGCCGAGGAAGGTCCCGACCCTGACCACCGCCAGCGCCATCACTGCGAGCACGGCGACGACCAGGAGCACGGCGGCGACGGCGGCCAGCAGCGCGACCGTGCCGCCCAGGGTGTCCGCGAGGTACGACTGCGCGTCGTCGAGCAGCTGCCAGTCCAGGATCACGTTGAAGCTGCGGCCGAGGTACTGGTTGAACTCGATGTCCGTCAGGTTCAGCACGGTCAGCACACCGAGCGCCACCCCGCCGAGCGCGGCCACGACGGTCCGTGGCCGGCGCGGCAACGCGATCAGCACGGCCGCCCCGAGCAACGCCTCCACCGGGATCCGCGTGAACGCCGCGAGATGGAACTGCTCCCGCTTGTTCGGCAGCAGCAGCGCGAGGAGAACGATGCCCAGGGCCACCCCGGTGACGGCGAGGGAGACCCCCCGCGCGGCACCCGGATGCCCGCCCTGCCATCGCCGCCATGCCTGCCGGACAGTACGGGGATGGAGCACGCGAAGGAGCCGGAGGGGGGAGTGAGAGGAGCGGGAGGAGTCGCCGGGTCGCCGGCCCGGCGAAGCAGCGGTCTCCGAGGACCCGTCCCCGAGCGTGTCCCCGGGCCGCGGGGCGACTTCGTCGTCCGCCTCCGTCGCACGGGCCCCGGGCACGGAGACGCCGACGACCGCCTTGCCGGCCACGGGCGCAGCGTCGGCGCCAGGCTGGGTGATCTCCGGCTCGGTCAGCCCTGGACCGTCGATCTCCGGCTCGTCCGCCTCGGGCTTCTCGGCCTCGGACTCCTCCACGTCAGGCTCGTCGGCCTCCGGTGTGCTCGCGTCCGGCGTGCTCGCGTCCGGCGTGCCCGCGTCCGGCCTGTCCGCGTCCGGCCTGTCCGCGTCCGGCCTGTCCGCGTCCGGCCTGTCCGCCTCTGGGCCGTGCGTCTTCGGACCGTCTGCCTCCGGGTCGGGGGCGACCGGCTTGGTCGCCTCTGGTCCGGGCGATCCGGGTGTGGGTGCCTCCGGGGCGGAGGGCTTCGCCCCGGTCGGCTTCGGCGCGGAGGCATTCTGGTTGGTCGAGCGCGGTGCGGGGACCTTCTGCTCGGTGGTCCGCAGTGCCTTCGCCTCCGGTGCCGGTGGGGGCGTGGTGTCGGTGTCGACCTCTGCGGCCTCGGTCGTAGCCGATGGCTGGCCTGTGCTCGTGTGCTGAGGCACCCCGGAGGTCCTTCCCGTACGCCGCGTCGCTGAGGGGCGGGCCACGCTGGGGAACGACGACCCGCCGCAGTCCCGTACGGCCTGCCCGCGTCCCCTGTTCACGGCACTCGGCAAACACCCGGCAAACGACCTCGGACCACGTCCGCATGGTGAAATCCGGGCGTCTGTGGCAGCGTGATTCTCGCCACCCTTGATAAGGGATCCGCTCAGATGAGCGGATCTTGGGCGACTGCACCTCATCAAGAGATGGCACTCAGTGCCACACCTTGATCGTTCATCGATCGAAATCACACGTGCCGAGAGCCGCTCACATGAGCGAAAAACCCGTTCTACGGGAGTTGATTCGTTCAAGAAGTGAAAACATCCGGCCCTGACCGCTTGCCAAGCCTTGACTTTCGATCCGCTGGCGGACGAGTGGTAACGGGCGCATGACGCGCAAGTGGACGTACCAAGGTGCCTTCGATCTGGGTATGTTCCTCGCCGTCAGGGCAGCCACCGCGTCCTCGAGGAGTCGAGACCCGTGTCGGAAAACAAAGATCCCCAGGTAGCCGAGCGCGGCGAGAGCGTTGAGGGCGTGAAGTTCGTCTACGACTTCACCGAGGGCAACAAGGACCTCAAGGACCTCCTCGGCGGCAAGGGCGCCAACCTCGCCGAGATGACCAACCTGGGCCTCCCCGTCCCTCCGGGCTTCACCATCACCACCGAGGCCTGCAAGGTCTACCTGGACAGCGGCGAGGAGCCGGCCGCGCTGCGTGACGAGGTGAGTGCGCACCTCGACGCCCTCGAAGGGCGGATGGGCAAGAAGCTCGGGCAGGCCGACAACCCCCTCCTCGTGTCGGTCCGCTCCGGGGCGAAGTTCTCCATGCCCGGCATGATGGACACCGTCCTGAACATCGGCCTGTCGGACAAGTCCGTGCAGGGCCTGGCCAAGCAGGCGGGCGACGAGCGCTTCGCGTGGGACTCCTACCGCCGGCTCATCCAGATGTTCGGCAAGACCGTCCTCGGCGTCGACGGCGACCTCTTCGAGGAGGCCCTCGAGGCCGCCAAGGAGAACAAGAAGGTCACCGTCGACACCGAGCTGGACGCGGCCGACCTGAAGAAGCTGGTCACCAAGTTCAAGAAGATCGTCAAGACCGAGGCCGGCCGGGACTTCCCGCAGGACCCGCGCGAGCAGATGGACCTCGCCATCAAGGCGGTCTTCGACTCCTGGAACGGCGACCGCGCCAAGCTCTACCGCCGCCAGGAGCGCATCCCGCACGACCTGGGCACGGCCGTCAACGTCTGCTCGATGGTCTTCGGCAACCTCGGCCCCGACTCCGGCACCGGCGTCGCCTTCACCCGCGACCCCGCCTCCGGCCACCAGGGCGTCTACGGCGACTACCTCCAGAACGCGCAGGGCGAGGACGTCGTCGCGGGCATCCGCAACACCGTGCCGCTCGCCGAGCTGGAGAACATCGACAAGAAGTCGTACGACCAGCTCATGCAGATCATGGAGACCCTGGAGAACCACTACAAGGATCTCTGCGACATCGAGTTCACCATCGAGCGCGGCCAGCTGTGGATGCTGCAGACCCGCGTCGGCAAGCGCACCGCCGGTGCCGCCTTCCGGATCGCCACCCAGCTGGTGGACCAGGGCCTGATCGACGAGGCCGAGGCCCTCCAGCGCGTCACCGGCGCCCAGCTGGCGCAGCTGATGTTCCCGCGGTTCGACGACGGGGCGAAGATCGAGCAGGTCGCGCGGGGCATCGCCGCCTCGCCGGGCGCCGCGGTCGGCAAGGCGGTCTTCGACTCCTACACCGCGGTCAAGTGGTCCCGCTCGGGCGAGAAGGTCATCCTGGTGCGCCGGGAGACCAACCCCGACGACCTCGACGGCATGATCGCGGCCGAGGGCATCCTGACCTCCCGCGGCGGCAAGACCTCCCACGCGGCCGTCGTCGCCCGCGGCATGGGCAAGACCTGTGTCTGCGGCGCGGAGGAGCTGGAGGTCGACACCAAGCGCCGCCGGATGACGGTCCCCGGCGGACACGTCGTCGAGGAGGGCGACGTCATCTCCATCGACGGCTCCTCGGGCAAGGTCTACCTGGGCGAGGTCCCGGTGGTGCCGTCCCCGGTCGTGGAGTACTTCGAGGGCCGGATGCACGCCGGCGCCGACGACGCCGACGAGCTGGTCGAGGCCGTGCACCGCATCATGGCCTTCGCCGACCGCAAGCGCCGCCTGCGCGTGCGCGCCAACGCCGACAACGCCGAGGACGCGCTGCGCGCCCGCCGCTTCGGCGCCCAGGGCATCGGCCTGTGCCGTACCGAGCACATGTTCCTCGGTGACCGCCGCGAGCTGGTCGAGCGGCTGATCCTGGCCGACACCGAGGACGAGCGCGAGGAGTCCCTCAAGCAGCTCCTGCCGCTGCAGAAGAAGGACTTCGTGGAGCTGTTCGAGGCGATGGACGGACTGCCCGTCACCGTCCGCCTGCTCGACCCGCCGCTGCACGAGTTCCTGCCCGACATCACCGAGCTGTCGGTGCGCGTGGCCCTCGCCGAGTCCCGCCAGGAGCCGCACGAGAACGAGCTGCGCCTGCTCCAGGCCGTGCACCGGCTGCACGAGCAGAACCCGATGCTGGGCCTGCGCGGCGTACGCCTCGGCCTGGTCGTGCCCGGCCTGTTCACCATGCAGGTCCGCGCCATCGCCGAGGCGGCCGCCGAGCGCAAGGCGGCCAAGGGCGACCCGCGCGCCGAGATCATGATCCCGCTCGTCGGCACCGTCCAGGAGCTGGAGATCGTCCGCGAGGAGGCCGACCAGGTCATCGCCGAGGTCCAGGAGGCCACCGGCACCCATCTGAAGCTGGCGATCGGCACGATGATCGAGCTGCCGCGCGCCGCGCTCACCGCCGGCCAGATCGCCGAGGCCGCGGAGTTCTTCTCCTTCGGCACCAACGACCTGACCCAGACGGTGTGGGGCTTCAGCCGCGACGACGTGGAGGCGAGCTTCTTCACGGCGTACCTGGAGAAGGGCATCTTCGGCGTCAGCCCGTTCGAGACGATCGACAAGGACGGCGTGGGCTCCCTGGTCAAGGCCGCCGCCCAGGCCGGCCGCGCCACCCGCCCCGACCTCAAGCTCGGCGTCTGCGGCGAGCACGGCGGCGACCCGGAGTCCGTCCACTTCTTCCACGAGGTGGGCCTGGACTACGTCTCCTGCTCCCCGTTCCGCATCCCGGTCGCCCGCCTGGAGGCCGGCCGCGCGGCCTCCCAGTCGGAGGGCAGCGACCACCGGTAGTCCGGACCACCGGCAGAGACCGGTAGCAGACCCCGGAGTCCTCGTCGTGGTCCCCGACCCTCAACACCGATTGCGACGAGGACTCCGGTCCACGAGAAGAAGGGGCGGCATCCTGTGCGGGGATGCCGCCCCTTCCTTCGTGGTCGGAGCGGGTCAGGCCGTGGAGCCGCCGTCGATCACCAGGTCCGCGCCGACCACCGAGGCCGCGTCGTCCGAGGCCAGGTACAGCACCGCCGCGGCCACCTCCTCGACGGTGGACACCCGGCCGAGCGGCACCTCGGTGCGCATCCGCGCGGCCCGGCCGGCCTCCGTCTCGCCGTGCTTGAAGGACATGTCCGTGGCGGTGGGGCCGGGGCTGACGGCGTTGATCCGCACACCGTCGGCGATGTGGTCCAGGGCGGCGGCGCGGGTGAGGACCGACACGGCCGCCTTGCTGACGGCGTAGCCGGCCGTGCCGGGCAGCCGGCTGTGGACGCCGATCCGGGAGGCGATGTTCACGATGGCGCCCCCGCCGGGCTGCGTGCGCATATGCGCGATCTCGGCCTGGAGGGCCAGGAAGACACCGGTGACGTTGGTGTCCAGCATCCGGCGCCAGTCCTCCTCGGCCAGGTCGCCCACGGCCCGCCCCCGGCCCTCCAGGACGCCGGCGTTGTTCACCGCCACGTCCAGGGAGCCGAACCGGTCCACGGCGGCGGCCACCAGGGCCCGCAGGTCCTCGGCGCGGGAGACGTCGGCGGTGACGGCGAGCCCCTTGCCGCCCTCGCGCTCGATGAGTGCCACGGTCTCGTCGAGCGGCTCGCGGCGCCGGCCGGCGACGACGACCTGGGCGCCCTCCCGGGAGAGCGCGAGGGCTACTCCGCGGCCGATGCCGGAGCCGGCGCCGGTGACGAGAGCGGTCCGGCCCGAGAAGCGGTGCGACATGGTGATGTCCTCTTTTCTTGACCGATCGGTTCAGTTTGAGGGCCGGAAAAACGCGCCTCCGTGGAGGCGCGTTCCCGGTCCGGCTCAGTCCAGCAGTGCCAGGGCCGCTTCCGTCGCGTCCCGGACCCGGGCCGGGGCGGCGGACGCCTTGCCGACCACCCGCACGCCCTGGAGCAGGACCAGCAGCATGCGTGCGAGGGCGAGCGGATCACGGTCCCCGGCCAGCTCGCCCTGGGCCCGGGCGCGCACCAGGGCGGAGTGCAGCAGGGTCTCCAGGTGGTCCCAGCTGCTCTCCACCCGGCGGGTGGCGTCCCGGTCGTGCGGGGCCAGTTCCACCGCGGTGTTGGTGATCAGGCAGCCCTGCTCCCGGGTCGCCTCGCCGGTGGCCTCGGCGGCGAACCGCCGGACCAGCTCGCGCACGGCCGGCAGCACCGGTCCGGGCCGGGACAGCTCGTGTGTGAGCTGAGGGTTCTGTGCCTGTCCGTACCGGTCCAGCGCCCTGAGGTACAGCTCGTGCTTGCTGCCGAACGTGCCGTACAGGCTCGCCTTGCCGATGCCCAGGTGCTCGACCAGGTCCGCCATCGACGTCGCCTCGTAGCCCTGCCGCCAGAACAGCTCCAGGGCCGACTGCAGTGCGGCGTCGGGATCGAATTCCTTGGTCCTGGCCATGCGTGCAGCCTAGGCTTTTCCGGAACGATCGGTCAAGAAAGTCTCAGGCCGTCCGGATCTCGTACGCCGTCACCCGTACCGACTCGTCGTCCAGGCACCGGCCACCGGCCAGGTCGAAGCGCTGCTTGAGCAGCGGTGACGCCACGAACGGGCGGCCTCGGTGGGTGCCGGTCAGGCCGCGGGAGAGGACGGCGGCGCCGGTGAAGGGGTCGCGGTTGTCGATGGCGTACAGGGAACCCGACCGGTCGCGGAAGACGGCCACCTGGCGGCCGTCCGGCAGCAGGGCCGCCACCCCGCGGCCCGGCAGCAGCGTGCTCAGGTCGCAGACGGTGAACCAGCTGTCGTCCAGGCGCAGCTGCACCTTCAGGTCGGTCGTCTCGGGTGCCAGGGTCATCGCTGGGCGCTTCCTTCCAGGACGTCTTCCAGGGTTTCGGCGGTCTCGGTGCTTCCGGCGGGCCGCATGCCGATGGACAGCAGCGGCAGGTCGGGCTTCATCTGGTCGCGTTCGGGGACGAAGCCGACGACCGGATCGGGCGTGTCGGGGGCGTTGACGAAGGACACGAACCGGGCCAGCTTCTCGGGGTCGTTGATGGTCTCGGCCCACTCGTCGCGGTAGTGGGACACATGCGCGGCCATCAGGGCCTCCAGCTCGTCGCAGATGCCGAGCGAGTCGTGCACCACTACGTCCCGCACGTGGTCCAGGCCGCCGGGGATCCGCTCCAGCCAGACGCTGGTGCGCTCCAGACGGTCGGCGGTGCGGATGTAGAACATCAGGAACCGGTCGATCAGCCGGACCAGTTCGGCGTCCGAGAGGTCCTGGGCCAGCAGGTCCGCGTGGCGCGGGGTGGCGCCGCCGTTGCCGCCGACGTACAGGTTCCAGCCGTTGGCGGTGGCGATCACGCCGAAGTCCTTCGACTGGGCCTCCGCGCACTCGCGGGCGCACCCGGAGACCGCCGACTTCAGCTTGTGCGGGGACCTCAGGCCCCGGTAGCGCAGCTCCAGGTCGATCGCCATGCGCACCGAGTCCTGGACGCCGTAGCGGCACCAGGTCTGCCCGACGCAGGACTTCACCGTGCGCAGCGACTTGCCGTAGGCGTGCCCCGACTCGAAGCCGGCGTCGACCAGGCGGGCCCAGATCAAGGGAAGTTGCTCCACCCGGGCGCCGAACATGTCGATCCGCTGGCCGCCGGTGATCTTCGTGTAGAGGCCGAAGTCCCGGGCGATCTCTCCGATCACGATCAGCTTCTCGGGGGCGATCTCGCCGCCGGGGATGCGGGGCACCACCGAGTACGAGCCGTTCTTCTGGAGGTTGGCCAGGAAGTGGTCGTTGGTGTCCTGGAGGGCGGCCTGCTCGCCGTGCAGGACATAGCCGTCGGCGCCGATGGCCGGCGCGAGCGAGGCGATGATCGAGGCCACGGCCGGCTTGCAGGTCTCGCAGCCGTCGCCGCCCCGGGCCTCCTCACGGCCGTAGCGGTCCAGCAGCTCCTGGTAGGAGGTGAGGCGCAGGGCGAGGACGATCTCGTACAGCTCCTCGCGGGTCTGCCCGAAGCAGCCGCACAGGCCCTTGTCGACCTCGACGCCGCTCGCCTCCAGCTCCTCGTTGACCAGCTGGGTGAGCACCTTGACGCAGGAGCCGCAGCCGGTGCCGGCCTTGGTGCACTTCTTCACCTCCGGCACGGTGGCGCACCGGTGCTCGGTGACCGCGCCGCGGATCGTGCCCTTGGTGACGTTGTGGCAGGAGCAGATCACCGCGTCGTCCGGCAGCGCGGACGGGCCGAGCTGCGCGGGGGCGCCCGCGCCGGCGGGCAGCACCAGCGACTCGGGGGCGATCGGGGGCACCGAACCGGTGAGCGCGCGCAGCGTGCCGTACGCCTCCGCGTCACCCACCAGGATGCCGCCGAGCAGCGTGCCGTCCCGGCCGATGACCAGCTTCTTGTACAGGCCCGCCCGGGAGTCGGAGTAGACGACGTCCAGGCAGTCCTCGGCGGTGCCGTGCGCGTCGCCGAAGGAGGCCACGTCCACGCCGAGCAGCTTCAGCTTGGTGGACAGGTCGGCACCCACGAACGCCGCCTCGTCCTCGGCGATCGTCGCCGCCGCCGTCTCGGCCTGCTCGTAACCCGGCGCGACCAGGCCGTACACCCGGCCGTCGGCGGCCAGCGCGCACTCGCCGATCGCGAACACGCGCGGGTCGGCGACCGTACGGCACTGCTCGTCGACCGTGATGCCGCCGCGCTCCCCGACGGTCAGTCCGCAGTCGCGGGCAAGCTGGTCGCGGGGGCGGACTCCGGCGGAGAACACCACCATGTCGGTGGCGAGTTCGGAGCCGTCGGACAGCTTCATGCCGGTGACGGCGCCGGAGGCGTCGGTGACGATCTCCTGGGTGCCCACACCGGTGTGCACCGTCAGGCCCATCTCCTCGATGGTGCGCAGCAGCGCCGCGCCGCCGCCCTCGTCGACCTGCACCGGCATCAGGCGCGGCGCGAACTCCACGATGTGGGCGTCGAGTCCGAGGCCCTTGAGCGCGCCGGCCGCCTCCAGGCCGAGCAGACCGCCGCCGACCACGGCACCGGTGGTCGCCCTCGCCTTCGCGTACTCCTCGATGGCGAGCAGGTCCTCGATGGTCCGGTAGACGAAACAGCCGGTGGCGTCCTTGTTCGGCACCGGCGGCACGAACGGGTAGGAGCCGGTGGCCAGGACCAGGACGTCGTAGCCGACGACCAGACCCGAGCGGGCGGTCACCTTCCGCGCCTCCCGGTCGATGGTCTCGGCCGGGTCGCCGATGTGCAGCTCGATGCCGTGGTCCTCGACGAACGCCAGGTCGGTCAGGGAGAGGTCCTCGGGCGTCCGGCCCGAGAAGTACGAGGTGAGCTGCACGCGGTCGTACGCGGGGCGCGGCTCCTCGCACAGCACGACCACGCGGTGCGTGGCGGTCAGGCCGCGCTCGGCCAGCGCTTCGAGGAAGCGCTGGCCGACCATGCCGTGGCCGACGAGCACGATCGTGGGGGTGTCCGTGCGGGTGTCCGTGGACATCAGGAGCCTCCGTCGTTGGTGAGCAGGTGGAGCAGGGGGCCGCCGTCCGTCGGGAGCGGCTCTGCTCCCTCCCAGGCGCGGGCGAGCGCGCCGACGGTGCCGAGTTCGCCGACGAGGACCCCGCCGACCAGGCGGTCGTCGCGGACGACGACCTTGCGGTAGGTGCCGCGGGTGGCGTCGGCGAGCTGTACGACGTCGTCGCCGGGGCGGGCCTCGGTCTCGCCGAACGCGGCGAGGTCGAAGGGCGAGTGCGGGCCGGCCAGGGTCAGCCGGGTCAGGGAACGGGTGCCGGTGTAGCGGGCGTCCGGGTCGCCCGCGAGCAGCGCGGCGAGCGCGTCGGCCTGTTCGAGGGCCGGCGTGGCCAGGCCGTACACGGTGCCCGCGTGCTGGGCGCAGTCGCCGATGGCGTGGATGTGCGGGTCGGAGGTGCGCAGCTCGTCGTCGACGAGGACGCCCTTGTGGACGGCGAGGCCGGCCTGCTCGGCGAGGCCGGTGCGCGGGTGCACCCCGCAGGCGACCACCACGAGGTCGGCGTCCAGCGCGTACCCGTCGGCCATCTCCACCGAGCGGACCGCCCCGCCCACGCAGCGCACGTCCCGCACCCGGCACTCGGTGTGCACCTCGACGCCGAGGCCCTCCAGGTGGTGCCGCACGAGCCGCGAGGCGCCCGGGTCCAGCTGCCGTTCCATGAGGCGCTCGGCCTGCTGGGCGAGGACCACCTGCGCGCCGCGGGCCGCGAGCGCGCGGGCGGCGGAGACGCCGAGCAGCCCGCCGCCGACGACGACCGCGCGTACCCCGGGACGTACCGCCTTGGACAGGCCCAGGCAGTCGTCCATGGTGCGGAAGGCGTGGACGCCCTCGGGCAGCTCGTGGTCCGGCGTGAACAGGCCGCGCAGCGGCGGCAGCACCGGGTTGGAGCCGGTGGCCAGCACCAGCGTGCCGTAGCCGATCGCCGAGCCGTCCGCGCACCGCACCTCGCGTGCGGCGCGGTCGATCCCGGTGATCCGGGCGCGGACGAGACCGGCGGGCGCGGGGAGCGCGATCACCTCCGGTGCGTACCGCTCGGCCAGCACCTCGGCGAGCAGCACCCGGTTGTACGGCGGATGCTCCTCCTCGCCGACGACCAGCGCGGGCGTGCCGAGCTCACCGAGCCGCCGGGCGAGGGTCACACCCGCGAGGCCGGCGCCGATCACCACCACACGCGCATTCGAGGTCATGCACCCGAGCGTGCGGCGCGGACGTTACCCGGCCGCATCACACCTGTTTCCCGTACGGAACGCTGCCCTCAGCGGGCGCGGGGGGCGGGTGTGAGGGGTCTGTGGGGGCGGCGGAGGGTGTGTGTGAGGGGTCCGCGGGGGCGGCGGGGAGCAGTGTGAGGTGGGCCGTGAGGCGGATGGCGAGGTGGATGGGGAGACGGCCGGTCGGTCTCAGCGGCTGCCGGTCAGATGGGCGAAGACGACGACGTTGCCCTGGTAGCCGGTGGACCGGGAGTAGCCGCCGCCGCAGGTGATCACCCGTAGCTCGGGGCGGCGGGCGGCGCCGTACACCTTCTTGTCGGGGAAGTTCGTGGCCTGGTACACCTCGATCGCGTCCACGGTGAAGACGGCGACGCCGCCGTCCCGGCGGTCCACCTCGATGATGCTGCCCTTCCTCAGGGCGCCGAGGTCGTAGAAGACCGCCGGCCCCTCCGTGTTGTCGACGTGGCCGGCGACGATCGCGGTGCCGCTCTCACCGGGTGTGGTGCCGGCCTCGTACCAGCCGGCGAGGTTCTTCTCCCGGGAGGGCGGGACGTCGAGGCTGCCGGAGGGGGTCAGGCCCAGGCCCATCAGGGGGGCGTTCACCCGTATCGAGGGTATGCGGATGCGGGTGGGCGGGGACGGCGGCAGGGCGGGGGCCGAGAGCCGTTCCTCGCCGGGGTCGGGGCGGCCCTCGGCCGCGGCGGGCTGGGGCGGTGGCTGCTCGGAGCCGGCGCTGCGCAGCAGCCACACGCCTGAGCAGAGGGCGACGACGGTGACGGTCGCTATCGCGGAGTTGCCTATCCTGCGCATACGAACACCTCTCGCCCCCCTCATGGACCCCCGCTTCTCGGACCCCTGCTCGGATCTGGTGCCCCGTGCCCCCTCCGGGCCGCGAGGGGCGTCGGGCCCGGAGGGGGAGGGACGTGCGGTACCGGCGGACGGACAGCGGAGGGTGCCCGTCAGATCCCGTCGCCTCTCGCCCGGCGATGCAGGAGCCAGGTACCGCCCGCGGCGGCGACGGCGAGAGCCGCCACGCCGGCCGCGGTCCGTACGGGGTCGGCGCCCAGCGCGCCGCCGACCCCCGTCTTCACACTTCCCCGGGGCTGCAGCTGCCCCTGGGCCGAGCCCAGGGCGACGATCAGATCGCCCTTGACCCGCCGGCCGCCCGCGGCGCAGTCCGCGACGATCTCGTACGTCCCGGGCTGCGCGCTCTCCGGCACCCGGAACTGGCCGATCGCATCGCCCTCGTGCGCGCTGGGCGCCAGCGGGAAGGCGCCCGCGCCGACCGCGCTCGCGTCACCCGCCGCGGACGCCTTCGTGCCGCACGCCTTGGTGTTCACGCTGACGTGACCGCCCGGCACCACCGAGGACGGGTACACCTCGAGCGTGCCGGTGGCCGAGCCGGAGGGACGCACCGCCGCGACGGCGTCCTCGGCGCCGTAGGCGGGCACGGCGAGACCGCTCACGGCGGCGACGGCGAGCGCGGCCCCGGTCACGGCCCCGGCCGACAGACGAGCGTGACGTCGCATCGGTCCTCCTCCCAGCTCTGCGGCTCTGTGGTCCTGTGGCTCTGCGGTGGCGGCACGACTCGACGGCACCGGCGAGTGCCGCCGCTGTCGTCGCGCCCTGCCCTTCCGAGGTAAGTGGCACAGACGCGAGCCCGCTTCCTGAGGGCGCGTCAGAAATGCGGTGAACGGGTGTCGAGGCGCCCCGCCAGAGAGGCATGGCGAGGGGTGTTTGGGCAGGTCAGCGCGGCCTCGCTGACGGCACGTCGGAAAACACCCCGAAGGGTGCGGGTCGCGGGGGTGAACGGGTGATCACGACGCACCGGGCTTTCGGGGACCGGCGTCACCGAAAACCCGGGCTTGACCTCAACAAAGCTTGAGGTATCAGTCTGTGCCGCATGAACACAACCACGGAACCCCTGAAGGTCACCCTCGTCATCGGCAGCAACCGCCACGGCCGCTTCGGCCCCGTGGTCGCCGACTGGCTCCTCGCCCACCTCCGCGACCGCGCCGACCTGCTCCCGCAGGTCGTGGACGTGGCGGAGACGGCAGCCCTGCCGACGACACTGGCGCGCGGCCCGGAGGCGACGACGGCCCTGGCGGGCATCACGGAGAAACTGGCATCGGCGGACGCCTTCGTCGTCCTGACCCCCGAGTACAACCACTCCTTCCCCGCCGGACTGAAGAACCTCATCGACTGGCACTTCACCGAGTGGCAGGCCAAGCCCGTCGCCCTCGTCTCCTACGGCGGCCTGGCCGGCGGCCTCCGCGCGGTCGAACACCTCCGCCAGGTCTTCGCCGAACTCCACGCGGTCACCGTCCGCGACACGGTCTCCTTCCACAACGCACGCGCGTCCTTCGACGACGAGGGCCGCCTCGACGACCCGACCGCCGCGGACGCGGCGGCGAAGTCGATGCTGGACCAGCTGGTGTGGTGGGGACAGGCACTGAGGGAGGCCAAGGAGAGGCGGCCGTACGGCGGTTAGGGCCTGTGGCGAAAGTGCAGGCCGCAGCCACTCATTGAGGCGACCGCGCCAACCGGCTCTCGCCGCACAGCGGTCCGGTGCAGGGTGAGGCCGGCCTCCCGCCTCGGGAAGCCGGCCTCGTCAGGTGGGGTGGGGGTCAGGGGCAGCTGATCCGGACGTCACCCGAGTCGGTCGTGCAGGTGTCGAAGTCGGGGCCGCCGTTGGCGGTGTCGTTGCCGAAGACGTTGTCGACGGTGTTGAGGTTGTCGCTGCCGTAGTAGCCGATCAGGTTGTCGTTGCCGGGACCCCCGTTGAGGGTGTCATTGCCGTAGCCGCCGTCGAGGCGGTCGTTGCCGTAGCCGCCGTAGACGGTGTCGTTGCCGTAGCCCGCGTTGACGGTGTCGTCGCCGCCGAGGGCGCAGATCACGTCGTTGCCGCTGGTGCCGGTGATGGTGTCGTTGCCGCTGGTGCCGACGCGGGTGCAGCCGCGGGCGTTGTTGACCGTGGTGGTCGCCGTGGCGGTGTTGTTGGCGGTGACCGGGTCGGTCTCCGTAGCGGTGACCGTGGCCCGGTCGGTGAGGGTGCCGACGGCCCGGGGTTCGGCGGCGACCGTCACCGTGGCACTGGCTCCGGGGGCGAGGGTGCCCAGGGAGCAGGCCGCGCTGGTGGCGGTGGTGGTGCAGGTGCCCGAGGTGGTGGTCGCCGAGACGACCGAGGCGGCGGGGCCGCTGAGCGTGTCGGACAGGGAGACGCCGGTGGCGGCGGTCGTGGTGCTGGTGTTCGTCACCCGCACGGTGTAGGTGGCCCGGTCGCCGATGCTGACGGTGGAGGGGCCGCTCTTCGTCACGGAGAGGTCCACGCCGGCCGGGGGCGGCGGCGTGCTGCCCCCGCCGAGGAAGCGGGCCAGGGCGAAGTCGGTGTCCGGTCCGCCCACACCGGCGGCGACGATCTTGCCGTCGGTCTGGAGGGCGACGCCGTGGGCCACGTCGTTGCCGCCGAAGTCCGCAGTCGCGACGCCCCCGGTGCCGAAGCCGCTGTCCAGGCTGCCGTCGGGGTTGTAGCGCAGGACGGCGAAGTCGCCGCCGGGGCCGTTGCCTCCGGCGATGACGATCCGGCCGTCGCCCTGCACCACCACGTCGTTGGCTCCGCCGCCACCGGGGGTGAGCACCTTGCCGTCGCCGTCGAAGCCGGTGTCCAGGGTGCCGTTGGTGTTGTAGCGGGCCAGGGCGAACCTGCCGCCGCTGCCGCCGGCCGCGATGATCTTGCCGTCGGACTGCAGCGCGAGCCCTTCCACGGACTCGTAGTCGCCGAAGTCGGTGCGCTGGATGCCGTTGCTGCCGAACCCGGTGTCGAGGCTGCCGTCGTGGTTGTAGCGGATGAGCGCGAAGTCGAAGCGGGTCGACCCGACCTCGCCGCCGACGACGATCTTTCCGTCGGGCTGCAGGACCAGGGCGCGCGCGTCGCCGCCCTCCTGAAGGGACGGCCCCGCCGGATTGGTGGTCACCATGCCGTCGCCGCCGCCGAAACTCGTGTCCGGGCTGCCGTCGGGGTTGTAGCGGGCCACGGCGGCGTCGCCTCCGACATAGCCGGCGGCGACGATCTTGCCGGTACCGGGCTCCACGGCGACGTCCATGGCCTCTTCGGGCCGGCCGAAGTCGGTGAACACCCTGCCGTCGCCGCCGCCGAAACTCGGATCCAGCGTGCCGTCGCTGTTGTACCGGGCCACCACGAACCAGCAGCAGTCCTCGTACCCCCGCCAACTGCCGCCCGCCACGACGATCTTGCCGTCGGGCTGCAGCGCCACGGCATGGGCCTCGCTCCACTGGAGCTCTCCGGGCGGGATCATGTTGTTGATGGTGGTGGTCACCTTGCCGTCGCCGCCGCCGAAGCCGGTGTCCGGGCTGCCGTCGGCGTTGCGACGGGTCACCGCGAAGTCGCTCTCCACCGTGGTGGTGTCGGCGGCGGAGCCGACGGCGACGGTCTTGCCGTCGGACTGCACCGCCACGTCTTCGGCCTGATCGTCGCCGACGAAGCCGGTGAGCACCTTGCCGTCGCCGCTGAAGGCGGGGTCCAGATCGCCCGGGGCCGCGGCCGCCATGCCGGGAAGGGCGAGTACGAGAGCCAGACCGGTGGCCGCCACGATCCCGGCCCGGCCCGCCCTCGACCGCCGGCGCACCTCCTGGAATCGGCGCAGCGCCGATCGCACATGAGTTGTCAGCATGGGCCGCACCTTTGCGCCGAACGCATGGCATTCCATCCGCGGCCGGGCCGCGTTGCGCTCACTGGATGCCGGAAATCCACCCCCGAGGGTGAGGGAGAAAGGGAGGTGATTTGTGCTTATTCGTCTGTGCGCTCGTGCTTGCACTGAAGGCTGTTGTATAACCGGGCCGCCATTGAACCCCCGTCTCCGTCGAAGGGTTGCTTCGTGCTGTCCGGGATACGTCTTCGCTCCAGTGGGCTTCGCCGCGGTGGGTGCCGCGCAGCCGTGGTCCTGTCGGTCGCGGTCGCCGTGACCGTGTCCGGTTGTTCCGCGGGTGACGGCACGCGGAAGCCGGCGGGACGGCACGCCTCCGCGGGGGCGGCGAAGGCGCGGCCCGAGCCGAAGAGCGCGTCGCCCGCCCGGACCGAGCCCGCGGCGAAGCCGCGGACCGCCGCGCAGTTCGTCGCCCGGGCCCGGCAGGCCATGGGGGCGGAGAAGGGGTGGACGTTCGCCCTGAGCGGCAGTGAGTCCGTCGTCATGCGGGGGCAGGCGCCGTCCAGTGCCACGTACGCCGCGACCGTGCACCGCACCGTCAGCCCCGACGCGCTCGAGCAGAACGGCACGATCACCACCAGCAAGGGGGAGCGCAAGGCCGAGCGGGTGTACGTCGTCGGCGGCACGGGCTACGTCAAGCAGGGCGCCGAAGCGTGGAAGAAGGGGCCGCTGTCCGATCCCGACATCGCCGACGACGTCGAGGATCCGATGGCCGAACTGGCCGCGTTCGCGGCGTACACCAAGAGCGCGAAGGTGAGCCGTGCGGGGGCGGGCGGCCAGGACGTGCGGCTCCGGGTCACCGCTTCCGGATGGCAGCTGTCCGCCGCCCGTGACCGGCCCGCGCTGAAGAAGGCCGTTCGGGAGGCGGAGCCCACACTCGCTCAGCTGCGCAAGGCGGGGGTGAGCGCGACCGACGGCCAGATCACGCTCAAGAGCTTCGACGAGACGTGGGACCTGGACGCGGCGCACGGCTATCGGCTCATCTCGCACCGGTACGCCTTCACGTTCCTCGTGCCGTTCCAGGGCGGGGACATCACACTGAGCCAGGAGGTACGGGCCGGGAACCGGGGCGTGTTCACCGGGAACGTGGCTCTGCCGAACGGCGTGAAGTGACGGCGGACGTACGGGTCGCGAAAAGGTTGTGCCGCTCGGGTGAGATCCCGGTGTGAGAAGTGACATGCCTGTGACCCGTGTTGTGAGGGCTGCCCGATCCGCTGGGCCCTGTGGGGGCTTGCTCGGCGTTCCCCCGCGAGGATCGAGCGAAGGGGCGGTTTCTCATGGGCAGGGCGGACGAGCGCGTGCCGGACGCGGGCGTGCCCGACGCGAGCGGGATGCGGGCGTACGCGGCGGCCTTCGTGGCGCGGGTCACGGCACGCAACCGGTTGCCGCTGGACTACTCGGTGGCCAGTCTGCGCCTGGTCGACTTCCTGGTGGACGGGCTGCGCAAGGGCGGCGCCGACGGAGAACGGGCGCGCGAGACGCTGCTGGGGCTCGGCGCGTACGTCGGTGAGGTGCTCGTGCGCCGCGCAGGGGCGGTCTGGCTCGACCTCGACACCGGCCAGCGGGCCTGCTTCGGCCAGCCGGTCGGCGTACGCATGCCGGACGGCCGGGTGTGGAACCCGCTCGGCAAGGTCCGCAACCGCTTCGAACTGGGCGGCCCGGAGGAGTCGTTGCAGAGGTTCTGGCTGACACTCCATGGGCGGGTCAGGCGAGAGGTCGCCTGATCCTCCCGGCCTCCGTGAACAAGCAGACGAGGTTTTGTCGTGTGGGTGGACCTGCTCCTCCGTGCCACGGGTCGTGACGCGCGGAACGCCGTGCAGCCTTGGGCCGGGATCGAAGGGGAACTGGGCACCGAACTGCCCGGCGACTACAAGCAGCTGTGTCAGGCGTTCGGCGTCGGCGAGTTTTCGCAGGTGGTGTCGGTGCTCTGCTCCGACGAGACCCGAGTGGCGGATCTGCTGAGGACGTGGCGCCTACTGCTGTCGAACGACGACAGTTCGGACGGCCCGTTCGCGCCCTATCGGATCCATGTGCCCGGTTCCACGGGGGGCCTGATTCCATGGGGCATCTCGCGTGCGGCCGATTCGTTCTACTGGCAGGTCACGGACGGCCCGGTGGACGCATGGCCGCTCCTCGCCAAGATGGAGGACGCCGAGGACTGGAACCGCTACGAGATGACCGTCACGGAGTTCCTGTACCGGATCCTCACCGACCCCGGATTCCGGCCCTATACCGTGGCCGATTCCGTGCCCGAGCCGTGCTTCGAGCCCGTCTGAACAGCCGGTGGGCGGAGGGGCGTTCGGCGACTTGGTGACGGCGCCGTACTGAGAGAGCTGCCGACGCTGCACGGCAGAGCACGCAGAGCGTGCGGAGCCGTGGCGTGACGGCCTGGCCTACGGTGGTGGCCGTGTTCATCGACGCCGTGGTGGTCGTGTCCGTCGTTCTGGCTCTCGTGCTCGCGCCGCGTGTACCGGCGGCCGTTCGGCGGGGGCCGACCCGGCCCAGTACGGGCCGCTCGGTGCCGCCGCTCGCCGCGCTGGCGGTGGTGACCGGGCTGGTCTATGTCAACCAGGTGCTGTTCACCGTGTACGTGCTGCGTGTGCACGGCGGCGACCCGTCCTTCGTCGCGCGGTATCTGCCGACGGGATGGTTCGAACTCGACTCCGACAGCCCCGTGTTGCGGTGGCTCGCCGACGGCTTCCCCGTGCCCGAGCTCCTCGCTCCCTCGGTCCTGCGGGTCCAGGCCTTTCTCGAGCTGCCCTTCGTCCTCCTGGCCTTCGCGACCGTCCTGCGGTGGTTCGACGCGGGGCTGTACCGGGCGATCGCCCGGTCCGCCCTGCTGCCGCCGGCCTCCGTGTCGTACACCGTCGTGTTCTGTCTCGTGGAGTGGGACCTGCGCAATCCGTATACGGTCGACGACCTCGTCGTACGAGGCGTCTCCGCCGTCCTCACGCCCCTTCTCCTCGCCCGTCTGGCGGCGCGCGACACCGGGACCACCCGGACCCCGGCCTCCGTGTCCGGGCTGCTGGTGTTCATCGGCTCGCTGGGCGCTCTGGGAGTGCTGGTCCTGGTCGTGTACGACACTGCCCTGCTCTACAACCTGGGGCGGCTGGACGACCGCCTGCCGGTCGCACTGGCGGCCGCCGGTCTCCTGGCCGGTCTGCGCGGGGTCGCGCACCGGCTGCGGGACGACGGGGCCGCTCCCGGCCTCGCGATGTCGTTCGTACGGCACCTTCTGTTTCGCTGGCTCGCGCTCTTCTTCGTGCCGGCGCTCGCGGTGCGCTACGGCGTGATGTTCGGGACACCGTGGCCGGCGGCGGGGGCTGCGCTCGTCATCTCGGCGGCCGCCTGCCTGGGGGCCGGCCGGGACACGGTGGCCGGGACGGAGGATGCGACGGACGCCGCCTGCCTTCGGGCGGGCCGACCCCGGACACTCGCTCTCTTGCCGGCCGGAAGACTGACCTGCGCCGGCCTCCTGGGCACGGGGGCCGCATACGCGGCCGTGTCGCTGAGTCCCGGGCCGTACTATGAGATCAGGGCGCTCTCGGCGGCTGCGGCCTTCCTGGTGACGGCCGTGGTGGCGTGCAGGGTCGTCGACGCCGTGGACCGGCGTCGGCCGGGCGCCGGTTCGCCGACACAGGCGCGGAGCGGCGCGTCCGCCTCCTAGGGGGTGTCTCGCCGATCATGCCGGGCTCGCGGCGCCTGGTGCCGCACCTCGCGGCGTTGTCGTCGGTCGCCGATGCTCCG